>JBFONV010000010.1:0-16600 GCA_040779335.1 Colwelliaceae bacterium 6471
TTTGTTGTAGAGCTAATCAACCCAGTAGCGATGGACGAAGGTTTACGCTTCGCTATCCGTGAAGGTGGTCGTACAGTTGGTGCAGGTGTTGTATCTAAAATCATCGATTAGTATTATTACTGACGATGTTTAGATAAATATCTAAACAGAAAAAGGCGCTTAGGCGCCTTTTTTTATGTCTGAAAATTGAGTGTAGAGGTTTAGCGCAGAGACCTAAGGGGTAGTGCTAGGTCAGGGCATTAACGCATGAAATGCAATGCGCTATTAGGCTATCACATCGATTATGCTTCCGGTACGAGCCTCAGCATCTGCTCGATTTTCTTGTGCTGTAATTTCAGCTTGGCGTGCTTGTTCTTGGCGTTCGATGGTGCGATCTTCTGCCAACCGGCGCTCTTCAATTAGTTTTTCGTTTTGTACTTGCCTAGGGTCTATTTTAGGGATCAGGCTAGAAGATGAGTTGTTGTTGATAGAAGCAACCATTACGCCTCCTGAATCTGCACGTGTGTTTATGAGAATAGCGACATTATAACACCTGAATGTGCGCTGTACAAAAAACGCACAATAAAGTTGTTCCATTTAATCGTTATTATGGTGACATTATCGGCATCTAGCGCTAATCAACTAAGATCGAAAAATATCCCTTGAGTAAAATTATTTGATTAGTATAATAGCGCCTCACTTCTTGAGTCTCTCTTAAATCCCAATAAACTAAGATTCGCTCGCTAAGTGTAACTACTAATTTTTAGTAGTTAAAAGTAAAGGGGTATAGTTCCAATTGGTAGAACAGCGGTCTCCAAAACCGACGGTTGGGAGTTCGAATCTCTCTACCCCTGCCATTATTTCGTTTAAAAGCTAAGTGCTTTTAATTGATAATCTCTTATGTAAGAGATTATTTTTCTCAGTTTGATGAGTGGTTACAGGTCTAAAATATGAATGCAAGTACAGAAAACCAGCCAAGCGGTTCTCTTGATTCGTTAAAATGGGTAGTTATTTTCCTTATTTTAACCGGAGCAGTCGTTGGTAATTATGTTTACGGAGAGCAATCAGTCTTGATACGTGCTGTTGCCGTAGTTGTAGCAATAGCTATTGCTGGTGTCATTGCGATGCAAACCGTAAAGGGTAAAACTGCGGTAGAGTTTGCAAAAGAATCTCGTACAGAAATTAGAAAAGTGGTTTGGCCTACTCGTCAAGAAGCGGTTCAAACAACAGGTATCGTACTTGTTGCTACAGTGATTATGTCATTGTTGATGTGGGGATTAGACTCTTTATTATTCTGGATAGTTGGTTTCGTTACTGGGTTGCAGGTGTAATTATGACAGAAGAAATATCTACCACTGAAGAAAATAACAAGCCAAAACTACGTTGGTATGTTGTACAAGCATTTTCTGGTTACGAAGCTCGTGTACAGAAAACATTGATAGAGCATATTGAAATACACGGTCTGCAAGATAAGTTCGGTCAAATTTTAGTGCCAACTGAAGAAGTCATTGAAATGCGCGCCGGTCAAAAACGGAAAAGTGCTCGTAAGTTTTTCCCAGGCTATGTTCTTGTTGAGATGGCGATGGATGAAGAGGCATGGCATTTAGTTAAAAGTGTGCCACGTGTTCTCGGTTTTATTGGTGGAACGAGTGAGCGTCCTGCGCCTATTACTCAAAAAGAAGCGGATAGAATTTTACAACGCTTGGAAGATACCGATAAGCCTAAACCGAAAACATTGTTTGAACCAGGTGAAGTGGTTCGTGTTGTTGATGGTCCGTTTGCTGACTTTAACGGTGTTGTTGAAGAACTGGATTACGAGAAAAACCGTATCAAAGTTTCTGTGTTAATTTTTGGTCGTTCAACGCCTGTTGATTTGGAATTTGGTCAAGTCGAAAAAGGCTAGCAAGTGGTTAATATTTTAAAAAGCGTTGTAGCGATACAGCGCTTTTTTTGTATCTGTCGATAGCCTGAAATTTTCACAAAGAAATATATTTTGTTGAAAAGCCAAATATTACTTGAATGTCGATGGTTGGTTAATTTATAATCCGCTGCCGTTTTTATTTGTGCTAAACAAATTTAAACGTTTTTTATACACGGGGAGCTGGTCATGTTCTACATGAAAGCGTTTGAACCCAAACTAAAGGTATTCAAAAATGGCTAAGAAAGTCCAAGCTTTAATTAAGCTTCAAGTAGCGGCGGGTGCTGCTAACCCGTCACCACCAGTTGGTCCTGCATTAGGTCAACATGGTGTGAACATCATGGAATTCTGTAAAGCGTTTAACGCAAAAACTGATTCTTTAGAAAAAGGCGCTCCAGTACCAGTAGTTATTACTGTATATAGTGACCGTTCTTTCACGTTCGACACAAAAACACCACCTGCGTCTTATTTACTTAAGAAAGCTGCTGGTATTAAAAGCGGTTCAGGCCGTCCTAACACTGAAAAAGTTGGTACAGTAACTACTGCACAACTAGAAGAAATTGTTAAGATGAAAGAACCAGATTTGACTGCTAGTTCATTAGAAGCAGCTGTGCGTACCATTGCGGGTTCTGCTCGTTCAATGGGTTTAGTGGTAGAGGATTAATCAATGGCTAAATTATCAAAACGCGCTCGTCTTGTTCGTGAAAAAGTAGACGTTTTAAAAGATTATGAGATCAACGAAGCTCTTTCTCTTTTAAAAGAATTAGCAACAGCTAAATTCAAAGAAAGTGTTGATGTTGCAGTTAATCTTGGCATCGATGCACGTAAATCAGATCAAAACGTACGTGGTGCGACAGTATTACCAAATGGTACTGGTCGTGACGTTCGTGTAGCTGTATTTACACAAGGCGCTAATGCTGAAAAAGCAAAAGAAGCCGGTGCAGACGTAATTGGTATGGAAGACTTAGCTGAACAAGTTAAGAAAGGCGAAATGAACTTTGATGTTGTTATCGCTTCTCCAGACGCAATGCGTGTTGTTGGTCAACTAGGTCAAATCTTAGGCCCACGTGGTTTAATGCCTAACCCTAAAGTTGGTACAGTAACTCCAGACGTAGCAGCAGCGGTTAAAAACGCTAAAGCAGGTCAAATCCGTTATCGTAACGATAAAAACGGTATCATCCATACCACTATTGGTAAGGTTGATTTTGACGATGCAAAATTGAAAGAAAACCTTGAAGCGTTATTGGAAGCTTTGAAAAAAGCAAAACCAGCGAATGCTAAAGGTCAATTCATTAAGAAAATTTCAGTATCAACTACTATGGGCGCCGGTGTTTCGGTTGACCAAGCTAGCTTGACAATGTAATTTTTATGTAAGGCGTAAGCTTTACAAGGGCGAAATTGTAGACTATAATTTCGCCCCTTAAATTTGGTAGGAGTTATGTGTCACTTGTTCTAAAGTGATTAGCACAACCCCCGTCCAAGACCGTAGGTGTACTATAAGTACTTAATCTTCCTACGTAGATGGTGATTACCCAGATATTTCCTTGAATTTCTGGTCCTCGCCGTAACGGCCTACTTGTCTACGATAAGTAAACGAGTAGGGATTGTAAATACCGACATTTGGTCGGTTGAACCAGGAGTTAAAGCCAATGGCTATCAATCTTGATGACAAAAAAGCAATTGTTGCTGAAGTTCAAGAAGCTGCCAACGGCGCTCAATCAGCTGTAATCGCGGACGCCCGTGGTGTGACAGTTGAAGCAATTACTGTATTGCGTAAGCAAGCACGTGAAAATGGCGTATGGATGAAAGTTGTCCGTAACACATTAGCACGTCGTGCAGTAGAAGGTACTGATTTTGAATGTATCATGGATACATTAGTTGGTCCTTCGTTAGTTGCATTTTCAAACGAGCATCCAGGTGCCGCAGCACGTTTATTCACTGATTTTGCTAAAACAAACAGTGACTTTGAATTAAAAGCTGCAGCATTTGAAGGTAATGTTGTCGACGTAAACATGTTAGCGAAGCTACCTACTTACGACGAAGCAATTGCACGTTTAATGAGCGCTATGAAAGAAGCATCTGCAGGCAAGCTTTGCCGTACGATTGCTGCAATTCGCGATCAGAAAGAGCAAGAAGCTGCCTAATATTTGTTGTTCTAATAAAGAGAACACAAAGCAAGCTTATTGTATTAATAGTTATTCAAACAGTACTTCTTATATATAGAGGCTGTTTATTTAAAACAGGAAATTAAAAAATGTCTATTTCTAAAGACGATATCCTAAACGCAATTGCTGAAATGTCAGTAATGGACGTTGTAGAATTAATTGAAGCAATGGAAGAGAAATTCGGTGTATCTGCTGCTGCTGCTGTAGCTGTTGCTGGTGGTGACGCTGGTGCTGCTGCTGAAGAGCAAACTGAATTCGACGTAATCTTAACTGGTTTCGGCGATAAGAAAGTTGCAGTAATCAAAGCCGTTCGTGGCGCAACTGGTCTTGGCTTAAAAGAAGCTAAAGACTTAGTTGAATCAGCTCCTAAAGCGCTTAAAGAAGGCGTTGAGAAAGCAGAAGCTGAAGAACTTAAGAAAGCTCTTGAAGAAGCAGGCGCTTCTGTTGAGATCAAATAATCTGCCTAACTGCAGATTAGCTGCCTGAAAAGGCAATGGCTGGTGATTTAAACGTCACCGGCCTTTTTGCGCTAAAGAAATTGGTTTTTTTTTAAGCCAAAACAGTGCATTATTAAGTGTTTAGGTAGCGTTTAGACGTAAACGCTATTGCAATATCCTGTCTAATACCACTAGGTATTGATAGACAGATTCGGCCATAACCAGCAAGCTGAGGAACCTCATGGCTTACTCTTACTTTGAGAAGAAGCGAATTAGAAAGGATTTTGGAAAAAGCATTCAGGTAATGGATTATCCATTCCTATTGTCTATCCAACTCGGATCTTTCCGCAAGTTTATAGATATCGATCCCACAGGTGAAACCGGCTTAGAAGCTGCTTTCCGTTCTATTTTCCCGATTAAAGCCTACTCCGGTAGTTCTGAATTACAATACGTAAGTTATCGTTTGGGCGAACCGTTATTTGATGTTAAAGAATGTCAAATTCGCGGTGTAACTTACTCTGCACCATTGCGCGTTAAATTGCGTTTAGTGGTATATGACAGAGAAGCGCCAGCAGGTACGGTAAAAGATATCAAAGAGCAAGAAGTATACATGGGTGAAATCCCGTTGATGACTGACAATGGTACATTTGTTATCAATGGTACTGAGCGTGTTATTGTTTCTCAATTACACCGTTCACCAGGCGTGTTCTTTGATCATGATAAAGGCAAAACACATTCATCTGGAAAAGTGTTATTTAACGCTCGTGTAATTCCTTATCGTGGTTCATGGTTGGATTTCGAATTCGATCCAAAAGACAATTTATTTGTACGTATTGACCGTCGTCGTAAATTACCTGCGTCGATTATTTTACGTGCATTAGAATATTCTACTGAAGAAATTCTCGATATTTTTTACGATACAACATCGTACGAAATAAAAGGCGATAAGTTGATCATGGAGTTAATCCCTGAGCGCTTACGAGGTGAAACAGCGACGTTTGATATTAAATTGCCTAACGGTGATGTAGTAGTAGAGCAAGGTCGACGTATCACTGCTCGCCACATTCGCACTTTATCAAAAGAAAAAGTGGATACTTTAGAAGTTCCAGCAGAGTACATGATTGGCAAAGTGTTATCAAAAGCTTATGTCAATGAAGATACTGGCGAAATTATCGCTGAAGCGAATGCTGAGCTTACCCTAGAATTACTTGCCGAATTAAGCCAAGCTGGCCATAAAGTAATTTCTACTTTATATATGAACGAATTTGATGTTGGTTCATATATGTCTGATACATTACGTGTCGATAGTACAACTAATCGCTTAGAAGCTTTAGTTGAAATTTATCGTATGATGCGTCCAGGTGAGCCACCGACAAAAGACGCGGCTGAAACCTTATTTAATAATTTATTCTTTTCATTAGAGCGTTACGACTTATCAACTGTTGGTCGTATGAAGTTCAATCGTCGTGTTGGTTTAACAGACGAAACAGGTGAAGGTACATTATCTAAAGACGATATTATTGCGGTAATGAAAACCTTGATTTCAATCCGTGATGGTAAAGGCGAAGTCGATGATATCGATCATCTTGGTAACCGTCGTATCCGTTCTGTTGGTGAAATGGCAGAAAACCAATTCCGTGTTGGTTTAGTTCGTGTCGAGCGTGCTGTACGTGAACGTTTAAGTCTAGGTGATTTAGACGCGATCATGCCACAAGATCTCATCAACGCTAAGCCAATTTCTGCGGCAGTGAAAGAATTCTTCGGTTCTTCACAATTGTCACAGTTTATGGATCAAAACAATCCATTGTCAGAAGTTACGCACAAACGTCGTATTTCTGCATTAGGCCCGGGTGGTTTGACGCGTGAACGTGCTGGTTTTGAAGTACGTGACGTACATCCAACTCATTATGGTCGCGTATGTCCTATTGAAACGCCGGAAGGTCCAAACATTGGTTTGATCAACTCGCTTTCATGTTATGCACGTACGAACGATTTTGGTTTCTTAGAAACTCCTTATCGCCGTGTTGTTGATGGTTTAGTGACTGATGAAGTTGATTACTTGTCAGCCATTGAAGAAGGTACTTTCGTTATCGCTCAAGCAAATGCTGAAGTTGATGCTGACAAGAAGCTTGTTGAAGACCTAGTTCCATGTCGTCACAAAAACGAATTTACTTTGATGTCAAAAGAAGCGGTTCAGTATATGGACGTTTCTCCGCAGCAAATCGTATCGGTTGCGGCATCACTTATACCATTCCTAGAGCATGATGATGCTAACCGTGCCTTGATGGGCTCGAACATGCAACGTCAAGCAGTACCAACATTAAAAGTGGATAAACCACTTGTCGGTACCGGTATGGAAAAAATCGTTGCAGTAGATTCTGGTGTAACAGCCGTAGCTAAACGCGGCGGTGTTGTAGATTATGTTGATGCATCACGTATCGTCGTGAAAGTTAATGAAGATGAAATGATCCCTGGCGAAGCGGGCATCGATATCTATAACTTAACTAAATATACACGTTCTAACCAAAATACCTGTATTAACCAACGTCCAGTATGTCGTATGGGCGAACCTGTAGTACGTGGTGATGTGTTAGCTGATGGTCCATCGACAGATATGGGTGAATTGGCTTTAGGTCAAAACATGCGTATCGCATTCATGCCTTGGAATGGTTACAACTTTGAGGATTCAATGTTGTTATCAGAGCGTGTTGCAATCGAAGATCGTTTTACTACCATACATATTCAAGAATTAAGCTGTATTGCTCGTGACACAAAATTAGGTAGTGAAGAAATTACTTCTGATATTCCTAATGTTGGTGAATCAGCGTTATCGAAGCTAGATGAATCGGGTGTTGTTTATATTGGTGCTGAAGTTAATGGCGGTGATATCTTAGTTGGTAAAGTAACGCCTAAAGGTGAGACCCAACTTACTCCTGAAGAAAAGCTACTTCGTGCAATATTCGGTGAAAAAGCAGCTGATGTTAAAGATAGCTCTTTACGCGTACCAAACTCTGTTTCAGGTACTATCATCGATGTACAAATATTTACCCGTGACGGTGTAGAGAAAGATAAACGCGCACTTGAAATTGAAGAAATGCAACTTAAACAAGTTAAGAAAGACTTGGGCGATGAGTTTAGCATTTTAGAAGATGGTATTTATGCTCGTGCGAAAAAACTATTACTATCAGCAGGCTTAAACGAAGCAGACCTAAACGGTATGTCTCGTGATAAGTGGTTAGTACAAAACTTATCTAGCGAAGAGCAGCAAGCTGAGTTAGAGCAAATAGCTGAGCAATACGACACCATTAAAGCTGAGTTTGACAAGAAGTTTGAAGTTAAGCGTCGTAAAATTACCCAAGGTGATGATTTACAACCTGGTGTGTTAAAAATTGTTAAAGTTTATTTGGCAGTTAAGCGTCGTATTCAGCCTGGTGATAAAATGGCGGGACGTCATGGTAACAAAGGTGTTATCTCGAACGTTGTTCCAGTTGAAGACATGCCTTATGACGAGCATGGTGTACCAGTTGATATCGTATTGAACCCACTTGGTGTTCCATCACGTATGAACATCGGTCAAATCCTAGAAACTCATTTAGGTATGGCTGCTCGTGGTATCGGTGAGAAAATCAACCGTATGCTTGAAGCTCAACAAGAAATCATCAAATTACGTAGCTTCTTGAAAGAAGTATATAACGTTGGTGAATCTCGTCAGGAAGTTGATATAGATAGTTTCTCTGATGATGAAGTGCTTCGTTTAGCTGACAATTTACGTGCTGGTTTACCTATCGCTACACCAGTATTTGATGGTGCCGCTGAAAAAGAAATTAAAGAACTATTCAAACTAGCAGATATGCCAGAAAGTGGTCAGTTTATTTTAACTGATGGCCGTACTGGTCGCGAATTTGAACGCCCAGTTACCGTAGGTTACATGTATATGTTGAAACTGAATCACTTGGTTGATGACAAAATGCATGCCCGTTCAACTGGTTCGTATAGTTTGGTTACACAGCAACCATTGGGTGGTAAAGCTCAATTTGGTGGTCAGCGTTTCGGTGAGATGGAAGTATGGGCATTAGAAGCATATGGTGCTGCTTATACCCTGCAAGAAATGTTAACGGTTAAATCTGATGATGTTAACGGTCGTACTAAGATGTATAAGAACTTAGTTGACGGTGATCATCGTATGGAACCGGGTATCCCAGAATCTTTCAACGTATTGTTAAAAGAGATTCGTTCATTGGGTATCAACATCGAACTCGATCAGGATTAGCAACCTAGGTTGCATAGCTGACATATTTTGCTGAAAGTCAGTACACGGAGAAAGCAACTTAGTTTGCTTTCTCCTCAAGGTTAACTCCGACAGGAGATAGAGTGTGAAAGATTTACTTAAGTTTCTTAAGCAACAAAATCAAACAGAAGAATTCGATGGTATACGCATCGGATTAGCATCACCAGATATGATCCGTTCTTGGTCATTCGGTGAGGTAAAAAAACCTGAAACTATTAACTATCGTACGTTCAAGCCAGAGCGTGACGGTTTATTTTGTGCCCGTATTTTTGGACCTGTTAAAGACTATGAATGTCTTTGTGGTAAATACAAGCGCCTTAAACATCGTGGTGTTATTTGTGAAAAATGTGGCGTTGAAGTTACATTAACTAAAGTTCGTCGTGACCGTATGGGACACATCGAATTAGCAAGCCCAGTTGCACACATCTGGTTCTTGAAATCACTACCGTCACGTATTGGTTTATTACTTGATATGACCTTGCGTGATATTGAGCGCGTGCTTTATTTTGAATCTTATGTTGTTACTGAACCTGGTATGACAACGTTAGAAAAAAGCCAAATTTTAACGGAAGAAGAATATCTTGACGCGTTAGAAGAGCATGGCGATGAGTTTGATGCAAAAATGGG
Source organism: Colwelliaceae bacterium 6471 (assembly GCA_040779335.1). Taxonomy (GTDB): domain Bacteria; phylum Pseudomonadota; class Gammaproteobacteria; order Enterobacterales; family Alteromonadaceae; genus JBFONV01. The sequence continues at coordinate 9,415 of JBFONV010000010.1, forward strand.
TGCAGAAGCTGTACTTGCATTATTACAACAAATCGACCTTGATGGCGAAGTTGCGCAAATGCGTGAAGAATTACCAGAAATTGGTAGTGAAACGAAACGTAAGAAAATTACTAAGCGTTTAAAATTAATGGAAGCATTCGCCCAATCAGGTAATAAACCTGAATGGATGATCATGTCTGTTTTACCAATTTTACCGCCGGATTTACGTCCGTTGGTACCATTGGATGGCGGTCGTTTTGCGACATCTGATTTGAACGACTTATATCGTCGCGTTATCAACCGTAATAACCGTTTGAAACGTTTATTAGATTTAGTTGCTCCAGATATTATCGTACGTAACGAAAAACGTATGTTGCAAGAATCTGTTGACGCATTATTAGATAACGGTCGTCGCGGTCGTGCTATTACTGGTTCTAACAAACGCCCATTAAAATCACTTGCCGATATGATCAAAGGTAAGCAAGGTCGTTTCCGTCAGAACCTTCTTGGTAAGCGTGTTGATTATTCAGGTCGTTCTGTAATTACTGTTGGCCCAACATTACGTTTACATCAATGTGGTTTACCGAAGAAAATGGCACTTGAATTATTCAAACCATTTATTTACGGAAAATTAGAAGCTCGTGGTTTAGCGACAACGATTAAAGCAGCTAAGAAATTAGTAGAGCGCGAAGGCGCGGAAGTTTGGGATGTACTTGATGAAGTGATCCGTGAACATCCGGTAATGCTTAACCGTGCACCAACGCTGCATAGATTGGGTATTCAAGCGTTTGAACCTGTTCTTATTGAAGGTAAAGCAATTCATTTGCACCCACTAGTTTGTGCGGCATATAACGCCGATTTCGATGGTGACCAAATGGCGGTACACGTACCGTTGACAATCGAAGCACAACTTGAAGCGCGTACCTTGATGATGTCAACCAATAACGTTCTTTCACCAGCCAACGGTGATCCGATTATTGTTCCATCACAGGATGTTGTCTTGGGTTTGTATTACCTTACTCGTGACCGCGTAAATGGTTTGGGTGAAGGTATGGTGTTTACTGACACTAAAGAAGCAGAAAAAGCTTACCGTACTGGTGCTGCTGAACTTCACGCTCGTGTTAAAATTCGCATTACTGAGCATATCCGTAATGGTGAAGGTGAGTTTGAAGCTAAAACTACATTACGAGATACGACTGTTGGTCGAGCGATATTGTGGCAAGTGTGCCCTAAGGGTATGCCATATGATTTGATCGATCAGCCTTTAGGTAAAAAGCCTATTTCTAAATTGATCAACCATGCGTATCGTAATTTGGGTCTTAAAGAAACCGTAATCTTTGCCGACCACATTATGTACACAGGTTTTCATTATGCGATGATTGCCGGTGCATCGGTAGGTATCGACGATATGGTAATTCCAGATGCGAAATACACCATCATCGAGGATTCAGAAGAAGAAGTTAAAGAAATTCAAACGCAATTCGAGCAAGGTCTTGTAACTGCGGGTGAAAAATATAACAAAGTTATTGATATCTGGTCATCTGCTAACGAAAAAGTATCTAAAGCGATGATGGATAACTTATCGAAAGAAACTGTTATCAACCGTGATGGTGAGCCTGAAGAGCAAGATTCTTTTAACTCAATCTTTATGATGGCCGATTCTGGTGCTCGTGGTAGTGCCGCTCAGATCCGTCAGCTAGCTGGTATGCGTGGTTTGATGGCAAAACCAGATGGTTCAATCATTGAAACGCCAATCACCGCTAACTTCCGTGAAGGTTTGAACGTATTACAATACTTCATCTCAACTCACGGTGCTCGTAAAGGTTTGGCTGATACGGCATTGAAAACGGCTAACTCGGGTTACTTAACGCGTCGTTTGGTTGATGTTGCACAAGATCTTGTCGTAACTGAACATGATTGTGGCACAGAAGACGGCTTGTTAATGACACCATTGATCGAAGGTGGTGACGTTGTTGAACCATTGCGCGAACGTGTACTAGGTCGTGTAGTTGCTGAAGACGTTATTAAGCCAGGTACTGAAGAAGTATTATTACCTCGTAACACCTTAATTGATGAAGCTTTGTGTGATGTGGTTGAAGAGAACTCGGTTGATCAAATCAAAGTTCGCTCAATCATCACCTGTAAAACAGACTTTGGTATCTGTGCATACTGTTATGGTCGTGATTTGGCTCGTGGTCACATGATTAACCAAGGTGAAGCCATTGGTGTTGTTGCGGCACAATCAATCGGTGAACCAGGTACTCAGCTTACCATGCGTACGTTCCACATTGGTGGTGCGGCATCTCGTGCGTCAGCAGAAAACTCAGTACAAGTAAAAAATGCAGGTACAATTAAACTGCAAAATGCTAAATTTGTTGAGAACAGCGAAGATCGACTTGTTATCACTTCACGTTCATCAGAACTTACCGTTATTGATGAATTAGGTCGTGAGAAAGAGCGCTATAAAGTACCTTACGGTTCAATCTTAACGAAGAAAGATGGCCAACAAATTGCTGCGGGTGAAACGGTTGCTAACTGGGACCCACATACACATCCAATTATTACTGAAGTTGCCGGTAAGATTAAGTTTGTTGACATGATTGACGGCTTAACCATGACACGTCAAACAGATGAATTAACAGGTCTTTCGAGCATCGTGATCACTGATCCTAGCCAACGTAGCTCAGCGGGTAAAGAAATGCGCCCAATGGTGAAATTGGTTGATGCTAAAGGTAATGATGTAAACATAGCAGGCACTGAAATCCCCGCTCAGTACTTCTTACCAGGTAACGCAATCGTTAACCTAGAAGATGGTGCAGAAGTTAATATCGGTGATGCGCTAGCACGTATACCACAAGAGTCGTCAAAAACTCGTGATATTACCGGTGGTCTACCACGTGTTGCTGATTTATTTGAAGCTCGTAAACCAAAAGAACCTGCGATTCTTGCAGAGAAAACTGGTGTTATCGGTTTTGGTAAAGAAACTAAAGGCAAGCGTCGTCTATTGATCACGCAACCAAGCGGTGAAGTATACGAAGAAATGATCCCTAAATGGCGTCAATTAAACGTGTTTGAGGGTGAGCAGGTTCTAAAAGGTGAGGTTATTGCCGATGGTCCTGAGTCTCCACATGATATTCTTCGTCTTCGTGGTGTAGCGCCAGTTGCTAATTACATCGTTAATGAAGTACAAGACGTTTATCGCCTACAGGGTGTAAAAATCAACGACAAGCACATTGAAGTTATCGTTCGTCAGATGATTCGCAAGTGTGAGATCCTTGATGCCGGTGATAGTGAATTCCTTAAAGGTGAACAGATAGAAGTAGCCCGTGTGAATATCGCAAACCGTGAGCTTGAAGCTGCAGGTAAACAACCTGCTGAATATGAAATGCAAATGATGGGTATTACTAAAGCATCATTGGCAACTGAATCATTTATTTCAGCAGCATCGTTCCAAGAAACAACTCGTGTGCTTACTGAAGCAGCGGTTGCTGGTAAGAACGATAGCTTACGTGGCTTGAAAGAAAACGTTATTGTTGGTCGCTTGATACCGGCAGGTACAGGTTATGCGTATCATCAGGATCGTGCGCGTAAACGCAATGCGGTTCCTGAAGAGGAAGTAACTGTGTCAGCTGATGAAGCAGCTCAAGCATTAACCGATGCACTAAACGCTGATTTATTGGGAAGTGAAGAGTAAAATCTAACTTTTATGTAAAAAAGTGTCGTCAACTAGCCTGTTAAACTTGACAGGCTAAAGCTTGACCATTAGAATTCCGCGACCTTATATTCTGTACTCATTGTGTATGGAGTTTAAGGCCGCGGATTTTCACGTTTATAAGCGTATAAATTTCTTACATTGATTGGAATTTATACAAGTTTAACTAATCAGGAGCTATTTAATGGCAACTATTAACCAATTGGTACGTAAACCACGTGTCAGACAGGTGACAAAAAGTAACGTTCCAGCGTTACAAGCCTGTCCACAACGTCGTGGCGTATGTACCCGTGTGTACACAACTACACCAAAAAAACCAAACTCAGCACTTCGTAAAGTTGCTCGTGTTCGTTTAACTAACGGCTTCGAAGTAACTTCATATATCGGTGGTGAAGGTCATAACTTACAAGAGCATAGCGTTATTTTGATTCGCGGTGGTCGTGTAAAAGATTTACCAGGTGTGCGTTATCACACCGTTCGTGGCGCACTTGACTGTTCAGGTGTAAGCGACAGAAGACAAGGCCGTTCTAAGTACGGTGCTAAGCGACCTAAATCTTAACGGTTTCCGTGAAGTAAGGCCAAATTAACAAATTAACAATTTTGGGTTATTCCTGAATAAAACGGAGAATTAAGATGCCAAGAAGACGCGTCGTAGGGCAACGTAAAATATTGCCAGATCCTAAGTTCCATAATGAACTATTAGCAAAATTCATCAACATTCTTATGGTTGATGGTAAAAAATCTACTGCAGAAAAAATCGTTTACGGTGCATTAGACATTTTGACTGAAAAGAACTCTGAGAAAACTCACCTTGAGTTATTCGAAGCAGCTCTTGATAACATCCGCCCACAAGTGGAAGTTAAATCTCGTCGTGTAGGTGGTTCTACATACCAGGTGCCAGTTGAAGTTCGTCCAGTGCGTCGTAATGCACTAGCCATGCGTTGGTTAGTTGAAGCAGCTCGTAAACGTGGTGAAAAATCAATGGCTCAGCGCCTAGCTAATGAAATGCTAGATGCGTCTGACAGCAAAGGTAGTGCGGTTAAGAAACGTGAAGACGTTCACCGTATGGCTGAAGCTAACAAAGCATTCGCTCACTACCGCTGGTAGGAAGGTGATTGCCGTGGTTACCGTTTATTGTATTAATTTACATAAAACGGTAACTACAATTATTTATAATCTAAGAGATAATCTTGGGAAGAGGATGTATTTGTGGCTCGTATAACCCCGATTGAGCGTTACCGAAATATTGGTATTTGTGCGCACGTCGATGCCGGTAAAACGACAACAACAGAAAGGGTACTTTTCTACACTGGTCTTTCGCATAAGATTGGTGAGGTTCATGATGGCGCAGCCACTATGGACTGGATGGAACAAGAGCAGGAGCGTGGTATTACCATTACCTCTGCTGCAACTACTTGTTTCTGGAAAGGTATGGATGCTCAGTTTGATGATCATCGTATTAATATTATTGACACTCCAGGTCACGTTGACTTTACTATTGAAGTAGAACGCTCATTACGTGTACTTGATGGTGCAGTATTAGTACTTTGTGCATCTTCAGGTGTTCAACCCCAAACAGAAACCGTATGGCGTCAAATGGAAAAATACTCCGTTCCACGTATGGTTTTTGTTAACAAAATGGATCGCGCAGGCGCAGACTTTTTGAATGTTGTTGAACAACTAGGTTCTCGTTTAGGCGCTAATGCCGTACCAATTCAATTAGCAATTGGTGCTGAAGAAGAATTCACAGGTGTAGTCGACCTTATAAAGATGAAAGCGATAAACTGGAACGAAAGTGACCAGGGTATGACTTTCACTTATGAGGAAATTCCTGCTGATATGCAAGATTTAGCCGAAGAGTGGCGAGAAAATCTTGTTTCTGAAGCTGCAGAAGCCTCTGAAGAATTAATGGATAAGTACCTCGAAGAAGGTGACTTAACCGAAGCAGAAATTAAATCTGCACTACGTACTCGTACGCTAAACAATGAGATAGTTTTGTGCTCTTGTGGTTCAGCCTTTAAAAACAAAGGTGTACAGGCCGTACTTGATGCAGTAATCGAATTTATGCCTTCGCCGAACGAAGTTGAAGCGATTAAAGGGATAAATGACGATAAAGACGAAACTGAGGGAAGTCGCGAAGCCGATGATAGTGCGCCATTTGCTGCATTAGCATTTAAAATTGCAACCGACCCATTTGTTGGAACACTGACTTTCTTTCGTGTCTATTCCGGAGTGGTAAATACTGGTGACAGTGTTTATAACCCAGTAAAAGGCAAGAAGGAGCGTTTTGGTCGTATCGTGCAAATGCACGCAAATGATCGTAAGGAAATAAAAGAAGTAAGAGCTGGTGATATTGCCGCCGCTATTGGTCTAAAAGACGTAACTACCGGCGATACTTTATGTGATGCAAATCATGTAATAACACTTGAGCGTATGGAATTTCCTGAGCCGGTTATTTCCGTGGCAGTTGAGCCAAGAACTAAAGCAGACCAAGAAAAAATGGCTATTGCTTTAGGTAAGTTGGCCGCAGAGGACCCTTCGTTCAGAGTAGAATCTGACGAAGAAACGGGTCAAACCATCATCTCTGGTATGGGGGAATTACACCTCGATATCTTAGTTGACCGAATGAAGCGCGAATTTAGCGTAGATTGCAACGTTGGTAAGCCTCAAGTAGCTTATCGCGAAACGATCAGAAAAACGGTTGAAGTTGAAGGTAAATTTGTTCGTCAATCAGGTGGTCGAGGTCAATTTGGTCATGTTTGGTTGAAGATGGAGCCTCTTCCTGAAGGAGAAGGTTTCGAATTTGTCAACGAAATTGTTGGTGGTGCTGTTCCTAAAGAATACATCCCAGCAGTTGAAAAGGGCTGTAAAGAACAAATGGATAGCGGTGTATTAGCTGGTTATCCAATGTTAGATGTTAAAGTTACACTTTACGATGGCTCTTTCCATGATGTTGATTCAAACGAAATGGCGTTTAAAGTTGCTGCGTCAATGGGCTTTAGAAAAGGAGCGCTCGAAGCGTCACCTGTCATATTAGAGCCTATGATGAAAGTAGAAGTTACTACGCCAGAAGAAAACATGGGTGATGTTGTTGGCGATTTAAATCGCCGTCGCGGCATGATCGATGGCATGGACGAAGGTCCGGCTGGCTCAAAGATAGTGAACGCACTTGTTCCTCTATCTGAAATGTTTGGTTATGCTACAGATTTACGTAGTGCAACACAGGGTCGAGCATCTTATTCAATGGAGTTTCAACAATATAATGAAGCCCCTAAGAATGTTGCCGACGCGATAACGGAATCTCGTTAGACTTTATGAAAGTCTGGCTCGGTCTATTGGCCGGGCTTTTAATAAACTTTAAGGTAATAGAAAAATGGCTAAAGAAAAATTTGAACGTAATAAACCGCACGTCAACGTTGGTACAATCGGACATGTTGACCACGGTAAAACAACCTTAACAGCTGCTATCTCTGCAGTATTAACAAAGGTTCACGG
>JBFONV010000011.1:0-7729 GCA_040779335.1 Colwelliaceae bacterium 6471
CCGTGAACCTTTGTTAATACTGCAGAGATAGCAGCTGTTAAGGTTGTTTTACCGTGGTCAACATGTCCGATTGTACCAACGTTGACGTGCGGTTTATTACGTTCAAATTTTTCTTTAGCCACTTTAAAATACCTCTTGGTAGATTAACAAATAATATATGGTAAAGATAAAGGGTAGAATAGATCTTCAAAAATGGTGCTGATAGGCAGATTCGAACTGCCGACCTCACCCTTACCAAGGGTGCGCTCTACCAACTGAGCCATATCAGCATTCAACATAAAGATTGGAGCGGACGGCGGGAATCGAACCCGCAGCTTTAGCTTGGAAGGCTAAGGTATTACCACTATACGACGTCCGCAAATTCTTCCAGATATCTCTGTTTAAAAATGGTGGAGGGAGGTGGATTCGAACCACCGAAGGCGGAGCCGTCAGATTTACAGTCTGATCCCTTTGGCCACTCGGGAACCCCTCCAAATTTTTTATCACTACCTTAAAAATAAAGTAGCGTATTAATGGTGCCGACTGCCGGAGTCGAACTGGCGACCTACTGATTACAAGTCAGTTGCTCTACCAACTGAGCTAAGTCGGCACTACATTAAGTGGTGCGAATTCTAGAGTAATGTTTTCTCCCTTGCAATAAAAAAAATAAAAAAAAACGATGTTTTTACCTGTTTGTCGCTTTTTTATTCATAGAAGGACGCAAATTACATTTAAAGGGAGCTGTAACGCTGTATACCATGAAAAATAAGATCATTATGAACAACACTTGAAGATGGAAGAAAAGGCTGTAATAGCGCACCATTACCTCCGGTAAGTATCACCTGTTCAACAGATTTTAATAATGTGCGAGCTTGAGTTATAGCAACATTAACTCCACCAGTAGTTGCCGCCCAAGCCGCGTTATTAACGCAATCAGTGGTGTTTTTGCCAAATGCAATTGATGTTGACTCTTGAGGGCGAGCAACGACATTTGAAGTACCAGCTAATAAACTCTCTTTCATTAACTCTATTCCTGGTAAAATCCATCCGCCTTGGTGAACCCCAGAGGCATCGACAACATCTATAGTTGTTGCGGTGCCTGCATCAATTATAACGATATTTCTATTGGGGTAGAGCTTCAGCCCACCAATAAGTGCAAGCCAACGGTCTACGCCCAACGATTGCTCATGCTTATAAGCAGATTTAACCCCAAATCGTTCACCCTCACTTACTATAACATCACATTGAATGTTGGACTTTTTTGACCAATTAGATATTTCAGTGGCAAGCTTTTTATTACTTACACATGCTAGGTATATATGAGTCACCGCTAGCCACCGCTGTGCATACCACTTTGATGACAAAATATCGTTATTCACGACAAACACTTCCGACAATGAGCCATTTGACTCAAATACAAATTTAGTCCGACTGTTGCCAATATCGACTAAAGCTTTCATTGCATTCCTCGCAAACTCACTTCACCGCCGTAAATAGGCTTCACTTTACCATCTACTTCAAGTAACAGCGCGCCCTGACTATTAATACCCCGGCAAATACCAATGGTTTCTTTATCACCCGTCAGCAATTTCACTTTTTTATTAATGTAATAATCCTGAGCATGCCACTCGTTTAACATTTCCGAAATGCCATTATGTTGATGTACCGTTAGCCTCTTGATCAGTTGTTTAATAATTTCGGCGCACAGCAGGTTTCGCTCAATGCTTTTTTCACAATGACTTTGTAAATCTGTCCATGGCTGGTCCACTAATGCCGCGCTCTTGTTAGGCATATCTAAATTTAATCCTATGCCAATCACGCTGTGGCAATTCTCTACTGCCTGGCCTTCAAGATCGATCAATATACCCGCTAATTTTACCCCACCAAGATAGATGTCATTAGGCCATTTAAGCTGAACCTTTATTTTATATAAATGATTAATCGCATCACTTACCGCAAGCGCGGCGATCACACTTAAGCCCATCGCCGCTGACATTCCCTGCTCTAAATGCCAATACATCGACATATATATGTGAGATCCAAATGGCGAAATCCACTGGCGACCTCTTCGGCCACGCCCCGCACTTTGATATTCTGCGACACAAACCTGTCCAGGCTGCAGCTGATTGGGTAAACGTCTCATCAGATAGCTATTAGTTGAATCAATTAAATTATGAACTTCGACAACAGTATCAAGACCATCTCGTCTAAGTACGTCTATAATTTTTTTTCTATCGAATAAATTCAATGGCTTGGCAAGTTTATATCCCTTACCCGTAACTCTAAAAACATCAAGCCCCATTTCGGCCAATGCTTGAATATGTTTGGATACAGCGGCTCGGCTTACCCCTAACTGTTCTCCGAGTAACTGCCCAGAAACAAAATCGCCGCTAGCAAGTTGTTTAATTAATTCTTCCCGAATAATTTTAGCCATGGTTAACGATCGCATCCCAAGTTGATTCACCTAACTGAGTTACCATACGAACTTCTGGTTGCAACGAAACACCAAACTTCTCATATACGCAGGCTTGTATATACTTAGCTAAATTAATAATGTCCCGCCCGTGTTTACTATTATAATTAACAAGCACCAGTGCTTGCTTGTCGTGAACGCCGACACCTTGAGTACGATATCCCTTTAAACCGGCTTGCTCAATTAACCATCCTGCAGCCAATTTTACCTTTCGATCATTTTGCAGATAGTAAGGGATATCATTAAAGTCTTCTTTCAATTTTTCAAACTGGGCTTGACTAACAATAGGGTTTTTAAAAAAACTACCCGCATTAGGTATTTGATCGGGATCTGGTAATTTAGAACGGCGCAGTTTCATGACTTCTTTCATTACATGTTTAGCCGTAACGTCTGTGGAGAGTTGGTTTAGGCCATGATAGCTTAAATTTGGCTGCCATTTTTTAGGTAGACACAGCGTAACCTTAGTAATAATGCCACTATTTTTTAATGCTTGTTTAAAAATACTGTTGCGATATGAAAATTGGCATTCGCTAGCGGATAACGATTGCAACGTGCCACTAGAGAATTCAAACCAGTTTACTGAACAGCAATAGTCAGATAGTTCTGTGCCGTATGCACCAATATTTTGAACTGGTGCAGCCCCGACACTTCCAGGGATCAAAGCTAGATTTTCAAGACCATTAATTCCATTATCAACACAATGACAGACTAACTGATGCCAATTTTCACTCGCCGCAGCGCTAACATAATAATGTTCATCATCTTCGCTTATTTCAATACCTGTTAAGTTTGCTTTGATTAGCACAGGGGTCTCGCTATCAACAAACAAAGTATTTGACCCTTCTCCTAGCACATAAAAAGGTTTGCTCAATTGCTGCGATAATACCTTCAATTCATCCACAGACGCTGGATAATATATTTCAGGACAATTTGCCTCTACGGAAAATGTATTAAGAGTATGTACAGAGTAATTTGAAACAGATTTCATGGTAAGAATTTTAGGAAATTTGCGCTATTGTACTTAATTATTAGCTAAAGCCCAAATAGAGGTTGGTTAACCCTGTTTTCTCACTGGAAGCTTAATGATATTGGCCATATCGTTGTAATACTTATTTTGATATTTACTGGTATCTATATTTTGGCTATGGTTGATAACAATGCCTTCAATCGGTGCTTTAACCTGTTTTAGCATCCGTAAACCGGCAGTTATTTGTTCACGTCGTGTTTTGCCACCATGCACAATATAAATAACACTATCTACCAATTTTGAGATAATCACCGCATCACTCACTGCATTCACGGGTGGCGTTTCGATAATAATACGATCGTAAAAGTTACCAAATACTTTCAATAACATACTAAAGCGTTTCATCGATAAGAACGCAAGCGGGTTCGCCGGAGAGATACCCGACGTTAGAATATCAAGTTTGACATTTTTATCACGGACAATACATTCATTGATTTGATGCGTTTTAGCTAACAAATTTGACAAACCTGGACGGTATTGCTCTAGATCTAAGCTTTTCGCTAAAGTCGGGTGACGCATATCAGCTTCAATCAGTAACACTTTTTCCATTTCGCTAAAAGACCGCGCTAAATGCAAAGCTACAGTTGATTTGCCCTCGTTAGGTACAGAGGAGGTAATAGCAATAATTTTGGGCGGCTTTTTCTCACCATTAAATAACAATGAGGTCCTTAATGTTCTAACCGCTTCTATAAATCGATTATCAGTATAGTATGAATTTTGCTGACTCGATTTTTCTATGCCTTTTGACTTGGGTAATACTGCTAGAATGGGGGCCTCTTTGAAACTATCTAACTTACGACGAGTATTCAAAGTATCCATTAATAGTTCTCGCATGATCACGACAATAGCAATAAATGCTAATGACAAAACAAACGTGATCAGCACCATCATGGTTTTGTTTGGTGCAAACTGGCCTTTAGGGGTAATAGCTTTATCAATAAAACGCACGTAAAAGTTTGCTTTATAATTGCCCATAGCGTCTGCTTCTTTTAAACGAACAAGATAGTTGTTATAAAGTTCTTTATTGGTATCGACTTCTCGTTGCAACTGCGAAAACTTATTGTTTAGCCGACTCAAACGAATAAAGTCTACTTTCGCCTCAGCTAATCGCTCGTCCATTGCTTTCACTTTTTCAGATGCGGCAAAGTATTCTTTTTCAATTGATAAGGCGCTGTCATTGACTTGTTTTATCATGCGCTTTTGAATGGATTCTAACTCTGCTTCAGCAGCAATTCTTTTAGGGTGTTTTGGACCATAGCGCTTGGCTAATTCAAAAACCTTCCGCCCAATTTGATCTTCCAAGCGACTTAACTGTATGTAGACCTGATGATTAACAATATCTTGAAGTTCAACCAGCTTGTCTGTGTCTGTCCGATGTTTTTGAATATACTGGTAAGTAACTTTCAGCTCATCTTCAATTTTATTCGCTTTCAATGATGCTGACGTTAATTCCGTGAGTTCAGTACTTACCAGTCCTACAATCCCCTTAATATCAACAATACCTTCGTTTTCACGAAATTGTTGTAGTGCTAATTCTGATGATTCGAGTTTTTTGCCTAGTTCTTCAAGTTGGTCAACCAACCACTGTGATGTCGACTCTTTTGAAGCACTATGAATTTCGTCTTGATATTGTAAGTATGTTTCGCCGATTTGGTTGGCGACGTGTTTAGCAAGCTCTGGAGAATATGAAGCAAAGCTTATTTTAACAAGCTCAGTTTTCGCAATAGGCTCTATCGTTAAACGCCTTTGAAAGGCACCAACAACTACATCTAATGGGTGTTCTTTATGTCTGTCTTTATCTGCCAAAAAGCTTATTTTGTCGTTATATTTCCCCGTTAAAAATTCTTCATGCTTAACCAGGTTTAAACGCGTAATAACGCGCTCAGCAAACTTCCGTGAACGTAATAACTCAAACTGGGTTTGTATTTGCTCCATGCTGGCATTCGATTCATTAAACGCATCGTTAATAGACAGGGTATTACTCGGTATATTACTGCCGATTTGTAATATCGCCGTTGCTCGGTATGAAGGTTTTAAGAGAGTGCTATAAAAAGCAACAATAAGGGTGATGAATAGTGTAAAGAACGCAATTTTCCAGCGACGTGTCCAAAGCGGCCTTAATACCTCTTTTAATGATACATCTTCATCAGAAAAATTATAGCTATTGCTGTCAACGTCTAAACTATTCAAAAAAAACTTTGCTCTATTTTAATAATGTCGTCAGGTTTAACACTCGTCGCAACAGTTCCTTCGATTGTGACCGTTTTTCCATCAACAATCCTTGTTATTTTCCAATCTTTTTTAGATGCTCTACCTGCCAGTCCTCCAGCAAGTGCGATGGCTTTATCCAAAGTCAAATCGTCTTGATAAGGATATCCACCCGGCCGTTTCACTTCACCGTGAATAAAAAAGGGTCGATACGCAACAATTGAAACAGCAACCTGCGGGTCGACTAAATACTCGCCAAGCAAGCCTTTATAAATCTGAGTTTCTATCTCTTTCGGTGTAAAGCCTATCACTTGAATATCATCCAAAAATGGGAAAGTGATATATCCGGTTTTATCAACCTTTACGTCTACCGTCAGATCTGGTTCATCATAGACAACGATCTTAATTCTATCCCCTGCTCCTAATTTATAATCATTGGCCAAAGATAGGCATGAATAAAATATTAGAACGACGGCAGCAAGATATCGCATATTTTTTGTCCAATTGAAACTAGATATTAACATTAAAGCCTACTGAAACGCTATTTCTGTTGTGGTCAAGTAATTCATCGTTTGCATTTAATTGCTCAAAATTATATCGAGCAAAAAATGATAACCATTCTTGCCATTGATAATTGATTGAAAAATTTGAAAAATAGTACTTTTCTTTGACGCTATTGTCAGAATAATTTATATCTTCAATTTTTACGCCAAGTTGTAATCTAGTATTTAATCTATCTGATATATCATAACCAATAGCGATACTATGGCTATCAATAACACTATAACTATTTTCCAATTTACTGCTATTAGCCACTGACCGAGCAGAACCTAATCTAAATTTTGTATAAGTTAAAGGTGCCCATGTGATATTTGACCGCCAACTTATAGTGTTTTTATCTTGGCCAATCTCATCCACGTTTATTTTCTGATAGCCTATTAACACTTCCACGTTTGTAATAGCGGAAGGCTGCCATTTAGTGCCAATCAAAGCGGCATACTCTTGCCTATTCATCAGCTCATTTTCGCTGTAATTTACATCAACGATATTGATGACAGAACTAAAATAGATTTGGTTCGATAACAGATAGTCAAATTCACCTTCTATATACTGGTGTTTTGTATCAAGTATATTCGTGAGTGTACGCTGAGTAGTGTACTTAGATTTGCTCATGCCTAAGGTCAGCTTAAGTTTTGCAACTGAATCTATATTCCCGTGTATATACCCGACTTCAGTTTTTATCACATTTTTAGTATTACCTTTATCAATACTATTTGGCACCCCCAAAGTTAAACCCATACCACGATATTCGTAACTATCATCGAAAATACCATCAGCAAATAAAGTATTGATCGCTGACAATTTGTACTGATATTTTCCACTGAAGTTAAAGTCACTATGATCATCTGCAGAAAAAGACCCATATTTATAATGAGACGTTTTTGCGTTTAACTGGAACAGACTTCGCTCAAATTGCGACTGAAGAATTAGTGAAGGTGATAATGCAGTATAATAGGTACTGCTAACATCACTATTTTGATATAAAAAATTATCTATATTACCCGCTTCCGTCGCCAAATTAAGGGAAAATACATTTCCAGAAAGGGACTGATCTTGAGGCCCAGCAATAGAAACACTGCTGGCATCAGCAAAGACAATAGTTGAACACAGAATACAAGCAAGCGATGAAAGATAAAAACTACGCATAGGTTAAATATTATTATTATTTTGACCATTATGATGCATTTACTTGCTGAAATGAATAGCTAACATTCCATTAACAACCCAAATGAGTATGCATTAATATTGAACACTCACACAAATAACAACTTTCTCAATGTGTTAGGTTTATTTGCAATCAAAAAAAGATAAAGCAGAAATAAGTTTGAGGGGGAGCACATAGCAAAAAGCCCGTTACATCAGTAACGGGCTTTTCTTTAATAGGAGTCTAGCAATGTCCTACTCTCACATGGGAACTCCCACACTACCATCGGCGCTACTGCGTTTCACTTCTGAGTTCGGCATGGGATCAGGTGGTACCA
>JBFONV010000012.1:0-4218 GCA_040779335.1 Colwelliaceae bacterium 6471
GTCGTAATGACGTTTTCTTGTATGTCCCATAGCTAACCTCTTTGATGACAATAAAATAAATTACTGTCCACCAAAGTGGTGCAAGATCAAAGCGAAACCGAGCAAACTGTTAGCAGTCCCGTCTTAATGCGCTTGTTAGGGCTTTATCAACTCCGCCCACTTATTATGTAAAAACGTACGCGATTGAATTACTGATAACATATACGGCTTAAATTCACCTTTTGGTAACCTGAAAATTGCACTATAAACAGCAATTTCATTTGCCTCAATACCTTCAGACTTTGCCCAAGCTTGAACAGCTGGATCTGGATCCGGAGTTATATCAGCTTTATCGAGTGCCTTTAGGTAAATAAAATACTCACTCTCTGATTCAATTTTTGTAGGGTCACGCTTAATAGAAAATTCAATCACATGTAAATCAGGATTCTCATTGTAAAGTTGAGATACATTGATTTTAACCGTTTTCAAATACTCAGGCTCAGCTGCCCAAAACTCACTAATATCGTTCGCAAAGGATGAAAACGATAAAATTGAAAGTATAAAAATATAATATTTGATATGCACCAGTTTCTCCGTAAACCCTAACGCCGCAATATGGGGCGTATTAAGCTTGGCTAAAATTAGCGAAGAATGAGCGCCAGCCAAGCTTTAGACGTCCCATCCATAATTGCCTTGTTATGTACGAATTACTACTGTGCCGGCAATAAAATCATGTAATGCTCTGTTTTTTTCATTGAAAAGCATGGTGATAATTTCAAGTAGATGCCACAGAAAGTATGAAATACCAAAAGTCATCATTGCATAAATTAACCAATCAGGAGCTTCAGCTGCTTGTTCAGCAGGAACAAATATAGAAGCAATTAATAATAAGATTAACATTACAACGGGGACACAATCTCGTAAGAAGGCTTGCTTAAAACTAATGCAGTTTTCTGATAGATGATCGACTACTTTTACATCTAGTGCCATTTTACCTATGGTTTGCCCATAAAGAGCGTGAAGCGCAATCGAATAGACCGCAAACTGAACGGTGTCAATGTAGCCTAATGCTGTTTGTACTCCACCACCTGTTTGGGTTCCCAAATAAGCAAGAATTGCCGACAAAACGCTAATAACAATTCCATCAATAATTGACGCCCAAAATCTAGGGCCAAATGTAGAATACTTATCTAATTCTTGTTGTTTTTCTATTTCAGCTTTTGCCGCTGGATCATTCATTTTATTTGAAATTGCTATCTCAATTTCTTTTGCTCTTTCAGGATATCGCTCTGAATCAATATTACTTTGAACATCTAAAAGTTCATCTAGTGTGTAGTTATTATAATTTGGACTAGATTCCATATACTTAACTCTCCTTGAGTACATAACGCCCTAATAATGGGCAAATATCAGTTGGTTAAAATAAGCGACGCAGGAGAAAAAACCAACTGTTATTTGTCCTGTTAATTAGTTTGTTATGTGTTTGTACACATTACTATTTTTTACTCATTGTTGCCACAGAATCAAAATCGTTTAAGTCGACTTCAACCTCTCGATCCCTATAGAATTTAACAAATTTTTTAGGGTAAATAAAATAGCCTTTATAACGGCATACTTTGGTGCGTAATAAGTTAAATGAAAGTAATGCGATATAACTTAAGTAAAAAAGAGGTAATGAAACTAAAAAATTAGCCTTCAATATCTTTAAGCCTAAATATAGAAAAAAGACACCTGCAAACAAAGAAATATACTTATGCTTCTTGTACTCAGGGTATTCATTAAATTGAAAGTAATCGAGTCTATTCATATACCAGTTTCCAGTTTTGGAACCTGATTCATTTAAATACCTATTTTCTCTAAATTTCTTGTTTGGCATTTTCTACTCAAATTTTAAATGAACCTAAACTATAGAAACACATAACGCCCTAATAATGGGCAAATTGTAGTTGGTTAAAATTAGCGACGCAGGAGCAAAACCAACTACAATTTGTCCTGTTAATTAGCTTGTTATGTTTTAAATATCATCCTTAAAAACTCGCTTACCCGTTGCTCTCTGACCATCCCAATCTACCGTTTTAAAAAAGGTAGCTTTATCATTAAAAAATAGGAACATCTTTTTCGAACCATAATTTAGAACAACTTCATTTCTCTGGTTAATAGTCCATTGAACTTTAGACCAACCCTTTAGCTTTGATATTTTGCCGTCAGGCTTAAAGCCAAAAATAAACTTACTACCATTCCAACTATATTCCCAAGTTGTGCCGGATACTTTAGATTTAAATGCAACAGAATCAACGAGACGATTATATTTATCCCTTTCAAACGAATGTGCTTCATTTTGAAAGCAAGAAAAGAGTACTAAAATAAGGAGTGTAACTACCAGTTTATGCATATTATTCCCTTAAAACATAACGCCCTAATAATGGGCAAAAAATTGTTGGCTAAAATAGCGACGAAGGAGAAAAAGCCAACTGTTTTTTGTCCTTATTGATTTGCCTTGTTATGTAGCTAAACTGTCAGTGCTTCACTTTAGCCAGCCAAATGGTGATAAGCAAAGGCTAAAGCCCAAGCAATTAAACCAATACCAATTAGAGCGAGAACACCTTTTCCTCTATTGCTTGATACATCTGCACCACAAACAGGGCATTTAAAATGTGAATAATGGCCTGACACCTTAACTTCTATAGGATTGATCTTACTATCACATTTTTTGCACTGCTGACTCAATTTTTCACCTGCTACATAACGCCCGCATAAGGGGCTAAAAAATAGTTGGCTAAACTTTAGCGAGGAACGAGCGACAAGCCAACTGTTTTGTGTCCCGTTACTTAATGCGCTTGTTATATGCAAAATTACGTACTACCTGACAAATTGAATTAGGTTTTATGCCTTGCAGCTTTTGATGCTGTTCAAGAACAGAACCTTCTGGCTCGATCATAAAGAGATCAAGTGTACTTTTATCTATATGGTCAATCCGGTCTCTTATGATGTAACCAGGTGGTAAGTAAGGTGTTGAGCTAAAAACCACTTTTGTAATGAGAACACCTTCTACTATTTCGTAATCATTTAAATAGTAGTCCATTGCCACACTACCTCTCGGATCAAAGTTATAACTAAGAACACATTTTTTTCCATTCTCAGTAAAGGCAATTTGACTAAACCAATATTCTCCATTGCCATCGTACTTTAACGACCATACCCCAACTAAACTTGGCTTATCTTCAACTTGTGGTGTTGAAGAGCATGAAGTCAAAAATATTATGACTATTAAAGTAATTAGAAGTTTGAAATTCACGCAACTCTCCGTTTGCATATAACGCCCTGTTAAGGGGCAAAATTTAGTTGGCTAAAATGTTGAGGAACGAAAACAGCCAACTGTATTTTGTCCCGCTTGAACAGCTTGTTATATGCCGAGTTTAACCGAACACGAATAAAGCTACACAAATAATTGAATACAATAACATAATGTATAAATGCTTACGTGGAACTTGAGTGGTTTCCGGAATTCCGCGTTTACCTTTTTTAGACGGTTCAAAGCTATATACAGCAGAAGTCATAAGGTAAGTTAACCAACCTAAAACAAGGCTAGCTAAACTTACAGTTTGAAAATTTAAGCCAACAGAGTTTGAAATACTTAGTAGTACTTTCACCCATAACGCAACAAATATGAGAGCTACGATATACGCGTAGACTTTGTTTCGTCTCACAGATTCGATGCTAGATCTCCTTAGGCATATAACGCCCAATTAAGGGGCTTTTTAATAGTTTGCTAAAATTGTGTAGCGAAGCGAAACCGAGCAAACTGTAAAAAGTCCCGCTTTAATTGCTTGTTATGTAACGATTAAAACTTTTCTTTTTTATCGTAGCTTTTTTTAAAAACGAAAACTAAAGCCAATATACCGACACATGCATAAACAGCAACGAGAAAGTAAAACATATATGGTTCAGATGCTTCAGAGTAATGAGCACCATTTTTACTTCTTATTATGTCAGTTGATAAAGCGTCATAGACTTTAACTAGAAAAAATCCGCTTCCCAAAATTAACAGAATGCGAATTACAAAATCAGAGATTTTAAAGCTAGATTTAGACTTCAACGGTTAAACTTTCCTTAGTTACATAACGCCCGCATAAGGGGCTGGTAGTAGTTTGCTAAAATGTGCAGCGAAGCGGAACCGAGCAAACTGTTAGCAGTCCCGTGCTTAATGCGCTTGTTAGGTGAATTAGCTGAGTACTTTTT
>JBFONV010000013.1:0-3202 GCA_040779335.1 Colwelliaceae bacterium 6471
ACTTGGGTGTTGTATGGTTAAGCCTCACGGGCAATTAGTATCAGTTAGCTCAAGGCCTCACAACCCTTACACACCTGACCTATCAACGTTGTAGTCTCCAACGACCCTTTAGGGAGCTTAAAGCTCCAGTGAGAATTCATCTCAAAGCCTGTTTCCCGCTTAGATGCTTTCAGCGGTTATCAGTTCCGAACGTAGCTACCGGGCAATGCCATTGGCATGACAACCCGAACACCAGAGGTTCGTCCACTCCGGTCCTCTCGTACTAGGAGCAGCCCTCTTCAATTCTCAAACGCCCACGGCAGATAGGGACCGAACTGTCTCACGACGTTCTAAACCCAGCTCGCGTACCACTTTAAATGGCGAACAGCCATACCCTTGGGACCGACTTCAGCCCCAGGATGTGATGAGCCGACATCGAGGTGCCAAACACCGCCGTCGATATGAACTCTTGGGCGGTATCAGCCTGTTATCCCCGGAGTACCTTTTATCCGTTGAGCGATGGCCCTTCCATACAGAACCACCGGATCACTATGACCTACTTTCGTACCTGCTCGACGTGTCTGTCTCGCAGTTAAGCTGGCTTATGCCATTGCACTAACCGTATGATGTCCGACCATACTTAGCCAACCTTCGTGCTCCTCCGTTACTCTTTGGGAGGAGACCGCCCCAGTCAAACTACCCACCAGACAGTGTCCCCAAGCCCGATAAGGGCCCTAGGTTAGAACATCACGCATACAAGGGTGGTATTTCAAGGTTGGCTCCACCAAGACTGGCGTCCTGGTTTCAAAGCCTCCCACCTATCCTACACATGTAGGAGCAATGTTCACTGTCAAGCTATAGTAAAGGTTCACGGGGTCTTTCCGTCTAGCCGCGGGTATACGGCATCTTAACCGCAATTTCAATTTCACTGAGTCTCGGGTGGAGACAGTGTGGCCATGATTACGCCATTCGTGCAGGTCGGAACTTACCCGACAAGGAATTTCGCTACCTTAGGACCGTTATAGTTACGGCCGCCGTTTACCGGGGCTTCGATCATGAGCTTCTCCGAAGATAACCCAATCAATTAACCTTCCGGCACCGGGCAGGCGTCACACCGTATACGTCATCTTTCGATTTTGCACAGTGCTGTGTTTTTAATAAACAGTTCCAGCCACCTGGTTACTTCGACCAGCCTCAGCTTAGGGAGCAAGTCCCATCACCAAAGCCGGCGTACCTTCTCCCGAAGTTACGGTACTATTTTGCCTAGTTCCTTCACCCGAGTTCTCTCAAGCGCCTTAGTATTCTCTACCTAACCACCTGTGTCGGTTTGGGGTACGGTTCCTATATATCTGAAGCTTAGAAGCTTTTCCTGGAAGCATGGCATCAATGACTTCATCTCCGTAGAGACTCGTCTCGATTCTCAGTGTTGAATGAAAACCCGGATTTACCTAAGTTAACCACCTACAATCTTTCACACGGACTACCAACGCCGTGCTCACCTAGCCTACTCCGTCCCTCCTTCGCAATATATAGAAGTACAGAAATATTAATCTGTTTCCCATCGACTACGCGTTTCCGCCTCGCCTTAGGGGCCGACTTACCCTGCCCTGATTAACATGGGACAGGAAACCTTGGTCTTTCGGCGGGGGAGTTTTTCACTCCCCTTATCGTTACTCATGTCAGCATTCGCACTTCTGATACCTCCAGCAAGCTTCTCAACTCACCTTCAACGGCTTACAGAACGCTCCCCTACCACCCAAAATAAATTTTGGATCCGCAGCTTCGGTGCATAGTTTAGCCCCGTTACATCTTCCGCGCAGACCGACTCGACTAGTGAGCTATTACGCTTTCTTTAAAGGATGGCTGCTTCTAAGCCAACCTCCTAGCTGTCTATGCCTTTCCACATCGTTTCCCACTTAACTATGACTTTGGGACCTTAGCTGGCGGTCTGGGTTGTTTCCCTCTTCACAACGGACGTTAGCACCCGCAGTGTGTCTCCCGGATATCACTCACTGGTATTCGGAGTTTGCAAAGGGTTGGTAAGTCGGGATGACCCCCTAGCCTTAACAGTGCTCTACCCCCAGTGGTGTTCATCCGAGGCTCTACCTAAATAGATTTCGGGGAGAACCAGCTATCTCCCGGCTTGATTAGCCTTTCACTCCGACCCACAAGTCATCACCGCATTTTTCAACATACGTGTGTTCGGTCCTCCAGTTGATGTTACTCAACCTTCAACCTGCCCATGGGTAGATCGCCGGGTTTCGGGTCTATACCTTGCAACTAAACGCGCAGTTAACACTCGCTTTCGCTACGGCTCCCCTATTCGGTTAACCTTGCTACAAAATATAAGTCGCTGACCCATTATACAAAAGGTACGCAGTCACCCGAAGGCTTCCACTGCTTGTACGTATGCGGTTTCAGGTTCTATTTCACTCCCCTCACAGGGGTTCTTTTCGCCTTTCCCTCACGGTACTGGTTCACTATCGGTCAGTTAGGAGTATTTAGCCTTGGAGGATGGTCCCCCCATGTTCAGTCAACATTTCACGTGTGCCGACCTACTCGATTTCATGATAAGTTCGTTTACGTGTACGGGGCTATCACCCTGTATCGCTGTCCTTTCCAGAACATTCCACTAACTTACAAACCACTTAAGGGCTAATTCCCGTTCGCTCGCCGCTACTAAGGAAATCTCGGTTGATTTCTTTTCCTCGGGGTACTTAGATGTTTCAGTTCTCCCGGTTCGCCTCGTTAAGCTATGTATTCACTTAACGATACCCAACTTACGTTGGGTGGGTTTCCCCATTCGGACATCTCTGGCTATAACGGTTTTTATCACCTTACCAAAGCTTTTCGCAGATTAACACGTCCTTCATCGCCTCTAACTGCCAAGGCATCCACCACATACGCTTAGTCACTTAACCATACAACCCTAAGTAGTCTTAAAAGACACAAAGTACGCCGTGGTGACTAAACCACAGCAATTGTAAAGTCTGACATTTTCACGCACACAAAGTGTGTCTTGAATAAGAGTTGATAATTAATTCACGAATGAACTAACTATCGGGTCGATAGCGTCTCCGAGGAGGAGCCACTATCACCATCATTACTTCCCGATAAAAGAAGCAATAACAGCTTGGTATTTATACTTATATGAACAACAGCGCGACACCGCGTTCATCATATAAATACCGGTATTTATATCAGCTTTCCAGATTGTTAAAGA
>JBFONV010000014.1:0-2426 GCA_040779335.1 Colwelliaceae bacterium 6471
AATATTAAAAAAGACAGGCTCCAGCTTTTTTCTGATGGAAATAGCTTGAAGCATAACATTTTTACATTCTGGGCCTTTTAACTGCGCGGGCAGCGAAAACTTCATCTATTCACCTAACGCCCCATTAATGGGCAATTTGCAGTTGGCTAAAATATGTGAGGCACGAACAAAAGCCAACTGTAAATTGTCCGATTGAATGCCTTGTTAGTTTTGCTTTAACTCTTTTAACTGATGTAGTGCAACCTCTTCTGTAACCAGGCCAAAATAGTATGCACCTGAAATAGAAACAACGCCGCCATATGAACCGAAGTCACCAAGTTCAGCAGTTAAACGAACAAAATACCTCTTACCCGCTTCAAATGGGTATTCGAAACTCATTTCATCAGCTCTCCAGTTAATGGAGCTTTTTCTAACCGTCAACTTATGTTTTCCAGGGGGTAAGTGAATAATTTGGAAACCACCATTATTCATGTCAAAACGGTCAACACCGTCAACTTGTATTGCAGGAGCGGCTGCCCCATCTAACATCATCCATGGGCGATAGATATACACTAATGCTGTTTTATTATTTACAGCTTCTAAGTTCGAAAATTTAGGCCCTGTTGCGTTACAAGCCAAAAGAAGCAATAGAGTAGATAATAGAAAAATAATTTTCTTAAACATTTACACCAATCCTATATGTAAAACTAACGCCCACGTTAAGGGGCTTTTTATTAGTTTGCTAAAATTGTGAAGCGAAGCGGAAACGAGCAAACTGTAAAAAGTCCTGCTTTAATGACTTGTTATATTTTTACTGCCTCAACTACCGACTCTACCTTTTTGTTGAGTAATAGGAGCCAGCAATGCAAAGAATAACCAAGCAAACCAAGATAAAAATGTGATGGCTAAAATCCAAGCTAATTTTTCTTTACCACTAACTTTATTTGATTTTGCTACGAAAAATATAGGTATTATCCAGAAAGTGAACATTACCAAGAATATGATTACAGGTGCCATTTTCATCCTTAAAATATAACGCCCTGTTAATGGGCAAAATATAGTTGGCTAAAATAAGCGACGAAGGAGCAAAAGCCAACTGTATTTTGTCCTTGTTAAACAGCTTGTTATATCACGTTTACTCTATTTTTTCCTTTTGCCACCGGAGATAAAGTTCTTTCACAAACGTTTGGTATTCAACAATATCGTTTTCCGTTATTGGGACAGGCCTATATTGTTCAGGTGGAGCATGGGAAACTGCGTTCCTTAAATTAGCCCACAGCAATAACTCATCGATTTCTTGTTGGTTAATGCTATATCCCAGTTCAGCCAAAGCCTCTAATTTAGACTTTAAACCAAATAGCTTTTTAGTATTACCAGTTTTAACTAGTTGATGCGCAATTACAGCTTCGATAAGTCCTTGAAGCCTCCATAGTGCAAACTGCCATAGGTATTGATTATCTGTATATCGGTAATAAGCAACATCATCTAAAATATCATCAGCAGCTTCGGGGTTTTCAAGCCTTACTTTGGCTTCTTGAACTTTGTACTGCTCTGTTCGAGCATCAATCATTTCTCGAACCAACCCAACAGCATGATCAAAGTCGGGTTCTGTTATTCCATAAACCCAATAATCATCTTCAGTTAAGTTTTTAAGTTGATCACGCACAGACTATCCCTAGTGATATAACGCCCTAATAATGGGCAAAAAATTGTTTGCTAAAATGTTGAGGAACGAAAACAGCAAACTGTTTTTTGTCCTTGTTTATTAGCTTGTTATGTTTAAATTACTCTAGGGTAAGATATAAACAAACCCAGAATAAAGCTAGCTAAAAAAACACAAAGTCTTGTGGCTTTATATTCATTTGGCTTAATAGTTGGCCCTCTGCCGTGCATATTAGTATTAAAAATATATGCATATGCCCAGTGGACAGGAATAGCAAAAAGAAACATTAAATAAACAACTGTGTCTATTGGTTGAGTAGACAATAGTAATTGACTCGTAAAAAACCAAGCATAGCTGAAAACCACAAATAGAATTTTAAGCATTGGTGCATGTTTTGGGTTTATTTTAGGTATTAGCCTTTCATAGTTAAAAGGACTTATATTGTTTTCTTTTGATGGTGGTGTATGAGACCCATTTTCAATTTTAGTAATTAAGCTACAAATTATTTCATACCTTTCAGGGTATTGTTCCTTATCAATAGAAGACTCCACTTCTTCTAACTCTTCTAAAGTATATTCTTCAAAGTTTGGATTCACACTAGAACCTTGTTTTAAACATAACGCCCAAATAACAGGCTAAGTAATTGTTGGCTAAAATGTGAAACGAAGTGATCTTACACCACTTTTGTAGACACTTCCTAAGTCCATAATTTCTCATATTTTTGTGGTGTTGTATAACCTAAACTTGAATGTAATCGCTCTTGATTATAAAACGCGATGTATTG
>JBFONV010000015.1:0-1981 GCA_040779335.1 Colwelliaceae bacterium 6471
CTTCTTCTAATTTGTTATCTATGCAATTTGTGTGAACACTCAACAATAATATCGTTTTACTTCAAGATAAGGAGGTGATCCAACCCCAGGTTCCCCTAGGGTTACCTTGTTACGACTTCACCCCAGTCATGAATCACAAAGTGGTGACCGTCCTCCCGAAGGTTAAACTAGCCACTTCTTTTGCAACCCACTCCCATGGTGTGACGGGCGGTGTGTACAAGGCCCGGGAACGTATTCACCGTAGCATTCTGATCTACGATTACTAGCGATTCCGACTTCACGGAGTCGAGTTGCAGACTCCGATCCGGACTACGACAAGCTTTGTGGGATTCGCTCCACCTCGCGGTATTGCTGCCCTCTGTACTTGCCATTGTAGCACGTGTGTAGCCCATCCCGTAAGGGCCATGATGACTTGACGTCGTCCCCACCTTCCTCCGGTTTATCACCGGCAGTCTCCTTAGAGTTCCCGCCATTACGCGCTGGCAAATAAGGATAGGGGTTGCGCTCGTTGCGGGACTTAACCCAACATTTCACAACACGAGCTGACGACAGCCATGCAGCACCTGTCACAGAGTTCCCGAAGGCACTAAACTATCTCTAGTAAATTCTCTGGATGTCAAGGGATGGTAAGGTTCTTCGCGTTGCATCGAATTAAACCACATGCTCCACCGCTTGTGCGGGCCCCCGTCAATTCATTTGAGTTTTAACCTTGCGGCCGTACTCCCCAGGCGGTCAACTTATCGCGTTAGCTACGCTACCCACGCATCAAGTGCACAGACAGCTAGTTGACATCGTTTACGGCGTGGACTACCAGGGTATCTAATCCTGTTTGCTCCCCACGCTTTCGTGCCTCAGCGTCAGTTTTTGTCCAGGTGGCCGCCTTCGCCACTGATGTTCCTTCCAATCTCTACGCATTTCACCGCTACACTGGAAATTCCACCACCCTCTACAAAACTCTAGTCACCCAGTTTCAAATGCAGTTCCGAGGTTGAGCCCCGGGATTTCACATCTGACTTAAATAACCGCCTACGCACGCTTTACGCCCAGTAATTCCGATTAACGCTCGGACCCTCCGTATTACCGCGGCTGCTGGCACGGAGTTAGCCGGTCCTTCTTCTGTTGCTAACGTCACAGAATGCAGCTATTAACTACATCCCTTTCCTCACAACTGAAAGTGCTTTACAACCCGAAGGCCTTCTTCACACACGCGGCATGGCTGCATCAGGCTTGCGCCCATTGTGCAATATTCCCCACTGCTGCCTCCCGTAGGAGTCTGGGCCGTGTCTCAGTCCCAGTGTGGCTGATCATCCTCTCAAACCAGCTAGAGATCGTCGCCATGGTAAGCCATTACCTTACCATCTAGCTAATCTCACTTGGGCTAATCTAAAGGCAAGAGGCCCGAAGGTCCCCCTCTTTGGTCCGTAGACATTATGCGGTATTAGCAGTCGTTTCCAACTGTTGTCCCCCACCTAAAGGCATATTCCCAAGCATTACTCACCCGTCCGCCGCTCGTCAGCAAAGTAGCAAGCTACTCTCTGTTACCGCTCGACTTGCATGTGTTAAGCCTGCCGCCAGCGTTCAATCTGAGCCATGATCAAACTCTTCAATTAAAATCGTTTGTGAACACTTATTCGAAAATAAGATATTCGGCTCAATGAATCTGTACATATAAAACTTATCTATCACCCGAAGGTAATAAATCGTTTTGTGTGTCATTCATCATTAAGTTGTTTTTTGCTAGACAAGCTAGCTATGTAAAATCAACATCAATGTGAGTGCCCACACAAATTGCATGATAACTAATTGTTAAAGAACGTTAAGTCGATGACTTAACCGAAACAAAATCTCATTCGTTCTATTTCGTTGCTTCAGGCCTTGCCCGAAGCGAGATGCGCATTCTACGCGTCTCAGTTTTGATGTCAACATTTTATTTAAATAAATTTGAACTTTTCAAACCGACTTTTTAAAACGTTATGTTATC
>JBFONV010000016.1:0-1308 GCA_040779335.1 Colwelliaceae bacterium 6471
TGATCTTACACCACTTTTGTAGACACTTCCTAAGTCCATAATTTCTCATATTTTTGTGGTGTTGTATAACCTAAACTTGAATGTAATCGCTCTTGATTATAAAACGCGATGTATTGTTTACTTCTTTCAACGGCTTCAGCCTGATTTTTAAATACTTCCCCATGAATTGCTTCCGCCTTAAACGTATGGAAGTAAGATTCCATCGCGGCGTTATCTATTGGTGTCGCTTTTCGACTCATACTCCTTTTCAGGCCTGACTTTTCAACCAATGCCTTAAAATCATTCGCGGCATATTCGATACCTTGGTCAGAATGAAAAATACATTTTTCGCTGGGTTTTTCATTCACTAACGTTGCCTTTAATGCGGCTTGCGTCATCAATGAGTTACGTTGCTGACTAAACGACCAACCAATTAATTTACGCGTAAACATGTCCATAACAACGGCATGAAATAACCAGCCTTTTTGTGTTCTAATATGAGTGAAGTCACCAACCCACTGTTGATTTTTAGCCGTTGGCGCGGTTTCTTTTTTCAACAAGTTATCGGTCGTTGAATAATGCTTACCACGGTTGGGTAGGCGCAAATATAGGCCTTTGGTTGAGGTGTTCATCTTCAGCTCTTTCATGAGCCGAGTGATACGCCGCCGACTGCAAGAGAACCCTGCAAGTTTGAGTTGCACATGCAATCTAGGGGCACCATAGGCACGTTTAAAGCCTTGATGTTGTTTAATAAGCTCTGCTTTGAGTTCATTATCATAAATTTTATGAGCGGACATTGGACGCGTAGTCCAAGCATAATAACCACTACGAGAGCGCCCCAATAATGAGCACAACCGAGATACATTGCTTAAAGTGTGGTTCTTTTTGACAAAGGAAAAATTTACGAGGGGTTTTCCTTTAAGAACCGTTCGAACTTTTTTAGGATTTCGATATCTTCTTCTTTACGAGCCAGCTGTTTTTCAAGCTTTTTAATGCGGGCATTCGCTTTAGCAAGCTCAAGCGTTTCTGGGCTGACGGCTTTCTTTTCCTTGGGCTTTTTCACGATTTGATTGTTTTTCATAAGCGGATGAGTAAACAGCGTGCCTTTGCGGTGTTCCATACACCAACGATAGAGCATGATCGGATGAATACCCAATAATTCAGCGACATCTTTTGCCAAAATAGCAGGCTGATTCGTTAATAAAATCGCATTAAGTTTGTACGCCAACGAATATTGGTCGTAATGACGTTTTCTTGTATGTCCCATAGCTAACCTCTTTGATGACAATAAAATAAATTACTGTCCACCAAAGTGGTGCAAGATCAAAG
>JBFONV010000017.1:0-645 GCA_040779335.1 Colwelliaceae bacterium 6471
ATTACTTCCCGATAAAAGAAGCAATAACAGCTTGGTATTTATACTTATATGAACAACAGCGCGACACCGCGTTCATCATATAAATACCGGTATTTATATCAGCTTTCCAGATTGTTAAAGAGCGTGTCATTTGCGCGCATTCGGCAAAGACTTGGTTTAAAAAACCAAACTTAATGTATCTAATAAGATAGGTTAAGTTTGGTCTTTTTCTTTAATGAAGAAGTGGTGGAGCTAAGCAGGATCGAACTGCTGACCTCCTGCGTGCAAGGCAGGCGCTCTCCCAGCTGAGCTATAGCCCCTCAATGGGAAACATGCTTTTAAGCTAAAGTGCATTTATGTGAGAGGCAAGGCACTTTTTTACGATGTGTGCAAAGCAGCACATGAGTAAGAAAGTAACGAAGCGTATCGCGTAAATTGGTAGGTCTGGGCAGACTTGAACTGCCGACCTCACCCTTATCAGGGGTGCGCTCTAACCAGCTGAGCTACAGACCTATACTATAGAGTCCGAAGCTAGCATGTTTGGACTTCTTCTAATTTGTTATCTATGCAATTTGTGTGAACACTCAACAATAATATCGTTTTACTTCAAGATAAGGAGGTGATCCAACCCCAGGTTCCCCTAGGGTTACCTTGTTACGACTTCAC
>JBFONV010000018.1:0-568 GCA_040779335.1 Colwelliaceae bacterium 6471
GCATTCATCATGCCAATTGAAGATGTATTCTCAATCTCAGGTCGTGGTACAGTTGTAACAGGTCGTGTAGAGCGCGGTATTGTTAAAGTTGGTGATGAAGTAGAAGTTGTTGGTATCCGTGATACACAAAAATCTACTTGTACTGGTGTAGAAATGTTCCGTAAGCTTCTTGACGAAGGTCGTGCGGGTGAGAACTGTGGTGTATTATTACGTGGTCTTAAGCGTGATGATGTAGAACGTGGTCAAGTACTATGTCAACCGGGTTCAATTTCTCCTCACACTAAGTTTGAGTCAGAAGTATATGTACTAAGTAAAGATGAAGGTGGTCGTCATACTCCATTCTTCAAAGGATACCGTCCACAGTTTTACTTCCGTACAACAGACATCACAGGTGCAGTAGAGCTTCCTGAAGGTGTAGAAATGGTAATGCCAGGCGACAACTTAAAGTTTGTTGTAGAGCTAATCAACCCAGTAGCGATGGACGAAGGTTTACGCTTCGCTATCCGTGAAGGTGGTCGTACAGTTGGTGCAGGTGTTGTATCTAAAATCATCGATTAGTATTATTACT
>JBFONV010000019.1:0-549 GCA_040779335.1 Colwelliaceae bacterium 6471
TACTTCCCGATAAAAGAAGCAATAACAGCTTGGTATTTATACTTATATGAACAACAGCGCGACACCGCGTTCATCATATAAATACCGGTATTTATATCAGCTTTCCAGATTGTTAAAGAGCATGTCATTTGCGCGCATTCGGCAAAGACTTGGTTTAAAAAACCAAACTTAATGTATCTAATAAGATAGGTTAAGTTTGGTCTTTTTCTTTAATGAAGAAGTTGGTAGGTCTGGGCAGACTTGAACTGCCGACCTCACCCTTATCAGGGGTGCGCTCTAACCAGCTGAGCTACAGACCTGCATCGTATCTTTCGACACTCATAATAAGTGGTGGAGCTAAGCAGGATCGAACTGCTGACCTCCTGCGTGCAAGGCAGGCGCTCTCCCAGCTGAGCTATAGCCCCTTATTATGCTAGGGTTTTACTTTTCTTCTTCTAATTTGTTATCTATGCAATTTGTGTGAACACTCAACAATAATATCGTTTTACTTCAAGATAAGGAGGTGATCCAACCCCAGGTTCCCCTAGGGTTACCTTGTTACGACTTCAC
>JBFONV010000001.1:0-1278628 GCA_040779335.1 Colwelliaceae bacterium 6471
TTAAGCTCCCTAAAGGGTCGTTGGAGACTACAACGTTGATAGGTCAGGTGTGTAAGGGTTGTGAGGCCTTGAGCTAACTGATACTAATTGCCCGTGAGGCTTAACCATACAACACCCAAGTGGTTTTATGCTTAGGTTGTATGAAGACTGACAAAAGATTTAAATCATCACGCATTACATCGTGTGAATAAGAGACAATGTATTTATAAACGCTTTCAAGATTGTAGCCTTTTTGTCTAGCGACAATAGCGCTGTGGTACCACCTGATCCCATGCCGAACTCAGAAGTGAAACGCAGTAGCGCCGATGGTAGTGTGGGAGTTCCCATGTGAGAGTAGGACATTGCTAGACTCCTATTAAAGAAAAGCCCGTTACTACTGTAACGGGCTTTTTGATCAAACATTATGGCTTAAAGTATTTATTAAGTAGTTTAATTCATAACGTTTTTTGTCTGGTGACAATAGCGCTGTGGTACCACCTGATCCCATGCCGAACTCAGAAGTGAAACGCAGTAGCGCCGATGGTAGTGTGGGAGTTCCCATGTGAGAGTAGGACATTACCAGACTCCTATTAAATTAAAAGCCCTTGTCTTTCGACAAGGGCTTTTTTCGTTTAAAGTATTATCAACAAAGTTTGTAGAGAAATAACATGTCTTGGAGTTCTAGCTTAACGTGGGAAAATGCGCAGCAGCGAAGCAATATATTAAGTAACATACGCGTTTTTTTTGCTGAAAAAGGAATTGTTGAGGTAGAAACACCATTGTTATCGCGTGGCACTGTTACTGATGTTCATTTGGATGCTTTTACAACTCGATATGATTTTCTACAAGACCCCAATGAATGCTCTGTCAGTCTTCACCTTCAAACGTCACCTGAATTTGCGATGAAGCGCCTTCTTGCCTCAGGGTTTGGTAGTATATACCAGCTATGTAAAGCGTTTAGACATGAGGAATATGGCCGATATCATAACCCCGAGTTTACGATCTTAGAATGGTATCGCATCGGCTTCAATCACTTCGATTTAATGGACGAAGTTTCGGCTTTTTTGATTGCGATACTTAATTGCAAAGAGCCGATAAAAAAAAGCTATCAACAGGCATTTATGGAGGTTATTGAACTCGACCCGCTAATAACAAGCCGTGAGCAGTTAATGGCGGTTATTGAGGATCGGGGTAAACTTAGTGATTGGCTAAAGAGTGAAAACGATATTGATACTTTGCTACAGTTTGTTTTTTCCGAATTTGTAGAACCTAATATCGGTATTAATGAGCCTTGTTTTATCTATAATTTCCCTGCTTCTCAAGCGTCCTTAGCTAAGATCAGCCAACAAGACGAGCGAGTAGCAGAGCGCTTCGAATGTTATTTTAGAGGTATTGAACTCGCCAATGGCTTTAACGAATTAACAAATGCGGAAAGTCAGTTACGTAGATTTCAAGATGACAATAAAAAGCGCGTAGAAAAAGGTTTGAAGGCCAGAGCGATTGACCAAAATTTCATTAATGCACTTGAGAGTGGTTTACCTGACTGTGCAGGTGTTGCATTAGGAGTTGATAGATTAATTATGCTCGCTTTAGATAAGGGAAGCATAGATGAAGTGCTATCATTTCCCATTGATAGAGCATAAAAATTAATGTGATAATGTATCAACTGTGATATTATCTCAATTAGTTAGTTACACAAGTGAATCAGTTAAGAAAATGTTGGATAGAATAGGTATAACAGCGACGTCTTTATGTGCATTACATTGCATATTATTACCCGTACTTTTGCCTGCGTTGCCTCTACTTGGTATCGGCTTTTTAGCGGATCATGTTTGGGAACACGTTTTTTTGATCTTCACCGCTATATTGGGGAGTGTTGCGTTATTTTCTGGATTTAAGCGTTATCACCGTCGCCTATACCCGTTTTATTTGCTGTTCCTAGGGGTTGCTATTTATTGGCAAAAACATGATTTTTCTGAGCAAATCCAACCATACTTTATCATCTTAGGGGCAACGTTAATCGTTAGTGCTCATGTCTTAAATATTAAGCTTTGTAATAGCTGTAAAAAATGCACAGAGGAGAGCTGTTCCTAGATATTAGGTCGTTCAGCTTTACTTACTCTACATATCTAATTCTTTAAGTTTCCTTGTTAGGGTGTTTCTTCCCCAACCTAATTTTTTAGCGGCTTCTTGTTTGTGACCGTGTGTAAATGCTAATGCGCGCTCAAGCATTATTTTTTCAAATTCAGGTGTTACATTATCCAGTATAGCGGTACTGCCAGATGATAGCTCTTCATCCATCCATTGCGCTAATGCTGTTTGCCAGTTATTCGTACTTGCATTAATCTGTGGTGTCTTATCGGTTAATTCAGCTGGCAGATCTTCAACAAGTATTTCTTGTCCACTGGCCATCACTGTTAAAAATCGACAAATATTCTCTAACTGACGAACATTTCCTGGCCAGTCACATTGCATTAAATATTTGATGGCATTTTTATGTAATGACTTGGTCTCTACACTAAGTTCATTCGCAGCTTGTTTTAGAAAATGTGCAGCGAGTTGCTCAATGTCTTCTCTTCTTTCTCGTAAACTTGGAATATGAATGCGAATAACGTTCAGTCGATGAAACAAGTCTTCACGAAATTCGCCTATATTCACTCGTTCTTCTAAGTTTTGGTGCGTTGCTGCGATTATGCGAACATTAACTTTAATCGGAGAGTGACCACCTACTCTGTAAAACTGGCCATCAGCAAGTACACGTAGAAGTCGTGTTTGAATGTCCAGCGGCATATCACCAATTTCATCTAGAAACAGAGTGCCGTTGTGTGCTTGTTCGAAGCGCCCGTGGCGGACCGAATTTGCGCCGGTAAACGCTCCTTTTTCATGTCCAAACAACTCTGATTCAATTAAATCTTTTGGTATTGCAGCCATGTTTAAGGGAATAAAAGGGGCTTGTGAACGTGGGCTATGAAGATGTAGAGCGTGTGCAACCAATTCTTTACCTGTTCCGGACTCGCCGTTAATCAACACACTGATGCTTGAGCGTGATAATCGGCCAATTGCACGGAAAACCTCCTGCATTGCAGGAGCTTCGCCAATAATACCAACAGCTTCAGGTGACGTATCTTTGGACTGACTTTTAGCATTTTGTTCACGGGCATGGCTTAATGCTCTTTTCGTCAAAGATACAGCGTCATCAATATCAAAGGGTTTTGGCAAGTATTCAAAAGCGCCACCTTGATAGGCATTTACGGCGCTGTCCAAGTCAGAATGTGCGGTCATTATTATTACGGGTATATTTGGATGCTCTGCATTGATGGTATTCAATAACTCCATGCCATCAATATTAGGCATGCGTATGTCAGAGATGATAACTTCTGGTTGTCCATGATCTAATGCGGTCAGCAGATTATTGGCGTTATCAAATGACGCAGAGCTTATATTCGCACTAACGAAAGCCTTCTCTAAAACCCACCTAATTGAACTATCGTCATCAACTATCCAAACTTGCTCAGTGATCATTTGTATTTCTCTTATGCTTTGCTTTCAATTAATGGTAATAAAATAGTGAATTCTGTTCTTCCTGGGCGACTCTTACATGACAATTTGCCTTGATGCTGATTTATCAATGTTTGAGAAATGGAAAGTCCTAAACCTGTACCATTTGCTCTGCCTGATACCATGGGATAGAAGAGCGTGTCTTGTAATTCTATCGGAATACCAGGACCGTCATCGATAATGGATATTTGCACACATAGTTTGGTACGTTTACCGTTGATAGTTTGATTACTTGCGATACGAGTCTTTAGAATTATTGAACCATCGGCACTAATTATTTGCACGGCGTTATTAACAATGTTTAACAAAGCTTGCTGCAATTTATCTTCGTCAAATTGAATTTCGGGTATTGATGGATCATAATCTCGCACCAATTTAATATTTTTAGGGTTATTAAAACTGATCAACTGACTTACTTTTTCTAGGACAGAGTGAATGTTTTGATAACTAACTTTCGGTAATTGATTTGGGCCGAGCAATCGGTCAACAAGATTAGATAGTCGGTCCGCTTGTTCGATGATCATCGAGGTGTATTCTTTTTGATCGTCATTAAGCTCTTTGTTCAATAACTGGGCCGCGCCTCTTAACCCGCCTAAGGGATTCTTAATCTCATGGGCTAAACCACGTATAAGATCTCGAGCTGATTCCCATTGTTGCTGTTGAAAGGCTTCTGCACTGATTTGCTTCTGTTGGTCAATTTGTCTGAATTCAAGCAATACGTGCGGTTGACGGTCGAATTCAACAGAAGAAGCCGTTATTTCGACTGTTATGCGGTATTTATCCATTAAATCAAACACCACATCATTGTCGGTGAATTCTTGTCCGGAGGTTAGTAACTGTTGCAATCGGCTTGCATCAATTGACGCGCTGATAAATACTTCTTCAAATGACAGGCCGTAAAGCTTATTTAGACTACGAATGAGTAATGCTTCAGCAGCGGGGTTTGCATACTGAATAATTAAATCTTCGTCTAGTATCACAACAGCAGTGACCAATTGGCTGGGTAGTTGTTGTTGATAGCTTAACTTACGTTGTTGAATTTCACGGCGGTCGTGCAACATAAAACCTCAATGCATTATAATGGTGCAATCATATCTAACTTAAATGTAAATATATGCCTTATCTGCACATTTTTCGCGTTAATTAGCCTTTGCTACGGATGCGCGATGCATATAAAACGTAATTACCTTGGATGATGCAATTACCTTGCCTTTCTGATCAACAAGATCCATTTTGACTTGATGTTCACCCCTAACAATATCTCGCAGAGCGAACATTGAATGAGTTTGGGGCTTATCGTAAGGTTTGTTATCTAGATATAGCTGAATTTTAAGACCGCGTTTAAAGATGGGTTTTATCCGACCAGAAACATATACAGAGCCGGTATTATCTCTTACCGTTGCATTATTTTCAGGTTGGGTAATTTCAACAATATATTTTTCTTCTATAGCTTTAGGGGTAATGTCTAAGATTGAGGTGTCAACAGATGGAATAACGGTTGTATCGGTTTTTACATCAACTTCTTCTGCACCTGGCTTAGGACTATCAGAAAAAACCAATACACCTTCTTCGTTGCGCCAAACATAAATTTTGGTCGACGTAGCAAGTACCGGGGCTGCCAGCGAAAGTAGTAATAATGTAATACCAATAATTCTGATCATGCTAGAGATAGTTTAGTCCTGTTCCTTTAGGTGTAAGTCTAATCTATCCAAAATAATTTGCTTAGGCTAGAAAAAAAGCTCACCGAAGCGAGCTTTTTGAAAAATAAGTCATAAGTCTTATTTAAACGCTGTAGTACATATCAAATTCTACAGGGTGAGTTGTTGAATTTAATAGTTCAACTTCTTCACGTTTAAGTCCGATGTATGCGTTGATCATATCATCATCCATTACATCACCAACAGTCAAAAATTCATTATCAGCTTCTAAAGCATTAAGCGCTTCTTCAAGTGAAGATGCTACTTGTGGAATTGCTAATGCTTCTTCTGCCGGCAAGTCATATAGATCTTTGTCCATTGCATCGCCTGGATGAATTTTGTTTTTAATACCGTCAAGGCCAGCCATTAACATCGCAGAGAAAGCTAAGTAAGGGTTTGCTGAAGGATCAGGGAAACGTACTTCAATACGTGTTGCTTTTGGCGTAGGTACAATTGGTATACGAATTGACGCACTACGATTACGTGCAGAGTAGGCAAGCATTACAGGTGCTTCAAAACCAGGTACTAGACGTTTGTACGAGTTGGTAGAAGCGTTAGTAAATGCGTTTAATGCCTTGGCGTGCTTGATGATACCACCAATATAATAAAGAGCAGTTTCAGATAACCCACCGTATTTGTCACCAGAGAATAAATTAACGCCATCTTTGGCTAAAGATTGATGAACGTGCATACCTGTGCCATTGTCACCTACCAGTGGCTTAGGCATGAAAGTCGCAGTTTTACCGTATGCGTGAGCAACATTGTGGACAACATACTTATAAATTTGCACTTCGTCAGCTTTTAAAACCATAGTATTAAAACGACACGCAATTTCGTTTTGTCCTGCTGTAGCTACTTCATGATGATGAGCTTCTACTACTAAGCCCATTTCTTCCATCACTAAACACATGGCTGAACGAAGATCTTGTGAAGAATCAACTGGTGCTACAGGGAAATAACCGCCTTTTACACCAGGACGATGACCAGTGTTGCCACCATCATAGCTAGTACCAGAGTTCCATTTAGCTTCTTTATCGTCAATTTTGTAGAATGAGCCACTCATATCAGTATGATATCTTACATCATCAAATACGAAGAATTCAGGCTCAGGCCCAATTAATACAGTATCAGCGATACCTGTTGAACGTAAATACTCTTCAGCACGCTTTGCAACTGAGCGAGGATCGCGGCTATAACCCTGCATTGTTGCTGGTTCAACGATATCACAACGAATGTTAAGGGTAACTTCTTCTGTAAAAGGGTCTAATACTGCAGATTGTGCATCAGGCATTAATACCATGTCTGATTCATTGATACCTTTCCAGCCTTCAATAGATGAACCATCAAACATTTTTCCATCTTCAAAGAAGTCTTCATTAACTTGATGATGTGGCAGAGAAACGTGTTGTTCCTTACCTTTTGAATCTGTAAAACGAAGGTCAACGAATTTTACGTCGTGTTCTTTGATTAAATCTAATACTGCTTGTGACATATTGCCTCTCCAGTGTAGCCAGTTCGTTAAAATTTTGAATACTTTAATATTTATTGCCACACAATCAGCTAAAACCGTGCCAACAATAAACATGTTGATATATATAGATTTTATTGGAATGCTAAAATTTTTCTGCACTATATTGGTGCTTTGCTCGTACCTAAATGGTGCAATGTTGCTTTATACTTTAGCATTAGAGTCTAATTAATAAAAAGATAAATGAGTAACTGATTTCTTTGTTGGTGATACTCCTGTACAATATGCGCCCAATTATAGTCCTATGAGCAAAGCCTGTGCTAGACAAATTACGTAACATTGCGATCATCGCCCACGTTGACCATGGTAAAACCACTTTAGTTGATAAACTATTGGATCAATCGGGAACTCTCGATGCTCGTACCGGTCATGACGACCGTGTCATGGATTCAAATGATATTGAAAAAGAACGCGGTATCACGATCCTGGCAAAAAATACTGCGATTAACTGGAATGATTATCGTGTAAATATAGTTGATACTCCTGGCCATGCTGATTTTGGTGGTGAAGTTGAACGTGTAATGTCAATGGTTGACTCAGTGCTTCTAATTGTAGATGCACAAGAAGGTCCAATGCCACAAACGCGATTTGTTACGCAAAAAGCATTTGCTCAAGGTTTAAAACCTATCATTGTTATCAACAAAATAGATAAACCTGGCGCTCGTCCTGATTGGGTAATGGATCAAGTTTTTGATTTATTTGACAACTTAGGTGCAACCGATGAACAACTAGATTTTAAAGTTGTTTACGCGTCAGCATTAAATGGTTGGGCTTCTCACGAAGAAGGTGTCATCGGCACCGATATGACGCCATTATTCGAAACTATTGTTTCTGAAGTACCAGCGCCTAATGCTGATATTGAGGGATCATTTCAAATGCAAATATCACAGCTTGATTACAGCTCTTATCTTGGCGTAATTGGGGTTGGCCGTATTACTCGTGGTAGTGTTAAGCCAAATCAACAAGTAACCATTGAAGGTGCGAACGGTAAGATTCACAACGGTAAAGTCGGTAAAGTCTTTGGATACTTAGGTCTTGACCGTCATGAAGTGGAATTGGCTGAAGCAGGCGATATTATCGCTATTACTGGCCTAGGTGAATTGAAAATTTCAGATACAGTATGTTGTCCGAATGAAGTTGATGCATTACCTCCATTATCTGTTGATGAACCAACGGTAACGATGACCTTTCAAGTGAATACATCACCATTTTCGGGTCAAGAAGGTAAGTACGTAACATCGCGTAATATTAAAGATCGTTTAGATAAAGAGCTTGTCCATAACGTTGCCTTGCGTGTTGAGCAATTAGATGATCCAGACAAGTTTAAAGTTTCAGGTCGTGGCGAACTTCACTTAGGTATTTTGATAGAAAATATGCGTCGTGAAGGATATGAGCTAGCTGTTTCTCGTCCTGAAGTGATCATGCGTGAAGTGGATGGTCAGATTGAAGAACCGTATGAAACGGTCACTATTGATGTTGAAGAACAGCATCAAGGTCCTATCATGGAAAAAATGGGTGTACGTAAAGCTGAGCTTACTGATATGGCTCCTGATGGTAAAGGTCGTATTCGTATGGACTTTATTATGCCAAGTCGTGGTTTAATTGGTTTTCAAACTGAGTTCATGACGTTAACCTCAGGTAGTGGCTTAATTTACCATACGTTCTTACAGTATGGGCCACATAAAGGCGGAGAAATCGGTCAGCGCCTTAACGGTGTGATGATCGCTAATGCAACGGGTAAGGCATTAACTAACGCTATTTTTAACTTACAATCTCGTGGTCGTATGTTAATTGGTCATGGTTTGGATATCTATGAAGGTCAAATTATCGGTATACATAGCCGTGATAACGATTTAACCGTAAACGCGTTAAAAGGTAAGCAGTTAACAAACGTTCGTTCTTCAGGTACCGATGAAGCACAAACACTAACGCCACCAATTATCATGTCATTGGAGCAAGCGTTAGAATTCATTGATAACGATGAGTTGGTTG
The DNA here is from genome assembly GCA_040779335.1 of Colwelliaceae bacterium 6471. Taxonomy (GTDB): domain Bacteria; phylum Pseudomonadota; class Gammaproteobacteria; order Enterobacterales; family Alteromonadaceae; genus JBFONV01. Next base: position 8,755 of record JBFONV010000001.1, read on the forward strand.
AAGTAACGCCTGAAAGTATTCGTATTCGTAAAAAATTCTTAAAAGAATCTGATCGTAAACGTGAAGGCCGCGCTCCTAAAAAATAACGCTGTTATTTAATGTGATAAAACCATCGTAGCTAGGTTACGGTGGTTTTTTTATGTCTGTGAAACCTTATTTTCTAGCAATGGAAATAAGCTCTTTTATCTTTTAGCATGTAAGACATCTCTCAATGTTATGTCAGCATTATGGAATAGAAACAGCAGACTTTCCCTATGAATTCTATATAAGCAATTGTAATTTATTGAAAATTAATTTAAATTGTTGTTGTAGGCTTTTAAGTGACACTTTTCATTACCCACTAAACCATTATTTATTGATATTCTTGTTGCAAGAACTATTAGACAAAATGGATAGTGAAATGGATAGGAATAAGTTACAACGTCTGAGTTTTTTATTTGAAAAAATGGTTGATACCCGAGCAACGCTTGCAGAGTCTGAAGAGTTAAGTGACCTGTATTTAGAATATATTAATGATGGTAGGGAAAGGAGTAATCGCTTTAATCCTGCTACTGAACACCAAAGTATTGCGAGTTAACTTTGCAAGCTTAGGTTTGATTATAAAAGGAATTGAAACATGTCAGCAGAGCAGCTAAGAATGTTGCAAAAGTTGAGTCAGCTCTTTGAAGAAGGGCGTGCCGGGCCACATCAAGTACAGCAATTGTCAGAGTTACTAGCAATTATTAACAGCCAAATGGATCACTTGGACCCGAGTAAACCAAACAATATGACGGATCCAACTAAAGTAATTAAAATATAACTTTGTTTAAGGCGTTAGCAATTCAATAAATTGTTGTGACTGATTTATTGCTTGATTCATTTCCTTAATCAATACTTCTATATCTTCTTTTATATTATTATATTCCCCTTGCAGCGCACCTATTGCTTGCGCATTTAGGTTATGTTTTAGATATAACGTGTTATCTTTTAACGCAACCAGAACAGGGTTCATCCTACTTTCTGCTTTATGCATTGCTGATATCAATTTCTTATAGCGTCGTTGAGTTTCATTAAATTTTAATTGGCTTTGACGTTTTAATTTTGCACTGTCGTATTGCGCAATTTCATCAGACCATTCATCAAATAGAGCATCAGCGACATTTTCAATAGCACTAATTCTAACTGAAACGTTCTCGGCGGCTTCTTTACTGGCATCATATTGATCTTTTGTTGCTTCATATTGTGATGCTAAATCTCCACCGTCAAAAGCGATTAAGGCAGATAACTGTGCTAAGGCGCTAGCAAACTGCTGTTGAGCTTCTTCTTGTGCGCCTTTTGCTTCCTCAACACGATCGATCATAATATCGCGTTTATGTATGCCGACCTTTTCCATCGCTGAATAATAGGCACTTGAACAACCACTCAGTGATAAAGTGCCATAAACGATCGCCAGTAATAAGGTTGCATGTTTTAGCATTAGTCAGGGGCCTTATATTTTGCTGCATCGATAATACACCAAAGATAAACGATCGGAACTAGCAGCCAACCGATAGCCACCCAAACTAAAATCCAAGATATCGCCATGGCTATAAAGAAAAATATAGCGGCAAGTATACGACCTTGGACAAGTTGACCTAAGCCGGGAATAAAAAAACTACAAATAGCAGCAAGTACATTACCGCCTGAACCTTGACCTGACATGGATTTTCCTTATTGTAAATTTTTAAACATCAATTGTTTAGCTTCGTTATTAAAGCAAAAATGTTTATTATAGTACAGCACACATCATATTAAGGGACGAAAATTGTTAAAAGATCTTAAAATTATTAGATACTTACAAAGTTTTTCACTTAAGCAGTTACTCCTGAGATTCATTCCATTCTGGTTTCGTAGAGTCAAGGATGAGCAAATTCATGTGGTTGCTGGGTATCTGGCCTACGTAACGTTAATGTCTTTAGTTCCGCTGATGGTTGTTATGCTGTCGGTAATGACCGCTTTTCCCATTTTTGCTGATATAAAAGTTGAAATCGAATCTTTTATCTATAGTAATTTTGTCCCTACATCTGGCGAAGTGGTGCAACAATACATTACTGGATTTGTAGGTAATGCTTCTAAAATGTCGGCAGTCGCTATTTCATTTTTGTTCTTATTTGCACTGTTGTTAATATCTGCTATTGATAAAACATTTAACAAAATTTGGCGGGTAAAGGCTAAACGCCGAATGATCACGTCATTTTCCATGTACTGGATGATATTGACCTTAGGCCCGGTGTTGGTTGGTAGTAGCTTGGCGGCAACATCTTATATAGTTTCATTAGTGTCATTGGGAGATTACGATGTTTTAGGGCTGGCTAACGTCTTTCTGCGTGCTTTACCCTTATTAGCGTCAATTGCCGCCTTCGTCATTTTATATATGGTCGTTCCTAATCGCGTGGTCCCGTTTAAGTACGCCTTCACTGGGGCGGTATTTGCGGCGTTGTTGTTTGAGCTTGCAAAAAAAGGCTTTGCTTTTTATGTTACCCAGCTTCCTTCTTATCAAATGATATATGGCGCGTTGGCCAGCATTCCTATTTTATTTCTATGGGTATACCTTTCTTGGCTTGTTGTTTTGATGGGCGCTTTAGTGACGGTGTCGTTACAGAGTTTCAATCAAGAAAGTGAAAGTACAGCTAATTTAGCTGATGATAGCTAAAATAGGGTTATTGCAAACCTATATTTATAATTTTTATCAAGAGTAAATTTATGTCTAGAACCCTATTTCCGAAAATTTCTACTTACAAGCAAGAATGGCTTGCCGTCGGTGACGGTCATGAAATTTACCTTGAGCAAACCGGAAACCCTGATGGTATCCCTGTTATATATTTACATGGCGGTCCTGGTGGTGGCTCTAGTGAAAACCATCGACGATATTTTGATCCTGAGAAGTATCGGATCATCTTATTTGACCAGCGTGGTTGTGGCCGTTCAAGGCCATCGCCGAGTATCGAAAATAATACTACTTGGAAGTTAATTGAAGACATTGAATTTATCAGACAATATTTGGGTATTAAACAGTGGTTGGTCACAGGGGGGTCGTGGGGGACGACCTTAGCGCTTGTTTATGGTATCAGTCACCCAGAGCGTATTTTGGGATTTATTTTACGAGGTATCTTCTTAGGCACTGAATGCGAATACAACTGGTTATATCAAGATGAAGGCGCGTGCCGTTTTTTCCCTGAATATTATGCGGATTTTATTACTCATTTACCGCAAAAGTTTAGGCAGTATCCTCTTGCTGGTTATCATCAAGTACTCAATGACAGCAATGAAGTCGCCATGTTAGCGGCAAGTAAAGCTTGGTATTTGTGGGAGCTTCGCTTATCAACCATTGAACATAATCATATTGGTATGTCGCAAGTACAAGATGCACATCAAGCGTTATGTATGGCGAAAATATCCAGTCATTATTTTGTTAATAACTGCTTCTTTGATGACAACTACATACTAAATAACATTGAAAAAATTGCTGATATTCCAGCTATTTTAATACATGGACGCTATGACATGGTGTGTCAGTTACACATTGCAGACAGCCTTGTTCGCCGATGGCATAATGCGCAGCTGCAAATACTACCTATTGCTGGGCATAGTGGTTTTGAAAGCCAAACCATAGACGCTATTTGTAAAGCAACCGATACTATGGCGAATTTTTTGAACGAGGCAGAACAGTGATTGCTCTTATTCAACGAGTGAGTGAAGCGAACGTCACCGTTAATGAAAGTATTATTGGCGAAATTGGTCAGGGCTTGCTGGTGTTATTAGCGATAGAGCCAGGGGATGATAGCGTTAAAGCCAAACGCATGGCGCAGCGCGTTGCTGGATATCGAGTATTTGAAGATCAACAAGGTAAAATGAATCTTAATGTGCAGCAAGTTGAAGGGGATATTTTGGTGGTTTCACAATTTACCTTAGCTGCTGATACGACCAGGGGAATGCGGCCAAGCTTTACTAGCGCCGCGTCACCAGAAGAAAGTAAAATTTTATACCAATTATTTTGCCAATACCTTAGGGATGACTTCAATTTTACTGTGCCCACAGGAGAGTTTGGTGCGGACATGAAAGTGCGTTTACTTAATGACGGCCCCGTGACTTTTACCCTGCGTAGTTAGCCTGATTGCCGGTGACTATTTGATGACTACACTTCCAATAACCCGACCAATAATGGCTATAAGATTGCGGTAACAAACACTTAGTTGAATTTGAATTATGAGGATTTATCTCAATTTTTTTTGAAATAAAATGGATGATGACATTTTTGTAATTAGGGACATTAAAACAGTAAATGTTATGTGTTTTTGTATACCGTTGCAGGTAAGCGTATAGGTTCATATCATCATTTTTTATCCCCTGTGGCATGTTAATGGACAAACATAATGCCTGTGGATTTTTTTCTATAACAGCACAGGCATGTTTGATAGATGTCAGCGAATTTGATCTATTGGTTGGATATATATCGTAAATAATCCATTGTGCGGCGCTGTTTTTCAGCGCTTGCGCAGTGTTTGCATTGTTTTGGTGCACTGATAATTGAACGTTGCTTGGGTTAAAGTATTCATAAAAGCAATCTATAACCTTTTGTTCACTTTCGATACTGGTGTACGTTATATGAGGTGCGAGGGATAAAATAAACCTCGCCATATTTCCTCCCCCTAGGCCGAACTCCAAAACGCTGGCTGGTTGGATGTAAAGTAAAGGTAATGACAGAGCAATATGATGAGGTAGCGTCAACCGCTGAGGGTGTTTTAAGTGCATAATGCTCTGAATAACACCTGAAATACACATCCAACGATAGTGAGTGTTTTCAAAAATAGAAAATCCCTCAGGGGAGCGAGCATAATAGAGCAATTGTTCGTCATGAATACGTTTGGTTAATGACATCATTGTAATGATAAAAAGATTGACCGCATGAATAAGAGTAGACAATGAATATATGTAAAGCGCCTGAAACAAAAAAAGAATTTGAAAAATATTACCAGTTGCGCTGGAAAATGTTGCGTGAGCCATGGGGGCAAGCATTAGGCAGTGAAAAAGACGGACTTGAAGAGCAGTCATATCATCGCTTCATAATATCTCCTGATGGTGAAATATTAGCGGTAGGGCGACTGCACCTTAGCGATCAGTATCATGCACAAATTCGCTATATGGCTGTTGCTGATAATATCCAAGGACAAGGGCTTGGAAGAAAAATTATCGCTGCGTTAGAAGAGCAAGCCAGAGAAAAAGGTGTGCGAGAGATCCAATTAAATGCGCGTGAGGGCGCTGTCGATTTCTACAAAAAATTGAATTACCAAGAGCAGGGCTTTTCGCATCAACTATACGGTGAGATTAATCATTATTCGATGAGTAAGACGTTAACACCTTTGCCAGAGCACCAAGCATTAATGGCCGATGAGCTAACGACTGTTTGGCATAAAACCATTCCAATGAGTAATGCGATGAATATTGAAATTACTCATTATGATAATCAAGTGCTACTGACAACCTGTGATTTAGATTTTAACAAAAACCTCCATAATACAATGTTTGCTGGGAGCGTATACACCTTAGCTACATTGACAGGCTGGGGTTGGGTGTACTTGCAACAACAGCAATACAAGGTATCAGGAGATATCGTACTAGCGGATGCGAAAATCCGTTATCATCGTCCCCTTAAAGGAGTCGCGTACGCAAAGGTAAACATTCACGACGCTCATGGAGATATCACTGTTGTGAGTGACGGGAATAAAGCCAAATATGATATAACGGTGACCATAGGCTGTGGAGATAACGTATGCGCAACATTTTCTGGTTTGTATGTGGTTATCCCAGAAAAGGCACAAGCAAAGGAAAAATAATGAAAAAAATAATAATGCTACTCACCTGTTACCTTTTTAGTGCTGCTAGCCTTGCTAACAATGGTATTAGTGAAACCTTAGATAATTTTCATCGAGCAGCTGCAGATGCTGACTTGGAAAGATATATTGGCTTATTTGCTGACAATGCGGTTTTTCTTGGCACTGATCCGAGCGAGCGGTGGACTAAGGCTGAGTTTCAAAAATTTGTTGAACCGCATTTTAACAAAGGAAACGGCTGGCTTTATATAGCCATTAAACGGAATATCACGCTCAATGAACAAAATAATATGGCATTTTTTGATGAGCAATTAAAAAATGAAAATTATGGTATTTGCCGCGGAACCGGCGTGCTCGTTAAAACCGAGCAAGGTTGGAAAATAGCTCAATATAACCTGTCAATTAGTATACCCAATGCCATCACCGTGGATGTTGTTAAACAAATCGAGAAATATAATCAGTCCCATGAATAGTTCTATGATAACGAAAAAAGTAGGTATTGTTGGTTGTGGTTGGCTAGGGTTGTCATTAGCAAAGTCGCTGCTTAGCAAACAGTATGATGTGGTGGCGACTAAGCAAAGTGATGAGCATTTAACAAGCTTGGCTGAAATTGGTATAAGTGCGGTGCAATTGAGTTTACCGAATAGTCACGATGCATTGATGGAAAATCCAGTATTTAAGCAACCTATTATCGTAATATGCATCCCTCCAAAATTTAAGCAAGGTAAGCGCGATTATGCCAAACATATTGATGCCATTGTACAAACTGCAGAAAAATCAGCGGCGCAACGAATCATTTTGGTAAGCACCACAGGAATTTATAACGGTTTAACGGGAAAAGTGGACGAAAATTCCTCGTTGAATATGGCGGCAGATAAAGTGGCGGACTTAAACGCTGCAGAGCAAAGTGTGCTATCGTTTTCGCGAGAAAAAAGTATTTTGCGTTTGTCAGGCTTGGTTGGGCCAAAGCGCCATCCTGGAAGATTTTTTAAAGCAGGACGAGCTTTGAGTAATCCAAATGCAAAATTAAACCTTATTCATCAATGTGATGCTGTAGGGTTATTGGAAAGTTTAATACAGGCAAATGCGCCTATGGGTGTTTATAATGGGGTTAGTCAAACGTTAGGTACTAAGGCGTCGTTTTATCAGTTAGCAGCTCAAGCTTTGGGGCAAACACCACCAAGTTTTAGTGTTGATGCCGATGAAATGGAAAATAGAGAGGTCAACGGCGATAAGGCAAGGCAAGCATTAGGCTATCAATTTATCTATGACGACTTAAATGTTTGGTTACGAGAGTAATGTGAGAGGCTTTTTTGTTAATGCTTTAATTGAATTACATAAATACGCTCAATATATATGTATAATAGCAATTAGTGTTATTAACTCAGACACACTATAAGAGACTGATCTAAAAATGCCTTGGTATCGCAGAAAAACTACTTACTTATTATTCATTATATGGGCACACATTACCCTGCTTGATTTGTTTTATGTTGGGCATTACGGACCGGTATTTTTGTGGGAGCAAAACTTACGCATATCGACAGCACTCGTGCATATTGGTATCGCGTTCTCTACTTGGCTTTTTTATTTATTGTTTGTCAAACTACGCACTAATTATCAGCTTGGGCGTTTTAAATTAAGTGAAAAAATTTGGATAGTCTGCTCAGCATGCATGATACTGTCGATTGGTTTTTTACTTTTTTGAACGGGTGATGTTTGTGGCAATATTGCTCGCATAGCCCTTTAGCTACGCGAGCGTTTGTTTGTTATTCTCTATGACTTCGACATTTTTAATGTACTTAACCAGTGGTTAAAGTCCAGTAAATTTGCCGGAATAACGATATGACGATTTTTTTGAGCAAGCCCCTGCATTTGTTGTAAATATTGCTCGTTTAATTGCATTTCCAATGCATCTTTGCCGCCTGGTTGGCTGATAGCATCGGCTATTTTACTGATAGAATCTCCGGTTGCTTGGGCAATCGCTAATATTTCTGAGGCTTTACCCTCTGCTGAGTTGATCCTTCTTTGTTTTTCACCCTCTGAAATATTGATCATTTCAGTCATTAAACCTTCAGAACGATTGATTCGACTGGCTTTATCACCGAGACTTTTGGCTAAAATTGCTTTGCGTTCTCGTTCCGCATTCACTTGCAATTCCATCGCATTTTTAACGGTGATCGGTGGCGTGATATTTTTTATCTCATAGCGATGTACTCTGATTCCCCAGACCTCACCTGCTTTATCTAAGACTTCCACAACCTTGGCGCTAATGATATCTCGCTCTTCAAACGTGCGATCTAGCTCTAAGGTACCTATTACTGAACGGGTGGTCGTTTGGGCAAGCTGCATGGCGGCAAAGCGATAATCTGTTATGCCATAACTAGCTTTTACGGCATCAGTCACTTGAATGTAAATAACCCCATCAACTTCAACATTAACCTCGTCCATAGAAAAACATTCTTGTGGCGGTACTTCTATGGTTTCTTCTTTAAGATCTTGAATGTAAGCAACGCGATCAAAAAAGGGCAGCAGAATATGAAAACCAGCTTCAAGAGTGCAGCGGTAATTACCGAGTCTTTCTACGATGTAGGCCGATTGCGTTGGCACTAAGCAGATGGCTTTAAAAAATTTGTAGGCGAGATATAGGAATATAGATGCCCAAACAAAGAGTACAAATAATTCGATTGGTGTTGCGCTTGCTGGGATCATGATTTTGCTCCTTGCACCGTTTGTGTAACTTTATCCATACCTTCAAAAAAGCCTTCTAACTTGGCCATTTCAGTTGGTAGTACTGATACCTCAGCAGTTTTAAGAATATTGCCAGTTTGCTGAATAAACTGCTCCATTAAACGAAGTCGTATCGCTTGGTCTCCGTTGTTTTTAGTTGCAGCAGAAGCAATTAAATCAATACCTTCGGCTGTTGCTTTGGTTAAAATTTTAATTTCTTCGGCGCGACCTTGTGCCTCGTTAATTTGCTTTTGCTTATCACCTTCAGAGAGGTTGATTGCTTCTTGACGTTGGCCTTCTGATAAATTAATTGTTGATTCTTTTTCAGCTTCGGCAAGGGTTATTTCGGCGCGTTTTTGACGCTCAGCCTCCATTTGCTTTTCGAGCGTATGAATAACATTTTCTGATGGTGTGATATTTCTTACTTCATAGCGTAGTACTTTAATACCCCACGGATCTGAGGCTTTATCAATTTCTCTGACAATGGTTTCATTGAGGGCTTCACGTTCTGAAAAGGTTTGTCCTAGTTTTAGTTTGCCTATTTCAGAACGCATCGTTGTTTGCGCAAGGTTGACGCTGGCGCGACGATAATCTTCAATACCGTAACTTGCTTTAGCGCCGTCCATTACTTTTATGTATACCAAGCCGTCAACGTTAATTTGCACATTGTCACGAGAAATACAACTTTGAGCAGGAATATCTAGCACTTGCTCGCGGGTTTCATGCCTATAGGCGACGCGATCGAAAAACGGGATCAGAAAGTGCAATCCCGGTTGCATCACTGCGCGAAATTTCCCTAAGCGCTCTATCACGCAAACTTCTCGCATTGGAACAATAAGCACCAGTTTCAATGCTATATATAATAATCCTAAAAATATAAAGGTAAATGTTGCTAACATAGTTATCTCCTGAGGCCTATGTCGAAGGAAAAAGTTGTTGTTATTTGATTGGTTCTACAACTAACGCGATATTGTCTTTACAAACGATTGTTGCTTTAGTGCCGGCAGGTATTTCTGTTCCATCTCCTAATGCGGTCCAAGAGGTTCCCTGAAATTCAACTCGCCCGAAATGAGTACCAGGCCCTATGTTATCTATGACTATAACTTCTTTACCGTAAAGGTCGAGCTCTTCATCGACATTTTCGATACGCTCATCACCTTTAAATAGTCGATTTGTGAAGAAGTACATGCCAAACAATAAGCACGATGCCAGAATAAACCAAGAGGTTAAGGTAATTACCCAAGTTTCTAAAAGACCTAAGTAGACACCAATCGCTACGATTAGGGAGGCAATACCTAAGTTGAGTAGTATTCCCCCGGGGACAAATATTTCGGCAAAGGCCAAAATCCCCCCTAAAATTAGCCAAGTTTTAAACGTAAGTAGTATATCCATGTGGTACTCCTTAATGTGTAAGTAATATTCTAATTTAGCTGAGTAGTTGAAACCAGTATCATCTTCCTGATGAATAGCAGCGTTACACATGATTGTTAATATAAAGTAAATCACGCGACATAATATGTCAACGATTTAACGAAAGGTATTTTCGTTTGGTGATTATTTGGTGGGATTGTTGATAGCTGAAAAGGGCACTCAGTCATCAAGTATTACTATAAAAAAAGCCAGTTTATTGTGATAAACTGGCTGCTATGGTTGAACGATATACTAGGTTTACAAACTCGGCAATAGTTGTGCAGGCATGAATGGATTTAACTCGCCTTCAGCAATAATGCCTGATGCTTCCGCTATGTCAGGGGCAAAGTATCTGTCTTTGTCATAAAAACTAACTTCTTGACGTAAAATCGCTTTGGCCAATTCGACGTTTTTCGAGCCTTTTAATGGCGCTCTAAAATCTAAGCCTTGCGCCGCAGCTAAGTATTCAACCGCGAGCACACCATTAGTATTTTCGGCCATGTCAGTTAAACGACGCCCAGCAAATGCCGCCATAGAGACGTGGTCTTCTTGGTTTGCTGACGTGGGTAAACTATCTACAGACGCAGGATGGGCTAAGGATTTGTTTTCAGATGCTAATGCCGCAGATGTGACTTGTGCGATCATGAATCCGGAATTAACCCCGCCGTTTTCCACCAAAAATGCAGGTAATTTACTTAAATTTGCATCAATGAGTAGCGCCATACGACGTTCGGAAAGTGAGCCTATTTCCGCGATAGCAAGTGCCAAGTTATCAGCTGCCATAGCTACAGGCTCGGCGTGGAAATTACCCGCAGAGATAAAGTCACCTTCATTAGCAAATACCAATGGATTGTCGGTAACACCGTTCGCTTCGACATGTAAAACTTCTGCCGCTTGACGAATTTGTGTCAAACATGCGCCCATCACTTGCGGCTGACATCTTAATGAATAAGGATCTTGTACTTTTTCACAGTCAATGTGTGCTTCGCCAACTTCTGAGCTTTCATCTAAAATAGCGCGATAAGCCATAGCTGCATCTATTTGACCTTTTTGACCGCGTACTTGATGCACTCTATCATCAAACGGTGCACGACTACCCATTGCAGCTTCAACAGACATTGAACCAATAACGGTACCTGCGGCATATAAATCTTCTGCTAAAAAGAGTCCTTCTAGCGCAAAAGCGGTCGATGCTTGTGTACCATTGAGCAGCGCTAATCCTTCTTTGGCGGCTAAGGTTAATGGTTCTAACCCTGCTATCTTCAAAGCTTCTTTTGCTGGCAGTATTTCATCTTGATATGACATTTCGCCTTCGCCCAATAGCGGTAATACCATATGTGATAACGGCGCTAAATCGCCTGATGCGCCAACCGAGCCTTTTTTCGGTACACAAGGATATACTTCAGCGTTTAGCAATTGGATCAACGCTTGGATCACCGATAACCGAATACCTGAAAAGCCGCGAGATAACGAGTTTATTTTGAGCACCATCATCAAACGAACCGTGGCATCTTCCATATACTCGCCAAATCCAGCTGAGTGTGAAAGCACAATTGAGCGTTGTAATAACTCTAACTCGTCGTTTTTAATACGGGTACTGGCTAATAGTCCAAAACCGGTATTGATACCGTAAACGACTCTATCTTCGCGAATCACTTGTTGAACCGCTTCGGCACTTTTATTAATACCGTCAAATGCACTTTCATCTAAGCTGTATTTGATGCCATCATAGCGACTAACCGCGCGTAATTCTGCTAATGTTAATTGTCCTGGGATGATGTTTAATTCATTAATTGTCATTGCCTTAAGCTCCTTTCTTACCGTTAGCGCCAGGTATCATAGGTAAGTCTAACCCTTGCTCTTTTGCACAATTTATTGCGATATCATAACCGGCATCGGCATGACGCATTACACCTGTTGCAGGATCGTTCCACAGCACACGAGCAATACGTTTTTCAGCGGCATCTGAGCCATCGGCAACAATTACAACACCAGCGTGTTGACTAAAGCCCATGCCAACACCACCACCATGATGCAAGCTAACCCAAGTTGCTCCACCCGAAGTCGAAAGCAGGGCATTGAGCAATGGCCAATCTGAGACTGCATCAGAGCCATCTAACATGCTTTCAGTTTCACGGTTTGGTGATGCCACCGAGCCAGAATCTAAGTGGTCACGACCAATAACAACAGGCGCAGATAATTCGCCATTTTTTACCATTTCATTAAATGCTAGGGCTAAGCGAGCACGATCTTTTAAACCAACCCAACAGATACGAGCAGGTAGGCCTTGGAATGAAATTCGCTCACGTGCCATGTCTAACCAATTATGTAAATGTGGATTATCGGGGATCAGCTCTTTTACTTTTGCATCTGTTTTGTAAATATCTTCAGGATCACCAGATAATGCTACCCAACGAAATGGTCCGATACCTTCACAAAATAACGGGCGTACATAAGCTGGAACAAAACCCGGGAAATCAAAGGCGTTTTTCACCCCTTCTTCAAGAGCCATTTGACGAATGTTGTTACCGTAATCCGTTGTTGCAGCGCCAGCTGCTTGTAAATCAAGCATGGCTTGTACTTGTATCGCCATAGATTGTTTAGCGGCTTTAACTACAGCAGCTTCATCCTTTTTACGCATTTCTGCGGCGTATTCCATCGTCCAACCTTTTGGCAAGTATCCATTTAGAGGATCGTGCGCTGAGGTTTGGTCGGTAACCACGTCAGGTGTTATGCCACGTTTAACGAGTTCAGGAAATACGTCTGCAGTATTGCCTAAAAGGCCTACAGAAATGGCTTCGCCGTTTGCTGTTGCGTTGTTGATTATTGCTAATGCTTCATCTAAATCAGTCGCTTTCACGTCAACGTAACGAGTTTGAAGACGAAAATCGATGCGTGACTCGTCACACTCTACGACAAGTGCAGAATAACCAGCCATAGTTGCAGCTAGTGGCTGCGCACCACCCATGCCACCTAGTCCGCCAGTAAGTACCCACTTTCCTTTAGAGTTGCCATTGAAATGTTGTTTTGCCATAGCAACAAACGTTTCGTAGGTACCTTGCACTATGCCTTGCGAGCCAATATAGATCCATGAACCAGCCGTCATTTGACCGTACATCATCAAGCCTTTTTTATCGAGTTCATTAAAATGTTCCCAATTGCCCCAGTGTGGTACTAGGTTAGAATTGGCAATTAACACGCGAGGAGCATCGGCATGCGTTTTGAAAACACCAACTGGTTTACCTGATTGCACCATTAAGGTTTCATCGTCTTCTAGTCGGTCTAATGTTGCCACTATTTTGTCATAACATTCCCAGTTACGTGCCGCTCGACCAATACCACCATAAACAACCAAAGATTGCGGATGCTCGGCAACTTCAGGATCTAAATTATTCATTAGCATGCGTTTTGCTGCTTCTGTTAACCAACTTTTAGCAGTAATTTCACTACCGCGTGCAGCGCGAATAATGCGATTTTTATCGAAACGACTATCTTCTATTGTATTGACTGAGGTCATGATCGACTCCTTAACTGTATTTTTTTTAAAAAACTAAATGGCTACCAAGGCGATATTTACTGCCTGGTGACGTTATTATGGCTAAACTAACAACGCCTTGATTAGACCAAGTGCGTCGTTTTATTTGTAAACAAGGTTGTGCTGTTGTTATTTCTAATGCCTGACAGATTTCTTTAGGGGCTAGCACAGCTTCAATTTCATGAGTTGCTTCGGTAAGCGGTGCTTTTGCCGACAAATATTCGTGTGGCGTAATTTTGGTAAAGTTTTGTTGGGTGTAATCAGGAATCAACTGGCAGTTAACGTAACGTTGCTCTAATTGTATGGGATCGCCATTCTCGAGGTGCAGCACTGCAGAATAAAACACGCTTTCGTCTTGAGCAACATCAAGCAAAATGGCGATTTCTTCATTCACTTTCACAGCTTTTAATTCCAGTTGAATAGCGCTGTATTGGTGACCACGATCAGCAATTTCATCGGCAATATTTCTTATTTCTAATAAGGACGATTGCGACTTAAAAGTGGCGACAAAGGTTCCTGCCCCTTGAGAGCGTACCAATAAACCTTGCTCGGTAAGTTCTTGTAACGCTCTGCGAGCAGTCATACGACTTACATTAAATTCAGCAGCTAATTCATTTTCAGAGGGAACTTTACTGTGTTGCGGCCACAGACCAGATTCAATGTTGTCACAAATATGCTGTTTGATAATGCTAAATTTAGGTTTTGCCATGGGCACGTCGCCATTCATATTTTAAGCTTGTATATACAATCTCATATTTTACTTGTATATACAAGCTTGCGTGTGAATTTTGTATCAGGTAAAGTGTTACTTCTAATGTGAGTTCAAATATAGCTAGATAAAGATAGGACATTAGGTTCGATTACACGAACTAATGAGATAAATATGACAATCAATACAGATCACTGGCAAACCTTATACGTAAACATTAACTTGGCGACAATGTCCGAAGGTGGCAAAGGTTATGGTGAGATATTGCTAGGCGCGTTAGCTATTGCCAATGGCAAAATCGCATGGTTGGGGAAAAGTGATCAACTACCTAGCTATGATAATAAAACTGTCGAAGTGATTGATGGGCAGGGGCAATGGATGACACCTGGACTGATTGATTGCCATACGCATCTGGTTTATGGCGGAAATCGCGCTAATGAATTTGAACAGCGTTTAAATGGTGCTAGCTATGAAGAAATCGCTAAAGCCGGCGGCGGTATTATTTCTACGGTAACGGCGACTCGCCGGGCAAGTGAGCAAGAACTACTTGATAATGCGCTATCTCGATTATCGGCGCTACACCAACAAGGTGTCACCACCATAGAAATAAAGTCAGGCTATGGCTTAGATACCGTTAATGAAATAAAAATGCTGAGAGTCGCCGGAGCATTGGCACAAAAACTTCCTGTAACGATTAAACGGACCTTTTTGGGGGCTCATGCATTACCCAGTGAATATAAAGACAAACCTGATGATTATATTACGCTGGTGTGTGAGGAAATGATGCCACAAATAGCCCAAATGGGGCTAGCTGATGCCGTTGATGTATTTTGTGAAGGTATTGGTTTTAATCTTGAACAAACTGAACGGGTATTTGCTAGTGCCAAAAAGTTTGGCTTACCGATAAAGGTACATGCCGAACAGCTATCTGATTTGGGGGCCAGTCGTTTAGCGGCAGAATATCAGGCGCTATCTAGTGATCATATCGAATTTTTGCCGGAGCAAGGAGTTCAAGCAATAGCTAAGGCTAATATGGTTGCTGTTCTTTTGCCGGGAGCGTTTTATTTCTTGCGCGAAACTCAGCTACCGCCAATTGAATTATTGCGAAAGTATAATGTCCCTATGGCGATCGCAACCGATGCCAACCCGGGCTCTTCACCAATCAATTCCATTCAGCTAATGTTGAATATGGCTTGTACCCTTTTTAGGTTAACGCCTAGCGAGGCCCTCGCGGGTGTTACCTGTCATGGCGCAAAGGCGCTCGGTCTGCAAGATTCTACTGGCATGTTAAAAGTCGGCTACGATGCCGATCTTGCTGTTTGGAATGTCAGTCAACCGGCTGAGTTATGTTATCAATTTGGCGTTAACCCACTGATATCTTTGATTAAAAAAGGTATAAAAGTGCTCTAATTATAACGGCTGATGCTTGATAGATATGTTGATATAATCGTTCCCCTGATTAAACGACTATTACTGTACAAATAAGCAAGTTTTGATTAGTCTTATCCCTATATGCAATTGTTGCTAATAGCGTTAAGGCTATAACATGGATTCTACTTGCTCGCGTCGTTTTTACAAATCTTTACTGAGCTTGATGCTCATGTGGCTTGGTCTTTTTTCTTTTCCTGTATTTTCAGCACCACCAGTATTTTCATTTACTGAATTTAATATTGCCTTTGTCCTAGGATTAAGTATTCCGGTATTGGTGATTGTTGCCGTAATGAAGCCAGTTGTTGAAGTTAAGTGGTGGTTTCCTGCTCTTATTACTGCGAGCTTGCTAGGCATGCTTTACGCCAGCCTGTACCTGAGCACTTATCAAGTACTTGGCATGTTATCGTGTGCGATGATTTTCTTGGTTTTGCTCTGTCTTTGGTTAGTAAAGTCTTCAGCTGAATTTAATGGCGGTAAACTCTCTATTGCGACTAATACCATGGCTAGCTGTGCGCTGGTTTATTTGGTTGCTTTGTGGCTGCTACCAACCATTGATGCCTATATTGCGTGGGCGGCATTTGCGGGACTTATATTGTGTCTTGCTGGTTATTGTTATTGGCTATTAGTTAAAAATACTGCAATTAAAGTGTATCGCGTAGTTTTCCAGTGGCTGCTTTGTTTGATGTTTGTTGTCACCATGTTTATGTGGCTAAACACTAAATTAGATATTTTATGGTTGGTCGTGGCCGCGGTATTAAGTTACCTCGTTGCATTAATTAATGGCTGTTGGTTATTGGTAGAGCGATTATTAGCGATAGAACCAGTTCAAGAAAATACTGAGTCAGTGAGTGTTGAAGATATGCATTCTCTTACTCACGATCCAGCGACCAACCTGCCATCTTATCAGCAAGTTTTATATACGCTGGAAAATACTATTAAGTTGAAGAGTAAAAGCGAACTGGCAGTAATTGTTTTTAAACCGATTAATTTTCAACAAGTTAATTCAGTACTAGGTCATCATAATTCAGATATTTTGTTACTGCAGTTAGCCTATTGCTTACAACAGAAAATGAGTGAAAATAGCCACTTAATTAATTTTGGTCCTAAGTTACAACCCGCGAGGATTGCGCGCTTACATAGTCTTAATTTTGTTGCCGTACTGGATTTGAGTCATAGTCATCATCCCAACGAAACCTTGATCAGTGATATATGTCAGCAGTTGTCTGCAGCGGTCCCTGACGCCATGAGTTTTAAAAGTTTTTCATTAAATTTTGATTTGTCGTTTGGTATCGCCATCATGGGTGAGCACGGTAATAATGTCTCTGAGGTTATTGCTCACGCCGGCGACGCTTTGCTTGAGGGAGAAAAAAATCAGCACAAATTGTCTTACTTTGATAACAAGTCTATTTTATTTGCTGAGCAGCAACTCTTACAAATGGAGCGCCTCAAAGAAGACGTTAGTAATGAAAATTTACGCTGGTATCTGCAACCTCAGATAGGATTAAGTGATCATAGTTTAAAAGGGTTTGAGCTGAAGGTGCATTGGTATAACAATAGTGATAGCCCGCTTGAACTGGAAGCCTTTATTGCTACGGCAGAGCATAGCGGTGACATCTACCTTCTAACTAAGCATATGATAAAGCAAGCGTTTAAAGGTATATACTTTCTTCAGAAACAAGGCGTATACCAGCCAGTTTCGGTGAACTTACTGAGTAAGCACATTCTTGAGCCGGATTTAGTTGATTTTATTGAACTGCAAATTAAAACATTTAATGTGCCGGCAAAGTATTTATTAATCGAGTTAACCGAAGAGGTAATGTTATCAGCCAGTGATCGTGCCAAGTCGATTATAGACCAGCTCAAGTCGTTAGACGTTGGGATTTCGATTGATGGGTTTTCGGGGAGTTATGAGTCGCTCAGGTATTTAAGAAAAATGTCGATTAGCCAAGTTAAGATTGATTGCCAGCAACTCGATGTTAATAGTCAAAGTAGAGCCGATAAAGCAATAATAAATGCCTTAATTAACCTGACCCGTAATATGAAACTGCCGTTGATCGGCACTAACATTGACTCCGCGGATGCTGAGCGCGCATTCAGCGCAATGGGCGGCGAATTTGCCCAGGGGCAACACATCAATCGTGGCTTTGTTATTGATGAACTTGAAATCTGGTTAGAAAATTGGTTTAAGCAATATCCGCCACGAAAAGTATAAAGTACAAACTTGAATCTCAATAGTCCTGATTACACTAGGAAGATAGAGGTTCAAGTTAACGCTAATCGCGGTCAGCTTATTTATTCAATATCAAGCGGATCTGGTGATAAAATTACGCCAGTATTATCGGCATATAAATGATCATCAGGTAAAAAAGTCACGCCGCCGAAATTGATCGCCAAATCAGTTTCACCCGTTTCTTTGTCAGTCGCACCAACCGGAATGGATAATAACCCTTGAATACCCATTTCGACATCTTCAAGTGCGTCGACATCTCTAACGCTACCGTAACAAATTATGCCTTCCCAACCATTTTTGGCGGCGGTCTCTGCAATATATATGTCAATAAGTGCTCTTCGGGTTGAACCACCACCGTCAATGACTAGTACTTTACCTTCCCCATCAGATTCAACGACTTTACTGATCAGGCCGTTGTCTTCAAAGCATTTTATCGTGACAACTTTGCCACCAAAGGAACTAACGCCTCCATAATTACTAAATATAGGTTCTACTACATCAATTAAGTCAGCATATAAATTACATAATTCAGACGTGTTGTATTCCATGATAAATCCTTTCAAGTCACTATAAGTGAAGATATTAGCAATTACTTCGTCAGTATAACGTGATGACACTGCGGCACAACAGTAGGTTACGCATTTAAATCAACTTTATGGCATAAATCTATATTTTTTGAAATTCTGACAGGCCATAATCAAAAAAATAGTCACTAAATACTGGTTGTTACAGTATATGCATTGATAAAAGTCATCTATACTTGATTGTGCTCAAAATAATTTAAAATACAGTTAACGGATTAAACGAGGTCATATGTTAATTAAACATAAATTGATAGCTAATACCGCTATATTGGTTGTCGCCATGCTTGTCATGTTAGGTTTACTTTCTTATGCGGTGTCATCGTTAGACGGTGATATTCATATTGCTAGGACTATTGGTAATGTCGAGGCTGATGTCTTGCAATTGAGGCGCAACGAAAAAGACTTTTTAGCGCGTAAGGATCTTAAGTATTTTGACAAATTCTCGAAAAATATGAGTGGCTTAAAAGCCGATATTTACAGCCTAGATGAAGACTTAAACTCGATTGGGTTAAACGTTGCAGAAGTCAGTAGCTTAGCCAAGGTTGTTGGTGATTATGATAAACATTTTAAGGAGCTAGTTGAGTCGCAAAAGCGTATTGGCTTAAATTCCAAAGATGGACTATACGGCGCCCTGAGGACGGCAGTGCATGATGTTGAAGATTTAATCGGTAATCAAGATTATAAACTTCTGAGTGGTATGCTTCAGTTACGCAGAAATGAAAAAGATTTTATGCTGCGTTTAGATGTTAAGTATGTTGATAAACTTAGCGCTAATTTAGACTCTTTGGTATTAGACGTAAAAGCAAGTGAACTATCAAACAGCGATAAAGAGCAAGTTATTACCCTTCTTGGTGCATACCAAACCTCATTTATGAATTTAGTAAACGAACAAAAGGTCTTAGGTTTATCACCTACAGAAGGTTTGTTAGGTAACATGCGCGACACTATTCATCAAGTTGATGAGTTACTGGCAACCGTTATAGTAAAGAGTAAAGCAGCGGTTGATAGGCATACTCAATATGTAAATTTATTGGCCTACAGCCTGTTTACCGTTGTGCTTGCTATTGCCTTATCTTTCGCATGGTTTGTCGGTAAAAGTATCATTAATCGCACCGCCTATATTCGCGATACTATGCTAAACATTGCCGATACTAACAACCTGACACTTACTGTAGACACCTCAGGTGCAGACGAATTGACTGAGGTTGCCAAAGTCTTTAATAAGATGATTGCGAGTTTTAGACACCTTATTGTAGAGGTTAATCAGTCTGTGACTACACTTCATGACGCGACCCAAAGCTTGTCTAAGAATATTCACAATACCAATGAGGGCGTTGATCGACAGATACAGGAAACCGATATGGTGGCTACCGCGGTTACTGAAATGGTCGCGACTGTTGACGAAATTGCCAATAATACCCGTGAAGCGGCACATAAGGCAGAAAGTACCAGTCAAAATGCGGAAAATGGTAAGCAAGGTGTTGAAAGTACAATTACGCAAATTGAGCAGTTATCACAACAATTGCTTGACTCTGAATTGGTCGTGCAAGCATTAGAGAAAGACGGCGAAACCATCGGTTCAGTGCTTGATGTTATCCGCGGGATCGCAGAGCAAACTAATTTGTTGGCTTTAAATGCTGCCATAGAGGCGGCGCGCGCTGGAGAGCAGGGCAGAGGCTTTGCGGTTGTAGCTGACGAAGTGAGAACGTTAGCAAGTAGGACGCAAGATTCTACGCAAGAAATTGAAGGGATTATCAATTCATTGCAAGGGCGGACTAAAGAAATAGTTAAACATATGGCCAATTGTCGGACACAAGGACAAGAAAGTGCTACTCAGGCCAGTTCTGCGGGCCATATGTTGGAAGAAATCACCCAAGATGTTGCGATGATAATGGAAATGAGTACAGCTATTGCCACTGCCATCCAAGAGCAAAGTATGGTGGCCTCTGAGGTAAATGAACATGTTGTATCGATTAAAGATGTCGCTGAGCAATCTGGACATTCAGCCCACCAAAATGCCCAAATGAGTGAAGAGCTTTCTCAACAAGCAAATGTCTTACATGAAGAGGTGAGTCGTTTTACTGTTTAAATAAACGCTTGGCTGTACCGCAAGTGTAAAAGCCGCTTGCATAAAAAATGAGTATATGTGAAAACATATACTCATTTTTATTAGGGGGTAGATAATGTTTTGAGCGTTAAATAACTTTATTTGACTTCGGTGATGTTAATCATCGCTTCTCGATTGTGGCCACTACTTTTAAGTGCTTCAAGATATTGCGTCCAGTTGAAGTCATGTTGTTGTGCCAGTCGAACAAGATCATCAGCGTGGTAAATATCAGCATATTCATCGTCGAAAATGAATCGATAACCGTGTTTGCCTACCGCTTCAATGCGTAATAATTTAACCAGTTTTTTATGAGTGACCAACGGTGCTTTCCCCGTTGTTTTTTTTGCGGCTAAAGATGGCGAAAATACTCTTAAATATTCATAAGCGTACGAATAACTTTCTTCGTTATCGAACTCAACCTTGAGTTGGTTAAGTTTCGGATAAAGTGTGAAATGAGTAATTTCAGCCATATTGGTTTGCCCGTTATAAAATAAAACGACTTAAGTCTTCATTCTTAACCACTTCGATCAAGGTTTTTTCAACATGTGCGGCATCAATCATAATGCTTTCACCGGAACGTTCATTGGCGTTGAAAGAAATCTCCTCAACTAAGCGTTCCATCATAGTGTGTAGCCTTCTTGCACCAATGTTTTCAGTAGACTCATTAACTTGCCAAGCGGCATTAGCGATGGCTTGAATGCCATCTTCACTGAACTCAATGTTTAACCCTTCAGTTGCTAATAATGCAATATATTGTTCAGTTAATGACGCAAAAGGTTCGGTTAAAATACGAACAAAATCTTCTGTTTTTAGCGCTTGAAGCTCTACTCGAATAGGTAAGCGGCCTTGTAACTCAGGGATTAAGTCTGACGGTTTCGCCATTTGAAATGCACCTGATGCGATAAATAAAATATGATCGGTTTTCACCATACCATGCTTAGTGCTTACCGTAGAGCCTTCGACCAAAGGTAATAAATCTCTTTGTACACCTTCACGAGACACATCAGGGCCTGAGGTATCGCCACGTTTACAGATTTTATCTATTTCATCGATAAATACGATGCCGTTCTGTTCGACCGCCTCTAGCGCCTTTTGTTTGATATCGTCTTGATTAACGATTTTTGCCGCTTCTTCCTCTTTTAGTACTTTAAACGCATCTTTAATTTTTAATTTGCGCTTGTTAGTCTTATCGCTAGACATGCTTTGAAACATATTTTGCAATTGTGATGTCATGTCTTCCATGCCCGGAGGGGCCATGATCTCAACGCCCACTTGTGGCGCGGCAAGATCAAGTTCAATTTCTTTATCGTCTAATTGACCTTCACGCAATTTTTTACGAAAAACTTGTCGCGTTGATGTGTTCTCGCTTTGCTCTTCATTACCAAAGCCATCACGAGCGGGTGGTAATAATACGTTTAATATGCGCTCTTCCGCGGCTTCTTCTGCTATGTGTTCGACCCGAGCCATTTCTTGCTCTTTAGTCATTTTTATGGCCATATCCGCTAAATCACGAATGATGGTTTCCACTTCTTTACCAACATAACCTACTTCAGTAAATTTTGTCGCTTCCACCTTAATAAAAGGGGCATTAGCAAGCTTAGCTAAACGACGGGCAATTTCGGTTTTACCGACACCGGTCGGACCTATCATTAAGATATTTTTTGGGGTAACTTCTGTGCGCAATTCTTCACTAAGTTGCATGCGACGCCAGCGATTACGTAATGCGATAGCGACAGCTCTTTTTGCTTGTGCTTGCCCAACGATATGGGTATCTAATTCGTGAACAATTTCACGTGGTGTCATATTCGACATAAAATAAGTTCCTTATCGAGATTGCCGCTTAAAGTTCATCTATGGTGTGATGATGGTTGGTAAATACACAAATATCACCGGCAATTTTTAATGATTTTTCAACGATATCTTTGGCAGAAAGGTCAGTATTTTCAAGTAAGGCGGTAGCAGCTGATTGTGCAAAGTTCCCACCACTGCCTATGGCAATTAAATCATGCTCGGGTTGGACAACATCGCCATTACCGGTAATGATCAAGGATGTGGTTTCGTCTGCGACAGCAAGTAAAGCTTCAAGTTTACGCAGAGCACGATCACTGCGCCAATCTTTGGCAAGCTCAACAGCAGCTTTGGTTAAATGTCCTTGATGCATTTCTAATTTACTTTCAAAGCGTTCAAATAATGTAAATGCATCGGCTGTTCCTCCAGCGAATCCAGCCAGTACTTTGTCATTATATAAACGCCTAACTTTGCGAGCATTGCCTTTCATTACGGTGTTGCCCAGTGAAACCTGGCCATCACCACCAATAGCTACTTTACCATTGCGTCTTACTGAAACGATTGTAGTCACGTTTAACCTCAATTAGGTGTGGTAAAAATTACCTGTATTCATCAATGTAAACTAAATAGGGGGGAAGAGCGGATATTTCAAGGGTATACCCGCAATTTTTTAGTGGCGGATGATATAAACGTTGCTTAGCGCCACAACCAAATTTGACAATAATTTATACTGTTATTTTTTAGTTTGTGTTTGTCTTTTTCCGCGGTGCGCTTTTTGGCATAAGGGCCAAGAATTACTTTGTACCAGATACCGTTTTTACCAGTGGTTTTTCTGATCTGTGATGAAATACCGGTAAAGGCAATATTTGCTTTTAGTGCTTCGGCCTGTTGTTGGGTTTTAAAAGAACCGCATTGCATTTGATAAGGGCCGTTTTCAGTGACTTCGTATTCACCTTCTTCCACCTCTTTAGTTTGCAGCTCTTTCATATAAGCCCATTTTTCTTTTGGCGGCTCAGGCAATTTATTGGCATTGTCAGTAGCGCTTTTGGGCGAAGTTTGTGTTGGTTGTACATCTTTTACTGGTTGATTATCTTTAATTGTCCACAAAAAGTAAGCAAATAAACCCAGAGCAATCAGTGTGATCAAACCAATGATTTTTACTTTTAACGATCCGCCTTGAGGCGTTTCTGCCGATTTCTTTTTATATGGGCTGTTCTTTTTATTCGGTGAGCGAGAGCGAGAAACGTAATCCTGATGAGCCATTAAAATACAAATACAATGCGAAAACCTTCGTTAATTTTAACCGACTTAGGACAAATTGACAGTACTTTGTTAATGAATTACCAGCTAAGATCTATCGGATCGACATCAACTGACCAACGCACCTTGTTTTGCCATTCACTTTGCGAAGCCCGTTCCAGTAATTGTTTAATACCCAAATGCAGTGACTGGCGAGTTTTGGACTGCATGATCAAATGGAAGCGATACTTGCCGGCCTTTTTTTCCATTGCCGCAGGTACAGGTCCTGCGAACTCGCAATGCTCAATGGGGTGTTGAGTTAAACTGCGTAGAAATTTTTCTGGATAGGAAGGATAATTGGCATCTGCCCGCAATAGTACTTGAAAGGTAAACGGGGGTAATAAGGCTTGTTGACGCTCTTGCAGGGCTTGCTGGGCAAAGTGTTGATAGCCGTTGTGTACTAAATCTTGCAAAAGTGGATGGTCGACATAATTGGTTTGCACTAACACTTTACCTGGTTTGCTTGCTCGACCAGACCGCCCGGCAACTTGTACCAATAATTGCGCCATTTGCTCAGCGGCTCGAAAATCGAAACTAAACAGTGCACCATCAACGTCTAAAATGGCAACCAGAGTAACATCAGGAAAATGGTGACCTTTTGCCAGCATTTGTGTGCCGATTAATAGTTGATGCTTCTTATCACCTACTTCTTGTAATAATGTACTCAATGCCCCTTTTTTGCGGGTACTGTCACGATCGATGCGTACTGCGCTATATCCGGAGAATAACTCACTTATCTTTTGTTCAAGCTGTTCAGTGCCAAGGCCTACGGGAGCAATGCGGATACTGCCACAACTTGGACATTGCTTAGGTAATCGTTTTTGACTGCCACAATGATGACAAATTAATAGTTGCTGACCTTGATGCAAAGTGTAAGGTTTATTACAGCGCTGGCAATCGGCAATCCAGTGGCATTCTTGGCAATTTATGGCTGGAGCGTACCCACGGCGATTGAGAAAGACTAGTACTTGTTCGCCTCGCGCTAAGGTATTCTTGATAGCATCCTTGACGGTATGAGATAAACCATTAACCACGGGCTGTTGGGCAATATCAACTAAAGATATTTTCGCTTTTTGACTGTTGCCGGCACGTTTTAATATTTTGTGATAATGGTATTTGCCAGATAAAGCATTTTGCAGCGACTCCAAGCTAGGCGTTGCGCTACCCAAAATAATGGGGATATTGAGCTGTCGGGCTCGTAATATCGCCATGTCTCGACCATGATAACGAAAACTGTCTTGTTGTTTAAAGGAGTTATCATGCTCCTCATCTACGATGATTAAACCCAGTTGATGCAACGGAGAAAACAACGCGGAGCGCGTGCCGATAACTATTGCGGCGTTATTTCGCTGAGCCGCTAACCAAGTTTCCAAGCGTTCTTTATCATTGAGTCCTGAGTGATGCAAATAAATCGGTACGTTAAACCTGTGTTCAAATCGTTCAAGCATTTGTGGTGTTAAACCAATTTCAGGTACTAAAACCAATACCTGCTTATTTGCTTTAAGTACTTGTTCAATAACCTGTAAATAAACTTCAGTTTTCCCGCTCCCAGTAACGCCATCTACTAAATGACAAGAAAAGCTATTTTGTAATTGAATAATGGTTGAGACGATAATGGCTTGTTCGGTGCTTAAGGTCAGCTTGTTGTCTTCATTGAGCGCATCATTTTGCCAAGAGAAAATTTTACTTGGTCGTGCTTGCTCCTCGATAAGTTCTTTGTTTGCTAATGCATTTAGCTGTGCTTTGGTGTAACCCAAGGTGCGTAACTCAGCCCACGATATTTCATTATGTTGGGTGATTATCTGGTACAAATAAAATTGTTTGGGCGCTTTTTTCTCTAATGCGTTTAACTCGTCTAAGGAAAGTATGCGAGCACAACACCACACTTTTGGAGTGACTATGTCTGGTTGTGTTATTTGTCTGAGTAATACCGGCAAGGCTTGCTGGAATACATCACCAATAGGGTGATGATAATAATTGGCACACAGTTGCAAAAAGCTAAGCATTGACGCATCAAAATGAAAGTTATCGGAAACGCGTGCTAAAATTGCTTTTAATTTTTCATTGGCAATATCACATTGACTATCAATACTTAAGACTATGCCAATGACTTGTCTTGAACCAAAAGGGACAAGAACACGTTCACCCAATTGAATACCTGGTGATTGCAAAGCAATAGGTACTTGGTAGGTAAATAGTTGCCTCATTGGAACTGGGATAGCTATTTGTATGTATTGCTCGGTTGATTGCATGACTATTTTGGTTGATTGTAATCACTGTATTCTGAACGCTTGTCTTAAAAGTGCCAAGCAGGAATTAGCTTACTCGATAAAAAGATAGATTTTAACCCGCTTTGCAGTAATTTTAGTTGCAGAGGGGTACGCGATGCTTTATTATTCGCCACCATTAATTTTAACTCGTATGGTACTTGGCAAAGATCAAGTGGCGATACGGCCTGAAACAGAGGTTTCCATGAAAGAAGGTATTCACCCTAGTTACGCTGAGATCAAAGCAACTTGTTCTTGCGGTAATGTTATAGTAACTCGTTCAACTCGCGGTAAAGATATTCACTTAGACGTATGTTCTGAATGTCACCCGTTCTACACTGGTAAGCAAAAAGCTGCTGAAACCGGTGGTCGTGTTGATAAGTTCAACAAACGTTTTGGTGCACTTAGCAAGAAGTAACTTTTGCTATAGCATGAAGAAAAAGCGCCTATTTGGCGCTTTTTTTGTGCCAGTAATATTTGTTAACCTCTTTTATTATTAAGGATATTCTCAGCTCTGGTACAAAGAGTGTTTGAAGTCATAAATGTGCGATACTATATAAATTCGCGACAAAAACGGCTATAAACAAATCGCAATATTATTGCTACCCTTGATCACGAATAAATATTTTTTCGTATTTTTTAAACCCTTTTATTTCATATTGCATCTAAGACAGTAACAAACAGAAAGTGAGAAAGTGATATTTGGATAATTCAAAGGTAATTGAAGCACAACAGTTGTTTGTCAATGACAGCGAACACGATTGGATTGAACGCGCTAAACAAGGCGATCAACAGGCATTTCATCACTTGTATGAGAATCATCACCGTCGGGTGTATGCACTGTGCTGGCGAATGCTGTCAGATAAAGAAATGGCAGAAGATGTATGCCAAGAAGTATTTGTACAGTTATGGCAAAAAATTGCTAATTTTCGTGGTGAAAGCAAATTTAGCACTTGGTTGCATAGCGTCGCGACCAACACGGTATTAGGCCATATTCGTAAACATAAAACGTGGATACAGAAGATTTTTAGTATTGAAGAGCAAACTGTGGCTGAAACAAGTGTTGATATGCCAGAGGCTAACGAACTCGATGTGCATATTATGAAGTTACCCGAGCGTGCGAGATTGGTGTTCGTTTTGTTTGCTGTTGAAGGCTATCGGCATGAGGAAATAGCCCAAATGTTGAATATGGCGGTGGGATCAAGCAAAGCGCAATACCACCGAGCGAAAGGCTTACTTAGAGAGTGGATCGAGGAATGAAAATGAAAGTTACCGAGCAAGAATTACAATCTCGTATCGACAAACTACCTAAAGAGATATCGCCTGATCGAGATTTATGGCAAGGCATAGAGCGAGCTATCCAGAACCATGGCCAGCAGGCATCCAACGGCGTCAGCAAAAAGCCGTTTATGACTTTAGCTTGGGCGGCGTCTATTGTGGCGGCAGTATTATTAACTTGGGGAACCATTGTTCCACAAAATGACCAAACTCCTGATCTCGTTAACATACTGCAAGACAATTTTGAGCAACAAAAGCAAACCATGTTGGTGAGTTTTGGTAAACCTGATATCACTAAACTCCCTGTTGAAATGCAAGAGCAGTTGGCTAAATTAGCTTCGGCGCGACAGTCCATCAAAAACGCGCTTGTTGATGATCCCAATAATGGTGACTTATTAAATTTATTAGATTGGACGCAACAACAAGAACTTGAATTATTAGAACAACTATATAGCCCACAGTGGCAATCAATTTAGCGACAGAAGTAACGAGGTCATTATGAACATCATTAACACATTAATGGGGATTACATTCGCTAGTATTGCAATGGCGAGTTGGGCTGGAGAGCGAGTAAATGAAACGTTATCTGCAGAGGGCGTAACTAATATTAATATTGAAAATTTGCGTGGTCAGATTGCCATTATTGGCTGGGATAAAAATGAAGTGGCACTGGAAGGCGAGCTAGACGAACAAAGTAAACAGTTAATCTTTGAGAAGAGCGGCAATCGTATCAATGTTAAGGTCGTCGTTCCTCGCCATCTTGGCAATGGTAAAAATCGAGATGGATCAGACTTGACGGTTAACATTCCAAAACATTTAAGCGTTGATTTTTCGGGGGTATCAACGGATGTAACGTTGAGTAATTTACTTGGCAGTACGGAAATCAAATCGGTTAGCGGTAATATTAATGCGAATAAATTACAACATCGCATCGAGCTTGGCACGGTCAGTGGCAACATCACTAGCAATAATCTGTCTGGAAAAATAAGCTTATCGTCCGTCAGCGGCAATATTGAAGACAAGCATTCCAACGGAGAAGTGAAACTTAAAGTGGTAAGCGGTAATATCTATTCTCAATCAAATGCCACAGAAGTGGTGGCAAATAACATTTCGGGAAACATCGAACTAGAATTGGCTGCAGTCGATGACTTTTCTGTAACGACAGTCAGCGGCGATTTAAATGCAAACTTATCACTTAATGATAGCGGCGTAGCAAAACTATCAAGCGTCAGTGGTGATATAGATATTGAGTTTCAAAAAGATATTCAAGCCAGTTTTAGAATGCATGCTAATGCTGGCGGTGATCTAATTAATAGATTAACTAATGATCAGGCCGCGCGAGCGAAGTACGGTCCAAGTTCAAAATTGAGTTTTCAAGTGGGCAATGGCAGCGCTACTGTGCGGGCCAATACGGTAAGTGGTGAGATAAAATTTAGTTATCAATAACCGAAAAAACTATAAATGCTAGCATCATCATCGATTTAGTTGATGCTAGTGTTCGCGCTCAAATTTGTCTCCCCATTTAGCCGTTACAATAATTAAACTAAGTCAGTTAATCACATGCTTTTTTGTGTGAAGTTACCGTAATTTCTGCTACATTAGCCCTCTTCAAAAATAGTTTGTCACCAGATATTTGACGTTAGCAAGGTAGTTATAGATGGCCGATCGTAAGCCTGCCAAATTTACAAGAGAAAAACAGTTTATTAAAGATAAGCAGATTGATGAGCTGAAAGTTCCCCCTCATTCGTTGGAGGCTGAACAGTCGGTATTAGGCGGTTTATTGCTCGATAATGAAACTTGGGATCGTGTCAGCGAAAAAGTGGTTGCACAGGATTTTTATAGTCGTTCGCACCGCATTATTTATGAACGTATTGGCGCATTGATTGAATTAGGTGAGCCCGTTGATTTGATCACGCTGTCTGAAACGTTAGAAAATGATCAAAAACTAGACGATGCTGGTGGATTTGTTTATCTCGCAGAGATGATGAAAAACACCCCAAGTGCGGCGAATATAACTGCTTATGCTGAAATTGTACGAGAACGCGCGGTAACCCGAGAAATGATCAGCGTTGCCAATGAAATTGCCGAAGCTGGCTATGACACGCAAGGCAGAACCAGTGCTGAACTACTCGATTTTGCCGAGACTAAAGTCTTTGCCATCGCTGAGCAACGCGCGAATAAGTCTGAAGGCCCTGAAAACATCACTTCGGTATTAGAAAAAACCGTCGATAGAATTGAGAAACTTTGCTCATCACCCAATAATGGTGTAACCGGAGTTTCAAGTGGTTTTGCTGATTTAGATAAAATGACTGCCGGACTACAAAAGTCTGATTTGATTATTGTTGCTGCTCGTCCTTCTATGGGGAAAACCACGTTTGCCATGAACCTCGCAGAGCATGCTGCGATGACCGAAGATAAGCCCGCGCTAATTTTTAGTTTAGAGATGCCAGCAGAGCAAATCATGATGAGGATGTTAGCTTCGCTAGGGCGAATTGATCAAACCAAAATTCGTACGGGTCAGCTTGAAGACGAAGATTGGGCTAGATTATCATCGACCATGGGCTTGCTCATCGACAGCGGTAAAATGTATATCGACGATGCTGCGGGCTTAACACCAACAGAAGTGCGCTCAAGGGCGCGTCGTATCGCTAGAGATCACGGCGGCATTAGTTTGATCATGATCGATTACTTACAACTGATGCGTGCGCCACAATTTTCCGATAACCGGACGTTAGAAATTGCGGAAATTTCACGTTCTTTAAAAGCATTAGCGAAAGAATTGCAGGTTCCTGTCGTTGCCTTGTCACAGCTTAACCGTGGTTTGGAACAACGTTCGGATAAAAGGCCGATCAACTCAGATTTACGTGAATCGGGTTCAATAGAGCAAGATGCTGATTTAATTATGTTTATCTATCGTGATGAGGTTTACCATGATGATTCTGAATATAAGGGTATGGCGGAAATCATTATTGGTAAACAGCGTAACGGTCCTATTGGCCGAGTCCCTTTAACGTTTCAGGGGCAGTTTTCTCGATTTGATAATTATGCCGGCTCACATGTACTGGATGAAGATTAGGAACCGCTAAATTCATGACGTTACGAACGGCTACTGCAATAATAGATCTTCAGGCACTTATCCATAATTTTAATGTTATTAAAAAGATGGCTCCGACAACAAAAGTGTTGGCTGTGTTAAAAGCAAATGCTTATGGTCATGGCTTAGAGCGCATTGCCAAGGCATTACCTCAAGCAGATGCCTTTGGTGTCGCTAGGCTTGATGAAGCATTAGCATTACGTGCAGCAGAAGTGGTTAAGCCGATTGTTTTATTGGAAGGCTTTTTCAATGTTGAAGACCTGCCTATTTTGGCGGTTAACAATTTACAAATTGTTGTTCATAACCATGAGCAACTAAATGCGATTATTAACGCTGATTTGGCCGAACCGTTAAAAGTTTGGCTGAAAATTGATACTGGCATGCATCGTTTGGGCGTTGACCCTAATGAGTTTCTCCACTTTTACCAATCTTTAAAAGCGTCAAAAAATGTTCAGAATTCGATAATATTAATGAGTCATTTAGGCTGTGCGGATGATCTCGATAATCTCATCACCTCACAACAAATTTCCTTATTTAATGAACTGACCAACGACTGTAGTGGTGAAAAGTCCATGGCTAACTCCGCGGGTGTTTTTGCGTGGCCTGATGCTCATTATGATTGGATCAGGCCAGGGCTAATGCTATACGGGGTATCGCCAATTGATAACCTTAAACATACGGCGCAAAGTATCGGCGTGAAACCTGTTATGACCTTGCAATCTAGTTTAATTGCGGTTAGAAAACTTAAAGCGGGCGAAGCTGTTGGTTATGGGGCCGCATGGGTAAGTACTGTCGACACTATTATTGGTGTGGTTGCTATTGGTTATGGTGATGGTTACCCCAGACACGCAGGCAATGGCACACCGGTGTTGATTAACAACCGTATAGTCCCTTTAGTGGGGCGCGTGTCGATGGATATGATCACGGTGGATTTAGGTGCAGACTCAACCGATAAAGTCGGGGATCTTGCTGTTTTATGGGGACATGGTTTACCTGTAGAAGAAATAGCAAAACATGCGACAACTATTCCGTATGAGTTACTTTGCAATATTACTCGACGTGTACAAATGGCAGTCTTGTAGTTTTAACCCTAGGCCTTCATCGCTGCTGGGTTCGTTATTTCCCTTGTATCGTCGCAATAAGCGTGCGCTTGCCGCCATGGTTTCTGTGTTCCCCTAAATAAATTCCCTGCCATATTCCTAGATTTAGCTGACCATCAGTAATAGGAATGGTCACACTGTTACCTAGCAAGCTTGCTTTTATATGAGCTGGCATGTCATCACTACCCTCATACGTATGTTGGTAATACGGGGCATTTTCAGGCACAAAATGGTTAAAATGAGCTTCCATATCACTTCTCACCGTAGGATCGGCATTTTCATTGATAGAGAGCGAAGCAGAAGAATGTTGAATAAACAGGTGCAATAAACCGATTTTTACACTTAGTAAATCGCTTGTAGCTTGCACTACTTCGTCAGTGATTAGGTGAAAACCTCGAGATTTTGCGTTAAGTTCAAATTCGTGTTGTCGCCACACGGTAAGCTCCGCTAATTATTTTAGAATTCTGGAGTGCGCTGAAACTGAAGGGGGTAAAATTTTTACAATACACAAATTAAATGAGAAGTAAGCGCAAATTTTTATTAGCCCCTAGGGGCTAATAGTAGAGAAATTTAAGAATCAAAACTAAATTCGATATAAGCTTTACCATTTGGAGAATTAAGCGGAATAATAACTATTGGTCCATCAGCTTTATGGTGAATACTGTGTTGTTTTCCAGAAACCACCATAGGGGTTGCCATGTCGAATTCAAAGCCCTTTTCACTAAGCATGCGCTTAGCGCCACCGGTAACCATGTTAGTGATTTCACCAATGAGATCAGTTATTTCTTCATTGACTTCATCAGGTCCTTCACCGACCATGCCTTTCATCGTAGCAATTGCTAAAGAGGCATCAAAAGTAATGGAAAGAGAGCCCTTTGTTTGCTCACTAACCATGCCAATTAGACCTGAAACATCTCCCATAGCGACTTCGTTCTTTTTCAGTCGCGGCTTTTCAGGAGTTAACTCCATCTGTGCCATAGTCGACATAACGTTAAGTAATGATGATAAAAATGGGTTAATAAACTCTACATTCATGAAGCTTTCCGAGCCTTTTTGTTTATTAGTTAACTGATTCTGCATGCTTATGACGCAAATGTAAATCAGTCAGCGCTATTTATTGCATTCAATTGTGCAATTTACGTTAACTTCATAAAAGTTAAACTACCGTTAACCGCAGTATCTTGATAATTCAGAGTATTTATCTATTTAGGATAAGTATCGGTGAGTATTAGGTTTTTTACCACTAATTCTCGAGTAAAAGTTTAATAATCTTAGCCGCTTTCTGAAAAACTTAACTTATTCATTGGCTTAGTGGTCGCTAGTATTTGTATAGCTAGCTGTTTTTTACTTTTAATAACAGAGGGGATTAAACCTTTATAGAACTATGTTGGTATGAAAATATCAGCGTAAAAATTATTAAATTATTACTGATATCTTTTTGATATTTTGCTTGTTCAGAGCACTTGAGCGTATGTTGCTTGTCGATACCAGAATCATAAAATTGCCGCCCCCAAATATTAAAAATAAATGATCATGCGGGAATTTTTGCTCGGTTACAAGATGCGCATACACCATGTGCTTCGACAATTTGGTGGGTGATATTAAATCCATTTGCATCTGCCATAGAACGCAAGGCAAGATCAAGGTGGTTCGATTGAATTTCTTCGACGTGTCCACATTGGTCACAAATTAATAACTGAACAGGATGGTTACACTCACCAAAATGGTGGCACATTACAAAGGCGTTAATAGACTCTATCTTGTGAACAAATCCTTGCTTGCTTAGAAAATCTAGTGCTCGGTATATCGTTGCAGGCTTAGCTGCGGGATCGATATCCTTTAACTCAGCAAGCAAATCGTAGGCACCAGCAGCACCTTGATGTTTTGCTAATAATAGAAACACTTGTTCGCGTGTTGGTGTAAAACGTCCACCTCGTTTTTTGCAAACTAATTTAGCTTGTTCAAGTAGTTTTTGAGTCATTAGGTATTACAGCGTAAAGATTTTAACCAGTTTATCACAGAAAATTCATCTCTTTAAAGGTGTCTAAGCAAACAGTTTGCTATTTAAAGACTTCATTAAAATAGTTAATAAATTTGTTTTTGTCTGCATCCGAGATCCTTCGAAATTGTGCATCAAAAAATACCGAGCTGTGATGTAGTTCAGTGATTAACTCGTTAATATCGTGTATGAATGCCTTACCAGTAGTTGAGTTGTTGCACATAAGGTGACCAAGTACGTAGTCAGTCGCATCCGCTAATTCGTAACTATATAAGGTTTTATTTGAAATACTTGGCCAGTAGTCACGTATTTCAGTAGGGTATTCAATAAGTAAATTAAAACGATCACTGGCGAGCTGTCTAAAAATCGTTTTTAAATCAACAGGACTTTTTACTATTTGTGAAGAATTGATTTGTTTCAATTTCTGATCGAGCTGAACACCGTAACTTCGGCCACTTGCTGTTCCCAAACGAAAATTTGGATTTTTTTCCATTAACTCGCTAAGGTTAATTCTATTTTCATGTGTGAGTCGATTGGTGCTATATAATCGCATTCCTAAAAAGATAGAGATAGGTTTGCTGGCGGTAAAGTATTTTTCTCGCTCTTGTGTTCTGATCAGATCAGAGAAACACATGTTTTTCTCATCTTTGAATTGGTATATCTGCGCTATATCTTTGAGTAATTTGAATTCAAACTCATACTTATCCATCCTATCAAAAATGAAATGCAGTGATTGCTCTTTTGAATGTGGTAAAAGGTTTATATGCTTTGCTGCACTTAATAAGCTGACTGAATTAGTCATAACGATGATCTTTTCTCTTTTCGGATTAAAGTCGTCGAGTTTTGAATGCGTATAATCCTCAGTATACAATTGTTTGAGCTCACCTTTATCCCGAAGTATGAGCATTTGTTCATCAAATGTTTTAGCCAAGGCTTTCCCTGCTTTATTATGCTGAAAAGTCATATAGACATGTCGAGACGGGACGATCTCAAAAGTTTTATATTTCAGTTGTTCCTCAGGCGTTAAGTTGTACTCGTAATCAATAAAAGCATCTATATTATGCTGTTCTAGTAGTGTGAAGCCCTCGTCAATCTTCTCAACCACCTTAACTTTAGGTTTTGAAGTAATATAACGGTCAAATTTGTAACCTTTTAACCAAGATAACTTTAACTTATATATGTCAGAAGATTTTTTAATGCTGATATGTTTGGGATCGTAAATTGCGACAATGGGATATTCAGTATCTAAAAACCAATTTGGATACAGGGCATTTGGAATGTCGTCTTTATAGGCACCAACCACTATATCTACTTTTTGATCATTGAATGCATTAATCGTATCGTCAAATGGGGCAAGCTGAAATATTAACTGGTCATCGGGATAAATACGTTTTAATAACTCAAAATAGACACCACTACCATCTTTGTTAGTAAAATCTATCCATTCATCAGCGCCAACAATAATTTGCTTTGCACAAACATTGTTGTGTAATAGTGCCATTAACAATAAAAGCAATAGCTTAAAGTTCAAATATGCGACCTATATTTTTGATTAAGACGACCTTATCAGCATAGTACATTTTATCTTCTCAAACTCATAGAAGATGTAAATAATAAATGAAGCAATGATGGTTGGTTTGTTGGTGCTCGACTATTCCGTTTCTTGACTATGCTTAATTTCAATTTAGTTGATTTCAGTTACCAGCAAGGAAAAATAAAGGGAGATTTAATATGGCTAACTTAATCGTTTGTTGTGATGGCACATGGAATTCACCTGACAACAAAGATGATGGCGAATTAGCGCCGACCAATGTGCGACAGCTTTTTCACGCGGTTGATTTAACGAGTACTACTAGTCAAAAGACGCGCTATCAATCTGGAGTCGGCAGCGGTGGAATATTTGATAAAATTGCTGGCGGTACAGTAGGACTTGGCATTTCTGAGGATATAAGAGATTGTTACCAGTGGCTAGCAACTCATTACCACGAGGGAGATAAAATCTATTTATTCGGCTTTAGCCGAGGCGCATTTACCGCAAGAAGTTTGGCTGGCATGATCGGTAAATTTGGTATCGTAAAATTACCCGATAAAGAACAAAATAAGACGATTAAACGCCTGTATCGTCAGGGGTATCGCAAAGGTCAAGCAATCGAAGATTTTGCCCAAGACCTCTCTTTCTATCAAGATTCTAAAAATATAGAATTTATTGGTGTTTGGGATACCGTGGGCGCACTTGGCGTACCAGACGATAAGGTTATTCTAAATTTATTTGATAACGCCAAACAGTATCGATTTCATGATACTAAGCTCGGCAAACATGTATCGTATGCCAGACAAGCATTGGCCATTGACGAAGTTAGAGGCAGTTTTACTCCTACGCTTTGGGATCATGAGAATGACAATGAACGTATTAAACAACTGTGGTTTCCGGGTGTTCACAGCGATGTTGGTGGCGGTTATAAAGAGAATCAGTTGTCAGATATAGCGTTAAAATGGATGATTGAAGAAGCTGCAGATAAAGGTGTAGTGTTTAAATCAGCGATTGTTGCGCAAATAAAAGGTGATCATCAAGGGATGTTGCATGATTCGCATGTTGGAGCAATGAAAGTCCTCGTGAGTGCGCCTAGAAGTATTCCGAGTTTTTTATCTGATGTTGATAAATTTCATCCCTCTGCCATGAAAAGACAAGAGCAACCTCCTATTCAGCAGGGGGATTATCATCAAATAAGAACACTAAACCATGCTGTGATATTAGATATTTACGCTAAGCATCCATGGAACTGGACGGGCATATATTTAGAAGCGGGTAAAAAGTATCAATTTACCGCCACGGGGGAGTGGATGGATGCCTCTATAGCAGCAGGGCCTCATGGCACAGACGATAACGATTTTCATTTTGGCGAATTAATTCATCTTGCTGGCTCAGCGGTAGGAAAATTAGAAGAAGGCTTTAAATCCTTATTTGGTATTGAACAGGCCGATTTCTTCGGGACTAAACGCGTTGAACATGCCGATTGGATGTCTCTAATTGGTGCTATTACCGATGGCGGAAATCCTAAACCAGATGGCACTCATGAGCGTTTAACCTATTTTGAAATAGGAGATTTTTGTCTGTTTGAGCCAGAAAAAAGTGGCTATTTATATTGCTTTGCTAATGATGCGTGGGGTTTTTACGGTAACAATCGTGGTTTTGTTACCTTAACGGTTCAGGCAATCTAACGCGAACCATTGCCAAGTTCTGTGCATTGCACTAACTTGGCATCATGATAAAAATGTCAGCACAGCTATTTTGCCAACCTGAGGTTATGGTATCATTCTCGCCGAGATCAACACTTACCTCTTGAATACATCTATGACCCAAAAGCCAAAAATTTCTCACAAACTCTCTGTCGCACCAATGCTCGATTGGACTGATTTCTAGTAAACATAGTTACTCTGAGCAGTAAAGGGTGACTATCGGGTGATTGCTAAAACTTAGGGTGATCATTTAGCTATGTTTATAATCAAAAACCAATATATAGTTAGTAATATTAAAACTACTTAATTATAGTTTTTTCTGCAAACTAAAAGGTCATGAATTGATTTTCATTTAGACACTTTACACCTTGTTTTTTGCATGATTTAAGATGGACTTTTACTTTAAGAAATGTAGTATGCTAACAAGTGTTGAAAATGTGATTATTTAAAACAAAAAAACTTGACTAAGAGTAATTAAATGTAATTCAGGTTGATTTACGACTAATAAACATTATAATTAAACTCTAGTTAGAGTATTTGGTTTAGAACATTTTTTAGTTCAGCCCCCTCTAATTAAAAGCAATCAAACATAAGGTTGTATAGTAAAACGCTTACATTAATAATGTCCAAGGAATGTAGTCATGGGAATCCCAATGAGAGTTACATCAGCATAAATAGTTGAAAAAACTAATAAGAAAGCCAGTGAATTAATATTAAGCAGTATTCACTGGCTTTTTTGTGCTTGTTATTTAGCCCCTCTTCCAATTACAAGCAGCAATAATGCCGGGAAGAACCCAATCATTAATATCGGCATTTCTTATGTTTTTAACGACATTTCTGTTTGGCTCACCATAATTTACTTCGCTAGGAACTACAAACTCTAGTATTTCCCATGCTGGTGGTAAACTAACATTAATACATGAGCCATAGGTTGGCTCTAATCGTTTAATTACATATGAATTTTCGTCATCATGTAAAATTGATTCTTCAATAATATGAACTTTAGTCTTATGTGAGTTCAGTGGGATATTTATATGAAAGTGAAAAATCACTTGATTACCCGCTTGAATAACCGTTAATTTATCCTTTTCCGCATCTTTTACTTTTATTTCATTTTCATCTATTTCTATTAGATCATGAAGTTTAATTGTTGGATTTTTATCTATACTAATCTCAAGTGTTATTTTATTAACATCTTTAAACTTCCCTGCTGTACTATATTTTAATAAGTAATCGATACTTTTTACGGAATCTTTTACTTGGTCATAATTATTGTCAAAAGCAATAGTATGAACTTCAAACCTAGTTGTTTCATGCCAAAAGACATCATCACCAACTTCAGAAATAACAACAGATTGATTGTGTTGTGAACGGTGAGGCACTTCAGGTTTAAAGTAATTATAAATTTCTTTGTTCAGGTGCCCGTATAGTCCTTCAATCTTTCCACAATGAGAGCCATAAGCGCTTTCATGGAATAAATAAAAAGCCCCTTTTAAGTAATCAGGTTCACTTCTAGATATAATGGAATTAAGAACATTTTCATTGAGTAATTCTTTAGATTCCTTTTGGTACATTTCTAAATTTGAGGCTAAATCTTGAAGGCCCAATTTAATGTCAGAGGTTGCTTTATCGGTTTCAGTTTTTACGGCATCTACGTAAGTTTTTATATGAGGTTCAATATACTTGTGAAAAAACCAGTCGAATATATTCCTAATAATTACTGATAGCCCTGCAAACATTAAAATGCCTAATGCAGTTGCGCTGCCAGTTGATACAATGTCTGGGTAATACTCGGGGTCAAGATAAGCCACTAATTTAGTTATTAGGTAAAGCCCCACAGCAGTATAAGCTAGATTCAACTCAGCTTTTGCAAATAATTTCATTCTTATATTTCCTTATGTTTATTAAAGCCCTTTATTCATAAAGGTACAGTTGCTAATAACGCTGCTTTTACTGCTAAATTTAAATAGTAGATTGATTGGATTGGAATAAAGTGCTTGTTGTGATAGTTGAGAATCCTAGCATATTACTACCATAAATTAATGATGTTATTGATCAATAATATTTATTTCTCAGGTATAATCGCATAAAAATTTGAGCTCAAAATCCTACTTATTGAGGGTGACACTAGGGTGACTGAAAGAGAAATTCAGGGTAATTCTAGGCAATTCAGAGCATTAACGATTAGTAAATAGATGATATTAGAAACCTCCAAGAACATTAATAAACCTGAAGTTCCCGTAAATAGAGGCATGCATGCGATGTCCGTTGCTCCAATGCTCGATTGGACTGATCGTCATTGTCGGTATTTTTATCGAACTATGTCTAAACATACGGTGTTGTATACTGAAATGGTTACCACCGGGGCGATATTGTTTGGTAAAGGTGATTATTTATCATTTAATGATGAAGAGCATCCGGTGGTATTGCAGCTTGGAGGAAGCGATCCTGTTGCCTTGGCTGAGTGCGCAAAAATGGCTGAGCAAAAGGGTTACGACGAAATCAACATCAATGTCGGCTGTCCTTCTGATCGCGTACAAAACGGTCGTTTTGGAGCGTGTTTGATGGCTGAACCACAGCTGGTGGCTGAGTGTGTGCAAAAGATGCAAGCGGTAGTTGATATTCCTGTGACGGTAAAATCGCGCATCGGTATTGATGATTTAGACAGTTATGAATTTTTGCATAACTTTATCGATGTCGTGAGCAAAGCTGGCTGTGATCATTTTATTGTTCATGCCCGTAAAGCGTGGCTGTCAGGGTTAAGTCCTAAGCAAAACAGAGAAGTACCGCCGTTAGATTACCAGCGGGTGTATAAGATTAAAGATGATTTCCCTGCACTGGAAATATCAATAAATGGTGGTATTAAAAGCCTAGTTGAAGCAAATGAACATTTAACGCGACTTGATGGTGTAATGATTGGTCGTGAAATTTATCAAAGCCCATATCTACTTGCCCAAGCCGATAATACTATCTGGAATACCAACACTCCGATCCTTTCGCGTATTGAGGTGATAGAGGCGATGGTTGAGTACACTAATCAATATGTAGCACAAGGCGGACGTGCATGGCACGTTGCCAGACATATGCTTGGTTTGTGTAATGGTTTACCCGGAGCTCGACAGTTTAGACGTTATTTAAGTGAAAATGCCAGCAACGTAGGGGCTAACGGAAACTTGCTTATTGATGCCTTGCAAAAAGTCTCGCTGGATTAAGTTATCCCGATTTCGGGAATAGGTATCCCGAATTAGGGATAACGATATTATTAACCGATGGTAAAAATTTACAATTTGTTAATATTTTCTACTAATAAGTGGTCTTTTTAACTAACTGACCTTAACACCGCTACTTGCTAACGAATATCGTTATTGTCACGAAAAATAAGTTTCTTTATTTTTCAATTAGTTATGATTTTTTTTATTTAATGGCACAACCTTTGTACTAGTTATTGCAACTTAATTAATAACAGGTATTGGAGAGTCATTATGAAAACGTTAATTTCAACATTATTTACTATAGCGTTAACTGCTTCTTTAAATGTACATGCTAACGAAGAAGTAACGTTGCAAAAAGCAACAGAAGCATTGGTTGAAAACAGCTCAGTACAAATGGAAAGCAAGTTAGCAACTCAATTACAACAAGACATCAATGAATCTTTATACGCCATGCGTGTAGCGAACATTGTTGAAATATCACCGACATTATTAGCAAAAGCCGAGAGCAAAACCTCGAAGACAGCTGATAAAGCAGACGAAGAATAAGGAATGTTCTATATGCTAAGTTTATCGACGATTTTTACCTTGATGATGGTTCCTGGTATATGTATGTTGGCGACATCATTTATTGTGAGCTTTTTTGAAAATGAACATAAAAAAGTGAGTGATAGTCATTTTGTCGAAGCGGATGTACTTTAATTGATCCGCTTTTTCTTTATTGTCTTATTTTGCTATACAGGAAATTAAAAATTCGTTAATTTTTGTTATTAGTTTTTGACTTGATAATAATTATGATGAATGACACTCGCTACTCGGCTCTTATCGAACCCTCAGATTTACTCACTCTCATTGACTCGACTGAACTGGTAATACTTGATGCAAGTATTCCTCCTGTTGGCAGTATGGCCACCGCCATCAATAAATGGCCCAAATGTACGGTGCCTAATGCCAAACGTTTTGATATCGAAGGTGAATTTTCAGACCCAGATAGCGCCTTTCCTCACACTATGGTCAGTGCAGCGCTATTTCAGCAACGGGCTCAACAACTAGGTATTAACGCAAATTCTAACATTGTGGTTTATGATGATTTAGGCATATTTTCCAGTGCCAGGGCTTGGTGGATGTTCAAAGCTATGGGCCATAAAAATGTCTCAGTGTTAAATGGTGGACTGCCCAAATGGCTCGCGGCTCAATACCCAACCATCTCTGCAAATGTCTCAGATACTCAGTTACTAGGACGTTTTATTGCACAGCCTCAAGACGGTTATTTTTGCGACTATGCACATGTATTAGACGCACTGCGTCTTAAAAGTAAAAAGGTTATTGATGCGCGCGGGCGTGAGCGATTTTTAGGGCGCGCGCAAGAGCCCAGAGCGGGGGTTCGTAGTGGACATATGCCTGAGGCATTAAACTTACCTTATACAGATTTGCTTTGTGATGGCAGTCTATTACCACGGGATGAGTTGCGAAATATTTTATTGTCTTTAGTGGCTGAGCACGATCCTTTAATCATGAGCTGTGGCTCAGGGATAACCGCATGCATACTGGCATTAGCGGCTGAGTCTTGTGGTTTTACCGATATCTGTGTTTATGATGGTTCATGGAGCGAGTGGGGCAGCAATGCTGACTTGCCGGTTGTCGCTGAATAACTCACTCATAGTAACGCTAAAGCGTACTTTACGCGTTCACTAACATACCCGTGAATGGGTTATTTCTTGATTATTGCTGTTCACGAATGCCCTAATCATCCGTGCATTTGAATACTCTGCATTATTTAGTTCGGGGTGTTCACTTATACTACCAATAGATACTTCTTCCTACTCACACGCCTACCAAATAGCAACGCATTTTAAAGAACATTTAATCCATATTTTATAGTTGGTTAAATTTACTAAACCAGTGGTTAAATTTGCTAAATAATAGTTTGACATATTATGTCTGTCAATTGTGTATTTCAATGGTGGTGCTGATATTTTCTATAAATTCAATAAGTTAAAATATACCTCTTGATTGGCACGAGGATTGTAATAAAGGAACTATATCAAGAAGTTTATGACTTCTACATGAATAAACCAATAAGGATATCAATCATGAGAAAGCTTAATCGCAAAAAATATTTCATATCAGCACTGGTTGGCATGGGGCTTATGTCTAGCCTAAGTGCTAACGCACAAGATAATACTGTGGAAAGTGCATTAACGACTATGGTCATTGCGCAAGGACAACAGGTTATTCAAGACATGAGCGTTCAAATTCAACATTCGATCACTGAAGAAATTAATAATTTTACCATTGATGGCACATTATCTTGGTTGGCAATAGATGCACAATCACGTAAGCCTCAGGTAAACGTTGAAATAACAAAATTAAACAATAAAGCAATCAAAACATCTGCAGATGAATAGGAGAAATTAACCATGGGTATGTTCACACGTTTTACAGATATCATTAACGCTAATATAAACAGCATGTTAGACAAAGCCGAAAATCCAGAGAAAATGATCAGATTAATTGTTCAAGAAATGGAAGAAACCTTAGTAGAAGTAAGAACTACGGCGGCAAAAAATATTGCTGAGAAAAAATCATTATTGCGTCAAATACGTTCGTTAGAGTCTAGTGTTAGCCACTGGCAACAAAAAGCTGAACTAGCATTAAGTAAAGAGCGCGAAGACTTGGCAAAATCTGCTTTGGTAGAAAAGCATAAAAATAGCCAACATATTGATGAACTTCAACAACAGCTGACGCAACTTGATGAATTTTTAGCGCACGTTCAAGAAGATGGTAGCCGTTTACAAGAAAAGTTAAGCGAAGCCAAGCGCAAACAAGAAGCTTATATTTTGCGTCAGCAGTCAGCGGAAGTACGCTTAAAAGTCAGAGAAAAAGCGGCGATTTACAATATTGAAGAGGCGATGAGTAAATTTGAACGTTATCAACAAAAAATAGACAAAGTTGAAGCGCAAATTGAAGCCTATGACATGACGTCAAATCCTGATCTAAATAGTCAGTTTAAAGACTTAGAAGCGGATGACAGTATAGAGAAAGAATTGGAACAGCTGAAAAAACAAGTTGTTAATGGTTAGTTGGTTTTAGTGAGAGTTTAGCGATGATTTCATGGATGTTAATTTTTGCTATTTGTTTTACGCCAGTGCTGACATTCTTTGTCAGTGCTGGGCTGACAATATTTTTTAGCTACTTATCACTGCGTTAAAGCAGTTAATACGTCGCAGTAGAGGATTTAAAAATGAAATATGAACGCAGTTATTCAGTAAAGAAAACCTTAGCAAAAGACATTCACCATAAAAAATTGTCGGGGGTTTGTGCCGGCATTGCTAAATATTATGAATTACCGAGGTTAGTGGTTCGTATAGGAGCTATAGTGGCGTTACTTGCTTTTCCTGTAGCGACTGGTGTTGCCTATGTCGTGTCAACATTATTGATGGCTAACGATAGAGCTTATTAATTCAACTGTCGCAGCATGGAGGAATTATGTCATTTATTAAGTCTTTATTTTTAGCGATTGTCGCAACACTGTTTTTGACTTACATATTAGGAATCATTTTTGTTGAAATGCTTGATGTAAATATTTACATGGGCGAACAGCTAGTTGAGCCATTAAAAGCGATTAGTATTTCGGCGTTAGTCATGGTGTTGTTGGTATTGTTAGCTTTGGCAATTGTGTTAAGCGTGTTTGGCTCGATAATTTTTATTTTATTACTGTGTTTCGGTGGTATCGCATTGTTTACTGTTGGTATGTTTTGGCCATTATTTTTAATTGCCGGGGTGATTTGGTTGTTGTGCAGAGACAAAAGTCGTTCGGTAAGTCATTCCTAGTACAAATACTATGTGTGCTGAAATATGACAGTTAACCTAATAATGGTGGGAAAGACCTAAACAACAAGTAAATCATTGAGTTCAGGTCTTAAAACTTACTTACCTTTCTTCGTTGTCGCTATTGAAAAAACTTGGCAAGGATATTTTTACATTCGTCAGTGTTAACTAAACGTGAAAACTCTTCGCCTTCGTCAGCAATG
Source organism: Colwelliaceae bacterium 6471 (assembly GCA_040779335.1). Taxonomy (GTDB): domain Bacteria; phylum Pseudomonadota; class Gammaproteobacteria; order Enterobacterales; family Alteromonadaceae; genus JBFONV01. Next base: position 52,645 of record JBFONV010000001.1, read on the forward strand.
ACATCGGGGAGAATATTATTGCTAGCTTGGCGCATGAGTCGTTTACTGGTCATGACCGCATCAAAAGGTAAATGGGCGATAGTAGCAGCTATATCTGCTGCGATACCAAGTAATTCCTCCGGCTGGCAAATTTGGTTAATAATGCCTAATTGCAGGGCTTCTTCCGAGTTGAACATTTTTCCTAACACTAAAAGTTCGAACGCTTTATTATGACCTATGCGAGACGGCAGTAAATAGCTTGAACCAGCTTCTGGGCATAGTCCTAACTGGGTGAAAGGCAGTTTAAATTTACCGTTATTTGCCGCAATAACCATGTCGCAATGTAATAGTAGTGTGGTACCTATACCAACGGCGGCACCTGCTACAGCGGCGATGAGTGGTTTTTTAAATATTGAAAGTACTTTCACAAAATCTAAAGCGGCTAAATCGCCACTTGCGGCGCTATCAATAAAGTCTTGAAGATCATTGCCGGCGCAAAAGCAACTTTGGTCACCTTGAATTAACACACAGTGAATACTGTCGGTTTCACTGGCATAATTAAACAGCTCGCACAGCTCAAGATACATTTGAGTGTTAAGTGCATTTTTTTTAGAAAGACGATTTAATGTAATAGAAAAAACGCCATCTGATTCTTTTGTAAGAATTAAGTTATCCATTTTGTATTAGCTTAGTTACAATAGCAGGACACCACCTTAGTATTTCTAAATAGGGAAGTATAGATAGAGATGAAAAAAATTTACCCAGTTGTTTTTTTGATTTTTAGCACGATGTTTATAACACTAAGTACTACTGTTTTTGCTCATGAAGTTAAAGTAAGCGGTGGTTATATTCGGGAAACAATCCCAGGTACAGTGATATCATCAGCGTATATGCGCATTAAAAATAGCGCTAATGAAGGGATGTTACTAGTGGGAGCATCAAGCAATGTCAGCCCGCGTATTGAAATTCATGAACATGTCATGAATGATGGCATGATGCGCATGCAACAGCGACCTTCACTTACTATTGATGCTGAAAGTGAAGTGGCATTAAAACCATCGGGTTACCATTTAATGATGTTTGAACTAACCCAACCGCTGAAAGATGGTGAATTGGTTTGGTTAACTTTGCATTTTGCTGATCACGATGATCATCAGATCCAAATCCCCGTAAAAAGTATCAAAAAAATGCAGCATCACCATTAGGAGTCAATGATGAATGTTAATTTTTCAGTAAAAGCTATCGTTACCAGCGTAGCCAGTTTAATCGTAATTTTCTATTTTATTGGGGTTTATTGGAGTTTTGAACCCGATGTTTTTGATGTTAAAGCTAAGGTTACTGCAGATGCAACGGCTAACAACGTCGCCCCTGTAGTCGGCTATACCACCACAACGACCTTGATCAGAGTGACCGAAACCTTGATGAATAAACCTGGCGGTTATTTATCAAATGATGCATTACCACCTTCAGTTTTTCTGGATAATATTCCAGCATGGGAGTTTGGTGTGTTAGAAATGGTTAGAGATATGGCCTTAGTTATGCGCCAAGGATTTAGCCGCTCACAATCACAATCACTTGAAAATAAACATCTGAAAATCGCTCATCCTCAGCTAAATATTGATCACAGAAGCTGGGCGATGCCAAGCGCAGAAGGTGAATACAATAAAGCAATTAGAGCGCTTTACGAGTATCGAAAAGACTTGGCTGATGTGAATAGTCAGTCAGCGCAATTTTATGCACGAGCTGATAATCTAAGGGCTTGGCTAAAAGAAGTTACTAATCGTATGGGCAGCTATTCACAACGACTCAGTGCTAGTGTCGGACGTGATCAGTTGAACGTTGATTTGGCAGGAGATAGCGTTGCTCAGCAATCAACTACAACCGATGCCAGTATGGAGTTGAAGACCAGTTGGTGGAAGATAGACAATGAATTTTATGAAGCGCGCGGAGCCTCTTGGGCATTACTGCATTTTTTAAAGGCTATTGAAATCGATTTTAATGATGTGCTTGAGAAGAAGAATGCCAAAGTGAGTTTACAACAAATTATTCGTGAATTAGAAGCGAGCCAACAGGGCATTTGGAGTCCGATGATACTTAATGGCGATGGCTTTGGATTACTGGCCAACCATTCGTTGGTGATGGCAAATTATATTTCGCGAGCGAATGCCGCATTAATCGATTTAAATGAATTACTTAGCCAAGGATAAAAAATGAAAAAATCTGTCATTGCAGCAAGTTTAGCTGCGTTAGTGTCTGCGAATGTACAAGCGGACGTTGTCGGTGTCTATTTAGGCGGTCAGGTTTGGGACAATCAAGCATCTGGTATATTTGGGGAGTCAGGTCATCAAACTGATTTTAACCTAAGTGACGAACAGCAAGAGAGTTTCTTTATTGCTGTGGAGCACCCTTTACCTTTGATCCCAAATGCAAAAATATCATTTACAAATTTAGACACGACCGGCCTAGTTACGTTAACGAGTGATATTGACTTTGCCAATGAAACCTTTAGTCAAGGAACTGCTGTCGAAACAATGTTTGACGTTAGTTATGTTGATTACACTTTGTATTATGAGATTTTTGATAACGGACTATTTTCATTTGATTTAGGCTTGTCAGTAAGAGATCTTGATGGAGATATAACCGTTGCCACGCAAACAGACACTCCAACTACTGGCGTAAACGCTATCGATGCGATGATCCCTATGCTATATGTTGCCACTAAAATTGGGTTACCATTAACAGGCTTAAATCTAATGGCCGAGGGGAATTTTTTGTCGGTTGGAGATAATACTTTATATGATTATCAAGCCGGAATCAGTTATGAATTGATTGATAATCTAGCGGTTGATATGGACGTAACCTTCGGGTATCGAGCATTGAAGCTTGAACTAGATGATGTCGATGATATCTACAGTGATCTTGATTTTAAAGGCATATATGCTGGAACCGTTATACATTTTTAATCGCCTGCACAAAACCTTAGCGGTCATGATGGCTTTGTTATGATCGCTTTATTTCACCCCTGCTAAGATCATTGCTTTTTTATTACCCTAAGTTTGTGTTAACTAAAAAGTTGATATTAAATCTTAGAAAAACCACAGACATTGATTTTCATGCCATTTATCACCTTAACTTGCTAGTTCATCCCTACGATAAGATTTCTAGCAAATTTATTGAGATACTTTAGTCAATCAAATACGCACTGTCTCATATACTCCTTGGATGACTTTTGTATCGTTTGGTTGATTCTAGCGACGTGGTGACTAATGATCTGTCAATCTTAACTACTACGAATGCTTATTCGGGGTGATTTATCACCCCGAACTTCTTTTCTTTATTCTGTTATTACTCGCTAATAAGTTCTTCTAATTTATCTTTATTTCGTCTAGATAATGTCAGTTCGTGACCACTTTTAAGTATCACAGTATAATCACCATTTTCGTTAGCTCGAAGCTCTGCGACACTGCTTCTTCTGACAATAGATGAACGGTGAATACGAACAAATTCCTTTGGATCTAGCTGGGTTTCCAATGAGGTCAGGGTTTCTCGATGTAAAATGTGTTTTTCATCGAATAGATAGACGTCGGCATAATTACCTGCGCCTGCTATATAGTTGATTTGCGCGACATCGATTAATTTAATGCGACCAGGCTCCTTTACGATCAGACGGGTTTTATATTTTTTATCTTGTTGCTCGTTCATCTGTTGGATTAACATGCCAATTTCTTTAAAGTTGGTTAATTTCTTGGCATTAATCTGGCTGCGCGCTTTATCTAGCGCCTCATAAAAACGTTCATCATCAAACGGTTTTAATAAATAATCTATGGCGTTAAGGTCAAAAGCTTTAATTGCATATTGATCATATGCGGTCGCAAAAATGACAATGGTGTTATCTGGGAGTTTTTCCATCAACTGAATGCCAGTATAACCGGGCATTTGAATATCCAAAAAAATCAATTCGGGTTGGTGAAGGTTACACAATTTTAGCGCTTTTTTCCCATCTTCGGCTTCAATTACTTTCGCTATATCCGGCTGATCTTTTAGTAATAATTTTATCGTTTCTCTTGCTAAATATTCATCGTCAGCAATAAGTACATTAATCATCATAATCTCCATACGGCAATGACAAGTATGTTTGAAAGTATCCCTTATCAAGCTTTATTAAGTCTAACGAAAAATCTTTTTGATAAAGCTTTGACATCCGTTCTCTACAGTTTTTCATGCCTATGCCAAATCCTTTGCTTGCTTCAGTTTCTGGAATTTTATTGACGAGTATCACTTTTAGCCGATTGCCATGCCTAGAAACGTTGAGTTTTAGTATATTATTGTTACTTTCAAGTTGAGAGCCGTGCTGAACAGCATTTTCTACGAGAGGTTGAAGCAACATGAAAGGTATTTTCGTTTCTAAACAATCATCAGCAATATGAATATCGGTAGTAAGCTTATCTTCAAAACGCATTTTTTGGATAGTCAGGTAGCTATTAATGAACTCCATTTCTTCACTCAAAGTGACTAGTTGATTATCATTATTTTCTAAAACCCTTCTTAGCATAATACTAAGTTCACTAAGTGCCTTAATTGCACTTTTTTTCTCATCTAATCGAATCAGACTTGAAATGGTGTTTAGAGTGTTAAACAAAAAGTGTGGATTTAATTGGGACTTTAAAGCTTGCAACTCTATTTGCACTAATTGTTTTGACAATTGTTCATTTTGAATGAATTGTATCTTTGCTGTTTGGTAATATGAAAATGCATAACCAGCGCAAAGTACTGCCATATAAACGATAAAGTCCATATGCAATGGACTTAAAAGCAGGCGGCCAATGGCAAGTTTGATTTCAGCTAGTGAAATTTCATTTTCTGAAATAAGGGCAACTTCAAGCGTCGTTAATCCCCAATAAAAGAAAAATATTATCAACATAATAATAAGATTCTTGCTCACAAAGCTCACATAATTTTTATTTTTTAAGCGTATAAATGAACTTGCTGCGATGATAAGGGGGGCAATTATTGCCCAGTTTCCCCACCAAGGCAGGTATTGCAACCATATATCTATCCACTCACCAGGGCGCTCATAATGAATGCTCATTCTGTAACTATGTGAGGCGGCTATAGTGTTTAAGATTAACCAGAAAAATAAGTTGGCCAACCAAAACTTGTAATTGGGAAGGTTATTAATAAATTCTTTGAACATAAATACCACACTTTTCATCTTCCTTGGATTATTCATTACTTTGTGTCAAAAATGCAAACATCATTTTGACTTTTTTTATATATTGTAGTTTTTTATATGTATTTTTAATTAAATCAAGTGGTTATTGACTTATTTTGTGCTCTGTCATTTAGTGTTTTTTCCGTTTAAAACGTTTTTCTGGCCGTTTGTCACATCATCATCTCCGTTGGTGTATCGCACGCTATGCTGACTAGATTTTGATATTGTCAGACGGTAATTTGGCCGGCGATAAGAGAATATTATCAACAAAAAAATTATAAACTCTCAGGGAGATATATATGTTTAACAATTCTCAATTGGCTAAGTCGATAAGACAGGCTTTTATATATAGTGCAGCAACTGCGTTACTCACTTCAGGTATGGCAAGTGCGGCGGAGTCAGAAAACGAAGAAAGTATTGAGCGCATTCAAATTACGGGGTCCAGTATCAAACGTACTGATATGGAAGGTTCTCTACCCATCACCAGTATTACAAGTAGTGATATAGCAAAAACTGGTGTGACTAGCGTTCCAGATTTAATGCAAAAAATCCCTCAAATGCAAGGTTTTACCACCGCATCTGATTCAGTTGGTGGAGGAGGAGGAGGTCAACAAACTGCTTCATTACGTGACTTAGGTGGTCAATATACATTGGTATTAGTAAATGGCAGGCGTTTGGCGTCTGCTGGTTCTGGTAGTGCGATTGATTTGAACTCTATTCCATTGGCAGCTATAGAGCGTGTTGATGTCCTAACTGATGGTGCATCTGCGATTTACGGTTCTGATGCAATCGTTGGTGTTATCAATTTCATAATGAAAAATGATTTTCAAGGTATCAACATAAACGGTCGCTACGATCGTCCACAAGAAGATGGTGGTGAAAGTTCGAATTTTGCTGTCACTGCGGGTTATGGTGATCTTGGCACTGACGGTTATAACTTTATGGTTTCTTATAGCCATGACAATCAAGAAGAGCTTTTGTCGTCACAACGTGACTTTGCAAAAACAGGTATTTTACCGTTCAGCTACCAAGGCAATGACTTAATATGGCAAAGAACATCAGCTAATGCTATTCCTGGTAATGCCTATGTAACATTTGCTGACGGTAGTTCACGTAACTTCAATCCATATCGTGAAGCCAATGGTCAATGTGCAGAGAAAAATGCACCAAGTGGTACTACATGTATTTACGATTTTACTGAAACATTACGTATTTTTCCTGAAAGCACACGAGACAATTTATTTGCACAAGCTATTGTAGAAATTAATGATAATATAGAATTTTACGCAACCGCTTCTTTTTCAGATTTTAGTATGGTTTCACGAATTGCTCCATACCCTACCGGAGCGTTTAGCATTCCTAATGACTCCCAGCTGGTTGAAGAGAATATTCTCCCGTACTTAACCGACGAAGAATTGGCAATTGGCCTTCAGCAAGTTGATGTTCGCTGGAGGACACGTCCAGGAGGTAATCGCACAGACGATAACCAAACTGATTCAACTAGTTTTGTTGCCGGTTTACGGGGTGATATAGGTGATTTGACATACGATTTGGCATTTAGCTATTCAGATACAGATCAGCAAAATATACGTGTGACGGGTTATCCGATTGAAGACAAATTGATTAATCTATTGGAATCTGGTGCGGTCAACATTTTTGCTACTCCAGAAACGTTAACAGACGAGCAAAACCAAATGGTTGCCGATACTATGTATTCTGGAGCTTGGATAGGCAATAAAACTTCATTAGCCTCTGTTGAAGGTAAAGCGTCAATGCCGGTATTTGAATTACCAGCGGGTGAAGTATATGTTGGTGCAGGTTTTGACTTCCGTAAACAAGAATATGACCAAACTATCAGCGATGCCAACAGAAGTGAAATCATTTTATTTGAAAGTGCTACGCCTGAATTTGACTTGAAGCGTGAAAACTACGGTTTGTATGTTGAAACAATAGTGCCAATCGCTGAAGGTTTAGAAGTAACTGGTGCTTTACGTTATGATAATGTTGGTAAAATTACAGATTCGCGACGCACTGGTGATCAAAGTGTAAACAAAGACGAAAATGATACGACTTACAAGGTGAGTGTTTCATATCGCCCAAATGAAGATTGGTTACTGCGTGCTTCAATTGGTACTGGTTTTAAATCGGCGACAATGCGTCAAATTGCGGCACCGCGCATTCCATTTGGAGTGACATCGTCAGCTTATGACTGTCCATTCCCTGCAAGTGATTCTCGTTCTGCTGGTTGTTTTAGTGAGAAACTTCAGTATGAAGTATTTCAGGAAGGCTATGCAGGCTTAAAACCTGAAACTTCAGAGCAAACCTCTATAGGTTTCGTTTATGCACCTGATAATTCATTTAGTTTTAATGTTGACTGGTGGGAAGTGAACCTAGAAGATCAGGTACAACGTTTAACCCAAGATCAAATCTTTGGTGACCCAGAGACTTACAGTGATTTATTTACGACCAAACTTAACCGTGGTACAGGCAAAAATGAACTAGCGATTATTCAAGCAGCGGTGAACATTGGTGAATCAAATAATGAAGGTATTGACTGGGGAATGAACCTTACTAATGAATTTAGTTTTGGCGTGTTAAAAACTGCTTTCCAAGGTACTTATATCATTGAAAGCGAGCGTCTACGTGTTGGTACTGAAAACACTTTTGATACTAGCCTAGGTAAATTTGGGGATAATCAGCAGGTGACTTTTCGAAATATTATAAATATCTCGAATACGTTTAGTCATGGTGATTTCGAGCATAGCTTGAACATCTACTATCGTAGTGGTTACCAAGATCAGTACCACCCAGGTGGTGGTTCTCGTATTCGTTTAGCGAGTGATATCAATACGAACTATAGTGGTGGAGTGCAGCTTCGTGTACCTTCATATACTACGGCTAACTATTCAACAACTTATTTTGTAAACGATGATATGAATGTCACATTTGGTATCAACAACTTGTTTGATAAACAGCCTCCTATGTCATTGCGTACTGGTGGAGCGGGTCATCAGGCCGGTTATGATCCACGTTATACGGATGCATTAGGTAGAACTTTTTACTTATCAGCAGACTATACGTTTTAGACTTTAAAAATTGATAGCTCTTTAAACCGCTCATAACAGAGCGGTTTTTTTAGTTATGGTACTATCAAAAATCTTACTAATAGTTTTTAATTCCATTTTGGAATAAAAAATCATTTTCTATTCTTTTTGTTTTGTTCAAAAAGTGTCTATCCTTGCTCTATTAATTGAAATGGGCGAAATGACGGTTATGTCGCTAGAACAGCAAAAATTGAATCAAACCATGTTAGATGCCAACCAGTTGGCATCACTACAGCAAACTATCGGCAGTTACTCTCCCTTGCAACTTGCTTGGGCGAGTGGTTATTTAGCGGCGAAAAGCGAAGGCTCATCGGTTGCAATATTACCATCAGCAACTGGTGCACAAGCGTCTTCAACACTTACCATTTTGTTTGGCTCGCAAACAGGGAATGCAAAAGGGGTTGCCAAAGCATTAACTGCGCAAGCGCAAGCGCAAGGTTTAACGGTTGATTGCAAAAGTATGGCGGAGTTTAAGCCGAAAGCGATTAAAAACATCAGTCATTTATTGATTGTTACCAGTACTAATGGTGAAGGCGAGCCGCCTGATGACGCGATTGCCTTACATGAATTTTTATCGTCAAAAAAAGCGCCTAAGCTTGAGCAACTGCAATACAGTGTGCTGGCACTAGGTGACACTAGCTACGAATTTTTCTGCCAAACAGGTAAAGATTTCGATCAATTCTTATCTCAGCTTGGCGCGAAGCAACTTGCGCCGCGCGTTGATTGTGATCTTGATTATGAAGCCGATGCAAATGCATGGTCAGAGGATGTAGTTACTAAAGCAAAAGAGTTGTTAGCGGTTACTGAAGGGACAAATAATGTTGTTGCTATGCCAACCGCTGGGGCAACGTCACAATATAGCAAACAAAATCCGTATGTTGCTGAGCTAAGCGTGAGCCAGAAAATTACCGGCCGTGATTCCAACAAAGACGTTCGTCATATTGAAATTGATTTAAGCGATTCAGGAATTCACTACCAACCAGGCGATGCTTTAGGCGTATGGTTTGAAAACGATGTTGAACTAGTTGCTGAACTGATCGGCGAATTGGGCTTTTCAGCCAACGATAGTGTAGATATTGCTGGTGAAACATTAACGTTAAAGCAAGCACTTACTGAAAAGCTGGAAGTCACTCAAACGTCCATCAATTTTGTCAGTTTTTGGGCTGAGCAGTCACAAAATTCCGAGTTGTTGGCATTGGTCAGTGATAAGAATGCCGCCCGTGAATTTGCCGCTAATCATCAGGTGGTTGATGTGATTAAGTTTGCTCCAACAAAAGTCGAAGTGCAGGCGTTTGTTGATGCCTTACGTAAATTGACGCCTCGCTTGTACTCTATTGCCTCAAGCCAAGCTGAAGTGGATGAAGAAGTACATTTAACTGTTGGCTTAGTTGAATATCAAAAAGATGGTGTGACTAGAACTGGCGGCGCATCAGGGTTTTTAGGAAAACGCCTTGAAGAAGGCGGTCAAGTGAAAGTGTTTATCGAAGAAAATGATAACTTTCGCCTTCCAGCCGATGGCAATACACCTGTGATCATGATTGGTCCTGGTACGGGGATCGCGCCCTTTAGAGCCTTTATGCAACAACGTGAAGCAAGTGATGCAGGCGGAGACAACTGGTTGTTCTTTGGTGATCAAACCTTTACGCAAGATTTCTTATATCAAGTGGAATGGCAAGGCTATTTAAAATCAGGTTTGCTTACCCATCTTGACTTAGCGTTCTCACGAGATCAAGCAGAAAAAATCTACGTACAAGACAGATTGCGTCAACATGCAAGCGAGGTTTTTGCTTGGTTGGAACGCGGTGCTTACGTGTATATCTGCGGTGATATGAGTCGTATGGCAAAAGATGTTGAAGCGGCATTAATAGATATCATTGCCGAGCAAGGTAAGCTTGATAGCACGCAAGCGCAAGACTATTTAAAAGATTTACGCAACGCTAAGCGTTATCAGAAGGATGTATATTAATGACTGATGTAACTAAAGAAAAAGCTCAACAACAAGGGCCATTAGTCGTTGAAGGCAAACTGGCTGATAATGAGCGTTTAAAGCGAGAAAGTAATTTTTTACGTGGCACCATAGCAGAAGATTTAAATGATGGTGTGACCGGTGGTTTTACTGCGGATAACTTTCAGCTCATTCGTTTTCATGGCATGTATCAGCAAGATGATCGCGATATTCGTGGTGAACGTGCCAAGCAAAAGCTAGAGCCTTTACATAACGTGATGTTACGAGCGCGTATGCCGGGCGGTATTATTAAACCTGATCAGTGGTTAGCCATCGACAAGTTTGCTGCTGAGCATACCATGTATGGTTCGATTCGCTTGACTACCCGGCAAACCTTTCAGTTTCATGGTGTGCTAAAACCTAACATTAAATTGATGCACCAAACCTTAAACAGTATTGGTATTGATTCTATTGCCACCGCTGGTGATGTTAACCGTAACGTACTATGTACCACTAACCCAGTTGAGTCTGAGTTACATCAAGAAGCGTATGAATGGGCGAAGAAAATCAGTGAGCATTTATTGCCGAAAACCCGCGCTTACGCCGAAATTTGGTTAGATGGCGAGAAACTTGAAGGTACAAATGGTGAAAATACACAAGAGCCAATTTTAGGTAGTAATTATTTACCCCGTAAATTTAAAACCACAGTGGTTATTCCACCGCAAAACGATGTTGATGTTCATGCTAACGACTTAAACTTCGTCGCAATAGCCGATAACGGTAAGTTGGTGGGGTTTAATGTGCTAGTTGGTGGTGGTTTAGCAATGACCCATGGTGATAAGTTAACTTATCCGCGAAAAGCCGATGATTTTGGTTTTGTGCCATTAGCTAACACGTTAGATGTTGCTGCTGCGGTCGTTACTACCCAACGTGATTGGGGCAATCGAGTGAATCGTAAAAATGCTAAAACCAAATATACCTTAGATCGTGTTGGTATCGAGGTGTTTAAAGCGGAAGTAGAAAAGCGTGCTGGTATTCGTTTTGAAGATTCTCGTCCGTATGAATTTACTGGCCGCGGCGATCGTATTGGCTGGGCCGAAGGTATTGATGGTAAGCATCATTTAGCTTTATTTATCGAAAATGGTCGTTTGTTAGATTATCCCGGCAAACCTTTGAAAACAGGTGTCGCTGAAATTGCCAAAATTCATCACGGCGATTTTCGCATGACCGCTAACCAAAATTTGATTATTGCTGGTGTTGCTGAGCAAGACAAAGCGCAGATTGAAACAATCGCTCGCTCTCATGGCTTGATGGACGACAATGTTAGCAAGCAGCGCAAAGATTCCATGGCATGTGTCGCGTTTCCAACCTGCCCGTTAGCAATGGCTGAAGCAGAACGTTATCTGCCAGGACTCATTGACAATGTTGAGTCAATTTTATCTAAGCATGGTATTGCGGATGAGAGCATTATTTTGCGGGTAACTGGTTGTCCTAACGGCTGTGGGCGCGCAATGCTGGCTGAACTTGGTTTAGTTGGCAAAGGACCAGGCAAATATAACATGCATTTAGGTGGCAACATTGCAGGTACCCGTGTACCCAAAATGTATAAAGAAAATTTGACTGAACAAGACATTCTGACTGAAATTGATGGCCTAGTGGCGCATTGGGTTGCTGAGCGAAATAATAAGGAAGCGTTCGGTGACTTTACTATCCGCGCAGGTATTGTTGATGAAGTAAAAGTCAGTAAGCGAGACTTTCATGACTAATACTATTACACCGGCATCAACGTCAGTGATTAATAATCGTTTTGCAGCTTCGCTACCTGAACCATCGTTGGTGCAATGGAATGAATTGTTAGAACAACAATCGGCGGTGGAGCGTGTTGAATGGGCAATGGCAAACCTGCCTGGACATTTTGTGCTGTCGTCGAGTTTTGGCATTCAATCAGCGGTGATGTTACATCTGATGACACAGATAGATGCCAATATTCCGGTAATCGTTACTGACACAGGACATTTATTTCCGGAAACCTATCGTTTTATTGACGAGCTTACTGAACGTTTAAAATTAAACTTACATGTATACAGTGCTAAAGAAAGTGCAGCATGGCAATTGGCAAGGCATGGCGAACAGTGGTTACAGGATGCTGAAGCGCTCAAGCAATACAATAGAAAAAATAAAGTAGAGCCTTTAGAACGAGGGCTTAATGAACTTGAGGCTGGAACGTGGTTTTCTGGCGTGCGTCGTCAACAATCAGAGCATAGGCAGGGCTTGTCTGTGGTGAACATATTGCGGGGACGGTTTAAGGTGCATCCAATTATTGATTGGACGAATAGAGACGTGCACCAATACTTGACTCAGCATGGCTTACCCTATCATTCATTGTGGGATAAAGGTTATGTGTCGGTTGGTGATGTTCATAGTACTCGACCACTAGCGCTGGGCATGGACGAGAGCGATACTCGTTTTTCAGGAATGCAAAGAGAATGTGGTTTGCATACCGACGGTGACGGCATTTAAAGTTAAAACGCAATCTACTAGTGGAATAGCTATTAGCTAGCATCAAAATGATGATTAATTTGTCGTTTTAGTTCATCAATAAATTCTTGTTCGGGGTCGTCAGCGATCAAGTTAGCTAGCTCAACACCTATCGGCGTAAACTTATAAAAGCTTAACACGCAATTTGCCTTTTGGGCAGTTAACAACAAAGGGATCCCGTTATAGCTAAATTGGACGGTTTCGCCTTTCGCCATGACGTTTGATTCCGTTTCCTGAATAAAAATTAGGTTATTGTCAGCTAATACTAAAAGTTCACTGTAACTCAATCCCCAATGAGCCAAATTAATTTTAACCTGACGTTTTTTATCGAACATATTCAATACGCCAGGTGTTTGATAAGTCCCTGAAATAATACGTATGTTTTTTTTGCTTTGATCTTTAACGGCCACGCCGCATGCTTTTGCAAGCAACTTAGCTTCATTGATGCTCATGGTTCGAAAAGCTTTTAGCGCTTTTAATGAAAACGAGCCCGGCTTAGATATTTCACCAGCAAGAATTTTAGCCCATAATTCCTGCATGATTTGGTTACTTACACCTTCAGCAAGCGTAATATAACTATTAAACCAATCTTGGTCGGCTCGAGCTGTTATTTCACTGCTTGAGCAGTAGGGCACGGCCTTGTGAATTATAGCTTCCAGATTTTGCTGTTGGCGTAAGTGATTGAGCCGCTCTCTTTTTCTAGCTCTGTCTTCAAGTGGCATTTGTTTTTCTGTGCTTATTAAGGCGCCATCTAAAACAAACTTTTTTGCTAAGCCTAATAATTGCATTTGAGAAGATAGCCCAGCTGACGATTTTTTACCGCTATTGCTGTCATCACTAACGACAACTGTTTTGTCAGTCTCAACAACAACCTTTTCGGTTGAATCATTTGAGGTCGTAATTTCGTCAGGCATTGCAGTGTCCTTAATACAAATAGTTGGCAGTTAGTTAACGAAAATATTGTTTAAGTATCAACGTGATATTAATTAAAGTCCAATGCTTTATTGCGTTAAGGTTAATGTATAAGCGATAGTTTTTTTCTGTGTTTAAAAATTTAAAAAATAATAAAATTCAGTTGCTTGCGTATTGTTTTTTGAAATAGTTTATTAAATAAGAGTTTACTGTAAAAATAGTGTTAATATGATTCAACTAATTAAAAAATCCAGTTGACAAGTTGCGCTGATTCAAATACTTATATTGTTTGTAAAAGAGTTTTATTGAAGTATACGATTACTTACTTTGCAAAGAATTCACTTTAATTACATTGTTTTGTTGAATAATCAGTAAGTGACTTTTATTATGTATTATTAGGGGCGCAAAATTCATAATAAATTGTAGTCAATTTGGGTACATTTAGACTTAACTAGTTGTTGTTTACTAGTTGTTTGAGGGCAATATGCAGGCTTCAGAAAATACTAACGATGATTTTCTATTTATCGATGATAGTGATGAAGATGAAATTTTAGGTGAGTATAACGGCGACTCGTGGAAAGTTTTAATCGTTGATGACGACCCTGAAATTCATTCGGTCACGCAACTTGCTTTGTCCGATCTTGAGGTTTTAGGAAGACGACTTGAGTATATTCATGCCTATTCAGGGCAAGAAGCGTGCAAACATATTACAGAAAATGATGACATAGTTTTGGTACTACTTGATGTTGTCATGGAAACTGATGATGCTGGCCTCAATGTTGTCAAATACATCAGGGAAAAACTATCAAATCAAGACATCAGAATAGTATTACGCACAGGCCAACCAGGTTATGCGCCCGAAGAAAGTGTCATAAAAGATTACGATATTAATGATTATAAAACCAAAACTGAATTAACCCGCCGCAAACTTGTTACCACTGTATACGCTGCCATTCGCGCTTATCAACAAATCTCTACTGTCAATCAAAATAAAGTGGGCTTAGAAAGAATTATTACATCTTCGGCTGAGTTATTAGAACTACATTCAGTACACGATTATGCTCAAGGGGTATTAGTACAATTAGCCGGATTTTTGTCTGGCGTTAAAAGTGGGATTTTCTGTGCGCGAGGACAGGGAATCATTCATGGCGCTGATGACTTAAGCTTTTATATTCTTGCGCAAGAAGGTTTGTCATCAATTCTGATAAACCGAAAACTGGAAACCTTGAAAGATGATGTTGTGAGCCAGCAGGTTGCTTGGTGTTTTCAACACAAGACCCATTCTTATTCTGATGACCATGTTACGCTTTACATTGCTAGTGGTGGCTTTCGAGCCGCAATTTTTCTTGAACTTGACGTTCCTATTTTAGAATCCGAAAAACAGTTGATCGATGTCTTTTTAGCTAATATTGCGATTGGTTACGAAAACGTACATTTATTTCAGAAATTAAGTAATGCAGCTTATAAAGACTGGCTTACTGAACTTCCTAATCGCTTAGAATTTGTCAATTTACTTGATGATTTTGCGCAAACTGATGACCAGGATCTGGTTGCGGCCTTGGTCGACATTAATCACTTTAGCGATATTAACGATGGTTTAGGTCAGGATATTGGTAATCAGTTGTTGTCTGCAATCGCTGAAAGAATGATTGCTCAAGGCAAAGACTGTCAATTTGCACGTATTGGCGCAGACGTTTTTGGTATTATCGGTCCTAGCGAATGTTTGAATCCTGATAAACTGATTGGTTTATTCCATGAACCTTTTTCAGCTGGCGATCAAAACCTACTAGTGAATGCCTGTTTTGGACTTTGTACAAAAGAACAGGCCGGTAACCGCGGAGTTAAAGTACTCAATCAAATAAATATTGCTTTAAATTTGGCTAAAAAGAATCGTGATGAGCATTATGTTTATTATGTTCAGGAAATGGAACAAGATACTTTATGGCGCTTAGGTATGATCCGTCAACTTCGAACGGATTTTGCAGAGCAAAGATTAGAATTGTGGTATCAGCCCCAGTTGAATCTTAAAACGGGTAAAGTGATTGGCGCAGAAGCTTTATTGCGTTGGCGCACCTCTGATGGCAAGTTTATATCGCCTGCGGTTTTTATCCCACTTGCGGAGTATTCAGGTCTGATTATCAGCATCGGTGATTGGGTTATCAATCAAGCATGCCAACAAATTAAGAAACTAGAAGAAAACGGCTTTGATAACGTTAGCATTTCTGTAAATGTGTCAATCCCGCAATTTCGACGTGATAATTTTGTCGAAACAGTAATAGAGACAACGCAGCGTCATCAAGTACAACCAAATAAATTAGAGTTAGAGATCACCGAGAACATTTTAATGGATGATCCTCAAGTAGTGGTTGATGCCCTTAAACATTTGAAAGCCGAGGGAATCAGTATCGCGCTCGACGATTTTGGTACTGGCTACTCATCATTGAGCTACTTACAACAACTTCCTTTAGATCGTTTGAAAGTTGATCGCTCTTTTGTAACCAATATTCATTTGCCTGGGCAATCAATCATTGCCGATACCATTATCAACTTAGGTAAGCAGATGAATTTGAAAGTTATTGCCGAAGGTATAGAAGAAGTTGCACAAGAAGCGCATTTGCAAGCGCAAATGTGTGATGAAGTACAAGGGTTCTATTACGCGAAACCGATGCCTGCGGATGAGTTTTTAACTTTTTTGAATAACAACCAGTAAAAATTATCATCAAAAATATCAGAAAAAAGCCAAATAATTATTTGGCTTTTTTTTCGAGTTATTCCACTGTTGTTATAGATTGGGATGTTGATCTGTTTTCTTGATATCTAATTTCTATACCAATTTTAGGCGCAATGGGAATTAATAACGACAGCAATAATGAACATGTCGCAAAGCCCGCACCAATAAAAAATACCCAAGAACTATTAATGACCCATAAAACACCGAGTAATGCTGGAATAACAACTGCGGCAATGTGATTAATAGAGAAACTAACTCCAGCAGTGGCCGCTATGTCTTCAGGTTGCGCTATTTTTTGAAAATATGTTTTTATGGCAATAGCCAGTGCGAAAAACAAGTGATCGATGACATAGAGTGCGGCGGCTATGTGAGCATTCTCAACTAAGCCATAAGCAATAAAAATAACGATTAGGCCAATATATTCAAACTTAAGCACCTTGTGCTCACCAACTTTCCCAATCAATTTGCCAATTTTAGCGGCAAATAGCCAGTTGAAAACATAATTGATTAGGAACAAAGCGCTGATATCGGCAACGCTATAATGAAATTTCTCCACCATTAAAAAGCCGGCGAAAACGACAAATATCTGCCGACGCGCACCGCTGAAAAACGTCAACGCGTAGTATAACCAGTAGCGTTTTCTCAGTACTATTTTTTTGGTTTGTTCAGAGTGTTGCGGAAACTGATCGAATGTTATGGCTATTAACACGGTGAGCATTATTGCCAGTCCCCCGAATAGAGTATAAGTTGCCGTATACGACCACTTAAATTGTTCCATCAATAGCCAAATACTGGCAAATGCTAATAATGAAGCAGCTGATTTCGCTGCCAGCATTTTTCCCATGAAATGGGCAGTATGATTTTTATTAACCCATTGTAAGGTTAGTGACTGACTAACGGTTTCAAAGTAGTGAAAGCCGATAGACATGATAATCGTGGTGATATATAAACCTAATGCACTGGGGAAGTATCCGGTTAAGGCGACACCTATTCCGGTGATAACTAACGATAATACGGCCAATTTTTGTTCGCGTATAAACAATAAAACATAGATAACTGTAAAAGCGAGAAAGCCAGGTATTTCTCTCAAGCTTTGTAAAATACCTATCTCGACGCCGGTAAAAGCGGCCTTTTCGATAACAAAATTATTGAGCAACACCATCCACACAGAAAAGACCAACGGCATTATAAATGCCATGGCGAGCAACAAATTCTCGGGCTGATTTAACTTTGATGCTAACTTCACAAAAATTCTTTTATAGCGGTAATGAATGACAGGGTATTGTACGTCAATTTTTCTGGATGAGTGATACTGCCACTTATTTATTTTTCATTACGGCGGTGTTCATTACTGAGCCTAAGTGCACAGTGTCAGATAATTAGAATATTATTTTCGCCAATTTTACTTACATAAATGATATATGTTTATCAATTGATCTTATGTAATAAGTTGAAAAATATTGCTTTATATTAATTATTTAATGTTTTAATACGCTTGATTAAAACATGCGTTTAAAAATGATTGCTTTCATCTTTCTTTCAAGGCACACTCAGTCAGCTATTATTATAAATCATCAATATATCAACACCGCATAAAGGTGAAGGAGACTAGGCATGATATACCAAGGCAACAGCCTAAAAGTCCAACTGCTGGACGATGGCATCGTAGAGTTTTGTTTCGATGCGAAGGGATCTGTTAATAAGTTTGACCAAGCAACTTTCGAAGATTACCGCGCAGCGATAGCCGCAATCAATAATTGCAGTGAAGCAAAAGGCGTTTTAGTAACGTCGGCAAAATCAACATTTATTGTTGGCGCAGATATTACAGAATTCATTGAAACTTTCAAAAAGCCAACCGATGAACTTATCCCATGGATCAAGCAAGGCTCTGATGTCTTCGACTCCTTTGAAGATCTTAACGTGCCTACTATTGCCGCAATTAACGGGTTTGCCTTAGGTGGCGGTTGTGAAATGATACTTGCCTGTGATTATCGTATTGCCGATACAACCGCAAGCGTTGGCTTACCTGAAGTTAAATTAGGGTTGATGCCAGGCTTTGGTGGTACGGTGCGTCTTCCTCGACTTATTGGTGTTGATAATGCCGTTGAATGGATGTCTACTGGCAAATCTTACAAGCCTGAAGCTGCATTAGCGGTAGGAGTGCTTGACGCCGTTGTTGCAACTGAAAATTTAAAATCAGCTGCCATTTTAATGTTAAAGCAAGCGATAGCGGGTAAGCTAGATTGGAAAACAAAACGTCAACCTAAATTAGAAGCATTAAAGTTAAGTCCTATTGAAGCCATGATGTCATTTACGACGTGTAAAGGCATGATTGCGGCAAAAGCGGGTAAACACTATCCAGCACCTATGGTAACTGTCCAAACGATTGAAGCCGCTGCTGGTATGGATCGCGCAGGCGCTATGGCAGCAGAAAATGCTGGCTTTGCAAAGCTAGCGAAAACTGATGCAGCAACAGCACAAATAGGCTTGTTTTTAAATGATCAAGTGATCAAAGGCAAAGCGAAGAAAGCCAGTAAGCAAGCGGTTAAATCGGTAAATAAAGCTGCGGTTTTAGGCGCAGGAATTATGGGCGGTGGTATTGCATACCAGTCAGCTTATAAAGGCACGCCAATCGTGATGAAAGATATTAATGATCAAGCACTCGATCTAGGTTTGTCTACAGCGGCCGGTATTTTAACTAAACAAGTTGAACGCGGCCGTATGGATGCGAAAAAAATGGCGAGTGTGTTAAATAACATTACGCCGTCGCTAAGTTACGATAATGTTAAAGATGTGGATATTGTCGTTGAAGCTGTAGTTGAAAATCCTAAAGTAAAAGGCATGGTGCTAGCGGAAGTTGAGTCAATCGTTGCTGAGGATGCCATTGTAACCTCAAATACATCAACCATTTCTATTGATTTGTTGGCACAAAGTATCAAACGTCCAGAGAATTTCTGTGGCATGCACTTTTTCAATCCAGTACATAGAATGCCGTTGGTTGAAGTTATTCGAGGCAAAGACACCTCTGATGAAACGGTTGCTACCGTTGTTGCCTATGCGGCGAAAATGGGTAAATCTCCAATTGTCGTCAATGATTGTCCTGGTTTTTATGTTAACCGTGTTTTATTCCCATACTTTGCTGGTTTTAGTCATTTAGTGCTTGAAGGTGCTGATTTTACTGCGGTAGATAAAGTGATGGAGAAACAATTTGGTTGGCCAATGGGACCTGCTTATTTACTTGATGTGGTCGGTATTGATACCGCCGATCATTGTACTGGGGTTATGTCAGCAGGCTTCCCTACACGTATGCAGAAACTTGAAAACGATCCTGTCAGTACTTTGTATAGCAATGAACGCTTTGGTCAGAAAAATGGCAAAGGATTTTATGATTATGGCAAAGACAAACGTGGTCGCCCAAGTAAAACACCTGCCGATACCGCTTATCAATTATTTTCAGATACTTGTGCCGCTAAAAAAGACTTTGACAGTGAAGAAATTATTGCTCGTTTGATGATCCCTTTGGTTAACGAAGTTGTACGCTGTTTAGAAGAAGGCGTAGTAGCATCAGCCGCAGAAGCAGATATGGGCTTAATATATGGTTTAGGTTTCCCTCCGTTTAGAGGTGGTCCGATCCGTTATTTGGAAACGCTAGGATTAGACAACTTTATTGCCATGGCTGATAAGTACAGAAATTTAGGTGAAATTTATCACGTCACTGATGGCATGCGCGAAATGGCACAAGCTAAAAAATCATATTTTACAACTGACGTTAAACAAGCTTAAGTCGAGGAGATTATCATGAAAGAAGTCGTTATTGTTGATTGCATACGAACTCCAATGGGTCGCTCTAAGGCCGGCGTTTTTCGTAATGTTCGTGCTGAAGCGTTATCAGCACATTTAATGGAACAAATATTGGTTCGCAACCCTGCATTGGATCCTAATGATATTGAAGATGTGATCTGGGGATGTGTTAAGCAAACTAAAGAGCAAGGCTTTAACATTGCTCGAAATGCCTCTATTTTGGCTAATTTACCTAAGTCAATTGGTGGCGTTACGGTTAACAGATTGTGTGGGTCATCTATGCAAGCCTTGCATGACGCAACTACCAGTATTATTGCGGGACAAGGTGATGTGTTTTTGATCGGTGGCGTTGAACATATGGGCCATGTCCCTATGATGTATGATGTCGATTTTGATCCAGCCTTGAGTAAATATATTGCCAAAGCATCAGGCAATATGGGCTTAACCGCTGAGCTTTTAGGCAAGCAACACGGTATTAGCCGAGAAATGCAAGATGCCTTTGGCGAGCGTTCACATCAACGTGCGCACGCTGCACATGAAGCCGGTCGTTGGAATAATGAAATTGTTTCAACATTAGGGCATGACGCAACGGGCGCACTCACTTTAGTAGAGCAAGATGAAGTGATCCGCCCAGAAACCACGGTTGAAACATTAGCCGGTTTGCGCCCAGTGTTTGATCCTGTTAATGGTACGGTAACTGCGGGAACATCCTCTGCGTTATCTGATGGCGCTTCGGCAATGTTAGTGATGTCAGCAGATAAAGCGAAAGAGCTTGGATTAACTGCTCGTGTTAAAATTCGTGGCATGGGCGTTGCCGGTTGCGATCCGTCAACCATGGGTTATGGACCAGTTCCAGCTACCAAGAAAGCACTTAAGCGTGCAGGGCTGACTATCGACGATATTGAGTTGGCTGAATTCAATGAAGCGTTCGCCGCGCAAGCATTATCTTGTGTTCGCGCATTAGGTATTGAAGACAAAATGGAAGATATGGTTAACCTTAATGGTGGCGCGATTGCATTGGGTCATCCGCTAGGTTGCTCAGGAGCGCGTATTTCGACTACCCTGATTAACTTGATGGAAGGTCAAGATGTTAATATTGGCCTTGCCACTATGTGTATTGGTTTAGGGCAGGGCATCGCCACTGTATTTGAACGCGTATAATATGTTTATGTGCTAATTAGTATTGAAAGCCCGACAATAGTTCGGGCTTTTTTTTTAACACGTTCTAGTCTCTGCGTATTTATTACGCATGGACATTCGCAATATGGCTACACACAATAACCAGAACATACAGCCGCCACTTGAATTTGTGTTTGACGAATCAGGTGTGGTTGGATTAGTTGGGTTGCTTACATCACCGTATAAAGCACTGCCGTCATCAATTAAGCGCATAGATTTATCTGTGCCACCAATATCATTATATTCACCGTTACTATTTTCGTAATACTGCCACTCTCCCAATTGCCAATCCGCGATTGTTGCTGGATTCGTATCCAGAGTTTGCCCTGTCATATCTGTGGTATCAACATTTAAGGCAAGTAATTCAGTATTGCTCCAGTTGAACTCATTTGGCATAGTGAATGACACTTGAAAACTATCGGTTTTATAACGATTAAAATTTGATAGCAGCCAGTTGCCAGCACTAGTATCTATTACTGTAGACGTTTCACCCGAAGTTGTTTTAACTAGCCAACTTAATGAAATACCGAGAGCTTCAGATAAACCTGAAAAATCAGTAGGAACGTTTTCTGCTAAGTGGCGCATAGGTTTGTTAAAAATTAATCTTAATTGATATTCAACATCTGGAGATAATTCATTATTAACTAGTGTAGTTAAACGACGGCCGTTCTCTGATTTTTGCCATGCTTGATGCATAACCGTATTAGCATCTTGTGTTACTACTATTTCCTGTAAAATCGGAGGCTCAGCGATAGCGTACAAGCCAGCCATCGCCGCGGCAGATGTTTCTTGGCGCATACGATTAACTTCAGACGCGGGTAAAATAAAACCATCGTGCGATACACCAAAGCCGCCATATGTTCTGGCTGAATTCAGTGGTTCTAATTCGAGTGTATACGATGGAATTTGATAGGTTTCAGCAAAGTATTCATCTGTTGCTCCAATACCTCCACCTGCAGCTGCTGGACCGTACTGATATTTATAGTCATTGGCCGCTCTCATGATGTTAGCGAGCCTACCAGCGACGTTATTGCGCCTCTCATTGCTTGTAAAAGGAGTGAAATAGATCTGACTGAAGGAATGGGTATCGGTATAGAAGCGCAAACGACTTTCATTAGCTTCTATAGCTGCTTGTTGTAATGCTTGAGTCTCAGGCTCGGAAGCTGCCCCTGCACCATGATAGACTATAGATACCGAGCTATTAGAGCTTCTATCTGGATTAGTGGCCCAATATGGATTGTTGTTTCGATTTAAATCTATGCCATTTAAATTGTCGTTACTGGTTGAAAGTGACTCGTCAGTATTACGCATGTTTTTACGGCGCATTCTACCATCGCGCGGAGATTCACTAGAGTTAATAACTTTATCGGGAAATCGCTGTGTTTGTAAAAAGCCATCAACATTGAGCACGGGGATAACCACAAGATTCAGGTTTTCCAAAATATATTGTTCAATATGTTGATTGTTTTGATTGTCAAATAACGTTTCCATGTAGCCAGTTACCGCTTCTGGTGATTGCCATTCACGTGCATGAATCCCACCATTGATTAAAGCACTACCTTCTATACCACCGCTAACCGTATCATTATCTGCATCTGACAGTTGATAGGCCATTATTGGTCTATTGTTAAAGGTATTGCCTAGAGTTATCGACTGAATGTTGCTTGATTGTGCACTCATCTGCTGATGTCGTAATGTCAAACTGTTATAACTTCTAAAACCATCAATAGGAGTCAATGAGTCAATTGGCAAGGGGACGGGATACCCGAGAGCTATATTGGTACCTGAAGAGTCATTTTCAGTATAAGTAAATTCAATAGCCGTGAGTTTTGTAGTGATGAGCAGTAATGTTGAGAGCAAATATTTCATTTATTTGTCTCCTTGCATAAGTTGGTCGTGAGCGTACTGAATAGCTGGTGCATTTGAGTATTGTGCAAGGTTTTTAACTTTGTCGATGAAAGCCTCTTGCTTAATGCCGGATATAGCGGCGGCTGCTAACCATGAACTATTTGGCTGTTGCAGTTTATTTAATAATAAACCGTGTGCAACTTCGTCTGTGGGATAATGTTTTGCCAGTAACAATAACGCTTGAGACAGTAAATGTTTATTGTTCATTGCATAAGATAATTGCTCAATAGCGCGTTCAGTATCAAAAATTGTATTTATTGTTTGCAAGGTTTGGTAGCTGAATTGGTCTGTCTCATTGCGCCATAGCTGTTCAGCCAATATACTCGATGGCAGCTTTTTGAAGAGTAAAAACAGTAATCTATTACTGCTTCTTGGTAGTTGCTGTTCATCAATAAGTTTTGTAAATAACCAATCAATAGATAGCTTATCAGCTTGCGCAAGTGCATTCTCTAAAGCGAGAAAATCAGTATTATCAGGATGTTGATTAAATTGTTGCCAACTCCAGTTTTGAGCCATCCATTGGTCAAAAAATGTTGTCGCTTTGTCTGCTATTGTCCATTGTTTCAATGTGCTAGCAGCTTGTTGAGAGATATCAATTACATCTATTAATTGATTAGGGTGATCGGGGTTTCTCATTTGTAATGTTTGAGTGGAATTTAATTGTTCTGTTACCCAATTTCTTTGTGCAGAAGTAGGCTTGAGTGTGCTGAATTGTTTTAACGTATTAAATTTAAGTAAGGTATTTTCTTCTATACTTTTCAGGTTTTTGAGCACAGTTGATAGCGGTTCAATATCGGTTAGGTTTGTTTGTTGAGCGATGGCTGCTGTATTTTTTTGGAGCACTTCCAATTGCTGCTGACTTATTTCTATAGAATGAGTGCTCATTATTGTCAACACTGCAGGTATTAAGAAAAATTGTTTCACATCACTCTCCTTTAGTTATTTTACTTAGCGATAAATGAAAAGAACGACGGACTTTAACGAATTAGTAATATTTAAACCTTCGACGAATAACATTAACATTGGTTCATTTGAGTATATCACTGCATTATTTATCAACAAATTGGTTTGTACTGTGGATATTAATTGAATAAAGATATGTTACAAACGAAACACTATGTTGAAAATAGAGTGGCTCGGACAATAAAAAACCGAGCATATTCGCTCGGTTTTATTATTTATAACACTAGTAATGGTGGATTAGGAAAATGAGTCTTGCAATGGCGGTACTACTTGCTTCTTGCGA
The DNA here is from genome assembly GCA_040779335.1 of Colwelliaceae bacterium 6471. Lineage (GTDB taxonomy): Bacteria > Pseudomonadota > Gammaproteobacteria > Enterobacterales > Alteromonadaceae > JBFONV01. The sequence goes on from JBFONV010000001.1 coordinate 77,200, forward strand.
CTTAATACGCCGTCTAACCAAACTTTGCCATCGACTGATGGCTTACCGTAAGCTTTTTCCATTAAATTGACATCGTCACTCACGACCAAGACTTCCGAGCCTTCTTTCATAATGTCAGTTAATAATAATAAGACACTATGGCGGTTTCCTTCTGCCTTTAATGCGGCTATATCTGCTTCAAGATCCGCTTTCATTTTGTCAAAAATAGCTAAATCAATGACTTCTAGTTGACCGATACCGACTAAATGACCATTCATATTAAAGTCTTTGAAATCGCGTAACACTAAGTCTCGCACAGGTGTGCCTTCAACGGCCGATTTTACTTTAAACATTTCCATGCCTAACGCTTTAGGGTCATCAATGCCCGCGATTTCAGCTAATGCTTCTACACATTTAATATCAGCAGTTGTACAAGTTGGCGATTTAAAAATAACGGTATCACTTAAAATCGCGCACATCATGGCACCGGCAATATTTTTCGGGATTTCTACGCCATGAAAGTCATACATCATTTTGATGATGGTATTGGTACATCCGACAGGGCGGATCCAGCATTCCAATGGTGTTGAAGTGGTAATATCACCCAATTTATGATGATCAATAATGCCTAAAATTGTGGCCTCGTCGATATCATCAGGTCCTTGTACACGGTCTGAGTGATCGACAATGTAAAGGCTTTCCCCTGCATAACTGGTTTTAAGTTGAGGTTGCTCAAAACCAAATTTATCGAGGATAAAAAGAGTTTCAGGTGATAATTCACCTAAACGAGCAGGAACCGTTTCTTCACCAATAGTGGTTTTCAAATACGATAACGCAATGGCTGAACAAATAGAGTCGGAATCAGGGATTTTGTGTCCCACAACATAAGCTGGCATAAAAATAGTCTCCTTTAATTGCCCGTATTCTAACAAAACAACTGAGCTAAGGGGTAGCGCAAATTAATGATTATTGATGGCATTATAAACAATGCAAAAATGAAGTGTTGGGCAGACTATAAATGGTTGCGCACCCATCAGAGTGCGCAATATTTTCAGGTATGAATAAAAACTATACTTTATAGTAGCTTAAGCATTTTTCTACTTCGTTTTTCGAACCGAGTATCACTTCTACTCGTTGGTGTATACTGCTCGGTTCAATATCCATAATACGACCTTCGCTAGTTAGACAAAGTCCACCTGCTTGCTCTACTAGAAATGCCATAGGATTAGCCTCATACATTAATCGCAGTTTATATGGCTTATTGCTGTCTTTTGTATCTGCAGGATAGGTAAATATGCCGCCACGGGTCAGTACGCGATGCACATCACCGACCATGGCCGCAATCCAACGCATATTAAAGTTTTTACCACGAGGCCCTTTAGTGCCTAACAATAAGTCGTCGATATAATTTTTCATCGGCTCTTGCCAGAAACGTTGATTTGACATGTTTATTGCAAACTCTTGGGTGTCTTCTGGGATTTTTACATTGCGCTCAACCAACAGATAGCCACCATGAGTACGATCAAGCACGTAAAAATGGGTGCCGCTGCCCGTGGTCATTACCAACATAGTTGAAGGTCCGTATAGTACATAGCCAGCACAAACTTGCTTATTTCCAGGTTGTTTAAACAGGTCAGGATCATCGGCAGCTAAGTCAGCGGGTGCTTCATGAATAGAAAAAATAGTGCCGATCAGTGAGTTTATGTCGATATTAGAGCTACCATCTAGCGGATCGAAAGAAACAATAAATTTACCGTTTGGTTCACCAGCTACCGAAGTGTCTTCTTCTTCTGAAGAAATAGCTTTAACAAATCCGGACTCTAATAAAATATCTTTAAAGAGTTCGTTCGCGACCACATCAAGCTTTTTTTGGACCTCGCCTTGAATGTTTTCATCTAATGTTGACCCCATTAAACCACCAAGGTGGGCTTGACTAACACGAAAGGAAATTTCTTTTGTCGCCGCTAATATGGTTTTTATTAGGGAAATTAGGTCTAGAGGTACATTATCTTTGCGTAATGATGGTGCTAGTCGTTGCATAGGGTTACCTATTTGCTTTAAAGTTAGAGTGTATATTTTATATTTTACTGAATAAATTGACCATCAGCTTGCTGATCAATTTAAGTGAAAGCTTTCACTAATACTTTCATCGACAATTATAACAATTTTGTTATTGATTACAGTAAAAATTAACTGACTTATTTTATCAATGCAGGGATAAAGAATGAATTTATTGCGAAATGTGATTTTATTGTTGGCGTGCTGTGTTTTATCGGTACAGGCAAACACTGACTTTACTGATTTCATTAAAGATAAAACCTACCATCAAGGGTATTTTTCTTTTTATCAAGATGACAACACCGGCAAAATCTATTTAGAAATATCTAAATTTGATCAAGATTTTATTTTTCAAAGCAGTTTACCTCAAGGTATAGGCTCTAATGATATCGGTTTAGATAGAGGCCAACTTGGTGATACTCGATTGGTGAGATTTGAACGTGTCGGGGAAAAAGTCTTCTTACGTCAACTTAATAGTTATTATCGTGCTGACTCTGATAATCCGTTGGAAAAGCAGGCGATAGACGAAGCATTTGCTAGTTCTATTATTTGGGGTTTTAAAGTTGCCAGTATTAGTAGCGATAAGCAAAAGGTACTGATTGATTATACGCCTTTTTTACTCTCAGATATTCATAACATTTCGGATAGACTTAAAACGGCTAAACAAGGTAGTTTTAAAGTCGATGAAAGCCGCAGTGGCATTTTTGCTAAGCGAACTAAGGCTTTTCCTGCAAATACCGAATTAGAAGCGACGGTTACCTTTAAAGGTTCGGGCGCGGGAGATTATTTAAAGTCAGTGACTCCTGAGCACAGTGCTATTACCGTTAATTTACATCACTCATTGATCGAATTACCCGATGATAAATATACGCCGAGACAATTTCATCCCAATAGTGGTTTTTGGTCGGTAGCGTATGCCGATTATGCTAGCGCGATAGATGAACCTATTGTTAAACGCGCCATTCCTCGTCACCGTTTAGCCAAAAAAGATAAAAACGCATCGAGTAGTGAAGCAGTTGAACCGATTGTTTATTATTTGGATGCTGGTGTGCCAGAGCCTGTGCGCTCAGCTTTAATTGATGGCGCTAAGTGGTGGGATCAAGCGTTCAGTGCTATTGGATATAAAAACGCATTTCAAGTCAAAATTTTGCCAGCGGATGCAGACCCCATGGACGTTAGATACAATGTCATTCAATGGGTTCATCGAGCGACAAGAGGTTGGTCATATGGTTCATCTGTAATTGATCCCCGCACAGGCGAAATAATTAAAGGGCATGTCACTTTAGGGTCCCTGCGTGTTAGACAAGATTACCTAATTGCCTTAGGCCTTACTTCGCCATTTACGCAACCAAATACCGATACTAACTCAATGAAAGAAATGGCATTGGCACGTATTCGTCAATTATCCGCGCATGAAGTCGGTCATACCTTGGGTATCGCTCATAACTTTGCGGCGAGTGTGAACGATCGTGCATCGGTAATGGATTATCCGCATCCTTTTGTGCAATTGGGTGATGGTCATATTGATTTATCGCAGGCCTATGCAACAGATATTGGCGATTGGGATAAATTTGTCATCGCTTATGGGTATAGTGATCTAGACGCGAACAAAGAAACCAATGTATTAGCGGAGCTTATCGCCGATAGCAAAGCTAAAGGGTTGGCATATATTTCTGATCCCGATGCTCGTAGTAAGTCAAGCCCGCATGCTAGCGCGCATTTATGGGATAATGGCGCAGATCCCGTGGCTGAATTGACAAGGGTGTTAGAAGTAAGAGCACATGCATTAGCCAACATTGGTACGAATTCAATTCCTGCAGGAACGCCTTTATCTGAAATAGAACAAGTACTTGTGCCAATATATAATTTCCATCGCTATCAAGTTGATGCCGTCGCTAAGCTTGTTGCTGGCTTGCAGTATTCATATGAAGTAAAAAGCGCTGAAGAGTCTGTTGGCGTGTCAAATGTCAGTGGAAAAGTACAAACACAAGCGATATCAGCCTTGATTTCAACATTAAAGCCATCGGTATTAACCTTACCTGAAAGTCTCATTAAGTTGATCCCGCCTAAAGCGTATGGGTATTCAAGAGATCGCGAGAGTTTTAAGTCAAATACTGGCATCGCCTTTGACCCAATCAGCGCCGCTGATGCTAGCATCAATAACACTTTAAACTTGTTGCTTACCCCTGAGCGACTAGCACGTTTAGAACAGCACGCTGCCTTAGATGATAGCGCGCCTGATACAGGTAAGTTATTGTCTGCGTTATTAGATAATACCTTGTATCAAAAAAGTACTGATGGCATGAAATTACTGATCCAGCAACGAGCTAATCAACAAGTAGTGGATCATTTATTAGCTTTGTGGCATCAAGACAAATTGGTGACAGAAGTACGTGCGCAGGTATATTCTGCGTTACAAACATTAGCTAAATGGTTAGATGACAATAAAGATAACCGTCGTAAATATAAGGGATTAACAGCTCAGTTTGAAATGCTTGCCCAGCAAATTAGCTTTAGTTTTAACCACAGTAAACCGAGCACACCGGCAAGTAAAATTAGTTTGCCACCAGGTTCACCTATCGGTTAATTAGTGCACTTTTATAATACAGTAATGAAATGAAAAAACGGCATGAGGGAAGGAGCCCCATGCCGTGTGCAATATGCACGAAGGTGATGAAATTCGCAGATTTGTGCGAATTCTTATTGATTAAATGGCTTTTGCAACGTCATTTTCAGCAAGAAGATTATTGGTTTTAGCTGCCTTGCTAGGACGCGATAACACCACTAAATTCCCCAATACCATGCAACTGCAACCAATGACCGTATAGATGTTCCAGACAAAACCTTCGATAAAGGTTGAAATAATAACGGCAATAGCTGGAAACATAATGGAAGAATAGGACGCTTTATGTGCGCCAATTTTACTCAATAAACTTAAATAGCAGCCAAACGCAATAACTGAACCAAATAATGATAAATAGATTAAGGAACTGACGTAAGAAAACGTCCATGAAAAGGTAAACGTTTCGCCTTGCAATACCGTCATTATCGCCATTAAAATACTGCCGTAAGTCATCCCCCAAGCATTAGATTGTATGATAGGTAACTGCTTCTTTTGGTTACCAATGGAAATCATATTGCCAGTTGAAGCGAACAAGGTACCGATCAAACATAACGACAGCCCAATTAAGGTTTCTTTACCGTAATCAATGTCATTAATTTGTGGCCAAAATAGCGTCAAGATACCGATTAACCCTAGCGCGCCGCCATAGTATACTTGCGGGCTTATGGTGGTTTTAAACCAAATACGCGTATTAATAATGTTTACGAGCATTAAGGTCGAAAAAGCAATGCTCGTTAAAGCTGAATTAATATGTTGCTGCCCTAAATATAAAAAGTAGTAGTTGCAACCAAATAGTGTTGCTCCAAAAGCGATAAAGCTTAAGTGCTGTTTACCATTAAACGACAAAGGAAGTTTTTTGTAATGGCAATATGCCATAAGGATCATCGCGGCCAATCCAAATCGATACACAAGCGAAGCTTCAGGTGCAACATCGCCTAATTGGTAATTAATCGCGATCCAAGTGGATCCCCAGATTAAAACGGTGATCACATATAATAATGTATTGTTCATTCACTTTTCCCAATTAATCTATGATGGAGAGCGGCACTCAATATGTGCAACGATCAAGTTGCATTGTCGCCAGTGATATCAGCTATACCTCTAGCAACAGATAGACAGTTTATAGAACTTCTGATTTAATAACATATACAAAAAATTAAAAATGTAACCTATACAGTTATGCGTTTATTAGATAAATCTGCGCCTGAGTTTCTCTATCAGCAAGTCATAGACTTTGTTGAGCGCCAAAGTATGTCAGGTATATTACGCCCAGGTGATAAGCTCCCCAGCTTACGCAAATTAAGCCAGCAATTTGAAATAAGTGTCCCGACGGTAAAGCAAGCGTACGTAGAGCTAGAACGACAGGGGAAAGTTTGTGCGCGTCCTCAATCGGGTTATTACCTAAAGGCGCAACAAGCCAGAACATTACAACCAATGCCTAACAAGTGGTTACGCTGTGCGCCTGTTGAGGTTAACTGTCGCAGCTTAATTGAGCAGGTTCATGAAGCGATTCATATTCCTAATACCGTGGCATTAGGAATTTCAAATCCTGTACACACTCATCCACCCGATAAAACCTTAGCGCGGCTTATGCGCTCAGTGATCAGTAAGGTTGCTGAGAAGGCGGTTAGTTATGGACCTGTTAATGGCGATCCAAAATTACGAATGCAATTAGCCTTTCGTTATCAAGAACAAGGGGTCGATATCAGTCCAAACGAAATTGTTATTAGTAATGGTGCCCAAGAAGCGTTGTCAATTGCATTGCAATGCGTCGCCTCGAAAGGTGATGTTATTGCAGTTGAATCACCTTGTTTTTTTGGCATGATAGAATTGATAGAAAGCCTAGGTATGAAAGCGTTAGAAGTATATACCTGCACGGAAGACGGGGTATCGATAAACGAACTAGAAAAAGTTATCCAACAACATCCAGTAAAGGCTTGCTTATTTTCGACGGCGATAAATAATCCGCTTGGCTCTATGATGAGTGATTGCCAGCGTTATTCGTTGGTTAAGTTATTGGAAAGCTATAATATTCCACTGATTGAAGATGACGTATACAGTGAACTCTATTTTAGTGAAAATAAGCCCAAACCCGCCCAGTTATATTCCGAGAAAGGGCTAGTGCTAACCTGTTCTTCTTTTTCAAAAACCGCAGCGCCAGGATACAGAATAGGGTGGTTATTACCTGGAAAGTTTGAGGAAAAAGCCAAGCAAATAAAAAGGGCCCAGTCTTGTTCAACGTCTATGTTACAGCAGTGGACCTTAACAGAATATTTAATGAGTGGTGAATATGATCGTCACCTTGCGGTGCTGCGCAAAAAGTTGGTGTACAACTGTGAGCGTATGCGAGCGCTAATCGCGGATAATTTTCCTAATGAAGTATGTATTTCAAGACCTCAAGGTGGAAGTGTCTTATGGATAAGGTGCCGCTCGCATGTTCACACCAGTCAACTGTTTAAACCTGCCATTTCCAAAGGTGTGAGCTTTGCCCCGGGAGAAATTTTTTCTCCTTCGGGTAAATATCATAACTATATGCGGATAAGTTTTGGTGTGCAGTGGTGTGATGATATTGAGCAAGCCATTAAAATACTGGCGCAATTGGTTAGGGAATACCGTGAAGATTAAACACGCTAACTATTGTTGCACCAAGTTCAGGAGGGCGAGGTTTTGACGTCTAGGTCATCAACTTTGCCAAGTTCAACAATTTCGCTTAAATTACTGCTTCCCTTGTTGGCGGCGATCATTGCTATGTCGCCTTTAGCCATAGATATGTATTTGCCCGCAATGCCAGTGATCTCTCTGGCATTAGACTCCAACATTGCCGTAGTACAAAATACCCTTAGTGTTTATTTGTTTGGCTATGCGGTAGGGTTATTGATTTTTGGACCGTTAGCGGATAAACACAGTCGGCGGTTGCTGGTCATGCTGGGGGTTGGTGGTTTTACATTGACAACCTTAATGCTGCCTTGGTGCCAATCGATAGAACAGTTTTTTACCTTACGTTTTTTTCAGGCGATGATCAGCAGTGCCGCAACGGTGGTAGTGCCAGGCACTATTCGTGAATATTACGGTGATAATAGTGCTAAAGGCTTCTCTTATGTCAGCATGATCATGATGCTTGCTCCTATGATCGCGCCATCAATTGGCAGTGCACTGTTGGTGATGCATAGCTGGCAACTCATTTTTTACGTACTGGCAATATATAGTTTTATTGTCTTTTTGTTGAGTTACAAATATTTACCTGAAGTAAGGCGCACGACGAATCACAAAAAAATGAGTGCGTTTCAGCGTTATAAAATTGTCCTTGCTAATCATAAAGCCAGAGCTGATTTGCTTTCGATTATGATGATTTCTCTCGCCTTTTTTGGCTATATCACTGCGATCCCTTTTATTTATTTAACGGTATTTAAAACCAGTGAATTTACGTTCAGTATTTTATTTGCTGCGAATGTTTTAGCGTTAATGACGGCGCATTTTATTAATACTCGTTTAGTGGTGCGCAAAGGCTCTCGCACAATGTTAATCAGTGGTTTAGTGGTGGCGACAATAGCGTCTAGCGGATTAATGCTTGTGAGTTATTGGCAATTACCTATTCAATATACAGTGGTGACGCTGTTACCTTTGATGGGGAGCTTCTCAATGATCGCCGTTAATGCAGAGGCCTTGTTAATGAAAGCTTTTGCTGAAAATGCGGGTACTGCTACCGCTGTTATTGGCACACTGAGATTTGGCATCGGCGCATTGGCTGGACCAATCTTAACGGCTTTTTATGATGGTAGTGCCTTTCCCTTTGCATTGTTGTTGTGGAGTTCAGTGATGCTGGTTCTTTTACTGCAATGCTTTCGTCAGCTAAAATACTAGTGATTGTTGTTCTCAAAGACATTTAATTAAAGGAGACATATGATGAAAAAAGTGGCAGTAATTCTAAGTGGCTGTGGCGTCTATGATGGCAGCGAAATTTATGAAACTGTCTTGACGTTGTTAGCAATAGAGCAAAACAATGCCCACTACCGTTGTTTTGCCCCTAATATTACGCAACATCATGTTGTGAATCATCTTACCGGAGAGGTTGATGATAGCGACCAGCGAAATGTACTAGTCGAGTCTGCAAGACTTGCACGTGGCGATATTGAAGATATTGCAGAATTACGGGTAAATGATTTTGATGCCTTAATATTGCCTGGAGGATTTGGCGCAGCGAAAAACCTATCAGATTTTGCAATAAAGGGAGCAGATTGCCAAGTTAATGCACAAGTCAAAGCCGTGTGTCAGGGATTTTCTGAGCAAAACAAACCGGCAGGCTATATCTGTATTGCGCCAGCAATGCTACCAATAATATACGGTGGCGGTGTTAGTGGTACGGTTGGCCGTAGCTCTTCAACGTCAGATATGATAGTGACTATGGGATTGAATCATTGTGATTGTGAGGTCAACGATATTGTCGTGGATGTTGCCAACAAGGTGGTATCGACACCAGCTTATATGTTGGCTACCACTATAAGTGAAGCGGCGTCGGGTATTAATAAGCTGGTTAAAAAGGTGATAGAGTTAGCTTAACCAATTGATAGAGGTTTAGTTGGTAATTATTGATTTTTAAACGCTTTTATAAATTGATATTGTCTGGGCAGATCATGCTGTATTTAGATAAGTTCACTGCTTTTATTTTTAGAGCAGTGTTCTTACCTTTCGTTTTCTTTATTTGCTTGTTGTTCTTCATTCAATTTCGCTTGAGCAATGCGCCATTTTTGCAGTTCGGCATAGTAGTGATCCCATACACATGGATTACACGCACCGCCACCACAACAATCATCATCGGCAGGGGGGATTGGTTTTTCTAACGGAGAATTGTCACTCATTAATCTTTAAGGCCTTTTATGAAAAATGTTAGGGTATAACATTTGGAGCTAATAATAAATCCAGCGGGACTTAATGCTAGAGTAACATTATATTTTGAGATAAATATCAAGTGGATTTATTAATAGACAACAACAACATTTAAACTAATGACATAAAAAAACCTCGTATCGACGAGGTTTTTATTAGCGGAAGGCTTTATTCACTGTCTGAGAGTTTTTTCTCGAGATAATGAATATTAGCCCCACCATTAACGAACCCCTGATCCATTAAGATATCTTTATGAAGGGCAATATTGGTTTTAATACCATCAATAACCAGTTCACTCAACGCATTGCGCATACGAGCTATCGCCACATCTCGATTATCACCCCAAGTGATTAGCTTACCAATCATGGAGTCATAGTGTGGAGGAACTGAATAGTCAGCATAGATGTGAGAATCCCAACGTACGCCTAACCCACCAGGTGGATGGAAACGCGTAATTTTACCTGGTGAAGGAATAAAAGTACGAGGATCTTCAGCGTTTATACGACATTCTATTGAATGACCTGAAATCTTAATGTCTTCTTGTGTATAAGATAAGGGTTGACCCGCTGCGATACGCAATTGTTCTTTGATCAGATCAACACCAGTGATCATTTCAGTAACAGGATGTTCAACCTGAATACGAGTGTTCATTTCAATGAAGTAAAACTCTCCATTTTCATATAAAAACTCAAATGTTCCTGCACCGCGATAGTTAATTTCAATACAAGCATTGCAACAACGCTCGCCAATTTTCGCACGCATTTCAGGAGTAATACCGGGCCCTGGCGCTTCTTCAACGACTTTTTGATGACGTCGTTGCATTGAACAGTCTCGCTCGCCTAGATGAATAGCATTACCTTGACCATCTGCGATAATTTGAATTTCAACATGACGTGGATTTTCAAGGAATTTTTCCATGTATACCATGTCATTTTTGAAAATAGTACCCGCTTCTTTCTTGGTTAATGTAATCGAATTGATTAATTCATCTTCATTGCGAACCACGCGCATACCGCGACCACCACCACCACCAGCAGCTTTTACAATGACAGGGTAACCTATACGTTTAGCATGAGCTTTGTTCGCTTCAACATCATCGGTCAATGGGCCATCAGAGCCAGGAACACAAGGAACTCCTGCAGCTTTCATTGCGCGGATGGCTGCAACTTTATCACCCATAATACGTATGCTTTCAGCTTTTGGGCCAATAAACGCAAAACCAGACTGTTCAACTTGCTCAGCAAAATCGGCATTTTCGGCTAAAAACCCATATCCTGGATGAATAGCGACAGCATTAGTAATTTCAGCTGCCGTAATAATAGCAGGCGCATTTAAATAGCTATCAAGTGCAGAGGCTTTACCAATGCAGATGGTTTCATCGGCTAATAATACATGCTTCAAGCTTTTGTCGGCGGTTGAATGCACAGCAACGGTTTTAATCCCCAGCTCCTTACAAGCGCGCAATATTCTCAGCGCAATTTCGCCACGGTTGGCGATAACAACTTTATCTAACATAGAATTACCCTTACTGGTTGGGCTTATTCAATGATGAATAGCGGTTGATCAAATTCAATAGCGTCTTCATTTTGCGCCAATATTTCTTTAATCACGCCAGACTTGTCAGCTTCAATTTGATTCATCATTTTCATTGCTTCAACAATACATAACGTATCACCAGCATTGACATGTTGACCAACTTCTACGAATGAAGGAGCATCAGGTGATGCTGCAGAATAAAAAGTACCAACCATTGGTGAACGAACAATATGACCAGTGATTACAGGAGCTGAAGGCGTTGCTTCCGCTGCAGGTGCTGCTGCGACTGGCGCCGGCGCTGGTGCTGCTTGCATCATTGGCGCTGCCTGCATAACTGTGCCGCCACGACTAATGCGAACTGACTCTTCACCTTCAGAGATCTCGAGTTCATTGATGCCTGACTCTTCAACAAGCTCGATAAGTTTTTTAATTTTGCGAATATCCATTTGAATACCTTTTATGAATGCGTAATTATTTTTCGTCTATTTACGGCTAACCCAAATATTAAGACGAACGATTTTTTTGTAACCATACTTGAGCAGCATTAAGTGCATACTCGTAGCCATTTGCCCCTAATCCGCAGATAACACCTTGGGCAATATCTGACAAATAAGAGTGCTGTCTAAAGTTTTCTCTTGCGTGAACATTAGACAAGTGAATTTCTATAAATGGAATATTGACTGCCAATAATGCATCGCGCAGGGCGACGCTAGTATGGGTAAATGCTCCAGGGTTAATAATAATAAAATCAATTTCTTCAAATGCTTGATGAATTTCATCAATAAGTTCATGCTCTGCATTTGATTGTTTATGACTCAACTCTACTGAGAGTTCTTTCGCCTGTTCATGCAATATATTAATAATGTCAGTTAGTGTTTGTGCGCCATATATTTCAGGCTCACGCTTTCCTAACATATTTAAATTAGGGCCATTCAACACTAAAACTCTAAACTTTGCAGTCATTTGTTGTAAAAACACCTTTAAAGTTAACGTTTTGTAATAATTGCATAAAAGTAATGAACTTTAAATACATAGTGAGCAAACAATTACATTTTATTGCTATTTGACGAATATTATAGTGTTTTCGCAGAATATAGCAGCAAAATACTGGTCTAACCAATCAAGGTTGGTGAAGTGGCTGCTTTTTTGCGATTTTATAATTTTTTACTACACTTTTAGTTGGGGTGCGAGAATGGAAATATTGGCAGTGTCACACATTTGCACTTTGTTATGGAAGTGATTTATAGTTTTGAGCATATCTGGCTATTAATTTAGGTTAGGGATTCTGGATTGACAAGGATGCTATCATTAAAAATATTCTTCTTTTTATCATCTTTTGTTGCTGTTTATTAACAAGCTCGACGGCTATGTGTATTAACGTGATCGTGCACGTTTCTGCCAATGTTGAACAATTGACGACATCTCAATTAAGGAGAATTTATTCCAAACGTAAATTGCGTTGGGACAACGACCTGCCCATCGTTGTTTTCGTGTTACCTAATCAGCACCCACTCCATCAAAAATTTAGCCTAGATATATTACATATTTTCCCCTATCAACTGGATCGTATATGGAACAAATTAACATATTCTGGTATCGGTACTGCCCCTATTGTAGTGCCAACACCCAAAGAGCTTTTGAACGCTGTCGCCCATACCCCCGGTGCAATAGGGTATGTCGATGATGTAGATCAAAATGCAGCCATTAATATTATAAATATTTCTAAGTGATGATGTTCATATGATTAGTTTTGTCAAAATGCTTATTTTATTGATGTTGCCGCTGAATAGCTTGGGCTGCTTGGCCAGTGAGTTGGCTAATCAAACATGGCAGATTCACGGCTTTGCTGCGCAAGGGGTGATTAATGTTAGTGGGAGTGATTTTGTCAATGATGACGGTAGATTATCTACAGAGCTGACCGAAGTAGGCATTAATGCCTCATACCAACTATCGCCTTTTTTGAGAGCAGCAGGGCAACTCGTTTATATCGATGGAGGTAATAGGTATAACAAAGGCGTCAGAGCAGATTATTTATTATTAGATTGGTCAATTCATGACTCCGAGCAATGGTTGGTTAATTTGTATTTAGGGCGTTTTAAAAATAATCATTGGCTATATTCCAGTACGCGTGACGTGCCATTTACTCGGCCAACAATCATTTTGCCGCAAGGGGTATATTTTGATGGTTTTAGGGATATTGCTGTAGGAGGCGATGGCGCTAATGTAAAGGTTCGATATAGCTCAGATGAATATGGCAACTTTGATTTAAATGTGAGTACTGGAGCCTCTGAAATTAGCACTGAGCAGACTAAGATAATCCTCAGTGAATTTGCGCTTGGTGATATGGGACATGAAAATGATACACAGTTAAGTCTTTATTGGCAGCCCATCTACTCTTCCTGGCGATTTGGCTTCGCCTTACTTGATTCAGACTTTACCTATAAAGCTCAGCAACATGATGCTTTTTCGGATGCCAACATAGTGTTGCAACGATATTTTATTAACGCACTGTATGAAGGTGAACGTTGGGAATTTAGCAGTGAGGTTTTTCAAGAACGCTTTGTCATGGATGGTTTCTATTTTGCTGATTACCATCAGGACAACTTTGGACAAGGTTATTTTTTACAGTCACGTTATACCGTTGATCCAAAGCTAAAACTGTTAATGCGCTATGAACATTTCGTTGTTAACAAAGATGATAGATCAGGAAAAAAACTTGAACAACTATCTGGCGGAGCGATCCCACATTATTTTGGTTACTTGAAAGAGTTAACTTTTGGCGTTGAATATCAAATGAGTGAACGCGTTAAGTTTCAGTTTGAATATCACCTTGTGGATGGAACAGCGAGACTGACACCTGTGGTGTTGCCAAATACTCAGCTAAATGATGATGAAAATTGGCAAATGTGGGCGGCCCAAATTATGTATTGGTTTTAAATGATGAAAAAACGTTTTGTAAGTGTGCCAACAAAATTGTTGATACTGATCGTAGCAACACTACTCATTATCAGTATCGGTTTTACGTTTATGTCGTTATCTCGTTTACAGCAAGAGTTCAGGCAGTTTAAAGCTGAAACGCTGCATCAAGGGCAAGTACAATTTGAACAGCATAGTGACGTTGTACAAACTCAAATCCGCGTTTGGTTAGAGTCATTTTCGGATCTTACGTACTTAAAAAAGCAGGGTGACTTTAACTTATTAGCTAAAGAGCTTGAGCAGCAGTTTGATTCATTACAATTGCATTATAATGTTGAAGGCATGTGGTTATTGGACCCTGATATGGAGCCACTTTTTGCTTCTCAAGAGTTGCCTCAATATTTAATGCCTAGTGTCCAAATAGTATTAAGTAACCACGAGCCAATCAGTCAATTATATTGCCGACAATCATGCGAACAGTTGGTTGTTGCCCCTTTACTCAACAAATCAGGACAGGTTGCTGTGGTTGCAGTTGCAGTATCTTTAGTTGATGTTTTATACGCTATTCATTCAAGCCTTAACAGCGAAATTGCGGTAGTAAGTTATAAGCTTGAGCCAAACACGAAACTTCAGGCGGTTAATGTTATTTCATCGACCAATAAAACCTTATTTAATGAAATTTTTTTAAGTAACGAAACCGAGCTTTATCAAGTGCGTGATAAAGGTTTGCAGGTTCAACATAGTGATGTAAATTATTTAGTGAATTTAATGCCACTTGCTGCTGGCAAGAATAGAGAGTTCTACTTGGCATTTATTGATGATGTTTCTTCTTTTGTCGACGAAAACGAGCATTATCGCAATCAGTTTTTATTTTCAGCATTTTTTATTTTTATCAGCTTACTCTTGGCGTTTGATTTTATTGCAAGGCCTATTACTGGAAGACTTATGGTGTTATCTAGTGCTTTGCCTTTGCTTGCACAACGAAAATTCGATCAATTTCGTGAAGTCAAGATTGACCGAAATGAACTTTTATATGATGAATTGGATGTTCTTGCACAGTCGACACGAGAGCTTAGTTTTGAGTTAGAAGAGTTGGATTTAGAAATAGAGCAAAAAACCAAAGAATTAGAAAATATCGCCATGTACGATGTATTGACAGGTTTGCCTAACCGCAACATGCTGAATTTTCATTTAAAGAATGTAGTGAGTAATATCGATGATGATTCTGGTGGTGTGGCGGTATTGTTTTTAGATCTTGATGATTTTAAAAAAGTCAATGATAGCCATGGCCATAATCAAGGTGATGCTTTACTTATTGAAGCCGCAAATAGAGTACGAATAGGTGCGAGAGAGTACGATCTTGCTTGTCGATTTGGTGGCGATGAATTTGTCTTGGTGTTGACTAAAATTCATAGTGAGCAAGAAGTGATAAAAACGGCTATCGATGTACTTAGACAGTTTAAAACGCCGATAAAAATTGGTACCAGCTTATTTTATGTGTCGGTCAGCATTGGTATTGCCTTTACCAATGATAATAAAGCCAAAGCAGATGAATTAGTTAGTTTTGCGGATATAGCCATGTATGAAGCGAAAGCGAATGGTGGGGCACAATTTTATATTCATCATGATGCCATGTCGCAAAAAATTACTCGTCGAGTCATGTTAGAGGGAGAAGTTAGGCAGGCTTTGGCGAAAAATCAGTTTACTCTGAGCTTACAACCTCAGTTACTATCAGCAAATAATAAGTTATTTGGCTTTGAAGCACTATTGAGATGGCATCATCCTGAACGAGGCATGGTTCCGCCGGATGAT
This sequence comes from Colwelliaceae bacterium 6471, assembly GCA_040779335.1. Taxonomy (GTDB): domain Bacteria; phylum Pseudomonadota; class Gammaproteobacteria; order Enterobacterales; family Alteromonadaceae; genus JBFONV01. Next base: position 93,008 of record JBFONV010000001.1, read on the forward strand.
TTTATTCCTATCTTGGAAAATTCAGAACATATGATTGAGCTTGGATATTGGATTATTCGCCACTGCTTCGAAATTATGGTTGATTTGCATGAGCACGGCTTTAAGGATATTCGTATCGCCATAAATCTAACCGCAGCGCAATTTATCGATCCTATGTTGCCTGATTATCTGAAAAGCTTACTCCATGAATTTTCGCTGTCCGCGAGTTGTTTTGAACTAGAGCTTACCGAGCAAACTTTAGTAAAAGACGTTAATAGCACCATTGAGGTGATGGAGGAATTAAAAGCCATTGGTTTTAGTTTTGCTATTGATGACTTTGGTACGGGATATTCGTCGTTGGCGTATTTAAAACAGATGCCAGTAGACGTAATCAAAATTGATAAGAGTTTTATTTTTGGCATGATGGACAATGAAGCTGATTATCAAATAATTATGTCGGTCATTGCTATGGTTAAAAAATTGGGCTTACTTGTTATTGCTGAAGGAGTTGAAACCAGCGCCCAGTTGCGTAGTTTAACACTTAATGATTGCGATGTTATTCAAGGTTATTATTTTTCTAAACCTATCCCTGAAGACGAATTATTTGATTTTATTGCTAGGCACACCAACGATGGTTATTGGAAAACGGGTGTTAAATGTGTAGGTTGATAATTTGTGTTATCAATCTACACACTATAAAGGCCTTTAGTTAACGTGATTTCTATTTACTTAAAAATACTCTTTACATGAGTAGTAAACTCATCAGCGCCCATAAAACCAGTAACACGATTATTACTGAGTTCCTTGCCCTGTTTATCAAAAAACAAAATTGACGGTAGGCCAAAGACGTCAAAGTGCTCCATTAATTCAATACTTGTCTTTGAGCCAGTGTCTGTTAAATCAATCTGCAATAATACACTATTAGCAAGCGCAGCTTGTACTTGCGGTTGGTTAAAGGTGTAATGCTCAAATTCTTTACAGGCAATACACCAGTCAGCGTACAGATCAACCATAACGGTTTTATTTTGTTGATTCGCATTTTCTACGGCGCCCAACAACTCAGTTAATGAACTCACCTGAGTAAATCCCTGAGTTATGGCTGTAGTTGACGGTGACTCGGTCGATTGCACTTTGGCGGCAGGAAAAAGCATTTGATAAGCCTGCATAGCACCAAAAAATAATGTTAAGAAGATGATTAACGCACGGACGCCAAACCAAAATCCTTTGTTGCTAGTTTGGTTGATGACATAAAAATAACTGGCACTCGATAAAATTAAAGTAATCCACAATATTTGCGTGATCAAAGCCGGAATAATACGCTCAAGTAAAAAGATAGGTACAGCTAACAACAATAATCCAAAGATGTTTTTGATAATGTTCATCCAAGCGCCTGCTTTTGGCAGGATTTTACCGCCAGAGCTTCCTAGTATTAATAAAGGCAGTCCCATGCCTAAACTCAAGGCATAAAGCGCAGAGGCGCCGAGCAAGACATCACCCGTTTGTGATATATAGATTAGTGCCCCTGTTAACGGCGCCGTTGTACATGGCGAAGCAACTAACCCTGAGATGATCCCCATAGTGATCACTCCTGAAATTGAGCCGCCTTTTTGTTTGTTGCTTAAATTGTTTAATTTATTTTGCCAACTCGCTGGTAAGGCGAGATTGAACAAACCGAACATTGATAGCGCTAAAAAGATAAACAAAATACTCAGTGATATAAGTACAATGGGGTGTTGAAACATTGCTTGAAATTGTGCACCTGCTAGTGCAACAACAATACCTAATAAAGTATAAGTAACCGCCATACCTTGAACGTAGAAAAAAGATAAGGTGAACGCTTTCTTTGTTGTTAGTTCTTTACCTGCGCCAACAATGATCCCCGTTAAAATGGGGTACATGGGAAATACACAAGGGGTGAAAGATAATAACAATCCCCCAACAAAAAAGGCAATCAGGGTCAACAGTAAACTGTCCTGCTTAAGCATATCAGCCAGCTTATTTTGTTCGCTGACAGGCGCAATGCTTTTCGTGTTTGAGGACTCATTTCCCGCAGTTGTATTTGATTTTTGCTCCAATGCAGAAAGGACTGATAGCTGTTCAGTGGACGCGCTAACTGCAGATAACTGCACTGTATTGCTGGTTGGAGGGTAACATAAGCCTTTTTCTGCACAACCTTGATATCGAACAGTAAAGGTCGCGTTGTCACTAGCATGTTCTATGTTGATATTAAGAACTAGTTTGCCCGTGTAAATTTGTTGAACGCCAAAAAATTCGTCTTCATGATCTATGCCTGTCGGTAAATTAACCGGCGAATAGCTGGCATTTTCTGAGGAAAATTTAAATTGATGTCGATATAGATAATAGCCGGGCGCTATATCAAAGGTGATTTCTAACTGTTGTTTTTGTTGAAAAAAGTTGAAAGTAAACGCTTCATCGACTTTTAAAAACTCATCGTCATTACTAAATAGCGATGATGAGGATACATCAAAGATCGATTCTTGCGCGGCAATATAATTAACATTGAATAAGAATACGAAAATTGATAAACAAAAAATACGCACGATTTTTTTCATGAACACTACTTTAATGATTCAGTTATCCAGTTTAAATAATGCTTATCACCTTGCTGGATGTTCAACGCGATAATCTCTGGGACATCATATGGATGCAATTTGTTGATTGCCTTGGCGAGTTGTTGAAACTTCTCCGCCTGAGTTTTTATCAACAACTGCACTTCATTTGATGATTCCACCTTTTCCTGCCAGCAATAAATAGACTCTATACCGGGGAGTATATTTACACATGCGGCTAATTTATTGGTTACTAAGTAATTTGCGATTTCACTAGCAATAATTTTACTAGGACAAGTACATAAAATTAGCTGGTACATTATATATATTGCCTTAACAAAGTCTTAAGCAGCGATAAGTTCCTGATCATGTTTATTATTCATTACAAACTCATAACGCAAATTGTAAAAGTAATTAAACGTAAATGATAGATTAATACCAAGTTGATTAAATTTATTGCTAACTCTGAGCTATGTCAGAGTTGCACTATATAAGTTAATCAACTTGCTATAACGCAATACTCACTTGAAAAAGACCCGAATAACCCAATATATGTTTCATTAAATATTTTAGGTGCCCTAATGTTTCGATTATTGTTTTTATTGTTTGTCATCGTTCCTATTATTGAAATTAGCGTGTTAATGCAAGTAGGCGAGTGGCTTGGGGCTTGGCCGACGGTTTTTATTGTTATTATAACGGCATGGCTAGGGGCAAAAAATGTTCAACGACAAGGGGTTGCCACGTTAAATAGCGTCCAAAATAAAATGGCTCAGGGGCAAATGCCGTCAGATGAAATAGTCGCAGGATTATTATTGCTGGTTGCTGGCGTGACCTTAATTACCCCAGGTTTTGTCACCGATGCTTTTGGTTTATTGTTACTGGTTCCTCAACTAAGAGCGGCATTGGTTAAGGCAATCCAAAAGCGTTTAGTGGTCAGTCAAATGGGGGCGGCAAGTTTTACCCATCAACACTTTGAACAGTCACCTATAAATGATAATGATTTTCATGACGGCAGCAAAGACAATAGCACTCAACATCAGGGCAAAGTGCTAGATGGCGAATTTGAACGCAAAGATTAAAAAAAATCAGTGTGGGGGCTTGTTAACGCTATTTTCACCCCCATCTTTGAAACAACAATTTGTATAACCCTTATTAAACTTAATAAAAAATGAGTTTACACACTCTCAGGAGATAATAAATGAGCATTCGTCCATTACACGATCGCGTAATCATAAAGCGTAAAGAAGTAGAGTCTAAGTCTGCTGGCGGTATTGTTTTGACTGGCAGCGCTGCTGAGAAATCTACTCGCGGTGAAGTTGTAGCCGTAGGCAAAGGTCGCATTCTTGAAAACGGTGAAATACGTGCTTTAGATGTAAAAATTGGTGACCAAGTGATCTTTAGCGAAGGTTACGGCATGAAAACTGAAAAAATCGACGGTGAAGAAGTGTTGATTTTAAGTGAAAGCGATATTTTAGCAATCGTAGAATAATTTCGCGATTTTTATTGTGATGTTGAGCACAGCTCCATCAATTAAACATAAATTTATAGGAAAAAAATAATGGCTGCAAAAGACGTATTATTTGGAAATGACGCTCGTGTAAAAATGCTTAAGGGCGTTAATATTTTAGCGGACGCGGTAAAAGTCACTTTAGGTCCTAAAGGCCGTAACGTAGTTTTAGATAAATCATTCGGTGGTCCAGCGATCACTAAAGATGGTGTGAGTGTTGCCAAAGAAATCGAATTAGAAGACAAATTCGAAAATATGGGCGCACAAATGTTGAAAGAAGTGGCCTCTAAAGCGAATGACGAAGCGGGTGACGGTACAACTACTGCGACTGTGTTAGCGCAAGCAATTGTTAATGAAGGTTTAAAATCTATTGCTGCGGGTATGAACCCAATGGATCTCAAGCGTGGTATCGACAAAGCGGTTATCGCTGCCGTTGAAGCACTTAAAGGTCTTTCTCAAGAGTGTTCTGACACTAAAGCGATTGAGCAAGTTGGTACTATTTCAGCAAACTCTGATGAAACTGTGGGTAAAATAATTGCCACAGCCATGGAAAAAGTGGGTACTGAAGGTGTAATTACCGTTGAAGAAGGTCAAGCACTTACTGATGAATTAGACGTGGTTGAAGGCATGCAATTTGACCGTGGTTATTTATCACCTTATTTCATCAACAACCAAGAAAGTGGCAGTGTCGAATTAGAAAACCCATTTATCCTTTTAGTTGATAAAAAAATCTCTAACATTCGTGAATTGCTAACGACTCTTGAAGGTGTTGCTAAAGCAGGTAAGCCATTATTAATTATCGCAGAAGACGTTGAAGGTGAAGCGTTGGCAACATTGGTTGTTAATAATATGCGTGGCATCGTTAAAGTTGCAGCGGTTAAAGCACCAGGTTTTGGTGACCGTCGTAAGGCAATGTTGCAAGATATCGCAACATTAACCGCTGGTACGGTAATTTCTGAAGAAATCGGCATGGAACTTGAGAAAGCGACATTAGAAGATTTAGGCCAAGCGAAGCGCGTTGTTATCTCTAAAGACAATACCACTATTATTGATGGTATTGGCGAAGAAGCTGACATTCAAGGCCGTGTGGCGCAAATTCGTGGCCAAATTGAAGAGTCAACTTCAGATTACGACAAAGAAAAATTACAAGAACGCCTAGCGAAGCTAGCTGGTGGTGTAGCCGTTATTAAAATTGGTGCAGCAACAGAAATGGAAATGAAAGAGAAAAAAGCCCGTGTTGAAGATGCATTACATGCTACTCGCGCAGCCGTTGAAGAAGGTGTTGTTGCTGGTGGTGGTGTTGCTCTTGTTCGCGCAGCAGACTCAATCAAAGACTTAGAAGGTGCTAACGAAGATCAAACGCACGGTATCAATGTTGCCATTCGTGCTATGGAATCTCCTCTTCGTCAAATCGTTGCTAACTGTGGCGATGAAGCCTCAGTAGTATTAAACGAAGTACGCAATGGTAAAGGTAACTTCGGTTACAATGCGGGTAACAGCACCTATGGTGACATGCTAGAAATGGGCATCCTTGACCCAACAAAAGTAACGCGTAGTGCATTACAATTTGCTGCATCTGTTGCCGGCTTAATGTTAACGACAGAAGCAATGATTACTGATGCTCCACAAGATAATGCACCGGCAATGCCTGATATGGGCGGCATGGGTGGCATGGGCGGTATGGGCGGCATGATGTAATTTATGCTGGCTTAAATTGCCTACTTCATCGTTGCTTTATTACTCGTTTAAGAAACCCTAAACGTCGTAAGTGAAGCGCCTTGAATTAAACAATTTACTCTGCGCATAAATAGCATTTGCTATCTACCGCTTTAGATTGAGAAAACCTGCTTCGGCAGGTTTTTTTGTTTGGCTAATTACTGTATCACCTTATGACATTTTTTCATGCCTTCATAGTTCGTACAAAAGATGCACTCTTCCTTTATATTGATAGAGAACTGAGCCTAGTTTAATAATCATATCATTTAACAATTATGGCACTAGAACTAACTCTATTTTGGCACTAGAACTACAGGAACTGGAGAGTGTTTCAACACTTCCTCTGCAACACTACCTACTAAAATATTATAAATAGCATTGTGCCCATGTCGTCCCAAAATGATCATTTTCGATTTTACTTTTTTAGCATAATCAATCACTTCATCTGCAATTACCCCGTTAACTTGAACTGCCTTAACGGTATATCCTTTTTCTGCTAATATCGAAGTAAACAGACTCATTTGAATTTTTTTTTGTTCAAATTCTTCATTTAACTGGTCATTAACTGAAGATGGTCCCACATCAAAACCAACGAATTCAGGGTTTGGTTCACAAACATAAAGTATATGAATAACGTCATCAAAGTGTGCTATTTGGGGGATGGCATTAATTACCGAATCGGTGACTTCTGAAAAATCAATAGCAACTAGTATTGTCATGGCCTATTCCTCCTGTATCTTTGTTATTTTTAAAACCTCATTAATATCTTTATTTCTATTTTCAAAATAGGCAGTTTTAATATACGAAAAAATGGCTTCAGACCAAACGTCTTGGCTTTTTCGAGATAAATGTGACCATTCAGGAATTTCAAGGTTGGTTGATAATTCGGGAAAGTCCATAGTATTAATTGCTGGTATGTTAAGGGCATTTACTATAGGTAACCATAGATTTTCTCGGTGATTAGTTTTGATGTCTCGCTCTAAATACAGTCCCTTTGAGGGCATTCTAATAAATACCATGTCACCACCTCTTTTTTGTAATTTTGTAACTAATGGGCCAAAGAAAGCTATCGCTTCTTCTACCATTTTTGCCATTTCTTCTGGTGTTTTAACTTTATTTAAGTCTAATCCGGGACGCCAAAAATTTAATATTTGCTCATTATCAAAACTACCTTCTTGTTCAACAGGGGCCCACATATCTGTTTGTCGGTCATCAAAGGTATTACCTAACTTCCAACCTTGTTGATTGAGTATTTTTGCATTTTTTCTCTCTGGTAGTGCTGAGTAATGATCAATAAGTTCAAACAATGAGAACCCCTCATCAACAAATCCTAAGTTTTTAGCTAATGGATCATGCAACTTAGTGCTTAACCACTGAGCTGGAGATTCACTGTGATAGCGTTGAAATGCATCTTTTCCAAAGTGTCCTTCCGTTAACCAATTAAATAAAAAAGGAGTAAAGCCCACTAAAATTAAGCCATCAAAGCTCGTGTTTTCGACAATATCTTTGACAAACAAAGCAGGACTAGTACCCGGCAAAGACAATTGTAATGGGCGAGTACCAAATTTCTTTTCCATAATATTTAAATCTGCAGCCCAGAGCATTCGGCTTGAACCGGTGAGCACCACTCTTATTTTGTTATCAGGTATATCAAGCTTTCTTCTTTCTTGTGCCCACATAGCATCCATACCGCTAAGGTAACCACCAGGTTGATGATGCATTTTTCTTGCAAGGAGCTCCCAGCCAATTAGCAATAAAAGTACTAGAACAAAAGAGGTGATTATAATTTTTCCCCATGGCCGTTCGGGAACTTTACGGTAATCAATATTAGAATTGGAAGTAGATAAAGGCATTGCCGGTCCCCTGTGTAATTACAATTGTAAAGGTCATAAATGTCACTAATAATGTGACTAGCCAAACAGGCATGCTATTTACTGTTTCTTCTAAGGTGGTGTTACGCATATACCAATGCGCAGACATTAATAAGCTAATCACCACTATTACTTCTATAACATATAAAGTAGGTAAAGGTGTTGCTGCGTTATCTGGCGCAAAACCAAACATTGAGCTAATTATTTGAGAGGAGGTGGTAAAGTCTTTCGCACGAAAGAACACCCAAGTTATATTGACCGCTGCGAAAGTTAACAACATCAGAAAAAATGAAGCAAGTGACGTTTTGAGTATCGCTAACTGGCCCCATCGTTTTCGGGAAAACCTTTCTATCGCTAAGAAACTGCCATGCAATCCTCCCCATATAACAAAGTTCCAACTTGCGCCATGCCATAAACCACCAAGCAGCATGGTAAGCATCAAATTAACATAAGTACGCACATTGCTCATTCGGTTACCTCCTAATGGTATATATAGATAATCTCGTAACCATGTAGATAGCGAAATGTGCCAACGCTGCCAAAAGTCTGAAAAACCAATCGCGGCATAGGGAAATCTAAAGTTTGTTGGTAGTGAAAACCCTAAGCAAAGCGAAATACCAATTGCTGCTGTGGAATAACCGGCAAAATCTGAAAAAATTTGCCCTGCAAAAGCCATCGTTCCAAGCCAGGCATCTGAAAAAGACAAAATCTCTTTACTACCATAAACAGTTTCAACAACAGGTGATAATAAGCCATCTGCAATAACAATCTTTTGAAATAAGCCTAAAATAACCAGTCCAAGTCCCCAACTAAATTGCTTTAAACTCGCTAAATGTGGGGTTTCAAATTGAGGTATCAAATGTGTTGGACGTACTATGGGGCCTGCAACTAATTGAGGGAAGAATGTCACAAAGAGTGAAAAATCTAAAAATGACTTAGCGGGTTTAGCTCTTTTTAAATACACATCGAGCGAATAAGCCATCGTTTGAAACGTATAAAAACTAACACCTACAGGTAAGATAATTGACCATTCTGGTACCTGATAAATTATACCGAAATTACTCATGAGCCACTGCCAATTTTCAAGAAGAAATTCGCCGTATTTGAAATAACCCAAAATGCCTAAATTCGTTGCCAGGCTTAGAACAAGGAGCAATCTCCTTTTATTTTGTTGTTGCTCTTTATATATCCAATTAGCCACATGCCAATCAACTAATGTTGAAATCCATAACAAAATTACAAAAGGAGGGTTCCATGCCGCATAGAATAAATAACTGGCTATCAACAAGTTACTTTTTTTGATTCGCCAAGAAAGAGGTGAATAATGAAGGGCCAGTACGATAATAAAAAACAAAACAAATGAAAGAGAATTAAACAGCACGGCGCTTTATCCTTAGGAAGCATAGGCTAATACTGCTTTATTTAGCGTAGAAATTATTTTAGTCAGTTGAGTATAGTGGAATATTAAGTGTTTATAGTGGGATATTAAGCATTAAAGAATAAAGTTATTGTTTTATAATACTTAGCGTTATAAAACGAAGCTTATACAAGCAATAAATAGCTTAAAGCAATGCCCAAAAAAAGCAGCGTATGTCGGTTAACATTATCCTAAATATGATCATGGCTTCACAAAATCTCGATGTCTCTCTAGGCTCCAAGTTGTCGTTTACCCAACAATAACTCATATCGCATCTAGGACTTAGTTGACAACTATTGATATTAATAAAGTACTTTATCGGATAAATGACTGGAACATCAGGGATATAGACGTTTAGTTAAACTTTAATTTATAACAATGAATTTTGAAACGATTAAAAATGATATTACTCAATTAAAACAAACAAATAGCTGGTATATAGGCGGTATGATGTAATAGATTTTTAAATCTATTACTATAGTCCTAATCATATAATCGTAAAGAAAGCCAGAATAGTGATATTCAGGTTTTCTTTTTCTACATGTCTTTTATACCAGGCTTATGTTATTGAGCACCTTGAGAAATCGTATAGCGCTCTATTAACCTATCCATTTTTGTTGCGGAATCTGCAATTTTTGATGCTGATATTGAAATCTGCTCTGCACCAGCAACATTTTCTGTTGCAGTGTTGAACATATCACTTATATTACGACTTACCTCTTCAATAGCATTACTTTGCTGACGGGTGTTTTCTGAAACAGATTCTGTAACTTTTTCAACTTGGTTTGCCAAATCAACAATAGTACCTAAAGACGCTTGAATTTCGTTTGCTTTTGCCGCCGCTGAAATCGCATTTTCTTTACCGTGCATAATCACTTCGGAAGCGGCTGTTGAACTTTGTTGGAGCTCAGTCACTAATGAAGATATTTCAAGGGTAGATTGTTGGGTTCTTTTTGCAAGGTTGCGAACTTCGTCTGCAACAACTGCAAATCCTCTTCCTTGTTCTCCGGCTCTTGCGGCTTCAATAGCGGCATTCAGCGCAAGTAAGTTAGTTTGTTCAGCAATGCTTTGAATCATGTCTACCATACTTGAAATGTTTCCGACACGTTCATTAAGGGTATTTATTGAAGTGGCAGATTTTTCCATATCATCTGAAGCGCTTTGAATTACAACTACTGCCTCTTTAACGACTTCTTGACCTTTGATTGATTGTTCAGATACTGATTTAGCTGCATGTGCATTATCATTCATCGATTCTGCAATGTGTAAAATATTAGCATTCATTTGCTCTGCTGCTGAGACAATGGTATGGATACCTTTTTCTTGCTCCATTAGGTTATTTTGACTTTGATTGATAGCTATAGCTGTTTCACGTGTTGCACCAGTAATATGTGTTGACAAGTTTTTGAATTCAACTAAGTCATCATCGAATTGCATAGTGAGCTTGTTAATGTTATCTGCTGCTTTGCCTAGTTCATCAAACGAAATCACTTCAATTCGACCTGTTAAATTACGTTGTTGTACGGCAATATTTATACCCTTGGCTATCTTGTCAGACTGATGGTGACGAACTCTTATGGCTAAGAACAGTGCTAATGTTATCGCTAAACCTGCAGTTAAAATTAACGACTCAATGACCAGTAAATTGATAGATTGTTGCCGAGTTTTTTTAGCAGTTTTGTCTAGAAGGACTAGTGCCTTTTCTTCGGCTTCCTTTAATTTGTTTATACGCATGGTCGCCGCCTGAAACCACTCTGAGGAGCTAGTGTTAAAACCACTATTTTTAGATTTGACATGTTCTCTAAAATCACTAACGAGTTTAAACTCTGAGCCTTTTAATGCTTGCTCAAATATAGCGTGCATTTCAGAAGGGGAAGCGTCTAATGCTTCATTAATATAAACATTTTGTTCTGTTAATAGCTTTACATGTAAATTTCTTAAATCAAAAGTAAAATTGTCTGAGGCGAATACGCTCGCTAAAACGGCACGTTCTATCCCAGAAGCTTCTTTAGCGTTTGAAAAACTATAAATAGAAAACAGTTCTTTTGAAATTAAAGCATCGTTAGTCAGTCGACCAGCTTCAATGACAATCGCCAAGCCTACTTTATTAGCGTCAGTATAAAACTTTATTACTTCTTTAGCGGTTATTGATAGGCTTGTTACAGATTTTCTGATTGTTTTGATATCACTTAATTTTGACAATAATCGGTCGATATTACTTTTAATTGAACTTGACGCACCATGTTCTTGAATTTCTTTTTGTAATTCATCAAGTTTGTTGTCAGTACTGTTGTACTGTTCAATTAACTCTTTTTTAAATGATTCACCGTTAGAGGTTAAATAACCGGCTGAAGCACCACGTTCTTTTTGAGTTTCATGAACTAGATTTAATACCTTATGAACTAAGTATGCGTTTGATTCCACGTGTGTCACATCTGACATCTTTTTTATAGCAACGGATACGTCATAACCAATAATACCCGCTAAAAGAATACAAGGGAGTAATACAACGGCAGTCAAATGACTAGAAATATACTTTGCAAGCCAATTTTTCATGTCTAGCCTTTTTTCATTAAATTTTAAAATAATACGTAATTAAATTAGGTTTAGATCAGAATGGTCTATTCTCTATTCTCTATTTTTAAGTTCACGCTACGCATTTTATTTTGAATATTTATAACTAAACTCTGTTTTCTCAATATCTACAATCATCCGGATTTACGAGCATATAGACCTGTTAGGCTGAGTGTTTTTCTGTATGATACTAAAAGATGAAATTGAGAAAGATTAATATTTATGGGTGATTTTCATATAAATTTAAGGACTACACAAAGTCTTAAAAGTAGATGTTGATAATAAAAGGGAGCTAGTTGGAGACAACGGCATCTTTTTTATCTTTAACGCAAAATACTCATATACTGTGGGAGCAGCCTAATGATTCAGCAAACTTGAACGATCTTATGGAAATATGGTCGAATGGCTGAAGATGTTGGATATTTACTTAGTAGTCTAGTAGCAATTGAGTTTTATTTGGGTTGGTAAATGAAAGGAGATGGATTGTGAAAAAACAGATATTGATTATTGTTGCGGTGATGTTTTTATTGATGGAAACAACATTAGTGAATGCAGCATCGCTAGAAATAAACTGGATAAATCCAGAAAAATATAGAGATATAAAAGCAGGTAATCAACATCGTAAAAGTTTTCAGGAACAAGTTTTCAAAGAATTGGAAGAGCATTTTTCAGCGCTTGCAATGAAACTTCCCGAAGAGCAAATTTTGAAAATTGATGTCACTGATATTGATTTAGCTGGCGACGTAAATATTGGTGGTATTGAACGAGTTCGTATTATCACCGAACTATATTTTCCGCGGATGAAGTTTTCTTACCAGTTACTCAATGCTGACAAAAGTGTCGTTTCATCAGATGAAGTTGATTTAAAAGATATGAGCTTTATGATGCATAGTAATCTTAGATATAAAAGCAAATCCTTTGGCTATGAAAGAAAAATGCTTGATGAGTGGTTTAAAGATACCTTTTCAAATTAAAGCGTTGAGTAAGTAATAGCCTAAATTTTATTGTTAAAGCCACACTAAGTGGCTTTTTCATTGTTCTTTTTTAGCTTTATAAACAAGATGTTAAATTTAATGGATAGATGTTTTTGCTTTTAGCAAATACTGGCTAATCGACATGTAATGGCTTAAATTGAATGGCTTTTTTCAAAGCTAACGAGCATCTTTAATAACAACTCAATCTTTTTAACCAAGCGAACCAATAGCTCTTCACTTTGGCTATTTTGCCATTCTAGCAATTCATCAGCGACTTCTTCCACATAAGGCTGAAACGTATCGGCGGTACAATTGAATCCAGCTTCTTTTTTAAAAACAGCGTTAAATTGAGCTTGTTTCTTTGCTCTAAGATCTGAAAGTGTGGCATCTGCTGCTAGAGACTTTTTCAGAATAAGTGAAATATTATCAATAAGATGTTGGTTTATTGCTGTGCTCATAATGATTCTTTGAAGTTTAAAACGCCGGCATTATGCCAGATTTATCGGTGTTTTGTTAGCTTCACCAGCAATTTCTCGTACAAGTTTAGGCATCAAAAATCCGGGCAGAATGGCGAGAAGCTCGGTCACTATGTTTATCGCGTCTTGCTCGGCAACATCAAAGTGCGCTGCACCTTGCACGGGATCAAACATATGCAAGTAGTATGGTTGAATACCGATATCAAACAGGGCTTCACTTAATTGTGCGAGCGTATGTGCGTTATCATTAATATCTTTAAGCAATACGCTTTGATTAAATAGGGGAATTCTTGCTGCGCGCAGCGGCTCTAGTGCATGTTCAAAATCATCATCAACCTCATTAGGGTGATTAATATGAAAGACAAGTGTGCTTTTTAGTCGTGAACGACTTAATAAATCAGTTAGCGTTTGTGTAATGCGCTGAGGAATAACCACAGGCAAGCGGGTATGAATGCGCAAACGTTTGACATGATCGATATTTTCAATTTGTTCAATCAGCCAAGCTAAATGATCATCACTTGCCATTAAGGGATCTCCGCCACTAAAAATAACCTCATTAATATCGCTATGACGAGTGATGTAGTCTAATGCTGGGTGCCAACGCTCTTTGTTAGGGCTATTGTCGGCGTAAGGGAAATGGCGGCGAAAACAATACCGACAGTTAATGGCACAACCGGCTTTAACTATCATTAACACTCGGTGTTTATATTTGTGCAAAAGTCCTTCAGCGACAGTATCGTGCTCTTCAAGTGGGTCAGAAAAGTATCCATCGGCAGCAATAAATTCATCATTTAAAGGCATTATTTGCTTTAATAATGGATCGTTAATATTACCTTTTTCCATGCGAGCAATAAATGGTCGAGGAACACGTACGGGGAATAGTTGTCTGGCTTTGAAATGCTGCAAGTACTCTTGCGGCTTAATGTTTAGCATTTCTAATAATTTTTTCGGATCTGTAACAACATTTGCTAATTCTTTTTGCCAAGAAGTGTGCAATTTATCGCTGATTTGGGTTATGATCTGCGGCATTTCTAAATTCAATTTTTAATCTCTGCGTTATCTACGTTAGTTAAAGAGAACAACTATTATGGCTAATTTCAGTACAAACCAGTTTAAAGCTGGACTTAAAATAATGCTTGACGGCGAACCTTGCAACATTATTGAGAACGAACTTGTTAAACCTGGCAAAGGACAAGCATTCAATCGTGTAAAAATTCGTAAACTTATTTCCGGTAAAGTATTGGAAAAAACCTTTAAATCGGGTGATTCTGTTGAAGGTGCGGATGTCATGGATACCGAGTTAGCTTATTTGTATGCTGATGGTGAATTCTGGCATTTTATGAATAATGAAACCTTTGAGCAAATTGCAGCGGATGAAAAAGCGGTTGCCGATGTGGCCAAATGGTTAGTAGAAGGTGATGTTTGTACCATTACTTTATGGAATAACTCACCGATTTCGGTAACGCCACCTAACTTTGTTGAAATAGAAATCACCGAAACGGATCCTGGTTTAAAAGGCGATACCGCCGGAACCGGTGGCAAGCCAGCAACTTTAGCGACAGGTGCGGTAGTTCGCGTTCCTTTATTTGTGCAAATCGGCGAAGTGGTTAAAGTTGACACTCGCACCGGCGATTACGTTTCTCGTGCCGGTAAATAGTTTATTTTTACACAATATTAATTGACCGTTACAACATGAAAGCTCACTAACAAAGTGGGCTTTTTTTATGCTGTATTGCAGATTGATATTGAGTATTTTAAAGGAGCTGTAATGTGGTTGGGGTGTTAATTAATTTAGATTGTTAACGGTGCGCAGTGTGGCAAAGGTGTTTTTTTAACTATCATTGTTCATTTTTTTTAAGCTATGCTCGTTGAATATTCTTTTTTCCATATTGGATTGCAGTAACCGTAAAACATCTTTCGAACTGACAATGCCCACCGGGGAATTATGCTCATTAACGACTGGGATGCATGAAACCTCATGATCATTAAATGTTTTAACAACATCAAAAATTGTTGCGTCTTCCTTAACTGCTACTACCTTTCGTGACATTATCTGATGGACGCGTTTATTGAGTGCAGCCAAATCTTTGTTCGTTTCTAGCGGGGTCCCTAATGTAGTATTGATTGCTTTAAGAAAGTCTCGATCAGAAACAATGCCAACTAGGACTTCATTGTGAACAACTAACAAATGATGAAAATTGACGAGATCGAAGATGTCCCTTACTGTTTGTAAGGTATCATCCATATTAACGGTCACAGGATCAATATTCATTATTTTTTGGACTTTCATCATTTTTCCTCACTGATAACAACAAGCAACAGAATCTATTTTTATACGTTCATGTAAATTGAGCTTCACATGCTGACTCACTGTTTAATTGATATTTATTAAGAAAAAATTCAATAATATCAACTGATGAAAGAATGCCGACGATGGCCTCATTTTCCGTAACAACAATATGGTGTATTTTTTTATCAATAATCAGTTGAGAGGCTTCTGCGACTGAGGTACCTGCATACACATCAATAATGTTATGTGAACAGATTTCCCATGCGCGCTCAAACTTAGCATCGCCTTTTTGCAAATGAAATTTAACGATGTCTTGCTCACTGATCACACCAAAGCATCGACCGTCAGAGTCTAGAGTTGGAATGAAAGATATATGATTGCTGACGAGCAAAGATTCTATTTTTTCAACTGAATCATCTACGTTGGCTACAACAACATTCTTTTGCATGATATCACTGACTAATACATCCATGAAAACTCCAATTAAATCCACTTTTTTAGTAAAGCATGTTTTTTAACGCAATATAAATAATAATGTTTAACATTTAACCAGAGTAAAGTCCAATATGCGTTAAGAATCAACTACAAAGTGGACATAACAATGAATAAGTTAATTGCGAACAGAGTTTATTATTGCCCAAAAATCCCTCTCGTTCAGTTGTTTATAACTAGTCGTTTAATGGTAAGCTTTATTCGATTTACTATTGAAAAATTGCTGATTGCCCATATTAACTTAGCTTCATATAACCAAGGTGCTGCTCATGTCATACGCATTAGAAATTTCTGATTTACGAAAAACT
The DNA here is from genome assembly GCA_040779335.1 of Colwelliaceae bacterium 6471. Classification (GTDB taxonomy): domain Bacteria; phylum Pseudomonadota; class Gammaproteobacteria; order Enterobacterales; family Alteromonadaceae; genus JBFONV01. The sequence goes on from JBFONV010000001.1 coordinate 109,182, forward strand.
TATAAGGGTGGTTTTACTGCACTTAAAGGTATTAACTTGACCGTTGAGCAAGGGGATTTTTATGCACTGTTAGGGCCCAATGGCGCTGGAAAATCAACAACTATTGGCGTGATCACATCCTTAGTTAATAAGACTTCAGGTACGGTAAAGGTTTTTGGGCATAGTATAGACAATGAACTTGAACGGGCTAAAAGTTATTTAGGATTAGTGCCACAGGAGTTTAACTTCAATCAGTTCGAAACCTTGTTAACGATTTTGGTTAACCAAGCGGGTTATTATGGCGTTGAGCGTAAAGTGGCGTTTGAACGTGCGGAAAAGTACTTAAAGCAACTTGATTTGTGGGACAAAAGAAACAATGCCTCACGAATGCTTTCAGGTGGCATGAAACGACGTTTGATGATAGCTCGAGCCTTAATGCATGAGCCGCAAGTATTGATACTAGATGAACCAACTGCAGGCGTTGACATAGAATTACGCCGTTCAATGTGGGACTTTTTACGTGAGCTGAACCAGCAAGGTATTACCATTATTTTAACGACACATTATCTAGAAGAAGCAGAGATGCTGTGTCGTAACATTGCCATTATCGATAAAGGTAATATTGTAGAGAATACCGATATGAAGTCTTTACTCGCTAAATTGGACATAGAAACTTTTATGCTGGATTTAAAACAAGGTGGTCCCGCAGCACAATTAAATGGCTTTAGTTATCGTCAAACCGATGATCATACTTTGGAAGTTGATGTGAAAAAATCGCAAACCATTAATCAGGTTTTTGCGCAGCTGACTGAACAAGGTATTGATGTACTGAGTATGCGTAATAAAAGCAATCGCTTAGAAGAATTATTTGTCGGCCTTATAACTGATAACCAAGTTAATGCTGCACAAGGAGCAAGTTAATATGTCATCTACTGTCAATCGGATTGCCCTGAAAAGTATTTTATACAAAGAAATTCATCGATTTATGCGCATCTGGGTGCAGACTTTAGTGCCACCAGCAATTACCATCAGTTTATATTTTGTTATTTTTGGTTCTTTAATTGGCTCGCGTATTGGGGATATGGGCGGTTTTGATTATATGTCGTTTATCGTGCCTGGTCTTATTATGATGAGCGTGATCACTAATTCCTATTCTAATGTTGCGTCGTCCTTTTTTAGCGCAAAATGGCAGCGTAATGTTGAAGAAATGTTAGTTGCCCCTGTACCCAATTGGGTCATTGTTGCTGGCTATGTTGGTGGCGGCATGAGCCGCGGTATTTTAGTCGGGGCAATTGTTACATTAATTGCACTGCTTTTTGTCGATATGCAAGTACATAACTTTTGGATTATTTTGATCACAGTGTGCTTAACGTCGGCGGTATTTTCCTTAGGTGGGCTAATTAACGCGATTTTTGCTGGTAGCTTTGATGACATATCCATCATACCGACATTTGTTTTAACTCCATTAACCTATTTGGGTGGAGTTTTTTACTCTATTAGTTTATTACCGGAATTTTGGCAGGGCGTCTCTCAAATTAATCCAATTGTTTACATGGTTAATGCGTTTCGTTACGGTTTTTTAGGCATCTCCGATGTTAGCTTAAATGTTGCATTTGCCGTTATCGGTGTCTTTATCGTGATCTTGTTTACGACCGCGATGACATTGATCAATAAAGGTATAGGGCTGAGAAGTTAAGGGAAAATGACCATGAATATAGAGCCTATTGAAGGTGATTCAAAAGCTATCGTTACCAATCAAACGGGTATACATGAAAAGCTTAGCGAAGTGGTTCATAAACACCTTGGCCATGAGTTTAAAAAACCCTATCAAGCCCATACTCAAGAAGCGTTTGCGCAAATTAATGATATTGTGCAATCGTTTGAGGGGGAAATTATATTAGATGCCTGTTGCGGTGTTGGTCAAAGTACGCGTATTTTAGCTCAGCGTAACCCCAATGCACTAGTGATCGGTGTCGACAAATCGGCTAATCGCATTAATCGCAATGTTGAAGATCATTGGCAGGTCGATAATTATCATCTGATCCGCGCAGATCTTAATGACTTTTATCGTTTAGTGAAAGCGGCCAATTGGCCAGTAACTAAGCACTATGTTTTATACCCCAATCCATGGCCGAAATCGAAGCATTTGCAAAGACGTTGGCATGGAAGTGCTGTTTTTCCTCAGATGATCGCCATAGGTCAGCAAATGATCCTGCGCAGTAATTGGCTGTTGTACTTACAAGAGTTTCTTTTCGCTATAGAAATTGCAGGTTATCAAGGAAAAATTACCGAAGTTACGCATGTTGGTGACGATACTCCGTTGACACCATTTGAAGCCAAATATCAAGCGAGTGGCCAGAAATGTTGGCAGTTACTAGTTGAGTTAAAGGCGTAACGCCAGCCACCTTTAACTTATAAGCTTAGCCCGTTTTATTTAGTAATTTTGTTCGTTATTTAGTGATTTTGACCAAATTTATCAACAAATATTGGTTTTTATATAATTAAACTCTTTTAAATCAACATTTTATTTTTGGCGCGAAACTTGATTGTTAATGAACAAGTTTGGTTAGAGGATAATATTATGACGGGCAATATTAAACGAAAAGTGTTTTTGATCTCTTTTAGTGGCATTGTGCTGATGGAAGTGGCGTTATTTTATTTCGCAACGTTGGTTTAATAGAACAGTTTACAGCGAAAAATGCGAGACATTTGCGCTAATATTTATTACAGTGCCGCATCATTAACGAGCAAGCTTGCTTGTGAATAAATAGTTATCAATGGTACGGTATGACAGCTGGTAAACGCACGGCAAAGGCGACTCAAGAGTCACTTCATCGCATATTTACAATTCCTGAAGCACCCGATTCAACTTTAGGTATTATTGAAAAAAATATCTCACAAAATCTGCGAGGGTTTTTAGGTGAGCATATTGTTGCCACAGAAAAAGCATTAACCGATATAGAACGCGATTTTGCTCAATCTAAGATCCCAGAGCAACCCTCATTTGTCTCCGACCATATGCAACACTTGCTAGATAAATTAGTGTCGCAATCTGTTCATACTTCAAGCCCCAGCTTTATTGGTCATATGACCTCGGCTTTACCGCATTTTATATTACCTTTATCAACGTTAATGGTCGGCTTAAACCAGAATTTGGTTAAAGTTGAAACCTCTAAGGCATTTACTCCTTTAGAGCGTCAGGTTTTGGGGATGTTGCATCGTTTGGTTTACCAAGAAGAGGATTGTTTTTATCAGCAGTGGATGCACAGCGCCGAGCACTCTCTAGGGGCCTTTTGTTCGGGTGGAACAATTGCCAATATCACTGCATTGTGGGTTGCACGTAATAACTTGCTTAAAGCTGACGGGGCCTTTAAAGGTGTGGCGCGCGAAGGGGTATATCAGGCGCTTAAACATTATGGTTATGAAGGTTTAGCGATATTAGTGTCGGAACGCGGGCATTACTCATTAAAGAAATCTGCTGATGTGCTTGGCATTGGTCAAGACAATGTCATTGCAATTCCTACCGATGAATTTAATCGTATAGACTGTGAAAAATTAGCGGCTCGCTGTCAGCAATTATCTGCTCAAAATATCAAAATCATGTCGATTGTTGGCGTGGCGGGTACGACAGAAACTGGCAATATTGATCCCTTAGATAGACTGGCTGATATTGCTAAGCAATATCAATGTCATTTTCATGTTGATGCTGCCTGGGGCGGGGCGACGTTATTGTCTGAAAAATATCGTCCGTTATTAAAAGGGATAGAGCGTGCGGATTCGGTAACGATAGACGCACATAAACAGATGTATGTGCCCATGGGGGCGGGTCTAGTGGTCTTTAAAAGTCCAGCCTCTGTTGCCGCGATTGAGCATCATGCAGAGTATATCTTGCGTAAAGGTTCTAAAGACTTAGGGAGTCATACCTTAGAAGGGTCCCGCTCAGGAATGGCAATGCTAGTATATTCTAGTTTGCATATTATTAGTCGGCCGGGCTATGAAATGTTGATCAATCAAGGTATTGATAAAGCACATTATTTTTCTGATTTAATCGCAGCGCACCCGGATTTTGAATTGATCACTAAGCCAGAGTTGTGCTTGCTAACTTATCGCTATGTGCCAAAAGTGGTGCAAACATATTTATCAACAGCAACAAACGAACAACAAGGGCAAATGAATGAGTTACTTGATCAACTGACTCAGTTCATTCAAAAACGCCAGCGTGAAAACGGTAAGTCATTTGTCTCTAGAACACGTATAGAAGTTGCTCGTTATCAAAATACCAAGGTACTAGTCTTTAGAGTGGTATTGGCTAATCCGTTAACGACTAACGAAATTTTATCGGAAGTATTAGCCGAACAATGCGAATTAGCGCAAGAAAGTCAGCAACATTTACCACAGCTATTGGCTTTGATTGATCAATAAAGAATAGGGAAGTTAAACTGGCTGAATATTTTCAGCCAGTTTGAGTCGTCGCGGCTTATAAGCTGACTTGTATATTGTCAATTAATCGCGCTTTACCACAAAATGCCGATCCTAATATAACAAGTTCTTTATCATCCGCGGTGGCAGGTTGTAAGGTGCGAGCATGGCATATATTAAGATAGTCCGTATTTAGCCCTGCTTGATTAATTTTATTGGTGGCTTGCTGTGCCAATTCAAGGAAGTTCTTATTGCTTTTTACTTGTTCGGCCAGCCATTCTAAGCTTTGATATAATACTGCCGCTGTTGCGGTTTCTTCAGCGGTTAAATAGCCATTACGAGAGCTTAAAGCTAAGCCAGATTCTGCTCGAATGATCTCAACGGGGACAATTTCAATCGGTAACGATAAATCATCAACCATGGTTTGGATCACCTGCAGTTGCTGATAATCTTTTGAGCCAAAACAAGCTATATCGGGCTGAACTAAATTAAACAGTTTACACACTATGGTGGCCACACCTCGAAAATGTCCTGGTCGGCTTTTACCGCAGTGGATATCGGAAATATTCGGCACTTCAACATAGGTATTTTGTTTAAAACCTTGCGGGTAGATAACCTCTGATGTTGGCATGAACAACAAACTGGTATTTGCTTCAGATAATTTGATTTTATCCTCGGCTAAAGTTTTTGGGTAATTATCAATATCTTCGCTTAAGCCAAATTGCATTGGATTAACAAAAATACTGACGACCACTTTATCCGCCCGTTTTTGTGCTTCAGTGACTAACGCCATATGACCAGCATGCAAGTTTCCCATAGTAGGAACAAAGGCTATGGTTAAGCCTTGCTGTCGCCATTCTTTAACTTGTTGACGCAACGGAAGAATATCGCTAATTATTTTCATCTGGGATTGTTTGATCTTGTTTATTTAAAAATATGTTCAGGTCCAGGGAAGTTTCCGTTGGACACTTCACTGATATAAAGTTCTACTGCTTTTTTAATATCGCCGGTATCGATTAAGAAATTACGCGAAAATTTAGGCATGTAACTACAAGAAATCCCTAGGGCATCATGCATAACCAAAATTTGTCCGTCGGTTTCTTTACCTGCACCAATACCTATAGTAGGAATTGACACGGCGGCCGTTATTGCCTTACCTAAATCACTCGGAATACACTCCAACACCAGTAATTGAACACCTGCTTCTTGCAGCGCTATTGCTTGTTCAATCATTTCTTGCGCTTTATCTTCGTCACGGCCTTGTACTTTAAAACCGCCGAAAACATTCACAGACTGTGGGGTTAATCCTAGGTGGCCACAAACAGGAATTCCACGTTCAACTAAGCCTTTAATGGTATCAACGAGCCAAGCACCGCCTTCCATTTTGACCATGCTCGCACCCGCTTGCATGAGTTTAGCTGCATTTTCAAATGCTTGCTCTTTAGTCGCATAACTCATAAAAGGCATATCACTGATGATCAGCGTTTCTTGCACACCTTTTTTGACACAATGAGTGTGATAGGCCATGTCTTTAATATCTACAGGCAAGGTATCATCATTACCCTGTAAAACCATACCTAAAGAGTCACCGATAAGAATTGCGTGAATACCCGCTTGGTCGAACAGTTTAGCAAAACTGGCGTCGTAGGCGGTTATTGTCGATATTTTTTCACCTTGCTGCTTCATTTTCAGCAAAGTTGCTGTTGTTATTTTAGCCATAACCTTTCCAAAAACTATATTTTTTGAGTAAATACTCAGTGCGCGTACTTTCTCATAAATGTAATATTAGCGCAACTTCGCACTTAACTAGTGAGCTTAGTTTGGTGTATTTTTAGTCCGTTTGGGTCAATAATGGCACTGAGCATGGCAATGCTGTCGCCGTCGGGTAATATTAAGTCAGGGGCTATTTCTGCTAGTGGTATCAAGACAAACTCTCTGAGTTTTAAACCATAATGTGGAACGGTTAGTCTGTCATTATCAATGGTTAGTTCATCGTATAACAAAATGTCTAAATCGAGGATCCTAGCGCCCCAGCGCTTGTCTTTGCGAACTCGACCTGCGTTGTTCTCTATGGCCTGTAAGGCGTCTAACAAAGCAATCGGGGCAAGCGATGTGTCGAGTTGAACTACGGCGTTCATATAATCTGGTTGGTCTTGCGGTCCCATTGGACGGCTATAATACAGCGAAGATATTTTTCTTATGGTGCAATGTTCAATCGCTTGTATCGCTTTAATCGCTAACTGAATTTGCTTTGCCGGATCTGATAAGTTGCTACCAAGCCCGATATAACAGATCGCCATTATTCACCCGCAGTCGCAGTTTTTATTTTAGGCTTTCTGCGTTTGCGTGTCGTCCGTCTTGCCCCTAACTTACTCGGCACTACGCTCTTGATCATTTGTTCTTGTGTGTCGCGCGGTGCATCCTGAAAATCGGTCCACCATTTGGCGAGATCTACCAGGGAACCACCTTCAATTTCTGCACGCAATAACAAAAAGTCGTAGCCAGCACGAAATTTAGGGTGTTCAAAAGCTTTATAGGCACGTTTTCCGTCACGACGGGCCAGTTTATCTTGTAATATCCAAATGTCTTTCATTACCAGCTGAAAACGTTTGGGGATAGCAATACTGCGTTGTTGCTCTGCCATTATTTCACTTAAAGCACTAAAAAATGCGTCTTGTGGGCTTAACTGCGCAGAGGCGTGCAAGCGTTTAATATGTTCTTGCAGCGGATACCACAACATCGCCGCGATTAAAAATGCAGGAGTAACGCGCTGCTCGTTGCGTATTCTTCTGTCAGTATTTTGCATTGCGAGCAAAATGAAATCAGCAATAAAGTCATTCGCTTCCTGATTGAGCTGCTGGTCGACTGCCGGAAAAAAATAACCAAAAAGGTTGAATTCGCGCAGTTGCTCAAAGTTAGCGACAGCTTTACCTGAGGCAAACAACTTTAAAAACTCTTCAAACATTCTTGCTGGAGGAATATTGGCCATTAACGGGGCTAGCGTTTTTATGGGGGCTTTAGTCGACTCACTAATTTGCATGTCTAGTTTAGTGGCGAATCTTATCGCTCTAAGCATGCGCACGGGATCTTCACGGTAGCGTGTCTCCGGATCACCAATTAAGCGAATCTGTCGGTTATTTACATCTTCTATACCATTGGCAAAATCGTAGACTTTAAAATCAATTGCAGAGTAATAAAGGGCGTTAATAGTGAAATCTCGACGCTCGGCATCTTCTTCCATTGAGCCATAGATGTTATCGCGCAGTAACATGCCATGTTCGCTTTGTTTTGAGGTTTTCTGGCAGCTTTTTTCTTGGGAAGTAGCGGTCTCATGATGGCCTCTAAAGGTTGCTACTTCAATAACATCACGGCCAAAAACAATATGGGCCAGTCGAAAACGACGGCCGATTAATCGACAGTTACGAAACAGCGCTTTAATTTGTTCTGGGGTGGCATTGGTGGCAATGTCAAAATCTTTGGGTTGCACACCGAGCAGGATATCACGCACACCGCCGCCGACAAGATAGGCATCGTAACCGCCAGTATTTAGGCGGTAAAGTACTTTTAATGCATTGGTACTTATCTGCTTGCGCGAAATCGGGTGTTGATCACGTGACAGTATTTGTGGGGAAAAGGCATTTTGATCCAACGATACATTGTCTTTGCTGCTGTGCGTATCTTTCTTCCCTAATATTTTTTTACACAAATTAATCACACTTTTGATAACAAATAACCCCAAATATAAATACCCTAGAAAATAACCGCGCAATGATATAACAGCACGGGCTAAAAGAGAATGAAAAAACAGCGATATTTGGTCAATAATAGCCTAGGGCTATCGATTTAACCTTATCTCACGGTGTTTTGGTACCTTGGCTGTGGACCAGTTTAGGGTCGCCCAGCTAATAATTTCTTCGATTGAAGCGTCTAACAATGCTTGTGGGGGACATTGCCCTAAAAACGTTAACGCGGCAAATAGTGCTTCTTGCGGTCGAGTAATATCAATAGTAGGCGCTTTGTTTTGTTTACTGAGTTTATAACCTTGGTCGGTAACCGCCAATGGAATATGACCGTATAGCGGCGGAGCGATGTTGAGCTGCTTAAAAAAAGTGAGTTGCCTTGCCGTCGGTTCTAATAAGTCACAGCCGCGGATCACATGGCTAATATTTTGATAAATATCATCAACTACTACGGCCAATTGATAGGCAAATAAGCCGTCTTTACGCCGAATAGTGAAGTCTTCTTGTGCCAGTGCTTTATCGCATTGTACAGACCCTTGAATGAGGTCATTAAAGGAGTTGACGCTAACATCGTTGCACAAACGAATAGCGCTGTTGTTGGCTGCTATCTTTAGTGAGCGACAATGGCCTTGGTAAATACCGCCTAGGGCTTTTATTTGTGCGCGGGTGCATTGACAATTATAGCTAAGATGATTATCCGCTAAACAGGCTAACGTATCTTGATAGAGTTTGGTTTGTTGGCTTTGATAAAGAACATCTTCGTCCCAATGTAAACTAAAGGCTTCTAATGTCTTTAATATTTGAACACTCGCGCCAGCTTGTTCTCTTGGCGGATCAATGTCTTCAATTCGTACCAACCATTGTCCTTGATTGTGCTTAGCATCTAAAAAACTTGCAAGCGCAGTGACAAGCGAACCAAAGTGAAGTAAACCTGATGGAGAGGGGGCAAAGCGACCACGATAGCAATGATGTGGTCGCTGTTTTAGCGGATTGTTAATCAGCAAAGGTGTAACCTAGTGCTGAAATTAACCTGCCATTTGACGTTCTTTGATTTCGGCAAGGGTTTTACATTCGATACATAGATCTGCCGTTGGACGAGCTTCCAAGCGACGGATACCAATTTCGATACCACAAGATTTACAGAAACCAAAATCGTCATCTTCGATAAGTTGAAGCGTTTTTTCAATCTTCTTAATCAGTTTACGTTCACGGTCACGTGTACGTAATTCAAGGCTGAATTCTTCTTCTTGCGCTGCACGATCAACCGGATCTGGAAAGTTAGCGGCTTCGTCTTGCATATGAGTTACGGTGCGATCAACTTCTTGGCGCAACTGCATACGCCAAGCTTCAAGAATCTTTTTGAAGTGCTCTAGCTGAGCTTCATTCATGTATTCTTCATTAGCTTTTTCTTGGTAAGGCTCTACGCCAGCTAATGCTAAAATACCCAACGGTTTGTTCATACTTTTTGGCATGCTAAATCTCCTAGTGCTACATAGACTAAGTAGGAGAAACGATTATCACTTAACCGTATTTTCGTCGCATCAGCTGCGCGATCCCACTTAGTTGCAAGTGCCAATATTAAATAGACCTGAATTATCAGGACTATATTGTGTCGCTAGACATAAAAATCAAGGTAATATGATAAAAAAACAATGTTTAACTTTTATATCAATAAGTTAATAAGTATTAGATGACCTTGGCTTGGTAAGCGATAATTTTCAAGCAAGCTCTTTTAGCAATTTTTTAACCCTTTAGTCAATAATTTATTTTTAAAAGTCATTAAAACATCGGTGAACGCCGGTAATTTAATCACTTTTACTCGTTCAATAAATTACTGGGACTGCTTGGCAAAGTTCAATATTGCTACCCTCAGGTGTTAATTCAAATTTAGCTTTATACGCTAAAATGACCACGCCTTTTTCTTTAGCCTGCATCAGCAAATTGGCATATTCGGGATCAATATGAGCGGCGGCTTTCACCGAATTGATACCCGAATGCAATACCGCAAACAGTAAAACAGCTTGGTGTCCTTGCTCTGCGATGGTGATTAGTTCGCGCAAATGTTTTTGGCCTCTCATCGTTACTGCATCAGGGAAATAGCCTTGGCTTTTCTCCAGTAACGTGACACTTTTTACTTCAATGTACGTATTGGGCAGTGATGTGTGTTCTAGCAAAAAATCAATTTTACTGTTTTCATCGCCATATTTCACTTCTCGTTTTAAATGGGTGTAGTGGATAAATTCAGCTAATGTTTTATTGGTAAGTGCTTCTTCAACTAATTGGTTAGCACGCAGGGTATTAACACAAATCAGATCGCCATTTTGCGTTTGTGTCAACTCCCAACTGTTGGCATATTTCCGTTTGGGGTTATCTGAGGTACTAAAAAAAACGGTGTCGCCTGGTGTCGCGCAGCCAGTCATGGCACCGGTATTTGCACAATGCATGGTTTTAGTCGTACCGTCGGTTAAGGTAACGTCGGCAAGAAAACGCTTATAGCGTTGGATCAATATTCCTTGTTGTAATTGCAACTTCATTTATTCATTTTATTTTTTATATGTGGAGACAGTAGGTTAAATTTTCATGGCGCTGGTGTAAACTTTAGAGAATATATAATGAATAAGGAATAATAATGACTCAGGTAGCAAACATTCTTTTATGTAACGAAAATTCTGCGACTGGCTGGCAAAAAGATAACCTTGTCCAGTTTATTGGCGAAGATATTTGTATTTATGTTGCTCAACAAGATGCTCAGTATCTACGCAATATTCAAAAGGCGGCACGCCAAATAGAAAAACTGGGCGTTGTTCATGCGCGCTTACAGGGAGAACATTGGGATAAAGACACTCAATGGGCGTTTGCACTTGGTTTCACGTCAGTAGGAAAATTAACCAATGTTGAATTTACTGGTGATAGTCAACTGATAAACGCATTAAACGATAAGTTAGCCGTTTATGCGTGGAGCCGAGATTTAACTAATCAAACTCCTGCACAATTATTCCCGTTAAAACTTGCCGAGCTAACCGCTGAATATTTAAAAGCGCAAGCGCCTGCTCATATCTCTTCAGAAGTTATTTGTGGTGATGCATTACTATCGCACGGTTGGGTGGGTATTTATAACGTCGGTAAAGGAAGTGTTAATGCACCGTGCCTATTAGAAATCGACTATAACCCCAGCGGTAAAGCAGATGAACCGGTAGCAGCGTGTTTGGTGGGTAAAGGTATCACCTTTGACAGTGGTGGTTATAGTATAAAAGCCAGTGAAAGCATGTTTGAAATGAAGTGTGACATGGGCGGTGCAGCAGTTGTCGCTGGTGCTATGGCTCTAGCAATCAGACAAGGATTAGACAAACGCGTGAAATTGTTCTTATGTTGCGCGGAAAACATGGTGAGTAATGACGCTTATAAACTTGGTGATATTCTTACCTATAAAAACGGTGTGACGGTTGAAGTTGCCAACACCGATGCGGAAGGGCGCTTGGTATTAGCGGATGGTTTGATGGCGGCAGCTGAAGCAAAATCACCGCTTATTATCGATGCAGCCACTCTTACAGGAGCTGCAATGGGGGCTACTGGAGGTGATTATACGGCGCTGTTTGCCTTGGACCAAGACGCCGCTGAACATGCTAAAAGGGTTGCCACGCAAAGCAAAGAACCTATTTGGCAGTTACCATTAGAGCCTTGGCATCAAGATAAGTGTCCATCAGCCTTTGCTGAAACCGCTAATAGTCGCCCGCAAAAAGGTGGCGGTATGGGGGGGGCTAGTAACGCTGCTGGCTTTTTGTCGCGCTTCGTGCCTGATAACGGCAAAGGCTGGTTACATTTCGATTTAGCGGCTGCGTATAATGGGAATGAAAATGGTTTATGGGCAGCTGGAGCGACAGGTTTAGGGATCGCAACTATCGCAGAATTATTGCTGCAATAGGGGACTGTTGTTACGGGATCTTTTCCTTAATTGATTAAAGATTGTTGTTTAGCTATTTATTGATCAATAAAGTACAACTTAACAAATTTGCCTTTATTTGCTTAGCGATTGTTGAGTTGTGCTTTACGTAATAACCAGTGTTTATACGGTTAGTTTTTGTTTCTGTAAAAAGTGAGATAACCAGTTTCGTGCGCTTATATGATCACTAAAAACATGAAAAATAATGTGATTAGGATGATAAATGCGCTGTAATTGCATTTGTTGTACATCTGCATGCACATTGTTAAGGATAACCGTCGCGTTGGCAACCATGCCAAATTTTACTCGATATTTAGTCATCTTAGTGAGCGATTCTTCAGCTTCGGGGCTAAATATTCCATTACCGTGGTAAGTAACTAATGACCCCCAAGGTTGTCCTTGCATTTGGTGAACTAATACGCGCATATCCTCGTTGTATTGTTGTGTAGCGCCATCATCGAATAATCCATGAGCATTAACATTTAAAATATTATCCTCAATTTCTATGGTGTAGCTTTCATGGCTAATTAACGTCATTTTACACTCCATATAAAGTGAAACGGGCATTATTGGTATCAGGTTTTATTAAGGTTGCCAAGTAAGCATATTTAGCCCAAATTGCCAGTTTTTATTAATGGGTAAATTCAATAAGTTGCTTTATGACAAACGCCATTGATTTATAGGAATATATTGAACACCGTCAGGCGTCGAAACCGATTGATATAAGCTAAAACTTTTTATGGTGATCGTGATATTAGCGCGTAATCGTTGTTCTGTGGTATGTAAAAATTTATCGGCTGAAGTGGTCGCTTTTCGGTACAGAGAAATGTGAGGACTATAGGCGCGTTCTTCCTGAAATATAGTTAACTGACTAGCACAAACATTCAGGTAATTGGCGAGTTTATCTAACCAAACAGGAATAATGCTATTGGCTAGATAAATAACCTTAGGCTTTCTGAACCAGCCGGTGTGATCTAAATGTAAATTCAGGGGACGTTTAACTGAATTGAGCTGATAACATTCACTCATATAGGTGTTTGCTTTATCAATTAATGCCTGGCGATCAGTATTAGAAATACTGCCTAAAAAAGCTAACGTGATATGAAAGTTTTGTCGCGGGATTTTTTTAAAGGGTAAGTTTAAAACCTGTTCTCGCCATTTAGCGATCACAATTTGGTCTGGTTTCTCTATGTCTAATGCAAAAAATAGTCGTACCATCACTCATGCTCATTTATAGCTAAAAAGTCGCTAATCGAACCGCTAACTTAATGTTTGTGTTTAAATACAAGGTCGGAACACTCTTCATTCACTTGTTATAGTAGACAATATCAGATATTCAGCTTGCGACGAATATGTTATAAAACATCCATTGAGCACAAATCTTAGTTATATGTCTATTTCTTTACCCATTGATAATATCAAAGCTGATTTTTTACGCGCCCTAGAGCAGCATAACATGTTGATTTTATCGGCTGAGCCCGGCGCTGGAAAATCAACGCGTTTACCATTATGGTTGCTAGATTTTGCGCCCTTTGTCGGGCAAAAAATATATTTATTACAGCCAAGGCGCATCGCCGCCAAAAACGTTGCTTGTTACCTAGCTGCACAAATTGGTGAGCCAGTTGGTAAAACCATAGGTTATCGATTGCGCAATGATACTAAAGTCTCGTCAACAACTAAAATCGAGGTGATCACCGAAGGTATTTTAACGCAAATTATTCAACATGATCCTGAGTTGACTGATTGTGCGTTGGTTATTCTTGATGAATTTCACGAACGCTCAGTTCAGGCAGATTTAGCCTATGCACTTTGTCGGGATATTCAACAAGGATTGCGAGATGACTTACGTATTATGCTGATGTCGGCAACATTAATGAATGAAGCGCTGCAATTACAAATCCCTGATGCGTATGCGTTGCAGTGTCAAGGGCGAAGCTTTCCTGTTGATATTTCGTATCAAGCTCCCCGTTCTATTCGCCAGTGGCGAGAGCACGCGTTAACTATCATTAAGAAAAGTTTGCTTGCTCATCAAGGCTCAATATTAGTGTTCTTACCGGGCAGTGGCGATATTCGCTACCTGTCGGCGCAATTAACCGAAGTTATGCCTGAATCCGTTATTTTATGTCCGTTATATGGCGACTTATCCCTGCGTGCGCAGCAAGAGGCTATTGCACCTTGCCAACATGGCATCAATAAATTAGTGCTGGCGACAAATATAGCGGAGACCAGTTTAACCATTGAAGGAGTTACGTTGGTTATTGATTGTGGCTTGGAAAAAATCGCTATTTATGATACACACACTTTGACCAATAAACTGCAGCAAAAAAGCATTTCTAAAGCATCGGCCATTCAGCGCGCTGGACGAGCAGGGCGTATGCAGGCGGGAAAATGCATCAGGCTTTTTAGCCAGCAAGATTTCGATCGCAGAGTTGAAAATGGTGTCAGTGAAATTCAGCAAACCGATTTGTTGCCGTTACTGATAGAAGCAGTTCGCTGGGGCGTACATCAACTTAATGACTTGCCGCTATTAGAATCTCCAGATCAAAATAACGAGCAGCGTGCATGGTCAGAATTAGCGCAACTTGAGCTGATTGATGAACATCGCCGCCTAACCACACATGGCAATGCCGTGGCTAAACTTAGCTGCCATCCGCGTTTTGCTCATATGATCATAAAAGCACAAACCCTGGAGGGTAAGCTAAAACAAGCAAATTTACTCGTGTTAGCTTGTGTATTAACGGCGTTATTAGAAGAACGGGATATTTTCAATGCTGAACAAGCCAAATATAACGGCGATATTCGTCAGAGAGTGAGGAAGTTAGCGGTAAAAGGTGGCGCTCATCAAGGCATTGCTTCGCGTATTTTCCAGCAAACTCAAAGGCTTTTGCAACAAGTATCGTTTGATAAAAAAGTTAATATTACGGCTAATTTTATTAATCAATTACCGCTTGAACATTGTGGCATATTGCTGGCGTTGGCCTATCCTGAACGTATTGCAAAGTCTCGCGCACGCACGGGTGAATATCTTGCGCAAAATGGTAAAGGTATTTCTCTGCACATAGAAGATGCCATGGTTAATGAAACCTACCTAGTGGCGGCGCAACTCTCTTCTTATAATCATCAATTGTTTATTCGCCTAGCGGCGCCGCTCAACATAGATCAGCTTATTGAATATCGGTTGGTTAAGCTTGAACAGCATACTAATGTTGGCTATGACAATCAGGGCGATCGCATCACAGCATCGCAGCAAAAGCGATTAGGCAGTATTGTTATCGAAGAGCAAGTCCTCGCGAAATCGCTTAGCTCAGATAATATTGCTGCACTGTGGGTTGAACAAGTACAAAAAAGAGGCTTGGCTTGGTTGGCGTGGCGCCAGGCCGATATTGAGTTATTACTGCGTTTACGTTGGCTAAATAGTTACCAAACACAACTAGAACTGCCAAATATGTCGGAGTCAAACTTAATGGCGACTTTAGACGTTTGGTTTGAAGCGTTTGTCGGCCAAGTAAAAACCAAAGCTCAGTTAGATAAAGCAGACTTATCAGCAATGTTAATGTCAATGTTGGACTATTCACAACAACAGCGGTTATCACAGGTTGCGCCGACTCATTTTGTTGGTCCAACAGGGCGCCGTTGCCCTATTCGATATACATGCGAAAAGGCGCCGATTGTCTCTGTGCCCATGCAAGAGTTATATGGCGCGCAAGCAACGCCTTGTGTTGGTGATAAAGGGCACAGTATCCCACTGGTGTTGGAAATTGTTTCGCCTGCTCAACGGCCAATACAAGTGACCCAAGATCTCGTCGCATTTTGGCAGGGCAGCTATAAAGCGGTGCAAAAAGAGATGAAAAGTCGGTATCCAAAGCACTACTGGCCTGATGATCCTGCTAATGCGCAAGCGACCAATAAAACGAAAAAGCATATCAATGGCAATTAAGCTGGTTTACAATATTTTTTTATTTATTGATGATTAAATTATTTGAATGACTTTACTTATTATTTATTTGGCAATTGCGATTGGCGTGTCATTTCTCTGTTCTATTCTTGAAGCGGTACTATTATCGGTAACGCCAAGCTACGTTGCTAAAATTCAAAAAAGCAAACCTGTTGGTGGTAAAGTTTTAAGCAAAGTAAAAAAAAATATTGATAAATCAATTTCCAGCATTTTAATTTTGAATACATTTGCCCATACCATGGGGGCTGCTGGTGTTGGTGCTCAAGCCATTCGAGTCTTTGGCGAAGAAAAAGAAACGCTGATCGCATTTTTATTAACATTAGCGATTTTGTATTTTTCTGAAATTATTCCTAAAACTATCGGTGCTAAATTTTGGCGCTCTTTGGCTATTCCATCGGCTTACGTGATCAGCTTTTTGGTGAAGCTTGTTTACCCGATGGTTTGGCTTTCATCACTATTAACTCGCTTATTTAATAAAAATAAAACCGATGTTATTAGCTTGGAGGAAGTTAAAGCTTTTGCTGCATTAGGGTATAAAGAAGGCTCTATTTTTCACCAAGAAAATCAACTCCTTGAAAATATCTTCACCTTGAGAGAATTAAAAGTAGCAGATATTCTGACACCACGGAGTGTGGTTCACGCGCTCCATGAAAACACAACGATACTTAATGCATTAGCCGCTGAGCAAACATCGAGCTTTACACGTATTCCAATATTTAAACAATCGGTAGACGATATTAGTGGCGTGATCATAAAGGGGCACCTCTATGAACAGGAGCGCCAAGGCCATGGCGATAATCCTATCAATACCATACTTTTACCTTTGCATCGGGTGTCTGAAAGTTTGCCTGTATTAGCTTTGCTCGATATGTTTATTAAACGCCATGAGCACATATTTCTAGTGGAAGACCATTTTGGACAAACCGCAGGTATCGTCACTTTAGAAGATGCGATTGAAACCCTTTTGGGACGAGAGATTATGGATGAAAGCGATCAGGTAGAAGACATGCAAATGTTAGCAAAGGCTAAATTTAGGCAACGACTTAAATCCTCCAATATAAAGTTATTAAACGACAACGATGGTGATAAGTCAGGGAAGTAGTAGTGCCAAAAACTAAGATAGAGCAGTCTGTGGTAAGTGATAAGGCCAAGCAAAGCCCAAAATTGAAAAGGTTACTGTGGTTTTTTTGTAAATTAGCCTTGGTTGTGCTTGTTATCCTAGCATTTTATACCTTGTATTTAGACAGTAAAGTGAGGCACACCTTTGAAGGGCAACGTTGGCAAGTGCCTGTACAAGTCTTTAGCCAAATAGAACAATTTGATATCGGCAGCCCCATTCATTTAGCCAACACAAAGAAATCTCTGCTGTTAGCAGGCTATAAAAAGGTTGCTCGTGTAAATCAACCTGGTGAATTCGCCATGTCGGCTAATCGACTGATCCTTTTTCGACGTGCTTTTGACTTTGGCTCGGGTCTAGAGCCTGAGCAACAAATCACCATCAATGCACACAACGGTTATGTGCAATCGATACAACAGGATAATGCCGAAGTTAATTCGACTAAGTTAGAGCCACTGTTGTTGGATCGCATCTTACCGCAAAGCAAAGAAGACAGGGTGATAGTGCCCTTGCAAAATGTGCCTGAAAAATTACTCGATACTTTGTTGTTGGTGGAGGACCGCAACTTTTACTTTCATCATGGCATTTCTCCGCTTGGCATTATGCGCGCTTTATACAACAACTTGCGGGCAGGTCGAACAGTGCAAGGAGGCAGTACCCTAACGCAGCAACTGGTTAAAAATATGTTTTTAACCCGTGATAAAACACTGTGGCGCAAAGTAAATGAAGCCATAATGTCTCTTATTTTAGAGCAGAGGTACAGCAAAGATCAGCTATTAGAAGCGTATATTAATGAAGTCTACTTAGGTCAGCATTACGCAAACGGTATTTATGGATTTGGCTTAGCATCACAGTTTTATTTTGGTAAGCCACTTGCTCATTTAACCGATGAGCAAATGGCGTTATTAATTGGCCAAGTTAAGGGGCCTAGTTATTACGATCCGTGGCGTTATCCTGAGCACGCTCTGGAACGACGAGATCTAATATTACGGCTGATGTTTGAGCAAAATATATTGTCACGCGTTGCGTTTGAGCGAGCCGTTGAATCGCCACTATCGATTAGGAAAAACCGACGTTTTGTTAAGCAAAAATATCCGGCGTATCTACAAATAGTTAAACGAGAACTCACTGAGATACTGTCCGAAGAAGAGCAACAATCTGGCATTCGAGTATTTACCGGATTTTCACCGCTAAGCCAAAAAATAGCAGAGCATACTGTTGATAAGAAGCTTCCTGAGTTAGAAGCTAAATATCAACAAGCTGATCTGCAAGCGGCAATGGTGGTTGCTGATATTGCATCGGGAGAAATTCGTGCAGTGGTTGGCGGTCGAGAAAGTGGTTATGCCGGTTTTAATCGCGCGCTACAAGCAAAAAGGCCGATAGGCTCACTAGTAAAACCGGCAGTATATCTAGCGGCAATGGAGCGATATGCGCGTTTCAATTTCGCGACCTTATTAGACGATAAAGCGATTACTCTGACTAGTGATTCAGGGGATGAATGGCGTCCGAAAAACTACGACGGAAAATATCGCGGCCAAGTTAATTTAATTGATGCCTTAGTGCATTCGTTAAATATTCCCACGGTAAATTTAGGGATGCAACTGGGGTTAGATAATGTCGCTAGTGCGATTCATTTGTTGGGATATCCGCAAGATATAGTTATGCGTCCATCGATGTTATTAGGGGCATTGAATATGTCACCGTTTGAGGTTAATCAATTGTATTTACCAATTGCGGCAGGCGGAATATATGAACAAGAGCATGCCATCACGCATATCAGTTCGGCAAAAGGAGAAACCATTTGGCGCTTTGTGTCTGCGCACGAACAACGTGTTTCAAGCCAAGCCGCGTATTTATTGGATTATGCATTAACGCAAGTGACGACAGATGGCACGGCTAAATCATTGACTTGGCGTCTGAAAGACAAATCGTTAGCAGGGAAAACCGGTACCAGTAATGAGCAACGAGACAGTTGGTTTATTGGTTATGATAACAAGCATTTGGTCACCACTTGGGTTGGGCGTGATGATAACAAACCAACCCAACTCACTGGAAGTAGCGGTGCACTGATCTTATTTGCTGACTATATGAAGCAGCAAGGAGTGATCAATAAAAATGTCGAAGTTCCAGATGGCATTGTCATGACCTCGTTTGAATTAAAAACCGGTAATGCAGTGGCACAAAATTGTGCAAATACTATTGAGTATCCCACAATAGCCCAAAGTATTGTTATCACTCCTGATTGTTTACAGCCGGTTAAAGATAATCGCTCTTGGTTTGAAAAAATATTTGGTGATTAGTACAATTTTTTTTGATTTCTTCTATTACTCAACTATATTTATTTTCCAAGGTAGATAGCGCTTGCGCGTCGTTTACCTTACATGTTGTGGTATTACATATCTGAGTATTATTGCTAATTTTACTGACGTTAAAGTTGATGAAAGTAGCAAATAGATAATGGAGAGCTGAATGAAACATCGATTAAGTTTTGGATATTTCAAAGTGCTTTCAGAGAATATTTTGGAAGTTACTGCCGATCAAGGTGTAGAAATTACCTTGGAAATGCTCGACGAGTGCAATGATTTTATCTCGGCTCATTTTAAGGGAGATTTTGGTATGCTGATTAACCGTGTTAATCAATATACATACTCGTTTGAAGCTCAATTGAGTGTAGCGTCATATGGCGGTTTAAAAGCATTAGCATTTGTTTATTATTCTCCAGAAAGTGAAAAATCTACTAAACAATTACAAAAAGTAAGAGCGGTAGATAAATGGAATGCGCGTTTATTTTCGGGGTTAGAATTAGGTTGGCAAAATGCATATGAGTGGTTGCAACAAGAGTTGGCCTTAGTTAAAACAACTTGATAAAAACTAATAGCAAGGACATAACTAAAAAGGGTAAGCCAGTGCTTACCCTTTTTCATATCAGGATCGGTTATCAGCTCAGATAACGTTTTGTCTATTTGGTAATATGTTCAAAGATGTTAAAGTTTTGCAAAACAACGATCGGCTGCCAGCAATGTTTTCTCAATGATGTCATCATCATGTGCGGTAGATAAAAAGCTGGCTTCAAATGCTGATGGTGCCAAGTATATTCCCTCGTCTAACATCAGATGAAAAAAATGTTTAAACCTCTCTGTATCACAAGCTGTTGCTTGTTCGTAGCTAGTCACTTTATCTTCATCAGTGAAAAAGAAACCAAACATTGCACCAACATAATTAATACTCAATGAAATACCGTTACGCTCAGCTGCGGCTTTAAAGCCCATAGCCAGTTTTTCGGTGGCCGCGCTGAGTTGTTGATGCTTATCACCTTTAGATAACTCGTTGAGTGAAGCTAAACCTGCCGCCATCGCAATGGGGTTACCTGATAACGTTCCTGCTTGGTAAACGGGTCCTACGGGGGCGATATAATCCATAATTTCTTTTTTACCACCAAAAGCACCTACTGGCATGCCGCCGCCAATGACTTTACCTAAAGTCGTTAGATCTGGCTCAATATTGTAATATGCTTGGGCGCCACCTAAGGCAACGCGGAAACCAGTCATTACTTCGTCTAATATCAGTACGCTTTTATATTGATCGCAAATCGCACGTAAGCCTTCTAAAAAACCTTCTACAGGCGGAATACAATTCATATTGCCAGCAACGGGCTCAACGATGATACAGGCAATTTGATCGCCAAATTCAGTAAATATCTGTTTTACTTCGTCAATATTGTTATAACTAACCGTTAATGTATGTTTAGCGAAATCGGCTGGAATACCGGGAGAGTTAGGTACACCTAATGTTAATGCGCCAGAGCCAGCTTTAACGAGTAGCGAGTCGGCGTGACCATGATAGCATCCCTCAAACTTTAATATTTTATCTCGACCAGTGTAACCTCGTGCTAGACGAATAGCGCTCATGGTTGCTTCTGTGCCTGAGCTTACCATGCGAAGTTTTTCCATGGATGGTACAAGCTCACGCACTTTTTCGGCCATGGTGATTTCTAATTCAGTCGGTGCACCAAAGCTTAAACCATTTTGGGCAGTTTCGATCACGGCAGCTTTTATTGCCGGGTGATTATGCCCTAAGATCATTGGTCCCCAAGAACCGACGTAATCAATGTAGGCATTATCGTCAGCGTCATATATATACGCGCCATCGGCGCGTTTGATGAAACATGGTGTTCCACCTACGCCATTAAAGGCGCGTACTGGTGAATTGACCCCACCAGGAATGATATCTTTAGCATGTTCAAATAATTGCTCAGATTTATGTGTCATAGTAATAAGCCTAATTTTTGTTGCGGTACCAAGTGACTGGTTTTTCATATTGGGTTAAAAGATTGTCAACACCTAAGGTTAATGCAAACAGTGCCATGCGAACTAAGACACCATTTTGTGCTTGCCTAAAAATAGCCAAATTGTCTAAATCGTTAAGATCGGTATCTAATTCATTGGCTTCAGGGCGAGAATCTCTGGGCAATGGATGCATGATCACTGTGTGTTCTTTGCAATATTGCTGATAAATACGTTTATTTAAACTAAAGTGTCCACGGTAAAGTTCAGCTTCATCTTTGCTGGCAAAACGCTCTTGTTGAATTCTGGTTTGATAAATAACATCACAGGCGAGGTTATCTTCAATTTTATCTGTGATGATCACTTCATGACCGGCATTTGTTAAAGTGTCAATAACACTATTTGGCATCTGTAACGCTTGTGGCGAGATCATGGTGATTTTTATATTTTTATACAGACTAAGTAGCTTAGATAAGGAATGTACGGTACGACCGTGTTTTAAATCGCCCATCAGGGTGATGTTTAAGTTGTCTAACCCCTTATCATAACGGCTCATTTCTGATTGAATGGTAAATAAATCTAATAGTGCTTGGGTCGGATGTTCGTTTGCACCATCGCCACCGTTAATAACTGGCACACTACTACCGCGCGCAAACTCATCAACCGAATGCATTTTAGGGTGACGCATTGCAATAACATCGGAATAGCCACTGATCACTTGCGCGGTATCAAACAAGGATTCGCCTTTGCTTAATGAAGAGTTTTCTTCACCCACGGTTTCGCGAACAAAACCACCTAATAAATTAAAAGCAGCGCCAAAACTGACTCGGGTTCGCGTACTTGGCTCAAAAAATAAGTTGTTTAATATCGCCCCGTCTAAAACATGGCAACGTTTTTGACGCATTGCATAGGGAGCCATCTGCGATGAAACCTGCAGAATACGAGAAATGGATTCTCGGTCAAATTGCGAAACAGAAAGGATATGACTGCCCTGAAATTTCATCATACTTTTACCTCGGCTAAATACAATTTTTAGCGGCTATAATTAAATTTGCCGCAGGAATATAGCACAAAAATGGTATATTTATAATGATTATAAATAGTGATTACTTGCCTTAACGTATGCATTGCTACAATAGATTCGTAGCAATGTTATGATGATTTGCTCGTTGAACCTATAGTGGTTTTACATAGGCTAAGATAATAACCACAAATAGAATGATTACAGGTAACTCATTAAATAAACGATAAAACTTACCTGAACGAGTATTTTTGTCTTCGGCAAAAGTTTTCAGTAATTTAAAGCAATAAGCATGATAAATGAGTAATAAAACCACTAAGGCTAGCTTAATGTGCAGCCATTTAGCCCCAGCAAACCATTGGTATCCATATTGATAGATAAGTGCGATACCAAATAAGACCGTCAGTACGGCAAATGGGGTAACAAAATACAGTAATCTTCGCTCCATGCCTTTTAAGTGTTCTGTTACTTTTATTTCATTGCTTTCGGCGTGATTGACAAATAAACGAGGTAGATAAAAAATACCAGCAAACCATGCCACCATAAAAATCACATGGAACGCTTTTAGCCACAAAATTGTTGTCATGCTAAGTTTTTCCTTCTAATAAATAGCGTCTAACTTGCTCAAATGTTACTACACCCTGAATATTATTAGGGGTTTTGTCATAAATAAACACGCCGCCACAGCGTTGCTCTACCAATAAAGCGTACACTTCTGCGAGTGTTGCTTGACCCGATAACGGCCATAATTGATGTTGAATAATATTATCAGTTGAAATGAGATCCTCTGAAAGTTTACGTTCTGCCCAGGTATAGCTTGTTGTTTGCATATTTTCTGAGTCACTGTCTGTGATGATGGCAAAATTCTCGGCATTTTTCTCGGTTAGATGAGCTTCTACCCGAGCCATTTCATGATTATTAAACAAAGTGAACTGAGTATTCATTACCGCCAGCACCCCTATTTTTTGTAAAGCATTTTCTATCGGTGGTTTGCGGTATTGCAAGCCTTGAACATCGAGTTGCATGGTAAAAATTGAACGATTGTTAAAAAATTGCCCAGAGGCTAAGCAGGCAGAAGTAATGACGATCATCGCAGGAATGATCACATCTAACTGGTGGGACAATTCAAGTACAGCAAGCAATGCCGCTAATGGCGCATTCAGTGTTGCCGCCATAAACCCCGCCATGCCCATTAGGGCGAAATCGCTACCTAAATTTTCAGAAGGATAAAACTGTAAAACAATAACCGAAGCAAGAGTACCTGCAATAGCACCAATGCCTAATATTGGCCCGACTATTCCTCCAGGAATACCTAATCCTAGGGCAAAAATAGTCATTAAAATTTTCGCGACTAACAAAGCGGCTAATAATTGAAAGTGCCATTGATGCTCCAATGAAAAATCAATGGCGCTGGTACCTATCCCCATAGCAAAAGGTACCAGATAACCCAATAAACCGGTGATAAATGCGGCGAGCATTAGCCTTGGAACTATATGGTATTTTTCTGAATATTTGATCAGCGCAACAAGGTATCGGTTAAAAACAAAGGCTAAGGTGCCCAAAAATATCCCTAATAAAATGAGTGATGGGTAATATTGATACCCTAAAGCTATTTGACGAAAATGCTCAAACTCGTGTGCAGGACCGAAAACATGCTGGGTGATCATCGAGCCGACAATGGCGGCCAACATAATGGGAATGAACATATAAACTTTGTATTCACGCAAAATGACTTCCATTACAAATATCACCGCGGCAATTGGGGTATTAAAGCTGGCGGCAATACCGGCAGCAACACCACATGCACATAAGGTTCTGATACTGTTATAGGGCAGCTTTAGTTTACTGCCAATATAACTACTGCAGGCTGCGCCTAAATGAACCGCGGGTCCTTCTCGACCGACTGAGAAACCTGAGGCTAGCGCCACTACACTGCCGAAAAATTGATTGAGGGTATTGCGGTATGGAATAACACCGTAGGCGACTTTTAAACGATGTAATACAAAAGGAATGCCTGTTCTTAGATATTTATAACCAGTGATCCAAGAACTGAGTAAAATGACTAATGCACCAATAATAGGTAAATCAATACGACTTATATTATCTAAACTGGTATAGTCATGCGTCTGAGAAAGATATAGATTTTGCAGTGCAGAAATACTTAGATTAAAAAGAATAATCAGCAGAGCAGAAGCACAGCCGCCAATGATAGCTAGTATACAAATTTGCCAAGAGGTATTTGGCATTGCTAAGCGTTTTTTGGCTGCAGCGAAAGAAATCATAACTTTACATATTTAGTAGTGAAAGAAACTGGCTATTGTAAATAAAATTTATAAATTATTGGTATCATAATACTTTTCAAATGAATTGGTTAGCAAAAATAAATCTTAATATCGTTGCACAACGATTAGGGCCGTTTCGTTCGGCAATATTACTTCTACTGTTGATTTTAACTTGTTTATTTTGCGGTTATCGTATCGGCAACTTTTTCCATGGTTACCAATTACAAACCTTAGCACAACAAAAACAGCGTTTAGACAGTTTATATGCCTATCAAACCCAGCAAGACAGTCAAATTGATCGGTTGGAAGTGGAGTTGGAAGTAGAACGCTTGGCTAATGAACGTTCGATGAAGCAATTAAAGGCCATCGAAACCGAGCATTATCAGGTTAAAAAGGAACTGGCATTTTATGAAAAAGTGATGGCACCGGAAAAGCAGGCTGACGGTCTTGTTATTGATGATTTGTCTGTTTGGTCGACAGAAAGTCCTCATCATTATCGTTTTCAAGTGACTTTAGTGCAGCAATTATTGCGTAGGCGTTCTGCGAAAGGTTATGTGCAACTTGAAGTAGTGGGCAGTTTGAACGATAAACCTCATACTCTGGCACTGAGTCAAATTTCATCACAGACTCAAAAACAACTGCCGTTTAGTTTCCAATATTTTCAAATTATTGAGGGTGAATTCACCTTACCAGCAGATTTCATTGCCGAAACCGTTACGATATCGGCAATATTAACAAAGAGTAAGTGGCAAAAATATAAGCGCTTAGATGAGAACTATGACTGGCCTAGTGTTATTCATTTGGAGAATACCAGTGAATAATGTTATTGCGGTAATCTTCATCTATTTTTCAATTGTTTAATAATCTAATACTTATAGATCCACACTAATACTTGATTAAAACAGTCAAGTTTAAGATAATTCACCCTAATTAATAACCTTGTAAGTAGATTTTCATGTCAAACCCAGAATTACCGATTAAATTTTCCGATGCCGCAGCCAATAAAGTATTATCCTTGATCACGGAAGAAGAAAACACCAATTTAAAGTTACGTGTTTACGTTACCGGTGGTGGCTGTTCGGGATTTCAATATGGCTTTACTTTTGACGAGAAGGTCAATGAAGGTGATATGACTATTGTTAAAAAAGGTGTCACTATGGTGATTGACCCGATGAGCTTGCAGTATTTGGTTGATGGCGAAGTAGACTATGTTGAAGGGCTCGAGGGGAGCCGTTTTTTAGTTAACAATCCTAATGCTACTACTACCTGTGGATGTGGTTCGTCCTTTTCATTATAAAATGGTCATCATTGATAACAAGCCGACGTAATGTCGGCTTTGTTGTTTCTGTCAGTATGAAAATGTTGTTAACTTAGTGCATGTTGCCGCTAATTTTGAACCAAGCAAAGTGGTTACAAATTGTTTCAATGTCTGTTTAGACTCTCGCCAATAGGGCCTGTAATATATAGCGCCCTATAATTTGTGTTTTACCTTTAGTCAAAGGAGAGATAATGACTGATTTGACAAAAAGTCGTCGATGGTTAGCTGAGCGCCCATACGTGTTAGCGATAGTCATCACGATTGTTTTAGTGTTGTGGATGGCTTCAGGGGTGATGCAAGCGCAAGAAATTCCAGATGAAAAGATCAAACAAGATATTACCATTGCTAAAGTTAAGGTTGAAACAATACTCGCTCAGCGTATTCATGACGCTATCGAATTATACGGCAGAACTGAGCCTGATCGTATTGTCACGTTGAAAGCGGAAGTTTCGGGAAAAGTTGAAGAAGTAATGGCTAAGCGTGGCGCTATGGTAAAAAAAGGTCAAATTATCGCCAAAATAGCGATGAATGATTTAGCGTCAAAATTATCTAGAAGCAAAGCATTATTAGTGCAACGCGAAATTGAATATGAGGGAGCAAAAAAGCTAAGTGCTGATGGTTATCAAGGAAAAGTACAAGTCAGTAGCGCCTACGCTAATTTACAAGCAGTTAAAGCCGACATTGTCGCACTAGAACTTGATATTGCTCATACCGTGATTAAGGCACCATTTGACGGAGTTATGAATACTCGTTATGTCGAAGAAGGCGATTATGTTGACCGTGGCGATAACATCGCCATGATCGCTGACTTGCAACCTATGATAGTGCGGGCACACGTTACTGAAAATCAAATAGGTGCACTGAAAGTGGGCCAAAAAGCAGATGTTCGCTTGCTCAATAATAACAATCATGCGGGTAAAATCCGCTATATTGCTAGCGTTGCTGATGAAGCGACTAATACTTTCAAAATTGAAGTAGCAATCGAAAATGCCGACTTACAAATAATGGCAGGTATTAGCGGTGAAGTGAACGTTGCCTTAAATGAAGTTGAAGCTATAAAAATATCCCCCGCGTTATTAGCCTTGGATGAGCTAGGAAATATTGGGGTTAAAACCGTCATCGACAATAAAGTTATTTTTACCCCAATTGATATTGTTAAGAGTGAAAGTGACGGAATTTGGCTAACAGGATTAGGTGCGCAAGCTGACATTATTACTTTAGGACAAGGTTTTGTGCGAGCGGGTGATACCGTTGAACCTGTTATAGGTAAATAGAGGGAATAGCATGTTAACGATTATTGATGCGGCATTAACTCGCACGCGTTCGGTTTTAATGATATTTCTCTTGCTACTTATTTCAGGAGCCGTTACTTACGCCAATATCGCTAAAGAATCGAACCCAGATGTAACTATTCCAATTATTTATGTCTCTATTGTTCATGACGGTATTTCTCCTGAAGATGCTGAACGTATGCTGGTTCGTCCGATGGAAAAAGAACTGAAGTCGATTGCTGGCATCAAAGAAATGAAAGCAAATGCCAGCGAAGGACATGCTTCAATTACCTTAGAGTTTATTGCAGGTCTTGATCCAAAGGAAGCCTTGGCTGACGTTAGAGATAGAGTGACTTTGGCAAAAGCAAAATTGCCATCAGAAAGCGAAGAGCCCGAAGTACATGAAGTGACTATGGCGAATCAAGTACCGGCGGTGACGGTCATTCTTTCTGGCCCTGTTTCTGAACGAGGGCTACTCACACTTGCTCGTGATCTTAAAGATAAGATTGAAGGCATGCAGGAAGTGCTGGAAGTTGACATCGGTGGTGATCGCGAAGATATGGTCGAAATCATCGTAGATCCTTTGCTGATGGAAAGCTATGGCTTAGATCAAAATGACATTTACAATTTGGTTGAGCGCAATAACCGTCTCGTACCCGCAGGGACTATGGATAACGGTAAAGGGCGTTTTGCCATTAAAGTTCCCTCAGTGTTTGAAACTATTCAGGATCTATTAGAATTACCCATTAAAGTGGATGGTGATCGGGTCATTACCTTTGAAGATGTTTCAACAGTTCGTCGTTCATACAAAGACCCTACGACCTTTGCCCGTTTAAACGGTGAGCGCTCGATTTCACTAGAAGTAAAAAAACGCTCTGGTGAAAATATTATTAATACCGTGAGCGGTGTAAAAGCGCTGATCGAAGCAGATAGAGTCGCATGGCCCAATCAAGTAATGGTTAATTATGTCGGAGACCAATCACTTGATGTCAAAGATACCTTAAGTGATTTGCAAAACAACGTGTTTTCAGCGGTATTATTAGTTGTCATTGTTATTATTGCTGCGCTTGGTACGCGCTCTGCCATGCTAGTCGGCTTAGCTATTCCTGGAGCATTCCTTACTGGTATTTTAGTACTGGCTATTGCTGGGTTAACGGTAAATATCGTGGTCTTGTTTGGCTTGATCATGGCGGTTGGTATGTTGGTTGATGGCGCGATAGTGGTCACCGAATTTGCCGATCGTCAAATGAATGAAGGTAAATGTCGAAGACAGGCGTATGGGCTTGCCGCGAGAAGAATGGCATGGCCAATTATTGCCTCGACGGCGACAACCTTAGCGGCATTTGCTCCGTTGATGTTTTGGCCAGGCATGATGGGTGAATTTATGAAATATTTACCTATCACCTTGATTGCGGTATTAACAGCTTCACTGGCTATGGCATTAATATTTGTCCCTACTATAGGAACCGTTTTTGGTAAATCTCGCGTCATCAGTCAGGAAGAACAGCAGCAAGTTAATCAAGCGGAAGATGGTGATTTAACACAGTTAACAGGATTTACTGGTAAATATGTGCGTTTGCTGACACGGGCGATAAAGCATCCTTGGAAAATAATTGCGGGTACTTTTTCTATCGCTGTTGTTGTGATGTTTTCCTATGGGAATTCAGGGTTAGGGGCAGTATTTTTTCCTGATATCGAACCAAACAGTGCCACTATGGTGGTGCGCTCTTATGGCGATTTATCGGTAAAAGAAAAAGATGCCATTATGGTTGCTATTGAGGACAGGATCCTTGATGTTGAAGGACTGAAAACCTTATATACCCTAACTGGTGGTAATGACCAAGTGGGTACCTTTCAGGTTAATTTTACCAATTGGCAGTTTAGGCGAACGGCGGATACTATCATCGCTGACATTCATCAACGTACAGACGACTTAGCGGGGGTTGAAATTGAAGTACGTAAAAATGAAGATGGCCCCCAAAGCGGTAAAGATCTTCGTATTGAATTAAGTTCTCGTTATCCTGAACAGTTGCAAGAATCGGTAAAAATTATCCGTAATGCATTGGCAAGCAATGGCCAATTTACTGATATTGAAGATACAGGCTCAAAGCCCGGCATTGAATGGCAATTAGATATTGATAGGAACCTAGCTGCGACCTATAACGCCGATGCAGCATTAGTTGGCTCAACCGTACAAATGGTGACTAATGGCTTAAAACTAGGCGAATATCGTCCCGATGATGTCGATGACGAACTTGATATTCGAGTGCGTTATCCCGAAGATAAACGCAATATTTCGCGCCTTGATACCTTGCGTCTAAAAACTTCAGTCGGTTTAGTACCTGTTAGCAGTTTTGTTGAGCGTAAGGCCGCGCCTAAAGTAGATACCATTAGACGTGTTGACGGTAAACGAGTGGTGACGATACAGGCCAATTTAGTGCCTGGCGCGCAGTTATTAACAGAATTACCGAAATTACAGGCTAAGTTCCCCGAATTAGGCATAGATCCCAGCGTAGATATCTCCATTAAAGGTCAAAATGAGGATCAGCAAGAATCGCAAGCGTTTTTGGTTAATGCTTTTGGTATCGCTTTGTTTGTCATGGCTATTATTTTAGTGACACAATTCAACAGCTTTTATCAGGCATTTTTAATTTTAAGTGCAGTGGTTTTCTCAACCGTTGGCGTATTTTTAGCGCTACTATTGGTGCAAAAACCATTTGGTATTGTCATGGGGGGGATTGGCGTTATTTCGCTTGCGGGTATTGTTGTTAATAATAATATCGTGCTTATTGATACCTACAACGTTTTACGTAAAGAAGGCTATTCGGCGGTTGACGCTATATTAAGAACAGGAGCGCAGCGTTTACGTCCAGTTATGCTGACGACCATAACAACGATTTTGGGATTAATGCCTATGGTTTTACAGGTCAATTTGGATTTCTTTAAGCGCACTGCTGTTTTTGGTGCACCGTCAACACAATGGTGGACACAATTGGCAACTGCCATTGCCGGTGGTTTGGCATTTGCAACCGTTCTAACCTTGATATTAACACCTTGTTTGTTGGTGTTAAGAGATAAACGTAAAGAACAAAAAAGCGTTGCTGTACGTATTCCACGAGACAGTAACTTTGAGAATGCCGCATAAAAATTAGTGTATCTAAACACTGTGCAGGTGTGCGTGTTTAAATGAATGGTATGGTATAAATACTGTCATTAATTATCGTTATAAAATGAGTCTAAGGAAAATAATGTTAGCAAAATATCTAAAATTAGCGGCTAGTGCCGCATTGATAGGCTTATCTGCCTGTGTAAATGCCGCGGTGTTATCTGAAAGTCAGCAACAAGAACTACAGATGTTAAAACAACAAGCATTAAAGTCAGAGCTTTCTTATCAACTGATAGAATCGTTAACTACTGAAGTCGGTAACCGCCTTATGGGTACACCAGGTGATGAACTGGCAGTGAAGTGGGCGGTAGCGAAAATGAACTCGTTGGGTTTTGATAAAGTATGGACAGAAGAAGTCACCGGAACTGAATGGATTAGAGGTGAAGCAGAAGCGAAAATACTTGCGCCATACCCGCAAAAAATGGTCGCTATTGCACTCGGTGGTAGCGTTGGTACAGAGAAACAGGGCATCAACGCTGAAGTTGTACATTTTGAAAACCTTGATGCGCTAAAAGCGGCTCCTGAAGGGAGTCTTGATGGGAAAATCGCCTTTGTTTCTTATCGTATGGAACGTCATATTGATGGCAAAGGATATGGACCTGCTGTAGGTACTCGTGTTAACGGAGCTTCGGTTGCGGCAAAAAAAGGCGCGTTGGCCCTGATCATGCGCTCTGTTGGTACTGATAACAATAGAACAGCACATACCGGCGTTTTGCATTATGAAGACGGTGTTAAAAAAATTCCTGCTGCGGCGCTTTCAAATCCAGATGCTGATATGTTGGTCAATCAAATAAGAAGAGGTCAACCTGTTAAGTTTTACCTTAATCTTTCTGCAAGCATTAATGAGCAAAAAACGATTAAATCGGCGAATGTTATTGGTGAGATCACAGGTAGCAAGTATCCAGAGCAGATTGTCGCCATCGGCGCACATCTTGATAGCTGGGATGTGGGTACTGGTGCATTAGATGACGGATTAGGTATAGGCATGGTGATGGCCGCAGCCAAACATCTTAGTGATTTGCCGACACGTCCAGAAAAAACCGTGCGCGTGATATTGTTTGCTGCCGAGGAAGTGGGCTTGTTAGGCGCTAAAGCTTATATGGAAACACACAAAGATAACATGCAACAACATACTATTGGTGCTGAGTGGGACTTTGGTATTGGTCCAATTTACCAAATAAAATCTGGCGTGGGTGAAAATGCGCTGCCGGCTATTGCAGAGTTTGCTCAATATCTTGCTCCGCTTGGCGTTACACTTGACACCGAAAATAATGCTAAAGCACAATCAGATATGAGCCTGTTAAGCGAAGCGGGTATGCCAAGCATTAATTTTTCACCAGATGGCAGTCATTATTTTGATTATCATCACACTGAAAATGACACGCTAGACAAAGTGAATGCTAAAGATCTTAAATTAAACACGGCAATTTATACTATGTTTGCTTATTTTGCCGCTCAGGCAAATATAGATTTTAGACAGTAACGTTTAACCTTCCATTAATAAAAATTCGATGATTTTGTTCATGTCTAGATCAAAATCATCGGCTCTGACACCCTTGATGATATGGTCATCCCCTTTGGTTAAATCAATATCTTGCGTCATAATATAATGGTGATGTTGGGCGTTATAAAAAGAGCGTACCTTTGGTCTTATGGGGTCTTCGTGGTTGCGACTTTCAACAATCGCTAATTTATTTGAATGTAGCTCTACCAAAGTGCCGACAGGATATACTCCCATGCACTTAATAAATAAATCGACTAACCGTGTATCCAAGTGATCTTTTTGCGCTAGGTTTCTTAATATACTAAATGCTTTTACGTGACTGTAGCCGTCTTTGTATACTCTGTTGGCGGTTAGCGCATCGAAAATGTCACAGATAGTGATCATTCTTCCATAGGTACTGATGTTTTCTGCAGGAACCTGAAAAGGGTAACCTTGTCCATCTAGCTTTTCATGGTGTAATGCGGCGACTTCTAAGCTTAATTTCGATATATCTGGCGTGTTTTCTATAACTTCGATGGAATGATTAACATGAGATTTCATTATTTCAAATTCGGAGTCGGTGAGTTTTCCGGGTTTATTTAATATCTCATCGGGGATCATAATTTTACCGACATCATGTAAAAATGCGCCAATAGACAATTCTAAAACCAAACTTCTATCAATTTTTAAAAAGCGTGAGAATATCGTCATTAAAATAGAAACGGATACTGAATGCTCTAATAAATATTCGTCTTTTTTGCGGATATTAATGATGCAGGCTAGCGAATCAGGATTTTTAAAAATAGCATCAATCGTTTTATTGGTAACATCAGTCACCGCTTCCATATTTATTTCTCGGCCACTGAGTGCGTCGTCAAATACTTTCCTTTGGATGTCTTTGGACTCTTTAAATAACTTTCTTGCTTTGTTAATTTCTAAAATAACAGGAGTTGTGGAAGATCTTATTTCGTATTCTGTGGGAATATCAGTGGAGGGTTGTTGCTCTGCTGTCTCAGGGGCTGTTTGAACATCAAGTTGTTTACTCGTATCAATGAGCAACGTCTCAACCCCTTTTTTGGCAAGGTTTTGAATGACATTGTCATTTTTTATATGACCGCCTTTAGTAAGGTTATAGTTCCCCCGTTGTTTAACGATTTCAACAACATAGTTACCTATAGCGAGTTCTTCAATTTTTATTTCAACGATCATTACAACTATTGGCGTTAGCCCTATTCTCCATGTCGAAACTAGTGGTTAGGATATTAAAAACTTAAGTATTGCTCGTCCTTAAATATAAGCCTATTTATCCAATTTTAGCCACCGCTTATTTTACAACTGCTTTGAACACACTTTTTTGTGCAGATATAGTTGCTGATCTGCACGCTTGAGTAGTTCATCTATGTTTTGTTTACCATCACTTTGTGCGGCACCACAACTAATGGTAATCGGTAATTTTTTACCTTGATAAGGCATGGGATTAGCAATGAAAAAATCAGTCAATCGCTTGGCCGCGAGTAATGCGTCGTTGTAAGTTTGACTGGCAAGGGTGATGACAAATTCATCACCGGCGTAACGAAAACATTTATCATTTTCTCTAATAAGTTCAGATAATTGTGCTGCAACATAAGTTAATACTTTATCACCACAATCATGGCCGTAGGTGTCATTAATTTGCTTAAATTTATTACAGTCGATAAAAAGTACAGAGAATGGCACGTTATAACGCCTTTGACGGATTAACTCTTCACCTAAACAAATTTCCATCAAACGACGATTCGCGACTCCGGTTAATCGATCATAATTTGCCATGTACTCTAATTGTTCTCGGATCAACGCGTTAGACAAGCACAGACTAATTTTTACCGCTAATTGTTCCAAATGAAAGGTACCCAAGGCACTATGAAAACGATTTTTGTCGCTATCGGTAAATAGTAAACTGCCAAAAAATTTATTTTCTAAGGTGATTGGGATAAGGGCTGCTGACTGAGTATTGACTAATAACGATGTAGGGATCACATCAGATAAGCTAGATAGTTCGTTGCTGAGAAACGGTTTATTATCGTTGTGGTATGAACGTAATCGTTCAAGTGAAATGCGCCGCGTGTTTTTTTGGTGCCACGGGGATTGCAAATTTCCGCTGATCAAATAGTTAACAGGCGTAGGGTCAACCAATAGTAAGCAAATTCCAGATAGATTGAATTTCTCTGTGATCAGATCCAATAAACGTTTTAATAATTCGTGACTAGATTGGCAGGCAAGAATTTCCGTTTCAATTTCAAATAGCTTGCGAGCAATGGCTTCATTGGCTTTTGAATTTTCAATTAATTGATTAAGTTCTGACATTCACGGCTCACTTAACGTTTAATTTTTAGGCCATTGTGAGCTGTTCATTATCTTTGTGCAAGTATAAAAATATTTCTAATAACTATCGTCGTGGTATTAAACTTGCTGTTCATTATCAACAGCAAGTTTACATAGAATAATACTGCACTTTTAATGTTATCGGCCGATATATCGGTATATCATTGATATGCACTAGTATTACATTGTTTTCAAATTGACAGCTATTTAGGTTGGTAATATGCGTTTTACACTATTCTCCATTATTTTATACCTTGGCATATCGTGCTCAGTGACCGCAGCTGAACTAAAGGCAGTTCAAATTTATTCTGATAATCAATTACTTGAATTAATTAGAGAAAACAAACATTTAAGCCAAGTTGTCTTGGATGAATGTCAGTTAGTACAAGACATAGAGGCGAGAGCCTTTAAAGCTAAAATGCCTTCCTATCAATTTTTATGGGGTGATATGCTAGCTTATGGTGTCTGTATTAAAAAAGATGTGAAATTAGGTCTTTATTATATGCGTGAAGCTGCAAATCAGGGCTTACCAGAAGCACTTGAACAACTTGGCCGTTATTATCATATCGGCAAGTTTATGCAGGTTGATATTGAGCAGGCAATATTATTCCTCAAAGAGGCGGCAATTCTCAACAATCTTAAGGCACAAATTCGCCTAGCGGAGATTTATAATAAAGGATTAGGCAGTCCATTAGATTACCCTGAATTATATTCTCAACTGCATCATGCAGTCACCGATGATAAAAACACCCATAAAAAAATTAGCCAATTGTTAGCGTCGTTAGCAAAAAAAATGCCTGAGCATATTGTCGATAAGGCTAAAAAACAAGTTTATTGATGGTGGCAAAACCGACTAAAAGGTAAGGTAGTACAAGGTTGATATTTTGCTGTTCTGCATAACTTTCTAAATGCTTTTTGCTCTTTATTGCGAGGAGTTTATATAGGACAACTTTACCGATGACTAACGGACCAAACTAAAGACCGTTGAATGAATGAAATTTAAACAATAAAGTTCAACAGTCCTTAAAGAATATTTAAAATAATTAGGCAGCCATAGTGTATTATCTGCGATATACTTAACAAAAAGCTAATGACAAAGTGCTGTGACTCTAAACGACCCACATTCAAAACGAGAAGCCGAAAAATACGAAAAACCAGTTGCCAGTCGTGAACTGATACTTTCCTTGATTGAAAAGTCAAATATTCCTCCATCTTTTAAAGCCTTATGTAAGACCTTAAATTATAGTGATGAAGAGCTCATTATTGGTCTTAAACGCCGCTTACGTGCCATGGAAAATAGTGGCCAAATTATTTTTAATAAGTTCAAACAATACGCGATAGCTCCGAAAAATAATTTACTGACTGGGCGGGTTATCGGTCACCGTGATGGTTATGGGTTTTTTGCCCCTGATTCGGGCGGCAAAGATTACTTTATATCTTCGCATGAAATGCAGCGCGTTATTCATGGCGATATTGTCGAAGCTATCCTGTTAGATCGCACCGATAGGAAGGGACGTAAAGAAGTCAAAATTCTTGATGTTATCGAACCAAGAAAGAATGCCATAGTCGGACGATTTTTTGTTGAACATAACATTGCTTGTGTTGTTCCTGATGACGCACGTATCAAGCAAGATATATTGATAAGTCCCGATGAAAAAAGGGGAGCAAGACACGGTCAGATGGTGGTGGTAGATATCATTCAACGGCCAACAAAACGTTCAAATGCGGTTGGTAAAGTGGTTGAAATTTTGGGTGAGTATATGGCGCCTGGGATGGAAATAGAAATTGCCCTACGCGAACATGATTTACCTTATCAATGGTCGCAAACAGTGCTTGATGAGATTGACGAACTATCCGAGGAAGTAGACTCAGAGTCGTTTGCTGAGCGCAAAGATTTGCGGGCATTACCTTTAGTGACTATTGATGGCGAAGACGCGCGCGATTTTGATGACGCAGTCTATTGTCAGCCTGAAGATGGCGGTGGCTGGCGATTGTGGGTGGCTATTGCTGACGTCAGTTATTATGTCAGACCGGGAACCGCGTTGGATGATGAAGCTATATCCCGAGGCAACTCAGTATATTTCCCCAGCCAAGTGATCCCAATGCTGCCGGAAAAATTGTCAAATGGCTTGTGTTCATTAAACCCTGATGTAGATCGTCTTTGCATGGTCTGTGAAATGACGGTTAGCGCGGAAGGAAAGCTGTTAGACAGTCAGTTTTATCCGAGCGTTATGCGCTCCAAAGCGCGATTTACTTACACAAAAGTAGCCGCTATTTTAGGCAGTGAAGAACAAGAGCCAGATCAAGCATTAATCGCACAATATCAAGAGTTAGTCCCGGATTTAATAAACCTTCATCAAATGTATTTTGCACTGGTTAAAGCGCGTACTAATCGCGGCGCTATTGCGTTTGAAACAGAAGAGTCTCGCTTTATTTTTAATGCCGATAGAAAAATAGAATCGATTGAACCTGTCATTAGAAATGATGCGCATAAAATTATTGAAGAATGCATGATTTTAGCGAATGTATCGACGGCTAGATTTGTTGAGCAGCATCAAATGCCGGGATTATTTCGGGTTCACGATAAGCCAGGTGAAGAGAAATATCGAAATTTTGTCACTTATCTCGCTGAGCTCGGCATAGCTTTACCTCAGTCTTGTGCGGGTAAAGAACAACCCGAGCCCGCTGACTATAGTGAAATATTAACGTTGGTAGCAGGGCGTCCTGATCAAGAGCTCATTCAAACAATGCTGCTAAGGTCGATGAAGCAAGCGGTATATCAAAGTGAGAATATCGGGCATTTTGGTTTGGCGTTAGAGCAATATAGTCACTTTACTTCTCCAATTAGACGCTATCCTGATTTAGTGATTCACCGTGTGATCAAAGCAGTATTAGAAGGTGTGCATAATAGTGCTGCTAACGATGGTTGTTACAGCTATGCACCCGAAGTGGTTACGGAATTGGGCGAGCATTGTTCAATGACTGAGCGCCGTGCTGATGATGCAACACGTGATGTTGATGATTGGCTTAAGTGCGAATATATGCAGGATCATGTCGGTGATACATTCAGGGGGGTAATATCAACAGTAACTAATTTTGGCTTGTTTGTTCGCTTGCTTGACTTACATATTGAAGGTTTAGTCCACATCACTTCGTTAGGGCATGATTATTATCACTACGATGACGTCCGCATGTCCTTAACTGGTGAGAATACTGGCGCAAAATATCACGTCGGTGATGTTGTTGAAGTGCAAGTTGCCGCGGTTAACCTTGATGAGAAAAAAATTGATCTGACCCTATCAGGTGAAAATGCGGTCATTAGTCGAGCCAAACCCTTAAAAAGAAAGGATGGCGATCGCACAAAAAATACTAAAGATAGTAAATCGAGTAGCACCAGAAGTAATAAACAACAATCACATGGCGGAGCTTCAGAGCAAGCTAAAAAGAAATCACCAAAGCACAAATCGGAAAAACCTAAGGTCACTAAACGTAAAGCACGTAAAAAAAGACCAGGTAAAAATGCGCGTAAAAAAACGACTTAGTAAAGAAGAATATATATGGCAAAGCAAGACGAGTTAGTATTTGGCATTCACGCAGTTAATGCCTTGTTAAAAATAGCACCTGAACGTTTCATTGAATTATGGCTATTGAAAGGTCGTGATGATGACCGGTTGATGCCGATTGTTAATTTATCCCGTAAATACGGAATCTCGACGCAACTGGTGCACAGAAAAGTGTTGGACGAAAAAAGTAATGGCGAACAGCACCAAGGGGTTATTGCCCGAGTTAAACCTGGAAAAACACTGACGGAATCAGATTTGGACGACATTGTTCAATCGGTAGAAAGTAAAGGCGAGTTGCCATTCTTTTTGATCCTTGATGGTGTTACCGACCCACATAATTTAGGTGCTTGCTTGAGAAATGCTGATGCCGCTGGCGTACAGGCTATTATAGTACCGAAAGATAATGCGGCGAAAATTACCGCAACCGTGCGTAAAGTTGCGGTTGGTGCTGCGGAAACGGTACCTTTAGTACAAGTGACCAATTTGGCTAGGACCATGAAAAGCTTGCAGCAAATGGGTATATGGATCGTTGGTACCGCAGGCGAAACTGATACCTGCCTTTACGATATTAAGTTATCGGGCCCTATGGCGTTAGTAATGGGCGCAGAAGGTAAAGGCATGCGTCGCTTAACCCGTGAAAACTGCGATCAGTTGGTAAAACTCCCTATGGCAGGTAGTGTTTCCAGTTTAAATGTCTCTGTTGCCACGGGGATTTGTTTATTTGAAATTGTTAGACAGCGTATTAATGCAAATTAGTGGGTAACCTGCACAATTAAAACGATTTACGTGCGCTGAGTTTTAGGAGTATTAAATGATTTATCAAGGTAGCTGCCATTGCCAAGCAATTAGCTTTGAAATTGAAGCGCCAGAGCATATCGAGGCTGATTATTGTAATTGTTCTATTTGTGTAAAATCAGGTTATCTGCATTTAATTGTCCCATTAAGCCAATTCAAATTGTTGTCAGGGACAGAGTCTATGACAACTTACACATTTAATTCAGGTGTTGCCAAACATACTTTTTGCAAACATTGTGGGATTAAACCCTTTTATACACCACGTTCCAATCCCGATGGAATTGATATTAATGTCAATTGTTTAGATACTCAGCCTAAGTCAGTAAATGTCACGAATTTTGATGGCCAAAATTGGGAACAGCATGCGCACAAACTTGCTTATAAAAGTAAGGAAGCAAACTAGTTATTGTCGTTAGCTAGTCATTAATGTGCTCTTTGGTGTTATTAGTGAAGGTTCTTTTATGATCAATGAATTTAGCCGTAAAATTTATAGCAAAGAAAAAAATACCGGCAAAGGGATGTATATCGCGGCAGTATTTTTTTCACTCCCTGTGTTAGGTATTGCTGCTGAAATACTCGTTAATCAAAGTGATTTTAACGGATTATTTATTGCATTACCTTTTGCGGTATTTGCACTACTGTTGTTTGTTATTGGTAAATATCAACAAAAAAAATATGAACGATTAGGAAAAGCGCCCCTGACGATAACACCATCTGTGTGCACTATCGGCGAAAAAACTAGCGGTTCAATTACCATACAAAAAGAAAATTTCAATAAAGTACAAAAGCTTATATTGACTTGTCTGCGAATGTCTTCCGCCAAAAATAATACTAATAGCACGACAACTTATACGCCAGTATGGACATGCGATATTGAGCCAGTGATACATTTTTCGGGTGGTGAAACCAAACTGGAGTTTACATTTATGATACCCACCGGTAGTAAGCCTACTAGTGGTAATTGGTTTAAAGCAAACAAATTTCACTGGGAACTATCTTTTGAGTATGTTGAAACGTTGGATAACATTAAAAGAACATGGGAAATCCCAGTGGTGGAAGGCTATAAGTTAGCAAGCTAACTAGGACGGTAAAATTACCAAGATCTATCTTAATAGAGCCTAATACATACGTTATCTTGGCTGCCTTTATGACAAAGTTGTTGCTCGTCAATAAAAGCTTGACCATCAATATAAGGATTCGTTGCCGCTGGAGTGTTAAGTAAACTGGATAATGGCTGTTGTTGACTTTGCAATGCCAATCGGAGTAATGACAGTTTTAGGTCAAATTCAATGAGTCCGTTACTGATGTCTAAATAGCGTGGCGCAGTGGCTGCGGCAAATTCTTCGCCAATAATATTTCTATAGCGAGCGAATATGTTTGATTGCATAGCGTCAATATCATCGGCATGGGATGTTAATCTCGATATTAGCGTTGCTTTAGGCAACAGTGTGACGACTGAATTGACGCTGTGATGGTTAAATATACTGTTAATGGTCATCTTTTCTTTATAAAGCAATTGTAGAGGTATGGCATTGTACTCAGGAAAGCTTGCTCTAATGTTCTGGTATAGATTGTCGCTTTTTAAAATTGCTAAGTTATCTGTAAATATTTTCATCCATACTTTTTCAAAAGAAAATTCGTCACTGGTCAATGGCCCTAATACAGTGAGTAATTCACTTGTGCTCGCTTGTTGTTTCGCGAGTAATAACTGTATTAGTCGCGTGTACAAGGAATCAATTTGAATAATAGGGAAGATTTTAAACTCAACAGTGAAGGCGTTGGCCATTAGCGCCCGTTCAATTTCTATTTGATTAACCAGTAGGTTGTTTGCCCGAGTAAAGTCATCATCCCAAATGGCCAACAATATTTCTAAACTAGCTAGGTGAGATAAGGTATTAAAAACGAAATCTGACTGAGTGAGTTTAGTATCAATAAAGGAAAAGTTGTCTAAGCTGGCTAACTGTCGGTATTGCTTTAGTATTGGTTGGTAGAAAGAGACTAACCCAACAAGCTCTGCTCTATTGTCTGCTAAATAGGATAAACAACTGACATCGTTGATATCACATAGTAGCGGATCTGTTTCTGCATCAGGGAAAAGGCTCGGGTCGGGATATATAAGTTTTTCAGAGATATCAATATGATTATCAATTACTTGGATAGTGTATTGTTGATATTTATGTTGACCATATTCATTTGCTGTCATACCACTTTTATTTAAGCCGATCAGATAAACAAAAGCATTGTGGCTAATGTCTGCTGGTTTTTCGTAGTAGTTTATCCACTGAGTTGCTTGAGGTTCTACGGCATCATCAAACCAAAAATAGCTAAAAATAGCGCCTAATAGCAAAGTGATCACGATAAAAGGTTTGATAGTAAATGGCATTAACTGTCCGTAAAAATTAAATAAATAACTCAAGCACAATAATTAACCTGCAGTGAGTAATGGGGGAAATGTTGAAATTAATATCCATTCATTCGGTATACAAAGTACTAGTGGGACAATATATAATAAAATTTAGCGTTTATTAATCTAAAAATAAAACAATGTTTAAGTTGTTGAAATTATAGTGATAAATGTTTGTCACTGCTGCTGCTATTCGCCATGTTTACCGGCTAATTTAAAATAATGAGTTCAAAGTGCAATGTTTCTTGCCTTTAATGGTTATTTTCCCTACAATACGCGACCTTAAATCAGCCTAAAATTTTGTTCCTTGCCTCAATACTGGTAATGGCTGATCCAGCTAAGAGGCTACAACCGTAAGGAGCTCGTAATGCGTCATTACGAAATCGTATTTATGGTTCACCCTGATCAGAGTGAACAAGTACCTGGAATGATCCAGCGTTATACTGACATGATCACTGCTGTTGAAGGCAAAATCCACCGTCTTGAAGACTGGGGTCGTCGTCAATTAGCATACCCAATCAATAAATTGCACAAAGCACACTATGTTCTTTTGAACGTAGAA
Organism: Colwelliaceae bacterium 6471; assembly: GCA_040779335.1. Classification (GTDB taxonomy): domain Bacteria; phylum Pseudomonadota; class Gammaproteobacteria; order Enterobacterales; family Alteromonadaceae; genus JBFONV01. The sequence continues at coordinate 150,841 of JBFONV010000001.1, forward strand.
GCGCCTCAAGCTGTTATTGATGAACTTGAAACTTCTTTCCGTTATAACGATGTTGTTATTCGTAACATGATCATGCGTACTAAAGGCGCGGTAACTGAAGCATCAGCAATGGCTAGTGCTAAAGAAGAACGTCGCGACGATCGCCGCGAAGTTAAGGCAGAAGTTACTAATGAAGCGCCAGTTGAAGCTGTTGAAACAACAGAAGAAGCTGCAAGCGAAGAATAAGTAATTGGTGACAAACTCTTTGATAGATTTATCTAGCCTAGAGAATTGCCTCGTGTTGGTCGGTCAGGTGGTAAAACCACCGAAACTTTCAACAAGCCCAGCGGGTATTCATCATTGTCAGTTTTCAATGGACCATAAGTCCATACAACATGAAGCGGGCATGAACAGACAAGCGTTTGTTAGAATACAAGTGATGGCAACAGGTGAAATGTCGCAAAACTTAACACGTGATTTAATTGAAGGCAGCAAGATAAAAGTGATTGGTTTTATTAACCGTCATGAATCAAGAAATGGTAACCCGCTTCTTGTATTGCATGCCCAACAAATTGAAATGATTGATTAGATGATTACTTATACTAGTTTTTTTGCTAGCAAGTAACATCAAATATTAGGAGAAATCCATGTCTCGTTTTTTTAGACGTCGTAAATTTTGCCGCTTCACAGCGGAAGGCGCTAGCTCTATCGATTATAAAGATATCGCTACGCTAAAAAACTATATCACTGAAAGTGGTAAAATTGTTCCTAGCCGTATTACTGGTACTGCTGCTAAATATCAACGTCAACTTGGTCGTGCGATCAAGCGTGCTCGTTACTTAGCATTATTACCATATACTGATTTACATAAGTAACCTAACTAAGGGGTTTTGAAAATGGAAGTAATCCTTCTTGATAAAATCGCCAAATTAGGCGGCCTTGGTGACAAGGTTACAGTTAAATCTGGTTATGCACGTAACTTTTTATTACCACAAGGTAAAGCTGTATTTGCCTCTAAAGCTAACGTTGAGCACTTTGAAACTCGTCGTGCTGAATTAGAAGCTAAATTGGCTGAAGCTTTTAAAGCTGCTGAAGCACGTGCTGCTAAAGTTGTTGCTTTAGGTGAAGTAACTATTGCTTCTAAAGCTGGTGATGAAGGTAAGTTATTTGGTTCAATCGGTACTCGTGATATTGCTGATGCAATCACTGAAGCGGGTGTTGAAGTGACTAAAGCTGAAGTTCGTTTACCATTAGGTACTATCCGTGAAACTGGCGAATTTGATATCGCTATTCACTTGCATAACGATGTTGATACAAGCATTAAAGTGATTGTTATCGCTGAAGCTTAATCGCTTACAGATTTATACATCTTTATACAAAAACACCGCACTTTTTTATACAAAGTGCGGTGTTTTTTTTTGGCTTCAATATTACACTTACACCATGCGTTAAATAAAACATAAAGGAATTATTATGAGAGTTTTTAGCAAAGGTATCATCGCTTTTACTATCGCGAGTATAGTCTTATTATCAGGCTGTGGGGCGCTGCACACTTCAGTGGCCAAAAAAGACTTGGATGTGCAAACCAAAATGAGCGAGAGTGTCTTTTTAGATCCAGTCGCACCAGAAAAAAGAGTTGTTTACGTGCGTGTTCGTAATACCTCAGATAAGCCTAATATTCAGCTTGAATCAGCGATAAAATCAGCCATAGCGAATAATGGTTATCGCATTACCGATAACCCAGATGAAGCTCACTTTATGCTACAAGCCAATGTATTAAAAGCCGGGCGAGCAGATAAACGTGCAGATAAATCAGGTGCAAGTGGTGCACTAACCGGAGCCGCCGTTGGTTCTACCATGGGCGATGGTGATGGAAAGGTTGGCATGGCCGTCGTTGGGGCCTTGCTAGGCACAATGATAGACGCGTCGGTAAAAGATATTTATTACACGTTGATCACTGATATACGTATTTCCGAGCGCCCACGTGAAAATGTTACGGTAACCGAATCAAACCAGGCAACGTTAACGCAAGGTACGTCTGGTAAAAACATTGTTTCCTCGGTTGAGGAAGTTGAGTGGAAACGTTATCAAACACGTATTGTTTCAGTAGCCAACAAAGTTAACTTAACTTTTGCTGAGGCTGAACCTTATTTGATAAGAGGTCTAGTGCAAAGTATCGCGAACGTTTTTTAAGTGTAAATTTATTTTTTGTTCAACGCATAAAAAGGGCTATTAAGCTCTTTTTTTATGTCTATCATTTATTATTGACTACACTAATAGCCTACATCCGAAAATAAGAATATGTTGATAATTATTGTCAGCATATACGGGAAGCTAGCTTGGTGTATTCAACCCAAACTATTTTAAAGGGCATAAAACGTTACTTTTGGGTAATGAGTTCTCTGCTGTTTACGCTTTCAATCTCTTCACTATTATTCTTGGTAATTTTCCCTACACGCATTGGTATAGATGCAGAATCATTTAGTCGCAACGCGATATTACTCTGCTTTATTATCAGTTTTGTTGTGCTTTATTGGTCGTTAATTTGGTGGTTGTTTAAACGCTTAAAAGCAACACTTAACTCTCAACTATCAGTCTATTCAACCATAGAGAACTGGGCTAATTTGTCACAAATTAGCGGTGATTTTCAGCCGCTAAATGGTGAGGATGAAATATCAACAGCCATAGCAAGGTTACAAAAGCAGTTAATGGCCGCACAAAATCAAGATAGTCATATAGAGCAAATGATCCGCGAACGGGCCTTGCTTGATCTTGAAACTGGCGTGGGAAACCGAGAATTTTTGAATAATCGTTTAGATGCCTTGTTGTGTGAAGATGACGCAAAAGGCGTGCTGTTATTGATCCAATTCAGAGAGTGCGACTTAGTGCAGTCGCTTTACGGGCATCAACAAGCGTTGACATTACTTGAAACGCTTATCCAAGCGATAAAATATAGACTTCGTTATATTGCCAACTATTTTATTGCACGTCGTAGTGAGTTTGAATTCGCGGTATTACTGCCGGGATTTTATGCATCAGAAGTCGCCAAACTGTGTGATCGATTACTACGTAATATTCAAGCTGTAGATTTGCCGATAGGAGTAAATAGCGAAGAATTTTTTCACATTGGGGTAAGTGTCTTTAACAAACAACAAACGTCTTATCAGATAATGGCTGAAGCTGATATGGCATTGCGTGCCGCGCAATTACAAGGGCCATCACAATGGTATATGTATGATTGTGGTGAAGTTGATCAAGACAACATTAAAGGTTCATTGCATTGGCGGACATTTTTGTCACACGCGATAAAAAGTAATGCCTTTGTGCTTTTTTTCCAGCCGGCGATGGCAAGCCTTGAAGAGCGAGTATTGCATCACGAAATTTTGTTAAAAGTAAGAGACCATCAAGGGGCACTGATCAGTGCAAGAGTATTCCTGCCTATGGCGCAAAAATGTGGTATGTCAGTTGATATTGATATTTGGGTCTTTGATCATGTCTGTCGCTTGCTAAATTATGAACAAACTCAACATGATGATTGCAGCCTAAATTTATCTATAGATTCGTTACTATCTGAAAAATTCCAGCAATACTTTATCGCTAAGCTTGAACAGTACCCTAAAATAGCGAATCGCCTCATTATTGAAATAAGTGAATATTATTTAGTGTCGCATTTTACTGAACTGCAGCTATTTCTGTTTGAAATGAATGTGCGAGGGGTAAAATTGCTTGCAGACAAGGTTGGTCAGCATATTGTCAGTGCCCATTATTTGAAAACGTCGCCAATTTCATTAATAAAACTACATCGCAGTATTGTGCTCAATATTCATGAAAGACCCGAAAATCAGGTTTTTATTCAAAGCGTCAAGACCTTGTGTGATCAACAGCATGTGGCTATCTATGCTTTGGGCGTGGAAAAGATTGAAGAATGGCAAACTTTAATAAGGTTAGGCATCAATGGTGGGCAAGGGCATTTCTTCACCGAGCCGGTGGAACAGGTGGCAAAGGCCATTCATCTGCCTTGATGAGTTTTCGCTCTGCTAAACCGCCTAATCCTTGTAATCCTCCAGTATGCAAAAGCACAATATGATGATGAGCGGGGAAGTAGTTTTTTTCAATGAGGTCTAGTAGTGCCAATACCATTTTGCCAGAATAAACTGGTTCGAAATCAATACCGGTTATTTGGCTAAAAGCCCTGATTTTTTTTACGTCCTGTGTGGAAAATTTTCCATAACCACCACCATGATATTGGGACATAATTTGCCAATTTGAGTAGTGCTTTTTATTATCTTCTAACAATGACTCTATTTCAGTGTGTAAGTAGTTACTTTGTTTTAATACCCCTATTCCAATTAGATTGTGCTGATTGTTGTCAGCAGATATTAATCCGGCTAAGGTCCCCCCGCTGCCGACAGGTGTTAATAAACTGTCAAAATCACATTGTTGTTTTAATTCACTAATGACTTCTGCAACGCCTATTAGTGCTAATTTATTACTACCTCCTTCTGGCACGATATAATAATCAGGATATTGTTGTTGTAACGCCTTTAAAAAAGGCTGTTCTCCTCGACATCGATAGGTTTTACGATCGATAAAGTCTAATTGCATGCCCCAATATTTAGCCCAGCTTAAGGTGAAATTTGTCTGGTATTGTGGTTCCCCTCGAATAATACCAATACTTTTTAGTTGTTGTTGATGACAAGCAAATGCAAGTGCATGAATGTGATTTGAATAACTACCTCCAAAACTTATTATGCCTTTGTAGTTGTTTTTAATGACATGTTCTATGTTGTATTTCAACTTTCGCCATTTATTACCTGAGATGATAGGATGTAGCATGTCATCACGTTTAATGCTGACTTTTAGTTTGAATTGTTCAAATAATGGGTGATTTATACGCTGCAATGGGGAGGTATTATTCATAAAAGTTGATGATTTTCTTCAATTAAACGTTGAAATATCCAGTGAAAAAACTTGCGCCTTTAGGTTAATCAGCGATAATGAACTAAGGGGAAATTCGCTTTCTATAAATAATAATACTGATAAATGTCATTTACTATGCCGCTAAGCAAATTATTTTCCAAAAAAGAATCTTCAGATATTTTAGGCGTGACCTTACGTCAAAATTCGTTGACCTATTGTCGCCTTACTCAAAGCGATGATAAAGCAACGTGTAAACAAATGCCTGTTGAGGGTGGAAATTATGTCTCAACGCTTGCTTCGTTAAAAGGAAGCCATCATATAGACGAAGGGCAATGCCATATCGTTTTGTCGGCGCAACAATCTCAAATTGTCCAAGTTGATAAACCTAATGTTCCTGATGCTGAAATTAATGCTGCGCTAAAATGGCAAGTAAAAGATTTGGTTAATTTCTCACCTGATAATATGGTTGTTGACTACTATGATGGGCCAACGCTCGTTAGTGGTGCAGAGAAAATTAACGTGGTATGTGCAGAAAAATCGAGTCTAAAAGAGATGGTTGCACAGTTACTTGATGATGGTTTTACGGTTAAATCGATTACGACAGAAGAATTTGCTTTTGCCAGCCTAGTCCCGGTTACGGAAGCTGCCACGTTGCTGATCTGTCAGCAGCCCAATGAAGAAATATTATTATTGATTGTGAAAAATGGTCAGTTGTTTTTCTTTCGCCGCTTGCGTGGCTTTATGCAAATATCAAGTAAAAACGAAGATGAATTAACCATGGGCGTGATTGATGCTCTTAGCCTTGAAGTGCAGCGTTCCACCGATTATTTTGAAAGACAATTAAAGCAGGCTCCCATTCAAAGTATCCAAATAATTGTGCCAATGGCAACCGAAGCATTTTTGGCAAGAAAATTAGCTGAAAATACCAATGTTCCCGTTGAGCTACTTGTGCTACCCGAAGGCCAAGACATGCAGAGAGAATTTGCGGCAACGATTGGGGCAACTATGTTACATGCAGTAGGACAAGGCTAATGGCTGGTAAGTATTCTATTAACCTTTTACAGGACGAGCTGTTCCCTGAAAAGCCGTTGTGGTCACTTGGGCGCGTCGTAACCCTTTGGTGTGTGGCATTAATTGCGATGTTACTCTGGCTGTTTGTAAATCAGTTTTTATTACAACAGCAACAAGCTCAGAAAAATGAGTTACTGACAGTGCAAAGCCAACAGCAAGCACTGTTTAGTGATTTAGAAGCGCAATTAGCTAAAAGCAGGCCTGATGCTGAATTAGTGTCAAGACTAGCGACATTGAAGTTGGTCATGGCAAATAAGCAAACATTGCATGCACAGCTAACTGACTCTACGCGCACATCCGTTACTGGGTTTGCTTCGGCAATGACTGAATTGTCAAAATTGCATCATCAGGATATTAGTTTGACCAGAGTTAATATCAGTAATGATGATATGACTTTTACTGGATTGGCTAAAGCGGCAGATGCTGTACCTGCTTGGCTCGCTGGTTTTGAAGATTCAGTGTTGTTATCTGGTAAGTCGTTTATTAATTTTAAACTTGAAGAGAATGAGCAAAAATTAACGACATTTGAAGTGAGTTCCAAACACGATGCAAAGGTGCAATAAATATGAAGATATGGCGCACATACTCAGATAAGTTTTTGGCGATCAGCCAACGTGAACAAATGCTGATCTTGGCTACTGGGTTAGTTATTGTTGTGTTTGGACTGTTTAACTTTGTGATCGATGGTCAAATGACCGAGATGTCAGCGCAGAAAAAGCAAATTAGCCAATTATCGTCGACTAATCATTCAATGAAAAATTCATTAAATGAATTGCAGCGCACTCTGGCCCAAGATCCTAATACGGCATTGAAGCAGCAAATTGCTCAATATGAACAAAAGTTAGCAAAAGTTGATGCCGAACTATTAACCCTAACCTCTGACTTAATTGATCCCGTACAAATGCGCCATGCGCTCATCGAGCTCCTAAAAGTACAAAAAGGGGTTTCGCTAGTGTCGTTTCAACTTGTGGGTGCCCAGCCAATCGCAATACAACAGCTTAGCACCGAAAAGAATAGTTCAGCAGTAGATGAAAAACAGTTGAAAAATGAGCAACAGCAACCCTCATTAGGTCTGTATCGCCATGGCATCAAATTAAAGTTAACCGGAAATTATTTCCAATTACGCGATTATTTAACTCAATTAGAAGGTCTATCCTGGAAGTTTTTCTGGCAAGAATTTAATTATCAAATGACAGAATACCCATTGAGTGAACTTGAAATTGAAATGTATAGTTTGAGCACTAAACGGGAGTTTATTGGTGTCTAAAAGTATCCCAATGATAGCTATTTTGTTGCTACTTATTTCTCCGGTATTTGCCGGACAAGGACTCGATCCGACTAAGCCGTTGATAGGCACAAGTACTAAAATAACTAAAGTTGAAAAAAGTACTTTAGTGTTGCAGTCGATTATTGCGCGCGAACAGTCACGCAAGGCTATTATTAATGGTAAGACCCTAATAGTGGGAGACCGTATCGGTCTATATGAACTGATCTCGATAGACGCACACGGTGTGGTCTTAAGTTCACCACAAAGAGAGTTGAAATTGTCATTATTTTCAACTGCGGTAACTAATTCAAAATGATAAGAAAAAATAATATGAAAAAGTTTCAAGCTCCTTTTTATTTTTGTTCTGCACTGGTATTACTGATTGGGTGTCAGTCTATTCCCGACGCGCCAACCAATGCAACTAATGCATTAGATGAAGCGATTAGTCAGTCAAATGTTGCTAAGAAACCAAAGCCTTTGGCGCAAGTTCCTAATGCAGTGCAGCAAGAATTGATGCAACAAAGTATGCATAAGGCAAAACAAAGCTTACTGACAGAAAAACGCTTGGAAATCGCTGCGAAAGATATTGAAGCGAAAGATTTTTTTGCCGCGATTGTTGAAGGTACGCCTTATAGTGTTGCGGTACATCCTGATGTCAGTGGTAAAATCACCTTAAATTTAAAAGATGTTACGCTTGATGAAGTGCTGGATTTAGCACAAGAGCTTTTAGGTTATGAAATTCGTCGTTATGGCGATATTATTCAGGTTTATCCTGCAGGTATTCGCACAGAAACTATTCCAGTTGATTATCTATTTATTAAACGCATGGGCTCTTCTAGCACACGTATAAGCTCGGGTGGTGTCTCAGAAAACGATCCTAATAGTGGTGGCAATAATAGTAATGGTGGCAATAATAACCGTAGCAATAACAACAGCGGGAATTCCAATAACAGCAATGGTCAAAATAGCCAAAACGGTAATAGCGGCGTAAATTTATATACCGAAACTGACTCTGATTTTTGGAAAGAATTAAAAGAAACCTTGGAAATTCTTATTGGTGAAGAAGCTGGCCGTTCGGTGATGGTTTCACCTCAGGCGGGCTTAGTAACAGTGCGTGCACTGCCAGCGGAAATCGATGCTGTTAAACGCTTTTTAACAGACACGCAAAACCATTTACGTCGTCAAGTAATTATTGAAGCGAAAATCTTAGAAGTAACGCTAAACGATGATTATCAACAAGGGGTTAGATGGGATCAAGTACTGGGTCATATTGGCAGTACCGACTTAACGTTTGCCACCACAGGAAGTATTGCTGGTAACGCTATCTCTGCGACCATAGGTGGGGTTACTGGTTTGAGTTTTCAAAATGCTGATTTTTCAGGGGTAATCTCATTACTGGCGACACAAGGCAATGTACAAGTGTTGTCTAGCCCACGAATTACTGCGACCAACAATCAAAAAGCTGTGATTAAAGTTGGAGAAGATGAGTATTTCGTTACCGAAGTATCGTCGACCACCACAACAGGTACAGCAACAACGACAACGCCAGAGTTAACATTAACACCGTTTTTCTCTGGGATTGCCCTTGATGTTACGCCGCAAATAGATGCTAACGGCGAAGTGATATTACATGTTCACCCATCAGTTACCATCACCGATGAACAAACCAAAACCATTAGACTGAGTGATGATGATTTTATTCTACCGTTAGCACAAAGTAGTGTCCGTGAGTCCGATACTATTATTCGCGCTAAATCGGGTGAAATAGCGATCATTGGTGGTTTAATTGAAACGCGCAAAGTTGATAGTGAATCTAAAACGCCGTTTCTTGGTGATATCCCTCTGCTGGGCGAGCTATTTAAAAGCAAGAGTAAATTAACGCAGAAAAAAGAGTTAGTGATCATGCTTAAGCCAATTGTCGTTGGCCAAACTACGTGGAAGAACCAATTGCAAGATGCAAGGAAACTATTGAAACAATGGTTCCCTGAAAGCAAATAAACTATGTACCTATACCACTTTGGTTTGCGGGAATTACCTTTTACATTAACGCCTAACACCAGTTTTTATCTGGGGCTTGAACCGCATAATGAAGCCCTAGCTGTTTTGCTTACCGCGTTAAAAACGGGCGAAGGCTTTATCAAAGTAGTGGGAGAAGTGGGTACCGGAAAAACTTTATTGTGTCGGAAGTTATTAAACGAAATTCCTGAGCATTTTGTTACCGCTTATATTCCTAACCCTTACCTCAAACCTGATGAATTGCGGCGCGCGGTGGCGATAGAGTTAGGGGTGAAGCAAGCGCAACGTATGTCAGTGCAGTTGCTGACCCAGCGCATTCAGCAACGTTTGGTTGAGTTACATCAACAAAACCACTCGGTGGTGTTGATCCTTGATGAAGCGCAAGCCTTACCCGAAGAAAGTTTAGAAGCATTAAGACTGTTTACCAATCTTGAAACCGAAACACGTAAGTTATTGCAGGTTGTATTGTTTGCCCAACCTGAGTTAGATCAACGGCTCAGTGAAGCACATTTTAGACAACTGAGACAAAGGATCACCTTTTCATATCAGTTAAGAGCGATGACGTCGACTGAAGTGCAACATTATATTCAACACCGTTTGAAGGTTGCCGGCTATAAAGGGGCGGCACTTTTTTCACCGCAGGTTTGTAATAAAGTAGCAAAAGCCAGTCAGGGAATTCCCCGCTTAGTTAACATTCTTTGTCATAAAATGATGATGCTTAGTTACGGGCAAGGTCATTATCAAATTACACCAGCGCATTTAAATGCAGCAGTTCAAGATACCGAAGATACAAAAGGGGCTGGTGTTGAATACTATTATGTTGCCGTGACGGTTATATTTTTGATGATAATATTCACTTTATTATTTTATTTTGGAGTACTGGCGTGAGTGTTATTAATCAAATGTTGAAAGATTTAGAAAATCGAAACAACGAGCACCCTAGCGCGCCGGAAAATGCTGTACCTAGTTCTACCAGAGCATCTTCAAAAAAAACACCTGTGCTTGCATTATTATTGATAGTGATTATCGGTGCTTTAGCACTATTTATTTGGCAACTATATCAAGAGAATCAAAGCCTAAAAAATACGGTTAAAGTGCCTGTTATTGAAAATAATAACAAAACTTTGATAGAAAATGATGGTCAAGTAACCGAAGGTAATCAGCAGGTTTCAAAAAGCGCAGCACAACAAACATCGACCAAGGCATATACTGGCGATAACAGTGCTGAAAGTAGTGTTGTCGCGAAAAATGCTGAAAACAATAAAGTTGATGTAGACAATATCTCTCAGCGAAAAACAATAGAACAGTCAGGGCCTCAGCCAGCTGATGAAGGAATAGTCAATGCTAAGTTGCAAGCTCAGCCAGCAAAGCAACCACGACAATCTAGTAAACAAAATCCAAGTGCTAAGCCAATGCCAATTGACGATGGCTCTTTGTCAGTAGAAGTCGAAATGCCTAAAGCACAGCAGTTATTGGCAGCAAAGGCGGTGGCAGAAAAACCTAGTATGGCTATTTCTAGACGGCAACTAACATCTGATGAATTTGCTAAACAAAAAATGCAGCAGGCCGAACAGGCAATAGAGAATAACGAAATTGCACAGGCCGAAGCAATATTTGAAGAGGTATTGTTGGTGCAGCCAGAAAATAAAAATGCACGTAAACAGCTTGCGGCACTATGGTTTGGCCGTCAGGCATACCAACCAGCGATAAACTTATTATCTCAAGGAATAGCGCTTGATCCGCAAAACAGTGAATTTCGTTTAATGAAAGCTCGTTTATACTTAGCACAGGGTAATGCAAATCAAGCGTATCAGGTTTTAAGTGCTCTGCCTGCGACGTTAGATAGCGAGTATCAACTAACATTGGCTAATGCTGCGCAACAAACCGGTAATTTTTCAGGGGCGATTAACGCTTATCAAGTGTTAGTTCAGTTACAACCGCAAAATGGTCGTTGGTGGTTAGGGTTGGCAATTGCATATGATAGTGACGGACAGTTTAAAGAAGCGAGTCAAGCATATCAATCTGCGCTCGCGCAGGGCGGTTTGTCTGATGCGTCAACGGAATTTGCTCAGCAGCGGATGTTGGAATTAGGAGAATAAATCATGGCAGCACCTAAATTAAAAATGCGCTTGGGTGATTTGTTAGTACATGAACATATCATTACTAATGAACAACTGATGCAGGCACTGAACAGCCAAAAAACCACTGGCCGCAAACTAGGTGATGCGCTCATCGAGCTCGGACATATTGGTGAACGGCAATTACTGGAATTTTTAGCGCAACAATTAGACGTGCCGTTTCTTGATATTAGCCAGCGCCGTATTCCTTCAGAAGTAGCTTCTTTATTGCCAGAAGTTCATGCGCGTCGTATGAGAGCGTTAGTGATAGAAGATCAAGGTGATTCGGTGTTATTGGGGATGAGCGATCCTGCCGATCTTAATGCCCTTGATCAATTAGAAAGAATGCTTGCTCCGAAAAGTTTAAAACTTGCAGTGGTGATGGAGTCACAACTATTTGAAGCGTTTGACGGACTTTATCGTCGTACTGCCGATATTGAATCGTTTGCCAGTCAGCTGGAAGAAGAATACGAACAGACTAGTGATTTCGATCTATCGGGTTCATTTGATGAAGGCGGCGACGCAACTGTTGGTAAATTGCTGCAATCGGTTTTTGAAGACGCGGTACAAATGCGCGCCTCAGATATTCATATTGAGCCAGATGAAAATCAGCTACGTATTCGTCAGCGTATTGATGGTGTATTACAAGAGAATATTCTTAAAGAAAATAAAATAGCTGCAGCCATGGCCTTGCGTTTAAAGTTAATGGCCGGGTTAGATATTTCGGAAAAACGTCTGCCCCAAGATGGTCGTTTTAATCTGCAAATTAAAGGTCACAGCGTTGATGTGCGTATGTCGACTATGCCGGTGCAGTATGGCGAGTCTGTGGTTATGCGTTTACTCGATCAATCGGCGGGATTATTGTCTTTTGATGAAACTGGTATGCCAGATGATTTGGTAGCACGTTTACGTCATCAAATTACCCGACCTCATGGCATGGTTTTGGTAACGGGTCCTACAGGTAGCGGTAAGACAACGACTTTGTATGCAGCGTTAAGTGAACTCAATAAAGCTAGCCAAAAGATTATTACGGTAGAAGACCCAGTAGAGTATCGGCTGCCACGGGTAAATCAGGTACAAATAAACAGTAAAATTCATTTAACCTTTTCTAGCGTGCTGAGAACCGCACTTCGTCAGGATCCTGATATTTTAATGATAGGCGAGATGCGCGACCAAGAAACCGTAGAAATTGGTTTGCGAGGCGCGTTAACCGGTCATATGGTGCTATCTACATTGCATACTAACGATGCTATAACCAGTGCTTTGCGATTAATTGATATGGGCGCCGCAGGTTTTCTAGTGGGCAGTTCATTGCGGGCCGTGCTAGCTCAGCGTTTAGTGCGTCGTGTCTGTGAAAATTGTACTGAAGCATACCAACCAGACCCTCAGGAATTGATGTGGCTAACGCACTTGGTGGGCGATATCGCTAAAAATACCCTATTTAAACATGGTAAAGGTTGTCAAAGTTGTCAATATACCGGTTATAAAGGACGTATTGGTGTCTTTGAATTACTAGAAATGAATGAACCTATGATGGCAGCACTGAAACGAGACGATGCAGAGGCTTTCGCGCAAGCAGCCAAAGCCAGTCCAAGTTTTAAACCGCTTGCATTGGCTGCTTTTGATTATGCGGCCGATGGTATAACAACCGTGGAGGAAGTATTACGATTGTCTGAAGCGGTGGATGTTAAAGGATAATGTAGAAAATTATGGCGGCATTTAATTATATCGGACGCAATGCAACCGGCGCTCAAGTAAAAGGTTTGCTTGAAGGCCCTAATACGGCTTCTATTGCCGAGCAATTAACGCGTCAGCAGATCATTCCTATTGCTATTGAACCAGCAAAAGTTCAAAAAGCTACAACGGGCGGTTCTGCAAATGTCGATATAGGTGAGTTATTAGGTTTTAATGCGGTTCCTCTGGACGATTTAATTGTCTTGTGCCGACAAATGTATGCATTAATGCGTTCTGGCGTGCCAATATTAAGGGCGATCCATGGGCTGGCAGAGTCAACAACATCAAAGCAGTTGAAAACAGCGTTAGCCGAAGTGTCAACCCAACTTGAGGGCGGCTATGCGTTATCGTCTGCCTTGAATCAACATCCTAAAGTATTTTCACCATTATTTGTCTCATTAGTACACGTTGGCGAAAATACCGGCCAGTTAGATGGTGCCTTTGCCAAACTGGCGAGCTACTTTGAACGCGAGCAAGAAACCCGCAAGCGCATCAAAGCCGCACTGCGTTATCCTAGCTTTGTCATGATAGCGCTGGTGGTTGCTATTGTAATATTAAACATTTTTGTTATCCCCACATTTGCCAATATGTTCTCTAAGCTTGGCGCAGATTTGCCTGCAGCAACGAAAATATTGATTGCTAGTTCGAACTTTTTCTTAAATTACTGGCCACATTTGCTTGTCGGCGCGCTATTATCAGTTTTTGGTATTCGTGCCTATTTAAAAACCCAAGATGGACAATATCGCTGGGATCGCCGTAAACTCAAATTACCGATAGTGGGCAGCATTATCGAACGTTCTATTTTATCTCGATTTACCCATAGTTTTGCTATTGTCTTAAAAGCAGGTGTACCGATGACATCGGGGCTTAGCCTAGTTGCTGATGCCGTTGATAATACCTATATGCGCGAAAAAATCTTAGCGATGCGCGCTGGTATTGAAAGTGGCGATAGTTTGTTGCGCACAGCGGTTACCAGTAATTTATTTACCTCTTTAGTACTGCAAATGGTTGCTGTAGGTGAAGAAACTGGGCGTGTTGATGAGCTACTCGAAGAAGTGGGTGATTATTACGAAAGAGAAGTTGATTATGATTTAAGTACCTTAACCGCCAAAATAGAACCTATTATGTTGGTGATTGTCGCGGGTATGGTGTTGGTGTTGGCATTAGGTATATTTACACCGATGTGGGATATGGCATCAGCATTTCAAGGGAAATAACTGTGGCTTATGTCCCTATTGATGGAAATAAAACGCAACTTTTGTTTGGGAAGTTAAGTTAATGACTCAGCAAATGATCACTGAAAAGCGTGAAAAGACATTAGCCGAACAAATTATGGTGATTGTGATGTTTGCGTTGATGATGGCGGGATTTATTTCCTATTTTTTGAAACAAGAAACGCAAATTACCAGTGCAGGTTTTAGAGCCTTAGCAAATAGCTTTGCGACAAAAGTTATTGCGGTGCGCAGTCAGTGGTTTATGGATAAAAAACCCAACTTTATTATCCTTACTACTAAGGATACGATCGATGGTACAAGAGAAAATAGCAGTAACCAAAAAATTACGGTCAATAAAAAAGGCTGGATTGATGTTAGCGAAGATAATTTAGCGTGTGAAAAAATTTGGCAACTAACCATGAATTTACCGCTAAACTTTATAAAGTCGCCAATTGCGACAGTAGAAGTGAAAAACAATGCTGAACAACAAACTGGGCAAGGACGTATTTGTCGATATAGTGTGTCATCAACAGATTATTTTGAATACCATACTGGCAGTGGCAAGGTAATATTTGCTGAAAATCAGTAAAAATCGTTATACACACTACTAAGTGAGTGACTTGTATAGCAAAACGTTGTTAGAATCGTGTTAAGAGAGAGTGATTGAGGTTGTTATGAATAAACAGTCAGGTTTTACATTAATAGAGCTAGTGATTGTTGTGGTTATACTAGGTTTCCTAGCGGTAACGGCAATACCAAAATTTGTTGATTTAACTGATCAAGCTAAACAAGCCAATATTGAAGGTATGGCGGGTGGTTTTGCCACCGGTGTATCACTTGCGCGCGCACAATGGGAAGCTGAAGGCCGTCCTAAAAATGCTAGTAGTCAGAATATTGTGAATTACGATGGCATTACCGTGTTTTTAACCAAAGAAAATACCACCACGACACCGAATATTAGACCAGGTTATATTACGGGGTTAAGTGACAACGGCGATGATTTAAGTGGTTTAGCCGCTAGTGATTGTATCGATATATGGAACAGTATTTTACAGCAACCACCTCGAGTTACTAGCACCATTGCAACACTTAATAGTGATACCTCGATGGATTATTTCGTTGATAAATCGGGCACCAATGAAACATCGCTGTGTCATTTTTATCTAAAAGAGACCTTAGCGCGTGACGGTAGTGGCAATTTCACTGCCCCGGCAAATGGCGCGACTGGTGTCGGTAATAGTTTTGTTTATCAACCAGCGAATAGTTCAGTGATTGTTTATATCAATAATTAATGAATTGTATTGAGAAATTTAAATAATAAATAAGTGCTTTCAATTTAGTCACTTGAATAATAAAAAATGTAAGGCGGTACTATGAAATCTTTAACAAAAAGTAAATTAAACAGTCAAGCGGGTTTTACCTTAATTGAACTGGTTGTGGTGATTGTTATTTTAGGTATTTTAGCGGCAACGGCAGCGCCTAAGTTTATAAACCTTCAAGACGATGCACAAACGTCAACCTTGCAAGCGATAAAAGCTTCCATGAATAGTGCTGCTACATTAGTTCATAGTAAATCATTAATTAAAGGTAACCAAGACACAACAAAAGCTGCGGGTGTTGATGTGACAATTAATGGTGTAGTCACTGATATTCATTTTGGTTATCCTTTAGATGATTATGCAGCGGCTACTGGGGCTGGAAGATGGAGCGATCTTATTGAAGTTGCACAAGATTTCACTACGGGCGTAGTAGGAGGTTCTTTTGTTGTTTATCCAAATGGTAAACCAGCACCAGATGCCATTCCAGTGGCACCATACACGGCAACTGCTGCGGCTAATTGTTTTGCCTTTTATACAGAACCAACGGCTGCTGGTGCAGTTCCAAATATACAAGTTGTAGAATGCTTGTAGTTTTTACGTGAATTAAATATATAAAAAGGAGAGCTACGCTCTCCTTTTTTACCTAAAAAATATGGACAAACAAACGGCAGGTTTTACAATAGTGGAATTAGTGACGGTGATCATCATCATCGGCATCATGTCTGTTGTTGTTCTGCCAAAGTTTACCGGTAGTGATAGTTTTGAACCATATGCATTTCGCACTCAACTGATTTCTGCATTGCGTTTAACCCAACAACGGGCCATGCAGCAAACCAATTCAACCTTGTGCCATCAAATTATTTTTAATGATAGTCGCTATGGCGTTGCTGACCGCACCAATTGTTCAGTAACTAATATTTCAACGCTATCTGAAACCGAATTGGGTTTAACGGGGGCTATCGTTGATACTCGCTATAATATTAAATTTGATGTTAATGGTGTTAGCAATAAAGCTGTAAGCTTTGATGGTATGGGGCGACCAAAAGGCGATTGTGATGGTGGTTGCACCATAAATATTACTCAAACAGCGACCAATGAAACTGTCAGTATAAAAATAGAATCAGAGGGCTATATTCATGCGATTTAGTCACCGTAAGTTAACAGCTGGTTTTACTTTAATTGAAATTATCATGGGAATTGTCGCTTTTTCGATTGCATTATCGATTGTCTCTTCGCTGATTGGTCCAACTGAGCAACATAGCGCCGACCAAATTCATCAAGTAAAAGCTGCCGAGCTGGGACAGGCGATGCTTGATGAAATTTTAGGACGAGCTTTTGATGAAAACTCCGACATGGCTGGAGGAAGAGAGCGTTGTGGGGAAAACGGCACTAGTTGTACTGCTCAAGTGAATTTTGGCAGCGAGGAAGGAAATAACCGAGAACTATTTGATGATGTTGACGATTATAATGGTTATAACGCACAAGAAAACTCGACTGGTGATGGTTTAGATTCAGGTTACGGAAGTTTTACTATAAATGTTGCGGTGACTTACGACGGCTTAACGTTAGGTTTAGCTAGCGATAATCTAGCTAAGAAAATCACAGTAACTATTACAACTCCCCTAGGTACCGATATAGAATTTGCTGCATATAAGGCGAATTTCTAATGAAACCATTGATGTTAATTCAACCAAATAGCAAAAAAATTAAAGGTTTCACCTTGATCGAAATGGTCATGGTGATGGTGCTACTGGGGGTAATGGCCGTTGGTATTGGTAGTTTTATCAGTTTAGCCACCCAAACTTATGTCAACGTTAGTGCTCGCGATGAACTGATTGCCAGTGCCCGCTTTGCCATAGAACGGATGAACCGCGAAATTCGTAATGCAGTACCCAATAGTATTCGAATTGCGGATTCCGCTAACATTCAATGTATTGAGTTCGTTCCTATACTTGCTTCAACTACATACATAGATATTCCTGTTGCTCCCGAGCCAAATCTAAATGAAATTTCTGTTATCCCTTTTGTTGGAGAGGATGGAAATGATTATAGCTGCGGCCCTACCTGCTTAGATCTTGTTACTGTTTATCCGTTAACCACTACAGATATTTATAATCAAAGTTTTATCGGCATTGGTAAATCATTTCGGGTGAATTCATTTACGCCAACAGCAGGCGTTAATGAATGGACTATTCCTTTAGCGCCGCCATTGGTTGGATCTGGGATACTATTTGATGCAGATTCACCAACAAAAAGAGCCTATTTTTTTAGAGATCCCGTTAGTTACTGTGTCAATAATCAACATGAATTAATTAGATATTCAGGGCACGGTTATAACTCAACACCGCTAACTATACCTACAGGAGCCTCTTCGCTAATGGCCGAAAACTTGATGTCGCCAGCACCGCCGACTTCTAAAATTCCTTTCAGCATTACCAATGCCACTTTAACCCGTAATGCAATAGTACAAATAAGTCTAGGTTTTGAGCGCGACGGCGAGATTATTGTATTTGATCATGAAATTCACGTTGCTAACGTGCCTTAGCATGTCAATTATTTTTACAGTTGAGCTTGTTTATATTTGATGTTACTGCTAGTTTTTGTTTGTTTTTGTTTAAAAATTAATCGTTTGTTGTTTTTGGCGTGTTATTTGCAGCATACAGGTTATGTTAGCTAATTGAACTATTACGCGGGAATTATAATGTTAAAATTATTTAAAAATATCTCTTTATGTTTTATGTTGCTACTTGCTTTTAACTCTTCCGCAGCACTTATCAATACCGACTTAACTGAAGATGACTTTATTAGTTATCAGGGAATTGATTGGGCGTGGGCTTCTCCCGTAAACATACAAATCTGGGGCTCAAATGAAAATGAACTTATGCTTCCAGAATTTCACTCAGGCTGGAGATTTGCAACGTTAAACGAGTTGAATATTTTAAAAACTGACTTGGGTTTAGCCGCATTTATGCGTCTCGATGGTAGTTATATTCAAGCCGTTCGTTATTGGAATACTACGTTTACTCATGTTGATTCAGGTGATTTCTTTAGTGGTTATATTTCTAGTCAGTGGGGAAGTGGCTCATATGAAACTTTCTATGTACGTGAATCTATACCTGTGCCAGAGCCAACCACATTGCTTATTTTTGCCATGGGTCTAATTGGTTTAGGTTTAAGAAAAAGAACATTTTAATAATAAAAGACTTCTAACACCTTTAAGCCGCTCATTGAGCGGCTTTTTTATGTTCAGGAAGAACGGTATGCCACGGTTGCATGGATGCAAAAGAGTGGCGATGTTCACGACTAAAGGGATTTAGGAGGTAGAGCGAGGCCGGATGGTCGAGCCTGGGAAGAACGGTATGCCACGGTTGATAATAAACGGTTAGCGATAGTTGGTGTCAAAGTCGTTCTAAATACTTTCCAAGCAGTTGTTGGCAAAGATAAATTATTGCTAACATTACTGATTAGCGTTACCTTTGGGTTATACTTACTGTCATCAATTGTGAATGTGTAATAATCATTTTGCCTATGCCAACGGTTCAGCTAAGCCCAAAAAAATCACTGCGCGGTAGTGCGCTAATGATGGCCATTTTTATTATGGTGGTGTTAATGCTGCTAGGTACTGCGCTAATGAAAACTTTATCTTCCAGCTCGGAGGCGATAGCGCAAGAAGTGATCGGTACTCGTGCATTAGCCGCCGCCAATTCAGGCATGCAAGCTCATTTGTATCAATTGTTCCCACTTGGTATTACCGATGCTGGTTGTCCATCCGATCATAACTACGAATTTAACAACACCCCAGGGCTTTATCAGTGCAAAGCGTCGGTTAGCTGTGCTAAGTATGCCACCGATGACGATGGTATTAACTATTATCGCTTAACTAGTGCAGGAAGCTGTGGCAGTGGTGTAATCGATACTAATAGCGACGGTATTGTTGTGAGCAGTCGCACTGTGCGAGTAGAAGCGAGGGAGTTATAAATGTTTTATCGCTTTGCTGTTTTATTACTGTCACTGTTGAGCTTCTTAGTTGCTGCGGTTGATTGCAGTGACGTATTTCCTGGCGATCAAACATTCGCGGTTAACGGTAGTTATAGTTTCAGTAGAGGTAATCAATGTAATGGCTCTCCTTGTGAAGTGTCATCATTTGAAACCGTTGACCCTTTACCTAGCATTACTCCTGGTGGCTCATATACCGATACAGTGCTTTCTGATGGCATCACCGAATATACGGGCTGGGGCTTACCTAAAGAGACGACTATTACCTTTAGCGGTTCTGGCACTGCGGTGATGTATTTTAATAGCAGTGTTAGCATACCCAAAGGAACACACCTAAATGTCAGCGGGCAGCCTGAAAATGTGTTGATTATCGTTTATGGCTCGTTATCGATTGCGAAAGACTCTATTATTAACGCTATTATCTATGTTGCGGGCAGTGGCAATATTGCCAAAGATAATATTATCAAAGGGGCAATTTCTGTTGCCGGATCGTTAACTGTTGCCAAAGATGGCGATTATGATTTCAATAACTCCTATATTGATAATCTTGACGATAAAGGTTTTTGTGCAGGGATTACCACGCCAGAAGTCGACCATTTCGATATTGTTCATGACGGCGCGGGGATCACCTGTGCACCAGAGACGGTTACCATTAAAGCTTGCGCTGATGCTAGTTGTAGCAGTCTGAGTACTGATACTGTTAGCCTTGACGTACAGGGTAATGGTAGCGATCTTGCCTCACTAATTTTTGCCGGTAGCACGAGCTTTAATTTTAATTACACTAATGTAGGTACTGTAACACTGTCGGTGGCGAACCCAAGTATTACTCCCACTAATGCTACCACCTGCAATGGCGGCGGTAGTTGTGATATTAATTTTGCCGAGGCTGGGTTTATCTTGGATATTAATTCGGGCAATGATGTCGCTTCTTGTAGTTCGCCTAACTTGGTGATTAAAGCAGTAAAGTTGAGTGATACTGGAGTGAATTGTGCGCCTGCATTTAGTGGCGATCAGCCTATTGATTTTAGCTATGATTACTTAAATCCAACGACGGGATCAACGATTCCCTTATTGGCGGGTACAAGTATGGCCGCCAATGAAAATGTTATCCAAACTCGCACTATTACCTTTGATGGTAATGGCGAAGCGAGTTTACCTATACAATACAATGATGCTGGACAGGTCGGTATTAGAGTAGCCGAAAATGGCTCTACTGGAGTTACCTCAGCGACCATCAATAAGGTCTTTTATCCTGCGACTTTATCAGTCAGTGCGACTAAATTAGATACTACACCGCTTGATAATACCAATTCATCAGGGGACCCTAAGCAAGTTGCTGGTGATGCTTTTCAAGTAGATTTAGTCGCACAATGTGCAGATGGTACCGTTACGCCAAATTATACTCCGCAGGCAACAACGGCAATCAATTTGTCTGTTCAACAGCAGGCTCCAACGACACATTTTGGGGATTTGACCATAGAAAATGGTACGAATTCGAAAATAACCGCAACAGATACTGGCAGCCAAGCATGGCTGCCCAATAATTCATCGGCGACATCTTTTAATGCTAGCTACAGTGAAGTTGGGATCATTAATATTGCCGCACAAGATACTGGTTATTTTGGCCATGCTCTTAGCTCCAATGGTTATACCACCGTAGGACGTTTTATCCCTGACCATTTTACCGTATCGGTAACTAATAACTCATTTGCAAACGCTTGTACTATAGGTGCCGCTGATTTTACTTATATCGGCCAACCATTTACTTACTTGCTTGAACCAGAAATTTCAATCACCGCTGAAAATTCTAACGATGAAATAACCCAAAATTACACTGAGACTGGCTATCAAAAGTTAGAGGCGAGCAACGTTTCCCGTACTTTTTCCACAGAAGATCGCTTAAAAAATGGCGAGGATAATTCAACTAAAATGCAAGTATCGTCAACGGTATTTGAAGGGACATTGGCAAAAGAATCTAACGGTGTGATGAAATATACTTTCAATAGCAATGATTCTTTTACTTACACTAAAGATAATAACTCTCTTTCTATCCCTTTTGACGCAACTTACGATATTGCTATTGCTACTATAGAAGATTCAGATGGTGTTAATGCCAGTGCAGTGTTGCCTCAAACCATCTCACCTATTGGAGGTAAACTCCGTTTTGGCCGTATGGTTATCGATAACAGTTTTGGCCCCGAAACGTCAAATTTACCGCAAGTGATCAGTATTCAATACTTTAATGCTAGCGAAAAATTCGTTGTCAACAGTGATGATTCTTGTAGCGCGTTATTGCATGTTAATGCTGTGACAGAAAACTTGCTGCTTAGTAATATTAGCCTTAACCCATTATTATCGGGCGTCAATGATGTGAACGAAACGGTAAATGATGGTATTAGCCGAGTGTTTGAATTAACTGCGCCAGGTGCCAATAATCGAGGCGCCCTAGGAGTGTCATATAACACGCCTAGTTGGCTAAAATACGACTGGAATGATATTGACGAACTTAGCGACGGTGTCATATACGACGACAATCCGACAGCAGTTGCTACCTTCGGCTTGTTCCGCGGCAATGATCGCATTATATATTGGCGCGAAGTGAACAATTAATCGTCATTTGTAGCCATGAAAATATCATAATCTTGTTATTTTTAGCGGTTTGGTAAAAAAAGTAGCATTTTTTGCGTGTTTTTTAAAAAACAGCGCACACATCTGTTGCATTGTCGGGTATGATTAACCGATCTAACAATTGAATAATAAAAACCACTGTAGACTCATTAAAACCTGCATTGGCATAGTGACTCCCATCGAGCGGATTAACGATTTTTAACAGGACATTTCGATTTTATGTTTAAGAAATTACGCGGCATGTTTTCCAATGATTTATCAATCGATTTGGGCACAGCAAATACACTGTTCTATGTAAAAGACCAAGGCATAGTATTGAACGAACCTTCAGTGGTTGCCATTCGTCAAGACCGAGCGGGCGGCTCTAAAAGTGTTGCCGCAGTAGGCGCAGCAGCTAAGCAAATGTTGGGTCGTACCCCAGGTAATATTGAAGCAATTCGTCCGATGAAAGACGGCGTTATTGCTAACTTTTTTGTCACAGAAAAAATGTTGCAGTATTTCATTAAGCAAGTGCACAGTAATAATTTTTTACGTCCTAGTCCACGGGTGTTGGTTTGTGTTCCTTGTGGTTCTACGCAAGTTGAACGTCGCGCTATTCGCGAATCTGCCATGGGCGCAGGGGCACGTGAAGTTTACTTAATTGACGAACCTATGGCGGCAGCGATAGGTGCAGGTATGCCAGTATCAGAAGCGACAGGCTCTATGGTGGTCGATATTGGTGGTGGTACGACTGAAGTTGGTATTATTTCATTAAATGGTGTGGTCTATTCATCATCGGTACGTATCGGCGGTGATAAATTTGACGAAGCTATCATCAATTATGTGCGTCGTAATTTTGGTAGCCTAATCGGTGAAGCGACGGCCGAGCGTATTAAACACGAAATAGGCTCAGCCTACCCAGGCGAAGAATTAATTGAAATTGAAGTTCGCGGTCGTAATTTAGCCGAAGGTGTACCTCGTAGCTTTACCCTAAACAGCAATGAAATTCTAGAAGCGTTGCAAGAGCCGTTAACGGGGATTGTTAGTGCAATTATGGTGGCATTAGAGCAATCACCGCCAGAATTAGCCTCAGATATTTCTGAGCGTGGCATGGTATTAACAGGTGGTGGGGCGTTATTAAAAGACCTTGATCGTTTACTGATGGAAGAAACCGGTATTCCTGTGGTTGTTGCCGACGATCCATTAACCTGTGTTGCCCGTGGCGGCGGCAAAGCGTTAGAAATGATAGATATGCATGGCGGCGATTTATTCTCGTACGAGTAAAACAACAGCCCCAGTATTTCTGATAATTTTAGGCTGCTATGAACCCAATATTTAAACATGGCCCATCTCCACAGCACCGACTCGTCTTGGTGCTGTTTTTTTCTATTCTATTGATTTTTTTAGATCATAAAATGAATAGCTTCGAAAACGTGCGCGGTTACTTACAATCCTTAGTTAGCCCGTTGCAATATTTAGCCAATACCCCTAAGCAAATGATGACCTGGGCAGCTGAAAACTTGATCACTCGCAAGCGTTTAATTGAAGAAAATCAACAGTATAAAATATCTGAATTGCGTCAACATGAACAACTGATGCAACTTGAACATTTAAAGCAAGAAAATAATCGATTACGCTCATTACTTGCCTCGCCACTACGTGTAGAGGCTAAAAAAATGGTTGCAGAAATTATTTCTGTCGACAGTGATCCTTATATTCATCAAATTGTCATTAACCGCGGCGCTAATGATGGTGTTTATGAAGGACAACCTGTATTAGATGATCTCGGTATTGTCGGTCAAATTTTACATGTCGGTACCACTAGTAGTCGTGTCATTCTTATTACTGATGTCACCCATGCCATTCCGGTAAGAAACCGCAGGAATGGCGTGCGCATGGTCGCCTCAGGAACCGGCCAAATAGATCGATTGGTACTCAATCACGTTCCTCACAGCGCCGATATAGTTAACGGTGATATTTTAGTTACTTCCGGATTAGGGGGTAAATATCCGGAAGGCTATCCTGTTGCTAAAGTGACGTTAGTTTCGCAAGATGAGTCTCGTCCGTTCGCCAAAGTATATAGTCAGCCGCTAGCCAATATCGATCGCCTGAGGTACTTGTTGTTATTATGGCCTACTAAAACTAACGATATCTTTGCCCCTAAAGCGACGGTAGCACCTGTGAAAAAGGAAAATAGCAATGCTGGCGCATAACGGTATCATTATCCTATTTTCGTTATTGCTGGCATTAATCGCTAGTATAATGCCACTGCCACTTAGTGTTGATGTCTTCCGTCCTGATTGGGTATTAGTGGTGTTATTGTATTGGGCTTTGGCGTTACCCAGTCGAGTGAACGTCATATCGGCATGGTTGATGGGTTTTTTACTCGATGTGCTATTAGGTACGGTCCTAGGTGTTCATGCTGCGGCAATGGCAATAGCGGTTTATATTGCCGCGGACAATTATCAAAAAATACGTAATTTTTCGGTGTGGCAGCAAGCACTCATTGTTGGTATTTTAGCCGCGCTATATCATTTAGTGGTATTTTGGTTGCAACGGCTGTTAACTGACGTGGTATTTCTACCCAGTTATTTATACCCAACCCTGATAAATATGGTGCTTTGGCCATGGATCTTTTTGCTATTAAGAAAAGTGCGTCGCCACTTTATGATCAAGTAAGATGACGACAAAAAAAAACTTAGTACTCGCTTCTCAATCTCCTCGCCGCCGTGAGCTACTTAAACAATTGGGCTACGAATTTATTTGCGACAGTGCCGATATAGATGAAACAGTAAAACCAAATGAATCAGCACTTGCTTATGTTGATCGTTTAGCGCGAGAAAAAGCTCAGGTTATTGCTAATAAATATTCGAACGATATAGTCGTGCTAGGGTCTGATACATCAGTAGTTGTCGATGGCAATATTTTAGGGAAACCCGAAAATAAAAGTGCCGCCATTGCTATGCTAACCATGCTGTCGGGTAAGCAACATCAGGTTATAACCGCAATCGCGGCGACGGATAATTCGCAGATATTAAGTAAAAGCGTCATAACCGATGTCTATTTTAAACCCTTAAGCCGCCACGAAATTGAGCAATACTGGCAGTCGGGTGAACCTCAAGACAAAGCAGGTTCGTATGCCATTCAAGGGATCGGCGGACAATTTGTGAAACAAATTCAGGGTAGTTATTCATCCGTTGTTGGGCTACCGTTATATGAAACAGCGCAGTTGTTGGCCAAATTTGGGCTACCAACGTCTCTTCAAGCAAAACAGTAGGAACTTGCATGAGCGGTGAACTATTAATAAATGTCACACCGAGTGAAACGCGTGTCGCTTTAATCGAAAATGGTGTTTTACAAGAAGTGCATGTTGAACGCGAAGCAAAAAGAGGCTTGGTCGGCAATATTTATCTTGGGAAAGTGATCCGTGTTTTACCTGGTATGCAAGCAGCGTTTGTTGATATTAACTTGGACAAAGCGGCTTTTTTGCATGCGTCAGATATCAACTCTAAGCTGTTACTTAATCAGGAAGAAAATAATACTGAACAGGTGCCCGATATCCGCACGTTAGTTCACGAAGGCCAGCTACTGATGGTGCAAGTGGTTAAAGATCCACTAGGTACGAAAGGTGCCAGACTAACGACAGATATTACCGTCGCTTCACGTTATTTAGTGTTGATGCCCGGTGCCAGTCATGCTGGTGTGTCGCAGCGGATTGAAGATATACAAGAGCGCAATCGTTTAAAAGATATTGTTGCGCCTTGTTGTGATGAAGAGCATGGCTTTATTGTGCGTACGGCTGCAGAAGGAGCTGAAGAGCAAGAGTTACTTCATGACGCCGAATTTTTGCGTCGACTATGGAAAAAAGTCTCTGAGCGAAAAAAACGCAAACAAATTAAAAGCCCAATTTACCAAGATTTATCGTTGGCTTTTAGAGTATTGAGAGACTTTGTTGGCGTTGAACTTGAGCGTATTCGAATTGATTCTAAATTCACTTTTGATCAATTAGTTGAATTTACTCAGGAGTTTGTTCCTGAGCTCACTGCAGTACTGGAATATTATCCCGGTGAGCGTCCTATTTTCGATCTGTTTGATGTTGAAACTGAAATTCAACGGGCTTTACACCGACGCATAGAGCTCAAGTCAGGCGGTTATTTGATCATCGATCAAACCGAAGCTATGACCACTATTGACATTAATACTGGCGCGTTTGTTGGTCATCGAAATTTAGAAGAAACCATTTTTAATACTAATATCGAAGCGACGCAATCAATTGCTCGTCAATTAAGATTACGTAATCTCGGCGGCATTATTATTATTGATTTTATTGATATGAATAATGACGATCACAAACGTAGAGTGTTACATAGCCTAGAAGTTGCAATGGCTAAAGACAATGTTAAATTTAGTATTAGTGGCTTTTCTGCATTAGGCTTAGTGGAGATGACGCGCAAGCGCACCCGTGAAAGCCTCGAACATATTTTATGTGGAGAATGCTCGGTGTGCTCAGGGCGCGGTGTTTTGAAAACCGTTGAAACGGTATGTTTTGAAATTCTTAGAGAAATCGTTAGGGTAAACCGTGCTTATGATGCGGATAAGTTTATTGTTTATGCATCATCCGCGGTCAGCGAATCACTGATTAATGATGAATATCATAATTTGGCGGAATTAGAGGTTTTTATCGGTAAGCAAATAAAAGTACAAACCGAATCACTGTATAATCAAGAGCAATTTGACGTCGTGATGATGTAGTCAAACGTGATTGTAAGGTATTAGTATAACTAGATGAGTATTTCCAGAGTATCAAATCGTTGGTTAAATAGAGGCTACAAGTGTATTGCTATCGCTGTGGTGATACTTGCCGTTTTTATCAGTGCTTTGCGTCTGTTCTTACCTTATGCTCATAATTACCGTCAAGAAGTTCAGGATATCATCAACAATACCTACCAAAGTAACATCATTATCGGTTCACTTTCTATGGGCTGGCAAAAAAGTGGTCCGACGCTGATCACTGAAAATGTTAGTTTGTTGGATACTGGCAGTGCCGATATATTCATTGACGAGATAGACTTACATATCGATTTTTGGCGAACACTTACCGCTAGGCGTTTGATCACCAGCGATTTCACCATGCAAGGCGCCAAAATTAAAATTGACATGGAAATGAACGAAATTACGCAACAAGATGCTTCGTTGATAGAGCGTATCTCGGATTTATTACTGCTACAAATTAGTCGATTTTCGCTACGTGATAGCCAAATAATTATTCAAGCAAAAGACAACCAAAGAACCTTATTGATCAGTGAACTAAGCTGGCAGAACATTGGAGAACGTCACCGAGCGCAAGGGGATGTGATATTCGATGGTTTAACCTCAAATAACCTTAAAATGATCGTCGATATTAACGGTAAGGCCATGGCTAATATGCAAGGACAGGTATACTTGCAGGCCAACAACGTTAATATTACCCCTTGGTTAGATAAAATTTTAGCGATAGAAAATGAAAAAACCGACTCTAGTGTTAATTTTGACGCTTGGCTAACGGTTAAAAATGGTAAAGCTGAAACACTGCAAGTTAATTACGCTCAAAATGAAGTCAGTTGGCAACTTGATGAAGAGCCTCAAGTTGTTCGTCTCGATAAAGGTCAACTTGTTGCTCGTAACTTAGACAATTTTAAACAATTTACTTTGCACGCAACGCCACTGCGCTTTACTTTAAATGATGAGGTTTGGGAGCCCATCACCATACAGGCAAAGAAAACACCGCAAGCGTTGACTACTTACATGTCTGGTTTGGATATCGCTGGGCTTGCTCAATTGTTTCCTCTATTCGTCATGGACGAAGAACTTAAACATATGCTTGCAGAGCTTTCTCCTGCAGGCAAAGTATCTGAGCTGTATCTGCGAAAATTGACTGACGATTTTCAAGTGATTGCCAACTTTAATGAGGTTAATAATCACTTTAGTCATGGTATACCCGGCGTCGAACACCTCTCAGGTAGCTTGGTTTATGCTGGTGACGTTATGCAAATGAATATCGCTGCTGAGCACAGTGCGCTAGATTTTGATAAGCATTTTGTCCGTCCCATTCCATTTAATCGTCTAAAGACACAGCTAACACTGACGAGTAGTGAAAATGGTTGGTCATTAGCGGCGAACGACCTGCTGTTGTCGTCTGATGAATTGCAATTGTCCGCCAGCGCTAATGTTCATCGTCAATATGGCAGTGACGTGGAAATGGCGTTACTAGTGAATGTGTCGGATGCTAGTGCAAAATCAGCGCAACACTATTACCCTCATTTACTGATGGGGGAAAACTTGGTTAATTACCTTAATCAGGCCATTATTGATGGTGATGTTGAACAAGCGCAAGTGCTGTTTAATGGACCTTTGGCTAAATTTCCTTTTGAAGATAATAGTGGCATTTTTACCGTTGATGCGGAGCTTAGTGAGGCAAAATTCAAGTTCGATCCGCACTGGCCAGCGATAACTGACTTTGCTGCAAATTTAAATTTTACCAACAATAGCATGCTGATAACCGGGAGAGACGGCGAGCTTTCTGGCTTAGATGTTACCGGAGTTGTTGCTGCTATCAAAAATTTATCAAATGAGCGAGTACTGACCGTTAACGCCGAGTTTGCGCAAAGTTCTGCTACCGATATTGGTCAATTAATGAATGACAGTCCGATGAAAGCAACGGTTGGCGAGACACTTTCACAAGTGGTGATATCTCAACCTGTTTCTGGCGTTTTTGGCTTAGAACTGCCGTTAAAAGATCCCAGCAAAGTGCTGACAACAGGCACTATAGATTTCAATAATAATGATATTGCTTTGCAGGCGCCTGAGATGAATTTTAGTGGCGTTAATGGCCAATTACGCTTTCAAAATGACATTATAACAACAGATAAGTTAAGCGTTATTTGGCGAGGTTTACCGATATCATTAGAGGTAAACGCGGCCAATGAAAGTGATTATTATGGCACTAATATTCAAATAGCAGGAGATTGGCAAGACAAAGATTGGTTAGTGCAGGTGCCTGATTTATTGAAAAAATATAGTCATGGCAACATAGTTTGGCAAGGCGATTTAGCCTTGTATATGCACCACAACAGTGATTTTTCGTACGAACTAAGCATCAATTCAGACTTGTATGATACTCAACTAGATTTACCTATACCTTACACCAAGCCAGCATCTGTAAAAAAAGTATTGAGTGTTAATGTTAATGGTCAACTTAAGCAGTCGGAAATTAACGCTAACCTGGGGGATGATTTAAGTTTTTATGGTTTGTTAAATCATCAATCCGCACAGTTTTCAAGAGCGCATCTTGTGCTAGGTGATGAAACCATGTTGTTTCCAACTGACGGTTTTCATATCACCACTAAGCTAGATACGGCGGAGCTATCGCAATGGCAACCATTTGTCATGGATATCGTTGATAGTATTAATACTGAGCTTGAATCACACCAGGTCATAAATGCCAATACCCCAAGCAAGCAAAGGTTGCCGGCAGTAGCAAATCAAAGCCACTTGCTTGCTAAACCTGAGCGTATCCGCGGCACGGTTAATAAGCTAAATTTGTTTGGTCAAACGTTGACGAATGTTTCGTTTGATTTATTCGATGAAAAGGCGTGGTGGTTGTTGCAGCTCAATGCTAAAGAAGCACGCTCACAAATTAAATTTTATCCAGACTGGCATCAACAGGGCATCGATGTAGATGCCGATTTTATTCATCTTACTAATGGCGTTTTGTTGGTCGAACAGCTAAAAGCGAAAGATAATGAGGTTTCTGAGACGCAAACAGAACAAGTAACACCAGAGCAAGCAATACCTGAGCAAGTAAGAGAAGAAGATGGTTTGCTTAGCGATGACATCGTTTTTGCTAATATTCCGCCGACTCGTTTTAAATGCGATAGCTGTAAATATGGATTGTTAGATTTTGGCAAAGTGACCTTTGAAATTGAGCGCGAACGGCAAAATATTGTCGACTTAAAAGGCTTTAAGGCGCAAAGAGATAAAAGTGAGTTAAATTTTGATGCTTACTGGTTGCATAGCAGCGATGAATCGAAAACAGTTATTGAAGGCAAACTTAGTAGTAAAGATGTTGACCGAGAAGTAGAACGTTTGGGGTATGCGTCTACTATTAAAGACAGCGGTATTAAAGCGTCCTATGATTTTAATTGGCAAGGTGGCCCACAGCATTTCTCTATTCCTGCACTTAATGGCCAGTTGTCAGCGGCGTTAGATGATGGCTATTTGGCCGATGTTAGTGACAAAGGCGCTCGGATTTTTTCAGTACTAAGTTTGCAATCACTATTAAGAAAATTGACGTTAGATTTTCGTGATATTTTTAGTGATGGTATGTTTTATAGCAGTATTAAGGGGGATTTTAGCCTTAAAGATGGTGTGCTATATACTGACAATACCAAGATGAATGGTGCAGCGGGCGATTTAATTGTTAAAGGAAATACCGAGCTAGCCAATGGCGTACTCGACTATCGGATGTCATATAAGCCGAATTTAACCTCTAGCCTTCCTGTATTGGCTTGGATCGCATCGGCTAACCCTGCGGTGTTTTTGGCGGGTATGGCAATAGATCAAGTGTTTACGTCTAAAGTTGTTTCTGAATTTACCTTTGAAGTGACGGGTAATGTCGATGAGCCTAACGTTGTTCAGGTCGATCGAAAAACTAAAAATGTCAGTGTTGGACGCTCAACGCCCCCGCAAATTGTTGAAAATAACTCCGAAAGTGATGAAAAATTTGAACAACAGCCAGAGCTGAAACCAAAAACACCCAATAAGAGTATGCCCAAGGAAGAGACTGATGGCTAAATTAACCGCTGTGCAATTGTGCTCGGTACCCGATGTCGCAACCAATCTAATTGAAATTGATAGGCACTTAGCAAGTTTAGATAAAGTGGAACAACATTTAGTGGTGTTGCCTGAATGTTGCTTGTTCTTTGGTGGGAAAGATAGCGAACAACTTACGCTGGCCCAGCATACAGCTATAACACATGAGCTTGAAGATGGCCTTTTGGCTTTAGCGCAAAAGCATCAGGTTTATCTTGTTGGTGGCTCTATTCCACTGCTAACTGATGCGGGAGATAAATTTACCAATGCATGCTGTGTTTTCTCACCAAAAGGAGAAAAGCTCGCACAATACAACAAAATACACTTGTTTGATGTTAATGTTGACGACAATGAAAAAACTTATTGTGAGTCAAAATATACCCAAGCAGGCAACGCCTTAGCGATTGCAAAAATACCCTTTGCCAATGTCGGATTGAGTGTTTGTTACGATTTACGCTTCCCCGAACTATTTAGACAATTACGTGTTAATGGTGCTGATATTATTACCGTACCTAGCGCTTTTACTCGAGTTACTGGCGTTGCACATTGGCAACCCTTACTTCAGGCAAGAGCGATTGAAAATCAAGTTTATATTGTCGCTGCAGCGCAGGAAGGTGTCCATAATAATGGTAGAGAAACATGGGGGCATAGTATGATCATAAGTCCCTGGGGAGAGGTGTTATCTTGTTTGGATAATGGCACCGGAGCGGTCAGTGCACAATACTACCCCCAAGAAATTAATCGAGTTCGAGCAAGTATACCAGTTGCTGAACATAACCAATTTAAAACAGAGCTTATTTCATATGAATAATGTTGAGCGCGAGCTCCTGGCAGATAGCCAGATTGATGATTCCCTTTTGAATAAAACATTGGAAAGTATTTATCAACGTAAAATAGATTTGGCTGATTTGTATTTTCAGTCAAGTTGCCATGAATCATGGATGCTAGAAGATGGTATCGTCAAAGAAGGTTCATACAATATCGAGCGCGGTGTCGGGGTTCGAGCCATTTCAGGTGAAAAAACTGGTTTTGCTTATTCCGATGATATTTCACCTATCGCGCTAGCGAAGGCCGCTGATGCTGCCAGAGGGATCGCTTTGTCTGGCAATAGCGCTCGCGTGCAAGCATTTAAACGTCAGGAAAATAGGGCCATTTATCAAGCAGTAGATCCATTATCGAGCTTGTCTCAGGAGCAAAAAATTAACATGCTTCACGAGGTTGAGGCCCATGCTCGAGCTGCAGATAAACGTGTTAACCAAGTAATAGTGAGTTTATCAGGTGTTTACGAGAAAATATTAGTCGCAGCCAGTGATGGTACTTACGCTACTGATATTCGACCTTTGGTGAGACTAAATTGTTCGGTACTGGTAGAAGATAACGGCAAGCGTGAGCGTGGCACTGCCGGTGGCGGCGCACGTACTGATTATAGCTATTTCTTTGAATTAGAAGGTAATAAAGCGCGTTATTTAAGTTATGCCGATGAAGCTGTGCGCCAAGCGCTCGTTAATTTGGTTGCTATTGATGCACCAGCTGGGTTGTTACCTGTTGTGTTAGGCGCTGGCTGGCCAGGAGTGTTATTGCATGAAGCAGTTGGGCATGGCCTAGAAGGTGATTTTAATCGTAAAGGTTCTTCTGCCTTTTCGGGAAAAATAGGGCAAAAGGTTACTTCTGAGCATTGTACTATTGTCGATGATGGTACCTTGGCGAACAGACGCGGTTCATTAAACATTGATGATGAAGGGACCCCCGCACAATATAATGTTCTGATTGAAAAAGGCATTTTAAAAGGATATATGCAAGATAAGCATAACGCTGGATTGATGGGGGTTAAGCCAACGGGTAACGGGCGTCGCGAATCTTACGCGCATTTACCGATGCCACGTATGACCAATACTTATATGCTTGCGGGCGAACATAATCCAGAAGACATTATCAAGTCGGTGAAGCGAGGAATTTATGCGCCGCACTTTGCTGGAGGACAGGTTGACATTACATCTGGAAAATTTGTCTTTACCAGTTCGGAAGCATATTTGATCGAAAACGGCGAAATAACTTCTCCTGTAAAAGGTGCAACGTTAATCGGTAGTGGTCCTGAAGCGATGAAAAAAGTCAGTATGGTAGGTAACGATCTTGCCCTTGATGCAGGTGTCGGGGTTTGTGGTAAAGATGGACAAAGTGTCCCTGTCGGCGTTGGTCAACCGACGTTGAAAATTGATGAAATGACTATTGGTGGAACCCAGTAATAACCGTCAGTGATTTGTTTATTGATTAGCGCACACTATGTGCGCTTTTTTATGAGATTGTTCTTTCACGCATGAGTTTTGTTCGGGATTAAAACGACTTTTGACCGAACCCTGCAGGCATCGTTGGTTGGCCCTTTGTACTGCGTTACCGCCTTTTATAGACATCCGAAAAACTGTTCTAAATACAATCTGGAAAACAGCCCTTAATTAGCGATAATTTATGTCAAATATATCACTATTTGTAAGCTGATATTTCAATGCTTAATTTCACCGCATAATTGTTACCACTTGTCCTATGCGTGCTTAATGCCAGTAAGTTAGCGAATACAATGGCATTAATATAGTAAATTAGGAAAACAGATGAACCTTACGCGAGCAGCATTAAAAAACCCTGCAGCAGTAATTGTCATTGTTGCATTGGTGATGGTGTTTGGGTTTTTGAGTGTGTTCAAACTCCCTATTCAATTAACTCCCGATATTGAACAACCACAAATAACCATTTCAACCGGATGGCGCAGTGCCGCACCAGAAGAAATGGAATCGGTGATCATCGAGCCTATTGAGAACGTGGTTAAGAACACGCAAGGGGTGACCAAAGTAACCACAAGTATTGGTAGAGGCTTTGGTAATATTAGCCTAACCTTTGATGTCGGCGCCGACATGCAGCGAGCGATGTTAGATGTTATTAATAATTTAAACCAAGCACCGCCATTGCCTTTGGACGCGATAGAACCCGTAGTCTCGGCGGGTGGCGGTCGAGGTGGTCCCAATACTGCATCATTAATGATTAAAACCTTGCCTAATAATCTCAATGAAGATTTAGGTCAGTATCAACGATTAATTGAAGATGTCGTTAAGCCTCGGTTTGCGCGTATTCCAGGCATGGGGCAAGTTAATTTAGCCAGCTCACGCCCCCGAGAATTACGAATTACCTTTGATCCAATGCGTGCGGCGTCACTTGGCTTAAGCATCGCAGATATCAGCTCGACGATATCACGTGCAAATGATGTCTCGGCTGGTATAGCTAATGTCGGACGTCGTCAGTATACGGTGCGTTTTTCTGGTCAGTATAATATTGATAATCTTACCGATATGATTGTCGGATACAGTGGTGAGCGGGCTATCTATTTAAAAGACATCGCAACAGTTGAAAACACCTTGGTGGACCGTTTTGGCTTTAACTTACGCAGTGGCCAACCTTCATATTATTTCACCGTTAAGCGCCAAAATGACGCTAATACAGTGGCTTTACTAGATGAAATTAATATCGCGATTAAAGAGTTGAATGAAGGCCCAATGCTAGATGCAGGGCTGACCATAGATTTAAGTTTTGATTCTTCCGTTCATATTCGTAATGCGCTTAAGTTAGTACAAGGCAATTTAGGCCTAGGTGTTATTTTAGCTTTGATCATTTTATGGTTATTTTTAAGAGGATTAAGAAATACTTTAATTATTGCCGCCACTATTCCTATTTCGTTAATGGTGGCGTTTGTTGCGTTAAGTATCTTCGATCGCAGCTTAAATGTTATTTCTCTGGCAGGACTGGCTTTCTCGGTCGGTTTAGTACTTGATGCGGCGATTATCGTACAAGAAAATATTGTTCGGTTACGTAGCTTGGGGGAAAACAGTCACAAGGCCGTAATGCGCGGTGCATTGCAAGTTACTGGAGCTTTATTTGCTTCGACGGCCACCAGTGTCGCGATATTTTTGCCGATACTTTTCATGGAAGGCATTGAAGGTCAGCTATTTTCTGACCTGGCGTTAACTTTATCAATTGCGGTGATAGCGTCATTGGTAACTGCTATCACTATTTTACCCATTGCCAGTAAATATTGGTTAAAAGACAGCGAAAGTCGCGACCCCTTTGCTCACTATTGGGAAAAATTAACCAATTTAGTGATGAAGTTAACCAATAACAGCCGCAAACGTTATGCATGGATAGTTGCATTGTTAGGCGGCTCGGTATTAATTACTTTGCTATTAATGCCCAAGACCGACTTTATGCCTAGAGCGCCGATTGATGGATTCTTTTATAGCTTGAATATGCCACCGGGCGGAAACGTGGATTTTATCGAGCACGAAATGGCGTCGCTGGTTAAAGAGAGATTAGCGCCTTACCTGTCAGGAGAGAAATCACCGAAAATAAAAAGTTATAACTTTTATTCCTATGGTGCGGGCTCGACAGGCGGTTTTATTTATTCTGATGATCCTACTCGTGTCGAAGAGTTGATGGAAATTGTTCGCAACCAAGTGCTTAATGATTTACCTGATACGCAAATATTTTTGTTCAGAGGTTCAATGATCAACGTTTCAGGTGGTGGTAACGGCCGTTCTATTGATATTGATATTAAGGGACCGAATATTGATACGCTGATGACAGTTGCTCAAACGGGGTTAGATGCAATAACAGAACATATGCCCGGCACGACGGCTTTCCCTAATCCCAGTCTAAGCCTTGCTGAACCTGAATTAAACTTGCTCCCAGATGATCAACGCATTACTCAGGCTGGCTTAACACGACGAGATGTGGCCAATGCTGTTCGTGCATACACCAGTGGTTTATTTATTAACGAATATTTTGACGGTAACGAGCGCGTTAATGTTATTTTGCGTGGAACAAAATGGCGAACACCAGATGAGCTTGCCGCAATGCCCGTGCATTCGCCGTTAGCTGGTATTCAAACCATTGGCGAATTAACGACGATTACCCGTACTGCAGGTCCGACTCAGCTTAGGCGTGTTGATGGTAAAAGAACCATCAGTATTCAAGTATCTCCTCCTGCGACTATGTCGTTGGAAGAAGCATTAGTGATGATCGACGAAAAAGTACTACCTGAGATGAATAAAGCATTAGAGAGTAATACCTCCATTTTACTCAGTGGCAACGCAAACCAAATGGCGTCGGCAATTACCGATATGATCAGAAATTTTGTACTTGCCTTATTGATTTTATTCTTACTAATGACCGCACTTTTTAAGTCGGCAAAAGATAGTTTATTAGTGCTATTAGTTATGCCACTCGCTGTTGCTGGTGGTGTCGCCGCATTGAATGTTTTAAATCTGTTCACGTATCAATCGTTAGATTTATTAACCATGATTGGTTTTATTATCCTATTAGGTTTAGTGGTGAACAACGCCATTTTACTAGTAGATCAAACTCGACAAGCCGAAAAAGAGGGGCTTTCAAGAAGGCGCGCGGTTGCACAAGCTATTCGTATACGGGCAAGACCTGTGTACATGAGTACATTAACCAGTTTATTTGGCATGTTACCCTTGATGGTTATGCCGGGCGTTGGCAGTGAAATATATAGAGGTTTGGCGACAGTTATTGTAGGGGGAATGTCAGTTAGTGCGATATTTACCTTAGTACTTTTCCCAAGCCTATTAAGAATAGGGGAATTATCGTCAGCTAAACATGATGATGATAATGTTGCAAATTTACATTCGGAGCCAGAATTGCTGGTGAGCAATCGCTAGGAGAGTGATATGTTAAAAAGACCAAACCAATTAATGAAACAATACACATGGCTCATCGCTACATTGTTAATAAGCACCAGTACTTGGGCAGCACAAGCACCAGCAAGTCCGGTAAAAGTTGATACCGTTAAACAGATGAGCCTTGCGGCAACGGCTGATTTAATGGCGACTTTGCACAGTAAGTTACACATTCCGATCACTGCGGGCGTGAGTGGTCGTTTAGATTGGATTGCTGAGCCGGGAGCAATGGTTAAACAAGGGGAACCATTAGTTAAGATGGAACTTGTACCATTACAATTATTACATGCCGAGCAAATGGCGCAAATTAAACGGGCAAAAATTAATGTTCGCTATTTAGACACTGAATTACAACGCTTACAAAAACTGCGCAAAAGCAATTCGGCCTCACAATTTCAGTTAGATCAAACTCAGTCACAGTATGAGTTGGCAATAGCTGATATCGAAATTGCGCAATTGAAATTACAGCAATTAGACGACCAGTTGCAGCGAGCGACCATCGATGCGCCGTTTGACGGTGTCGTGACTGACAGAATTGTCCGTGTCGGTACTGACGTTAATCGCAGTGATACTATGCTGAAGTTTTTAGATACCGAACACTTAGAAGCGCGCTTGTATGTTCCGATAAAATACTTAGCGTATGTACGCAAAGGCAACGAGTTGGCCTTAAGTGCTAATGGGCAAGTAATAAACAGCCCAGTAACCGCAGTGATCCCGAGCGCCGATCCTCGTTCGCAAACCTTTGAAGTGAGAATTGATATTGCTGAGCATTTAAATGAGTCTTGGGCTGCGGGACAGTTGGTTAAAGTTACCGTACCTACTCAAGATGCTAAGCCAACGTTAACGGTGCACCGAGATGCGTTAATATTGCGGAAAGAGGGGACTTATGTAGTAAAAGTCGATAGCGATAACAAAGTACATCGATTACCAGTGCGCGTCGGTCAAGGCACGTTTGATCGTGTTAGTATTAACGGTGAACTTAACGATGGTGACAAAGTTGCCGTGCGTGGCGCTGAGCGTTTGCGAGAAGGTCAAAGCGTCGTTGTTCAATAATATTTATTAGTAAGTTAGGTAACACAGTTATTCTATCTGTGTTACCTAAATTACTTTACTGAGCAGGCAATTATTTTTTGATGTTATAAATTGATATGAGTCTTTAAATAGCTAAACAAATCACGATAGTGCTTACCGG
The DNA here is from genome assembly GCA_040779335.1 of Colwelliaceae bacterium 6471. Taxonomy (GTDB): domain Bacteria; phylum Pseudomonadota; class Gammaproteobacteria; order Enterobacterales; family Alteromonadaceae; genus JBFONV01. The sequence goes on from JBFONV010000001.1 coordinate 188,861, forward strand.
TTTTTTCCGCTTTAGCTTCTTTTGCCGCTTGGCGAACCAGTTGGCGTAGCTTCTGCCTTTCCATGGTTGAGTGCGCTTCAAGCAGGGCTTCAATCGCCTCATTACCTCCTGCAATCAAATCATCTCGTTGCTGCTCTAATTGAATAAACTTACTTGCTTCCTGCTGGTGTTTATTCGCCATAACATCAATGGCTTGCTTTATTGGCTCTAGATCTGTTTCTTGTAAAATCTTGCCGATATAACGAATATGTCGACGCAACGCTTCATGTTTGTTACTTATTTTGTCGGCCAAAATCAGTGCGTCTTTTATTTCGTCACTCAATGGTAATCGACTTCGTTGGTGCTTGGACATATCAACTAACTTTTGAGCGAACTCTTGTAATTGATACATTTCCCTTTTTATTTCGGATTTACTTTTGAAATCTTCATCGAATTCATCGATATCGTTTGAAGAGTGGGGCATAATGTTGGTTATCAAAATGGAAATTACCCCTAGTATACAACAAACTGTATAAGGCAAAAACACTCAAATTTTTTGTATCGATAAAATAGACGGTATAAAAACGAGAATTAAAAAAATATGAAGACAGAATCAGAGAGCATTGACCAGCAATTAGAAAAAGTTGAAGCGCGCGTCGCCAGTGTATTATCACTGGCTAAATCTTTAGGCGCGGATGGCGCTGAAGTCGCAATGAGCCGTCAAGAAGGGCTTAGCGTTAATACTCGCTTGGGTGAAGTAGAGAATGTCGAGTTTACCAATGATGGCGCTTTGGGGCTGACCGTATATGTAAATGGACGAAAGGGGAGTGCTTCGACAGCCGATTTATCTGATAATGCTTTACAACATACAGTGCAAGCGGCCATTAATATCGCCAAGTATACCTCGGTCGATGATTGTTCTGGCCTTGCCGATAGTGCACGTTTGGAAATGAACCCGCCAGAATTAGACCTTTATCATCCAAAACATCTGACTACAGAACAAGCCATTGAAATTGCCAAGTGTTGTGAAGATACCGCGTTAACGTTTGATAAAAAAATTACTAATTCAGATGGTGCGACGCTTGAGAGTTTTGCTGGTTTTAAAGTCTATGGTAATAGCAATGGCCAGATAGTTGGTTATCCCAGTACCAGACATAGCTTAAGTTGTGTGACTATTGCTAGCGATGGTGATGATATGCAACGTGATTATGCTTATAGCGTTAACCGTGATTTTGATTTTCTTGATGCACCAGAATATATTGGCCAACACGCGGCTGAAGAAACTATTTCACGTTTACATGCACGTAAATTAAAAACTGGAAAAATGCCGGTAATGTTCAGAGCGGATATTGCCAATACCATTTTCGGACACTTTATTGCCGCGATTAGTGGCGGAAATTTGTATCGTAAATCGTCGTTTTTAATGGATGCTATTGGGCAACAAGTTTTTCCTAAATTTTTGACTATCAATGAGAAGCCACATATTAAAAAGGCCTTGGCAAGTAGCCCCTTTGATAGCGAAGGCGTCCGTACTCAGGATCGTAATATTATTACCAATGGTATACTCGACACTTACCTTTTAACCAGTTATTCAGCGCGTAAGTTAGGACTTACTACTACTGGGCATGCTGGTGGTATACATAACTGGCTGGTTTCAGCCAATGGTGGTGATTTTAATGACATGTTACAGCAGCTGGGTACCGGCTTATTAGTAACTGAGTTGATGGGGCAAGGGGTTAACATCGTTAATGGGGATTACTCGCGCGGTGCAGCAGGTTTTTGGGTGGAAAATGGTATTATTCAGTATCCGGTTTCTGAGATCACTATCGCTGGTAATTTAACAGATATTTTCAATGGACTAGTAGCTGTAGGCACTGATACTGATTTGCGTGGTAGCATTCGCACTGGCTCATTGTTGATTGAATCAATGCAAGTTGCCGGTAATTAAACTTCCTGCGCTCTTTGAGAATGTTGAACTAAAATAATATCGAGTTACGTTAACCGCTCTGGTTAACTTAACTTCACTTTATTGAGTTTAACCTAGCATAAGCGTTGCGGTGCCCAAAAAGGCGAATATGCCAACAACGTCGGTGATTGTTGTGAGTATAACGCTACCTGCTAACGCCGGATCGATATTCATACGTTTGAGTAGTAAAGGAATGGCAACACCAGCAATTCCTGCTGCGGTCATATTCATCAGCATAGCAAAAGCGATCACGCCACCCAGCATCATGTCTTGTTTCCATATAGCAACGACCGTTGCTATCAGTAATGCCCAGATAACACCATTTAAAAAACCGACGGCAAGCTCTTTATTGAGTAATGCTTTGGCGTTGCTATCACCAACATGACCCAAGGCGATACCGCGAATCACCAAGGTTAAGGTCTGATTTCCCGCGACCCCGCCCATACTGGGCACAAGAGAATTTAAAATTGCGAGAATAGCGAGCTGGCTTAAGATCCCTTCAAACATACTAGTAACTGCAACGGCGAGTAACGCAGTGATTAAATTAACACCGAGCCAAATAGAGCGTTGCTGTGTACTTCTAAGAACGGGGGCGAAAGTATCAGCTTCATCGTCTAAACCTGCCATACTCATCATGGAATGCTCTGCGTCTTCACGGATGATATCAATGACATCGTCTATGGTAATACGGCCGAGTAGGTGACCATCTTCATCGATAACAGGCGCTGAAAACCAGTCATAACGCTCGAAAAGTTGTGCAACTTCGTTCTCTGCCATATCGGCAGGGATCGCTTCTATTTCTTTATCGATAAGACTAGAAACGACTACTTCTGGTTTAGCGGTTACTATGGTTGATAATGACACCGCGCCAATAAAGTGATCTTGTCGATCAACCACATAAAATGAATCAGTCGCTTCAGGAAGTTCACCTTTTAAGCGTAAATATCTTAGTACAACGTCTACGGAAACATCTGGCCTAATGGTGATGGTATCTATGTTCATGATACCACCAGCAGTGTCTTCATCAAAAGAGAGAGCGGCTTCTACGCGGCTTCTATCCTGCGAGTCCATTGACTTAAGTACTTCGCGAAAAGCTCTATCTGGTAGCGTTCTTAATACTTCAGCAATATCATCAACATCCATGCCTTCTGCGACTGCAGCAAGCTTTTCAGGACGCATGCTTTTCAGGATGCCTTTACGGACTTCTTCGTTTAATTCTTCGAGTACTTCACCGTGGTTGTCAGGATCAATTAGTTGCCAAAGTACCGGGCGACTTTTGGCTGGGGAAGACTCCAATATAAGGGCAAGATCATAGGCTGGCATGTTTTGTAATAACTTGCGCACATACACAAACATGCCACTACCAAGTGCTTCGTTAACTTGTTGCAGCCGTTGTTGACTATATTCTTGTTCTGAAATATCCGGCATATAAATACCTTGTGCCGTTTATAGAGCGAGCCCTGATCACTTATACCAATTGGATTGATAACTATTATTATAGGAGAAAGTGCATTTGCTGATATTGAATAATATCTGGTTCAATATAGTGACATCTCCCCTATAGCAGTTTATCGCAAATTAGTTGATTTATCAGCTTTTTTATCGAAAAAAGTATCAAGGGTTATTCGGATTCATCGAATCGATCCGTAAATAATTTATAAACGCCATCAAGTGCTTGTTGGGCTTCTTCTCCGTCAGTGATCACTTGTACCACTTTTCCCTGTCCACCAGCCAGCAGCATTAGCGCCATGATGCTGCTAGCATCAGCCTCTTTATCGTTTAATACGATGGTAACTTTGGCATTAAACTTTTGGCAAAGTTGCGCGAGTTTGGTTGCCGCCCTAGCGTGTAAACCAAGTTTATTAGTGATGGTGATGGATTTTTCTAGTCGAGGCATAATAGTGGCAACCTATTTTTAGGTGAACAGGGCTAGATATTGTGATATTAAGTGGTTGGTTCAGTCAGATCTCTATGACGAGATTGCACATCTTCGCGTTCTTTTCTTAAATTATTTGCTAGCAATTCAGCAATATATACTGAGCGATGTTTCCCTCCAGTACAACCAATGGCAATGGTAATATAACTACGATTATTGCGTTCTAAGTGTGGTAGCCAGGTCATCATAAAGCTATTGATTTGCCAAATGAATTTTGTGACTATTGGCTGGCTAGCCAAAAAATCTTTAACCGGTTGATCCAGTCCGGTATATATTTTTAAATCTTTCTCCCAAAATGGGTTGGGTAAAAAGCGAGCATCAAAAACATAATCAGCATCTTGTGGTACACCGTGCTTAAAGCCAAATGATTCAAAGACTACTACCATTGATCCGGATTTTTTACCTAAAATACGCTCACGGACTAAATCGGCGAGCTGATGAGGGGATAATTGGCTTGTGTTAATGTATAAATGCGCGCGACTAGATACTGGCTCTAATAATTTCTTTTCTAAACTAATTGCTTGATCTAACGCTATATTTTGTTTGATCAACGGATGTAGACGTCTTGTTTCACTAAAGCGTCTAATTAAATCGCTATCGTCGGCATCTAAATAAAGGATGTTAAGTTCGACCGCATTAGGTAGATAATCCAAAATTTCAGATACATCATTAGGATCGGCGGGCAAATTTCGCACGTCCAAACTTACGGCGACATTCTCATAATCGTTGATCACAGTGTGAGTCAATGCTGGTAAAAGGTTGACGGGAATATTATCTACACAGTAATACCCTAAATCTTCAAGCACACGCAACGCAACAGTTTTGCCTGAGCCTGAGCGACCACTGACTATAATTAATTTCATGCCTGCTTAACTCACTTCATGGATAAGTTGATAAAGTTGTTCGTTAGTTTGGCATTTACGAACACTTTTGCAAAACTCTTTATTACTGAATAGCTTCGCAATGCTTTGCAGAGTACTTAAATGCTCCTGACAACAATCTTCTGGAACAAACAAAGCAACAAAAATGTCGACTGGCCGATTATCAATGGCATCAAAATCAATGGTATTCTCTGTGGTTATTAATACTGCAATAACTTGTGTTGTATTATTTAAACGCCCATGAGGAATAGCAATACCGTTACCTATGCCGGTACTGCCCATTTTTTCACGAGCCATTAAACTTGATAACAGCTCTTGTTCACTGGTATCGAGTATTTTATTCGCGGCAATGTCACAAATTTTTTCTAATATTCTTTTTTTACTAGAACCGGGAACTGCACATACTGTGCAGTCCGGTGTTAGGATGTTTTGCAACTTCATAATGCTTCTTAGTGCTGGGTTATTTTACCCTTGTATTTAAGAACTTGACGGTCTAATTTATCAATCAAAGCGTCAATCGAAGCATACATGTCATTATTTTCTGCTTTTGCATGCACTTCTGTGCCATTTAAATGTACGGTTGATTCAGCAATTTGATTTAATTTTTCAACTGTTAGAACAACATAGACATTATTTATGTGGTCAAAGTGTCGTTCTAGCTTTGCAAACTTTGAGGTAACATACTCGCGTAATGATTCAGTAATGTCGACATGATGTCCAGTGAGGTTAATTTGCATAAGCTTAATCCTTATTGGTTGAGTTACGATAAATTAAAGTAAACTTTTTCGTTGATTAGAAGGGGGTATAGACAAAGATTCACGATACTTGGCTATAGTCCGGCGAGCAACATTTATACCTTGGTCTGCTAAGATTTCTGCCATTTTACTATCACTTAAAGGTTTAGCTGGCAGCTCTGCAGAGACCAGTTTTTTGATTAGTGCGCGAATTGCTGTTGATGAACATTCACCTCCATTTTCCGTGCTAACATGGCTAGAGAAGAAAAATTTCAACTCAAAAATTCCCCGAGGGGTATGCATGTATTTTTGAGTGGTTACACGAGAAATCGTTGATTCATGCATATCAACGGCTTCTGCAATGTCATTCAACACCATAGGTCGCATTGCTTCATGACCATGCTCAAAAAAACCTTGTTGGCGTTGAACAATACAATTTGATACTTTTAATAGGGTGTCGTTACGACTCTCTAAGCTTTTAATAAACCATTTTGCTTCTTGTAAATTAGAGCGGATAAATTGACCGTCACTTGAAGATGCCGAGCGAGACATGGCAGCATATTGTTGGTTTATTGATAGTTTTGGCGCGGTATCTGGATTTAATTCGACCACCCATCGGCCATTTTTCTTTTCAACAGAAACATCTGGAATAACGTATTGATCGTCACTTTTAATGACACTATCGCCAGGTCTAGGATTTAATGATTGAATGAGCCTTACAACTTCGCGCAGCTGGTCTTCTTTTAACCGTGTTTTACGCATTAGTTGGCGATAATCACGATTGGCTAATAAATCAACGTGATCGCGCACTACCTGTTTACTTTCTTCTAACCAAGGCGTTGATTTGTCAAACTGATTTAATTGGATCAGTAAACACTCTGGTATAGAGCGCGCTGCAACACCTATGGGATCAAAGACATTAATCCGTTTTAATACCGCTTCTACTTCGTCGAGTTCGACATCGTCCATACCGACACTTTCTAATATATCTTCGCTAGAAACTGTTAAGTAACCAGCATCATCAACGGCATCTATTATTGCGGTGGCAATGGTTCTATCAGTATCAGAAAATGGAGTAAGTTGCATTTGCCAGATCAGATGATCTTGAATAGAGTCAATGGTTTCGCCCTGATAAGTATAATCTTCACTTAAAGGTGAGCCAATACCACTTCCTGAGACACCGGCACTGAAACTGTCGTCCCACGTTGTATCTATATTTAGCTCTTCAGGAATATCATTATTATCCATCGCTTCAGTGGTGCTAATTTCATCTATCGTTGGTGTCGAGTCCTCACTGCCGTCATTGTTTGTATTGTCTTTGGCTTCGCTCGCACTAGCAGAGTAGTTATCTTCTAAATTGTTGATGGTTTCATCAGGGGAATTGGTTGAAGATTCATCTACCTCTAGTAAAGGATTGCTTTCTAACGCTTCTTGAATTTCTTGTTGTAAATCTAGCGTCGACAATTGCAAAAGCTTGATCGCTTGTTGCAACTGCGGCGTCATGGTTAGTTGTTGTCCTATACGGAGTTGAAGTGTAGGGCGCATCTACGTAATTATTATCCTGTTGGTTATCACAAACATTCTTTGTTTGTTCCTTGTTAACTATAGCGTGAATTGTTCGCCAAGGTATACATCTCTGACATGCTGATTGGCAAGAATTTGATTGGCATCACCTTCTGCGATTAATTCACCATGGCTGACAATATATGCATGTTCACAAACATCTAACGTTTCTCTGACATTATGGTCTGTAATCAGCACACCAATGCCGCGTTGCTTTAAGTGTAGGATAATTTTTTTTATATCACCTACTGAAATGGGATCAACACCAGCAAAAGGTTCGTCGAGCAAAATAAACTTTGGATCTGCTGCGAGCGCTCGTGCTATTTCTACTCGACGACGTTCACCACCCGATAAGCTCATACCTAAATTATCTTTGATATGACCGATATTGAATTCTTCAAGTAAATGTTCAAGCTTTTCTTCGCGCTCAATGTCCGAAAGCTGCTTACGGGTTTGTAAAATAGCCATGATATTGTCATAGACGGTAAGTTTTCTAAAAATCGACGCTTCCTGAGGTAAATAGCCTATACCTCTGCGAGCCCTTTCGTGCATGGGCAGCATAGTAAGATCTTCATCGCTTAAGATGATGCTGCCACTATCGTTGGGCACTAAGCCGACAATCATGTAAAAAGAGGTTGTTTTACCTGCGCCATTAGGGCCGAGTAAGCCAACTATTTGACCGGCGTCGACATGCAAACTGACGTTTTTGACAACTTTACGTCCTTTGTATGATTTAGCTAACCCTTTAGCGGTAAGTGTTGCGGTAACCATAGATTAATTATCACCCTTATTTTTTTGCGGTTTTAATATCGTGGTCACCGACTCATCACTAGAACTCTCAGCCTCTAACTGCTGGGTTTTAGTGTTATATATAATTTTGCTGCCACTCACTTCACTACCCGCTTGACGCAATAAGGCGTTGCCTGAAATAGTGATAGTATTTATAGACGGTTCATAGGCTATTTCATTAGCTTGTAAATTTATCGGCGTGCCATCGTCAAGTAATTGCTCGAACGTTGCTGGATTACCCTTAGCGACATAGGTTTCTTGGTCACTGTCTGCTTGACTATACACCTGCACTAAATCAGCTTTGATGGTTAAGGTGCCTTGCGTAATTATCACGTCATCAAGGTAACTGGCTATTTTATTTTTTAAATCACCCGCTTGCCGCTTTGATTTAATCACGATTTCTTGGTTAATATCATGCTCAGCCGCAAAGGTAAGTGCGGAGAAAGATACTGAGGCCGTTAGTAACGCTATGCTAGCTATTATCTTTTTTGTATATGGTTTGCACATGTTCAGTTATTGTCATCTGTGTTGTGTTTAAGTCTACAATCAATCCTGAGCCATACATGGTAAATCCTTTTCCTTGAATGAATATTGCCTGTTCAGAGCTGATAATATTGGAGGTTAAATCTAATTCCAACGATTTACCGTGTATTTTCTGTATCAAACTGTTTTCATCTGTTGCTTCAAGCAAAACGCGATTTTCTAGTACTACGCGGTTATTACTATACAGTGTCCCTTCTTTTGCACTCATTTTCCATGGCAATGTATTATTTTTTGGGTAAAGCGTATATTCGGGAAACTCAAAGTATGTGACTTCTAAATCAGCATAATGTTCCATTCTATCGGCACTGATTGCGTAGGTGAGTTTGCCGGACTTGTTATATATGTCGCTCTTTAATATTTCAGCAACAAAATCTGGGGTTAAATTGTTGTCTATGGCATTTTCGTTATGTTTATTTTCAGTGAGCCAGTCCATATAGGCATAAGTTAATATCGCTAAAATGAAAATAAGCGAGGCTAAACTAAATAAGCGTGTCATATGCTAGCACCACGGGCATCAGCTAAAGTAGATTGTGCTTGCATGATTAAATCACACACTTCACGAACGGCACCAAATCCGCCGCGCATAAAGGTAATATAATTGGCTGTATTGACAACCATAGGATGAGCATCGTTAACCGCTATGCCTAATCCTACATGCTCAATACAAGCCAGATCAGGAACATCGTCACCGACATAGGCAAGTTGCTCTGCAGACAAATTTAAGCTTTCAGCTAATTTGATTAGTGTTGGCAGCTTATTTTCTTGACCTTGAATGATGTGTTTAACGTTTAATGCTTGCATACGAGTAGCGACAATTTGGGATTGTCGTCCGGTAATAATAGCGACATCGACGCCACTTGCGCCAAGGGCTTTGATGCCAAAACCATCTTTGGTGTGAAACGCTTTTAGTTCTTCACCATCATTACCTAGGTATATTCTTCCGTCTGAAAAAACGCCATCAACATCACATACCAATAACTTTATTTTCTTAGCTTTGCTAATGATCTCTGCAGTAACTTCACCATACAAGGTTGTTATCATTACAGCACTCCTGAACTCAATAGATCGTGCATATTCATGGCGCCAATGGGTTTATTATCATTATCAACGATCACTAAGCCATTAATTTTTTTATCTTCCATAATCTTTAAGGCTTCAGCGGCGAGCATATCTTGATGAGCGGTAGTCGGTGATTTAGTCATTACTGAATTAATCATATCTTGATGAATATCGACTTTGGCATCTAAAATTCGTCGTAAATCCCCATCGGTAAATAACCCAGTTAAAGTTCCTTGGGCATCTACTACCGCGGTCATACCTAGTCCTTTTAACGACATTTCAACTAATGCATCTTTAATGAGCGCCGTTGTTGGCACAACAGGTAAGCGTTCACCTTGGTGCATGATGTCAACTAAGCGCAACAATAGTCGTTTGCCTAAACTTCCTCCAGGATGAGAAAGAGCAAAGTCATCAGCCGTAAAACCTCTGGCATTAAGCAAAGCTACTGCGAGCGCGTCGCCCATCACAAGTGTTGCTGTTGTGCTAGACGTTGGCGCCAGCCCTAGTGGACACGCTTCTTGTGAAACATTAATACAAATATGGGTATCAGATAATTTTGCCAGGGTTGAAGAGGGGTTACCTGTCATACCAATGAGTTTGGCGCCAATGCGTTTTATTACCGGAGTAATGGCCAGTACTTCTACCGTTTCACCCGAGTTAGATATAGTCAGTACTACATCTTCTTGTGTGATCATCCCTAAATCGCCGTGACTTGCTTCACCTGGATGAACAAAAAATGATGGAGTTCCGGTACTGGCAAGGGTCGCTGCTATTTTTCCGCCGATATGACCCGACTTTCCCATGCCGATAACGATCACCCGACCTTGGCAATTAAACATCAACTGGCAAGCTTGTTCAAAGCTGTCATCGACATATTGTACCAGTTCACCTATGGCTTTATGCTCAATGTTAATAACGTTAACAGCTAACTCTTTAAAGTTTTTCATTTTTAACTCAATTTAGCTATTTGACTAAATAATAACACTTGGTAGCTAATAAAACTTAATAACAATACTGCACCTTTGATGCGAGTGATGCGAAAGTTACCAAATTTGCGGGTAAAACATAATATAAACAGTAATAAAGTTACGCCTAACATGTAAGGGGCGTCCCTTGTCGCGGCGTCGGCATCAATTTCACCTGGCGCGATCAAACCTGTTAATGACAGCACTGCGAGGATATTAAAGATATTAGAGCCAATAATATTACCCAGAGCTAAATCATCTTCTTTTTTAATAATACTCATGATACTTGCGGCTAGCTCGGGCAGGCTGGTTCCAATCGCTATTACCGTTAATCCTATGACTAAATCACTGATACCAAAAGCCTTGGCAATATACACCGACGAATCGACTAAGAAATTAGCGCTTAAGGGTAATAGCACTATGCCGATAATAAGCCAAATAGTAGCACTCGCCGTACTAACGCCTTTTGGAATTTCTAACTGAGCTTCAATCAACATTGGATCATCAATTGGACGGTTTTTGGCTCTCCTTAGGGTTATTAGCAACAATGAAACAATATAAATAGCAAAACCACTAGCTAATATTAGGCCTTCGGTAAAGCTAAAGTGATGGTCAGATAACATCCAATAAGCAAGCGCAGTAACGCCTAAAATAAGGGGGATTTCACGTTTAACGGTAGAAGAAGAAACTGATAGAGGTTGAATTAGCGCGGTTAAACCAAGCACTAAGGCAATATTAGTGATATTAGAGCCGATAGCATTACCAATACCTGTATTGGCATTTCCTTGCAATGAGGCGGTTGCAGCAACCATCATTTCAGGCGCTGATGATCCCATAGCTACGATCGTTAAACCAATGATCATAGGTGAAATACCCATATTTCGAGCCAAAGAAGAGGCACCTAATACAAATTTATCCGCGCTCCAAACTAAGGTAATAAGTGCAATCAGTAATATTAAAACTTGTAGTAACATTCATGGCTCCCATTTTTCAGGGTAAATTGTCGCTGGTTGTTCACCAAAAAAAAAGCATAAATAGTGAAAGTGACGAAAAAAAATGAAATAGTGTAGCTAATTGTTCAATTTTTAAGTGATCTTAGCTAAAGATGAATAATAATCACTAATTGAAAGCCCACTATTTATTACTTAAGATAGTTTTGTTAGTCAATAAATCCAATACCCCTAGAACGTGTTGACCTCTTACATGTGTTGGTGCAGGATTTTACTTAGCTTACTAGGTCTTCAAATCTGTACTGAGATATAAATATTTTGAATTAGAACAAAATTCATACGCAAAACATTAGCACGCTCTAGCAATAAAATAATCACATTAATGGTTTTATTACATTTTTATACATTTCATTACGATTTTCTAATGAAGTCTTGCTAGCGCTAAGGTAAAATCTCGCTGTTTTCAAACTTAACTACAGTGACGTCACCAATATAAAATGTCAGATATTCTGGTCGATATACAAAATTTAACGTTTAAACGTGAAGAACGAGTTATCTATGATGACATTAGTTTGTCGATCCCTGCGGGAAAAGTCACCGCTATTATGGGACCAAGTGGCATAGGTAAAACGACATTATTGCGTTTGATTGGCGGACAATTGAAACCTGATTCAGGTAAAATTTTGTTTGACGGTAATGATATTCCAACGTTGTCACGCAATGAGCTTTATGAAACGCGTAAACGGATGAGCATGCTGTTTCAAAGTGGTGCGCTGTTTACCGACATGAGCGTCTATGAAAATATTGCCTTCCCTTTACGTGAACATTCAAAATTACCAGAAGCTTTGATTGAAAAAATAGTGCTAATGAAGCTAGAAGCGGTTGGTCTTCGTGGTGCGCGTCACTTAAATCCTAGTGAACTGTCAGGTGGAATGGCACGCAGAGCAGCGTTAGCGCGAGCTATTGCATTAGATCCAGAGTTGATCTTATATGATGAGCCTTTTGCAGGCCAAGATCCTATTTCTATGGGCGTTATAGTTCGTTTAATTAGTTCGCTAAACGAAGCGTTAGGCTTGACATCTGTGGTCGTTTCACACGATGTGCCTGAAGTAATGAGTATTGCTGATTATATTTATATTATTGCCGAGCAGAAAATAATTGGCCAAGGTACCCCTGAGCAGATTGCTGAACAAACGTCACCATTAGTGCGCCAATTTGTAAAAGGGGAAGCAGATGGCCCAGTACCTTTTCATTTTCCTGCTGCCTCTTATCGTGATGAATTAATTGGCAAGGAGAAGCATTAATGGAAGTCATTCGCCGACTAGGCCAGCAAACTATTGCTATCATCGATGGCTTAGGTCGTGCTGTCATCGTGCTGTTTTCAGCACTTGCGCATATGCCAAATCCTCGAAAAGGCTTTCCATTATTGTTAAATCAATTATATGCAGTAGGGGTCTTGTCGCTGCTTATTATTGTGGTGTCAGGTACATTTATCGGTATGGTGTTGGCACTGCAAGGTTATACGATACTCGTCGATTATGGCGCTGAGGCAAGCTTAGGTCCGATGGTGGCATTGTCGTTATTAAGAGAACTCGGTCCTGTTGTCGCCGCGTTATTGTTTGCTGGCCGAGCTGGCTCCGCTTTGACCGCTGAAATAGGCTTGATGAAAGCCACGGAACAATTATCAAGTTTAGAAATGATGGCGGTAGATCCGTTACGCCGTGTTATAGCGCCACGTTTTTGGGCTGGATTTATAAGTTTGCCATTACTGGCGGCGATTTTCTCTGCGGTGGGCATTTTAGGTGCGCATTTGGTCGGTGTCGATTGGTTAGGAGTAGACAGTGGTACTTTTTGGTCGGTAATGCAGGCTCAAGTTGAGTTTAAAGCTGATATAATGAACGGCATGATCAAAAGTATTGTGTTTGCGTTTGTTGTTACTTGGATCGCTGTATATAAAGGTTATGCGTGTGAACCTACGTCGGAAGGGATAAGTCGTGCTACAACAGCAACGGTTGTCCATTCGTCATTATTAGTGTTGGCATTAGATTTTGTGTTAACCGCATTAATGTTTACAAAATAACAATGTGGTTAGTTTTAGTGATGTGTTTGGTGGAAAAGCATGGTTTCAAAAAAAATTGAATTAATGGTTGGCTTGTTTGCCGCCATCGGTATTGCAGCATTGCTAATGTTAGCGTTAAAAGTGGCTGATACGGGGATTTCTGGTAATGGTGAAACGTACGATCTGTATGCCAAATTTGATAATATAGGTGGGCTAAAGGTACGTTCACCTATTAAAGTTGGCGGTGTCGTGATTGGTCGTGTCAGTAATATAACCCTTGATGCCAAAGACTATATCCCTGTAGTGACATTAACAATTGATGCTAAATATGACAGCTTTTCTGAAGCAACCTCTGTATCAATATTGACGGCTGGTTTACTGGGCGAGCAGTATATAGGTTTATTACCGGGCTTTATGGATGATTCTTTAGAGATGTTGCAAGCGGGTGATTTTATTGAAGACACTAAACCAGCATTAGTTCTGGAAGAGTTAATAGGTCAGTTTTTATTTAGCCAAGGAAGTGGTGATTAGGAATAAATGATGAAAAAAATATTATTTACGTTGTTATCAGTAGTTTTAGCGTGTTCAGTCTCGGCAAATAGTACAAAGGTAGATAAGAAAAATCCTTACACTATGATCCGCACAGTGGCCGACATTACTTTCAAACGTTTTGCTAATGAACAAGCAGACATACAAAAAGATCCCAACATATTGAAAACGGTAGTGCGCGAGGAGTTGATGCCTTACATTAATTACAAGTATGCTGCATTTAAGGTAATAGGCGCACAAAATTTTAGAAATACTACCGAGGAAGAACGAAAAGAATTCGTCCCAGTGTTTCGTGATTACTTGATCACGTCTTACGCACAAGTATTTACACTTTATAAACAGCAAAAAGTTGAATTTGAGCCTGAGAAAGAAATCACTAATGAAAAAATCGTCTCGGTAAATACGCTGGTTATTGAGCCAGGACGTGATCCTATTGATATTTCATTTCGTGTACGTAAGGATTCAAAAACCGATGAATGGCGAGCCTATGATATGGTGGCTGAAGGGGTAAGTTTGCTTGACAGTAAACAGGCCGAGTTGGGAAGTTTGATTCGCCAAAAAGGCTTAGCTTACGTTACCGAGATGTTAAGAGAAAAAAGCACCCGTGACATTGTCTTTAAATAACGTGAAGGTAAGCTAGTGACAACGTTAACATTAAATTTTACTGTTTCTAGCTGCGAACTAAACGGTGATTTAACTCGAGATACAGTGGCAACCATTGCCAATAAAAAGTTTAAATCGCTTTTTTCCCAGCAATCAGCGGAGTTAGATTTAACCCATATTGTCAAGGTTGACAGTGCAGGTCTTGCTTGGTTGCTCTCATTAGTAGAGCTTGCTGGTAAGAGTGCGTGCAAGTTAAATTTTACCCATTCTCCGCAGGGCTTGCTGAAATTAGCTAAATTAAGTGCCGTTGATTCGTTTTTACCCATAGACTGAGGATATAACTCAGGTAGAATTAGCGCTAATTAACAAACATACATTATGTATGGGTGAAGTTAGTACGGTTTAGGGGATAAATGTGGAAGTAAGTGATATAGAAAAATTGATTAACGATGCGCTTGAACTTAACGAATTACATGTGAAATTCGATGGTTCACAGTGTAAAGTTATTGCGGTTGCCGATTTTCTTGGTGAATTAAGCCGTGTTAAAAAACAGCAAGCATTGTACGCTCCGTTAGCGCAAGCTATTAATGAAGGTGCCATTCATGCGGTAACGATCAAAACATTTACGACGTCTGAATGGCAACGTGAAAAAATGTTTAACCTTCCTCTTTAATCATTAACATCAGCTAAAAAGTACATAATATTGGACGCATTTAAAATTATAGGTGGGCAACCACTTAATGGTGAAGTCACCATCTCTGGCGCTAAAAATGCCGCATTACCGATTTTGATGGCAACTTTGCTTTCAAAAACACCGATCACTATTACTAATGTTCCTAGACTAAATGACATTGAAACAACGATTAAATTATTAAGTCAATTAGGGGCAAAAGTTGAATGGCAAGCAGATAATGAAGTATTGATTGATGCTAGTGAAATTGAGCACTGCCGTGCATCTTACGAGCTAGTAAAAACGATGCGTGCTTCAATTTTGGTGTTAGGCCCTTTACTTGCTCGATTTGGTCACGCCGAGGTTTCTTTGCCTGGTGGCTGTGCTATCGGTGCTAGACCTGTTAATTTACATATTCATGGTTTGAAATTAATGGGCGCAGATATCGACGTGGAAAACGGCTATATCAATGCACGTAATAACGGTCGCTTAATGGGCGCCACTATTTTTATGGATACGGTAAGTGTTACTGGCACTGAAAATTTAATGATGGCGGCGGCATTGGCCGAAGGCGTAACTACCATCGAAAACGCGGCGCGAGAACCTGAAATTGTTGATTTAGCGAATTGCTTGAACGCTATGGGCGCAAAAGTCTCTGGTGCAGGCACGGATACGTTAACGATTGAAGGGGTGGAAAGCCTATCTGGAAATCACTATCGAGTCATGCCAGATCGTATAGAAACAGGGACCTTTTTAGTTGCTGCAGCAGTAACTCAGGGTAACGTAAAATGTTTAAATACGGATCCAAGCACCTTAGATGCCGTGCTGAGCAAACTGCAAGAGGCTGGTGCTGAAGTTACTACGGGTGACGACTGGATCGCTTTAAAAATGACTACTCGTCCTAAAGCGGTCAATGTGCGCACCGCGCCACATCCAGCTTTTCCGACCGACATGCAAGCGCAATTTGTTGCGTTGAATGCCATTGCCGAGGGAACAGCAACGACGACAGAAACTATTTTTGAAAATCGTTTTATGCATGTACCCGAACTACAACGGATGGGCGCTGACATCGCGCTTGAAGGTAATACTGCAATTACCAAAGGCGTAGAGCAATTAAATGGTGCTCAGGTAATGGCCACGGATTTACGTGCGTCTGCCAGTTTGGTGATTGCGGGGCTTGTGGCGAATACTGAAACACAAGTTGATCGCATTTACCATATTGATCGGGGCTATCAGCATATTGAAGATAAGCTCAGTGCACTTGGCGCCAATATTATTCGTATTCAGTCACATTAATAAATCTGCATATTCTTAAGAATAAAAAATCCCGCTAATGCGGGATTTTTTTTTGATTATTCGAGTGTTATTTTTTTTCTACTATGGTCACTGGCACATCAATGTGCTGTTGCTGGCGGTAAATTTTAAAAGTAATGGTCGTGTTTGGTCGGGTATCAGCAACAATATCCAGCGCTTGAGTAATACTCGTGATTGGCACCTCACCAATTTGCAAGATTATATCACCTGGTTTTAGGCCAGCGGCAAGTGCTGGGCTATTTTCAGCTATCTGATCGATTACAATTCCTTTAACGTTGCTTAAATATCTAGGTGTTGACGTGATACCGAGCCAACCCCTAATAACGCGACCATTTTCAATGATTTTCTGCATAACTTTATAAGCGAGATGATAAGGAACGGCAAATGATATTCCCTGAATATCAAATTGAGGATTAATTTCAGTAAATTGCCTTGAGTTAATACCGATCAGTTCTCCATTCGTATTGACCAGCGCCCCTCCTGAATTTCCCTTATTAATGGCGGCGTCAATTTGTAAAAACTCTAAATAACTTGTGCTACTTAAACCGGCTCTACCTGTCGCACTGATAATACCTTGGGTAACAGTTTGCCCTAAATTAAGCGGGTTACCGATGGCTAAAACTACATCACCAGCCAGTGGGATTTGCTCACTGTTTTGCGGAATTACCGGTAAATTAGAGCCATTCACTTTTAACACAGCTAAATCGGTATAGATGTCAAAGCCAATAAGTTCAGCGGCATATTGGCGACCATTTTGCAGCAAAACTTCAATAAGATCACCGTCTTGTACTACGTGAAAGTTAGTGAGTATATACCCACCACTATCCATGATCACTCCTGAGCCCAATTGTTTTAGCTGGCGATTGTTACGTCCGTATTTTGGATTGTTTTGAATTTCACTGGAATAGATATTAACCACTGCAGGGCCTGCTGTATTAACTGCCTTTGCATAGGAGAGTGGTTCTTGCCTTTGCGTTGTGGATTGGAAAATATTCCACGTTGATAGTTCATGATCTCTTAATTCAGGGATGAGTAATAGTAAGACAACAGCCAACATCACACCATAACTGGCTGAGCGAATAACATATTTCAAAAAGGTAATAATTTTCAAGAGACTATTTAATTTCCATTGGTTTTCAGGGAAGCGTAGCACAAAATTATGTCAGGGATAACATAGTGTTGGTTTTTGATATAAAAAAAGCCCGCAGAGCGGGCTTTTATCAAGATATTGGTTAAATGCTAGCGGATCATCAAATACAAATTACTGTTGCCACGTTTAACATTTAACGCGAAAACACCTTTATGATCTTTTAAGAAGCTTCGTAACTCACCGATATTACGTATTCTCTGACGATTAACACCGGTGATAATGTCATTCGCCTTCAAGCCGATAATTGCCGCTGGGCTACCATCTTCTATATCGGTAATGCTAATACCTTCCCCTTGCAGATCATTTTCCAGCTCAGCACCATCAAGCATTGGATGTATGCTTGAAGCTTCGACATTCGCTAGTTCTGACTTCTTCAAGGTTACGCTAAAGTTTTTCTCATCACCATTGCGAATAATGGTTAATTTAATGGTTTTACCTGCCCCGATAGAGCCAATTTTTCCTCTCAATTCACTGAACGATTTTACCGCTTTACCGTTCACTTTAGTGATAAC
Source organism: Colwelliaceae bacterium 6471 (assembly GCA_040779335.1). GTDB lineage: Bacteria > Pseudomonadota > Gammaproteobacteria > Enterobacterales > Alteromonadaceae > JBFONV01. The sequence continues at coordinate 207,083 of JBFONV010000001.1, forward strand.
ATCACCGGCTTTTATACCTGCTTCTTCGGCAGCAGAGCCAGGGGATACTTGTTCGATAAAACCACCTTGACTGGTTTTAAGCTCCATCGCTTTAGCTATTTCACCATTAACGCTGCGGCCAGAGACACCTAATACGCCGCGACGTACTTCACCAAATTCTATAATTTGTTTAACAAGGTTGTTTACCATGTTGCTTGGGATGGCAAAACCAATTCCGACATTACCACCGTTTGGCCCTAATATTGCTGTGTTAATACCGATTAATTCACCGCGCAAGTTAACTAATGCACCACCTGAATTACCACTATTTATCGCAGCATCGGTTTGAATGAAATCTTCATAACTTTCGATATTCAAACCACTACGCCCCAAGGCACTAACAATACCGGAAGTAACTGTTTGACCTAAGCCAAACGGGCTACCGATCGCAACGGCAAAATCGCCAACACGTAGACTGTCTGAATCTGAAATCTTAATTTCGTTCAAGTCATCGGCATCAATTTGTAGTAAAGCGATATCACTTGCTTCATCTGAGCCGAGTTTTTTCGCTTCAATTTGACGACCATCTTTGAGCGTAACAACAATTTCGTCGGCTTGGTCAATAACATGATTATTAGTGACGATATAACCTTCGTTAGCATTAATAATAACCCCTGAGCCTAAACCTCGAAAAGGACGTTGTTGAGGTTGCTGCTGTCGTTGTCTAGGATTGCCAAAGAAAAACTTAAATGCGTCAGGCACTTTTTGTTCAATTTCATGAGTGCCCTTGACGGCAATACTGACTACCGCTGGGGTTGCATGTTCAAGCATAGGCGCAAGACTCGGCATGGTTTGGCCATTAACCGCTAAAGGTAAATTTGCGTACGTTGGCATGCTTGATAAAGCAAAGGTACTCGATAACAAAGCTGCGCTGACTAAAACAGACAATTTTTTCATACTTAATAATACTCCTTCAATTATTTGAATAAAATTAAATTACTGACGAACAGTTTGTTTTAATTAAATTGGGATTATGTTTTCTACCCCATTAAAGACTTTGCTGCCTCAATTAAGTTCCTAACTTGACTCTTCACTATTTGTAACACCATGTTTCTTATCTGCAAAAAGACCACTAGGGTTACCTGAATAGTCAAGAGGCGGCTCACTTAATGATTCTCTTGCTGAATCAGCGCGTTTTTGATGCCTAAGTTTAACGGTTTGAGCCAATTGTTCCTGAGTTTCTTTAGAGAAAAAAGGCATAGCGGTAGCTTCAGTTGTTGTTGCTTGCTGAAGTAACTTAGTGCTTTCTGCCATTTGCGCCATTGCTGTTTGACAGGTGTTGTTCATTTTCTCTAACAATTGCGCAGAACTGTCTAAATGTTCGGCAACATCTTGTTTATATTGTGCCAGCGCCGCTTCGCTGCGCGTAGCTTGTTCTTCTAATTCGCGTTGCCCTTGTGTCGAGGTGAACAGTGTTCGACCGGCCAAAAAACCTGCCGCGCAACCTACGATGAAAATTATTAAACCTATTACTACACTCATATTGAAACACCTTCGTTGTATTCGCAGAAAAAATTAGTGAAAATAGTGGTATAAATCGGATAATTTTCCACTTAATACTCATATTGTCAGTCCGATTACTATAATATAGCGCGCCTTAATTTACTTCATTAGTTTGCTTATATACTGAATATGTTTGCAAAATAATTTTTTTCAAGCGCTGAACAATTAAATGGTTGTTAAATGATTAAACTTTCACCTCTTGATAAGTATAAACGAGATTTAACTCGTGATGATTTTCAATATGACGCTGCCCAAGAGCATGCCGTTAAGCATTTGCAACGATTATATGAAGACTTGCAAAATAAACCTGTCCCCGTTACAGGTTTCAAGAAAGTGCTTAATCGTTGGAAAAAAGTCTATGCAAAACCTGAATTAAAGCCTGTAAAAGGTTTGTATTTTTGGGGAGGAGTGGGGCGCGGTAAGACCTACTTGGTGGATACTTTTTATGACGCGTTGCCCATCACCAATAAGATGCGGGTTCATTTTCATCGTTTTATGCATCGTGTTCACGACGAGCTTAAAACGCTATCAGGAAAGTCAGATCCGCTTAAAATAATTGCTGAGCGCTTTGCTAAAGAAACTTGCATTATTTGCTTTGATGAATTTTTTGTCTCGGATATCACCGATGCCATGATCTTGGGAACGTTATTTGAGGAACTGTTTGCCCGTAATGTTATTTTGGTGGCAACGTCTAATATTATCCCAGATGAACTCTATCGTAATGGTTTGCAACGTGCGCGTTTTTTGCCAGCGATCAAATTAATTAATGAATATACTGAAGTGGTCAATGTTGATAGCGGCATCGATTATCGTTTACGTACCTTAGAACAAGCAGAAATTTATCATTTTCCGTTAGATCAACAAGCTCAAGATAATTTACAGCACTATTATAATCAACTTTCCTGCGAGCCGGGCAAGCAAGGTGGCGAGATTGAAATTAATCATCGCCAGTTACAGACTGTGCAAGTATCTGAAGGCGTAGTTCATTTTGAATTTTCTGTGCTCTGTGAGAGTGCGCGGAGTCAAAGTGATTACATGGAATTGAGTCGCTATTACCATACGGTATTATTGGCTAATGTCACTCAGATGGATGCGGATAATGACGATACCACCAGACGCTTTATTGCTTTAGTTGATGAATTTTATGAACGAAATGTTAAGTTGATTATTTCGGCCGAAGTTGCACTAGAGCAATTGTATATCGGCGAACGCTTGAGTTTTGAGTTCAAACGCTGTTTAAGCAGACTGCAAGAAATGCAATCCCATGACTACTTGGCGAGCAAACATCTACCCTAAATCACCACGAAATGAAGTATTGAATTAAGCATATTTAATACTTCATTTCGTTTTCCTGCCATACGAAGCTTTTATTTAGGGCGATGGACTTTTGCTGTTAGATAAGTGTCCACTGTTTACCACTATATACATAGCCGATGTGAGTAAATGCAATATATTCGCGGGCAAAATTAACTCAACGTAAAAAGATTAAAAAATATACGTGATCTCTCTGACCTTCTTCTGTATAATGCGCGCTCCCTAACGTTACAAACTGCTTGTTATTCCCAAAATAACTAGCGATAGACTCGATACTCGAAGGGGTAATGGCGTAGTCTTTTAACGGACAATCATAAGATTGTTTTTTCGTAACAATTTAATAATGGGTTTTTTAAATGAAAACTTTTGTAGCAAAACCAGAAAGCGTACAACGCGAATGGTTTCTAGTGGACGCTGAGAACAAAACTCTTGGTCGTATCGCTACTGAAATTGCAAGCCGTTTACGCGGTAAGCATAAACCAGAATATACTCCTCACTGTGATACTGGTGATTACATCGTTGTTATCAACGCTGAGAAAGTACGTGTTACTGGTAATAAAGCGAAAGGTAAAATTTACTACTCGCATACTGAATTCCCTGGTGGTCTTAAGCAAATTAGCTTTGAAAAGCTAATTGAAAAAGCCCCAGAGCGTGCAATTGAGTTCGCTGTTAAAGGTATGTTACCTAAAGGTCCTTTAGGTCGTGAAATGTACCGTAAGCTTAAAGTGTATGCTGGTGCTGAGCACAAGCATACTGCACAACAACCACAACTTTTGGAGCTGTAAGCAATGGCTGATAATCAATATTACGGTACTGGTCGTCGCAAGAGCTCAACTGCTCGTGTGTTCATGAAAGCTGGTAACGGTGCAATTACTATTAACAAACGTGACATTACTGAATTTTTTGGTCGTGAAACTGCTCGTATGGTTGTTCGTCAACCATTAGTTTTAACCGAAATGTCAGAAAAGTTTGACTTTAACATTACCGTAACTGGTGGTGGTATTTCTGGTCAAGCAGGTGCAATTCGTCACGGTATTACTCGTGCATTAATGGAATACGATGAATCTTTCCGTAGTGAACTACGTAAAGCTGGTTTCGTTACTCGTGATGCGCGTAAAGTTGAACGTAAGAAAGTTGGTTTACATAAAGCACGTAAACGTCCACAATTCTCAAAACGTTAATCTTTGTATTATACAAATTCAAAAACCGGCTTTATGCCGGTTTTTTTATGTCGAGCCCCTTTTAAGTTTATTCTTTAGTCACATTTTGACACTATTTTTCATATTCCCTCTTTCTAAGTCGCGAATTGCCTTGTAAAAAACAGGGTATTTCTTTATGATCTAACAAATTTTTGTCGCTAGTTTGATCAAGCATATATAAAGCTTTAACTTATTGATGAAAGCAATAAAAATCTGTCTGTTTGAACTGAATCGTAATTGGAGATATTGAATGAGCAATGCGCCCGTGAATAACGGCCGTCGACGCTTTTTAACCGCAGCTACTTCTGTAGTTGGTGGTGTAGGTGTTGTTGGTGTGGCTGTGCCTTTCATTGGTTCCTGGAATCCGAGTGCTCGAGCGAAAGCTGCAGGGGCACCGGTGGAAGTCAATGTAAGTAAAATAGAACCTGGTCAATTAATTCGCGCGGAATGGCGTGGAAAACCTGTCTATATTGTGCGTCGTACAGAAGAAATGCTTTCTGAATTAGGCAAACATGATGACCAGTTAAAAGATCCAAACTCAGAAGTTCCTCAACAGCCAGAATATGCAACTAATGCACATCGCTCTATCAAGCCTGAATTTTTGGTGGCATTGGGTGTTTGTACCCATTTAGGTTGTGCTCCTACTTATCACAAAGGTGATTTTGAAGAGATAGTCGAAGGTGTAACAGACGGTTTCTTCTGCCCATGTCACGGGTCTAAATTTGATCTGGCTGGCCGTGTTTTTCAAAGTGTGCCAGCACCATCAAATATGATGATTCCTGAGCATTCATTCCCAACAGATGGCACCTTATTGATTGGTGTTGGACAAGGAGAAGCCTAATGCTATCAAATTTAATGGCGTGGATTGAAAAACGCTTACCCTTGATGGATGCGATGAATAAGCATGCTGCTCAATATCCTGCGCCAAAAAACTTTAACTTTTGGTATGTTTTTGGGATTTTGGCGAGCGTAGTACTAGTTAACCAGTTATTAACAGGTATCTGGTTAACAATGAGCTATGAACCGTCAGGTGAGGGCGCATTTGCTTCAATAGAATATATTATGCGTGATGTTGATTACGGTTGGTTGCTACGATATATGCATTCAACTGGAGCCTCAGCATTTTTCGTAGTAGTTTATATGCATATGTTTCGTGGCATGATGTATGGTTCATACCAAAAACCTCGTGAATTACTGTGGTTGTTCGGTATGTTCATTTTCCTAGTATTGATGGCTGAAGCATTCATGGGCTACTTGTTACCTTGGGGTAACATGTCGTATTGGGGAGCGCAGGTAATTATTTCACTCTTTGGTGCCATACCAGTGATTGGTGATGATTTAACGCTTTGGATCCGTGGTGATTATGTTATCTCAGGTGCTACATTAAACCGCTTCTTTGCTTTACATGTTGTTGCTATGCCTTTGGTATTAGTAGTGTTAGTTTTCTTACATATTCTTGCGTTACATGAAGTAGGTTCAAATAACCCTGAAGGTACTGATATTAAAAAGCCAAAGGGTAGCGTTCCTTTAGAAGAGCAAAGCAAGTTTGAGTTCCATGAGCAATATACGAAGAAATACGATATTGTTGATGCAATACCATTTCATCCGTATTACACGGTAAAAGATTTAGTTGCTGTGGTGTTATTTTTGATTGCTTTCTGCTGGGTCATGTTCTTCGCACCAGAAGGTGGCGGTTACTTTATTGAAGCGCCAAACTTTGAACCTGCTAACGGTTTAAAAACTCCAGAGCATATTGCACCAGTTTGGTACTTTGGTCCTTTCTATACCATCTTACGTGTTGTCCCTGATAAGTTAATGGGCGCTATTCTAATGTTTGGTGCCATAGTAATGTTATTCTTGTTACCTTGGTTTGATCGCGGCGTGGTTAAGTCTATTAAATATCGTTGTACATTACACACCGTTAACTTAATTCAATTTGCTATATGCTTTATCGTATTAGGTGCTTTAGGTACTTTGCCAGCAACACCTGTTAATAACATGATAGGTACTATTGCTAGTTTTGGTTATTTTGGTTTCTTTGTTGCGCTGTGGGTATACAGTAAAAACGAGAAAACTAAACCCGTTCCAGAGAGGGTATCAGGATAATGAAAAAATTTATTTTAGTACTTTTGGCTATGGTACCAATGCTTACTTTAGCCGCTGGACCTAGTGTACCTTTAGACAAGGCCAATAATGATTTAACTGATAAAGAATCTCTAAAACGAGGTTTCGAATCTTACATTAATTATTGTTTAGGTTGTCACACTTTACAGTATCAACGTTATAATCGTACCTTTGCTGATTTAGGTATTACTGATGCGGATGGTGCTGCGAATTATATGTACACGGGAGAAAAAGTTGGTGATCATATTACCAATGCCATGCCTGCTAAAGAAGCAGCAAAATGGTTTGGTAGTGCGCCACCTGATTTAACATTGGAAGCACGCTTGAGAAGTCCTGATTGGATTTATACTTACCTGCGTTCATTCTATGTAGATCCAAATCGCCCGTTTGGCACCAACAACAAAATATTTAAAGATGTTGGTATGCCACACGTATTACAAGGTTTACAAGGTGTTCATTCGGTAGATGAACATGGTAATTTGTTACCTGCAACAGGCGGCAGTATGTCTGAGCAAGAGTATGATGCTTTTGTTCGTGATTTAACTAACTTCTTAGAGTATGTCGGTGAACCGAGCAAACTTGAACGTGAGCGCATGGGATTTTGGGTGATCGGATTTTTAGTTATTCTATTTATTTTTTCTTATTTACTTAAGAAAGAATACTGGAAAGACGTACATTAGTATTAGTTATATGAAATAGCGTTAGCTGATTTTGTATTGGGGGCAATAGCCCCCTTTGTTAGTTTTTAATTGAAAGATTTTTTGGAGGCAATATGGCCGTAGCTGCAAATAAACGCTCTGTGATGACTTTATATTCACACGCAGATGACATGTACAGTCATCAAACACGCATAGTATTGGCGGAAAAAGGCGTTGGTGTAGATATTCATTTGGTAGATTTAGATAATTTGCCAGAAGACTTATTGGACTTAAACCCTTATGGGACAGTGCCTACCCTTATCGATCGTGAATTAGCTTTATACGAAGCTAAGATTATTATTGAATATCTAGATGAGCGTTTTCCTCATCCACCACTTATGCCTGTTTACCCAGTATCACGTGGTCGCAGTCGTTTAATGATGCATCGCATCGAAAATGATTGGTATTCATTAGCAAAAACCATTTTAAATGGTCCGGCTGATGCAGCAGAAAAAGCACGTTTAGAGCTTAAAGAAAGCTTATTAAGCGTTGCGCCTATTTTAAATGAAGCACCATACTTTATGAGTGAAGAATTTAGTTTAGTTGATTGCTATTTAGCACCGCTGTTATGGCGTTTACCCGTATTCGGTATCGAGCTAACGGGTCAAGGATCAAAAGAGTTAAAGTCTTATATGCTCAAATTGTTTGAACGTGAGTCATTCCAAGCGTCTTTAACCGAAGCTGAACGTGAATTACGTTTCGGTAGTGCGGTTTAATGTCTGTTGAAATGACCTCTAATAAGCCCTATTTGGTTAGGGCTTTTTACGACTGGATTTCTGACAACCAACTTACCCCTTACATTGTTGTCGATGTTAATGTTTATGGTGCGTTGGTTCCTCAGGCGTATGTCAGCGATGGTCAAATTGTGTTAAATATCTCTGCAGGTGCGGTAGGTTCAATTTCGTTAGGACCAGAATCGATTGAGTTAAGCGCAAGGTTTGGTGGTAAGCTTGAACACATCGTTGTTCCTTATGGAGCGATAGGTGCCATTTACGCCAAAGAAAACGGTGTCGGTACCGCATTAGAAATTGAACATCCTGTTGAGCAAAACGTTGAACAGAAAGAGACTAAAACGTCTCATATTTCATTGGCATCTAAAGATGACAATGAACTGCCACCATCGAGCTCAAAAGATACCAAGAAAGGCAAGCCAAGTTTAAAAGTCATTAAATAAAAGCAAGCTAAGCTTGCTTTTATTTCTATTCGCTTCTTTACGGTAATGATCCGGTGAGGCGTTTGCTTTATCTCAATAGCTATTGCATCAAGTGAACACTAGTTCATTTACTATTACTGATATTCAAACATTTTATAGACACGGTTCACACCACCTAGGTTTCTGGCAACGTTAACCGCTTCATCAGCGTCTTGTTTAGTGACTAATCCCATCAAAAATACTTCACCATTTTCGGTGACAACTTTTACATTTGAAGCATTGATTTTGCCATTAGCAAATAGTGCTGTTTTTACCTTTGATGTTAACCAAATATCATTGGTGCGCGTGGCAATAGAGGTGGTATTCCCGATGCGTATTTGATTATGTAATACATTAATGCCTTCAACATTATTTAGGGCCTTTATCGCCATATCACGCAAATAAGTATTTGGGGTTTGCCCAACAACAAGCACACTACCGTTTACACTGACGACCTGAATGTTGGTATTATCATTTAACGCTTCTTGCTCAGATAATTTAGCATGTGCCTTAAGCTCTATCGTTTGGTCATCTATTTGATTACCAATGCTGCGTTTATCTGTCGCTATACTCGCACCTGCTGCAACAGTAACCGCAGTAGCGGCAATACATCCTTGCAGTGTTAGTACGGCTGCCGACAATAAGACCAATTTAGTCAGTTGCATTTTATCCCTCCGCCTGTGGAAATAAGGTGGTATCTATGATGTCGCATAAACAATGTATGACTAATAAATGTACTTCTTGCACACGTGCAGTGCGGGCCGCTGGCACGCGAATCTCAACGTCGTTTTCTCCTAATAAACCAGCAATATCACCGCCATCACGCCCAGTGAGGGCTATGATTGGCATATCACGGGCTACCGCAGCTTCTATCGCCTTAATGACATTTTTAGAGTTACCACTGGTTGAGATCGCGAGTAATACATCCCCATTATTACCGAGTGCTCTTACTTGCTTAGAAAACACTTCATCAAAGTGATAATCGTTGGCAATGGAGGTAATGGTTGAACTATCGGTCGTTAATGCGATCGCGGGTAAACTCGGGCGCTCTGTTTCATAGCGATTAAGTAGTTCTGCTGAAAAATGTTGAGCATCACCAGCAGAGCCACCATTACCGCAAGACAGTATTTTATGGCCGGCTAGTAAGCTTTGTACCATGATCATACCGGCTTGCTCTATTGGGCCAGCGAGTAATTCACTTGCAGCAATTTTGGTTTGAATACTTTCGGTAAAATTACTTTTTATCCGTTCTAACATAAATGAACTTAGCTCCGCTATTGTGAGAGTTTAAAAGGCATTTTTTAGCCAATTAATATGTGGTTGTTTAATATCGCCGGTTAGCGCTACTACATCAAATCTACAGGAAGTATTATATTCGTTTAATCCTTGTTGTTGCAGATAAAAAGCAGCGCATTTCTTAATTTTTTGCTGTTTTAATGCTGACACTGCCGCTAACGGGCCACCAAAGTTATCATTTTTGCGATATTTCACTTCAATAAAGACTAGCGTATTTTGCTCTGTCATGATCAGATCTATTTCACCGTGACGACTTGTAAAATTATTGCCATTACTCGACAGACCTTGGCTTAGCAAATAATTTTCTGCTATTTTTTCGGTGCATTGGCCGATGTCTTTAGTTGTTTGAGCTTGGTTAATTAAGGGCAAACTCTTGGACCTTATTTCGTTGATAGCGTCCCCATAACAAGCTGCGTATTAATATATTGTCCTCATTAAGTTTTAGCGTGCCGGTTTGACCATAATGCCTTAAATACGGCATTTGCTTCATCGCAGCAAGCTTTTCCACCAGAGCAATGCTGTCATAGCCCATAGCGAATATTTTTTGTAAGCTTTCGCTTCGCTGTGGCCACAGTTTATTACTTATTTGCACTAGCGCTTTGTTTTGTTGTTTGCTTGTTAACAGCCATGGCATTTCGGTAAAAACCAAGCCATTTAAATCACGACTGATGCTTTCATCAACTTTCGCACCATGACTTCTAGAACTTGCAAATACCGGGATCAATTCTGCGAATGGACTGATATTCACGTCAATATAAGGTTTTAATAGTCGAGTTTCTTGTGCTGAACCGACGAGATAAATCATGTCAATGTCACGTCGATTGCGGGTTTCTATTTCTAGTTTTTGCTTCAATCGTCGCTTTAACTCTTTAATGCGATCTTGACTTAAATTGACATCAAGGCTGGCTTTTAGTTCATCCTGCATTTTTTTATCCGCGGATAAAACCAATATCTCTGGTTGTGTACCGCTAATAAGCTGCCATTGTTGAACAAATGTTTTTGCAATCCGCTGGCTAACGTTGTCTTGGGCACTGATCACCATAGGGTGTTTGTATTCTCGACTACTTAATACCGTGGCTGCTTGTATCGCTTCGTCTTCTGGACGCATAGAAATAGCTGATTGATGAGCAAGAAGCTGGTTTGCTTGATCGGGTAAATTCAACAATAACGTCGGGGTAGAAAGGTTGAGCTGAAGGTAACTGTCAACATTAGGCTTTAACAATGGACCGATAACATAGTTTATTTCTAGCGCGCTAAATTGTTCATCTAAGCTATTCATGTCAAGCTGATTTGAATCGATGAAATGCAAAGTTTTACCGGTATCGCGATGATACGCAGCGAGTATACCTTGCTGCACGGCCTTTCCTGCTGCTTGCTGTTTTCCTGACAAGGGAATGATTACGGCAATGTTTTTAATGTCTGGCTGTATGCCTTCTACTTTAGTGGCAAGTTGTTCAACAATGAGTTGCGCGGGATGACTAGCATGTTGTCGTTGCCACTTTGCTAAATAACGTGCAAGTTGCTGTGGACTATTACCAAATTTATTGGCAACTTCCAGCAGCTCAAACCAACCTTTAATCTGAGGGGGATTAAGTTTACGTAATTGTTTAACTTGCCATTCTTGCATTTTGGCGAGATTGGTCCAAATCTCAATAATGGCCTCGTCTGTTGGTGTAGCCATTAAATCAAACGCTCTTAGTTTGGCATCCATCGTCGCCACGGTTAACCGCCGGTTTTGTTGAATATCGCTTAATATTTGATAGTAATTGAGCGTGTGTTTAAGGGGCTCTGTTTGGCTGATAACATCCGCGGTATTTATTGCTTGGTAAGCACGCTCAATTTCATTTACGGCTAATAGGCTCTGTGCTTTGACTAGCGCAAGTTGATATTGCTCGGCGTCTGTTGGTGCTAGTGGACTCAGTTGGTTTGCCAGCCAAAGCGCATGACGATAATTTTTCTCTTGAATAAATTGCTTGCTGGCACTAATAAGCGCAGCAATGGCTTGTTCACCCGGCAATTTTTCAGCCAACGCTAGATATTCCTGCGCGGAAATTCGTTCAGTGCTTTCACCCTGTTCGTTACTTAAAATATCTTTTTCTGTTTGCTGTTGTTTAGTTGTTGGGCTGCTACAACTTAATAACAATAATGCTATGACGAAAACGAGGGATTTAATTGGAAAATGGCAAGAATGATTGACCACAGATAAAAAGCTCTCAAGGTGAATATACTAATATCATAAACGGCATCAGGCAGAGTCTCAACAACAGATGGTATATAGCAAGACAATTAATAAATTACTTAGTTCAGCAGATTTAGGGTCACCTAATGATAAATGTATTTGTTGGTAGATAATAAACGGGCTTATTGATAAAATTATCGTCACTATTAACAGGGCAATTTGGTGTTCCTTAGCATTGTTAATATTCATACCGACATAATCATATCTCGCTTGATAACCTTTATGGATTTAAATATATGAATCAAACACAAGTCGAAGCCGGTAATTTGTATATCGTGGCAACCCCAATTGGTAATCTGGCCGATATTAGTCAAAGAGCCATTGATATTTTATCGCAAGTCGACGTGATTGCTTGTGAAGATACTCGCCATACTCAAAAGCTGTTATCAGCATTTTCAATTAAAAATAAAACCATGTCGATGCATGATCATAATGAGCGTCAACGGCAGGAGCAAATCGCCAATTTATTGCAAGAGGGCAAGAGCATTGCTTTAGTATCAGACGCGGGAACACCATTGATCAGTGATCCCGGTTTTCACTTAGTGCGCCATTGTCGTCAGTTAGGCTTGAAAGTAACCCCCATTCCAGGCGCATGCGCGGCTATCGCGGCACTTTCAAGCGCTGGGTTACCCACAGATCGGTTTTCATTTGAAGGATTCTTGCCGTCTAAAACCGGGGCGCGAAAAGCGGTATTGCAATCTATCGCCAATGAGCCAAGAACAATGGTGTTTTATGATGCACCGCGCCGAGCAATTGATACCATTGCTGATATTGTCGAAGTGTTGGGTGAAAGTCGCTACGTAGTAATTGCCCGTGAATTAACGAAAACCTTCGAAACAATTCACTCTGATACAGCGATTAACTTATTAACATGGTTACAAGCAGATCCTAATCAGCTTAAAGGTGAAATGGTCTTAATCATTGAAGGTTATCACGTTGATCCAAGTGCTATTCAACCTCATGTAATTGACACACTCAAATTATTACTTGAAGAACTTCCTCCCAAAAAAGCCTGTGCAATAGCGGCAAAAATTTATGGCGTTAAGAAAAATGCCCTGTACGAATTGGCGTTAAATTTAAAGTAGCCATTAGTGAGCTTACAGCGTTTCAATTTTGCCAGTCATGGACAAATTCTTCGCCTAATTTTCTGCCAAGACGGTAATCGATTTCGAGTCGTTGAGTATTAGTCGTTGTTAAACTTGCGCTAAGTCGCGAGTTTGGGGCAATTTGGTAGATATTTACATCCGCAGGTGGCCGCTCAATGAACGCAATGCTGTTATTGTAGATATTGGGCTGATTTAAAATCGTTTGTTGAAATTTGGGATATGATTTAAATAAGTACGATCCTATTTGCACTTCAATGTTGTTACTGATTTCTCGGTAGTCCTTATCTCGTGAGCGTATAACGACGATATCTGTAGCACCTTCACTGTAGGCTTTTTGAACCGGAATAGGATCGCTTATGCCGCCATCGATAACCCGTACGCCGGATACGTAGACATGGTTTCGGTATAGTAGCGGCAAACAGCATGAACCCAGCAATATATTGAATAAATTTTGCTCATTGGGATGATAATATGTAGGCAGACCTGTTTCAACGTTGGTACAGACGATAACAAATTTTTTAGCTCCATTTTCAAGATGTTGTAAGGCTCCTTGCTTGTCTAGTGGGTGGTAGTCCAAACATTCATTACTGAGCCAGTCTAAATCAACATAATGACCGCCACGTAAGTATTTCCAACCATTGATAAATTGTCCTGAGGTCGCGCAGAACATCACCACATGATAATTTCTTAGGTATTGTCCTGCTATGTGTGAAATTAAATTTAGACTACCCGCAGACACGCCATAATATAAGTGAAATGGATCGAATCGAAGACGGTGAAAGCTGTCAAGGACGCCCGCAGAAAACATACTTCGCATTCCACCGCCTTCAACAACTAATGCCAGTTTTTGGCTTTTTTGCAAAGGTGCTGACATTGAAGTATCCATGTCTATCTGGGAATACGTAGCAATATCAGTCATGTCTATCTCCGTTTGTCAGGTGAGCGGATAAGTATGTAAACAATCTTTTATAGTGCTAGAAAGGCAACATCTGTTAGTCGATATAGTAGTGCCTAGCTCTTTGCTCAGATCATTTTAACTATTAACAAACGTAATAGCTGAGTAATGAGAGTTCATTGACAATTGTCAGTAGAGAGCAAATACCAAACTTTTTAAAAGGACATTGCCTTGTCAGATCAGTCACCGAGAACCGAGGAATAGGTGAACATAGTAACCCGTTTACATAGCTGACTTTTGTCATGTATAGCGATATAGACCTTTGATAGGATGCGTCCAAAGATAAATAATATAAGGAAGATTATTATGGCTATCCACAAAATAGAACCCGATAATTGGCAACAAAAGCTAAATCAAATGTCGGCAGTATTAGAAAATAAAATAACTAATATTGAAGTGGCTGGTCTTGATATTGGCGATCAAACCGAGGCTGAGTCCATTACTCTTAGGGGATTTGCATACGATCCTAAAAGCGATATTGTCGAAATCATCTTTGATGAACTTGATCATAATATATCGTCACCAACGGCTATTTATTATTCTGAAGAGCGTGGTCTAATTGATGCCATTGAGATTGTCGATGTAGACAAAAAAGTGCAAATAATTTCCTTTGTTGAGCCGTTACTTTTATCGTGAAAGTGTCAACGCTTATCCACTCAATAGATAAAAGATTGGCAAAGAGGTCGTCATCCACTAGGACATTAATGCTTTTGTTGCTATCGGCATTTGATTAGAGGAATGTATGAAGAAATTTCGAAACGTGACCATTGTTGTGATGCTGATATTGTTACTATTATTTTTTATTACCCCCGGTGCAAGTGGATAGTAATAAAAATTCGCAGTATAACTTGAATAAATCATTTTCTGTGGCAGTTATACCTAAGTTATTTTAAAGCACATAACCGCTTGAAAAAAACGTTCTTAATACAGCCAGAACCCTAGGTTTTTAGCTGATATTAGTGAGTGTTTTAATTCAGGGAAACTATCGGCAAGTGGTATAAAGTACCTCCGTTTTTTTGCTGGTTTTTTGATCTAATCGAGCTTTTTTTGCGATTGTTAATTCCCACAAAAATAATCAGGTTTTCCCCTATAACACTATCGACTGACATATATCAAGCTACTTAGTGTTACAAGATTGTGACAAGGCTTTTTAATAGAGCGTTCGGTAAATTTATTATTGTTTAAAAGGGAATGAAAATGGCTTTAACTATACATAAACAATCCGGTTATCACATCGGCGCCGATATTCACGCCGGCGGAATACCCAACTCATGCAATTTATGCATGCAAAGAAAAAGTTGTATTGCATCACAATTACTTAGTTTTTCATCACAACCTAATATGCTTCATTCTCATATTTATAGAGGAGCGGAACATGTTTTTCATGCGGGTAACAACATGGAAGCTGTGTATATTGTTAAATCTGGTGCGATTAAAAGTTATATAACCAATCATGCGGGTGAAGAGCAAATATTAAACTTTTACACCCCAGGTGATGTTTTGGGACTTGATGGTCTAGCAACTAAAAAATACACCTCGTCAGCTTTTACATTACAAACTTCAGCTGTTTGCGCTATACCGATACAGCAATTGGAAAAAATACTGACGCACTTGCTCCCTGATGGTCTGCTGAAACTGACCATAGAAAAATTGAAGCGCGACAGTCGTAATGTTGCCTTGTTGAATAAAAAGAATGCCAAAACTCGAATAGCGGCGTTTTTGTTGGATATCGCTGAAAACTGTAAAGCTCACGGTTATTCGCCTAAAGAATTTGAATTGAGTATGTCTCGTGATGATATTGGTAATTATCTCGGACTGGCATCTGAAACCGTCAGTAGAACATTTACTAAGATGCAGGCAAGTGGCTGGGTAAAATTAGACCGTCGGCGTGTCACGATTGTTGACGCCCCGCACTTATATCAACTGGCTGACAATTAGTCCCTTTATTATTGTTTAGCCAAGGGAATTTTGCTCAAGCAATAACTCTTATTGATAAGGGGTTATAGAGTAAAGAAAAAATATTTTAGAGATCATGTTATTACTTATTCATTGCAGCAGTAATGACGGGATTTCAACCAAGCATTTTGCAGTAAATCTTTACTCAATCAGCTTAGGTTTAAAAGCGGACGTTAATCCTAGGAGGATTGTATGATAGTGAAAAAATCAGTAACAGAGGACAAGAGCGCTAGTATTCCTTTTCAACCAGCTTTGTTCGCTCATAGTGGGAATGATAGCAATAAATCATTTTATGCCAGAGTCATTACTGAACTTCGCCAAGCGCGATCTGAATATGAAGAATTGAGCGTGCTTAACCGCCTAGCAGAGCAATATGGGCAACAAATGTGTCAGGCTATATTTCAAGTGTTAGCGGATTTACGTTTAGAAGAGGCTGAGGCTGTTACGTCGTGGCACAATGTGTATCAGCACACTAATTGGTTAAGCAAACGACTTGGACATCAGGTGTCGCCAGTTACCGCAATGTGCGACTATCTCTGTTATCAGAAACAGTCATACGACAAGCCAAAGCTGACTACCATCGATAGTTTTGAGAGCTTAACCAACAATTCTACTTTTGACCGTCTTACCGGGTTACTTAATCGAAATTGCTTTAGAGATACTTTAGCGCACTTACTCGCTTTAACCGAAAGGGAAGGGACAGAACTATCTTTAGCTTTTTTTGATATAGATGACTTTAAGGACGTTAACGATAGCTATGGTCATCATATCGGCGATCTGGTTTTACAGGGAATAGGTCAACTGATTTCGACCTCCATACGGCAAAGTGATATAGCGCTGCGCTTTGGTGGAGAAGAGCTGGTGGTGCTCATGCCTAATACTAATTGCAGTGATGCTTTACTGCTAAGCAACCGTATTCGAGAAAATGTCGAGAAACACCGTTTTGTAGAAGATGGCAGCAGTATAAAAGTCACCATAAGTGGTGGTATTGCTGTTTATCCTTTGAATGCCAAAACGGCTGAGGAACTGGTCAACTTTGCCGATCATGCTCTTTATCGTGCTAAAGGCTCAGGGAAAAATAATGTTATGTTGTTTAAAGATGAAAATCGTCATAGCCATAGAGTAAAATTGTACAAACAAGTGCAGGTCAAAAAACTCGGTTTGAATGAATCCATCGTTCTTGATGGCAAGGGTAAAAATATTTCTACTGGTGGCATACTGTTCGAAGCAATGGAAAAATATCGGTTGGGCAGTCACTTACAAATAAATCTGGAGCTTAACCACAATAAGCCGATTTTGCTGTTGGGCACGGTGCTAAGATGTGAACCAATTGCAAATAATAAATATGATATTGCGGTATCATTCTCATTTGGCAAGATGGAAAAACTAGCCAGCAGAGAAATTGCCAAGCTGGTAATTAAATGCAGTGGTGTTATTACAGAACAAGTCTAATTAATGGCTATAAACGTTAACTCAGCTTAAGATATATCGACGCACAAAGTTGACAATGCAGGGAGCAATTGTCAAAACAACTGCAGCCAAAACAACTACAGCCAAGACAACAGGCAACGCGATGCTCATCTATCATCCCTTAAGTACCATCAAAACAACGTAATATCTGTGAGCATTCATCGCAAATCTCAAGCGAAATATTTGCCACTATAAACCTGAAAATATTCATTGAAAGCCATACGGCATAACCCTTAATTTTTCCGCGAAACTAAAGGCTGGTTATTCTGATAATTGTCAGTTCAGTAAGCCATGCACGCGTGTATATTTACTGCTCTAAGTGAGGTTTGTTTTGCTTGGTTAAATAGGGATAAGGAGTTAGACGAAATGCGGCATATTTTAGTTTGTCTTGACTGTTCAGTTATGTCATCTGAGGTTATACCTTATGCAATTGCATTGGCACGTAGTTTTGGTGCACATATTACTTTACTACATGTTCTCGAATACCAGCAGCAAGATACCTGTATTCCGACTGATTCTTTTGCTTGGGAAATGCAAAAAAAAGAAGCCAGAGATTATCTGAAAAATATTGAAGAAAAAGCCAATCGTACAGGTGTTTCTGCAAGTTCAGTCGTGCTTGAAGGTCGACCAGCAGAACAAATCTACCACTGGATCAACGAACATCATGTCGACTTAACAGTGTTGTCGAGCCACGGTGAAAAAGGCCAGTCTCAATGGGCATTAGCGAGTACAACACAAAAGTTAATTGCTGGCATGCCCGGCTCTATTTTGCTAGTACCAGCAACCCGAAAAGCGCAGCATGAAAGCCCGGGTCTGAAACGTCAACGTTTGCTGGTGCCTTTAGATGGTTCCTCGTGGGCAGAAAGCGCGATACCGTTTGCCATTAATATTGTTAAAGAAGAACAAGCTGAATTAATGCTGGCGCATGTAATGCCTGATTCAGGATTGACTCATGTCAGCCCCTTTGATAGCGAAGCTAGCGCGTTGGAAGAGCAGATCCAACAATACAATGAGCGAGTAGCTGATCATTATCTTAGTCAGTTAAAGTCGAGATTAACGTCGACGACCAACATACCGATCAACACCTTGTTTATCAAAGAACGGGGTATTTGTGAACAATTGCGCACTATCATCGATGCCGAGGCAATAGATATGGTGGTTATGTCTGCGTTTGGTGATGGCAATCATATGGGCAATTATTGCGGCAAAATAGCGCAGAAATTTTTGGTAGGCTGTCACGTGCCGGTGCTGCTGTTACGTGGTCAGGCATTGAATATTGATACTTTGACTGGTTTTAAAGATGATCAACTTGAGCTGGCTATGCATATGCCGGAAAGGGCGGCTTCATGAGTTATGAATTCGACCAGTTAAATGAAGACGTTATCGAAATTAAAGCTCAGGAATTAGCTCTCAGACATACTGCATCCGATCGCCCACCAGCAACTATTCCCTTATTGGTGGCGCTACCTAAAATCCCCAAATGGTTTGAGCGGGCAAAAAAATCTTTTAATACTGATGATGTTAATACCGCAAAGGTTGCAGAATGGGTATTTGATAACAGTTATGTGCTGGAACGAGCATTGCGTCTGATAAAAAATGATATGCCTAAAGATTTTTATCGTTTGCTGCCCAGTATAGAAGATGATAATAGCCAAGAAAATTTGCCGCGCGCATACTATATTGCCAACGGGTTACTGGCCGCCAATGGTATCCAGATCAGTACGCCCATTCTGGTTAAGTTTATTCAGGCGTATCAGCAGACAACGCCGCTTGACATCAGTGAGTTGTGGGCACTGCCGACCCTGTTGCGATTGGCCTGCCTAGAGCTGGTTATGGTCAGTATTGATCGTATGGTCGCTGATATTAATTTACCTTGTAAGATCTGCAATTTGTGGCAAACCTCTTTAGATTCGCTTGATGATGTTGATTGCCTTGGTCGTGCTTTGCATTGTTTGTCTGTTATCGAAAATATCCCGTGGCGACGAGTTTTTGAGCGCGTCAATATTGTTGAGGCAGAGCTACGCGATGATCCGGCTAAAGTGTATGCCAAGCTAGATTTTGACAGCCGCGAGAAATATTGCAAAACCGTCGAATTGCTAGCGCGCGCGACGCCATTCAGTGAGCAACAGGTTGCTCAACACGCACTGACATTGGCTGAGCAGGCGAACCCAGCAGATAAGCGTAGCTCTCACGTCGGCTATTGGCTGGTTGACGAAGGGCGTATGACACTAGAAGACGAACTGAGTTACCGACCATCACTTTTTCTTCGCTGCCAGCGTAAATTACAACCTTTCTATCCTCAACTCTATTTGGCTGCACTAGTGTTCGCTCTAGTGGCTGTTTTGTCAGTTGCGGCCTATTATCTTTACTACAGTAAAGCCACAAGTAGTGAATTTTTACTTGGTGTGCTGTTATCCTTGATACCTGCTTCGATACTGGCGGTGTCTAGCGTCAACTGGCTGGTTACCGTGTTATTTCCGACGCGTATGCTCTATAAAATTGATTTCGACAAGGGGATCGATAGTGATTGTGCTACTGCTGTTGTTATTCCTACTTTACTTGGCAGTGAACATGAAGTTGATAGGCTATTGTCGCATCTTGAACGTCATTATTTGTGTAATAGTGATCCGGCAATACAATTTGTCTTACTGACTGATTTTCTCGATGCGCCCGAACAAATTGTCGCCACCGATGCAGACCTGCTCAAACGTGCTCGCAATGGGGTTAGTAGGCTTAACGAAAAGCATAAACAGGCAGGAAAAGGGCCGTTTCATTTATTACATCGGGAACGGCGTTATAACCCAAGTGAAAATTGTTGGATGGGCTGGGAACGCAAGCGCGGTAAACTCGAACAATTTAATAGTTTTCTCTGCTCGGGTAACAAAGACGCGTTTACAACTCATGAAGGTGACCCTGAGGGATTATCCAATATTCGATTTGTGATTACCCTTGATAGCGACACCCAGCTTTTTCGCGGAGCAGCAGGGCGTTTAATTGGCGCGATGGCTCATCCGCTTAACCGACCTGTATTTGATGAACAAACCGGTAAAGTGCTCGTTGGCTATACCATTATTCAGCCGCGTATTGAAATTGCGCCATCTCAGGCGAGTCCTACTTGGTTTTCTCGTTTAGCGTCTGGTGACAGCGTTATAGATATATACACCCATGCGGTATCTGATGTTTATCAAGACTTATTTGGCAGTGGTATCTACGTTGGTAAGGGTATCTATGATGTCGCTGCCTTTACGCGTAGTTTAGAGCAGTGCATTCCCGACAATACGGTGCTTAGCCATGATCTGTTTGAAGGCATTCATGGTCGTGCAGCGCTTGCTACTGATATTATTTTATACGAAGAATTTCCCAGCCGTTATTTAGCTTTTGCACGGCGTTTACATCGCTGGTTACGCGGTGATTGGCAGCTATTGCCTTGGCTAAGACGCAAGGTTAGACAATCTGATGGCAAACTTATCGCCAATAAATTGAGCCTTATCGATCAGTGGAAGCTTCTTGACAACCTGCGCCGAAGTTTAGCTGCTCCGATGCTACTGCTGTGGCTGTTCGCTGGTTGGCTATATCTCCCCGGACATCCATTGATTTGGACGTTATTTGCCCTGCTTGCGCCAATTGGTCATCAACTCGGACATGTTATGGTTTCTGTGGTGCGCAGTTATAGCTTTACTGGCATACGGGAGACGCTGACCGAGGCAATTACGACCAACGGTCGGTGGCTGTTACTGGTGATTTTTCTGCCTCATGAAGCGCTAATTGCCGCAGATGCCATCATTCGTACTTTGTTTAGACTCACCATCAGCCAGCGCAAAATGCTGGAATGGGTCACCGCTGCGCACACCGACAATCAGCTTAATAATAAAGAAACCTTGTTTTATTACTGGCGCGAAATGTTACCGAGCACACTGCTAACCATCACCATGGTTGTTGTGGTTGTTTTCGTCAACCTTGCGGCTTTGCCCATTGCCGCGCCGCTATTACTGTTGTGGTTACTGGCCCCAGCAATTGCTTACCTGATCAGTCGGCCGATTAAAAAAATTGTTGAACCGCTAAGCGAGCACGATGAGGTATTTTTGCGACGCTTGGCCCGGCGCACTTGGTTGTTTTTTGAAACCTTTGTTGGTCCATCAGACCATTGGTTACCGCCTGATAACTACCAAGAAGATCCCCACGGGACGATAGCACACCGCACATCACCAACTAATATTGGCATGATGTTACTTTCCAACCTATCTGCATGGGATTTTGGCTACCTTGGTCCGACTGAATTTACCCTTCGAACGATGGCGAGTATGGACACCTTGTTTGAGCTTGAACATTATCGCGGTCATATATTTAACTGGTATAACACCCAAACATTGGCGACCCTTTCACCACGCTATGTATCTACCGTTGACAGCGGTAATTTAGCCGCGGCTTTGCTGACCCTTAAACAAGGTTGTTATCAGATTGAGAATAGTGCCATTTTCTCTAGTGCTCGCTGGAGTGGCTTGATGGATACTATTGCGTTGATTGAAGAGTCGCTGCAACATCTTGATGATGTCACGTCGTCTGCTGCGCGCGTGGGTGAGCAAGGGCAATATAAATCTTTAATAGCAAAAGCTGCTGATATACGCCACAAAGCTGCCAGAGCGCGGAATAATATCGATGTCTGGTGGTTAACTGTGCACGATATGTGTGAATATGAATGTCAGGAATTTGATCGAGAATTGGTCACGACTTTATCACAGGATTCTGCGGTTTATGATGTATCGGTGCTGCGAGATATCCGCATTTGGGTCGGGCGCGTACACCAACATTTAAGGGATATGCTTCGAGATCAGGAAAGGTTGATGCCCTGGTTGAGCGTGTTGATTTGTCCTGTGTCTACGAAACAGGCAAATGAGTCTGTCAGTTATCAGGAACTGCGCACTAGGTTAAGTAATGTGTTAACGCCAACGCTTACTTTGTCTCAAATCGCAGAGGCTTGTTCCTCTGCGTTGCAAATGATTACCGATTATCGCACTCTCGAAGTGAAGACAGAGCCTGATATCGCTCAGTGGTTAGACGTGCTGGAACAAGCCATTGATACATCAAATCAACATGTATTTTTGTTGCAAACAGACTTAAACACTATTCGTGAACGTGCCTACATGGAAGTTAAGGGTATGGACTTTGGCATGGTTTATGACGAAGACGCCCGGCTGTTTCATATAGGTTGGAATGTAACCACTGGCAGCATTGATCCCCATCATTATGATTTACTGGCGTCAGAGGCACGATTGGCAAGTATTGTCGCCATGGGCAAGGGTGATGTCTCCATTAAACACTGGTTTGCGTTGGGCCGTTCAGTGACAAAAATTGGTGGACTAAGCAGTCTGCTGTCTTGGGGTGGCACTATGTTTGAGTACCTGATGCCGAGATTATTACTGCGTAGTGCTGACGGAACATTGCTTGCCCAAAGCGAGCGACTGGCGGTTGACGAACAGATCAAGGCAGCAAATCAACGCGGTACACCATGGGGAATTTCGGAGTCTGGTTATGCCGATATTGATATGCAACATAATTACCAGTACCGAGCCTTTGGTGTTCCAAGTTTAGGGTTTAAGCGCGGACTTGAACTCGATACCGTTATCGCGCCTTATGCCACGGCGCTGGCGCTAGCTGTCTACCCAGCCCGAGCAACAGCGAACTTAAAACGTTTAAGTGAACTGGGGGCGTTGAGCATTTATGGTATGTACGAAGCGGTAGATTTTACCCCTGGGCGTATACCAACGAGCAGTGATTACACTATTGTGCGCTCACACATGATGCACCATCAGGGCATGACCTTAGTCGCTTTGGATAATGTTTTATATGGCGATCCTCATGTACAACGCTTTCAATTGTGTCCGACGGTCCAAACGGTCGAATTACTGTTACATGAACAGCTGCCAGAAGACAGTGCTCCTGAGTATCCTAGCGATGCAATCACTGATGCTGAGATACCGACTGAACCTATTCATCATTTACCTCATTTGCCGACGTGGCAGCCAAATTTGGCGGGAATGTTGCCTGAATTACATGTGCTGGGCAACGGTCGCCTGAACACCCTTATTACTGATTCAGGCTCGGGCGGTATGAATTGGCGGCACAATGCGTTAACTCGTTGGGTACCTGACGTTACTGAGGATAACCACGGTGTCTGGATTTATATCAAAGATGAAGACAGTGGTCAGTTATGGTCGGTGGGACGACAACCCGTAAGGGATGCGGGTGGAAAATCAGAGGTCACTTTTCATACTCATATGGCGGAGTTTAATCGACAAAATCATGGCATTGCCGTGCACATGGAATTGACAGTCGCGGCAAACGACGACGCTGAAATTCGTCGTATTTCCGTAACCAATGAAACGGAAAGGGAGCGTCGACTTAGCATTACCAGCTACGCAGAGGTTGTGTTAACACCACCTAAGGAAGATGAGCGCCACCCAGCATTCAGTAAATTATTTATCCATAGTGAAGTGATTAATAATATGAACGCGCTTATTTTTGAGCGTAAGTCACGTGCTCCGCAAGAGAGTCCGCCAGCGCTGATGCATCGGCTGATTGCTGAAAGCCCATCGGTGTGGCTAACTGGTTTTGAAACCGACCGCGAGCGCTTTTTGGGCAGAAATGGTAGTGCCAGTGCTCCGTTGGCCATTGATAAAGGCTTATCGCAAACACTGGGCTGGACACTTGATCCGGTAATGTCATTGCAGGCTCGCGTTACACTGGCCCCTTATACTAGTGAAACTATGGCGTTTATTACTCTAGCAGGGGGGTCTCGTCGTTCCCTTTTTGAAGTGGCACAGCGCTATGAGGCATTATCTTCGGTAGATTTGATTTTTCATGACAGTTTGTACAAAACCAGTCGTGATATACAGCGCTTTGAATATGCCATTCCATATTTGCCGTTGTTACAAAAATTACTTAGCCTGTTGTTGCAATCACATAAGGCGCTTAGAGCTGATACACACATTATTGCCGATAATCGCCTTGGCCAACCAGCACTTTGGTCTTTCGGTCTATCGGGTGATATACCGATATTACTGCTGCATCAGTCAGATGTTAGTAATGTTGCTCTATTACGAGTGTTGCTATGTGGCCATCAACGCTGGTACCAACTTGGCATTCGTATCGACTTGGTTATTATGCACGAGGGCAGTACGGGGTATATTGATGAAGTAGGCGAACGGGTGCAAAAGTTACTGCATAAGCTGGGCGCGCAAGGGTTACTTGGCCAGCGTGGCGGCATTCACCGAATTCATCCTGATCAGGTGTCGATTAGTCAGCGTAATGTGATTGAAGCGAGTGCTCACGTTATTCTCAGCGATAAATCCTCTTTGGCCCAGCAGCTTAGCGGTCTACAAAGTAAAATTGATTATTTGCCGGTGATGGTTGCTACTATGACACCGCCATCATCTCCTGTGATCCCACCATTAAAAAAACGCACAGATTTGCTTTATAGCAACGATATAGGGGGATTCAGTAATGGTGGCACAGAATATGTGATTTATCGGGAAGAGGATCAGGTAACACCGGCCCCTTGGTGCAATGTCTTGGCAAACCCCACGTTTGGTACCTTGGTTAGTGAAGTAGGGTCTGGTTGTACTTGGGCAATTAATAGTGGAGAAAACCGCCTCAGTCAATGGGCAAATGATCCGGTCGTCGACCGCCCTAGCGAGGCAGTATATTTGCGTGACGAACAAACCACCGAGTTGTGGACCGTGACGCCAAAACCCATTGGCAGCGGTAGCCTTTGTGAAATAACTCACGGTGCGGGATTCAGTCAATGGCGCAGTAATCGCCATCAATTGGAGCAAACGTTAACCATTAGTGTTGCTCATGAGGATCCGGTAAAAATCACCCGACTGCGTTTGCGCAACACTTCAGGAGAAAATAAGCGCTTTACCGCAACTTATTATGCTGAGCTCGTGCTGGGAGTAACCCGAAGTGCGGGCGGCGCTCATATAGTGACTGAATTTGATAGTAAAAGTGGTGCTCTGCTGGCGAAAAATGTCTGGAATAATGATTTTGGCGAGCGTGTTGCCTTCTTATGTTCAGATCACCCTATACATGCTGTTTCTTGCGACCGCACTGAATTTATTGGCCGTGAAGGTAACCTTAATAAGCCAAAAGGATTGCAGCGCTGGGGGCTCAGTGGCGCAACAGGAGCCGCGCTCGATCCCTGTTTTGTACTGCAAATACATTTAGATTTGGCGGCAAACAGTGAAACCGAACTCGTATTCTTTTTTGGTCAGGCTGACAATGCCAATCATGCGCAGCAATTGATCAATAAATGGCAGCAAGCGCAAACGGCAGAAAATGATTGGACAGCCATGAGCGAGCGTTGGCAACGTCTGTTCAAATCTTTAGTCGTGCGTACCCCAGAGCCTTCCTTTGATTTAATGATGAACCAGTGGTTTATTTATCAAACTTTAGTTTGTCGGATATTTGCTCGCAGTGGTCTGTATCAGTCAAGTGGTGCTTATGGTTTTCGCGATCAACTTCAAGATGTAATGGCTATTGTACCGGCTGAACCCGCACTGGCACGTCGGCATATTTTAGACAGCGCTGCCCACCAATTTTCGCTCGGTGATGTTCTGCACTGGTGGCATCCGCCTAGCGATCGTGGTGTGCGTACACGTTGCTCAGACGATTTACTCTGGTTGCCTTATGTTACTGCTCACTATATTAAAGTCAGCGGCGACGTGATGATCCTACATGAAAAAGTCCCTTTCCTTAGAGGTGATAGCTTAGGGCCTCGTGAAGAAAGTCGCTACTGTCATTATGAGAGCACTGCAAAAACCTATACGTTATACGAACATTGTCGGCGTGCACTTGAACGAGGTATAAGCACATCGGGAAAACATGGTTTGTTAGCGATAGGAACAGGAGATTGGAATGATGGTATGGACAGGGTAGGTGCGCGCGGCAAGGGTGAGAGTATTTGGCTGTCTTGGTTTGCTATTGCTGTTATTGACTCGTTTTCCTCATTGAGCACGCTTTGCCCTGAGTTTGATTACCCTGTTCATTGGCAAGAGCGGGCGAAAGAGCTGCAACAGGCTATTGAAGATCATGGCTGGGATGGCGAGTGGTATTTGCGTGCGTATGATGATGAAGGTGGACGTTGGGGGGCGAAGCAATGTCTGGAATGTCGTATTGATTCAATCGCACAGTCTTGGGCTTCAATCAGCGGAGCGGCGCCGTCCAAACGAGCTCGCCAAGCGTTGGTCTCTGCTGAGCGGGAATTGGTCGACGAAGATAATAAAATTGTACGCCTGCTTTGGCCAGCTTTTGACGCCACCATGCGCGATCCTGGTTATATTAAAGCTTATCCTCCTGGGGTAAGAGAAAATGGTGGCCAATATACCCATGCCGCAACGTGGCTGGCTTGGGCTCATACCAAACAGGGCGATGGTGATGCAGCGATGCGATTATTGCAAATGATCAACCCCGTTGAGCACACAAAAACCCTTGAAGATGTGAATACCTATCGAGATGAACCTTATGTCTTGGCGGGGGATGTTGCTTCATTGTCACCTCATGTTGGCCGTGGCGGTTGGTCTTGGTATACAGGCTCGTCAGCATGGGCGTATCGATTGGGCATGGAAGCAATACTGGGTATTCAGTACCGCGGACAATATTTAACTATTGAACCGTGTATTCCTAAATCTTGGCAAGGCTATAGCGCAACCATTGAGCGTAATGGTGGGGTAATAGAATTAACAGTTCAGGATGACGATGGTGTTGGTCAGGGGGTATTGGAGGTTGTGATTGACGGTAAGATTAGTGCAGGAAATGAAATTGGGTTGCCGTTAGCAGGTATTACACGTCATGTGGTGGTTAAGCTTGGCGCAATAGAGAAAAGAATGACCGCCAGCTAATTTAATATTGGTGTTGTGTTATACCCGATAGCTAACTGAGACTGAAATTTCAGTGGAGTATCATTATCGTGATAGCGAAAGAATGGCTAGTTAGCGACGAATTCATTAAAAGTGTATGCGCCGATTTAAAAGACAATAAACCTATTCGTGAGGCGCTTCCTCAATGGGGGCGAATTCACATCGATAGACGCTTACCTTTTGTCTGCCTTTATCGTCGCCCTAACGATCTTCCAGACAAAGATACCAAGCAGTTACTGTTGGGACAAGCGTCTTATATTTTTGTTCGCGAAGCTGATGCCGAACATGACAGTTTTAAGGCCTTGCTTAAGGCGATAATGAGCAATTTATCAGCCGCTTTTGGCTGTGCTTTGCTATTCGAACTTTGGTCTGAGCAGGCTAACGACACGGAGGATGACAATCACTCAAGTCCACTATTTAATATTCAAGCAATGGCGCAGCGTGCGCCCGATGTCATGCTTGAAGAGTTGGAAACCGAGTTGCTTGCTATCCCCTTTAAATATAGCAAGAGCGAAGTCTTCCTCAATTATAGTAAGCACAGTCATCCGCCGTTAATGGCAGAGATATTTAACGAGCAAGAGTTAAAAGAAAATGAGATTTACTGGGTTGGTTTGGGTATTAACCCCATTTATCGTCAGGCTGAAAAGCGACTACCTTATATACTAAAACATTTACATCGTTGGCTAACGCTAGCGTTACGACGCAGTTTTTACCGTTTTACCCGCCAGTATACCAGTCATAGACCGGTGCATTTTCATGAGTTGGGACGGCGTTCTATGACTCAGGCGGTATGGGATACCGATAGACAGCTGGCAAATATCAAAGATCAGTTTGATATTTTATTTCATGTAACACCCGTTAATGGCTATGAGGCGTGGCTGGCGTTTGAAAATAGCCGTTATACCGTAACGCCACGCTTTAATTACCGACCTAGACCGATAGATCCCGATCTGCTTAAACGTCAGCTTTACGCCATTGAAATTGAAAAAGTAGAAGATCCAACGCTTGCTTATATTTTTCACTCGCAACGGCAAGAAATTGATCGCAAGCTGACTATGATAAGCGATCGCAATAATCGCAATTTCCTCTATGGTAGTTTGCAAATATATGGTGGTGTTGAGCCATGGCTGCTGACGCTCGCACAGCAAATTTTATCGGAATTTCCTCAGGAATCATTAGTAGAACAAACTGATTTATTGTCCGCAGATGAGTTCATCATCAGAGCAAAGCAATTACTTGCTCAGTACAGCAAAGCAATGCCCGAGTTCCAGCGTTGCGTTGAGATAAGAGATGATATGGCTGATATTCTAGTATCGAATGGAAAGCTATTAATAGGTCGAACTTGCCGCTTTAATCCTGCAACCGTTGATGCAATCTTGGCCCATGAAGTGGGTACTCACATGGTGACGTATTTCAATGGCAAAGCGCAGCCATTCCAACAATTTCATTCAGGAATGGCAAACTATGAATCGCTGCAGGAAGGGTTGGCGGTATTAGCCGAGTATTTAGTGGGGCAGTTAGCTTCAAGCCGTATGAGAAATTTGGCGGCAAGAGTGATCGCCGTCAATTCGTTAATTGCAGGTGCCGACTTTATAGACACGTTCAATTTACTGCATCAGACGTTTCATATCGCGCCTTATCGGGCTTATTTTATTGCTATGCGGGTTTACCGAGGCGGTGGCTTTACTAAAGATGCCATATATCTCAAGGGCCTTTCTCAATTGTTCACTTATCTTGGCGAGGGCGGAGATTTAGATATCCTCTATCTGGGCAAGATAGCTCAGGACGATATTGCCTTCGTTGAAGAATTAAAGTGGCGAAAAATACTCAAAGAGCGATGCTTGATCCCCCATTATTTAAACACTGAGCAAAGTCAGCATCGATTAAATAAAGTGCGACAGGGACATTCCATCATTAACTTAGTCAAGGAGCAACAACCATGAAACTTGGCTTGGTCGTCAATAATATTTTTACTGAAAAGGCGGGCTACACCACAACGCTAATTGCATCAACTGCAGTCAATATGGGGCATGAAGTCTGGTATATAGCGATAGAACAGCTCTCTTACGATGTGACTGATTGTGTGTATGCCAAAGCAATAAAAATGCCCGAACACAAATGTACATCTCGGGTTGCTTTCTTAAAGATGTTAACCAGTGAAAATTTGGTTGCGCAACGCGTTACATTAGATGAACTTGATATTTTATGGCTGCGTAATGACCCAGCAGAAGACGTTTTCACCCGTCCTTGGGCTGCGCATGCCGGTATTAATTTTGGCCGTCTTGCTATGCGCCATGGTGTGCTAGTGATCAATGACCCTGTTGGCCTAAGTGAAGCGGTTAATAAAACCTATTTGCAATATTTCCCCGAAGAGGTGCGTCCTCGAGCTATCATTACCCGAGATGGCGATGATATTAAACATTTTATCGCTCAGGAAGGTGGCTATGCAGTGCTTAAACCACTGTCGGGATCTGGTGGGCATAATGTCTTTATTATTCAACCGGGCACATCTGTTAATACTAATCAAATCATTGAGGCGATTTGTCAGGAAGGTTATGTTATCGCGCAGGAATATCTGCATGATGCCCAGCACGGCGATACCCGATTGTTTATGATTAATGGCAAGCCGTTATGTTATAAAAACAAAATTGCCGCTATTCATCGTGCTCGCCAAATCGGCGATGTCGATATGCGCAGCAATATGAGAACGGGTGCTCTCGCTAAAAAAGCCCAAGTGACACCAGAGATGATGGAAGTAGCCGAAATTGTTCGGCCTAAACTTACCTTAGACGGCTTGTTTTTTGTTGGCTTAGACATAGTGGGTAACAAGCTGATGGAAATTAATGTTTTTAGCCCTGGCGGTTTGAAATCGAGTGAGGAGTTTGAAAAGGCAAAGTTTAGCCAAGAAATCGTCTACGCGCTGGAAAAGAAAGTTGGCTACATAAGACACTATAACCGTCATTTTGATAATGCGGAAATGGCTATGCTGTAAGGTTTTAATCGAAAAAGGCTTTAATCGAAAAAAGCTTTAAGCTAAGCGCTTAGGTTTGAGGTAAGGACTTCACCGCTAAAATATCACAGTTTATCTCATCCAGTATTTTTTCGGCGGTATTGCTGATAAACCCTGAATGTGAGCGCACTCCCATAACTAACAAGTCAATCTGATGTTGGTCAACCGCTTCCTGCAAGTTATATTGCACTAAGCCTTGAACAAGATGGCTATGCTGTTCATCAAAGGCATAATGGTCAATCAGCCGGCTAAACTCTTTTTCATGGAATTCCAACAGTTGCTCTTGGGTTAGCATAGAATCAAAGGAGGCTATGTCGTAACCGAATACGCCAATATCACCACCTTGCCACAATTCGTGCCCCATAGGATCATATGAATGAATCACATGAGCGCTGGCGTTTAGGTATTCAGCGATCATTACTGTGGTATCGAGAATGATACTGTCGAGCGATTTTTCTTCTTTATTGACGGAAGTATCAAGGTCAACTGCGGCCATAACATTAGTGTAATTTTCCAGGGTGCTTGCTTTGGCAAGTAATAACGGCGCAGGACATGACTTTAGTAATTGCCAGTCATTTGGCGTGAACAGTATTTTATTCATTGATGGATGCTGATGGGTTGATTTAATCACCAAATCGGCATGACATTCATCAATTTTTCGCAATATTTCCGCGTATAAGGGTTTATGCCAGCGAACCTCAGAAGTTACCAGCAATTGCTCTTTTGCCACGTCGGCCAGATAAGTATCAAGCCAGCGTTGTTTGGTGTTCAGATAATTAGCGATGATTTGTTCCCGTGGATGTTCTTGATTGAACCATTTGGGTGTCAGACCACTGTGGTAGACCACTAAAAACAACTCAATTGAAGCATCGAATACTTTAGCCAGAGCAATAGCTTTCGACAATGCTGGTTGCTGATCAATGGTTGGATCCATTATCACCAGAATATGCTTGATCTTCATCATTTATGCCCTCATTGCTAATTGGTCTGTTGCTTGAATTATTGCTAAATAAATCCTTACAACCCGTGTTTATAAGTACAGCGTTTACAGTATATCTGTGATAGTAGCAGAGCGATGGATGTTCAGCGCAAACCCAAGCAAGTGAAGCACTTTTTATCAGCTTAAACTGACTTTTATCAGATAAAATAAGCGCTGCTCGTTCAATTGAAGTTATCTCGAGTTCAGGTAAATTAGTGCAGAGTGCGCTAGATTATTTCGCCGTTGTATCTCATTATCCCTAAGACAACAAAAGTGCAATAAAACCTGAAACCACAATACCATCAAAAGTTCCAGCACCGCCAATCACGGCGCTACCTTCACCTAAACGAACGATTTGTTTTAAACGCAGTAAGTCGGCGCCGATCAAGGGGCCAAAAATACCCGCGCAGAACGCAACAGCAGCAGGGTGCTCAGGGTAAAGCAATAATCCTGATATCGCCGCGACAATGCCAGGATAAAAGGCGGGCATTAGAATGCCGACGCCAGCTTTTAGTTCGGAAATGCGATAGCAAAAAATAACATTGATGGCGATGGCAACAAGTGGCGCAATTAGCTCATTATTATTGATTAAGCGTATCAGTTGATACAACGCCAACAACAAGGGGACAACGCAGCCGCCAACATTAACTGCTAGCACCATTTCATTCTGCTTGAGTTGTTGTGGAGGGTACCAGCGGTACCAGCCATAAAGGATTATTGGCGGTAGCTCCAGCTTACGAGAAATTTTATAGCGTTTGATAGGGATATTAATAAAGCTGCCAATAATTATCGACAAAATAGCCAGTACTCCCAGCAAAGGGTCAATACCTAGCCTGTACAAGGCCAATAACATTACATCCATTAAAATGATTGGCCAAAGCATCAACAATAGCATTATACAAACAAGTGCAATGATCCCTGCTGGCATAACTGTCCGCCTTAACAATTATTTAATCAACTTGGTACAATACCAAACTGCTTATTCTTTACTGTAAAAATATACCGAAAAAAACAATACGCCCTATATACTCTAGCCTAATTTCAGCGCACTAAAACACGCAACTTACACAGGTACCATTACTTGGTGTTGAAGTGATCGTTAATTTGGCATTAATACTTGAGGCTCGATATTGCATGATCCTTAAACCTATCCCTTGATCAAAATCTAGTTTCTGCGGGTTAAATCCTTGACCATTATCTTGGATCAGTAAATGCCATTTATCGGCTTCACGATATAATTTCAGGGTGATTTTGCTGGCTTTGGCGTGCTTAATAATGTTGTTCAGCGCTTCTTGCGCAATACGATAAATCTGTATCGCAACACTTTGATCTGAGATTTTCTCCATTGAGCCAAACTCTACCTGACAATCAATGTTTGACTTACTGGTCATTTCCACCAAAGATTTCAGCGCTTCGTGCAAGCCCTGGGGCGCGAAAGCTATCGGCGATAAACCATGGCTCAGGCTACGTGTTTCGCCGATAGCTAAACTTAATTGATCTATGATTTCATTGATTTGTTTATCGTCCTTGACCTCACCAGCCAAGATACCGCGCCTGAGATCACTAACCAGCAAATTAATACCGGTTAGTTTCTGCCCTAAACTGTCATGAATATCACGGCCTATTTTTTCCTGCTCCTGACAGCTAATATCGACAATGGCTTTCTCCAACACTTTTTGTGAGCGCAGGTCATTGATAATACAAACATAAAGCTGTTTATTTCCTACGAGAGTAAGCGCTACACCCACGGGGATCTCAATGCCACTTTTATGTTTGCCGAATATTTCCGTGACTTTATTAATAAGTAAGGGCACTTCCAGCGGTACAATGCTGTCCTCTTCAGGGATTAACGTTTCAAGTTGTATCGATGGCAGTAATTTTTCAATATTTTTTCCAAGTACTTCAGCTGACTCATAGCCAAATACCCGCTCTGCCGATTGGTTGAAATCAGTGATCTTGCCATTGAGATCCATGACAACTATGGCCTCTGAGGCATATTTCATAATGGCGCTGAGTCGTGCTTCACGATCATTTAGCGATTTTGTTCTTGCCTGTACACATTCTTCTAGGTATTGCTTTTGTCGATAACGTTCAGTGATATCGACAAAGGTAATAACCACACCATTAATGCGATCGTCGGCAGTGCGATAAGGGACAATGCGGCGTAAATAACATTGCTTGTCTTGCGATTCACCTTTTGTCCAGACATCTTTTTCCACCGGGGCTAATTTTTCCAGCACCAGACGAGCATCGGTGAGCAAATTGTGATTGGCTATTTGGGCAGAAAAATCGCTGATTGATCGGCCGATATCCGTTTCGCGCAGATTAAGCAACTTTTCAACGGGAGGGTTAAACAGCATAACCTGCATCTCCCTATTTAGAAAGACTGTCGCAATATCAGTACTGGAGAGTAAATTACTGGTGTCATCGTAGCTCTTTTCCAGTTCTTCCACCTTATATTGTAATTCGGTATTAACGGTGTTGAGCTCTTCATTCATCGACTGTAACTCTTCTTTGGAAGTTTCCAGTTCTTCGTTAGCCGATTGTAGCTCTTCATTCATCGACATTATTTCTTCATTGGAGGCCTTCAGCTCCTCATTTGAGCTTTCCAGCTCCTCTACTGTACTTTGTAGGTCTTCACGGGTGGCAGTGAGCTCATATTCTAGTTGTTCGATAACGGTGGAATCTTTAGCTAATATTTCCACTTGCGCGGTAAGTGGTTTCGTCTGGTTGATATCCACTGCTTTTTCTTCAAAGGTGATCAACAACAATTCGTTATGTGATAACGGGTCAAATACCGGCCGCACTGTAATAACACAAGGTTCATAATGACCATGGCGTTTAACCCGGGCATCGTTGTCGACGATAGCCTGATTTTCTTTGAGGACGTAGTGCACTGCGGTTCTGACACGCGCCCGCAGCCCGTCTCGCAGTAAAACTGTTAAGTCGTGTGACGGCGTACCTTTAGGAAATTCGAGATAATTCACCGTTGGTCCATGAAAATGTAAAATTTCAAAGGCGCGATTAATTAATACCGCCGCGGGTGCGTAGGCTTCCATCAAGTCTCTATTAACTAAATCGGCAAAGCGTGAAGGTGATTTATAGTTAATCGGAGTATCTTTGGTTACAGGAACGTAACTTGTTGATCTGCTGCTGTCCACGGGTAATCGGGTTAGGGGTTTGTTAATCGATGACATCGCTTTAAATATCCGCCATTTTTTAGAAATAACTTCAAATTGTGTTTTCTTAATACCCAGTGATTCTGACGGGCCTAACATTAAAAAACCATTGTTTTTCAGAGCAAAATGAAACAAGGTCAATACTGTACTTTGCAATTGGGGTTGCAAGTAAATAAAGAGATTACGGCAACTGATGAGATCAAGTCGCGAAAACGGCGTATCACTGATCAAGTTTTGTACGGCAAAGACCACCATTTCACGAATAACTTTTTTTATCTGGTAATTTTTATCGTCGATAAAGTCAAAAAATCTATGTAAGCGATCAGCAGAGACATCTGTAGCAATACTCAACGGGTACTCGCCTTTACGGGCTACTTTTAATGATTCTTCATCAATATCGCTGGCAAATATTTGCGCGTTGACCGGCTTGTTGGCGTGTGTAAATGCCTCGAACAATAAGATGGCTATGCTGTAAACCTCTTCACCACTTGCACAGGCCGGAACCCATATCCGAACGGGGTTGTCGGCGTTACTGCGCTCTACTAATTCGGGAATAACGGTTTTTTCTAGGGTAATAAACGCCTGTTCGTCTCTGAAAAAGGCCGTAACACCAATCAATAGGTCTTTCTTTAGGGCTTGTGCTTCTTCATGGTTATCTTGTAAAAACTGGTAATATTCGTCAAGAGTGCTCGAATGACAAACACACATACGGCGTTGAATGCGGCGCAACACCATATTACTGCGATAGCCACTAAAGTCGTATTTGGCATGGGTGCGCACAAAGGCGAGAATTTTTGCGATGCTGCTAAGCACCGTTTCGTCGATATGTTGCGCGTTAGGCTCTTTTACATAAGGGTGTGCAGCATATTCCATCAGCGCTGCCGGCATGTCTTCTGGGGCCACGACTAAGTCGACTAAACCTGTGTCAATGGCATTGGTTGGCATTTGGTTGTAGTTGGTGGTTGACGGGTCTTGCGCGATGATCATGCCGCCGGCAAGTTTTATATCGCGAAAGGCTAAGGTGCCATGGCACCCAGTGCCTGATAAAATAATAGCGACGCTACGTTCTTGTTGATCTTTGGCTAAAGAGCGCAAAAAATGCTCAATAGCAGTCCATTCTTTGCGAGGTTCAGTGACTTGGCTAAGGTGCAGGCGCCCGTCATCTATTGCTATCTGTTTACCAGGAGGCAGAATGTAAATGTGATTGGCCTCGACCAACATATTCTCCTGAGCTTCTAGTACTTTTGTTTTAACCTCGTGTCCGAGCAAGGTCACCATCATACTTTGATAGTTAGGATCCAGATGCGGTAACAACACAAAGGCCATATCGGTATCTTTCGGCATTTGAGAAAATAGTGCCTTAAATGAATCAAGCCCGCCTGCCGAGGCACCTACCCCTACAATAAGGCTGGGTTTATTTACTTCTTTTGTAGGCATATTTTTGTTCCGGACGGTAGAAAATCAAAAAGTTTAACATGGGTGTTACGTACTTTTAATTAAATACCTTGATAACAAGGCATATTTTTAATTTGGGTTAACTGTGTTCCAGCACCCACACTATTGCTGCACGATTTAATTCGGCGCCTGAGCGCAAGCCAAGTTTACTTTTTATGTGGCTACGGTGCGACTCTATGGTTTTAACGCTTAAATTTAGTGATTCTGCAACGTGTTTGGTTTTCATGCCACGGCCGATGGCGTCAAATATCTGTAATTCTCGGTTGCTAAGCTGAGCTGTTAAGTCTTCGCCATCCGCTTTGTTATGACTAACGCGTTCTATCCGCTTGGCTATTTCTGAGCTAACAAAAACTTTGTTGTTTAGTACCTGTTTGATGCCGAACAACAGTTTTTGCGCGGAATCCTGTTTATTAATATACGCCATAGCGCCACAATTCAACGCGCGTTCGGCGTACAATTCATCGTCATGCATAGATAAAACAATAATGCGCATATGAGGATAATAGCGATGTAGTTGTTTTACTAATTCTAAACCGTTGCCGTCGGGTAGGGAAATATCAACAATGGTAATATCTGGTTTTAAGGTTTTACAAAGTTTGAGGGTGTCGCTAACACCTGCGGCTTCACCGCATAATTCCAAATTGAACTCACCATTGATTAGCTGACGCAGTCCCTGACGAACCAGTTCATGATCATCGACAATAAATACTTTTTGTATTTTTAATCCGCTCATGCTTACTCACGTTCCACTCAACCAAACC
This sequence comes from Colwelliaceae bacterium 6471, assembly GCA_040779335.1. GTDB lineage: Bacteria > Pseudomonadota > Gammaproteobacteria > Enterobacterales > Alteromonadaceae > JBFONV01. Next base: position 243,472 of record JBFONV010000001.1, read on the forward strand.
AAATCAAACAAATTCTTACCATTCAAGACCTTATTATAAAGTCTAACTGAAAAGCAATGGTTATTAATCGCTGTGGTCTTTTTAATCATCAAATTGATAGATGATCACTCGACCTTTTGGTTTTAGCTTAACAGGGAAAATATAAAAAAATGCTGACAAATGTCATCGAGTTTATTGATACAGCAGCTAGCATTAGCCTAAGTTGATTTTGAAGTTAACCTATTCGATGAAGTTGCTCCGATAAGTATGTAACGGCAACTGGAAAATAAATTTCGAAGGAGTCAAAATGTCAAATATCAAAATAAATGATCAAAATGGACCCGATAAGATCGAGGTTCATCGGCCAGAGTCTAAACTGTTATCGATACCTGATGAGTTGCCCTTATTGCCCCTAAGAAACACGGTTCTTTTCCCTTATACAGTTATTTCTATTTCGGTTGGCCAGCCTCGATCTTTAAGAGCACTGGAAGCGGCTATGGCCAGCAATAACTTACTTGCCATTGTGGCCTACAAAGACGCAAAAATAGATGAACCTAGTATTGACGATCTTTATCAGCTTGGCAGCGTTGGACAGATCCTTCGCACTACAGTACAGAAAGACGGTGTCATGAACGTATTAGTGCAAGGACTAACTAAGTTTGATATTGAACATTTAGCCGCGGAAAAACCGTTTTTGCGGGTTAAAATAAATACTGTCAATGACATTGAGCCTGAAGAAGGGGATATTGAAGCCGAAGCGGTAAGGGCTAATTTGCTCAAGTCGTTTACTCAGCTAATTTCAATGCTGTCCTACTTGCCCGATGAACTCGTGCATTCGTTAGCGCAAACAGAAGACGCGGGTCAATTGACTTATCTTATTAGCTCAAGCCTGCGCATGAGTGTCGCCGACGCTCAGGAAATTCTAGCGCAAGAAGATATTTTGGCCAAAATGTTAAAATTAACCGATTTGGTGCATCATGAAATGGAGGTTTTGGAATTAGGGAAAAAAATCCAAGCCGAAGCCCATGGCGAAATGGAGAAAGCGCAACGAGAATATGTGCTACGCCATCAACTTAAAGCCATACGACGGGAGCTGGGTGAAGAAAATGGTCACCAAATTAAAATTGAAGAATACCGCAAAAAAATTGATGCCAGTGGTATGTCTGCTGAAGCTACCGAGCAGGCAAATATGGAGTTGTCACGGTTTGAAAATATTCCCGAAGCGTCATCTGAATCTGGTCTGATCCAAACGTATTTGGATTGGTTAATTTCTTTGCCCTGGCAAAAATCTACCGATGAATTACTGGATATTAACCAAGCAAGAAAAATCTTAGATGAAGATCATCACGGCTTAGATAAAATAAAGCACCGAATCTTGGAGTATTTGGCTGTTCGGCAATTGCGTCAGCAGCGTTCGGCTAGTCGTGCACTGGACGAGGAAGGCCCAAGTAACCTTACTCGGCGCGATCGCGAAGGTGTTATTCTATGTTTTGTTGGTCCACCGGGCATTGGAAAAACTTCATTAGGACATTCTATTGCTCATGCTCTGGGACGTAAATTACACCGCATTAGCTTGGGTGGGATCAGAGATGAAGCGGAAATTAGGGGCCATCGCAGAACCTATATAGGAGCAATGCCCGGGCGTTTTATTAAGGCGTTACGCGATGTTGGTAGTAACAATGCGGTTATTTTGCTCGATGAAGTCGACAAGGTTGGCTCAGATTATCGTGGCGATCCTGCCGCAGCGTTGCTTGAGGTACTCGATCCGGAGCAAAATAGAAATTTTCGTGATCATTATCTGGAAGTTAATTTTGATTTAAGCCAGTTGATGTTTATTGCCACTGCCAACCAGCTCGATACTATTCCTGGTCCACTACTTGACCGCTTCGAAGTTATTACACTGTCGGGTTATACCGATGAGGAAAAATTTCATATTGCTGATCGTTATTTATTGCCACGGCAAATAAGGGAAAACAGTTTAACGGCTGAGGAACTTACTATAAACAAACCAGCGATGTTCAAAATTATCCGCGAATATACTCGTGAAGCGGGTGTGCGCGGTTTAGATCGGCGTTTGGGAGCGATTTGTCGGAAATTAGTGATAAAAATCGCCCAGCAAGAGGCCAGTTCAATGGCTGTCGATGTAGATATGTTAGAAGAATTGTTGGGTAAAGCGCCTTTTGCTTATGAAGTGGCGGAGCGCACTGAATTACCGGGTGTTGCAACTGGCTTGGCGGTAACGTCTGTTGGCGGTGATATTTTATTTATCGAAGCTAGCGCTATGCCAGGCAAAAAAGGGTTGACCATTACCGGGCAACTAGGCGATGTGATGCGTGAGTCTGTTGAAGCCGCGTTGAGTTACGTCAGAGCGCAGGCCGAAAATTTGGAGATAGATAAGCAGTTCTTTGAAAACATCGATATTCATGTACATATTCCTGCTGGTGCGATCCCTAAAGATGGTCCATCGGCTGGTGTGGCACTGGTTACTGCGTTGGTATCTATGTTAACCAAGCGCCCGGTGCGCCACGATGTTGGCATGACTGGCGAGATCACTCTACGTGGGTTAGTGCTGCCGGTTGGTGGTATTAAAGATAAGGTGTTGGCAGCCCATCGTGCTGGTTTAACTACCGTTATTTTACCCAAGCGCAACGAGAAAGATTTAAGCGATTTGCCACAATCAATACATGATGAAATGAAGTTTGTTTTGGTTGAGCACTTAGATTCGGTCTTGGAACATGCCCTAACTTAGCCTGCTTTCTTACTCTTTTTTTAGAGGCGTTCACTGCCTGAGCATGAGTCTTGTATGAAATTACAGACTGCTCAACAGACCCTAATAATCCTTAATTTTTAACGACGTTACACAGTTACTAGATTAGATAATTACTAGATTAGATAATTACTAGATTAGATAATTACTAGATTAAATAGTGACGGAGTTTTAGCGGGGGGCTTAAAATTTACAGTGTTGAAAAATTGTGCCAGACCGCAGGTCTGCGGCCCAGCAACATTATTAAAGCAACTTAAAGTCTAGTCGACCTTAACCTCAATTTTTTTCTGTTTTGAAGTGCTTACTTTCGGAATAGTAACTTCCAGCACGCCATTTTTACAATGTGCTTCCACTTTTTTAGCATCACTGGCATCGGGTAAATGAAAGCTACGATAGAAGCTGCCATAAAATCGTTCTACTCGACGATAATTTTCCTTATGTTCTTCGGCCTGAGTTTCTCGTTTTCCCTCGATAATTAAGTTGTTATTATCAAGAGATACTTTGATATCTTTTGGGTTAACTCCTGGGATATCAGCTCTGACTATATAACAAGTATCCTTTTGTTCAATATCGGCTGCAGGATGCCATTCATCGGCAAATAAATTTTCTTGGCGTCCTGCCATTGGAACGTCACGTCCAAAAAACCGATTCATTTCATCAGACAACTGAGAAAATATCGGTAATTGAGGTATCGTACTTAATGGTTGGTGTTTAAAGAGTGACATAATATAAGTCTCCAAAATTGATGTGATTCACGCTCCTAGTATTTTAGTTTTACAGTAGCGCAGTAAAATCCCTAAACTTCTCTCTATAAGAAAGTTGCTCCCAATAGCCATTGTTATTGCTAATCCATATTATCGGTAATTAGCTATATCAATACGGCAACTATTTACGCACAGGTTAGCATTGCTGGTTTAACAGGTTCTGACAAAAGTCACCTAGTTTACTTTTAGCTTAAATATTCACTATTATTTCGTTATTTTCCTCGCCATTTCACTCTTTAATCACATGGGCTGAACTATATTTATTACTATGTTTTGAGTGAATTAAACTGGAAAAATTATGAATAAGATTCTCGTGATTCTCGACCAGGAACAAGAGCAAGAATTGGCATTAGAGCGAGGCATCGCAGTGGCAAAAAAAATGTCGACACAGGTGCATGTTTTGATCCATTGTTATCATGAATTGAGTTGGGTGACTGATGTCTTTGGCATGCTGGAAAATAAAGAGCACAAAGCTCGTTTTCTTCAAGAAAAAGAAGATTGGTGGCAAGGCTTTGTTAAACCTTATGAAGGAGAGGTAACCATTAGCCACGAAATAGTATGGGGTAAATACTTTGTTGAGCAGGTATTTGCTCATTGTGATGCTCATCAATATGACTTATTGGTTAAAAAAGGTCATCGTAGCGAGTCGATAATACATACACCGGCAGATTGGTTGTTACTGCGAGACAGTAAAGTACCCGTTTATATTGTAGTAGAGCAGGATTATAACCCTAATCAACCGATTGTTGTTGCGCTAGATCTTATGGCAAGCAGTGAGGAAAAAAGGCGCTTAAATGAAAAGTTACTCAGTATTGCCAGTAATTTTGCCAAACAAACTAAAAATGAATTACATTGCTGCTTTGCTATTGCCATGCCGATGGTGTTTGGCGGTATAGACATGGACCAACAAAATCAACAAATAGCTACCTTCGCACGCAAGGAGGCACAAGGCTTCCTCGAAAAATATCAAATACCATCGGAAAACCTGCACATAGCAGTCGGCAGGACATCAGAGGTGATCAATACGTATGTGCAACGTATAGACGCCAGCTTAACCGTAATAGGCAGTATGGGTAGAAAAAATGTTGCCGGTAAAGTGATTGGTAACACTTGTGAGCAATACCTTCATGCGTCAAAAAAAGATCTACTGGTTGTTGGCTTGGGCGAGGAAGAATAGAAGGAATGGGCTCATATCAAAGAGCGTCAATTCTTGCGCGCTGATATAGTGTTATGCAGGTTGTGATAAAATATCTGTGCTATTTAACGAGAGTTATTGTTTTTATATGTGTGGCTTTGACCCACAATTTGGGTTTAGCTTAGTAGTATTGTAAAGCACAGCACGCCACCGAGTTTTTATCATGCTTATTTTTTTGTCGTATGCTCGTTATTGAGCACGTTTTTAAGTAAATCCATCGGTAAAGGAAAAAGGATGGTCGAGTTTTTCTCACCCGCAATTTCAGTGAGTGTTTGTAGGTAGCGCAATAATATTGCATTGGGCTCTGCGGCCAGTGTTTCCGCCGCTTCAACCAGCTTACTGGATGCTTCAGCCTCGCCTGAGGCGTGTATCACTTTTGCCCTTCGGGTACGTTCAGCTTCTGCTTGTTTGGCAATTGCTCGTATCATGCTTTCGTTGAGGTCGACATGCTTGATTTCAACGTTAGAAACTTTGATACCCCAGCCGTCTGTTCTGGTATCTAATATTTCCTGAATATCCGCATTAAGCATCTCGCGATTGGCCAGCATTTCGTCTAATTCATGTTGCCCTAATACTGAACGCAATGTTGTTTGCGCTAATTGCGAGGTGGCCTGCAGGTAGTCTTCGACATTAATAATTGCTTTTTGTGGATCAATAACCCGAAAATAAATAACGGCGTTAACTCTAACAGATACATTGTCGCGACTGATCACATCTTGGCTAGGGACGTCCATAACAACGGTACGTAAATCAACTTTAACTATTTGTTGTATCAGTGGAATAACAATAATGAAGCCAGGACCTTTTACTTTATAGAATCGCCCTAGTAAAAAGATCACACCTCGTTCATATTCTCTTAATACTCGAAAGGCGCTAATAAATAGCGCGATCAGCAAGAATACAACGGCAGAAGTAAATATTTGATTAGTATACAAAAGTGGTTCCATGTTTTACTCCTTACTGTTTATTGGTGAAACAACCAAGGTTAAGCCGTCAATCGCGTCTATTTTAACCAGTTGCCCCTGCTTTACCGGTTGTGTTGAACTTGCAGCCCAACGCTCACCATTAAATATCACATAGCCTTTGCCAGTAAAATTTTTACAAACTGGCACCAGCGCTCCAATGATTTCTTCCTGACCACTAACAATTTTAGTTTTTCGCATCCGCCATAAAAAGCCAAAGGCAAACATAATAAAAGTGGCAGAAACAAAAGCGAAGGCGGCGATCAACGGCAGAGAAACTTGAAAGTGTATGTGGTCGGCATCAATAAGAAAAATAGAACCAAGCACGAAAGCTATAACACCACCAATGCCAAATATACCGAAACTGGGCATTAATGATTCTGTAACCATTAGACCAATGCCAATTAACAATAATCCCAAGCCTGAAAAATTTAACGGCAACAACTGCAGGGCGTACAGAGCAACAAGCAAGGTAATGGCACCACTTATTCCCGCTACACTAATACCCGGGCTGTAAAACTCCAAAACCAGACCATAAATGCCGATTAATAATAAAATATAAGCAATATTGGGATCGGTGATCGTGGCAATAAAATTGTTACGCCAGTCTGGTGATACTTCTTTTAACCGAGCATCTTTCAACGCGAATGTATGCATGTTTTGCTTAAACATTATTTGCTCGCCATCTAATGTTTTAATCAACGAATCAGGGGTCTCGACAATAAAGTTGATCACTTTGTTTGCCAACGCTTCTTTTGCGGTTAAAGTGGCGGCTTGGGTTACTGCCTTGGTTGCCCACTCTTCATTTCTACCGCGTAGTTGCGCTAACGAGCGTATGTAAGCTTTAGCATCATTGAGCATTTTTTTGTCCATGGTAGACGGTGTGTCTTGTTGTTGGTCTTTGTTGACATCTTTAGGGGGAGCCATAATATTTACCGGCGTTGCTGCGCCTAATGTAGTAGCTGGGGCCATTGCCGCAATATGGCAGGCATACAAAATGTAGGTACCCGCGCTGGCAGCTCTGGCGCCTTTAGGGTAGACCAGACAGGCGATAGGTATTTGGGAACTTAAAATTGCTTTGTTGATATCTCGAAGACTTGAACTCAAGCCCCCCGGTGTATCCATAGTCATAATGATCAACGGATGATTGCCTTGGGCATTTGCGGTAGTAATTTCTTGAACTAAATAATCGCTAACCGCCGGACCGATAGCACCTTTGATATTTAATAACGGCACGACAGGCCGATTAAAACTGTCCTCAAGTGCTGTTTGCTCAAACGCAAATAAATACAACGATTGTATAACGAGCAATGCTGATAAAAACAATCGTAAAGCCATGATTAATTTCCGTTGTTAACGTTAGCAAAAGTATGATCTTTATCTTAAATTTTGCGTTGAAGTGCCATGACATATGTCATGAACTTTATCATTAGCGTTTGAGCGGTGAGGTTATTATTCAACCCGATAATCTGCGTTCGAGCTAATTTGCGAAACTCGATACGTTATTTTTATTACTTGTTAGGTTGAGTTTGTGATTAAGGGCGCACGCTTGCCTGTCGTCACTTGTTCTAAAGCTAAAGTAAGCCGTTTGCGAGAGTATAGAGCCGTCGGCAAAAATACACGTTGGCGACCTCTCAAGATTCAGGTAGAATGCGCCTCGAGTTGACTAGACAATCGCTGCTTAATTTACTTTTTGTATTATTAAGGGGAGGAAAGTCCGGGCTCCAATGAGCAGGGTGCCAGGTAACGCCTGGGCGGCGCAAGCCGACGACAAGTGCAGCAGAGAGAAGACCGCCGATGACCGCTTAGCGGAACAGGTAAGGGTGAAAGGGTGCGGTAAGAGCGCACCGGGCAGCTGGTAACAGTTTGCAGCAGGGTAAACTCCACCCGGAGCAAGACCAAATAGGGTTTCATTACTTTCGATAGTATACGCGTGGCTCGCGCGGAAACCGGGTAGGTTGCTTGAGCCTTAGAGCGATTTAAGGCCTAGACGAATGATTGTCACTTTTCTTCGGAAGAGATACAAAACCCGGCTTATCGGTCAGCTCTCCAATTTTAGTAACCGCTTGATTTACTTATGTAAGCCAAGCGGTTTGCTAAAATTCCTCATATCAATCTATTACAATCAAAAAATGGTACACAGTGCGGTACACGATCTCAAATTCACACTCTTCAATTTAGCGACCTTTTTAGCGTTAATTTTCTCAAAATTTCATCATCAACATTATTCAATATCATCGTAGACACCTTGGTACACGGTTGTTAAATACTGGCCAGCTTGTTATTCGTTCAATAACATTAGACACTAGTTTACTCTGTTTGCGGCTTACTCAAATCAAGAATGCTATGTGTTCAACGACCCTGTTAACTTTTATTGATTCGAATGGAAAGTGGGCTATTTCGAGTGAAATCAGAGTCCTTGTTGGCGGTGATGTAATAGGCCTAATGCAGGGGAAATTAGCATCATTTGAAAATGATGAAATTGAGTTTGTGTATGTTTTAATATAGATGGTCTATATTGACGTGTTTGCCAATAAGTATGTCTAGCAAAAGAAAGGGGTAAACAATTTATTAAGTCACTGTAAGATAATTAAATGCTATAAAATCAAAGGCAATTATATGGAGATACTGATGAAACAATTGGGTAAGTCATGGTTTTTATTATTAGCGATTACCATTTCATGGACCGCCACTGCGGAGATTTACAAATGGACCGATGAAAACGGTAAGGTCCATTTTAGTGACAAGCAGCCAACGAATAAGGATGCAGAAACCCTGGATGAGCAGGCATTGGCCTCGCGTTATAGCAGTTATGCTCAGGTGGCGGTGAAAGTATTGCCCTATGATGCCAGCAAAAATCGAAAGCCAGATAAGCTGGTGATATATACCACCACCCACTGCGGATATTGCGCCAAGGCGAGAAAGTACTTTGCCGAAAAAAAAATACCCTATAAAGAAAAGAACATAGAAACCTCCAAAAAATACAACCGAGAGTTTAAAAAATTCGGCGGTAAAGGCGTACCTGTACTGTTCTGGGGTAAATATAAAATGACGGGGTTCAGTGTTGCTAGGTTTGAGAAAATGTATTCAAAATCAGTGTGATATATTGTGTGGTAAAGTGAACTTAAGGATAGAACTCCCTAATGTCTAACAACACCTCATTCATCGAGGTAACAATAGGCAAGCCTGTTTTTCGTCTGAACAAGACTTCAGTGCATATTTAAATTGGTTAAAAGAATATTAGGTTGAGGCAAGTGTATAAGTTCATGCATTTGGATTGGTGACCAATTATGTTCATTTGCTTTGTACTCCGACAAGGTTTAAAACTAACATTAAGTTAATGCGATTGGGGGGCTTTTTTCGCTTATTTTAGCCAATAATTATTTGCCTCTTGGTGAGGCGTGAGAGGTTTATCAAATTGAGAGTTCTAATTTTATTTTTAGCGTTAATTAATTTTAATGCTCTGTGTAACAATGAATCTTCATTGAACGATGCAGTTAAGCGTTTCAATCAAATAGTAACAGATGAAAAATCATTATCGGATAAATGGAGTAGCAGCTACTTCATCATGCACAAGAGAGTTTATGGTTCTTCTGCTTACTTGAAAGATTTTGTATTTTTAACGGGTATTGCTAGCGATAATAAAGCGGCTTTACTTTATAAGGCCTTTAATGTTGACGAGAAACTTTCAACAACATACCTATTAAAAATGAAAGTTGAAAATTCTATTTGGGAAGTTCAATCAATAGCTACGTATGATTTAGAATCTTTTGAAAAGAACAAACATGGGCTTGTGGAGTAAGAACCTTTAACAAGGCGATTAAGTCGGACTCTGCAGTTCCCCCGTTTTGGGGAATCTCCCGCAAGTTATATCACCCGCGTTAGAGTGGGACAAATAAAGCAACTATTATGCAGCAACAAAAGTTTAGTTGATATTAGTCAAATAACAGGGTTTAGCCAGCAAAGTCATATGACTCAATACTTTAAAAAACTTACTGGCTATACACCTGCTGCTTATCGAGAGAAGCTGTAATTATTTATTTTACAAGCGCTTTATTCTGCATCCTTGCAAACATAGCCTCCTAGGCACTTTCATTATTCACTGGCAAGGGCATCGACGGGCTTTGATCTAATAGCCCTATATGAAATCGAAAGAATAGTAATATAAGCAATAGCCAAACTCATGATAATACCTATTCCAAAAGCACTTAAAGGTAATTTTATACGATATACGAAGTTGTTTAACCAATTTTGAATTTGCCAATAAGCAATTGGCAAAGCGATAATATTGGCTAGTACAATAAGAACGGTAAATTGGTTGAGTAGCATAAAGCATAATTGACTATTGCTCGCTCCCAATACTTTCCTGATTGCAATTTCCTTTACTCTACTTTCAGTAGTAAATGCCGCTAAACCAAGTAATCCAACAGTTGTCACTAAAAAAGCTAGAACAGTAAACACATTTAATAACTTGGTCTGTAAAGTTTCATTGCGATAAGAAGCTCCAAATAAATCTTCTAACCAGTCATATTTGAATGCGGAATTTGTATCAAGGCTAAGCCAAATTTCCTCCAAGTCTTTCACGCTCGCAATATTTGCATTACTTTTCAATCTTATTGACAGCCACCTAAGGGATAAATATTGTGGCTCTTGTGATAAGACATATGTCATTGGAGGCATCATGTTTTTAGCGTTTATATAATGACTATCCTCTGTGACACCTATAATCTGGTGATCATGCAAACCTTCATTCACATTCCCTAACCTAATAGTTTTACCAACAGCCTGCTCTGGTGTCCAACCCAGTGTTTGAGCAAGAGTCTGGTTAACAATAATTTTCCCCCTAGTTTGAGTATTATCTTGTTTATCTTCAATATAAGCGTCATTTACAAATGCATTTGAAAAATCCCTACCCGCAATGAGCTTGATACCGAAAGTACTAAAATAATCATAACTAACCGGATTGTTGCCTACCCATACTTCGTCATCCATTTGTCCAGACTTTCTAACAATATGTGACGTTCTAGTAGCTTTAGTTGGCACGGTATGCGACATAGTGACAGACAAAACATCGGGGTGTTGCATCGCTTTAACCTTAAAGGAATTATAAATATCAGCACCACGGTTTACAATAAGAACACTCTCTCTGTCATAACCTTGAGGCATATTTTCCACATAATTCATTTGCCAATTTACCACGACACTCGATACCAATAAAAAGCCAGCAACACCAAACTGCAACACAACAAGTGAATGTCGAAATAGTATGTTAAGTTTTGATGAGTTCACTATGCCTTTTAGTACTATAGCTGGCGATAAACTACTTAAAAAAAATGCCGGATAACTGCCAGCAAGCATGCCAACAATTAGGGCGATAGCCGTTAATTCACATACGGTCTTCAAATCAAATACTAATGCTAACTTTACGTTCATTAACTGATTGAACCAAGGAATACTTAAATACACTACACCTACAGCAATGAGCGTGGCGAAAAATGTTAGCATTAAATATTCAACCAAGTATTGGGTAATCAACTGATATTTGCTTGCTCCTATTGCTTTTCTAACACCAACATCTTTTCCTCGACGCATGGCAGCCGCTGTTGCAAGGTTAGTAAAATTAACGCAAGCAAGAAACAATATAAGGAATGCAGTAATCTGAAACGCGTTAACCATTAACTGACTGCCTGATGGCAGCAGTGAACGAGTCGTAACATTATTAAGGTAAACATCCAATAAGGGCTCAAATACTACACGATTAGATTTATAGGATGATAGCCCTCTAGCTCTTTGCTCATAAAAATCACTCACTGTCGTATTTAATGTTTCAACCTGTGCTTTGTCTGAAATTTTGGTAAAAGTAATAGTGGCATTAAAGTTCCACATTTCAGTCCACTGTAGGTTAGGCAGCAAATTAAAATAGCTTTTTATTGGGAGTAGCAAAGTTTCAGGTAAAGTATGTGGGTATTCACTTTTCTTAATGATCCCAGTAACTAAGTATTCTTCACCATTTACCGTCATTGGTTGGCCAATTATATTTTCAGTTCGGCCAAAGTACTTGATAGCTAATTCTTCGTGTAACACCAGTCCATTAGGTGAATTTAGCGCTGTATGCAGGTCGCCTTCGGTAAGTTGAAAATCAAAAAACTTAAAGAAGTTCTTATCAACAAAAGTTGCCCTCTCAGCATAAACATTTTGATTATGTCTAATAGAAACTGACGCCGAAGAGATCCGTGTAGCATCTTCAATCTCATTGAAGTTACTCGTTAATTCCTGAGACAACCTAATTGGTGTAAGCGCTTGGGGCTTATTTTCATCACGGATAAGGTTTACTCTATAAATAATATCCGCATTACTAAACTGAGTATTGTAGCTCTTTTGATAAGCCACATAGTGTTGGATTAGCAAGTAGCAGCTTATACCAATCACTAGGCCTGCAAGTTGAATAATACTGGTTAATTTATCGCGATAAAAGTTACGGTAGGCAACAAGTAAAAGTAGTTTAAGCACAAATTACCTCCGTATGGGCATGTTTGTTAACTTCAGTTACCAATTGATCTGTTTGAATTTCACCATCAAGTAACTCTATTACTCTCGTGCTATAATGCACATGGTCGCGGGCGTGGGTAACCATTAATATAGTAGCTCCATCTTCTTGATTTAATTGCTTTAATAATTCCATGACTTGACTAGAGTTTGTTGAATCTAGGTTGCCTGTTGGTTCATCAGCAAGTAGCAATTTAGGCTTGCTAACTATTGCCCTAGCAATGGCGACACGCTGTTGTTGACCTCCTGATAATTTTGCTGGCAAATGATTCCTACGATGAATGATATCCACACGTTGCATTACATTTTCTACCAATAATTTACGCTTAGATTTTTCAACTTTATAATAAATTAGCGGTAATTCGATATTTTGCTCTACAGTTAACTCATCAATTAGGTTAAAGCTTTGAAATATGAAGCCTATATGCAATTTCCTTAATTCTGCTCTTTTTGATTCTGATAACTTTTCTACCTGATAATCTAAAAATTTGAACTGTCCATCGTCAATTCCGTCTAGCATTCCCAGTACATTAAGCAAAGTTGATTTGCCGCAGCCGGAAGGTCCAAGAATTGAAACAAATTCACCGCTGTTAATCGAAAGGCTCATATTGTTAATGGCAACCGTTTCTACTTCATCGCCAATAAAAGAACGTGAAATATTTTGTAATTTAATCATGCTGTCTTCCTCAAAAGGGGGATTAGGTTTCTAGGTTTTCTTTAAAATATTCAATTGTTGGGCATCGGAAAAGCTGGCATAGGATGAAGTAATTATCTTGTCTCCGACCTTTAAACCAGAAATAATTTCAATACTTTGTGGGTTTTTCCTACCAGTACGGATTAGCTGTTTTCTAGCCTGAGATCCGCTTTGAGATAATACAAAAGCCCAATTTCCAGCGGTATTTTGAATGAAGCCACCGTTAGCCATTTGCAGTTTTGACTCACTACTAGAGAGTTTTAATTTAAGCTGCAAGCTCTGACCAAGGCGCAAGCTTTTCATTGCTTCTGGCTTATCTATGCTGAAATCAATTTTGAATGTGCCTTTATCAATACCAGGATAAATTTTAAGAATGGAAACTTGATGCTCTTGCTGTCCTATTTCAAAGCTTGCTTTTTGCCCTTTGTTAACGCGGTTAATATAAAACTCATCTACTAATGCAGAAACTTTGTATTTCTTGATGAGGTCGACTTGACCAATTCGCTGCCCGTTGCGCTTTGATTCGCCAACTTTTGCATCTAAAAAGGTGAGCTGTCCTGAAGTAGGAGCTTTTATAATAAGCTTATCTAAACTCGATCTAGAAATGGCTAAATTGGCTTCTAATGTTTTAATACTTTGAGCTAATTGCTCTAGTTGTTGAGTCTGCAACAATGCTTCTTTTTTCTGACTCTGTTTAACTGTTTCTCTATACCTAATTTGAAACTGCAATTCGTCCTGTACCTGCTCGAACTCTCTAGTTGAAATAAGATCCTTCTTAATAAGTTGCTGATTTCTTTTAAATTCTTTTTCGAGCCTCAACACTTCATAATCAAGCTCAATAATGTCTCTTTTTAGTTTTAACTGATTTTGTTCAAGCGCAAGGCGTGTGTTACGCATGTTATTGATCTGTTCAGAAACTTCTGCTTCACGAGCGAGTACATTTAGCTGTAAATTGGTGTTACTAAGTTTTAAGATAGGCTGTTCTTTTTCTACCAGTGCTCCTTCTTGAAGGTAGACTTGTTCGACAAGACCACCGTCTATCGCATCGATAAATATTGTTTCTTCGGGCTCCACTAACCCCCTTAAAGGTACATATTCGCTAAATTGCCCTTGAAATACTGTACTGACAACGAGAGAGTTTGCTTCTACATTATAAACTTTGCCACTACTTGTATCATTGCTTGCAAACACAATTGCACCAGAAAGGCTGATTAGACTTATCAAGCCAATACCATATTTTAAGTATTGGCTGTTGTTCGATTTAGTTGAAATTGGTTTGTCCATAATTCCTCCTGCTTATGAGTAAACAGAGAGTGAACGGAACTATGAAAAAAGTAATGAGTAAGTTAGGAAATATCCGTGAAACCATTGGAACAAGTTGTGACCAAAGCAGGACTGATATTTTTTTGTTGATTTTCCAGGGCGTTAGCTGTTTTTTGTCGGGGTTATTCCGATACAGTTCTCATCACATCTGCAATTGATTGACTCATTTTTGTATATATAATTCCCTGATTATTAGCGCTAAAGTCGACTCTTGCTGGCAAATTTCGCCATAAAGAAGCAACATCAGAACCTAATGGAACTGACACAAGCTGTCCTGTTTTTTGAGAAAAACAAACCAATTCTCCATCAATTAGATGCAAATTCAGTTGTCTAGATTCGACCGCAGGATGACAATTCATAGCAAGAGACTTAGTAACCTGGCCTTGCTCTGTCATTAATGTGATCTGGTTTTCTTGTTGAGAAACAAGTGCAAATAACTGTAGTTTGGGTATAAAAATGCCTCCATAGTAGCCATCAGCAATATCAGTTAGCGTTTCAGTGGCTATATGATAGCTTGATACTTGCCAGTTATTATTTCTTATCGTAGTAAACAATAGCCTTTCTTCATTTTGCCAGCTGACTGCTTGTATAGATCTATTACTCAGTGGCAATCTTGCAACATGTTTAGTGTTAATATCAGCAATAAACAGCTGGTTGTCAGCTAATATTAATAGCTGCTGATCGGAAGGCGAAAAAGTTAAATCATACAACTTCACATGATACTCAAAGTTCGTAATTTTTATTGGCTCTTTCATACCGTTACGACCTTCTTCAACAAAATAAACCTCAGAATTTGAAGTTCTTTTCGACACAAATGCATAGTTATTACTTTTATTAGCTAAGGTCGGCAAATAATCCATGACTGACGAGTTACTTTCTGCAACCCCCCCTTCAAGAAATTGACTTTCTTCTCCATCTGCTTGGTATACAAGGTCTCGATTTAATAGGTAAGAGACAAAAACAAAGTCCCTGTTATTGTTAAGCCGCTGCACATGCTTCACTCGGGAAGTATTACTTGCCACCACCGATAGCTTTTCTCCAGAAAGTGTACTTTGCCATAATTCATACGCGGGATGGGGAGATGGGTGCACTATACTTTGGCTATCATGATTAAAAGCAACAGAGCGCATTAGATAATCTAACTGCCCTGTTTTTTTCAATACAGAGCTTTGGAAATTAAGTGTGTAAATAGCAGTAATCGGTTCAAATTCACTATTAAGCATCACTAAATATTCACCATTTGGCGAAACATCAAATGAATAGTTACCTTTGCCAACAGTGATTGGCTGATTCACAATTTCTTTTTGCCCGCTTTTTAGATCAATTTTAAAAATTTGGTAACCGTTAGTGCTGGTTAAGCGATCATTAAATAGGAATGACTTTCCATCAGGACTAAATAAAAAATGAGGGTTACTATATTCACTACAATTGGTTAATGGTTCCCAAGTATTTGTTTGCTCTATGGTTGATAAAGAAGCTAAATAAATGACACAACTCTGTTTCGATTGAGATAAAAATGCAACTTGTTCATTGTTATACGACCAAACTATTTTCGACAAATCCATGTCTGGTTGTTGTACAGTTTTTTTCTCGTGCTGCTTTAAGTTTTCAATAACTAAATATTTAGCCCCATTGGTAGTTATTTTTGTATAAGCTAAACGGTTTAGATCAGGTGATACTGTGGGAAATAGCTCTTGACTAACTTCTCTTGTAAGAGCCTTTATTTGCTTAACTTTTAAAGAGGGACTTGAAGAAATAGGCCAATAAAAAAACAATATATAGGCTAAAACTAATAATCCCAATATGATTTTGCTACTTACTTTGAAGCCAGTTCCTTTTGTCGAAATACTTGTACTTAATTCAAGCTTAGATGAGTTAGCTAAACCAACTGCGTCTTTATCTCTTTTCAAGAATACAGAGTCATCACTAGCTACAAATGACTGTAACATGCGATATCCTTTTCGAGGTGCAGTAACAATAAACTGTGGAGATTTTGGGTCATCCCCTAAAGCCTTTCTCACCTTAACTAAGGTTCGAGTAATAGCATTTTCGGTAACTAAGGTTCCAGCCCAGACATGCTCCATAAGTTCATCTTTACTGATAACTCTCTGACTATTTAAGCAAAAATATAACAACAATTCATATACTTTTGGAGCAAGAGTGATGACTTCACCATTGCAATTTAACACCTGATTTTGTGTGTCAATTTCAATGTCTTGGCATTGTAAATAGCGCAACCCAATTCCTTTTTTTTATTAGTCTAACTAATTTATATTGCTTTACATCTTACTGTAAATACCAAACTTAGGTAAATAGTCCAACAGATAAATAAGTAATTGTAACGATGATAGTAATTATAAAGTAATGGATTTATCTTGTTGTTTTTTATGGTTATTCATGAAGTGGTCACATCTATTCCATTACTGCTTCCTAACTTTTCACCTTTAGTTCATTCTTTCATAAAAGTTATTGACTACTTTAATCGCATTCAAAACAAATTTAAGTAAAGAAGTAAAATGAAAATCTATCTAGTTCGCTTTATATTGAATGTTTTTTCAGTGCAATTTTTTGTATGGACTATTGCAGGCGTATTTACTTATAACGCAAATGCTGAACAACCAACTGAAAAAACATTAAATAACAATAAGGTTTTATTCGTTATCTCAAGTGACAAGCACGGTTATTGGCTCCCAGAAGTGGTAGAGCCTT
Organism: Colwelliaceae bacterium 6471; assembly: GCA_040779335.1. Taxonomy (GTDB): domain Bacteria; phylum Pseudomonadota; class Gammaproteobacteria; order Enterobacterales; family Alteromonadaceae; genus JBFONV01. The sequence continues at coordinate 260,411 of JBFONV010000001.1, forward strand.
ACTATCTGTTAAACAAAGCAGGATACAAAATCGATATTGCTAGCCCAAAAGGAGGTAAAGGCATAAAAAGGGGAGTTAGCAGAATGGATTATTTTCATAAAAACTGGCTTAAAGTATCAAAACTTAATGAGCAACTTGATTCAACTATTTCGTTGTCAAATATTAACCCGTTGGATTATCAAGCGGTGTATTTTGCTGGTGGTGCTGGTCCTATGTTTGATCTGATTGATAACATAAAAACACAATATATTTCTCGTGTTATCTATGAAAATAATGGTCTAATCGCTGCTGCTTGTCATGGCCCCGCTGCCGTAATTAATACCAAGTTATCAAACGGCGAGTATTTGATTAAAGGTAAAAGTATTACTGCTAAAGCCAATATTGAAGAAGGATTTTGGGCGAGAACTAGCTACCCTTACTTACTTGAAGATAAAATAAAAGAATTCGGTGGGCACTATACTGCAGCCGATAAAGGCAAACCACATGTCGTTGTTGATGGTCAGTTAATTACAGGGCAAAACCCAGCATCCGCGGCTTTAGTTGCTAAGAAAATGCTGGAATATTTAAATTGATTTTGTGTATTTCGTATAGTTTTATTTTATTCAACATTCCTTGTATTTAAGGTTATTATTAAGCGTTATATATTACCTAATCCATCAATGTTTTTAGTCTTTAAATGTATTAAAGTGCATCTAACAGTGAACGATCAATGAAAGTACCTGACTTATCATTTTGCTAAATATTTTGGCTCATCTATTAATAAAATTATGATGATATCTCCCTTTAAATATTCGCGAATAAATTTAAAAATAGAAGGTTACATCACATTGCGTAAACACTCGACAAGCCTTTAAATAATGAGATGTAGTAATTTGTAATGTGGTTTTCATCCTCAAATAAGCGGTATTGCCACTTAAAGCTTAAAGGTGACTTCTCTTTAAGCTGCTGAACAAATATATTTATTTCTTCTATTACATCTGCACCTTCTTCTTTTTCACTTGCCGAACTAATAAACAACTGTTTATTTTTTAAAGTATTTATATTCATGTCAATAAATAGCTTGGTAAATATTTCCCTTTTATTAACCATTAAAGGAGGGCCTGCAGCTATGAATCGATTAAATACACTTGGTTGATTCGCTAGCATACTTATAGAGAAATAAGCCGCTAATGAATGACCAAAAATCGTATTGTCATTGTTAGTTCTAAACCTGCTATTCATATAATTTAGAACTTCATACTGAATGAAATTAGCAAACTTATCTTTTTCAATAGCTAAGTTTCTTGTTCTCGACCCCTCTACTTCACCGTTAAGTATCGCAACAATAATAAGTTCGGGTATTTTGTTTTGTTCACTCAATAACTTACTCGCGAGTATTGAGTGTTCAAAGTGTCTTTCCCCATCTAACAAATAAAGTACGGGATAGTTTTTATTACTGTTTTCATAACTGCTGGGAACCTTTATTAATAGGCTTCTTGTCTCCCCTAATATTTTTGAATGTAGTGTGTAATTGCTGCGTGATACGTCAGCCATATCTAAGTGTTCACTAGCAAAAGCTTGATACGAGAACATCAATAAAAAAATGAATAGGATTTTCCGTTTCATTTGCCTTTCCTTGACTCGTTAAATAACCTTTTTATCAAAGTTTCTGCCGAAGGACGTTCAATGTTCAACGCGGTTTCGATCTCCTTCTTAGTTAACACACGTGCATGGTGAGAAGAGACAAGTAGGTCAAATTCAATCTCTAATTCCTTCGTTCTATGCAGTAACTCTTCCAATCTAAAATAAGTGTCTCCGTCGGGCCAATTAGCAGGGGAGTGAAACGCAGATTCAAAACTGCTACCAAAGATGTCTTCTGTAAATAATATTTTTTGTTTAGGTAAGTACACCGCTAGGTTGTGATTTGCGTGACTGGTTGGTAGGTCAAATAAGACAACTTCATCATTTGCGGAATCATTGATTTGTTCGAACATTACCAAGCGCTCATCGGAAAGCGGGGTTGGCAAATAAGATTGCACAGCTTCAATATGAGCTGGATGAATAATCAAGTTCGCACCTTGCTCCAGTACGTCTAACAATCCCATCATATGATCGTTGTGGTGATGGGTCACAATGTGCTGCTTAATTGGCTTATTGACGCCTGTTTTTTCTCGTAATAGCGCCAATGCGTTCTTCCAAGCTTCCGTTTTACTGTCCATCTGCCATGCGCCAGCTGAAATATAATAATCTCCGCGGTCTATAAATAAGGTATACCCCCAGTTTTGACCGACAAAATAAACACCTTTTGCCAATTGGTTGAACATTAACGGGGATACGTTTAAATACTGTTTAGTTGTCTCCTGCTCATAACTAAAAGGGATTTTAAAAGCTGTCGGCATGGTTACATTGAAACTTACTTGTCTGAATAAGGATTGTTGAACCGGCCCATTTGCATTGCCAACAAATAATGATTTAGCCCAAATAATTCCATCAGTGTTGATGTGAGCCCAAAAATCATAACTATTGATCTTGCCAGCTTGCTTTATTAAAACGCGGCTTAAATAGCCGGTTTGTTGATTGATATAGACGCGGTATTCATTGGCTTCACCCGAGCGAACAGTTAACACATCGTGCACTTGTCCTTGAATATGCGCCGTATCTGTCCATTTAGAATTAGCTTTATCCATGAATAACTTTTTCACCACAATAGTGTCTAGCAGTCGTTCTGTGCCCAACCCTGTATTTTCAAAGGTGATACGAGTTGAAGGTTTGTATTGCTTTAGAGCATGATCAATATTTAGCCCTTTGTTGTCTTTGTATATTCGATGGGTGACGGTCGGTACATTACTACCATGACTGCCAACTAATCTAGTCGTCGCTTGTTTATACACTTTTTGTTGATTAACAAAATCGACAGCATATTCCGTTTGGTTTTCACTTAAATACGAAACCATCTGTCCCTGAAGCGAGTCACTGCTTTGCCATTGAGAGTAACTATGTCCCTTACTTTTAAGCGTTAAAGTTTCCAAGTTAAGTAATTTCTGTCCGCCGTATGCAGCAACGGCCTTATTTATTACGTCGTAAGCTCTGTCATCAGCGTAGGATTGAGCACTCACTGTAAGCAACGTGATGATCAGGCTTTTAGGTATTAACCTGAAAAAGCCATTACATTTGACTCTCAAATTTATGTTTTGCATTCCATTCTCTATTAAATTGGTTTGTTATTTTGATTGTCATCGAATTTAACAATACCTCCGTGGACAAACCACAATGGCAAGCTTATGAATAGCTGATGAAATGCTGATGACCTTGATTTTAGTGCGTTTTATCGTAATTATTTTGAATCGCTAGACAGTAAATTTAATTATCACTAGACTCTAGCCTAGAGTTTAAAAAGTGTACCCACATGACAGATACCAAAATTTTTTATATCGAAGAGTTTAAAATTGATCTTTCTCGTTCTGTCATATCTACCAACGAGCAAGAAGTTCAAGTTGAGCCAAAAGTCTTAAAAGTCTTACACCTGTTAGCAAGAAAACAGAATGAAGTTGTTTCTCATCAAGAATTGATGGAAGAAGTTTGGAGAGGCGCAGAAGTCGTACCAAACGCACTGCAGCGCTGTATCGCAATATTAAGAAAGGAGCTTGGTGACAACGCGAAATCACCTACTATTATCGCTACTCATCCTAGAATTGGTTACCGATTAATTGCAAAGGTACGTTGGCAAACCAGCCCTGCCACCACAACGAATCTAGAATCAGAGTTCAAAACTACACAAATTCAGCCAAGTCTTTTTGCAAAGCTTTTCAGTCTTGGGCTTGTATTCATTATCCTCTCTGTTTTTTGGTTATATAATCAGTCCAAAGAGAATGAAGTATTATCCTTATACAGCCAAATTAAGCTCTTAACGCAAACGGATGCCCATGAATCGGACGCAATACTTAGCCCTGACGGCCAATATATTTTATTTAACCGTTATGCAGGCTCGTGCAAAAATCACATTTGGGCAAAAAATCTCGGAACACGACAAGAACACCAGTTAACTAAGCAACCAGGAGATTTCAGTTCAATAAGTTTCACCGACAATGGCCGCGAGCTAGTCTTTGCCGCTCGTCTTCATTGTGACTTTGAAGGTAATAGTCAAGTTAAACCTTATAGCAGTAATACCTGCTGGAGTATCGCCACCATAGATTTCTCTTTATCACTAGCAAATCCACAAATTCCTAGCTACCGTAATCAGTGTGAGGTCGATAAATTAACAAAACCAGTCGCCTTATCTAATCATCAATACGCTTTTTTGCAGTATCAAAATGGTAACTGGCAGTTAATGCATTACGACGATCTTAATAAGAAAACGTCGGCCCTTTATTGGTCAGACTCGATTTATCATTTTGACTATAATGCAACAAATAAACGTTTTGCTGTATTTGCACGTGACGCTGACTTAAATAACGTATTAACGTTGTTAGACCGCCAAGGCAATATTGAGACTCGTCAATTAATCAACACTCCCGCGTATTTCAGCCGCAATCAAATGCTTAAGGGCAACTTTGAACCCGACGGAAAATACTTGTTAGCAGTTAGTAATAAGCAATTATACAAAATTGAATTAAACGGAAAGGTTGAGGCCATTCAAGTGCCAGTAAACAACCTTGTCTCTGCAGTACAAAAGCCGCTAAGCACTGACTTAGTGGCGATACAAGGTCACAAAGATGTTGATGTCGCGCAGGTCCTGTTATCTGAAAACTCCGAACTAAAGGCTTTATCAGACTTAAATAGCGTAATGCTCCCCTTTAAAAGCTTAGGTCGTACTAAAGCACAAGAGCGGTACGCTAAATATCAGCCTAATGGCGATAAAATTGCTTTTATTTCAGACCGAAATGGTCATGACCAAATTTGGCTCATAGACAATCAAATAGACACTATATCTCCACTTAAGTCAGATTATTTTAGCGGTCCGATTCAGGGTTATAGCTGGTCGCCCAATGGCTCACATTTATCGTGGATATTTAATGACCAATTAATACTTAGTGATCTAACTGGTAACACTCAAAAAGTAACAACTAAACGACCTTTATATTCAGTGTTAACTTGGTTCGACCAAAAACAAATACTGGTATTGGCTCACGACGAAATGCCAAACGGCTTGTATCTTTTTAACTTGGACACCAAAGCTCTCACCCCATTAGGCATCAACAATGTAGAATATGCTTGGGTATCTAACGATACCCTCATATACAGTGATTTAATGGGACATGTTTTTTCAAGAAATTTAGCTATCGATAACAGAAGTAACGAGTCAAACCTTATAAGGGGATTAAATGGGCAGGCGATGCTTGTGCATCATGACAGTATTTATGGTGTCGATTTTAGCGACTTTTCTTTAAACCGTTACACCTTAGCTGGCGAAAAAATAGCTCACATTACAACACTTAAACCGACAGCTTGGAAAATCTCAGATTTAAGGGAACAACAGCTGCTATTAAGCCAGTTTATCGGGATTAATCAAGAGATAGTGCTCTTAAAGTAAGACCTCTTTGATAGTAGACTGACGATTAAAAAGAGGACTCATCACATCTGTCATTTCGATAATTCTAGAAATGTGTTGACATGTTGTTGGTTGAAAATTACACTTGCCAGCATGAAACTAGAAAAAGCCGCAATCCAGCTCGCAGAGCTAGGACATGTTACTCGATTGGAAATATATCGCATATTGGTTAAAGCCGGACATGAGGGGCTGCCTGTGTCTGCCATACAGAGCCAATTATCGGTACCAGGCTCCACTCTGTCGCATCATATTTCAAGATTGGTGCGAGCAGGGCTCGTTTCACAAGTAAGGGAAGGGCGAGTGTTGCGCTGTAACGCTCAATATCAAGAGTTAAATGCGTTAATCGCTTTTCTTTCCGATGAATGTTGTATAGGCGGTAATTAACATTTTTTTTGGTTTTAATTATTCGATATATCTAGAAATATAGATTTAATGAGGTGTGAAATGTCAAATCAATTTTATGAAGCAACTAACTTCTTTGTTGCGACTTTTTCAGAATTGGCGTTATTGTTTATTGTCATTAGCTTAATTGTTAGTTTGGTTAATGAGTATTTACCGAATGAGAAAGTTAAAGGTATTCTTTCTGGCAACAAAGGTTATGGCGCTGCGATTTCAATTGGAGCACTGACACCCTTTTGTAGTTGTTCAACTATTCCAATGCTTGTTGGTTTGCTGAAGGCCAAAGCCCAATTTGGGCCAGTTATGGCATTCTTATTTACCTCGCCGCTACTCAATCCATTTATTGTGAGTTTGTTCTGGGTGACCTTTGGGGTGAAAATTACTGTTCTATATGCCTTTTTTGCTATTTTGATGGCTGGAGTGTCCGGTTGGTTATTGCATTATTTCCGTTTTGAGCAATATGTTCGAGTAGAAATGCTTATAGAAAGTGAATCGGGCAAAACTAATGCTTGTGCTAGTACAAAAGCGTGTTCGGATACTGAGTCAGCCGTTAGCTCAAGCTGCTCTAATGCCGCTCCTGAAAAAGAGCCTCACATTGCATTTAGATTAATAAAAGAAACACTAAATCAGCTAAGGATTATGCTGCCCTATATGGCCTTAGGGGTTGCTGTCGGTGCTATCTTGCATGGTTTTGTGCCTACAGAACTTTTTACATCGTTTTCAGATTTTGGCTTGTTAGCGATGGTGCCATTATCAGCATTAATAGGGGTGTTTCTTTATGTTAGAGCCTCAACCATGATACCGATTGCCGCATCTTTGATCGCTAAGGGAATGAGCATTGGTTCTGTAATGTCACTGACCATAGCGGGTGCCGGCGCCAGTTTACCTGAAATGATTATATTGAAACGTCTATTTCGTTGGCAATTATTAGCTGCGTTTACCTTTTCGGTATTTTTCACTGCCTGTATTACAGGGTTTGCAATCGAACTATTAGTATAAGGGGATAAAAATGATCAGAATTAATAGTGACTTTGAAGGCGGAGCCATTGAAGTGGTTGAAGCCAGTAATGCTTCAAACATCAAATTAAACATCGCTAAAGACAACCAATCTTGTACTCGGCAGTGGTTTTACTTTTCAGTTGAGTCACCGCTTGGTGAAACTCATAATATTCAAATATTAAATGCTAACAAAGTTACTTTTTCATCAGCATGGGAGGGCTATCAAGTATTCGCCTCACAAGACAATGATAACTGGTCTAGAGTAGATACAAGCTTTGATGGTAATTCTTTGTCTTTTAACAATCAGCCTGGATCCGATATCACTTATTACGCCTACTTTGTGCCATATACACTGACTCGACAGCAGTCTTTTATCGAGGTAATGAGCAAGCATAGCTTCGCTGATGTTGAGACATTAACGAAGACACCACTAGGTAATTCAGTCGAGCTGCTAACGCTTGGTAACTATGATGTAACAAAGAAAAATGTCTGGGTAATTGCCCGTCAGCACCCCGGCGAGACGATGGCACAATGGATTGCACAAGGATTAATAAGCGTGCTATGCGAGTACTATAAGTTGTCTGGTTCAGAAAATAGCTTTAATGTCTTTGTTGTATTTAACATGAATCCAGATGGTAGCATGATCGGCAATCATAGAACCAATGCGCTCGGACAGAACTTAAATCGGTGCTGGGCTTCGCCAAGTATTGAACAGTGTCCTGAGGTCTATTACGTTCAGCGAGCGATGAACGACTATGGTGTTGATTTTTTCATTGATATACATGGCGACGAAGAAATTCCATTTAATTTTATCATGGGAAAATCTGATGACGACTCTGCCAGTAAGTTTAAATCACTACTTGCCAAATCTGAACCACGTTTCCAGCTTGAATACGACTATGACTCCTATAAAAGCGCTGAACAAACTTCTTGTTGTAGTTCGGGGTGTGGAAATGGTCAAACTGCTACCAATTATGTAGCCACCGCGTTTGGCGCGACATCGTTACTGCTTGAAGCGTCTTTTAAAGCATTACAGAACCGCCCAGAAAGTGAAACATGGGATCATCTTGGTTGTGCAGAGTTTGGTAAGAGCATAGCGCACACTTTAGTTGCCTTTATGGATAAAAACGCCTAGCGCAAGTTAAGCAACACATATTTCAATACAATCAGGTTGATTTTAGATGATCAACCTGATTATTTAATGTATAGAAATACTCAAGCCTCTATTAAAGAGGATTTTAATAATTTATGGGGATGCTTCAGTACCTGATCCATTTATTCTTTACTTCTTTTTGTAAAACTAAATATAGTCATCTAGCACTTTTTGAATTTCGTGAAAGTGATACGGCTTAGAAATAACCCGTTGAAACTTATATTTCGCTTCAACTGAAAGGTCTCCAGTCATTAGTATTTTGGGAATGCTTTCACTAACTGATATAGCAACTTCATCGCCAGTAATATTAGGTAGTCTATAATCAATGAAAAATATATCGGGAGGAATTTCCTTACAGGCACATATCGCTTGTTCGGCATCTGTAAAAGTATGGACGGTCGTCATGTTTGAATGGAAATATTCTGCAAAAATATCACATAATACCTTTTCATCGTCTAATAAATAAACTAATAACATCGGTTATATTTCCTTATATCGTTTAAAAACAATGGTAAAACATGTGTTGGGCATATTCGTATCGACGTAGATAGAAGCGTTGTGAGTATCTAATATACCTTTGGTTATCGATAGCCCTAACCCAGTGCCTTGGCCTACAGGTTTTGTCGTGTAAAAGGGAGTGAATAGATTACCTAACTTTTCGTTTGAAATTCCTTTGCCTGAATCTATAATTTTTAAAGTTACACTGTCATCGTCACTTGCTTGTTTGATCTTAATCCATTTCTCTTTATCAAATTTTACCGCATCAATTGAATTGCTGATCAAATTTATCAATACTTGTTCAATTTCAACTTCGCAACAGAAAATTGGTGCGCTGTCAGTGTATTCAAATATAATATGCACGTTGTGCCTATTGGTTTTAGATTTTGTTAATACTAACGTTTCATTGACTATCCTATTTAAATTGCACATAGAAAAATGCTGTTTTTTATCGGAACGAGAAAATTTTTTCAAACCATTAATTATATGTGAAATTCTCTCACAAGATTTGTTTATATCATTAAGTTTTGAGACTAATTTGCTAGGATTGTCAACGTATCGAAACATGAGCTGAGATGAAGCATATATAGCTGTGAGTGGGTTATTTATTTCGTGTGCAATACCTGCTGACATCTCACCTAAAGAAGCTAGTTTAGAGTTTTGTATACTCAGTGCCCTTTGACGTTCTAACTCAATTTCTGCTTTTTTACGGGAGTCAATATCTTGAATCGTTCCAGAAAGAGAAACTACTTTTTCATCCCTATAATTGGCTTGCCCAGTTGTTAATACCCAAAACACTTTTCCCTTCTTCGTTTTAGCTTGTAATTCTAGTTCATAAGATTGGCCATGTGAAATGGCCCTGTTTACAGCCATCTCTATAAGAGGTTGATGTTCTTCTGTAAACAATACTAATCCTTCTGGGAGTGTTGGTTTTTGATTTGACCCTTTGACCACCTCTAGTATATTAAATGTTTCATCAGTCCATGTTAACTCGCCACTTTTAACATTGAGCTCCCACCCTCCAACTTTAGCTATTTTTCCAGTTTCATTTAATATATGTAACGTTTTGTGTAATTGATTCTTTATGTTTACGTGTGTGGTGGTGTCAAAACTAATACCAAGATAATTGATTATGTTTTTGTTGAGATCAAAGATAGGTGTAATAACACTTTGCACATAGTAGTGCTCTCCATTCTTATTTTTATTTTCTATTAAGCCAGACCATGTTTTTCCGCTCGAAATCGTCTTCCATAATTCTCTGAAAAACATTTTTGAGTGTGTGCCGGAATTGATGACCCGATGGTGATTACCTTTTAATTCATCACTCGAGTAACCACTCACGTTAATAAAATTATCATTTACCTGAGTAATAATTCCTTTGTCATCGGTGAGGGCTACTATTGCTTCATTATTGAGTGCTTTTTCAATTTGCGACGATTTGTTTTTAGAATTTCTTTCTTTGGTCACGTCTCTTGCCGTAGCAAAAACAAGTTCACTATTGAGGTCTTTCATTGCAGACCAAGATAACATCAAGTAATGGCCATCGGCGTGTCGATATCTATTTTCGAAATTAACTGTCTTTTTTAGCTGGTCTAACTGCTTAAGCTCATTAATTGTTTTTATTAAATCAAGAGGATGAATGAAGTTAGTATATGGCTGAGATAGCAAGGTTTGTTTTTTGTACCCTAGTGCACCGCAAAAAGCACCATTTATATCTTGAAAGAAACCGTTAGACGCTGCTATACAGCATAGGTCTAATGAAAGTTCAAAAAATTGATGATAGATATCGGGCTGCCGTGACATATTTTAATCCATAAAAAATCATATCCTTGTAAAAATAATAAATTTAAGTAAATAAATTTATTATTTTTAAATTAGTTGCAAAGAGCCAAATAATCAAAAAATAATTGAATATTAATTCTCTAAAAATTAAACAGTTCCAAAATAGTAGCTACGATAGTTCGACCATGTAATGTATTGTTTTTCTGCTGATTTTGTCACTATTACCAATATTAATGTGATGAATAATGTCCTATAGACAAAGGCATTTTTATAAGTTTTTGTAATAAACCTAATAAAATTAATTATTTTTTAATTTCTTGCGTAATTGAAAATTTGTCATATGTTTAAATTGCGGGTGTTTGCATGATATACAAATTTCTCGTGCATAATATATGAGTGCAAGGATGCGATAATGATTAAGTTACCTACTGATTTAAACACCACACAAGTTGACGAATATAAATCAAAATTTATTGAGTATGTCGACGAGCATGAAAATATTGAAGTTTCTGACCGCGATGTAGAAGGCATCGATACCATAGATTTTAAATTACTCCCCCTCTTTTGTTATATATATCAACGTCAAAAATGATACACATTCAATTGAATGTTCAGTCGTTAATTATGCGCTATTGCGCTAAAAGAATAGGCATTAAAGTGGAGTCATTTACCAATTTTTAATAAATGAATACTGAACCTGAAATTAGAAGTATAAAGGTCGTTAGCCGCCTTTGTGAGCCGTGTAACTATGAACAAAAGGTAGTTCAGTTAAAACTATTGATACTTAATCAGTAAGTGAATTGATGATTTTATGAAGACGGATTCTTGATAAACATAAATTTTTTAAGCAGAAGAAAAGAATGAAGATAAACACAAGTAACCCGATGCTTCTCTTTGTTCTTAAGTGTTAAGGAAAAATATTACGTGACCTTGAGTAAGTGGAGATGTAACAAGAAATAGTATTATTTTTTTAATTTATTAATTTAACAAGGATTTTATTTAATATGTCTAAACCTTCGATATTAATCATTGATGATGATTATGGCTACCTTGAATTGCTTCAAGAGGCATTAGAAAATGAATTCGACATTAGTGCGGCTGACAGTATCCATAAAGCTGAACGCTACGTTGAAGAAACCGAGTTATTCGATATTGCACTTGTTGATGAGCATATTGGTAGTGATAAAGGATCAGATTGGATCAAAGATAAAGTTGAAGATAACAGTGTTGCGACATCGTTTGTTTTATATTCAGGCTTAGCAACAGAAGAGGCAATACTAAAAGGGTTAGAGTGTGGGGCAGATGATTTCTTGTCAAAACCAATTTCTTTATTAACTCTAAGTAAAAAATTAAACAAATTAATTGACTACCAAGATAAAGTTCATCACTTCGAAAGTGAAATTTACTCCAAAGATAAAGTTATCCATATTTCTATGGCTCAAGCGTCAAAATATGGCAGCTGTATGCAATTGACTTCTCGGTTAAACCAATGCTTTACAATTGAAAGAATTAGGGACGAAGTTTTTTCCTATTTATATAGTATGAGTTTACATGGCTGTATTGCTTTCTATCCTCTAAATGAATCACCATCTTTTTTTAGTTCCAAGCAAGGTTTCTGCTCTCCTGTAGAAATTGGAGTTATGGAGTTATTAAAAATCAAACCACGTTTATATCGTTTTGGTACGCGCACTATCTTTAATCATCCTCTAGTTTCAATATTAATTCTCAACCTTGAAGATGGAACAACAGATACTGATATTTACATCGACGCATTAGCATCTGTTATCGAGTGCATTGGTGCCAGAATGGAGTTTATCACCTATAAAAATTCGCTTGTAGACGTACAAGGTCAAATTCAGATGGCCGTTCAAAGAACGAAAAAAATGATAGAAATATCTAAACATCATAATCAAGAAGTCATGAATGAAATTGTTCAAAATATAGGGATGAGTTTTCATGTTCTAGACATGAGTATGGAACAAGAAGAATATTTGACGGAGCTCGTCCACAACGCCCTTAAAAAGCATACCCAAGATGATATTATTTTTATGGAAGTAAGTCAGCTTTTAGACAATGCATTAGAAAGTGTGGATAAATTAAAATCGTTAAATTGTAATCAAAGCGCGTCAGATGAAGTTGTTTATGATGAGGATGTGCTATTTTGAAAAGATTAGAGTATGAATCATTGAATGAACGATTGAATTGCTCTGGGCATTGGCACTTTGATTTTGCGACAAAAGCAATCTTTTGGTCTGAGGGGATATACAAAATACATGGAGTAGAGTCAGGAGAGTTTAATCCGACGTTAGAATGTTTAAGTTCATTCTACTCTCAGTTCGAATTGGAGAGTATCAAAAAAACGATTGTTAAATCTATCGAAGGAAAAAGTCTAATACAACATAAAACTATATTGACTCAACCCAATGGAAAACGAGTCAAAGTTGAGTGTATAGGTGAGGTTGAGTTTGATGCAGATGGAAACGCTATTTGTCTTTTGGGGGTAATGAAAAATATAACTAATCAAGAGGACATTTTTGAGAAGTTAAAACTTCTATCAATGGTTAATTACACAATCAAAGTTCCTATTTTTTTTATTAATGAGAAAGATAATATTGTGTTCCTCGATTTGTGTCCTCAATTAAGTAATGAGAGCTCTGCATTATTTAATCATATTAATTTTAGTATTACCGATTATTTGGCGTTTAAAAAAAAGGCGAAAAAGTCAGGGCAGATTAAAAGAAGCTCTATTAGCTTTGATAATTATAACTCAGTATTTGATTTGTCGGTTACCTACGAAGCTGATGAAGGTATTTATATATGGATAGTAGAAAATGTCACAGAAGCATTTAGGAAGGATCAGCAACAAATTATTAGTAATCGTCTGGCTCTATTAGGAAATACGTTTGGTAATGTTTCTCACGATATAAATAATGTTCTGGGTGTCGCTTTAGGGGCGATTGAAATGTTAGAGATTAAAGTTTCACAGGGTGAAAAAGATATTTCGAATTATATTGACAGAGTAAAAAATGCTATCGATAAAGGTAAGGATGTTACAGGAAGATTACTTGCATTTACTCGTAAGCCAACAGTAAAAGTTATTGAATTTGATCCTATAGAAGAGATAAAAGAAAACAAACATCTTTTTAAGCAATTATTACTAACTACTATCGATTTCAAATTTAATTTTAACAACGTAAAGTGTCGCATTCACTTCCCTCAAGGAGAGTTCATTAATATCTTGCTAAATCTTGTACTCAATGCTCAAGATGCTATTCGAGAACAAGGCTTAATAGGGCAAATAGTTGTATCAACTAATATTAATGAATTAGGCAGACTGGAGGTAAATGTCAAAGATAGTGGTATAGGTATTGAAGATGAAAAATTGTCTCGTATTTTTGACCCTTTTTACAGCAGCAAGTCTGTTAATAAAGGCAATGGAATTGGCTTAGCAAATGTTTATAACACAATGTACAAGCATAATGGTGAAATTAGAGTTTCAGGAACCTCTGATTTAGGGGGGGCAGAGTTTGTTTTAATATTTAAATGTGACATAGATATTAAGCCTTCCGGTAATATAGAAAGAAAAGTTGAACATTTGAATATTAAAACGAAATCCGTTTTAATTCTTGATGATGAAAAAAGCATAGCTGAATTCATTGCTTTATATTTAAATAGTAAAGGGGCGAACACAACTCATGTTTCAACCAAAAAGGATTTGGTAAAGCAATTATCTTTATCAAAAGAATACGATATTTTTATCACCGATATGATACTGCCTGATATTTCGGGAAGAGAAGCTGTTGGCCTTGTCTTAGATAAGTACCCTGATATTAAAGTGTATTCAATTAGTGGTTACATTGCGGAAGAAGATAAAATGTGGACGTATCCTGTATTACGTAAACCATTTAATTCAAAGGAATTAGCCACGTTTCTGTCTAATTAAATGAACCTGTAAGGTATTTGGTGTAACTGCTAAATAAAACCTTTGATATTAATAAAGGGAGTTAATGTATGTTTGTTAGTAATACCGAAGAAATGTGCGGCAAAACCATTACCTCTTGTGTAGGGTTCTGACTTTTCTATAAAGTATCTGATATAGTGCACTTACTTAGTATTTACCTTCTAAATTATTGCTATGTTAACTGGCTTATTTCAGCACATTTATAGTGTGGGTGTCGCCGCAAGCGTTATCATTGCAGTGTTACTGGCATTGGTTGTCTTTAAGACAAATAGCAATAAGAATCCCTTACAAACATTATTGAGTTTTATTCTCATAACCTTTGCGCTAAGTAGCGCATTCAATTCATTAATTGCCATATATCTTGCTAAGACACAGCCATCAACCCATAGTTTATCAGAGCCTTTTCAACTGCTGATCGGGCCATTGTACTTTTTGTATTTGTGTCATTTGAACAAGAAAAAGCTCAGCGTATTTAAACTAGCGCTGCATTTTGTTCCGTTTGTGGTGATTGCCTTGTTTTTGTTACTTGCTGTTAGTCAGCAATTTCAATTTAGTCAAACCAATTGGCTGGCTTTTGCGACTTATATACAAGTTTGGTTTTATTATATTATTTGCCGAAAATTGTTGCGAAAATACCAAGTGCAATTGAAAGCCTCATGTTCGAGTATCGATAAAATCAATGAGGTGTGGATAGAACAAAGCCTGTTTGCGCTATTATTTGGTTATACCGCATTAACCTTGGTCTTCGCGTTAAATCATGGTCTGTATGAGTTGCCGGTTAATAAATCAATAGCGGTCATTTTGTCACTTGTTAGCTATTTTATTATTTATAAAATACTGCGCAGACCGGAGATCTTTGCTCAATCACCACTCTATTCCACGGTTGAACATATAGACTCGCAACCTATTGTCTTAGAGGAGATAAGACAAGTCGCAGATGATAGTGATAATACTAAGTACAAAAAGTCGAGTTTAACGGCTGAGCAAATTCAACACACTTATTATTTATTGCAGCAACATATGGAAAAGGAGAAACCGTTCATCGATCCTGAGTTGAATTTGCAATCCTTAGCCAAGCAGCTGCAGTTATCCGCCCATCATCTGTCTCAAGTCATTAATCACGATCAGAGCAGTAGTTTTTACGATTTGATCAATAGCTACCGTATTATTGAAGTCAAAAAGCAGTTAATTGATCCCAGAAATAGTGAGCGTTCAATATTGGCGATAGCTTTTGATGCCGGATTTAATTCGAAAGCAACATTTAACCGAATTTTTAAAAATACAGTTCAACAAACCCCCAGTCAATATCGAAAATCAAACACCAAAACCATATAAAACAATACGTTATGTTTTTGTTTTTTTTATTAAGTAAATAAGTCTCATTGGCTTGGCTGAGACGATTTTGTCAATTAAGCCTGTCATAGTCTCTATGGTAACTAGTTATCTTTTGTTAACCATTGGAAAATCACATGAAAAAGACAATTACCCTTATCGGTGTGGAAAAAACCTATCATAATCAGCAACAAGCATGTTCAATTTTAAGCAATATTGAGCTGCAAATTAATCAGGGTGACTTTGTCAGTATTATTGGCAAATCAGGCAGTGGTAAATCGACACTACTCAATATTATGTCAGCTATCGATCAACCGAGCAAAGGGCAAGTTATCGTCAATGATACTGATATTGCTCATATGCACCCAAACAAACTTGATAGTTGGCGTGGTCGAAATATAGGCCTCGTGTTTCAATTTTTTCAGCTGATCCCAACATTAACCGTGCTCGAAAACATCTTATTGCCGATGGATTTTTGTAAAGTGATTCCAAGTCATAAACGCCGAGCCCGTGCGGAACAATTACTCTGTGACGTCGGCTTAACGGGAATGGCAAATAAATTTCCGTCGATCCTATCGGGAGGAGAAAAACAACGAGTGGCTGTGGCGCGTGCACTAGCGAATGATCCTGACATTATTATGGCCGATGAACCGACCGGAAACCTCGACTCTGCTACGGCAAAAACCATCTTCAATTTGTTTTGTCAGTTAAATGCCCAAGGTAAAACGGTGGTCTTGGTATCACACGACCCTGATTGTCAAAAGTATTCTTCAAAAACCATTCTTATTTCAGATGGTGAAATACAAGCAGAGCCATTTACTCTGCGTCCAGCTAAAGAGGTAAGACAACATGCTTAATACTCTATGGATGAAAACTTGGCGAGATTTATGGCAAAACCGAGGGCGCTCGGCACTGGTGATCTTATCAATCACCTTAAGTACGTTTACCTTAGGGGTGATTCTCAATAGTTATGCAATATTGTCTCGGGAAATGACTAATGATTTTTTAAAGTCTAACCCGACCGCTATCTCATTTAATATTGAACGCTTTGATGAAGACTTACTACAAAAAATAGCGCAGCAGCCTGCTATTGATAAAGTCGATGCTAGGCGGCAAATAACGGGGGAAATTAAAACTCAAAACGGAGAATGGAAACCGTTATTGTTGTTTGTGTTACATGATTATAAGGATATTAAGTTAGATGTTTTAAGGCCCGAGCAAGGTAGCTGGCCGCCGGGAAACAAGCAGATATTAATTGAACGCCAAGCGGTCACCGTATTGGGCGCCAATGTAGGTGAGCAAGTACAGCTTAAAACAAGTGCTGGTCTAGTGGCGAGCTTAGAAATGTCAGGAACTACACACGATGTTGGGCTTGCACAAGCTGAATGGGAAAATATTGTTTATGGTTATATTTCTGCCCAAACCCTGCTCAATATCGGTGAGCAAGCGTACTTTAATCAATTAAAAGTTAGCCTAAAAAGTTCCGCTGACGGACAAGAGCAAAGCCTACAACAAATGGCATCTGCTGCCAATCAACTAAAAGTTTGGCTTAGCGAACAGCAATATCAAGTGTCTAATGTTAAGGTCGCCCCACCGGGTGAACACCCACATGCCAATATTACTGGCGGCATGTTTATGATCCAAAAAGTATTCGCGGTTTTGTGTTGTCTGTTAAGCGCGGTGTTGGTGTTCAATCTAATGTCAGCCATGCTCAGTAAGCATATTGCTCAAATAGGTGTGATGAAGGCAATCGGTGCCAGTAATCAGCAAGTCAGTCAAATTTATTATCGCAGTGTTATTGTGCTCGGTATTATAGGCATGCTGCTAAGTTTGCCATTGGCGTATGTTGTGGCAATTTGGTATGTCGATATGCTGTTGCCGATGATGAATTTTAATGTTGAAAGCTATCGAGTACCATTGTGGGTTTTGCTTATTGAAATAGGTATGGGTATCGGTGTGCCAATGGTGGCAGCGTTTGTACCGATTAAAAAAGCAAGTCAGCTCACCATTAGGGAAACATTTATGGAGTATAATCAGCAGCAAGATCATCACGCCAATTGGTTTGAACGCTTGGTCTATCAGTTAAGTTTTTCCAGCCCAGCTATATCATTGGCCGTGCGCAATAGTATTCGCAACCGATCGCGTTTTATCTTAACCATGGGGGTATTGGCTTTTGCCGCAGCCTTGTTAATGGCAACGTTTAATATCACCCGTACCATGAATAATACGATAGCGGTTGAGCAAGCCTCAAAAAACTGGGGTATTGCACTAAAGTTTAAACAAAATGTAACCGTGGCAACAGTGGTCGACATGCTAAAAGACATCAGCGGTATCACTGCAACAGAAGCATTTAATCGTTCACCAGCGGCGATCATTGACACTCATGATGAGTCAACTGAGCAAAGCAGTGCAGCGTCTGATCCACATAAATTATTAGTTACACTGACCAAGTTAAAGCCCGGTTCCACTATGCTTAACATGCCCGTTATTACAGGGCGCTGGTTAAGTGATGATAACGCTGTTGATTTACCGGAAGTGGTGGTGAGTCAAATGGTGATCAAGCATATGCCGGAACTTGAGATCGGTATGAGCATTAATATTGAAAGCCAAGGAAATATCAGGTTATTTAAGTTGGTGGGGATTGTTAGAAATATTGGCGCTGCCAGTATTTATACCCGTAATACTGAAACATTAATTAGTGCCAATGGACTCTATCTTAGCACCACAACACAAAGTAGATCGTCATTGAATCAACTAAGAAAAACGCTATACAGCATAGCGGAGCAGCGTGGCGTGCCACTGAGCTATATAAATACTGCGTGGCAAAGTGTTGATGTGGTTGAAGACCATTTTGAAATCATCTTTTATTTAATGATGTTACTGACGGTGATCATTATTTTTATTGCCTCCAATGGCATCATGCTAACTATGATGACCAATATCATTGAACGAACGCGTGAAAACGGGGTGTTAAAGGCCGTAGGAGCATCCAATAAAGAACTTGCCAAAATGTTATTTTTTGAGGCGGTGTTCATTGGCGTATTGGCGTGGCTGGTCGGTTGTTTTGTGACGTTACCGCTCAGTTTTGTTGTCGCCTATTCACTTGGAATATTGCTTATTCAAACGCCTTTTGAATTGGTGCTGCAGCCAATGGTATTTCTCTATACCTTACCAATAACTGTTGTGGTGACCACCATAGCATCGATGATCCCAATGAAAAACATGATGAAAATGCCGGTGCGAGAAGCGTTAATTTACGAATGATGCTGCAGCAAATTGTTTAAATAAGGAGTAATGGTTTTAATCACGATAAGGTCTTGGTTGCATCAGAAATCTCTTTGGAAAATTGATTCTGGCTCAAACTTGGCCTGTTCATTTGTGCATTTTGTCTGCTATTTCTGCACTGTAGGTTAGGTGAGAGACAAAAATTTTTGAAGTTGTGATTAACCATGAATTTATCTAGGTAGTTATAGATGAGGCTAGGGTAGGGAAATTCAGCTGGTCGACTCCCAATAATGCAATTTTGAAATCGGCATAATAAATTATTTGAAATTTGAATGGATTATCCAATTCGATTGTTTGAATTGCTACCCATAACATAATGTACATCACCTTTAGTTACTGAGTGCTAGTATTTGATTAAAAACCAAAACTAAGAGAGACTTACGTCTGTTTAGTAAAACCTTTAATATCAATATTAAAACAGGAAGTTAATGTATGTTTGTTACGAATACTGAAGAAATGCACGGCAAAACCATCACCACGTGTTTAGGCGTTGTGTCAGGCAGCACTGTACGGGCAAAGCATTTGGGACGAGACATTATGGCTGGATTGAAAAATTTAGTCGGAGGTGAACTGGTTGGTTATACTGAATTGCTAGGTGAAGCTCGTGATCAGGCTATGGACAGGATGAAAGATCAGGCTTCGCAATTGGGCGCAAATGCAATCGTTAATGTGCGTTATTCTACCTCTTCAATTACGTCGGGCGCGTCCGAAATCTATGTTTATGGCACCGCAGTTATCGTCGAATAGTCAGGTGAGTGGCAAATATTATGGCACAAATAACGATATTTTTTACTTTGATCATCATCGGTTATCTGGTTGGTCAAGCACTAGAAAAAAAGCATTATAAATCTATAGCAGAACGTGAGCAGGCATTAGTTAATTTAGTGACCACCAGCAGTAAAAGGCCGGTCGGAAAAATGGATGCGATAGTCCATTGTGAATTAGTGCGGGGTAATGTGGTTGTTTCAATCGATTACTTTAAACGTTTGGTGGCGATATTACGCAACTTAGTCGGTGGTAATGTTCGTTCTTATGAAACCTTAATTGATCGTGGTCGTCGCGAAGCAATATTGAGGTTAAAAGAATCATGTCCCGGTGCGATACAAATCATCAATTTGCGCATCGAAACCTCGTCTATTTATAAAGGTGAAGGTAACCAGTTAGGATCTGTTGAAGTGCTGGCCTATGCTACAGCGCTATACAGTAATGAACCGATTTAGCTAAGGTTATGGAGTACAAAGCAAAGCTACCCAGCCGCAATAGTAATGTATCGCATGCTACACCCATTAAAGAATTTTCCACTTTAGTGTTTGGCGTGGCGGCTTTGCTTTTGTTGGTTTATTGGTTATTGGGCTTTTTGGTAGATTATACCGTTGACCATATTTCTGATGAGCATGCTGCTGAGATTTATCACTCATTAAATAATGTCGCTAGCGAGCAAATACCTGCAGATACTGCTGCCTCGCCAAGACTACAAACATTGCTTGATCAGCTAGTAGCACATAGCGATATCCCTTATCGCATTCAATTGTCTGTTGCTGATGCGGAACAAATGAATGCGGTAGCGTTTCCTACTGGGCATATTGTGGTATTTCAGGAATTACTCGACGGCTTATCGACAGAAAATGGTATCGCGTTTGTGCTAGCGCATGAAATAGCCCACTTCAAGAATAGAGATCACTTACGGTCAATGGGGCGTAGCGTGCTGTTAATGACGGCATCGATGTTACTGGGGTTTAGTGACAATGACGTGATGCAAATGTTATCACCCATCACCAATTTTAGTATCGCGCAGTATTCTCAACAACGAGAAAGTTCCGCCGATGCTACTGCATTAATACTGCTGAATCAGCACTATGGGCACATTGGTGGTGCAACAGAATTTTTTGACTTGTTACAAGAAAAGGACAATGAGCTGTCGTTTGCATTTAGCCACTACTTTGCTAGCCACCCACAAATTCAACAACGTATTGAACAATTGCAACATTTAGGCGATTCAATGGGTTTTGAGATCAAACCAACTATTACTAAAAATTAAAGTTTTTGTATTATTTATCAAGGTATTGATTAAAAATCTATTAGATATCTTTTAAACTGAGTTCAAATTAACCAATAATATTACCGGCATAAAACAATATGGATGGAGACAAGATGACAGGTGAAAAAGATTTAGCAACATTAATAGCGTCGATGACCCCCGTGTTGTCCGAGCATGAATATGTTTTTGGTACGCTTAGCGAAGGTAATGAGTCGTTACTTACAAAGTTACAACCGATAGGTACGTTTCACGAACAAGAAGGATTGACGGTTATTGTGCTGCAAAGCGAGGCAGAAAAGCATCATCTTCATTATCATGGCTTGTTTAAGTGTATTACGCTTAATGTTCATTCCAGTTTAGCTGCGGTTGGGTTAACTGCGGCAGTTTCGACTAAATTAGCGCAGAAAAACATTAGTGCTAACGTGGTGGCCGCTTATTATCATGATCATATTTTTGTACCTGCAGATGACGCCGCCAACGCGCTACTTTGTTTGCAGGATCTGGCGCGTAGTTACCTGTAAAAACAAGCGTTAGGCGTGTGAAAATAGTTGTCCAATTTTATCAATAAACTCGTCTTCCTCAAACGGTTTGGCAATAAAACCTTGCATACCCACAACAAGATATTTATCTATATCACTGTCCATTACATTCGCCGTTAACGCTAATATCGGAATATGCTGAGTAAGTTTATTGGCTTTGATCTGTCGCGTGGCTTCAAAACCATCCATTACCGGCATTTGAATATCCATCAAAATGACGTCAAAATCTTGTGTTTTAGCGAGTATATCTAGCGCTTGTTGACCATCGTTTGCCAAGGTGATTTTTGCGCCATAACTTTCTAATATTGTTTGTGCTATCAGCTGATTTATTTGCACATCCTCTGCCAGCAAAATGGACATACCCGCAAATTTTTTGGCTAAATCGTCCTCTTGGCTCATGTCGGTGCTTGGTGGCGATGCTTCGAGGTTTGCGCTGCTGACATTACGCTCAATGTCAGATGTAATAACCTTTTCAGGAGCAGCAAGGCTGGTGTCTTTTATACTTTTTATATAGCGTTGGTTAAATTGCTCAGCGGTGATAATGTCGCTATTCTCTTTTATTAACAGAGGTAAGGTGACGATAAACTGAGAGCCGTGATTTTCTTCACTTTTAATCTCAATATCGCCATCCATCAAGTTAACGAATTGTTTGGTGATGGTAAGACCTAAACCAGTACCGCCATACTTTCGATTGGTAGAGCTGTCAGCCTGACGAAAGGCTTCGAATAAATATTTTTGCTGTTCTTTCTTAATGCCTATTCCCGAGTCACTAATAGTAAATTTAACTTCAAGGCGTTTATCGGCAAGACGGCGAGTGTTAACGGTTATTTCCACGCTACCCTGAGGAGTGAATTTAAAGGCATTACTGCAAATATTTAACAGTATTTGTTCTATTCGCAACACATCGCCAATCAGAAATTGCGGGCAAGCTTTGGGAAAGTTTATTGAAAACTGAATATTTTGTATGCCTGCTTGCGTTGAAAAAATCGCGTGAATTTTTCCTAGCAGCTCAGCTATGTCAAATTCAGCTTGCTCTATTTCAATTTTCCCAGCTTCAATTTTTGAAAAATCTAACGTTTGACGGATAAGTGATAGTAAGGTGCCACAGGCTAATTTTGCTTTGTTCAAATAATCTGCTTGTTGCTCATTTAATGGGGTTTTAAGCGATAGATTGATCAGTCCGATAATAGCGTTTAACGGGGTACGAATTTCATGACTAATATTGGCAGTAAAGTCAGATTTAGCGCGATTGGCTTTTTCAGCTGTTTGTTTGGCAAGTTGTAGCGCCTGAGTTTTCCTGTTGACCTCAATTTTAATGTTT
This sequence comes from Colwelliaceae bacterium 6471, assembly GCA_040779335.1. Lineage (GTDB taxonomy): Bacteria > Pseudomonadota > Gammaproteobacteria > Enterobacterales > Alteromonadaceae > JBFONV01. The sequence continues at coordinate 283,245 of JBFONV010000001.1, forward strand.
TCTGTGGTTGCCGTGATCATTAGCACTAGGGCTTGTAACATTGCCGCTAAAAAAAAGCCCGCCGTTAGTATTATCCAACTCGTCCAATCTTTATCAAGTCGATACTTTTCGCTGGTCGGATAAACACTCATTTTTAATACCCGCTCGCCAAAGATCAGTGTATGTTCAAACAACAGCGATTTATTTTCGACTGGATAGGTGGAACTAATCAACGGGATTTGATTATTAATGTCAGTTACGTCGCTTAGGGTTACCGCGAAGTCAAGTAAGTCGGCATCTGCTGTTAATTTGCTGACTAATTCATTCACCTGAAATACTCCACTGATAAACCCTCTTATGTAGGAGTCATCTTTTATCGGATCTTGCACTGTAATAGTCGTTTCAGCAAATTGCACAGGGTAATATAATATATAGGCTAAACCACCATCTTGGTTCTGCGCGAGTACAAGAGGTTCAGTAGCAATGGGTTTGCGTTGACGACTGGCTTGCATAAGGGTTTTATATCTAGCGTCGTTGGCGGCAAGGTTTAGCCCTAGTGCGTTTTTATTTTCAGCCGCAGGGTAAATATATAATACTGGATAATAGAATTCGCGCGTAGGCGCACTAATTAGGCTGCCATCTGTTGATAGTTCTTTGAAAGCAAAATCGGTTAGCCCATCTAACTGCGCGCTTAATTCTACATTTTTTCGTTCTGTCTGCAGTATTTTTTCAGTCCAACCAACCGCCTTAAGCACATTATCATCGAGTAAAATTAACTGAGAAAAGTCTTTAAATTCTTTACGTGATACAAAATCAGAGCTTCGATAAAAGGCGTTATAGGCAAGCAATTTATTGGTTGATATAGTGAGTTTTTCTTCGAGTTGGCGAAAAAAACGCTGTGCATCTGTAGATACGTCAATGTTCATGCGTTTGTTGTGAGAATTCATCGACGTATAAAAAAGGGTTATTGCTCCTAAGAAAAGCAATACTGTAGGTACTACAGTTTGTAGTTTTCGGCTCGAAGTTAGTGATGTTGTTTTTCTAAATAGCACCAGTAACATTGGGGTAAATAATAGCACTCCAATAGAGTCGCCAACCCACCAAGTTAACCAATTAAAGCTAATGTTTTCGGCGTCTATAATGTTCAAATAATATAAGGTGGCATTACTTAATATTGAAGACACACAACAACTTAATGGCCCCACCAACAGCATAAACCTAATGATATCTCTAGGGGTATCGATAATTGATTGTGGTGTTAGCAACCGCTTATATAATTGATAACCGATAAAGGCCTGCAAGGCAGAGGCGAACGCTATACCTGTAGCTGGGTACAGGCTTGAGGAGGAAAATTCGAAAAAACTCCCTGTGACGACATAAGTATTTATTAGAAAGGAGCCGACAAAAATACCTAAGAGTGCTGCGGGTCTATTGAGTAATATAAGGCTAGCAAGAGCAACACCAGATGCCGGCCAAACGGCAGATGCAAACCCTGGAGGGATCGCCATGGCTAAGCCAAATTTTCCAAATATAATGTAAGCTAGGGCTACAATTAAGAAATGTAACAGTATTATTTTCAAGGCAATTATTCTACTTATACGACATAAACCGTTAATTAGCAGTGTAGCGTAAAATCTACTAATTTATTTGAGTAATAAAAAGGTAGCAGCAATTAATGCATATTCAAGTTAGAAGTAATTGCTTATATATTATGGAAAAAAGTTTATATTTAACCTACTTTTAGCTATATGGCGCTCGGCGAAATCCTACGTTTTTATTTTTCGGACATGTAACGCTAGCGATTTAATTACGTTAGTGTGAATGCTATTTATTATAAGCATCACTCAGGTATAAAACTTACTCAGGTTGGACATAGATGAAAGCTACCTTTCGCACACCTAAACTTGTGTCAGCAATCATAATTACTGGAGTGCTAACGACTCCAGCAGTGACAGCGCAAACAGATGATGTGTTAATAGGTTTAAGTCTTGAGGGGTTGCTCAATTTAACAGTGTCATTAGCCTCTGGCGTAGAAGAAAGTTATCGCGACGCTCCTGCTGCTATGGTGATTATCTCAGCGAAAGATATCAAACAAAGAGGTTACACAAGTTTTGATGAAATCGTCATCGATTTGCCAGGATTTGATGTTTCTTCCACTAATGGCAATGGTGGTGTTAGTGCCTATCAAAGAGGGTACCGTACTCCCTTTACTCAAAGAACTTTGATGCTTATCAACGGCGTAGTTGATAACCACTTGTGGTCGCATGAAGCAACCTTTACAAAAACTTATCCGTTATCCAATATTGAACGAATCGAAGTACTTTATGGACCTGCTGGTGCGGTATACGGAGCCAACGCCTTTTTAGGTATTATTAATATTATTACTAAAGATGCACGCGACACCCTTAATAATGAAACTCGGCTTAATGTTAATGTGGAAGCAGGTAGTTACAACACCAAAAGTGTTGATTTAACGGCTGCGGCTCATTATGGCAAGTTTAGTTATAATCTGTCGGCAAAATATTATCGCAGTGACGAACCTGGTATTGACGATTACTCATCTTGGGGATTTTTAAGCAACGATTTGCTTCAAAGCCGCGACATTTGGGGGCCAATTGTTTACGACACCGCACTTGCTGACAATTGCGATTTAGATGGCTGTCCTCATGAGTCAAAAAATAAGCCCTACGGTAGCTACCATGATCGAGGTCGAGACTGGGGAATATTGGCTGATGTAAGTTACGATAATTTTCAGTTCGGCACTATTATGTGGGAAATGAAAGAAGGGTATGGCCCTTATTACCCCTCCGATCGTGCTCAACCTGGAAGCTTTTGGAATCGCAGTTCTAAGCAATATTTTATCAAGCATAACACCAAGATAAATGATGATATATCAATCAAAACCCTAGCCCTTTACCGTGAAAGCCGTATTTGGGGAGATTGGGCTGAGTCTGTTCCTGGTTCAACAGCGTTATCAGGCGAAGAAGCGCTCTCTTGGGTAAGTATTTCAGATTGGAACTCGATGAATACCAGCCGGTTATTCAAACAAGACTACGAATATAAATATAGCGAACAGTTTCAATTTACCGGTGGTATAAAATATGAGCACAAAGAGCTCAGTAAAGCGTATGATGTTTGTAGTTATTGGGCGGATTCATTATGTTCGTCCTCAACCATTGAAACCAATGGCGATGGTATCGCCACGAACACCGATACCACCATTAATATTCAACCCGGTACGTTATCCACTATGCCCGCCGAAAATTTGGTCACAACTACCGATAAAGGCGCTTTTATTCAAGGGATTTGGAACTTCGATACGTGGCGAGTAAACGCAGGTATTCGTTATGATGAAAATAGTCTTTATGGCAGTACGGTAAACCCCAGAGCATCGTTAGTACACTATTTGTCAGCGCAAGCAACGCTCAAATTATTATATGGTAAAGCGTTTCAAGAACCCGCTCCCTTGCAGTTGTGGGGCGGATGGAGCGGTCGTGCAGCAAATCCCAATTTACAACCAGAAGAAACCACCAACGTTGAACTAATCTTTATGTATCAACAACAGCATTGGTTACACGATATTTCGGTGTTTACTGCTGATTATGATCATGTCATTAAAGAAGAAGCAGAAAATGCCGGTCACCGCACTAGTTTTGGCATTGAATATCGCGGTAGCTTTACATTCGATAATTTCATTGACGGTGCGGATGCGATCACGGGTAATTTTTATTACACCTATACCCAAACAAAAAGCAGTGTCGATTATGATCATGATATTGGCCAATGGGTCGGAGAGGGAATTGAATCTTGTCAAAATGCTACCGCCAACAACACGTTAACTTATGATCCCTGTGCTGATCTCAACGTCAACCTTGGCGACATAGCCCCTCATAAAATTAACGCCAGCATCAATTTACCTGTTAGTGATAACTGGAACGTTAACATTAAGGCCAATTGGGTGAGCAGTAAGGAGCTTTATTTGCGCAATCCATTGCGTGATAACGGTCGGAAAAACAATGCTTATATGGTGTTAGACGCTAATGTTATTTATCAACACTCTGCTTTTAGTTTAGGTTTTAAAGTCAAAAATTTATTTGATAAACAATATTATAATTCTGGAGTGGAAGGCGCGGAATCTGGCGATGATTTTAGTCAACGCTCACTTGGCTGGCGTAATTCTTTGATCCCACAACCAGGCAGAAACTTTATGCTGACGTTAAGCGTGGAATTCTAATTATCTGTTGATAAGCTTATTAGTTGTTTTTTAATTCACTCATCAACGCCGACACTGCAATCATTCATTGAGCATTGCCTATGCAAGGTTTGCGAGTATTACTTTTTGCTCGTTTGGCCCATTTCAGTCGATGTATTATAAAATGACCTTTAACGCATAATAATTTATGCTTACCAATTAAAACAATTTGATTAACCTGCTCAGCTGTTAAAGGAATATTCATGTCTATAGACTTTTTAGCTCATTATATCGATAAGATTGATGAAACGCTTGATGATAAAGCGCAACTAGCGGCGATCATTAAAGAAGCTGAACTAGAGCTATCTGTGGAGCAATTTGCTAATTTATTAGAAGCATTTCCGTTAACCTCTCGGTTATCTATATGGTCATTGCTCTCGGCAGAATTTAAACAAGATGCCTTTTTGGAAATGAAAGATGAGTCGCGTGTATTATTGTTAAATGCGTTAGATGATGTTGATTGTTTTCCTTTATTTGAAAAGCTTGATGCCACCGATTTGATTGAACTCAGCGAGAGTTTAAGTAATCGTTTCATCGATTACGCGGTTACCCAAATGACCGCAAAACAACGCAAATTTTTTAAAAGTGCTCAGGACTATTCTGTTGACGAGCTTGGCCGGTGGCAAAGTTTTGATGATATTCAGATGTTGCACAAGTTCAAAGTGTCAGCGGCTAAAAAAGTGTGCGCTAAGCCATTACCTTTGCTTACTGAAGTTATTTATATCATCGATGAAAACGCTAAACTTTTGGGACAAATTGCGGTCAATCAACTGGTCAATTATGACAACGAAACCTTGCTTGTCGATGTGATGGACAAGGATATTGAAGTGGTAGCGTCAAATGCTGCCATAGTTGATGCCGCTGATACAGTTATTGCCTCAGGGCGAGCGGCGTTACCAGTCGTTAATGAAAATGGCTGTTTAACCGGACGTCTTGATATACATTCGGCTTATAAATACAAAGAGCAACAAACCGAAAATCAATTGATCAAATCGGGCGGTTTAGTAGACGAAGAAGATCTTTTCTCCAGCGTGTGGTTAAGTAGTAAAAACCGAGCGGTGTGGTTAGGAATTAACTTGCTCACTGCATTTCTTGCCTCGTGGTTTATTGGTTTATTTGAGGCCACTTTGCAGCAAGTGGTTGCTTTGGCGGTATTAATGCCAGTGGTCGCTTCTATGGGAGGAATTTCAGGGAGTCAGACTTTAACCTTAATTATTAGAGGCTTGGCGTTAGGACAAATCACCGATGCCAATCGCCAAGCGATAGTGAAAAAAGAACTGAAGGTCGGCCTGATCAATGGTTTATTGTGGGCGACAGTTATCAGCTATATCACTTATGTTTGGTTTCAAATGCCATTATTATCGCTCACTATTTTTGTCGCGATATTAGGCAATATTGTTATTGCCTCGTTATCTGGCGTTTGGGTGCCTTGGTTGCTTGATAAATTAAATATTGATCCGGCGTTATCCGGCGCTGTTATTTTAACAACCGTGACCGATATTTTTGGTTTTATCGCCTTTTTAGGTTGTGGAACGCTTTTCCTGCTTTAACATCAATTCAGTAATAATCCGATAAAGTCAGTGGGCTAATTAACCAGCCCACTTAAACTATAAATACATACTACTTAATACCCAAGAGAGCGTTACCCACATTAATAATATTAATGGGATACCTACACGCATAAAGTCAGAAAAATGATAACCGCCAGCGTTCATCACCAGTAAATTGGTTTTATAAGCCATGGGGGTGGCATAACTGAGGTTTGCGCCAAATAATACCGCTAAAATAAAGGGTTCTGCCGGTAGGCCTAATTGATTCGCCACTGAAATTGCGATGGGCGTACCAATAACTGCCGCCGCGTTATTCGAGACAATATTGGTGAGGATAGCCAGTAGTAACATCAGCGTTGATAACACGCCACCAGGGGGTAAACCACTGGATAACGCGACAAATACTTGCGCGATATATTCTGCGCCACCGGTTTGCATTAACGCCGCGCCTAATGCCAGTGATGCTGCCACAATAAGAATAACCTGAGTGCTAAGCGCTGATGACACTTCTTGCCAGTTTAAACATTTAGTGGCGAGTAAAATCAGTACCCCACAAACCGAACTGACTTCTATGGGTAAAACCCCCAGTGCGCTAACAACAATTACCCCCAGTAATATAATTAACGCGATAGGCGCTTTTGCGGTTTGTGGCAGCGCCGCAGCGCCATCGAGAATCAGTAGACCTTGTTTAGATTTTAACGCTTCAATTTGTTCAGCTTCCCCTTGCACAAGTAAAACATCACCAATCATTAATGCAACATGACCAATACTTCGTCGACCTATATCCATAGCTTTACCGCCTCGGTGTAAAGCAACCACAGAAATACCGTGCTGTTGAATAAAGTTAGCTTGACGTAAATTTCTACCCACCAAACCAGAACCGGCAATAATCACAATTTCTGCCAGCGTTTGTTTATCTGCTTTTAAAGGATGGTCTTCATCCACTTTATGTAAACCGGAAAATAAGGTTGCGCCTAGCACTGCCTCGTATTCTTTCAGTCTGTCAGGGTAGTCTTTTACCTGTAATCTGTCGCCCGGAAGTAAAATAGTATCGGGCAAGGGCATAATACTTCTATAATCAGGACTGCGTTGCACACTCTCTATTCGTAAACGACCTTCGGTTAAGGCGATGACATCAGCAATGGTTTTTTCGTTGGCAGCACTATCTTCTTGAATATTAAGATAGGCACTGAATAGGCGAGGTGAGGTGTCGGGTAACAAGGTCTTTCTTTTCGGTAATAGTTTCGGGGCAATTAACCATAAATATATAATCGCTACCGCACAGGCAACCAAGGCTGGTTTGGCAAAATCAAATAGGCCAAATTCGACAACCCCCATGTTTTTCGCGATGCTCACAACCAGTAAGTTGGTTGATGTACCTATGGTGGTGGTCATGCCACCAACCAAAGTCGCCAATCCCATCGGCAGTAACATTGGCGACGAGTCGGTATTAGTGCGCAATGACACGCTAACTAAAATAGGTAATAGCAACACCACAATTGGTGTATTGTTAACAAACGCACTTAAGGCGCCCGCGAGCAAAAGAGTTAACAGCAGCGAAATCATCGGGCTTATTTTCCATAACTTTGCCAAATGTCGACCAATGGGCTCTAATGCCCCGGTTCTTACCAATCCCTGCCCGATGATCATTAAGGCACAAACGGTGATTAGTGCCTCATGGCCAAAGCCCGAAAACAGTGAGCTGGGCTCAAAATGCTGACCATCAATATTAAATGGAAACAGCGCGAAAATCAGGCTGAGAATAGCAATAACAGCAAGGGATGAGGTTTCTAAGGGGATATCTTCACGTCGAAATAAATATAGCGCAAGGACAGTAATTAATAGCACCACTAGTGCGTGGTAATTTGGCAGATCAGGAATGCTCAAAGTGCTAATCCATATATAAACATATTCCTATAAAAGCACATATTATCTTAAATACCAATATGCATAATTAATTCATCGTTTAATAAATGATTAATCACCATCAACTGAGCCAGCAGTAAAAAGAGTTTTTAGCGTTTTTTGCCATAAGCACTTATCTTTTAAATATTTTTGTCGCTGAGCATATATTGTACGCAGTTGTCCTGAACTGGCCACATCATGGTGATACACGTTCAGAGGCAGTAAAAGTAGTTCGGGTGAAGTAAAAATAGTTTCAGTAAAATAAAAATAGTTTCAGTAAAATAAAAATAATCATGCGCTTTATTAATAAAATGTTTAGCTTGGATCTTTGACTTGTTACTATGCGCACCATTAAGAAATTGAAGAATAAAGGTTATAACATGGCAGTATCTTCACTAGAGCGTATCACAATAGAACCGTCAACAAGCGCTACGTCCTGCGTGATTTGGTTACATGGACTAGGTGATTCTGGAGCTGGGTTTGCTCCGGTTGTGCCTTTACTTGGTTTGGCAAAAGATCACCGTATCCGCTTTGTTTTTCCGCATGCGCCAGAGCAAGCGGTGACCATAAATCAAGGCTATGTAATGCGTTCTTGGTATGACATCAAAAGTATGGATTTGCATAATCGTGCTGACATGGACGGTGTGCTTGAATCAGAAGTTTTAGTAAAGGCGTTGATCCAGGAGCAAATCGATTCAGGTATTCCAGCCAATAAAATCGTTTTGGCAGGCTTTAGCCAAGGCGGCGTAATGAGTTTGTTTACTGGGCTAAGGTATCCGCAAACGCTGGCCGGTATTATGGGCTTGTCTTGCTATTTACCGACTGCCGATGCCTTGCCGTCAGATCTGAGTTCGGCAAATAAAAATACCCCAATATTGCAGCATCACGGTCAACAAGATGACGTAGTGCCGGTAACGGCGGGTAAACAAGCTTACGAACTACTGTCTAAAGCGGGTTATCAAACTATTTGGAAAACGTATCCGATGCCACATAGTGTTATTCCGCAGCAATTAGAAGATATTGGTCGTTGGTTGAATAGTCGATTGACGCAGTAGCACAGCCGGTAAAGCAACACGCTGAACTTAAAGTAAAATTAAATAAGGTGAGAGTAATATCGGTTATTATTCTCACCTGAATTTTATCGTTAGGCTTGTTTCGATTTTATTTGTTCAACATGCTCTATCAGTAAATCGGTAGTCTCTTTTAACAGCTCTAACTCTTCAATGGTTAAGTCATCAAGGTGTTCTAAATTAGACTCTATGGTGTCAATAATCTGTGTTGATGGTCGTTGCAATGGTCGCATAAAGTAGGCGGTAACGGTGGCGACAATTGCGCCAAAAAACAGTATAGAACCATAAACTATCCAAATTCCGCCAATCAGTAGCGAAATACCATTAACGGGCATATCCGCAATGCCAGCGGTAGAAAATGCCGCCACGCCCCAATATAACGCCTTGCCATAGCTGGTTATTTTCGTGCCATCCGCACCTATTTCGCCAAAATAAACCCCGGCAGAGAACAACAGCCACGAGACAAATAATAACAACGAAGCGTTAATAATAGGCGTGTGTGACATGACATCACAAATAAACTTACGCCATGTGCGTTTAAGTTTTTTACGATTGATTTTCTTCAATGGACACCCTCTTACCCCCGTTTTTTAGGGCGCGCTTTAAAGCTTTGGGCGAAATAGCATCACCTTTGTTGATCCTACGCTGATTAATGGCTTTAAATTTAGTTATGGCTAGTGGATCGACAGCGTAAGAGTGTCCGTCAAAGGTTAAGCTTGAATCCGTCAGGTAAATTGCTAATGGTTTATTATTGGCTGATGTTAGTATCAGTAGCTCTGCGCCTGTGGTGTTAGCAGATTGCGGTTGCTTAGTACCGGTTAGCAGGGTGTTATCAATAAAGTTCACCAGTACATCGAAGTTTTCCCACGTGGCATAAACAATGGCACTATCGTGGTTTTTATTAAGCCAATAAATCGACTCTATCTGTTGTGCGCTACTAGAATTATAGCTTTCGCTGTTGTTGGCAAAAGCGACACCAGTGAAAATGATTAACCCCAAGTATAAAAATTTGAACATTGCTCTATCCTTAATTAGTTATAAAAACTATTGTTATTCCCTATTGCTTACCATGACAAAAATCACTTTGACGCGACTTTATAGCACTTAGCTTACTTTTATGATGTATCGGCGTCAATTTGCGGAAACTCTCGCCAAGAGCAATATTCCCTAATGAATCAGTTATTTAAGCGCGCTTTTTCTGCACCCGACGACGCTTTTTAAACGCCGGTTTTACTGACGCTTTAATGCCGCTAAGTGAGTGTGGCAAAGTGTTTGCTGCCAGTTCAATTAACTCGGCTAAGGTGTGTTGCAGCGGTTGCATAAAGCTTTGATAGTTAGCTTGTTGATCGGCAATATTGTTCAGGGTTGCCTCCCATTGCGCGGTCATGTCAGGTTTAGTACAGACTTCTGGCAATGCATCAATTAAACCCATACCCGCTGGTGTTGCGTTGATCTGCTTACCTTGTCGTTGTAAAAAACCGCGCTTAAAAAGCAGTTCAATAATACCAGCACGGGTGGCTTCAGTGCCTAATCCGTCGGTATCTTTTAATATCGCTTTGAGTGACTTGTCGCTGACAAAGCGGTTAATACCGGTCATTGCCGCCAACAAGGTTGCATCAGTAAACGCTTTTGGCGCTTGAGTGAGTTTTTCACTTAACTCACCATTCTCACAATGCAGTTGCTCGTTTTTCGCAATATTCGGTAAGGTTTGCTCTGCGTCTTTATCGGTTTTATTGCTGGTTGGGTACAAACACTTCCAACCCATTTGCTCGGGTATATTGGCAGAAGCGGTGAATTTTCCACCGGCAATAGTTAAGGCAATATGCGTGTGTTGATAAAGATAAACCGGATAAAACTGGGCGATATACTGTCTGACAATCATGCCATAAATATTTTTTTCAAAACCGTTCAGGGTGATATTTCCCGGAGATTTTTCAGTGGGAATAATCGCGTGGTGGGCGCTTACTTTACTATTGTTCCACGCCTTTGACTTTATTGTGGCATCGGCATTTTTTGCCGCTTCAGCATAATTTGTCGGTGCGTTGGCTAACATCGCCAAGGTCGATTTTGCTAGCGCGTGTTGTTCAGTGGGTAAATATCGACAATCAGAGCGGGGATAAGTGATCAGTTTATGTTTTTCGTACAGTGACTGGCAGACATCAAGCACCACTTTTGCATTCATCGAAAACTGTTTTGCCGCCTCTATTTGTAATGTCGACAGATTAAACGGCAACGGCGCATTTAATTTTTTTTGCTCTTGTTTAATGTGTTCAATTGCAGCGGGATGATTGTTAATTCGACTCACCACATTTTCAGCTAACGCTTTTACCAATACTCTGCCGTCTTCATCTTGGTAAGGGCGGCAAGCTTCGCTAGGTTGCCATTTCGCGGTAAAGCGTTGTTTATCTTGAGTGTGAACATGTGCAAGTACTTCGTAGTAGGGGCGAGCAGTAAAGTTTGCTATTTCTTTGTCTCTGTTGGCGACTAATCCCAGAATGGGAGTTTGCACACGGCCAACCGACAACACGCCTTGATAACCTACTTTTGCACCTTGTATGGTATAGGCGCGTGTTAAGTTAATGCCATAAAGCCAATCGGCTCTACTTCTTGCTAGTGCAGAAATCGATAACGGCATAAAGGCTTGATTCGACTTTAATTGCGTCAGGGCGCGTTTTACGGCGGGCAAGTTTAAATCGCTGATCAATAAACGTTGCATGCCGGTGCGCTTGTGTTCGTCAACCTTTAAATAATCGATAACTTCATCTATCAGTAACTGACCTTCTCGGTCAGGATCTCCCGCATGTACTATTGCTGAGGCCTGTTTAACCAATTTTCGAATGATAGTCAGTTGGCTACGGGTTTTAGTTTTAGGCTTTAGTTGCCATTGGTTTGGAATAATAGGTAAATGGTCTAATTGCCACTTTTTGAATTTTTCATCGTAGGCATCGGGCTCAACTTGTTCAAGTATATGCCCGATACACCAAGTCACCACATCGCCATTGCCGACCTCAATAAAACCTTGTTGTTTCTTGTGGGGTTTGGGTAAGGCATCAGCTATTGCTCTGCCTAAGCTTGGTTTTTCGGCAATGTAGAGTTTCATTTATGCTTAAAAATAGGAATAACTTTTTATGGGTCAGTGCATTAAAATAACACTGTTTTTATGTACAGTAAATGACTTGTTGATTGGGATCGGTATTATTCTATTTCTTGTGCTTCACTGATGCGTTCTAAGCGCTCTTGCTCTTCTTCAAAAGCCGCTTTAATTTCTTCTAATACCGTATCTATATCAGCGGCAGAAGCATCTTCTTCGAACAAACCAGTCAATTCAGTCTCTGGTGTCAGTTCGGCTTTTTCGTACAACGACCACATTTCTTGGGCGTATTTGCTTTGCGCTAACTCAGGGGCAAACTGGCTATAATAATTGGTCATGTTTTGCACATCGCGCGCTAACATACTTTTAGCGTTGTTGTTCGCTGAAGCATCAACCGCTTGCGGTAAATCGATGATCACTGGACCGTATTCATCAACCAACACATTAAATTCTGACAAATCGCCATGCACAATACCGGCACACAGCATACGCATAATGTAAATCATCACAACTTCGTGATCTTCAATGGCTTGCTCTGCTGGCATTACCACGTCATTAAGACGAGGCGCAACATCGCCGGCATCGTCAGTGATCAGTTCCATCAACAATACACCGTCAAAACAGCCAAAAGGTTGAGGTACTCTTACGCCTGCTGCAGCTAAAGTATAAAGTGCGTCTACTTCCGCATTTTGCCACGCTTCCTCTTGTTGATTACGACCGTATTTTGAACCTTTTTCCATCGCGCGCGCGCGACGAGTATTACGGCTTTTTCGACCTTCTTGATATTGAGCGGCTTTTTTGAAACTGCGTTTAATCGCTTCTTTGTAAACTTTTGCACAACGAATTTCATCACCACAGCGTACCATGTACACTGTAGCTTCTTTGCCGCTCATCAATTGGCTGATCACCTCATCAACAAGGCCATCTTCAACTAGGGGTTGTATGCGTTTGGGTATTTTCATAGCGCCGTTATACATTAGTTAGCGTCAGGATGATATATCAAGATGAAAATTTTCAGTAGGACATAAGGGAAAACAAGATTTAACCTGTAATTAAGTACTTGGAAATATTACTATAACCCCATTTTTACCATAGCAGCGATGATAGTAGTGAAACGTGAACAGTCACATAAAAATTCACCTGAATGCGTCACCGCGGTTAACTGAGCAATAATTAATGTCGATAGCACGCGCCAGGTTAGACCGTTTTATCAGTGAACATTGCCGCATAAGTCGGCGTGACGTTCGGCTGTTGTTAGCGCAAAAACGCATCAAAGTTGACGGTAAAATAATTGATGATATTGGCTATATTATTGATAAGTTCTCGCAAATCACCCTAGATGATAGGGTTTTACAGGCCAATCAACCCAGTTATGTCATGCTGCATAAGCCCGTTGGCGTTGTTTGCGCAACCAAAGACGATAAGCATACCACGGTAATAGACTTGCTTGAGCGCGCCGACAAGCACCGTTTACATATTGTTGGACGACTCGATTTAAATACCTCTGGCTTAGTGTTGCTCACTAACGATAGTCGCTGGTCACAGCGGTTAACCTCACCAGAGCATAAGGTAGAAAAACGCTACCAAGTGACCTTGAAAAATCCATTAACCCCCGATTACATCGACGCCTTTGCCCAAGGCATGTATTTTGAATTTGAAAATATCACCACACTACCCGCGCAGTTAACCATATTATCGACTTATCAAGCAGAAGTTATTCTTATCGAAGGGCGTTACCATCAAATCAAACGAATGTTTGGCCGCTTTCGCAATCAAGTGATGGCCCTACACCGCAGCGCCATTGGGCAACTGACGCTAGATGAATCACTTAACGTCGGCGAAAGTCGAGCACTTACCGCCGATGAAGTGTCGACAATTGCCAACGCTAGCGAATAAAAAGGATTATGTCTGCTTAGAGCGATCAGCCGCCGTTGGCCATTATCAATTTAAATAGGAGGTTTTCATCCAAAAGGATCATTGATTAGACTAGAGTTAGCGTTTATTTTTCTTATATTCTGATTCGCTAGATCCTAAAACTACGGGACAAAAAAAACCCACAATATGTGGGGTTTCATTTCCGTATGACTAACTAGAATAACCTATTTAGTTGACTCGATTTTCCAAAGACGGTTTTGCTTACAATCCACAATGTCTTTAAACAAATCTTTAAGAGCAGCTTTTCCGGCTTCGGAATCTGTAGCATTGCTAACAGCAGTCCAGCTCGCCAGATCCGGGTATGAGTCGATCCATAAAAAAGCCTTACTATCGCCAACAATTGCTGTTCCGACGCTACTACTCACCTTGCCCTTGCCGCCGTTTGCATTCACCCAAGCGAGCCATGTGCTGTTGGCAGTCTGAGCCTGCTCCTTAGTTGCTCCTTCTTTTAGCGTGCAAAAACCAACCTCGTCAACTGAATCGGCCATTACCGGACCAGCAGAAACCATAAAAGCCGCCGTGACCATCGCTAGCGTTAAGTATCTTTTCATTTTTATTTCCCTTTAGACTTGTTTTTCAGACCGTGATCGACCTGCAATGCTTAATATAGATGATTTTTTGAGCATGTGCGAATTATAAGCCCATTGGCGTGGGTTTTGATTTGGCTGGTATAAAGGATGGGTGGGCTCACCTGATTTGCTAACTTTAAGGCAGTAGAGGTTGGGTAGTGATGCTTTGAATTGCTCAGAGCGTTCTATATACGTTCCATCATTTCCCCAGGCTGCAATGACCAAAGCTGCATCTTTTGCTAATTCTTGTAATCGCTTATTGTTTTCAATGCCTATAGGGTAACTGATGCCTTCATGCCAGATGGCTCAGTAGCCCGAAACGCGAATATGTTCGCCATGCATATACCACCATATCCCAACGATTTGGCGAAGTTAATACATCTGCTCAACATCGGTTCATCAAGGGTTACATCTGCTGTAGAAGAGGTAAACCCAACTTACATCACAAAAGATTTTGAGTTATCCCAGGGCCGCTTTAGTGCGTAACGATAACCTCTACAATCAGTAAGGTTTGCTGTATTCTTCAATGGCTATTCGCTAAGCCGAATGGGATGTGAGCTAAAAGCGGAAATTCACTAGAAAGTACATGAATTCGCTCATTACAACCCCTTGCTCCTCATCCAAATTATCGGATTATGCCGAACGAGGCAAACCTGTCAAGAACAGTCCTCCTCAAACTTATTGGTGGCTAGTAAACCCTAGTCGATTCAGTTTTCATTTGAGGTAGAAAAATTACTTAACATTTTAATAAGTGGGAGAAGTAATATTGGAACGAAAACAATAATACCAATACCGCTTGAAACCATCACGACTCCAATCAGCCACATTAGGGGGGTAAATACGCCTGCAACAACTTCGAACAGTTTAAATCCTTCCACCATGACATATATGCCAATACCCATTGCGATTAATCCAACTAGGCAAACAATAGATATAAACACTTTATTTTTCTTCAAATTATCGATAAATGTCATATTGATTGACCCTAGGTGTTGTGCAAGTTTTCCATGCAATTAGTAACACGAATGAGATCATAATTCCAATTGATTAAAGGGCAGTGATTGACACAAAGCACTCTTCTAGATTGCGCACTGCAGTTTCAAATCATTAGCGGTATTAGCTCAGCAGCGAGCTAATACACACTAAACGATATTAACTTTCACCCAAGCCAACGTTCACTTGCTGCATAAAGCTGAGTAGGGCGGCGGAGTCTTGGTCTTGGCATTGTGCTAACCCTTTAACTACCCCTTGTTGATCTTCTGCTTTACGATGTTGGCCGAGTTTATATTTTCCTGCAATTTCATTGATGGTAATTTTACCGCCAACAATGCCTTTAAGTAATTTGTCGCGATAGTCAGCAGGGATGATGTCATCTTGCTTAAGCAGTTGCGGCTCGTATTTAGCAATGGTGTTATTAACTACCGCTAGGGTTTGCTCGTCGTCTAACAACTCGAACGTGCCATACACATGAACCGCCGCGTAGTTCCACGTTGGTACATTGGGCTTGCCAGCATACCAAGTGGGGGAGATATAGGCATGTGGGCCGTTAAATATCACTAAGGCGTCATTATTTTCCAGTTGCTGCCAGTGCGGGTTCGCTCTAGCAAAGTGGCAATATAATGTGCCGTGTTCACCTTCGTTTTCGTCAAGTAAAAACGGTAAATGGGTGGCATTAAGCGTCTTTGAAACAATAGTGGCAAATCCATGGTTTTTAATAAATTGATGGCTGTCGTTTTTGTCGGTTATTTTCATTTTTTCGGGTATATACACGTGTACCTCCGATGGTTTTTGCTGCGTTATATTGTTGCCGTAACGCGGTTTAATTTGTTTTCCAGCGCGGTTTTTACCTCGGGCCATTCTTGCTCGATAATGCTGAACATCGCAGTATTTCTAAGGGTGCCATCAGACAATATTCTGTGATTGCGCAATATACCTTCAAATTTGCCGCCTATACGGGCAATGGCGTTGCGAGATTGCTGGTTATTTTCATTGGTTCTAATTGACACTCTGACCGCCCCTAATTTTTCAAAGGCATGTTTTAACAACAAATATTTAGCCTGCGTGTTGACATGGGTGCGCTGAAATTCTGGGGTAATAAAGGTATAACCAATTTCTAAATGTCTATTGTCAGGCACAATAGTGCAGTAACGGGTTGAGCCAATAATCTTGTTTGACGCATTATCAACGATCACGAACGGCACATGCTGGTTGCGTGCTTGCTCTTCAAGCGACATTTTTATCCATTGCGTAGCTGCAGCGAGTGACTCGCAGCGATTAGGTATAACCCATTGCCACAATTGCGGAAAATTTCCGGCATTATAAAAGCCTGTACTGTCATCCAACGTTAGCGGCCTCAAGGTAATTTTATCACTGCTAAGTGTTATGGGTTGTGGCGTAAAGTCTGGGCGAGTATTGGTCATAGTGTTTTCCTCAATGTTATTTTGAGACTATTTTTAATTAATCTGGTATAAATTAAATAACCAGATTTAAATTAATTGATAGACCAGAACATGAAAGAATTGGCGTTATCGCTTGATCATCAACTTAAACCGATATTTTTGCGTATTGCCAATGGTTTGCGAGAGGCGATTAAAACCGGGCAAATTCAAGCGAGTGAAGCATTACCTTCTGCCCGTAAGTTGGCTGAGCAGCTGCAAACTAATCGACATACTGTGATGGCGGCTTATCAAGAATTAATCGCTCAAGGTTGGGTCGAGTCACTAGAGCGTAAAGGCTATCAAGTGGTTAGTACCTTACCGATTGAGTCAAGCGCCTTAAGTGCTAAAAAAGCGGTAGATGAACAGCGGGTTTTTCAGTGGCAGCTCAACGATGTCTCCTCATTAAATTTACCGACTAAAGCGGCGCATCAATTTAAATATAACTTTGCTGGCGGCGCGCCCGATATAGGGTTATTTCCCTTTAAAGAATTTAAATCTTTTATGGGGGATTGCTTAACCAGACCGAACTTTGACGACTTAAATTATGGTAATAACGCCGGTAATGACAATTTTATCCAGCAAGTAAAAACCTATTTACGTCGGGTACGCTCGATCACCAACAAAGAAATTATTACTGTGAATGGCTCACAAGAAGCTTTGTATTTAATCGCGCAATTATTATTAAAACCCGGCGATAAAGTGGCGGTTGAAGCCTTGGGCTATAAACCCGCATGGAACGCGTTTAAAACCACGGGCGCCGAGTTGGTGGCAATTAAACAACATGCTAGTGGCATTGATATTAACCAGCTCAGTGAGTTGTTCAGTCGTGAAAATATTAAACTGATTTATTTAACGCCATTGCACCAATACCCAACCACGGTAACTTTGCCTATTCATGAACGCATGGCGATATATGCGTTGGCGGCCAAACATAATGTGGTGATTGTTGAAGATGATTATGATCATGAATTTCATTACAACAGCCAGCCACTTGCGCCGATGGCGGCGGATGATCCTGTCGGGTTAGTGATCTATCTTTCAACCTTTTCAAAAATCATGTTTCCCGGTGGCCGCATTGGTTTTATGGCCGTCGATAAAGCTATTGCTCAGGCACTTACTCAATACCGTTATGTTATTAACCATAAACCTAACGTACTTATGCAAGATGCGATTGGTCGGTGGATGCAAGACGGCGCGTTTGAGCGACATTTACGGCGCATGACCAAACTTTATCAGCAGCGCAGAGATCATTTAGTTGCCGTGCTCACGCAATATCAACAGGCAGGTGTTGCTATCGATTATTACTTGCCTGCAGGCGGCATGGCACTGTGGCTAGATGTGAAAAACAATGCCCGCGAACTGGAAGAGTATTGTCATGAACATGATGTTTATTTGTTATCAGAACAGCATTTTCATCTGGACATTAATAATAACCAAAACCGTTATATTCGCATTGGTTTTGCCGGCTTGAGTTCAGAAAAATTATCCGAAGGCTTGGGGATCGTTTTTAACTATCTGCAAAAACATTAACCTTCCAGTGATTTTGCATCATGCAAACATTGGTAAAAAATATCGGTAATAAGCGCATTGCCATGTTGTTTTCTACGGATCGCTCTAAATGAATTTTTATAGCCATATTGGTTAATAAACAAAGGTTTGAGTTGATTACCGAATCCCCATTTGTTCACTAAATGTTTGGGCAGTATACCCAAATATGAGCCACTGAGTATTAACATTGCCCGCGCTTCTTGGTGGTGCGCTTTTGCTGGTTTATGCCAATGTTTCATGTCTGCGTGTGGTTCTCTGCCTAACATTAGTCGTGGCGACTCAACAAATTTGTATTGCCTTAGTTCTTCCGTGCTTATTTGTGCGTCGGTTTTGTTAAACAGCGGATGTCCTTCGCCGCAATAAAGCACCATTTCTTCGTGAAATAGCGATAGCGAGTCAAGCTCAGGGTAGTGTTCAGACAATACGGTAATACCAATATCGACCTTTTTGTCTAACACTGCTGTGGTGACTTCATCAGAGCTTAAGGTGCTAATTTGCACGTTAACGTCTGGCGCTTGTGCAGTAAATTTTTCGATGGCGTCGATTACGCAACCGCTGTGCGCACCTAACATGTGCTCAGCAAAGCCTAAATGCAAATGACCAAAAATACGATTGTGTGATTGATTAATGGTACTGCGAAATTCATCTAAAGAGCTTAGTAAGTCTAGCGTTGCCTGATAAACCACTTGACCATGCTCAGTCAGTTTAAAACCCGCTCGACCACGTTCACATAAGCGCATATCTAAACGTTTTTCTAAATCGGCGATATAGTTTGAGATAGTTGAATTGGCAAGGTTTAGTGTCATTTCTGCCGCGGTGTATCCACCAGAATCAACCACAGATTTAAATACTTTTAACAGTCGTAAATCAATGTCAGTTAACTGACCTGATATTGCCGCTTTGCGTCTACCCATGATCTACTTATCACCCAAATACCAAAGATAGCTATTTATATTTGTATATTCAAATGTAAGCAAGGATAAATAATTATATAACTCAAATAAACACAACTTTATGCTATTTGACATTGGCGGGTTTCGTCTTAGTTATAGAAACTTTTGTGAATATATAGAGATCATTATGAGCAAAATAATTTATCCAACATCAAATCTTAGTGTTAATAGTGACTTTATTATTGAGCGCGGCGAAGGCCCTTATGTTTATGATAATCAGGGTAATAAATACATTGAAGGCATGTCTGGATTATGGTGCACATCACTGGGCTACAATAATAAAGAACTGATTGACACTGCTACTGAGCAAATGAGTAAACTCGCTTATTCACACATGTTTGGTGGGAAAACTCATCAGGTAGGCATGGATTTAGCACAGCGATTAACCGATATGGTGCCAATGAAAAACGCCCATGTGTTTTTTGGTAATTCGGGCAGCGACGCTAACGATACCCACATTAAATTACTGCGTTATTATTTTAATGCCATTGGACAACCACAAAAATATAAAATTATCGCCCGTGAACGTTCATACCATGGCGTGACCATCGCCTCGGCATCGTTAACTGGGTTGCCAGTTAATCACACCCACTTTGATTTACCCTTTGACGCATTGGGCGTATTGCGAACTGATGCTCCGCATTATTATCGCGGCGCAAAACCCGGTGAAAGTGAACAGCAGTTTGTTGATCGTATTACCGATAATTTAGAAAAACTGATACTTGAAGAAGGGCCTGACACTATCGCGGCTTTTATTGCTGAACCAATAACGGGAGCAAGTGGCGTTATTGTGCCGCCTCACGGTTATTATCAAAAGGTGCAAGCGATTTTAAATAAATACAATATCCTATTCTGGGCCGACGAAGTTATCACTGCCTTTGGTCGAACAGGGCAAGATTTTGGCTGCAACAGTATGGGTATAAAAACCCCAGATATGATGACGTTAGCCAAGCAGTTATCATCCGCGTACATGCCCATTAGTGCTTCGTTAGTCAGTGGCGATATTTATCAGGCGTTAGTTGAACCGAGCAATAAGGTGGGAGTTTTTGGCCATGGATATACCTATTCGGGTCACCCTGTTGCTTGCGCGGTGGCGTTAAAAACCTTGGAAATTTACCAACGTGACAACATTTTTGA
The DNA here is from genome assembly GCA_040779335.1 of Colwelliaceae bacterium 6471. Lineage (GTDB taxonomy): Bacteria > Pseudomonadota > Gammaproteobacteria > Enterobacterales > Alteromonadaceae > JBFONV01. The sequence goes on from JBFONV010000001.1 coordinate 303,672, forward strand.
GCGTGCGGCTATTTTGGGTACTTACTTACAAAAACGGCTACGAGAATTTACCTCACATCCTTTGGTTGGCGAGGTGCGCGGACAAGGAATGATCGCGGCTATTGAGCTGGTTGCTTGTAAACACACTAATCAGGCATTTGATAGCGCAGTTGTTGGGAATTTTGCTATGCAGGCGTGTCAAGAAATGGGGTTGATAACACGCGCAATAGCGGGTTCATCACTGGCTTTTTGTCCGCCGTTAATTATCACCAAAGATCAAATAGATGAGTTGATTGAAATACTGGCGATAGCACTGGAAAAAACCTTGGCTTTTGCTCACCGTAATGGCTTATTGCGCCAGACCGCATAAGCATTTAGCTGCTCGTTATTTGGGCCAATAATATTAGGTAGCGGTATTACATAAAAATCAACAGGTTTACTCGCTTTAGCTGACCTGTCTGCAAATGAAAATAATTTCTAGCATGGTATTTACCACGCTGACAGGTTAAGCTTTTTTTAAATGATTGATGAAAATAACAACATGGTTAGTCAATTAATTCACATAGATCATACGCTTGAAGAAAGTTTGCAAAGCCAGATCCGCCGTACCTTGGTGGAAGGGATTTTAGTGGGCTCTTTTATGCCGGGTACTAAATTGCCGTCATCGCGAAAATTGGCGCAGCAACTTCATGTATCGCGAAATACCGTGGTATTGGTTTATCAGGCGTTAATTGATGAAGGCTATATTGTTACCAAAGAGCGCAGTGGCATTTATGTCAATGACCGCATTACCCAAGGTCGAGTCAATCCAAGTAACATATCATCGGTCAGTGATATTCATAACACCAATAATAGTCATCGATACCGCGGCGCTATCTCGGCCACTAAAACCACTTCATGCCCGCCTAATTGGCGCCATTTTCGTTATCCTTTTATTGATGGCAAATTCGATTCTTCACTTTATCCGGTAAAAGAATGGCGAGACGCTAATAGTCGAGCCAATGCAACTCGAGAAATATATCAATGGTCTGAATTGCACGGCGGTGATGATGACCCGATGCTGCTCGACCAAATTCGTTCTAAAATTTTGCCCCGGCGCGGTATACAAGCCAGCAGTGATGAAATACTCATTACTGTCGGCTCACAACAAGCACTGCATTTAATTACCAAGTTGTTTATTGATAGTGGCGTAAAGGTCGCGGTAGAAGAGCCCGGTTACCCAGAAATGCGTGAACTTTTAACCTATCACGGCGCGCAGTTAACTTATCAAGACATTGACGAAAAGGGCATGGTTATTGATGAACGACTGGATAACTGCGACATTATTTATACCACGCCTAGTCATCAAACACCGACGAGTGTCACGATGTCGATGGATCGACGCGATGAAATGCTGAAAAAGGCCAATGAGCACGACATGTTGATCATTGAAGATGACTTTGAATTTGAAAGTAATTTTCTTGGTCAACCTCATCCTGCGCTGCGCAGTTTAGACAAATCCAATCGAGTTATTTATGTGTCTTGTTTATCGAAAGTGCTGGCGTCTGGGGTGCAAATTGCGTTTATTGTCGCCGATGCAGATGTGATAAACGAGCTGAGAAAAATAAGAAAAATGACGGTACGAAATCCGCCATTAAATAATCAACGCGCGGTGGCCTATTTCTTATCTCTTGGGTACTACGATGCGTTTATGATGCAATTGCATAAAACCTTTTTTGATCGTTGGCTAACGCTTAGAGAAGCGCTTAATACTTACCTGCCAAACTGTATTGATACTGGTCCCATTCAAGGGGGCACAGCCTATTGGATCACTGGACCTAAACAATTGGATGGTGAACATTTACGTCAGCAAGCGGCTGAGATAGGTATTTTAATCGAACCCGTTAAGCGTTATTTCGCTGAAACGAATCATCCTGAAAATTGCTTTAGGATGGGGATAACCAGTATTGCTAACGACAAAATTCGCGCGGGCGTAGCAAAATTAGCGGAATTAATTCATCAGCTTACCGATGAATTTGAAGAAAAACTCTCTAATGCAAAAGGCAAACTGCTTGATGATCAGGCGCTGGCTAAATTATTACCTAACGCGCAACTCGAATGCCAAATGGTTTACGGAGTGCAGTGTAATATTGAGCTGCGCGCCGATGGAACTATGCTTGGTACCACAGGTGGCAAAGACAACGAAATTGATTTTGGCCACTGGTGGATTGAAAAGGGTATGTATTTCCGTCAATGGAAAATCTGGAGTTATGGCGAGGTAAAAGGTTTTTATGTCATCATGGATGGTGATGAGATGAAGTGGTTTGATCAAAACTATTGCTTTGTTAGGAAGCTTGATCTTAAAGGTTATATAGGTCAATCATCCAGCAACAAAGAATAAAGAAACAACATCTTAACGACCAAAATAGTGTGGCAATAACTGAACTGCAGTGTTTATTTTAACGATAAGCATGAATGTAAATCTCCTCCCTACTATTTTCAAACTGGACCTATACCTATTATCGAACTGGTACTACATGCTCCGGTACTAATCTCAGTATATTGCTTAACAACAAATAATATTCTTCCACTTATCCGAGAGCATTTTAATGAGCCATTTCTCTATAGCAGGTTTACAACTGGCACTACCAAGCGGCGACAACCTTGATGTCATCGCTGCTGAAATTGTCAAAACCAAACAACGTTTTCCTTGGCTGAACATGATAGTGCTAAGTGAATTAAGTAGTTATGGACCCGATAAAAAATATGCTGAGTCTCTTCCCGGACACGCTGAAAATTACTATTGCCAATTAGCGAAGGAAAACCAGATTTGGTTGATCCCTGGTTCGTTATTTGAAGAAGTCGATGGCAAAATTTTTAATACCACCTCAGTGATTAATGATCAGGGCGAAGTGGTGGCACGTTATCGTAAAATATACCCTTTTTACCCTTATGAAAAAGGCGTTGAGCAGGGCAGTGACTTTGTTGTATTTGATGTTCCACAAGGTCGAATTGGTGTTGCCATTTGTTATGACCTTTGGTTTCCTGAAGTGGCGAGAAGCCTAACGTGCTTAGGCGCTGAAGTTCTAATTTATCCGACCATGACTGGGACGATAGATCGCCCTATAGAGTTGGTATTAGCGCAGGCAACTGCCGCGACTAATCAATGTTACGTGATGACCGTTAATTGTGCTGAAAAGTTAGGTAATGGCCAGTCTATTGCGGTAGGGCCAGATGGCGATGTTATTTATCAAGCCAGTACTGGCTATGAAATTATCCCGATTGAAGTCGATTTTACCCGTGTGCGACGCAGCCGAGAACGTGGCATACACCACTTAGGACAGCAGCTTAAAAGTTTCCGCGACAACACCATCGAATTTCCTGTGTATACAGAAAATAAACTAAAAAACAAAACTTTAAGTGAGTTAGGACCATTAGTTATTCCGCCGAAATTAGAATAAAAACAAGTGGGTAACGATTGATACAAAACTGGACCTAAAATGGATCTCTATCTGGTACTACGGAAAATATGAAGTCTGGTTTAGCCTGAATTTAGCCAAGTAAAAAATAAGATATCTGGAGCCAAACATGAATAACACAGCCTTTAAAAAATCATCAGTATCTGTTGCCGTAACCACGGCAATATTGATGTCGACTGCATCGTCTATTGTTGTCGCTGAAGAAACAAATTCTGCTGACACAAAAACAATTGAACGCATTGAGGTAACGGCAACGCGTCGTTCACAAAGCATTCAAGAAGTCCCATATAATATTTCTGCAGTTTCAGGCAGTGAATTAGAAAGTGGCAATATTGTTGATTCCGCTGAGATGATGCGTAACGTAGCTGGTATCACGGTGGTTGATCGCGGTTACCGTAACTCTGGTGCCGTTAATGGCGTTATTATTCGTGGTGTTAATGTCGATGGCGGCGCCAATGGTGATGTTGCGTTGTCAGCTGTACCAACAGTGGCTTCATACGTAAATGACACGCCGTTGTATGCCAACTTTATTTTAAAAGATATCAGTATGGTTGAAGTGCTGCGTGGACCACAAGGCACACTTTATGGTTCAGGCTCTTTAGCGGGTACGATTAGATATAAAATGAGTGAACCTGAAATTGACGAATTTTATGGCAGTGTTTCAGCAAGTTATAGCCAAACAAAAGGTTCTGAAGGCAACAATATTAACACTGATGTGATGTTAAATCTTCCGTTGACAGATCGCTTCGCATTTCGCGCTAATATTGGCAAAATCGATAATGACGGTATTGTTGACTACGCCAATGTTTATCAGCTAGACAGTAATAATTATGCTCCTGCAGCGAATAATAACGATCTTGCTGCTGGCGGTCCGTCGTTTAACCGTGTTGAAGATGCCGATACTGTCGATATTACTTATGGTCGTGCGTCGTTACTTTTTCAAGCAACGGATGAATTGAAGTTTTTACTTTCATATCAAAAACAAGAAGATGAAACCGGAGGCCGTCGTCAAGTGACTCGCGGTACTCACTGGACAACTGGAAGTGAGCAACAATATGGCGACTATGAAAATGGTGCCGTGGTATTAGAACCTTCAGATCGTGATGTTAGTTTAACGGCATTAGAAATTGAATGGGATCTTGGTTTTGCTACGCTAACCTCAAGTTCATCTGATTACACTCATGAAGGCAATTCATTAAGTGATAACACAGGCTTTTATGCGCAAAGCAATTGGTTTGAAGATCTTTACTACGGTTCGCCACGTCCAATGGCAATTGCCCAACGTGGTTATAAAGAAGATGCCTTTGTTCAAGAACTTCGCTTAGTGTCTAATGAAAGAAAGAACAACCTTGATTGGATCATTGGTGCCTACTACATGGACCAAGACACGCTATCTTCTCAAGACAGCTATATGCCTGGCTACCAAGAATGGGCTGGCGAAGCGTTTAGCTGGTGGGATGTTATGGGAGGCTATGGTATGGCCTACACAGATAATGATTTTCATTATCGCCGTAATCAAAGTTTCACTGATAAAGCGTTATATGGCGAAATTACCTATCACTTTTCTGACCAATTCCGCGGTACGTTTGGGGTGAGAACCTTTAAAAATGAATTTGTGAATGACACCACGTTGTTACTACCGATTTGGCCATTTCTTGGCGCAGAGCCGAAATTTAAAACTGAAGAAGATGACACGCTGTTTAAAGCTAACTTATCGTATGATTTAAATAAAGACACCATGATTTACGCCACTATCGCCGAAGGGTATCGCCGTGGCGGTGCCAATGCTGTGCCGCTAGAAGGCAGTTTGGCTGAGCGCCCTGAATGGCAACAATATAATTCGGACAGCGCGATAAACTATGAATTGGGCGTAAAAGGTTATCTTGATAAAGGTACTCACAGCTACACCGCGTCAGTATTTATGATTGATTGGGACAACCCGCAGTTAAACACTTCATCTTCGTGGGGCTTTTTCACCGTAGCTAACGGTGAGTCAGCTAAAACCCAAGGGGTGGAATTAGAGCTACAAGGTTATTTGTCTGACTCACTACATTATGTGTTGGGTTATGCATATGTGCAGGCTGAGCTAACGGACGATTTTTATGTACCGTCGGCGGTGTGGTCGGAATCAGCACAACGCATGCAGGCCGAAGATGGTGCGAAATTGCCAAGTACGCCAGAAAACACTTTGAGCCTAAGCTTTGATTACACCTATGAAATGGGCAATGAAACTTATTGGATCACGCAAGTGAATGGTTATTACCAATCGGATTCATTAAATTATTTGGGTGACAGTGAAAAATTTCAGGCGAATATCGATGGTTTTTCAATATTAAATGCCAGTACTCGTATCAGCACCGATGAATGGGATGTCACTTTGTATATTAAGAATGTCTTTAATGAAGACGGTGTTACTGGACTTATAACTGAAGGCCACATGGGTACAGATCCTGATGAGAACTTTTTGGGTAACTCTTCTAAAGATTACATAAGCTTACCCAGAACAATCGGTTTATCGGCTACGTACCGCTTTTAATCGGTCATTCAGCATGTTCTACTTGAAAAGTTAAATAGGGCTATCTAATTTATCTTGTAGAACATGAATAATTATCAATGTGGTTATATATATGTCATCAGTGCAACCTTTAGCGTCAACATCATTATCAAAACTGCTTGATGATGCCTGGAACCTGATTAATGACAGAAATGTCGCTAAGGCAGTGGCTACTTGTCAACATATTAACCGTCAATTTCCAACAAGTGCAGAAGGCTGGTTTGCCACTAGCTTTCTCACTTTTCAACTACGTCAAACAGACCAAGCACTCACTGCGATTGAGCAGGCGATAAAACTTCAACCACAGCAGCCAAGATGGCAGCTACATAAAGCTCATACGCTATTGTTGCAAGGGGATAGAGACGCTGCATGGTTGCTGGCCGAGCAATTGGCTGGTCAACGTTATCAAGAGGTTGAACTTTGCGCTGAATTGGCCTTGGTATTAAATAAACTCAACCAATACCCGTTAGCCATTGAATATTATCAACACGCATTGGCGTTAGCGCCTAAAGACGCCCAGTTGTATTTCAATTTAGCCGCAATACAACGCTATACAGGTGATTTGGATGCTGCAGAAGCAAATTTAGATCAGGCTATCGCACTCAATCCTTATGATTATGAAGCGTATCTGCAACGTTCAAGTTTACGTCAGCAAACCAGCGAAAATAATCATGTTGAACAGCTGCTGGCATTGCTTGAGAAGGAAATCCATCAGCCCATTGGCAAAGCTCAGGTTTGTTATGCCTTAGCAAAAGAGTACGAAGACTTAAAACAATATGCTGCAAGCTTTGAATACTTAACCTTAGGGGCAAAAAGTCGCCGAGCTAACATGCGTTACGAGCTACAGCATGATCTTGAAACGTTAATCAAAATTGCGTCCGTTTTTGATCAGCAGTTTTTTGAGCAGTCGCCATTGGGTTGTAGTAATGATGAAGCGATTTTTGTTCTAGGTTTACCAAGAACAGGTTCAACACTCATTGAGCGCATTATTAGTAGTCATGACGATGTATATAGCGCTGGCGAGTTAAATGATTTTGCGCTTCAAATGATGGCCCATGCACAAAAGCTCACTAAAACACCGCCGAAAACACGAACAGAATTAGTGGAGCTAACATCTCAGTTAGACTTTGCTTCGCTCGGTGAAGACTACATTAAAAGTACCCGTCCACATACCGGACAACAGAGTAAATTTATCGACAAACTACCGTTAAATTCGCTCTATGTGGGATTAATTCATTGCGCTTTACCTAAAGCAAAATTGATTTATGTTAAACGTAACCCACTTGATACCATTTATGCTATCTACAAACAGCTGTTTACCAATGGTTATCCGTTTTCATATGATTTGAATGAGCTGACTGAATATTATATTGCTCATTATCAATTAATGGAGCACTGGAAAACGGTGCTGCCTAACGTAATTTATGAAGTTAATTATGAAGACGTCGTTACTGACGTAGCAGGGCAAGCGAAAGCGTTGCTTGAATACTGTCAGCTCGATTGGCAAGCACAATGCCTTGAATTTCATCACAATAAAGCCGCAGCAACGACCGCAAGTGCCAGCCAAGTTCGTCAAGGTATTTACACAAGTTCTGCAGGGAAATGGCGTCATTACCAGCAAGAGTTATCAGCAGTTAAACAACGTTTAGAGCAAGCTGGAATATTATGAACAGAGCTGCGTTGTTAGTTGGTATCTTGCTTAGGTTAACCTCGAGTTTATTACGGTTTTTATCCCCGTTTTTATCACTGCTGTTATTGGTAAAGCGTGCACTCATCGCAGGAAATAAACTGCGCCTCGTTTGTTGTCACCACAGGAAAGTCTTATGAATGAAAATGCCGTTAGTCCGATGAGTGTTGATCAAGTCGTGGGGTTTAGAGAAAGAATTAAAGTGGCGCCCAATAGCATGATGGCGCGCATCATTTTGGCGTTTGTTACTACTGCCGGCATTTTTTATATCAACATTATGCCAGCGGTGATTTCGGGCCTCAAAGAAGGATTAGGCTTTACTAATCAACAAGCAGGTTTTGTCAGTTCAGCTAACTTGTATGGCGCGGCCATTGGCGCATTAGCCGCGGTATTTCTGATAAAAAAAATAAAATGGCGTTCATGGGTTTATAGCTTATTAATTTTGCTGATTGCCATCGACTTCGCCTGCATATTAATTAGCGGCGCTGAATTAATGATCCTCGTAAGAGCTATTCATGGGTTGGCTGGTGGATTGCTAGTCGGTATAGGTTTTGGCATTATTTCTAGAACCACAGAGGCCGATAAAACCTTTGGATATTTACTCTTTATTCAATGGGGTTTAGGCGGTTTAGGTATTATGTATTTACCGCGCTTAGTGCCGGCTTTTGGCACCAGTGCATTATTCTTTTCCTTAGTGGTATTTTCTATAGTCACCCTGATGATGATGCCTTTTTTGCCTCATTACCATATTAAAAATACTGAGCGAAATATCGTTGCCGAAAACAAAGTTAAACGCCTACCTTTGTTTTTAAATTTGTTGGCTATCTTTCTGTTTCAAGCGGCTAACATGGGGCTATTTGCCTTTATGATCGGCCTAGGTAAAATTGATGGGCTAACTATGACCTTTATGAGTAGTTCATTGGCATTAGCCAGTTGGCTTGCACTTATTGGTGCATTTTTAGTGATCGTTATTGGTATTAAATTTGGTCGCACTGTTCCGTTAATGGTGGCGGTTTTAGTGACAGCAATTTCTAGTTGGCTGTTACATTATAGTGAAAGCGAAGCCATTTACTTGTGGGCAAATGTCGTCATCGGCGTGACTTGGGCGTTTGTGCTGCCTTACTTATTTGGTATTTGTTCTGAGCTAGATAAAGCGGGACAGTTAGCTGCAATGGGCGGCTTTGCATCAAAAATGGGGCTAGCATCAGGACCTATGGTGGCCGCGCTAATACTGGGTGAAAACAACTATGATCAGGTGATTGATATTGCTGTTATTGGTTTGATTGCCTGCGCGATAGTGGCATATATTCCGGCAAAATTGCTTGATGGCGCACGCCAATAGTCGCTCGTTTTTATCGGTAAAAATTTCCGAGTATAGGGTGGTTTTTGCCGTTATTTGCGGGCTTGATGCCTCTTATCTAATTACCAATATATTAACGAGCAGTTAAGCCGAGTTCTGCTTACTTATGGTAACGATAAAAACACCCCCTAAGACCAGCATTGACGATATTAGCAATTTAGTTGTTATCACTTCATGAGCAAATATTACCCCTCCAAATGCAGCAATTATTGGCACTGCTAATTGAATAATTGCTGCTTGTGTGACCTTTAAAGAAGGGAGCACTGAGTACCAAATTGCATACCCTAAACCTGAAGTTATTGCTCCTGATACTATAGCCAATATTACCCCTCGATTAGATATTTGGGTGTCATTAAACGTGAACAGAATTGTGATTGCGACAAAGGGAAGTGTTCTTAAGAAGTTATTAGTAGTATCAATCAGTGGTTTTTCTGAACCTCTGCCTGCTAATGTATAAAACCCCCAAGCTATGCCTGAAATAGCCATTAGTGCAAAGCCGATAGGTGACGGTGCTGAAGTGCCTGGTAATAATAGAGTAGTCAATCCGCCAAATGCCAATAGTAATCCCGCCCATTCAACGAGTATAAGTTTCTTACCTTTTAAAAGGCTAACGACAATCATGGTCACTTGGACCGAGCCAAACAAGACTAGTGCTCCTACACCCGTTTCTAGCGTTATATAAGAGTATGAAAATGCGATTGCATATAAATATAAAAAGCAAGCAGATAACCAGCTTCCACGGGTCATATCTAGGTGTTTTTTAGATTTTATAGCCATTAAGAAAACAAGTAATATGCTTCCAGAAAATAATCTAATGGACGTAAAACTTGCCGCATCAATGACATTATCAGTTAATGCTAAGCGGCATAATACTGAATTTCCCGCAAAGGCCAAAAGAGCTAAAGCAGTTAATAATGTTGTTTTAAGCATGATCCCTCGTCGGTATCAGCCATAAGAAAAACGGCTAAATAAGGTCAGTTCGACAAACATGAGTTCAGCTCAATGTACAACGTTTATTAACAATAAGAAAATGCTAACAGAGATAAAAAACGGCCCGCTTATCAGCGAGCCGTTTAGGTTTTGGTTAAAAGCCGTATTAAAAAGGCTTATTTGTATTTAATTTAATGCAATTCAATACTTAAGGACAGGTATTACTAATATTGCTAAAAACATCATTAATGGTGCTTGAAAAGCCGATACCACCGCCATCAGTTAATTGAGTGATAATCACTTCCGGCATGATGATAGCGGTATGTCCGCCATAACCTGACATGATTGGGATTTGCGTTGATGCGCCACACGCGCTCATGTCTGTTGCTGCACCGGCATGGTATCGCCAAAAGCCATTGTCATAGTTAAAATTAGTTAAGTTGGCTGACAAACCTTGGCTTGCTCCACTCATTACTTGGTTAACCATAGTTGCATCAAGTAAGCCACCTGTTGCCGCTTCGTCGCGCAAATATTGGTTGATGCGCACCACGTCATTTAGCGTAACTGACAAACCATAACCACCCCAAGCGTCATTACTATCTGAGGTACGTTGAATACCGCGAACATAGTGACTTAAACCAATAGCATTATAAATAGGTATTAAAATATCATCGAATGCTTCGGCATTGCCGCCTAATTGGTTATTGGCATACTTAGCAGCAGCATATCCTACTAACTCGGTATCTGTAGTGTGATAAACGCTGTATGTACCTGGTGCAACTTTTTGTGGCCAACCGTTACAGGAAAAATCAGCACGGTCGGTACGAGTGGTTTTAATAAAGTAATTATTGACAATGGCTGAGCTGCCTTCGTCTACTTCATATCTTGAAGAAGTGTAGTTGCCCGTTGCCATATCTAATGCATGCTCAACGGTAACGCCGTTCCAGCGACTATCAGAACATTCAGGAACAAGGTTCTTTATTAACTGACTTTTAAAGCCTGGATATTGTTTTTCCAGCGCGGCGACGACCATAAATGCATGTATAGATTTAGTGAATGAGTACACACCAATGGTTTTATCTAAGCAGTAAGGATGTTCGCCATAGCGGGTTGTACAACCATCAATATAGCTAGTACCGTTTACTAATACGCTATAACCATTTAGGTCTTCAGCATCAATGGCATAACCATAATTTGCTAAATCAACGCCTGGGTAGTCAACAGCTAAATCAGCTAAAGGTTTGGTTGGAATACGCGCGGCTTCTTCTGCGTTTCTATCGGCTACTACTTGCGATTTTGACGCTACCGTGTGCGCGTTATAAGTACCAGCCAATGTGCCGTAAAATTCAAAACCGTAAAACGGGCATGTTTCAGCGACATTTTGTACTTGTACGTTTGAGATAGAACCATCATTTTTAAACAAAAAGGTTGCTACGCCGTTGGCTTCACAGTTAGCGTTGTTTTCTTTGATGGTGTAAGGGAAAGCAGCTCGAGTATAACCATTGTCGCCATCTTCATCCCAAACGGCACCAACACCTGCGGTAATTGACCAAGCGCCATTACCGATAAAACCATGGCCGCGATCAACAGGAATTAAGCGATTGCTGTCTTGAACAAATTCATAATTGAAACTTGGCCATGTAGCATAGCCCGTGGGTAAATCACCTGTAACACCATAGTTTTTACTAAAAACTGGTGTGCCTGAAATAACTAAATTACCTTCAAAGGTGTTTATTGGGGTATTTGAATTGCTCGGCACGTAGGCTGCAGTGCTAAAGGTACTGTCTGCTGTTGCCATTAAGTAGGCGTATGTAGCTTCAGTTCTACTAGAGCCGCCACCAGTAGAATCACCAACAGTGATATTATCAAAGTAACAATCATCAGTATTGAGGTTGCCAGCTGAACGAATCCGCAACGTTAAGGTGGTATTGTCAAAAGAGGCGTGCGATTGGCTTACAGGGTAGGTATCGCCATCATCTTGACCATTACTTAAAGTGCCGATATTGATCCAAGTAGCACTGCCTTGAGCTTCAGCGATACAATGATCCGAGTTTTCGAGTCCTCGTGACATCATATCCATAGAGATGGTGACATTAGTTAAACCTGAGGTGTTTACACTAACGGTTGCTGCTCTGGTCTTGGCTAAGTTAAGGGTGTTAGAGCCATTTTTCGCGGCGATGCCAAAATCACCTGAGCCGCTGATGGTCCAAGCACTATAGCCTGCTTCGAAGTCTTCGCTAAACGCAGTTGCTGCTAATGCGCCAAAAGACGACATTGATAAGACAATGGCGGTTAATGGCAACTTTACTTTATTAAACATGTTATGTACTCGCAGTTATAATATTTATAAATTTTGTGGTTATAAGTAACGCAATAACCATCATTTTGTTCTGTAGTCACATCTTGTGTTGTTCACTGATTGGGTTGCACTGCGCAAAGCACAATCTAAACAATAGTGATCCTGTAAAGTAAGGCTACGGTGTTATTCCATTGGTTTGAGTTATCCACTTGATACTATGGGTAGCTAACTTCACATTTATTCTAAAGAGAGAAACATATTCTGGTAGTACCAGATGGTGGCAATGTATGGAGCCAGTTTTGTTGATTGATTTATAGGAGGGAAATAACCTGAAAAGCACCATTTTTATTGGTGTTTATTGAGGGGGTAGAGATTGTTTTTAGCTGTTTTTTGAAAATATTCTCTACCATTCATAGCCCAGAAAACGTCTTGTCATAATTCGGTAATAATGTATTCCTAAAATTCAGCCTTAGCTAACAGACTGAATAATAAATGGAAGCACTTTGAATAGTTATCTGACGAATAAAAATTTAAATATAGTCAGTATCATCTTGGCGGTATTGCTCTTTGTCACGGTGAAATACTATATTGATGTTCAATTTGAAAATTCTAAAGAAAAAGATGAAACCAAACTCGCTATTATTTCTGAACAAATAGCGTCACGTTTAGCGATATTTAATGCCAGTCGTACCCGTTCATTAAATTTGTTATCACAAAATTGGCCTGACGCGCATCCTAATATGCAGCAATGGTTCACCCATAACAGTTTAGATATTCTTTATATTTTGCCCGGTATTGAAAGTATTTGGCGGATTAATGCAAATAATGATACTGCATGGCGTGTACCGCTCGATATTCACAAGGGTGATGAATTGAGTCAATTATCATTAGCAAATTATGTTGACGATAGAATTTACGTGACACCTATTTTTACCTTGCCGTCTGCACAAAAAGCTATTGCGATTGTTAAGCCTCAATTTAGTCAGGGACACTTAGTTGGCTGGTTAGTCTGTGTAATTGATTTTGAGTCAGCCTTTTATTTTATGCTTGGCGATTATGAGCAAAGTGGTCTTTTTATTAGCTTATATGATAATGAACAACTGCTGATCCAAGATGGAGAAAAAGGCGACGGCGTAACCTTTTCTCGAAAACTGAACTTTGGTGATAAGCGCTTTATTTTAACTTTAGGGGCGCAGGCGGCGATTTTTGATCGTAATATGTACTTGATTTTTTCGGCATTATTTATCGCCATATTCGTGCTGGTATTGCGCTTATTAGTACTTAAAAGTATTAATGCCTCTAAGCATCAACAGCGCTTTGTTGCTGCAACGAAAAATTCGCTCGATGGAGTACTGATTTTTTGCCAAAAAGACGGTAATTACCAACTTAATGATGCGAATGCGGTTGCGGTAAATATGCTGTCTCTAGCATTGAATCGGCGTGAACAACTTGATTATGCTGAATTTATTCAGCGCATGAAATTAAGTCACTATGATGAACTTTTTAACGCCCCAAAAAGGGTAGCACAGGGCGATGTGTTTGATCAAAGTTATCAACTCGATCCGCAGCAGGGCGATATTGCTTATATCAAAATGCAAATCGTGAGCGCTGGTGATGACATTGCCGTTACCATTCGTAATATAACGCCGCGTAAACTCGCTGAAATTAAATTAAAAAAACGCGAAGAAAAGTATCGTCGTTTGGTTGAAGGGCTATCGGGACATTTTCTCTATTCGCTGAATACTCTGGGGGAATTTGTTTATGTTAGCGTGTCTGTTAAGGATATTTTAGGTTATAGCCCACGCGACTTTCTGGAAAATGTTGAGCATTATTTGCTTGATCCTGCGAGCAGTAACGCCGAACTGTGTACCTCGGATCTTAGCACTTGGACTCTCAACAGGTTAAGGCCATTGATGATGAAGGCGATAGCGCGTGGTGAGCTATCGAGTACTTACACCTTAACGTTCAAAGATGGTAATCAACAAGAGCGTCTAATTGAGTTTACTGATGCGCCCGTATTTGAAGACGGCGTTTTAGTAGCGATTGAAGGCGTTGCTAAGGATATAACTAAAGAGAAAAAACTTGCCGACGAAGTTTTTTACCAAGCGAACCATGATGCGCTAACGGGGTTGCACAATCGTTATGCCTTTGATCGCCTGTTAAATGAGATCATCAGCGCGGTCTCTAATGACGGTCAAAAAGCGACACTGTGCTATGTCGACTTAGATCAGTTTAAAATTGTTAATGACACCTCAGGTCATATGGCAGGTGACGAGTTACTTAATCAGCTAGGCGCAATGATCACGGCAACTATCAGTGAGCAAAATATTGTCGCTCGCCTAGGCGGTGACGAATTCGGCGTCATTTTTGTTGGCTGTGATACCGATGCAGCAAAACAAAAAGCACAAACGTTGCTGAAGAATATTTATGATTTTAGATTTGTCTGGGATGATAAACTTTTTAGAGTCAGTGCCAGTATTGGTATCGCGCCAATCAAACCTGGCATTACTCATGCGGAGGTGATGAAAGCAGCCGATGTTGCTTGTTATGTTGCTAAAGATTCTGGCCGTAACCGCGTTAATGTTTACAGTGATGACGACGAAGATCTTAACTACCATAAATCACGTATCGATTGGGCCAATAAAATTCGCGATGCTCTAGAACAGCACAAATTTAGATTGTTTTGCCAGACCATCAAATCGTTAGACACGAATAAAGAGCATGAGCTTTGTTATGAAATATTAATACGCATGGTTGATGAACAAGGTCAGTTGATCAGCCCTGCATTGTTTATTCCTGCTGCAGAACGGTTTGATTTAATGCATGAGATAGATCGTTGGGTATTTTTACAAGCCATCACTTTATTGAGTCAAGCTCCAGAATTACTCGACAATACTGACAAGTGTTCTATTAACTTATCGGGGGCAAGTATTGTTGATGAAGTGTTTGCCGAGCAGATTAAAATCACCCTGGCAAAGTATAAGATCCCACCAGAGAAAATTTGCTTTGAAATTACCGAAACCGAGGCGGTTACTAAGTTAAATGACGCCGGAGATTTTATTGCGTCGTTGCGTGAGTTTGGCTGCAAATTTGCGCTAGACGATTTTGGTGCGGGTATGTGTTCGTTTTCCTATTTGAAAAATTTACCGGTCGACTACATTAAAATTGATGGCAGCTTTGTTAAAAACATGTGCAATGAACCCACCGACAAGGCTATTGTTCAGTCTATTGATGACATTGCCAAATCATTAGGGAAATATACCATTGCCGAGTTTGTTGGTGACCAAGCCACCGAAAATGCACTGCGCGAGATTGGCGTTAACTTTGTCCAAGGCTACTTTATTGAACAGCCTATGCCGTTTGAAGAATATGTGAATCAATCGCGGTTTTGTCAGCTTGCGAGTTAGTTACTATTCGTTTAAATCAGTAAGGCTTTTTGAGAAAAAGATAGAGGAAATATTGGCTATTCTTTTTAGTTTCTCGATAAATAAGGGGTCCCATACTATTTCGGCATTGACAGCTTCACAGCAAATAATTCCCTTAGGTTCAAAATCATGATGATAAATTATATCCAACAATGAATAGATGTTGTTAGGTGCAAAGTAGGTACTGTTAAAGCAACTTGTGGCTGGGTGACTTCTAGCGTTACTGGCGTTTAACACATGATTATTTAGAATGTAATCAAAGTATTCAGGGTAATCAGCACGCTGTAACACACCTCCAGCGATATATTGATTTTGTTCATCATAACCACCTATTTGCTCTATTGCAGAGTAACCATTTTTAAACACCCATAAACTTACTTGGTGAGGTTCTTTAATTTCACGCTTTATCGTTTTACAAATAGCAGTCAACTTTTGTTTTAGGGGCAGATTTGGATTGCTGATTGTAATTGATAACTTGCTTAACCCATCCATACAGTATTTTTCCTATATACTTTGATTCGATCTTTGTTTACGTCGCTTTAATGTCTTCTTCTCTATATTAATAACTCTTCAATCAACACATTTATAATTTCCCAATTAACTTCGACACATAGGGCTTAGCATTTTACTTAGGTTTTGATGAATAACTGTGTTGCTGGACAGCGGATGCAATAATAATGTTAATAGTGGTTCACAAGATGTACTTATTAACTTCGGACTTTTTTTTGTTAATTCTAAGTTAACAAACCTAAATATAGCGTAAATTTTATGGTTAGTAGACTATTTAGTGTTATTAATGAGCATTTCTGCACTAAATATCGTTTGGTGAGCGCTATTTTATATCCATCAATGATCACTGTTTAGCAAGAGGTTATGGTGCTGTTTCGCCGTTTGTTTTTTTCGCCATGCAGCCGGTGTATCGCCATAAGCTTTTTTAAATTGCCTAATAAAGTGTGTTGTGTCGTTCCAGCCGAGTTCCTCAACAATTAGGTTGATCGGTATTTGCGTATGTAATAATCGAGAGCAAGCTTCAGTGAGTCGATTGCGTATAATCCATTGCCCAATAGAAAATCCAGTACTGTTTTTCACTAAAGTGGCTAGGTGTGAAGGACTACTATGCACAGCTATGGCAACGTCTTTTAGTGAAATAGGCCGTAAGTAATGTTGTTGAATATAGTCTAGCGCTGCGGTTACTTTATCTGGGCTTGATGTTGGTGAATGGCTCAATGACGTTGATTTTTTGATCTCATTTAAGAGTAGTAATAATAAGCTGCGAATGATATCCATCTGATCATGATGCTTACGTTTCAGC
Source organism: Colwelliaceae bacterium 6471 (assembly GCA_040779335.1). Taxonomy (GTDB): domain Bacteria; phylum Pseudomonadota; class Gammaproteobacteria; order Enterobacterales; family Alteromonadaceae; genus JBFONV01. Next base: position 320,676 of record JBFONV010000001.1, read on the forward strand.
TCATCTTGCAGTTCTGTTAATAGCGTCACGATATATGGTAAACGCTGTGGGCTGATTTTAACCGCAGGCATAGCACCGAGCCTTACTTGGCGAAAGGGTTGCATTATTGTGCTATTTTCTTGCAAATTTAAACAGTTAGGGCAAAAACCTACCCACCAAATCTCTAGATTCTCTCCTGAAATAAGTCGATGCGGTATTCCTGCGGGAACTAAGGTAAACGTATTCTCATGAATTTCTAACACATCTTGGTATGAAATACGTAAAGAGCCTTTGCTAATAAGGGTAAAGACATACTCGGTATTTGAACCATGATCCTGTTCATCAATTTGCTTAATAAACTCATGTCCCAAACTAATAGCATGGTTAGAGTGCATACTTTCCTTTAACACCGAATCGAACAATAAGCCGATTATTGCATAAAGGCGGCTCTGATATAAAGCTATATAACAACAGATAATAGCAATTAGTAATTAAATACGCCGATTTATGCAAAACGTCGGATAAAAACAGGAGAGTATAAGATGAGTTTTACACTAACATTAATGGCGTTAGCGCTATATACCTTAATTTGGGAAAAATTGCCTGATTGGGGGAACTGGTTTAATTGGATTATTGAGCGATTGCCAAAACCGCTGGCTTATCTTTATGAAGCATGGCATTGCCCATTTTGTTTTGGCTTTTGGGCAGCGCTTTTATTGCATGCAGTGACTGGATTAATGACCATAGAGGCGTTGAAAAATATTCCTGCTTATATGGGAATATTTGCACCGTATCTTTCATGGTTTTTAGACGCATTGGCAACAGCAATGTTGGTCATGTTTGCTAAACTGGTATTGAGTGCTTTAGCCGTTCCGGCAATTAAAGGTCATCAAATGACTCAAGAATTTCGTGCCTCAATGAAGGAACAATAAATGATGAATATCGCGTGTAAATTACCTGTTCATTTTTTTAGTGATCGTATCGAAATATGTGATTTTAATTTATTGGTTGAAGATGAAAAAAAGCAAGTGGTGAATGCGGTAACCAACATACTTTCACCCAATGTCGTTAAGGCATTACCAGATGATTGGCAAGCAATAACGAGCATTGAAAAAGCGCAAAGTTGGTTACAACTTCGTCTAGATGAAAGTGAGTTACTGGTTTTAACGCTAAAAGCGACTAACGAACTGATCGGATTTTTACTATTAAGTCGCTTCGATAAGAAACAAGGGGTAAGTGATGGTATTCATATTGGCTACTTGTTGGGCGAGCAGTATTGGGGGCAAGGTTACGCCAGTGAGCTGTTAAGCGCTTTTGTTGATTTTACCCACCAAAGCGATAATTATCCTAGGTTAATTGCCGGTGTTGAAACCAATAATATCGCGTCGAGAAAAGTACTGGAAAAAGCGGGTTTCATCATAAGTGAAAATGAAACCTCTGCTGAAGGTAATATTTTTTATGAGTTGCAATGACGGATTAAAGGATTGAGCTGCTGTTAAGGTGGCTAATCAATTTATATTTCATCTGAAAGGCAGTACTGGGCGAATTGAAGTCAGTCGAATTCATTCTATCGTATGACCCCTGTAGGCTCAAATCTGCAAATAACTTTGGGCCTACAGCAGTTGTTGCTCTAATCATCGTCTGTTTACTCTTGAGAACACCTTGAACTGCCAAATGATGTCTGAAGAGAAGCCACATTAACTTTTTAGCATTTTAGTTAAAATTAACGGTTAACCAAGTTGAAATTCTAGACAGTACTTGCTCGTCAATTGTTTTTTCAATTTCTTTATATTCATCAACCGAGCCCGTTTTTGCCGGCTGGAACAAATGATTCAAACCTTCAAATACTTCACTTTCTATAGTGGCTTGTTGGCTTGTAATAGCATCTACTATGCCTATCACATTTTCTTTTGCTGGAACTTGAGAGTCTTTATCTCCGTTCAAAATCAAAGCTTTACCTTTATACTTATTCCAATAAGGTAGCGGATTTTGCTGCAAAAATTGGTAAAATGCATCACTTTCTGCTGAAGCAATACTCAATGTACCGTTGTTTTTATTAACCCATTTAGCGACCACCTCTGCCTCATCCCCTGCTAAAGTCTCATACAATTTCACTACCTTTTGTTTACGTAACTTAGCAGATGGTGTACTCAAAACTATATGGTAAAAGCGCTGGCTAAAGTTAAGCAGCATATCGGTTTCTGTTTTAGTAGCCCCTTTGGCTGCCGGCTCTGTTTGGTCTTGAAGTAATAAAATATCTAGTACTGACATACCAGGCCCAGCCAATGACACTAAGCCTTGAACATTTTCATGTTCAGCAGTCATAACTGAAACTAAGCTTCCTTCACTATGACCGATTAAGATAATATTTTTTGAGTCAACTTGCTTATGAGATTTTAAGTATTGAACCGCAGCTTGAGTATCAAGAACCAAATCATTTAATGTTGCATCTTCAAAGTCGCCACCAGACTTGAATACTCCTCGTTTATCTGACCGCAATACAACATAGCCTTGTTTTGTTAAATGGTCGGCTAGGACTTTGAATGTTCTATGTCCAGCATGATATGAATCTCTATGGTTTGGTCCAGAGCCTGCCACCAACATTACAGCAGGATGCTGTTTTGAGTCATTAGGTATTGTTATGGTGCCAGATAACCAAGTGTTGTCATGAGAATTTTTATAGCTAACCTCTTGCTCAATATAGGAGACTGAATCCTTGGGGGTTTGTGCTCGCAGTATTTCAGGTAACTCAGGCACTTTATTTAACTCTAAATCAAATGCGCTGTCTCCTTGATTAAATTTGGCATTAATAACGTTGAAGCTATTATTTATCTTACCAACCACACTTACTGGTGCCCCTGCCATTTCTAATGTGAAGGTAGCATTTTCAACCTTCACATTAGATACCAGCATATATCTTGCTCCTTGATCTAAACTGGCAATATTGCCTCCCCATTTACCATCTGCCTTTTTGAAAACTTCGATACCTATTCGTAAAGAAGGTCCTTCTGGAATATTCATAGTACCTAACCAAGCACCGCTAATATTATCAATTTGAGGTTTTGCAAAAGAATGTTGACTGCATATGGCTAGCACCAATAGAGCAAACACCCGACTTATTATGTTTTTCATTTCGAACACCTTAATCACGTTGATTATATACCTTGTATAGCTAGGTATTATATGCAGCAGTATGTTTACATAGCAATACAAGGTACATAGAATTGCTATGTTGAAGGTTAATAGGGAAATATAAAAACCTATAAAAACAGATCGATAGCAGCTAAAGATGCCAATAAAAAACATTAAATAGAAATGTAAGTCTTTGTTGCAACGCGATGTATATAGCAATACTATGTATGTGATTGAACTACACATGAGATTTCCTATTTATGGAATCAGATAAAATAATTGAACGATGGGTACCTCAATTTAGAAAGGGCTTGTTGGAGTTCATCATTTTGCTTAAATTGCAGCAAGGTGACATTTACGGCTATGAGTTAGCTATAGAAATAAAGCAACTAACGTCTATTGAAGTTGCTGAAGGTACTTTGTATCCATTGCTCAATCGATTAAAAAGAGATGGCTTAGTAACGGCAGAATGGAAAACAGCTGAAGTAGGGGCTCCGCGTAAATATTATGAAATAACCCCGCTAGGTATAGAAACTTTAGCCCAGATGAAAAATACATGGACGGAAACTCACAACTCAATTTTAAGTATGGTAATGCAATCATGAATACGATGTTTCCTATCAAAAGTAAAACGGCTCAACAAGTTTGGAATAACTTTGACCGTGAACTCATTCATAAACTTAAACTTCTTCCCAAAGAAGAACGCGAAGACATTCGGATGGAAATACTCAGCCACCTGTTCGACTCTGCTGTTAATAATCCAGCTGATTTAACTGAAACTGAAGAAGTGAGGTTAATTAATGCTATTGCTCGACTAGGTTCACCAGAGGAATATCTGGAACCACTTATAGCTGATATTTTACTCTACCAACAAACAGCTAAAGGGCACCCTCTTGCTATCCTGAAAAGCCTGAAAAGTAGTGCTCGCAAAGGGATTTTTCATGGCCTCGCTACGTTGGTACTTGGCATGGGCTATTTTTGGGTGATCATGATATTTATCATGTCATTGATACATATTTGGAATCCAGAGGTTGGAATTTGGTACCATCCAACAGGAGAACTTTCTTTGTCTTTCAACGCCCAACCTGGTGCAATGCAATGGCAAGAAAAGTGGTTTTCACTAATAGGAATACTAAGTAGTGCTTTAGTGTATTGGTTATTAAATAAAATATTGGGCTACTTTATTTCACAGTCAAAAATATAATTTTAACAAGAGGCTTTGTCATGAGTCGCAGTCGCTTTGGTTTAAAGTATCTATGACCGCTTTGTTGGCTCAACTGCCTTTCTATTTATAGCTGAATTAACATACTTAAGTCGATTATGGCTTTATTTGGTCTTGGTTAAGTGAATGCCTGCGAGCATGCAGCGAACTGAACCACCAGCAAGTTCAACGGTAGAGACATCAACAGGAACTAACTTCACATATTTTGATATGGTATTAATTTGCTTATCGGTCAATGTATTCACTGCGGTTGCCGACATGGCTAAAATATTGCCTGACGGTGTGCTTAGCTCTAAGGCATTGCCGGCAAAGTTATTAACTTGCTCTAGCGATAACTCGATAACTTCTTTATTTGTTTCCTGAAAGTATTGCACTACCCTTGAGCGCTGCGTGGCATCTTTTATCGCCGATAGTGCGATTAAGACAAATTTTGTAGCAACACTCATCAATACATTGGTGTGGTAAATGGGAATATTGTTATCGTCTGTGGCATCGAATAAACAGGGCGTATAATTAAACTCTGCACAGAATTTATTAAATAGTATTTCATTGGTGCGTTGCGAGCGAGCGGCATAGGCAATGCGATAAGTATTATCAAAAACCATCGAGCCTGTCCCCTCTAAATACATTTGTTGTTGGGTAAAATGCGTATAGTCGACGATATTGTTGACGATGTAGTTGTCGCTAAGAAAATCAATAATGTCGCTATTTATTTCTAAACGTCTATTCGGGACATACATTGGAAAAACAGCGACAGAGCCATCGGCATGAGTGGTAAACCAATTGTTGGGAAAAACGGAGTCGGGGGTTTGTCGACCGAAGTCTTCAAAAATATGTACGGTTACGCCGTGGCTGCTTAGTGTGTCGGCAACATCTGAAACATTTTGATAAGCCCTTTTTTCGATATCGATAGCAGAAAGCTCATTGTCGTTTAATTGAAAACTATTGTCGGCAAAAGTCTCTGGATTGGAACGAAAATGCGACGGTCTGATCATGATCACTGCATTAGGAGATTGCGGCGTACTGTTATTTGTTGGTGAAGAGCCGACCATGCAGAACTTCCAATTAAGTTGGGCTAAATAGGGCTCTATTATCAATAATAGTAATGCTAATAATTAGCGCATTTTTTTCATTATTTAGCAGCCGTATTGAGCATATTGATAAGTCTTACTGGCAATTTGTATAGCGTCATCGCGGTTTTACTGTGTTACATCTGTTGAGAACTTATTCGTTGCGAGGATAATAAAATACTGGTTTCTGAAGCTGAAATATCGCTAATGGCTCTAATTCTACCGAGCACTTGGTCAAATTCTTCTAATGAGGAGGTTTGTAATTCAACAATGAGATCCCAGCGACCGTTGGTACTGTGAATGGCACAAACGCTAGGCTCAGCTAATAATGCTACTTTTACGTTTTTAGTAAAATTTCCTGTTATTTCAATATTCATTAGCGCTCTGACTAATGACATATCTTCATTTACCCCAGAAGAAATTAGTGCAGTATAGCCAGTAATAATATTCTTTTTTTCAAGTTTTTCGATGCGATTTTGTACGGTCGCTCTCGATACCTGAATTTTCTTTGCGATGGCTGAAATAGGTAAGCGTGCATCTTGTCTTAATAAGCTGATCAACTGTTTGTCGATATGGTCGATATTATACATAGTGGGTGATATACCTTAGCAAATTGCTTATTATGATGACTATTTGCTTGTTATTTTGCACCAGATTTTAATGTTGTGAAAGTATTCGCGCACAGCGTTGCAAAAGGTTCTTGGTTTTCTCGCGTTAATATCGTTGAAATGTGAGAAGATTAGTGTAATTTGTGTGTTTTCCAAAATGGTAAACAAAGTGTTGTTGAACTTGTTCTAAAGGAATTTTACTTGTTTTTTGAAGGTTCAGAAAAAAAAGCTGAGGTGATCATTAACGATCGCCAACTATCTTTGCTTGACGATGTTAACGACGAATTTTGGGCGCGACTGGTAAGCGCCAGCAATGCTCGTATTCTTTCCTGTATTAAGAATGAGAGCTGCAAAGCGTATTTATTATCGGAGTCTAGCTTATTTGTTTGGCATGATCGTTTCTTGATATTAACCTGCGGTGTTACTCAATTAGTGAATTCTATTGAGTTTTTTATCCATGAGCTCGGGATCAATAAAATAGAACAAGTAACCTATCAACGTAAAAATGAATATTTCTCTCATGCACAGCCCAGTTGTTTTGGTGATGACGCTAAACGTCTAGCTAAATATGTCTCGGGTAAGGCCTATCGATTTGGTCCGATGGATAGTCACCATAATTATCTATTTCATCAAGACAATCATTTTCGGGCGGATATTAATGCTAAAAGTTATCAACTGCTGGCATATCAAATCAGTCGTCAAGCGTCGGCCTTGCTAACCACGAAAAACCTTGCTGTAGAACGCATTAGAGACTTCTTTTGTCTCGATGAAATATTGGCGGGGTTCACTATTGATGATTTTGTATTTCAACCTTTTGGCTATTCACTTAATGCCATTTTTGAGGATCAATACTTAACGATACACGTGACGCCGCAAGCCGACAGTAGTTATGTGAGCTTTGAAGCGAATTTTGATTTGATCACCCTTGCCACGAAAATTTTGGCTATTTTGCAGCCAGCCTCATTTGATTTATTGAGCTTTAATGAATTAAGCTTTGCCGAAAAAGTGGTCGATTCGGTGCCCCAAGATTACATCAGTAAGTCATTGGTGAGTGAAAAATTAAGTAATGGTTATCAGGTACATTTTGCTAATTTCATTCGAGAGCAGGTGGCCTATACACGACCAATCTTCTTAGATATTGCTGAAGAAAATCATACCTTGTAAGTGCTTACTATAAGTTGGTGATATAAATAATAAGCTATCAGGGCGATAGCTTATTTAAAACCTGTTAACGCGTTATTTATACTGTGCCTAAAGTGCCAATAGGGTTGTCTAAGTCACTGGGCGGCACAGTAAACCACTGCGGTCCTTGCGCGGTCATATAAATACAATCTTCCAAGCGCACACCAAACTCGCCTTGAATATAAATCCCGGGTTCATTAGAAAAACACATACCCGGTTTTAACAGTTCGGTTTCACCATGAACAAAATTAACACTTTCATGGCCTTGCATGCCAATGCCATGACCTGTTCGGTGTGAAAGTCCTGGTAGTTTGTAACCTGGTCCAAAACCTTTGCTTTGATAAAATTTTCTGACGGCATCATCTACTTTGCCCGCTTGCGTACCTATTTGGGCGTGTTCAAACGCTATTTGTTGACCTTGTCTAACGGTTTGCCATATTTCTCGTTGTCGCTTGTTAGCCTCGCCAAATACAAAGGTGCGACTGATGTCCGATTGATAGCCATGCACGCTGCAACCACAATCCATTAATACTATTGAACCTTCGGTTAATGTTTGTTGCTGTTTGGTGCCATGAGGATAGGCACTTGCTTGGTTAAATAGCGCCATATTCCATATACCACTACCACCGAGTTGGCTTTGGGCTTTCTGCATTAAGCCTTTTACGTCTTGTTGACTCATGCCCACTTCAAGTTTTGACCACACATGGGCGTAAGCCGTTAATGTGATCTCATTGGCTTTGTGCATTAATTGTAATTCATGGGCGCTTTTATACATGCGACAACCACGGGTAACGGGTTCAGCGCTAACATGTTGCATGTTGGGTAGGCTTGCCATTACGCCGCTCATCGCAAAATAGCGTACTGAATTTTCAAAGGCTATTTTGCCTTTATTTAATCCTGAAGCGGTGAGTATTTGTTTGATTTGTTCGAAAGGGCTTTCATGCTCTTGCCACACGCGAATGTCATCACCAACAGCGAACGATTCGCGTATGCTAGGTTTTTCAAAAAACGGACAAACAACCGCAACTTTCCCTTCTCTTGGGATCACCAAAGCGGTGAGTCTTTCGCTGCGCCACCATTGTACGCCAGAAAAGTAATCCATGGCCGCACCCGGCTCTAAAATCATCGCGGCGATATCGAGTTGCTTCATCAATTTTTGAGCGCGGCCAATGCGAGCGAGTCGCTCTTGCGGCGTAATGGCTGATACAGATGCGGTAATGGCTTTTAATGAGGTATTATTTGTCGTCGCGTCAGGCTTTGACGACATTGCCATGGCTTTTGTTGTGAGTGCTTGGCTGGCGAGCGACAAGGTTGCGATGCCTGCGCCACTGGCTTTTAAAAAGCTTCTTTTGCTTATATTCATTCTTATGGTTCCCGATGCCATTTACATAGCATTATTATGCGGTTTTTTATGCAATGTTAGACCAAACATAAGTGCGCGCAAATAACTTTACGTTAAACGCTCAGCATTTTACGACGTAAATATGCAATTTGAGTTTGATGAGGTAACTCTTTTGGGCAATTGTCCTGACAGCCGAGCAACGTCATGCAGCCAAACACGCCGTCTTCGTTCCCTAACACATGGTAATAATCGGATGCGCTACGTGTGTCTCTTGGGTCTAGGTCAAAACGGGCCAATTTCATAAAGCCCACCGCGCCGAGAAAGTTATCCTTCATTGCCTTGGTCGCGCAGGCGGCGACACAACAGCCACATTCGATACAACGATCTAATTCATAAATGGCTTCGGCAAGCTCGGGTTCCATTTTTTGTTCAAGAGCATCAATGGATACTTCATCGGGTGATTGATGCAGCCAGTTCTCGATACGCTCAGATAATTGGCGCATAAAACTTCCTGTATCTACTGACAAATCCCCGATCAATTTAAATGCTGGCAGTGGATGTAAGGTGATCACGCCACTGGCAAAGTTTTTGGTCAAGGTTCGACAACCTAGCGTGGGTTTGCCATTAATGACCATAGCGCAACTGCCGCAAATGCCCGCACGGCAGACAAAATCAAACTTTAGATCTGGCGCTTGTTGTTCGCGTATTTGATTTAGCGCGATAAAAATGGTCATACCATCGGTTTCCGTCAAGGTATAGCTGACCATTTTTGGGGTATCGTCGATTAGCTGCGGATCGTAGCGAAAAATATGAAAAGTGAGTTGCCGTCCGGTCATGCTTCATTTACCCCTGTACGTTGGTTGTTATTACGATATTTTTCAGGCAGATCAAATGGCATCAACAGCGCTTGTAATTCAAAGCGATCGAGTTCGCCGTGCTCAGCGATAATTTGTGCAATTTGTTGTTGTCGTTTTACGCTGTCTGGGTGTTCGATAATGGCGCTATTACCATAACCGCGACTACCCGGTGGTAGCTCCATTGACATAATATCAAGTGCTTCATAACTCAGCGTGAGTTCATCATTGTGCCAGTGATAAAGCGACCGTTTTAGCCATTCTTGATCATTACGTTGCGGATAATCTTCCCGACTATGAGCGCCGCGACTTTCTTTTCTGTTTAATGCGCCTTGCGTCACGCAAATGGCCAGTTTTAACATTTTGCCGACGCGCAGTGCATCTTCCAATTCTGGATTGGCATGTAGCGCTTTGTTATTGATAAAAAGCGTTTTGCTTTGCTGATACAGTGCTTGGAGTTCTTCGAGTGCTTCGCTAAGCGGTTGCTCACTGCGAAAAATACCTACTTTTTCGCTCATTATTTGCTGCATACGCTTAATTATTTTACCCGCATGGTTACCAGCACTTGCACTGACAATTTTTTGTATCGCATCAACCTCTTGCTGATAAAAATGTTTGACCGTAGCGGTACTCAATTGCACTTCTGTTTGCTGACAATGTGAGACCACACTTTCACCAACAATCATGCCTGCGACGACGGTTTCCGCAACTGAATTCCCCCCGAGTCGATTAAACCCATGTAAGTCCCAACAGGCGGCTTCACCTAGTGAAAACAACCCTGTTAGACCAACACTTTCACCAAATTCGTTAGTACGAATACCCCCCATCGAATAATGTTGCGTGGGTCGCACGGGAATAAAATCTACTGCGGGATCTATCCCTAAAAAGTAGTGACAGATATCTTTAACTTCACGTAAGTTTTTTTCGATGTGCGCACGGCCTAAAATGGTAATGTCTAACCACAAGTGGTCGCCATAAGGTGAAGGAACCCCTTTGCCCGAGCGTATGTGCTCAGTCATGCGCCGCGATACCACGTCACGAGAGGCAAGTTCGGCTTTTTCGGGTTCATAATCTGGCATAAAACGATAACCATCAACGTCACGCAATACACCACCGTCACCACGACAACCTTCGGTTGTTAAAATACCTGCTGGTACTATGGCGGTTGGATGAAACTGAATGGCTTCCATATTTGCCAATGGTGTTTGTCCGGTTTCAAGTGCTAATGCCGCGCCTTCACCATTACAAATAATGGCATTGGTAGATATTTCATAGATACGGCCATAGCCCCCTGTTGCGATAGTGGTGGCTTTAGCAACAATGGCATAAATTTCACCATTGACCATGTCGCGAACAATGGCGCCATAACAGCGCCCATGCTCATGAATAAGTGCAATAGCCTGTTGTCGCTCTAGTACTGGAACACCAAGGGATATGGCTTTGTTGTCCATGGCGTAGAGCATACTGTGACCAGTACCGTCTGAGGTATAACAGGTGCGCCATTTTTCTGTGCCACCAAAATCACGAGCAGTGATCAAGCCGTGGTCGGCCTCACTTTCATTAATGGTTTCTTTTTTCGCATTGACGATCACTTGATGTTCGCCTTGCTTAACTCTGTTCCAAGGCACTCCCCAAAGTGCTAATTCACGCACTGCTTTGGGCGCAACATGACAAAACTTGCGGGCAACTGTTTGATCGCAACCCCAATCGGAGCCGCGTACTGTGTCTTGAAAATGCACATCTTCATTGTCATCTTTGCTTTTTGTCGATGACGCCAAACTCGCTTGCATGCCACCTTGGGCGGCGGCAGAGTGTGAACGTTTCGCTGGAATAAGTGACAATACTAAGGTATCAAGTCCTGCTTCTTTACTGGCAATGGCAACGCGTAAGCCTGCTAAACCTGCGCCAATGACTAAACTGTCGGTGTATTCAATTCTCATGAGTGTTGCACTCCGATGGTGTAGTAAGTATAGAGTGTCAGTAGGCCAATAAGGATAAAGGTGACGGAGATAAACTGCTTAATGCGTATTAGGGTTTGACGTCGTTTGTTAACATCTTTGCCGATAAACCAACCCCATTTTAGGCAGAGTCGATATAAACCGATAGCCGCGTGTAATTCGGCAACAATGAGTAATGGCAGGTATAGCATCCAAAAGCCATCACCAGCAATACGTATAGAGGACGTAATGGGGCCGATAGTGTCAGGTTGAGAGAACATCACAAAAATGTGTGCTGGTACTAAAAACATAATGGCAACACCGCTAACGGCTTGAATGCGCCAATTTTTAGTATCGTCATGTGGGATCAAGTTTAACTGTTTTTGCAGTTGTTTTTGCTGTTGCCAATTTGAGGGTAGTTTGCGCATTGCCAGCACTGCGTGGATCACTAAAAGTATAAAAATAACCAATGCAATAATAGAGACTATTATTGGGTACCCTTCACCAGTATCGCTAAGAAAGGAAGCTTCCATGGTACTGGCGATAAACGCCATGGCATCTTGGCTGATGATGATACTCGACACCAAAATTAAATGTACCCACAGAAATAATCCGAGCAGTAAACCACTGACGCTTTGCCATAAATCGAGCTGAGCTTGTGTTCTCATTGCAACCATAGCCTATTATTTTTTATCCATATAAGTATTCACTATAGAACAGTGAACTTAAATGTCTATGATGCAAATCAAGTAGTTATCGGGATTTTCACTACAGCCTATATTCTATGATTTTATCTATGGTTGTTGAGGTCCGCCAATAGGCTATTTGGAGTCGTGAAATACTTTATAAATCAAGCTAGTATTTTGGTTTTGCGCGAGAAAAATTTCCATTATATTAATAACTGGAAAATTGAGTGATAAACGAGAACTCTCTATCAAGTGTTATAGAGAGTTTCGTTATTTTAGCCACCATTAACATTGAGTACCTTTTTTAGCGGTGCTAAATGTTGAGCAAAATGTTGCCACTGTTCGGTAGCACTTTTATAAATAGGCTGGCGGACTTGTTCAGAACTTGGTGTTTTAATATTACGTTTAGTTTTATGAAAATCGACACAAGATTGTTCGAACTCTAGGCCACAAAAATCAAGCATTTTTCGCACTTGACTCTCTAAATCATCAACAACATCTTCATGGTTAACAGTTAATACGAAATCGGGTAGCACTTTATGCCAATGGTCCATCAATTTTAGGTATGCGTTGTAATATCGACCAAGGTCATCAAGGCTGTAGCTAAATTCTTGTCCCTCTGCAAATAGCTGTTTGAAACCACTGAAACAACAAGCCATTGGAGAACGTCTGGCATCAATAATTTTGGCGTTGGGTAGTATGAGTCGAATCAAACCTATGTGTAGAAAGTTGTTGGGCATTTTATCGATAAAAAACGGTGCTTGCTCTCTATAAACGCGAGTTTCATCAATAAATTGCTGACCAAAGCGTTTAAAGTAATCAGGATTTATATCACTTAAGTTTTTCGGATACTGACTTTCTTGATGACTTTGACGGTTGTTACGGCCTCTTAGTCGCGCAGCCAACCCTAAAATATTGTGTAATTCCATGGTGCCATCAACTTGGCTATGTGAGGCAAGTATTTGCTCAAGTAGGGTAGAACCTGCACGAGGCAAACCAACAATAAAAATAGGATCTGTGGCGCTATGCCCTAACAGCCCACGTTGTGAAAATAACTCTGGGGTACAGTATTTTATTTGCTCTTCGACTTGTTGTTCTATTTTGTTTATGTCGAAACCATTGTGAGCATGCTGTAGTTCGTTTCCTTGTTGGTAAGCGCGAAACGCTCGGTCGTACTCTTGTCTATCTTCAAACGCTTTACCTGTGGCAAAATGCAGTTGAATCATGTCGGTTAACGCCAAGTTTTCATTGGCGATCTGTGCTTGCATTTGGGTGATTTCGGCATCGCTGAAGCGGTAGGTTTTGGTGTTGGCTAGGCTCCAAAAAGCATCACCAAAACTCGGACTCAATTGGTAAGCCCTTTGGTATGCTAGAACGGCTTGGCTTATATCACCTTTAGCCTTTAGTGCGTGTCCTAATTGCAAATGAAAGCCGGCAATTTTATCGTCTTGTTCGATAGCATGTAAAAATAGTGGCAGTGCTTTTTCGATTTGCCCTAACCCCGTTAAGACGTTTGCTTTAGCCACGATAAAACTAAGATTATCGGGTTGTTCAACTAATAATTGTTCAACTTGCAGTAGTGCTAATTTGTATTTACCTAAACGTATCAATAAATTGAGATACTGAGTGCGTGCATAAATATGACTTGGCGCTAATTCTAGCGCGCTGGCGAGTAAAAACTCTGCGTCATCATAAATTTTTAGCTCAACACCTATTTCGGCAAGTAAACACATACCATCAACATTGCGCTTATTGCTTTGTAAGAATTGTCGGCAAATTTGCTCTGCTTTTAACAACTTTTTTTCGTGCATTAATTCGGTAACCGCAAGCAAAGCAGGGGGAAGCTGTTTAAGTTTAGCCAACTGATTGGCGGCTTTTTGTATGTTTTCTTGCTGCTGCTCTACTCGATTAAGTTCAATGAGTTCTTGCCAACTAGCCACTAAACTAGGATTGAGTTTTACTGCTTTTTCAAACGATGCTTTAGCTTGTTCAGGCTTGTTTAACGCAAGGTAGATATAGCCTTGCTCTTGATTAGCACGACTGTGTGTATTATCAAGTTTGAGTAATGCATTAATGCTGGTTAGCGCTTGGGTAAATGCTTTTGTATAGCGTTGAGCAACGGCGATTAAATACCATAATTCAATTTTATGTTGTTTCACACTAGCCAGTTCTTGCAGCTGATGCGCTTTTTTTATTGCGTCATTAAATTGTGCACTTTGGATCAGCTGTTGGATCGATTGTAACTGGCTCTCTATTTGGGGGGAAGTTGCTCTATCCAACGACTGGGCTCCATAAGTAGTTGATACTGTTTCTTATACATGTTGGTATAAGGAAAGATTTACGATTATTTACTCTATCAAGTAAAAGCCGCTTGATACAAATATCAAACGGCTTTTTTACGCTTTAATGATTCATTAAGACTTAATAAAAGTCATACGAAAATCTAAAGCCAATAGTGCGAGGTCTATTAGTAACAACTTTTGGGGTAAACTGTTGAGTATCAATATATAAAACTGCACTTTTATCAGTTAAGTTATTGATAAATATTTCAGCTTTCCATTCGTCATTAGTCACACCAAAACTTAGGTTTGCCAGCACGTAACTATCTTGCACATAACGGCCACCAGCGAAGGTTTCGCCATTACTGTCTTGATAATTTACACCCGCATAAACGTCGGCTTCTTTTTGAATACTTAAACCAGAGCCAGTACCATAAACTAAATTAGTGGTATCTTCTAGCACGTAGGCATCCATAGTCATACTGGCAAGTCTTTCGCCGGTATAGCTGATAGAACCGTTAATATATCCAGTGATGTCATTAGCAATTTCATAGAAATATTCAGCTTGTAAATTACCTGAAAACTCTGCGGAATAAGGTAGTTGACTACCTACTGCCGGAGCAATGCCTGCAAGTTCGGCATTAACTGAGGTTATTTCGGTGTCAATGAAACTAAATGCACCCGATATCACTAAATCATCGGTTGCAACCCAGCTGAAATCACCATCTATACCTTTTATTTCTGCGTCACCAACGTTATCAGTAAAAACTAAGAAACTAATGTTGGTAGGGTCGAATCGTGATGTTTGTAAATCCGATATATCTGAATAATAGGCAGTAGCATTTAAGCGTAATGTTTGGTCAAATAACGTTGATTTTATACCAAACTCTACGTTGTCTAAGTTATCGGTCGTTGAGTAGACTGGAATGCGGAAGCCATCAAATGCGCCTTCTTGATTCTTAGCTAAACCACCACCGACACGGTTAGTCACCGGCGGTCTAAAACCTTCAGAGTAGGAAGCAAAAACCATAATATCGTTTGCTACTTGCCAATCGATTGAGGCTTTAATGATGGTATCGTCTACGGTCAATGTGCCGTCATTATCAAGCAAGCCGGTCTCTAACTGACCATTGGCTATTGCAGCTTGAATTGCTGCAGCTTCTTCTGCGCCGAAAAACTCAGTTAAAGCGGCATCACTGCCGTCACCAAAGGCTCGTAACCTGCCACTAACATCAACCGTAGTAGTAGCTCCTTTAAATTTGTCATCAATTTGGTACCAGCGCGCGCCAAAGCTTGCGGTGACAGTGTCAGTTAAATCAAATTCTAACTGACCAAAAACAGCGATTTGATCTATGGTGTGGGTAATATCATTAACAAAGCTAATTTCAGAAGAGAAAGGCCCACCATTACTATTAATACCTTCACTACCTGCTAGAGTTCGTTGTAGATTGGTAAAATACGGTAAGTCGGTATTACCTATCTGAAATTGTCCAACCGTTGACAGCTCTTGAGAATCGTAAAAAACACCCGCCGTGATACGCCATTGGTTGTCAGCTGGAGTATTGAAACGAAACTCGTGAGTAATACGCGAGGTACTGGTTTGCTCTTTATAAAATTTAGTTGGGTCTACACACTCTTGGGTTTCAGGTGTACCTGCATAGTTACAGGCATAATAGGCGGCAAATGAACCGCCATTAGTATAGCCAGTGTAATCAATGGTTGAGTTGATCTCTCTATCGAGATACCCACCTGTATAAACCAGGTCAAGATGCTCAAGTCGGCCTTCTAATGTCCATGTCGTTAAGCCAAAATCATCATTGTTATTTTCTGGTATAAAACGGTTGGTAGATGATTCACCTTCAAGGTTTGGATCATATGCAAAGACACCCTCGGTATCGAGAGATTGTTGGGTATGCTGAACCAACAGCTCCCAATCATTATTGATTAAATAAGATAAACCAAAACGGGCACCTGAATAATTGGCGGTATTAAAATTATCTTCAACTAAAGCGTCATTTTTAGGCGAAGTTACAGGGATGCTTGCTGGGTTGGTTAACGCGTCGCCCGAAACTCGACTGATAACCTCGGCGCTCCCAATATAGCCACCTTCGCCGGGGACATTTAATATATTGTCTATCCAGCCACCTTGATAGTCGTTGTATGTAGCAACGCGCACGGCTAGCGAATCTGTTAAAGACATATTGAAATATGCTTCAACGGAGTTGCTCATATCCCCACCTTTGGTTGAGCTCGTACTCGTATCAAAACCAGCAGAGAAACCATCATGATTAGGTTTGTTGGTAATTAGGCGCACGGTACCTGATTGAGAACTGGCGCCAAATAGCGTGCCTTGTGGCCCTGGTAATACTTCGATACGCTGAACGTCGGTTGCGTAAATATCTAAGTTACGTCCTTGCATTGATACTGGTTGCTCGTCTAAATAAAAGGCAACAGATGGCTGTAAGGCTTGCACTGATGATACAGCAATGCTGGTTTGTGTGGTTGCCGCGCCACGAATATATATTTCATTTTGCCCAGGGCCGGTGCCCTGAAAAACAACATTAGGTAAAAATTCTACATATTCATCAAAGTTAGCAACACCAAGGTTTTCTAAACTATCACCTGTTAAAGCAGTTACAGTAACAGGAACTTCTTGGATAGATTCAGTACGTTTAGTGGCAGTAACCTCAATGACTTCTATTTTCGCTTTGTCTTGTTTTTTGCCTTCTTCTGCATAGAGAGAGCTTGACGCTGCTATGGCTGTTAATACAGCACAATGCAGTTTAGTGAATTTCATATTGATTATTCCTTGGCTTTTTATAGGTTTGAGTTGATACTTTTAGTGTTCTAATTATATTTTTACTGATTTACAGTTTAGCAACAAACTCTACTTACCTCAAACTGCTATATTATATGGGTTTATTTATAATGTTTAAATTACCCTAATATTGTTTAAATTTGTTTTCAGTAGATATAATATCAATACGAATTAATTTTAGGGGAATGATTTGCCTTCATCCGACCAGAGTCAATTAAATAAAAAGGTCTTTTTTAGTGCCTCAGCTATCATTATTGCACTTTTAATATACACCGCCGCGCTCCCTAAACAGGCACAAAGCCTATTTACTGTTGTCCAAGCTACCATTGTCGATAACGGGAGTTGGTTTTATGTACTGACCGTGGCATTCATCTTGTTTTTTGTGATTTTCTTAGGGCTTTCTCGTTACGGTAGTATTCGTTTAGGACCCGATCATTCAACACCTGATTATTCGCTAGTCACTTGGCTTTCTATGCTTTTTGCTGCTGGTATGGGCATAGGCCTGATGTTCTTTGGTGTCGCAGAGCCATTGATGCATTATTTATCACCTCCTACCGCAGAAACGGGTACAGTTGCCGCGGCTCGAGAAGCAATGAAAATGACTTTTTTCCATTGGGGCTTGCATGCTTGGGCAATATATACCGTTGTTGCATTGGTGCTCGCGTATTTTAGTTATCGACATAATTTACCGCTGACGTTACGCTCCGCGTTATATCCATTGATTGGCGAGAGAATTTATCAATGGCCAGGACATTTAGTTGATGTTTTTGCTGTGGTTAGTACTGTTTTTGGTGTGGCCACTTCGCTTGGTTTAGGGGCGTCACAGGTTAATGCTGGTTTTAGTTATTTGTTCGAAATTGATGTGTCTAATACCAATCAAATCATCATTATGTGTGCGATCACCGCGCTTGCCGTTATCTCAGTGGCAACTGGTTTAGACAAGGGAATTAAAATATTGTCTGAAACAAATATGATCTTGGCGGTCTGTTTGTTGGTGTTGATTTTTGTGCTCGGTCCAACGGTGTTTTTATTACAGGCTTATTTACAAAATATTGGCGATTATTTAGCTGATATAGTTCACAACACCTTTAATTTATTCGCGTATAAGAAAACTAATTGGATAGGCGGATGGACAATATTTTACTGGGGCTGGTGGCTGGCATGGGCACCGTTTGTCGGCCTATTTATTGCCAGGATTTCTCGTGGACGTACTATTAGAGAGTTCATTTTAGGAGTCATGCTGATCCCCTCTGTATTCACTTTGTTATGGATGACTATTTTTGGTAATAGCGCCATTGATTTGGTTTATAACCAAGGGGTTGTCGCTTTAGGGGATATGGTTAGCCAAGACTCCTCTGTCGCATTATTTGTGTTTTTGGAAAACTTCCCGTTGACCACTGTATTGTCATTTTTTAGTGTGGTAATGATAGTCATTTTCTTTGTTACTTCTTGTGACTCTGGCGCGATGGTGGTTGATATGCTCTGTTCTCACGGCAGCAATGATACTCCGTTGTGGCAACGTATTTATTGGGCCGTAGGCATTGGTATTGTTGCCGCTATATTATCATTAGCTGGAGGTCTTAATGCTCTGCAAACCATGACTATTGCCAGTGCTTTGCCTTTTGCTATTGTTTTATTACTCGCCATTATGGGCTTGATCAAAGCATTAAGGGTTGAAGCTTTTAAGCAGGAAAGCCAGTTGATAACAGCTATTCCCCATGCTGATGGCAATAATAGTGGTGACTGGCAAATGCGGTTAAAGAACATTGTTGATTTTCCAAACAAAAGTAACGTTAACAAATTCATCAATCAGACCGTGGCACCGGCATTAGACCTAGTCGCGCAAGAGCTTCAGGATAAGCAAATTAATGTTAATGTTTCACATGAAGATGGTTTGAGCTTAACTGTCGATCACGGAGATGCACAAAAATTTGTTTATCGAGTTATCGCGCGAAAGTACATGCAACCGGATTTTGCCAGTGAAGATGACGACGATGAGCAAAGCTATTATCGAGCTGAAGTTCATTTGGTGGAAGGCGGCCAAGATTATGACATTATGGGATGGTCAAAAATGGCGGTGATCAATAATATTATCGACCAATATCATAAACATTTGCATTTTTTACACCTACTCCGCTAACGCATCGGCGCCAGTTTCCTTGATAAAGAAACTGGCGTTAATTTACCTTACTTATTCCTCTCTAAAGGCTTCCGCGTTAAGGTGGTGTCTGTTTAACAGTTTATAAAACTCTGTTCTATTGCGCTGAGCAATGCGGGCAGCTTGAGAGACATTCCCTGCGGTAAGTTTAAGCAACTTGGCCAAGTAGTCGCGCTCAAATTGATCTCTTGCTTCTTGAAAAGAGGGCAGTTGTGAGGTTTTTTCCCGTAGGGCATTACTAACGAGTGCAGCATTGATTAATGACTCAGTGCTCAGCGCGACACTTTGTTCAACTACGTTTTGTAGTTGGCGAATATTGCCCGGCCATGGGGCGCTGATCAATAGCTCCATTGCATCGGCGGTAAAGCCAGTGACCGAAATAGGGGAGTTAACTTGTACATGTTTTAAAAAATGTTGGGCTAACAGCGGAATATCTTCGCGACGTTCGGCAAGTGGCGGCAATATTAACTCAACCACATTAAGGCGATAATACAAATCTTCTCTAAAGGTTTTATCAACAATGGCTTGTTGTAAATTTTTATGGGTTGCCGAAATGATACGAACATCTGTTTTTATCGATTGTGTGCTGCCAACGGGGCGAATTTCTTTTTCCTGTAATGCGCGCAATAGTTTTACTTGAAAACTCATTGGCATATCACCAATTTCATCTAAAAATAAGGTGCCGCCATTAGTGGCTTGAAATAGGCCGACGTGGTTTTTTTCGGCACCGGTAAATGCGCCTTTTGCATGACCGAAAAGCTCTGACTCCAAAAGTTGCTCAGGAATTGCGGCGCAATTAATGGCGGTAAAGGGTTTATCGCGTCGACTACTGGCCTGGTGGATAGCTTTAGCTAACAATTCTTTACCAGTACCACTTTGGCTATGGATCAACAAACTAAAATCACTTTGTGCAACTTGATTGGTTTGTTGTAATAACGACTCCATCACCGCGCTACGACTGATGATTTCAGCGCGCCAAGCAGATTCCTTAGGACTATGCTCGGTAATAGAAGGTTGCAACTGAATGGCTTTTTGCACCGTTTCTAATAATTCTTGGCTTTCAAAAGGCTTAGTGAGGAAACTAAATACCCCTTGTTTAGTGGCGTTTATCGCATCGGGTATAGTGCCATGGGCAGTCATGATCACTACCGGCATATTCGGATGTTGCTGTCTAATTTGCTCAAACAGGGCCATGCCATCCATCCCTTCCATACGCAAATCGCTGATCACCATATGAGGATGAAAACTTTTCAATATTCCTAAAGCCATTTTGGCATTCGCGGCCGATTCGACGTTATAGCCGGCAGCAGATAATCTTATGCCAAGTAAACGCAATAAGCTGGGATCATCATCAACAATGAGAATTTTTTTCTGTGTTGGTGCTTCAATATTATTCATTTAAATTTACTGTCCACGTTCACTAATGGCTTTTTCAATCTTTTTAAGTTGCACAATCTGTTTATTTAATTGGGCGATGGTTTGTTGATTACTGTCGATTTGTTGTTGTTGGCTGGCGAGCAGTGTTTTGGATTGCTTATAGGCACTCTTGTAATTATTCAGCTCTTCTAAAAGTAATAACTGTTGATTCAATTGGTCTTTTAACATCACGACAAACGCAAGATCGGTGGCATTGAATATCGCGTTATTATATGGCTCTAATTGATAGTCGTTCAGTTGAGATTTTGCCGTATAAGCGTTATGAATAGGTGAGTTGGGCAAGCTGTATAACATGATCAGTTGCAAGTCAGCATTGATATAGCCAGATTTTTTATTGCGTTTTTGTTGATTGATTTCTTGAACAACTTCTTCATCATTTAGGCTTTTTATCCATAAATAATAATGACTAAAGTCAGTTTTGTTATTGTTTGCAAACGGCAAAGATTGACAGGCACTTAACATAAATAAAGTTGCGAGTATTAGCCAAGCCCTAATGTTGATAGAGCTGGAAATTGTTTTGCAGCATTTATCTAAACGTAATTGTTTCATTTTTTATCGCCTAACTTTATTGCTCTGGGGAGCGTTATTTGGCAACAAGTGCCTACTTTTTGATGGCTTGGGGATTGAATGCTAATTTCGCCGTTAAGTCGCATCAGTAATTCTTTTACAATGGTGAGACCGAGTCCACTACCTTTTATTTGGCTATTCTCAGGAGCCGGACCTTGGTAGAACGCGTCAAAAATTTTACCTTTAATGTTGGCTGTGATACCTGGACCTTGATCTGATATCGCCATTTGCAGCAGGTCGTTTTCTATCGACGAAATAATGTCAATGACACCATTATCATCCGAGTATTTGATGGCGTTAGAAATGATATTATCGATAATAACTTTTAACTGTTTGCTGTTGCTATACAGATAGATATTTTCAGTTGATTGATTTATCGTTAATTTTTTTCTTTTTATGTCAAGTTTATGATCAGCCAATACTTGAGCTACTAATGGCTGCAAAGCTATTTTTTCGCTGTCTTGCAAACTGGTAGAGTCTAAGACAATATTAAAATCGAGTAGGTCTTCAATCAGACGTTGTAGACGATTAACACTGTTTTTAATGATATGGCAAATTTCGGTTTGTTCGTCATTTAACTTACCAACACTATTGTCATAAAGTAATTCAGTTCCTTCTCTAATTGCGGCCAACGGCGTTTTTAGCTCATGTGATATATGACGAATAAAACTCGATTTTTGCAGTTCTAACGCATGTAAGCGCATACGCATTATCTCTAGTGCATCAGCAATTTCTCGGATCTCAGGTGAGCCTTTAAGCACTATTTCTTTATCAAAGTCACCTTGTTCTAATGATTGAATCTTTTTAATTAATAACTTTAACGGCGTGGTAATTAAGAAGATGAATAGTCCGGCAATAACTAGCGTAATGGGAATGATCAACAAACTAATCAACATAGTACGACTGACTTGTTCTGCGGTGGCCTTTATTTGCTCAGCCTGAGCATTAATTAATTCATTACTGCGTAGATTAATTTTTTGGCTAATGCCTGCTAACGCGACAAATTGGGTTTGTAGGGTCTCGAGTGAACGTTCATTCTTGTCATCGACTGAAATAAGGCGGTTAATCATAGTCAGTTTCGTAAGAAAGGCATCGCAAAGCGCATTGAGTTTTTCATCGTGATAGTTTTTTAACTGTGCGTCGATGAGTGCAATAATGTGCTGTTCTTGCGTCAAGTAATTTGTTTTCAACTCAAGATCTTTTAACACTAAATACTGGCTGGCGAAGCGTTCTAAGTTCAATTGGCTTTCGTTAAGTTCACGATTCACGGTGGTTAAGTTTGCCACAGAGAATATGGCTTGAGTGCCTTGTTTAGATATTTTCTCTACTTGAACACCACTATAAATCAAGGCTAATACCAATGGCAGGGCGACGAGAGTAAAGCCCAGTAAGGTCAGTTTTTTAATTGATAACCCATCGGTATCAAAGCGCTGTTTTAACGAGCTCATAAAAGGCAGTATTTTGTTCAGCACTAGCGGTATTTATCCTGATATATATGGCGAATAAGCAAAGTTCAACCTCGCCTTTGTATGTTAAGTCAGTGCATAATTCAATGCTGTCGTTAATTGGCGACAGTGTGCAAGCATAACATTTTACAACGCTTATCTGTTGATTTTTATATGTTTAAATTTGTAGTCGCTTTAAAACTGCTGTTCAAAATTATTTAGAGAAAATTAACTGTCTCCAAATGGCAACATATAACTGAGTTGCTTTTTTGTCTTTTTATTATATATCAATGTGTTATGTGGTTGGTACAGCTTGTGCATTGTTAATAGGGAAATTAATAATAACGGGTAATTCATACCTATTTAAATGGAAGGAAGAACAATGAAAAACATCAGTTTATTAAAAGTTACCGCAGCGGTTTTTGTTACTACTTTAGTGTCTTCATTTGTTAGTGCAGACGATAATACCAGCAAGGACATTGTTAAAGTTATTACTACTGCTGAGCAGTCTGTTAAATTTGAGAGTTTTGATGTTGACAAAAATGGCTTACTTAGCCAAGCGGAAACTAAAAGCAATAAAGTATTGCATGATGCATTTGCAAAAGTTGATGTTAATGGCGATGCCACTATCAGCAAAGATGAATTCACGGCCTTTGTAAAAGAAATTAAATAATCTAGTTTGCTCGCGTAGTGTTTGCCGGCGGCTCCCAACCATTTAAGCCGGCTTTTTTTAAGGTGTAACAATGACAGATACAAGCTCTCGATTTATACAATTAGATAATTGGATTTTTGAAGTGAAATCGGTTCGTGCGATCCGAGTCGACAGCTATGGAAAGCCGTATGATGCTATTGCTAACTTTAGTTTTAATGGTAATAACGCTTATATCGATGGTTTGATGACGCGTGAAAACGAAGATTTTAGCCGCGAAGATTATCAAGTTTTCTATCGAATGTGTCAAAAGCTCGGTATCGAGCAAGTACAGTTTGACCGTTTTAAAGATGATAAGTTTAGGCAAGATACCGTTGATATAGCACCACTAAAACAACAAACGCCGCGCTTAAAACTGGTCCGCTAATAAGTTGTTGTTATGACGATAGCATTAAAATGTGACTTGTTAGCCGATTCAAAGCAGCTCAAGGCTTAGTGCCTTTGAGCTGCTTTTCTATGTTAATTGTTTATATAAAAGTGACTAAAAAGCAGTTTAAGAATCAATATAAACGGGGATCCGTTGACGCCCGAAACAGTGTTGATACTGCTCAAAACGCCCTGCCAGTTGATGGCCGCAATTAAGACAACAACCTTTGCTGTCCAAATTATACCGATCTAGTTGATACCAATCTCGCTCAATGGCTACATGGTGGCAATTTGGACAATAAGTGCTGTCTGATTCGGTATCAGAAACGTTACCACAATAAACATAATTGAGACCATAACTTAGTGCTATTTTTCTTGCTCTGAGCAAGGTAGACAGCGGGGTGTTACTTTTATCAAGCATTTTAAAATCTGGATGAAAAGCGGAAAAATGTAATGGTACATCTGGCCCTAAGTTCTCGCGGATCCATTGGCACATTTGATGTAGTTCGCTATCGCTATCATTTTCATCAGGGATCAATAACGTGGTGATCTCAAACCATACTTGGGTTTCATTTTTTAGGTAAAGCAGAGTGTCTAGCACTGGCTGTAAATTACCATGACAAATCTTTCGATAAAAATGTTCGGTAAAGGCTTTTAAGTCGACATTGGCGGCATCCATATAATTAAAAAATTCTATGCGAGGTTCATCACAGACATAACCCGCAGTAACCGCGACGCTTTTTATGTTTAAATCATGGGCTGCCTGTGCCGCATCGATAGCATATTCCAAAAAAATGATCGGATCATTGTAAGTAAAAGCGATACTTTTACACTGATGTTGCTGTGCTGATTTCGCTAATTGCTCGGGTGACGCGGCGTTAGATAAGGTGTCAATTTCTCGAGATTTACTGATGTCCCAGTTTTGGCAAAACTGACAACTTAAATTACATCCTGCTGTGCCCAAAGACAATACACTAGAACCAGGATAAAAGTGGTTTAATGGTTTTTTTTCAATTGGATCAATACAAAACCCGGAAGAGCGACCGTAACTGGTTAAGACAATTTCACCTTGATGATGCATGCGAATATAGCAGGCACCGCGCTTGCCCTCTCGCAATTGGCAGTGTTTGGGACAGACATCACATACTACTCGACCATCTGGCAGTTTATGCCAGAATTCGGTCGGATGATATTGCGATAAATTAGCTTGATTCATGATCTGTACTAAAATGATATTAAGTACTAAGTATAGATAAAATGTTGCATATAGATATGCATCGGTCTATGGGGGAAAAGATGAAAGATCGTCCCAGTGCAGTCAGTGGTCTATTTTATCCTAGTGAACCTGATGAACTAGGACGAAATATCAGCGAAATGTTCAAGAAAGTGACCACAACAAACTACCGCCCCAAAGGCTTGATAGTTCCCCATGCTGGCTATTGTTTTTCTGGCGAAGTAGCAGCGCATGGTTATCGCTTATTACAGGATATAGCTGGTGATATTGACACTGTCATTTTGCTTGGACCTAGCCATAAAGTCTATGTTCAAGGATGTGTATTATCAAGCTTTTCAAGTTTTTCGACACCGCTAGGAAAAATTTTAGTCAACAGAGATATCTGCGACAAATTGCTTGATTTAGGATTGGCTAGTGAGATGGATGAAGCCCACCTGTGGGAGCATTCGCTAGAAGTTCAATTACCCTTTTTACAAACCGCTTTAGTTGATTTTAATATTGTGCCAGTAGTGGTGGGTGAATGTGCTCAGAAAACGGTCAAGCAGTTGCTTAATGCGCTAAAAAATATCGACAATACTCTCATTGTGGTTAGTACCGATCTAAGCCACTATCATGGCTACAGTATGGCGCAAGCACTAGATACTATTACTATTGATCATATCTTAAATTTTCAATCCGTACTTCAGCCACAAGATGCCTGTGGCTGCTACGCTTTGAATGGCTTTATTGATTATTGTCACGAAAATCATTGGTCAATATCTTTGTTAAAGCGAGCGAATTCAGGAGATTATGGCAGTGATAAACGAGAGGTCGTTGGCTATGCCAGTTTCGCCGCGTTTTGAATTAACCGCCAATGAGTGCCAGCAACTGAAACACATGATTTGGCAAGTCCTCACTTTTGCTGTCGATAATGGCACATTTAAACTGCCGGAAAAACCATCTACAGAGAACCTTAATAAAATAGCAGCGACTTTCACTACGTTATACTGTTATGAGCGTTTAAGAGGCTGTATTGGCACAACCATCGCGACTAAACCTTTGTGGCATGACGTATGTTATCACGCATATTGCAGTGCCTTTGAAGACAACCGTTTTTCACCGTTAACTAAGCCAGAATTGGCGCATCTGAGTGTCGATGTTTCAGTTTTGTCGGAGATGATTGAATTTGAAAATCGTGGCGAACAAGCCTTGTTGAATGCGTTAGAGGTTGGCGTTGATGGACTGTTGTTGCAACAAGGGGGTCGAAGTGCAATTTTTTTACCAAGTGTCTGGGAAAGTTTGTCGACCCCTAAAACATTCTTACAAGCGCTAAAATCAAAAGGCGGATGGTCAAGTGATTATTGGCACATGGATATAAAGTTATATCGCTTTACCACGACAATCTTTCACTTTAAATATTATTAAGTTAGTAACTCAACCCGCGACTTAGCACGGTGCATTGAGTATTTTTTTGTTTATGACTCTTGGTCGATTATCTCAACTCGCCAAGGCGGATTTAGACGATTATGACCCGCATAATACAATTTTATTTTATTGCCTGAAGGATCATAAATGATGGCTTCACGCCACAGATAAGATTGCTCAGTAGGTAGTTGTTCAAATTTCAGCCCTCTATCAGATAACTCGCTAACCCATTGATCTAAGTTTTCATGTTCAAAATAAATAGTGGCTCCATTTTTAAAATCATTCTCGTCTAAAGAAAGTGAAAATGTTGCGCCATTATCTGGACATTCAAACCGAGCATAGTGATCGGTATCGACTATTTGGGTAAATCCTAATTTTCGATAGAATTCAGTCGCTAATGCCATGTTTTTAACCGGCAACGTTACTTGATTAAGGTTCATTATTCTGCCTTTCCTTAGCCTGTGGGTGAAAACACCTAGCTGTTATTTGTTTGGTAAATTAACAGCGGTGCCATGCTATTTTATCGAAACGAGAATCTTTGTATATATAGATAATGGTGTGTAAATGTAAAAGTTTATTAACAGTATTAAGTTATAAATGAATGACTTGGCGGAATTAGTGCGTTATACCGTAAAGATGAACTGATAAATATAGATGAACTGATAAATAGAGGTGAGTAGATTAAACACGCTTAAATAGTATTTTTTGGCAAGCCCAAAAGATAATACCAGCGTTAAAGATAATGCTTACCCCAATGACGGCGAATAAATCAGGTGCCTTCATTAAGGTACTCATTAAAGAGTCTTGGTAATAAAAAAACCATTGATGATTATCGGGGAAAACAACCTGATGTAGCCAGTAAAATATTGTCGTAAAACCCAAAAGAGAGAAGAGGGCAACGCTCGCAGTTACTATAATAACAAATAATGTAAGTTGCTGTTTGACTGGCGGAGGTTGAACTTTCTTCCAATAGATGAAAACCATGCAAAGTACAAATATTAAGGTGTTGTATAGCCAAAAAGTCATTAAATTATCGATGAGTTTGGCAACATCTTGAAGGTGAATAACCTCACTTGGCGTGAGTAACGCATTTTCGATTAGACTGTTGGTGTCAGGCGATTTAACCTTATATTGAATGCTAGATAATCCTTCACCTTGGGCGTGAATAGCATGGTTTATCTCAGCAAATAATCGATAATGCTCATTCGAGGATGTGAGGATAAAGTCTTGCTTATGCTGTTTGTTTTGCGGAGCATATTCGTTAATGTGATCTCCAATATTAAGTGCTTGGTACCACAAGGGGTAACCAAAATCCGTAATTTTGTGGAACTGCCAGCTCACCCCTATTGAAAATAAGAGACAGGTAATAGAGAAAAACAACCAGAGTAAAAAATGAGCGGGTTTCAAGTTAGGTTCGATAATATTTGACTTAAAGAAAGTCTAACATAGTTGTTTATTAAGTTGGCGAGCATATTAAAATAAGGGGCGATAATTCTATTATTTGCGCTTATCCATTTCTTGTTGAAGAACATCAGTGAGTGGCTGCAATAGATCTTTATGCTTTTTATGGATGTAATGATAAGCCTCAAAATTCATGAGTTCAAACGATTGAAATTTCTCGGGGTCAATTTCAAGAATATTGCCAAAACCCTCTACTTCTAGTGAAATAACATACTCAAGACGGCTTTTTTCTAATACGTTACCTAAGCTTTTGACTATTGGTATATTATAACTTGAAGCATTAAAGTCACGTATAAAAGTTGAACTGATCGTCGAGTCTCCATTTACCCCGATCACTTTGGTGGAATCATCGAGTATTGATTTGTCACAGGTAACTGTTGGTAGGCAGTTAAGAATTACATGCCCCTTAGAAATTAGCACGGGTACCCTAATTAAATTTGTTGCGTGTTTTTCTACAGTACTCAGTCGCACCAGTTCTGCATCCAATTCACCTGAATCTGTCAACTTTAAGGCGCGATCAGGGGGGATTTGATAAAATGCTAGTTTAAACCCTAATTGTGCATAGCTGCTGGTAATAATCGTTTTAATTTGCTCAACAAATTTATTTTCGACCAACACGGGAATTTTTATGGTCGGCTTTATTTCTTCAGCGGATGAACCAAAACTTGAACCTACCAGTAAAAGTGCGATTACTATGCGATGGGAAAGCTTGCTTGATAATGTATCCATACTCATCGTCTGCTATTCAATTATTTGGGCTTAAGTATGGTCGATAATTAATCTTTTTCCTATTCATTTGTTGTTAGTTACTCTAGCTAGCAGCGTCGGCTAAGTAGAGGATTGATTATTTCAAGAACTACTATATTGTACTTAATGACAAAATAGCCAAAGTGAGTATATTCAATAATGTCCCCCAAATTAGAGCGATGGGCTTTGATCCGTGATGCGTTTGTGTTTCAAGTGAAACTAGGTTTAGATGCGCTCAGAGACCTGTTGTTAAGTCCGTTTTCAGTATTATCGGTTATTGTTGATATTGTTCGAAATCCTACAGTTCAAGATAGTTATTTCTACCGACTGATGAAGTTAGGTCATAAGAGCGATCATTGGATTAATTTATTTGGCACACGAAAACCGAGTGAGACTAGTTCTAATCAGATAGAACAATGTCTAGATGAGCAAGACTTAACTGTTAACCAAAGTGAAGATGACAATGTCGATCAATTATTTATTCGTGTTGAAGCATTATTAAAGGAGCAACACAGTAAAGGGACATTAACTGCGTCCGCGAAAAGCACCATAGATCGTTATTTAAATAAAATTGCCAATAAACAGCCCGAGCAATTCGATAAACAAGCCGATAAAAATGAATAATGTTTTCTCTATTACCCCGGCATACCTGTCACTTTACAAAACACACATGAAGGTATATTGTATACAAAAATAACCTTTTGATATAAATACCATGATTAAAAACTCTTCCTCGATATTGCCATTTAGCCCTGCGGCGTTATCAATGTTGTCCTTTAGTCTTTTGCTTTATGGCTGCGTTAGCGGCAAAAATACCTCACATGTAAATCAAGGGAATACAGCAAAATTAGTTTCTACTGCAATCCATAATGATAAACAAAGCGTGAGTGAATTGACGGCTGATAATGTACTTGCCGTTGATGAAGTACTCACTCAACAGCATCATTGTAATGACACTATCGTTATTCGTTCACAACAATTAAGCACAGAAAAAAGATTGGCGGCTTGTGAGATACTGGTAGCACAAGAACAGAAATTTCATCATATCTTTGCTAGTGATAACAAGCCAGTAGCAGACGATAATAATCATACGATGCGCGCGAATGTTTATCATAGCCGCGATGAATTTGTGAAATATGCCACCGCTCATTTTATCATGCCGACCACTAATGGCGGCATGTACTTAGAAGGCTATCCCGATAAAGCTGGTAACCAAGCTGAATTTGTTGCTTATGAACGTAATGGTCAAATCTGGAATTTGCGCCACGAATATGTACATTATCTTGATGGCAGATTTAATAAGTATGGTGATTACTGTAACGGCTTGCATGATGATCATCAGGGGCCAGAGTTCTGCCCTTCGCCTCATTTACCTTATCCTCATATAATTTGGTGGGCAGAAGGTGTTGCTGAATATATTGCGCATGATACTAACAACCCTGATGCAGTTGCTTTGGCGAAAGAGAAAACTTTTAGCTTAAGCGAGTTGTTTAATACCAGTAGCAATAACAATACCGGTAGCGATAGAGTCTATCGATGGGGATATTTGGCGGTACGCTTTATGATGGAAAATCATCGCGCTGACATCGATGAAATGCTGTCGTTAACACGTCAGGGAGATTGGCAGGGATATCAAAATTTGCTGAAATCTTGGGGAACAAGTTTCGATGACGAGTTTGAACAATGGCTTGATAGCTTAAGTCAATAACACCAGACTATAGCGGTTAACTATATTTGTCACGTTGCAGTAAATTATCACTATCAACGTCGCCTCCTTATCGGTAAACTAGCGCTTTTGTTATTTTATTCTAAATGATATGAGCGCAGCCTTTTCTTATTCAACAACGTTTATCTTAAATAAGCCTCATTTTAATGAATGCTTTTCGCAGTCTGTTACCGTAGATCGATCATGGCGGAAATATACTAAAACGGCGATTCTAATTTCATTGGGCGCGTATTGGCTGTTTTTCACCGCAGTAAGTACTTACCTTGCATGGTTTATGGTCGGACTAGGCGTCCTCGATATAATTGCCTTGCGCTACCAACAACCATGGTGGGTGGCTAGGCAAATGCTAAGTAGAGCAGCTAATAGTGAGATCACCTTGATTATTGACGACGTTGGTATTACCACCAAATCCGCATATAACAATGCCGTTATTTTATGGCAAGATATCAACAAACTGATCGCAACCGATTGTGGTTTTTTAATCGAGCATAAAAACGGGAGAAGTTATTTGTCGAATCAATGTTTAGATCAGTCGGCAATTACTTATTTGTTATCAAAAGAAATGGCCACCAATCAATCGTAATGCTCGTTGATACTACTAAAGCCAATATATTGAAAAGCGGTAAATTCATCACTGCTTTTAGCCTGGTATGGCTAGCCTTTATTGTCTTGTCACCTTTATCTATTGATACCTTAACAGATTACGTCACTTTTATTGTCGTTGGCATCACTGGGGCGATATTCGCTAATTCAACTGGCGCGGGTGGCGGTGTTATTTTTATCCCCTTGTTTAATTTTTTAAATTTTAGTGAGTTGCAATCTGT
The DNA here is from genome assembly GCA_040779335.1 of Colwelliaceae bacterium 6471. GTDB lineage: Bacteria > Pseudomonadota > Gammaproteobacteria > Enterobacterales > Alteromonadaceae > JBFONV01. The sequence goes on from JBFONV010000001.1 coordinate 351,863, forward strand.
CGCGACGAGTTTTGCTATTCAGTGTTTCGGTATGACGGCGGGCGCATATACTTGGTGGCATCATTATCAGACTCAAAAATCCGACTTAAGGTTATGGCAGGGCTTTAAACGTATTGTTGCGGTAACAGGGTTGGCTGCCGTGCTTGGTTTGTGGTTGGTTTATTTCGGCGAGCTTGTTTCACCGTCTAGCTTGCATAACAGTTTTAGTTGGTTTTCACTACTACTGGGCATCTTTATCATTGTTAGTGTGTTTATGGTTAAACCGCAAAGGGACAGCAGTAAATTGCTGGCCATTGATTGGTTAATGCTTGTTATTATTGGCTTAGGCGGTGGAGCGATAACGGCTTGGCTATCGGTGGGCGTAGGAGAATTGCTTGCCATTTACCTTATTTTAAGGCGTTTTGATATCAATATGGCGATAGCCTCTGCGGTACTTGTATCGGCTATTACTGTCTGGAGTGGTATATGGCATCATACTGTGCTTAATTTTCAAGTGTATTGGCAGGTTGTGTTGTTTGCTGGTCCTGGTGCTGTGCTAGGTGGTGTATTAGCGAAAACGTTAGTTACACATCTCAGTGCTGTTCGCTTAAAATTATTCTTCGCTTCTTGGTTGCTGGTTATCGGTGTTTTTGGGGTAAGCACTTAATGACACTTTATGCTCTTATTGGTTTTTTCAATCACTAAATGCCGTTAATTTTAATTATTTTTTCCACTTTTTGGGGCTAGAGATCCACAAAGTCCCACAATTTCATCAACTTCCTTATAAGCCTCAATTTTGTTGGCGTCCAGCCTGATCAAATTAACAAAACTTTCCTTGACATGAGTTGACTTAAGTCTCTAAACTGTATAAATGTGGAAAAAAGTGGGGAAAAGTGGATCTTAAGAATTCACGACAATAAAAAGCATTATGTTTAGAGGCACTAGCGCAATTACGCTCGACAGTAAAAATAGGATCACGATGCCAACAAGGTATCGCGAGGAGCTATTTGCTGATTGCCAAGGAAAAATGGTGTGTACCGTTGATATTCAACATGCTTGTTTACTGCTTTATCCGCTTCCTGAATGGGAAGAAATTGAACTTAAATTATGTAATTTATCGAGTATGAATCCGCAAGAGCGATTACTTCAACAAGTGTTGTTGGGAAATGCATCGGATTGTGAAATTGATAAAAGTGGCCGTTTATTGATCAACGGCCCATTAAGACAGCATGCAAATTTAGAAAAAAATATCATGTTGGTTGGACAATTGAAAAAATTTGAAATTTGGAGCGAATCGGCTTGGCAAGAGCAAATGCAACAAGGCATTAGCAAAATCCAGTCGGGTGAAATCGAACTAACAGAGCGTTTACTCGATCTGTCATTATAACTATAACGATGCAAATGGATAATTCACATATTTCAGTATTGCTTGAAGAAGCAATAAACGGCTTGGCCATTGATCCTGATGGATGTTATATCGACTGTACCTTTGGTCGAGGCGGACATTCGGGACTCATTCTATCTAAATTGTCTGCTAAAGGTCGTTTGATCGCTATCGATAGAGATCCGACAGCAATTAAAGCGGCGGAAAAATTTGCTGATGATCCTCGTTTTACCATTGAACACGAGGGCTTTGCCGAGCTGCAGTCAATTGCAGAGAAGCATCAATTAGTTGGCAAGGTTAATGGTATATTGCTCGATCTTGGCGTGTCGTCACCGCAATTAGATGAAGCTGAGCGTGGCTTTAGTTTTATGAATGACGGCCCATTAGACATGCGCATGGATACTACTCGTGGTCAAACTGCACAAGAGTGGTTAGCAGTTGCCGATGTCGAAGATATTACTTGGGTGTTACGTACTTTTGGAGAAGAAAAGCATGCTTGGCGAATTGCCAATGCCATTGTTGATACTCGTGAAGAACAGCCATTAACACGCACCAGTCAGTTGGCTAAGCTTATTCAAAAAACCGCGCCACAGCGTGAAATTAAAAAACATCCAGCCACACGCAGTTTCCAAGCTATTCGCATGTATATCAATAGTGAACTAGAGCAAATTGAAAAAGCACTTGCCGCGTCGCTATCAGTACTGGCGACCGATGGGCGCTTAGTAGTGATCAGTTTTCACTCACTTGAAGATCGCCTGGTAAAACAGTTTATGAAAAAGCATTCACAAGGAAAACAGGTACCACGTGGGCTACCTATCAGTGAAGCAGAAATACAAAAAGGTAAAAAACTAACTTTGGTTGGGCGTAAGGCCAAGCCAAGTAAGCAAGAAGTGACCGAAAATGTGCGTTCACGCAGTTCGGTGTTAAGAATAGCTCAACGTTTAGCTGATTAATTATGGCGGCGAGTAAAGTTGTTCTGGCACTCGATATTTGGCAGGACATTCAACGTCATATCCTTGGTTATATTTTGCTAGTTTTAGTGGTTTGTTCGGCGTTTTCGGTGATATATGGCACTCATCTAAACCGTCAAACTACCAGTGAGTTGGAAGTGTTGCTTACTGAACGTGATGATTTAGATATTGAGTGGCGAAATTTGCTCTTAGAGCAAAATAGTTTAGCGGAACACAGTTCAATTGAGAGCAAAGCGTCAAAACTACTAGGAATGAAAAGACCGAATGCCAGCTCAGAAGTGATTATCACACTTGAGTAGATGAATAAAATGGCTGAATGCCGAATGACTTTAACCAGTATGTGTTATTAACCAAGCGATTAGTACAAATAATAGACATGACTAAAACCGTGAAAAAACATACCGAAAAATACAAACCCGCTGCGGTGGCATGGCGTTTTTACGTCGTGTTGGTGGTGATTGTTTTTATTTACGGTGGTTTGATGGCGCGCAGTGCTTATATTCAGGTTATCGAACCTGATATGTTGAAAAAGCAAGGCGATATGCGGTCATTGCGCACGGCATCAAGTAAAGTACAACGCGGTTCAATTGTTGATCGTAATGGCCATGAACTGGCGGTGAGCGTGCCAGTTGAAACTGTATGGGCCGATCCGAAAGTGATCATGGACAAGAATGCGCTGGCAATGACTAAGCATTGGCAGGCATTGGCAGATGTTTTAGGTCAAAAAGTTAGCAAGCTAACTAACCGTATTGTCAGTAATCCTGCTAAACGATTCGTCTATGTAGAACGTCAGGTATCTCCTGCAATGGCTAGGTATATTAAAGAGTTAAAAATTCCTGGTATACATTTACGCAAAGAATCAAAACGTTTTTATCCTGCAGGCGAGATCAGTGCTCATGTTGTTGGTTTTACCAACGTTGATGATAAAGGTATTGAAGGCATAGAACGTGTTTATGATGGTCTATTAACAGGCAGCAATGGCGAAAAACAATTTCGAAAAGATGCCAAAGGGCGAAAAATAGAAATACTCTCGGTGGAAGAGTCAACACCTCCTAAAGATTTAACCCTGAGTATCGATCAACGTATTCAAGCTATTGCCTATAAAGAGCTTAAAGGTGCGGTAAAAGCATTTAAAGCCAGCTCAGGATCTGTTGTTGTCACCAACGTGCATACTGGCGAGATCTTGGCCCTAGTAAATAGCCCTTCATATAATCCTAATAATAGAAGTAACACTGCGGTACATCGTTTTCGCAATCGTGCGATAACCGATTTTTATGAGCCGGGTTCCACGATGAAACCATTAACGGTGATATCGGCGTTGGAATTTGGTGCAGTGCAAAGCGATACCATTATTGATACCAGTCCTGGGATCATGCGGATTGGTGGCCGACGTGTCAATGATCCTCGAAATTATGGAAAGCTGAGTTTAACCGATATTTTAGTGCATTCTTCAAATATGGGCACAACTAAATTGGCGTTGTCACTACCAAAAGATTATTACTTGGATAAATTTTTTCAAGCAGGCTTTGGTGAAGATACAGGTACTGGCCTGATCGGCGAAAGTTCAGGCATTATGCATGATCGCCAACGTTGGTCAAAATTTGAATTAGCGACCCTTTCTTATGGAATGGGCGTCGCGGCAACGCCATTACAGTTGGCGCGTTTCTATTCAACATTAGCGAATGGTGGTGTTAAAACGCCATTAACAATATTAAAGCAAGAGCAAACTGATCGCACCCCTGAGGGTTCAGAGCGAGTGTTTTCAGAAAAATATAGCAACGAAGTCGTTGGTATGCTTGAACATGTAGTTAACGAACATTATAAAATTGCACGCGTAGACGGATATCGTGTTGGTGGAAAAACTGGCACTGCATTTAAAGCTATGGCTGGCGGCTACGGCAATGACTACGTCGGGCTATTTGCTGGTGTTGCACCTATTTCTCATCCAGAAATCGCGGTTGTCGTGGTTATCAATGAACCGGGTGGAGATTTGTATCATGGCGGTGAAGTGGCTGCGCCAGTGTTTTCACGGGTGATGAAAGGTACGCTAAGAACATTAAATGTTGTCCCTGATGATCAAGAGCACTCAGTCGTCAGTCATCAAGTTAATGGAGATAACGATAATGCGTAATTCTCCTATGCTATTTGAGCAATTTTCTATCGCTACTGCGCTTGCAGGATTTGGTGTTACGCTTGAAAATGACAAAGATATTGCTGAGCTAACTACGGCTAATTTAGTGAATGATACCCGAGAACTTGAGGCTAATGATATATTTTGCGCGGTTGTCGGTCATGAACAAGACGGACGAGCGTTTATAGAAACGGCAATTGTCAATGGTGCTGCGTTGGTCCTCGCTCAATGCCAACATAGTCAACAACACGGCAATATCACTTGGCGTAAAAGTCATGAAAAGCCGGTTGCTGTTATCCAATTTTATCAATTGGATCGTCATTTGTTTGCTTTAGCGAAAAGCTATTATGGTTGCCCTCAAGATAAATTAAAAATGATTGGCATAACTGGCACTAATGGCAAAACCAGTACTTGCCAACTAGTGGCGAAATTATTGGATGCCAGCGACAAACAGTGTGCGGTGATCGGCACTAACGGTTTTGGTCGTTTAAATCAGCTAATTGCATTGGGCAACACTACGCCAGGTCCGACAAAGTTACACCGCTTACTAAGCGAATTTGTTCAGGATGATGTTTCTCATGTCGCCATGGAAGTTTCATCTCATGGTTTGTCGCAAGGGCGAGTTTGCGCGGACCTACTTGATGTTGCCGTCTTTACCAATTTAAGCCGAGATCACCTTGATTATCACCATACGATGGAAGATTACGCTCAGGCAAAATGGAAAATTTTTACTGGTAATGCTAAGCAGCTGGCCATTTTAAATGGCGATGATGACTGTGCTGCCCAGTGGTTGAAAGACTGGCCTAGTGAGCAACCAGTGATCGTTTATGGCTTTGGCGAGCATATCAGTCAGTATTCGCGCTATGTTAAAGCAAATAATATTTTGCACCTCTTGCACGGAGTTGAGTTTGAATTAGAGACTGATTGCGGTTCAATCAAAATTTGTAGTCCTTTGATGGGCGACTTTAATGTCAGTAATTTATTGGCAGCTATTTCAGTTGCTCTGGTTGAAAAAATTTCATTAAAAAATATTGCTCAGGCGATTACCACCATGACACCTATTGATGGACGTATGGAAGCCTTTAGCCAAGAAAACAAAACAACAACTGTGGTCGACTATGCTCATACTCCTGATGGTTTGCTACAAGCATTAGCGGCATGTCGTCAACATTGTAACGGGCAATTATGGGTGGTTTTTGGTTGCGGTGGCGATCGTGATAAAGGTAAGCGTGCGCTAATGGGAAAAATAGCGGAACAACACGCACAGCATGTCATCATCACGAATGATAACCCCCGCACTGAAATGCCTGAAATGATCGTACGCGACATTTTAGCCGGTTGTGAAAACCCAGAAAAAATTGCCGTAATGCTAAATCGCCAACAAGCGGTGACTTCAGCTATTACTCATGCAGGTTGTGACGACATAGTGCTACTCGCTGGCAAAGGGCATGAAGATTACATTATTTTGGGTACTGAGAAACATTATTACAATGAGCGCGAAATCGTGCGTCAGCAATATCAACAAGAGGCTATATCATGATCCCGTTACTTTTATCTGATATCGCCACAGCGGTTGATGGCCAACTTTTTGGCCAAGATGCAACCATTGAAAATGTCACCACAGATAGTCGAACATTAAAAAGAGGCGATGTATTTTTAGCGTTGAAAGGGCTGAATTTTGATGGCCATAAATTTATAGAACAAGTGGTTGAGCAGCATTGTGGTGCGGTTATCGTTGAGCAACATCATGAGATAGACGTGCCCCAAATTGTCGTTGCCGATACTCATAGTGCACTAGGAAAGCTTGGCGCTTACGTGAAACAAAAGGTTGCCCCAAAAACAGTTGGTATTACTGGCAGTAGCGGTAAAACCACAGTAAAAGAGATGACGGCAGCTATTTTATCGCGTTTAGGTAATGTCTTAGCCACTCAAGGTAATTTTAATAACGACATAGGCGTGCCATTAACGCTGTTACGACTGGAAGAAAAACATGACTTTGCGGTCATAGAAATGGGCGCAAATCACATCGGCGAAATTGCTTATTCTTGTAACTTGGTTAAACCAGATGTCGCGGTTATTAACAATATTGCCGCTGCTCATTTAGAAGGTTTTGGTGATTTATGCGGTGTTGCTCGCGCCAAAGGTGAAATATTCGAAGGCCTAGTTGAAAATGGTGTGGCGTTATATAACAAAGATTGCAAATTTGCCAATAAGTGGCAGTGGCGGTTAGTCGATAAAAATGTTCGTCAATTTTCGTGTTTAAATAAGTCAGATTGTTATAGCTCAGATGTTATTTTAGACGACGATGGTTGTGCGAGTTTTAAATTAAACACCTACATTGGCAATACCTTTATCGAACTCACCGTACCAGGTCAGCATAACGTCTGTAATGCTGTTGCGGCGGCGGCCATTGCTATAGAGTTTGGCGCTAGTTTAGATGATATTCGCCTCGGATTGGCGGAAATGAACCCTGTGAAGGGAAGAATGAATCTTCATCAATTAGGTGAACATTTCAAATTGATTGATGATACCTATAATGCCAACGTTGAATCTATTAACGCGGCATCAGACTTATTAGCGAGTTTTCCTGGACGCAGAGTTTTAATTCTAGGGGATATGGGAGAGCTTGGCTCTGAGTCGCGCACCTACCATCAAGAAGTCGGTCAATATGCAAAATTTACAGGCATAGACGATTTATTAACCATAGGCGTGCTCAGTCAAAACGCATCGGATGCTTTTTACGGGCATGGTCATGATGCGCCTCAACATTTTGATGATAGAGAAAAACTACTGCATCGACTTATTGATATGTTGGCGAATGAACAGCAGCAAATATCAGTGTTAGTCAAAGGCTCACGCAGTGCTCATATGGAAGATGTCGTTGCTGATATTATTGATTGGCGTTCCGGCATAAACAAACAGGAGCGCGCGTAATGTTGCTTTGGTTAGGAGAATATTTAACTCATTACTTTAGTGCTTTTAACGTTTTTTCTTATTTAACGTTTCGTGCCATTGTCAGTACGTTAACGGCATTGGCTATTTCTTTGTATTTTGGTCCTAAATTAATTCGTGCCTTACAGAAAATGCAGATCGGTCAAACGGTACGTGATGATGGTCCTGAAAGTCATTTGTCAAAATCGGGTACGCCGACCATGGGCGGCATACTTATTTTAGCGTCTATCATCATCAGTGTTTTGTTATGGGCTGATTTATCAAACACTTATGTTTGGGTAGTGTTATTTGTCGTGGCGTCATTCGGTATTATTGGTTTTGTTGATGATTATCGTAAAGTGATCCGCAAAGATGCCAATGGCTTGATTGCGCGTTGGAAATATTTTTGGCAAACCGTTATTGGTTTAGCAACGGCACTTTTCCTTTATCAATATGCCCAAAGCCCTCAAGAAACAGCGTTGTTAATTCCTTTTGTTAAAGATGTCTTACCGCAATTAGGCCTGTTTTATATTGTTGTAGCCTATTTTGTTATTGTCGGTACCAGCAATGCGGTTAATTTAACCGACGGCTTAGATGGCTTGGCCATTGTACCAACGATTATGGTTGCCGGCGCATTCGCCGTCTTTGCTTACACCACAGGTAACGTAAACTTTTCGAGTTATTTGAACATTCCTTATATTGCTCAAACCAGCGAACTTGTGGTCGTTTGTACCGCTATTGTTGGTGCTGGATTAGGCTTTTTATGGTTTAACACTTACCCCGCACAAGTGTTTATGGGCGATGTAGGTTCATTGGCATTAGGCGCAGCGTTAGGGGTTATCGCCATATTGGTGCGCCAAGAGTTAGTACTATTTATTATGGGCGGTGTTTTTGTTATGGAAACCGTCTCGGTGATTTTGCAGGTTGGCTCTTATAAAATGCGTGGGCAGCGCATCTTTAGAATGGCCCCTATTCATCACCATTATGAATTAAAAGGGTGGCCAGAGCCGCGAGTGATTGTCCGATTTTGGATTATCTCGCTGATGCTGGTGCTTATTGGCTTAGCAACATTGAAATTGCGTTAGAGAAAAATGAAGTTATCGCAACTGAGTAATAAAAATGTTTTGATTTTGGGGGCTGGCGTCACCGGGATGTCTTGCGCCCGATTTTTGCGCGATCAAAATATTCACTTTGCGATAAATGACAGCAGAGCACAGCTGGTTAGTGATACCGAGTTTCATCATGATTTCCCTGATTGTCAATTAAGTTTAGGTAACTGGGACACTGCGTTAATTACTGCTGCCGATGTTATCATCGCCAGTCCAGGCATTGATATGCAAACACCGGCAATTAAATCAGCCATTAGTGACAGGGCAGACGTTATCGGTGATGTTGAATTATATTGTCGACTTGGCGATACACCTTTGTTGGCAGTAACTGGCTCAAACGGTAAATCTACTGTAGTTACATTGTTGGCTTATTTAGGCCAATCTCTGGGCGTTAATTGTCAGCTCGGTGGCAATATTGGCGTACCGGTTTTAGATCACTTAACAAATAATCAAGCACCAGACATCGACGTAATCGCGCTCGAATTATCAAGTTTTCAGTTAGAAACCATCTCAAGTATGAAAGCCATTGCGGCAACAGTACTTAACATTAGCGATGATCATCTCGATCGTCATAAAACCCTAGAAAACTATCGTAACATTAAGCATAGAATCTACGAGCAAGCGCACGTCGTTCTGGTAAACCGCGATGATGTGCTAACGCAAGTATCTGCAGTTTCGCCACAGCAAAAGTTAATCTCTTTTGGTAGCGATAAACCTACTTCAGGCAACTTTGGAATCGATACAATCGATGGTCGTCCGTATCTAATGTACGGGGAGCAGGCACTGATTGCTGTAGCAGAGCTACCTATCGCGGGCATGCATAATGCGCTTAATTGCCTAGCCGCTTTGGCACTGGGTATGAGTGCAGGTTGGTCATTAACGGGTATGGTCGCTCAGTTGCCTAATTTTAAAAGCTTAGAGCATCGCTGTCAGCATGTACCGAGTAGTGACGGTATTATCTGGATTAACGATTCCAAGGCGACCAATGTTGGCGCCACGCTAGCGGCAATAGCAGGGCTTGCAGCGACCTTGCCTGCAGATAATCATTTGATATTAATCGCTGGTGGTGATGGTAAAGGTGCTGATTTCTCGGCATTGAAAACAGCAATGGAGCAGCACGTAAGCCAGTTGATCACGCTAGGCAAAGATGGCAATGAAATCGCAAAATTAAGTGCGGACAGTATTAAAGTAAACAGTATTGAACAGGCGGTAATAAACGCGAGAAGTATTGCAAAATCTGGTGATGTGGTGTTGTTATCTCCGGCATGTGCCAGCATCGATATGTTTAATAATTTTGCCGAGCGCGGTGAAGCGTTCATGCAAGCAGTTAAAACAGGTGACCAGCTAAATGAAAGGAGTCTTTCATGTTAGCCATGGCTCAAAATTTCTCAATAAGCAGAATATCGAATTGGTTTACGCCTCAGCCGAGTAATACTGTCACCTTTGATCGTAGCTATGTAATATTGGCCGTAATGATGTATATGATTGGCTTAGTAATGGTGGCCAGTTCATCAATGCCAGTGGCGGAAAGACTATTTAATAATCCATTCCATTTTGTCACTCGTCATTTTATCTACATTTTATTAAGTGTTTGCATTGCAGCAGTGACCTTACAAATTCCAATGAGTTGGTGGCATAAAAATAGTGGTTCACTATTGCTATTGGGCATGGTGTTATTAGTAATCGTATTATTAATTGGTCGTTCGGTTAATGGCTCTACCCGTTGGATAACTCTCGGGCCAATCACCATCCAAGCGGCAGAGCCAGCGAAACTATTTTTCTTTTGTTATTTGTCTGCCTATCTGGTTCGTCGCCGTGATGAAGTCATGGAAAACTTTAAAGGTTTTATTAAACCGTTAGTCGTATTTTTGCTATTGGCACTGCTGTTGTTAGCTCAGCCTGATTTAGGCACCATCATCGTGATGTTTGTCACGACTTTTGGATTGTTATTTCTTGCGGGTGCAAAGCTCTGGCAATTTATCGGTATTGCCTCTATGGGGGTGATCGCTCTGTCATTACTCGCAGTATTTGAACCTTATCGTTGGCGTCGAGTCACCAGCTTTTTAGATCCATGGCAAGATCCGTTTGGCAGTGGCTACCAACTTACTCAGTCGTTAATGGCTTATGGCCGAGGAGAAGTGTTTGGTCAAGGGTTAGGTAACAGTATTCAAAAATTAGAGTACTTACCCGAAGCACATACCGATTTTGTTATGGCGGTATTAGCGGAAGAATTTGGCTTTGTAGGTATCAGCGTTATTTTGTTAATAAGCATGATATTGGTGATAAAGGCGTTGATGCTAGGTAAAAAAGCGGTTAATAAAGAAAAATATTTTGAAGGTTTTTTTGCTTACGCAATTGGTATTTGGATCTGTTTTCAAGCCGCAGTTAATGTTGGTGCAAGCGCAGGAATTGTCCCTACCAAAGGTTTGACCATGCCATTAATTAGTTACGGCGGCAGTTCGATGATTGTTATGACTATTACGATTGTTGTATTGATCCGTATCGATCATGAAATACGTTTGCAAAGCATTCAAGCAACGAGCAAAGGAGGGCGAAAATGATCGAGCAACATTTAGACTCAGCCACTCCTCAAGAGAGCGAAGTGACCAAGAAAAAACCAACAATTTTAGTGATGGCCGGTGGTACTGGCGGTCATATTTTCCCCGGAATTGCCGTTGCTGATATGTTACAAGCGCAAGGTTGGAATGTGCATTGGTTGGGCACTGCGAAAAGAATGGAAGCGACTTTAGTCCCTCAACATGGCTATAAAATTTCATTTATTAATATTGCTGGCCTACGTAATAAAAATTGGCAAACTTGGCTTAAGACCCCATTTAAATTACTGCAGTCGTTGATGCAATCCATCAAGGTAATACGGGAAGTAAATCCGGATGTTGTATTAGGGATGGGTGGATATGCCAGTGCTCCAGGTGGCTTCGCAGCCTGGTTGTTGAGAAAACCATTGGTATTACATGAACAAAACGCAGTTGCTGGCATGAGTAACCGATTTTTAGCGTTATTTGCTAACAAAGTGCTAAGCGCATTTCCTCATGCGTTTAGCAATAGTATTAAGCATCAAGTGGTTGGAAATCCACTACGCAGCGATATAGTCGCTATTGAAAATGTGGTACCAGAACAACCAGCAAGCACCAAAAAAGTACTGGTTGTTGGTGGTAGTTTAGGCGCCCAAATTTTGAATGAAACCGTACCACAAGCACTTAAGCAAATTAAGGTGCAAAGTGTCACGGTATGGCATCAAACTGGTGGTGGTAATCAACAGAAAGTTTTTGACAGTTATCGTGAATATGGATTGCCTGAAGACAAAGTTAAAGTGACCGAATTTATTGACGATATGGCCCAAGCTTATCAATGGGCCGATGTGGTTATTTGTCGCGCTGGCGCGTTAACGGTTTCCGAACTGGCAATGGCGGCAAAACCAGCGATTTTTGTGCCTTTGCCTCATGCCGTTGATGACCATCAAACAAAAAATGCGCTGTATTTAGTGTCGCGAGGAGCAGCTAAATTGTTACCGCAAAGCGAGTTTAACGGCACGACCTTAGCGCAAATGCTGAACAGTCTTTTTATCTCTGACAAGGTGTTACAGTCAATGTCTAAAGCCGCCCACGATGCGGCGCATGCTGATGCAACGATGACTGTGGCTAAAACTTGTATGGAGTTGGCACACTTATGAGTAAATTTATGGCGAAATATTCAAAATCATCTGCGCCGATTAAAGTGCCAGAAATGCGCAGAGTAAAGTGTATTCATTTTGTCGGTATTGGTGGCGCAGGCATGGGCGGCATTGCTGAGGTTCTGCTCAATGAGGGCTATCAAATATCGGGCTCCGATATTGGTGAAAATCAAGTAGTGAAACGTCTATCTGCATTAGGGGCGAAAATAGCGATTGGCCACGATGCTGAAAACATTAACGATGCCAGTGTTATTGTGGTTTCTACCGCAATTGATCAAGACAACCCTGAGCTATTGGCGGCGAAAGCACAACGAATTCCAGTGGTAAGACGCGCGGAAATGTTAGCTGAGTTAATGCGTTTTAGACATGGTGTTGCTATTGCGGGTACCCATGGAAAGACTACCACGACGAGTTTGATCGCCAGTATTTTTGCGGAAGGAGATCTAGATCCGACATTTGTTATCGGTGGCTTGCTTAATAGTGCGGGTACCAATGCTCGTTTAGGATCGAGCCGTTACCTTATTGCTGAGGCCGATGAAAGCGACGCATCATTTTTGCATTTACAGCCTATGGTTGCCGTGGTTACCAATATTGATGCCGATCACATGGAAACCTATCAGGGTGACTTTGAAAAATTAAAAGATACGTACTTAGACTTTTTGCATAATTTACCGTTTTACGGTCTCGCGGTTATGTGTATTGATAATCCTGTGGTACGTGAGATATTGCCAAGAATTGGACGTCAAGTGATCACTTATGGTTTTTCGGACGATGCGGATGTTAGAGCAAGTGAATATCAACAGTCTGAAGGAATGAGCAGTTTCACCGTTGAAAGAGCTGGCTATGAACCATTAGAGCTTAGCGTTAATTTACCAGGGCAGCACAATGTACTGAATGCTTTGGCCGGGATTGCTGTTGCAACCGATGAGGGCGTATCTGATCAAGCTATGGAAAAAGCCCTTTCGAGCTTTGCTGGTATTGGTCGTAGATTTGAGCAATTAGCCGATTTACAAACGGCTAATGGTCGTATGGTATTGATGGATGATTATGGCCATCATCCTACAGAGGTTAAAGCTACTATTGCCGCTATGCGCAATGGCTGGCCAGATAAGCGTCTAGTGATGATATTTCAGCCGCATCGTTATTCGAGAACTCGTGATTTATACGAAGATTTTGTCGAGGTGCTATCAGAAGTCGATTGTCTGTTGTTACTTGATGTTTATGCGGCAGGAGAAGCGCCAATAGTAAGCGCTGACAGTAAATCATTGGCACGCTCTATCCGCCAACGCGGTATGGTTGAGCCAATATACGTAGGCGATATTGACAAGCTTCCTGAATTATTATGTTCGCAACTTCAAAATGGCGATATGGTGATCACCCAAGGTGCGGGCAATATTGGCGGGCTGGCGCGTAGTCTCTCCGATCATCCGATGTTAAATGGAGGTGAGGAGTGAACTTCAAATCAACCGAAAAAATAGCAGTATTATATGGCGGCAACTCAGCTGAGCGTGAAGTGTCATTAAGATCAGGGGCGGCAATATTTAAGGGATTGCAGCAAGCTGGTTTTGATGTGGTTCTACTTGATACCAAAAATCACGATCTCAGTGGCTTAAAACAGCAAAAAATCGATCGGGTCTTTATCGCCTTACATGGACGAGGTGGTGAGGATGGTTGCATTCAAGGTGCATTAGAGTATATGGAAATTCCTTATACTGGTTCGAATGTGCTTGGCTCAGCGTTATCAATGGATAAAATTCGTAGTAAGCAAATATGGCAATCTTTAGGCTTACCAACAGCACCATTTGTCGTAGTCGATAGCAGCCACTTTGCACCTAAACACGCGGGCGAAATATTAGCGGATCTTGGCGGAAAAGTTATGGTTAAACCCGCTAATGAAGGGTCAAGTATTGGTATGGCAAAAGCGGAAAATGCTGAGCAATTAGTCGCCGCGTTAAACGCCGCCTTTGCATTTGATGAACATATTCTGGTTGAAGCCTGGATAGATGGTCCTGAATATACTGTCGCTATTTTGGGCGATGATGCACTGCCGGCTATTCATATGGAAACGCCTCGCGATTTTTACGACTACGAGGCCAAATATCAGTCAACAACCACGCAATACCACTGCCCTTGTGGATTATCAGAAGACGACGAATCAACATTGCAATCATTGGCTCTAAAAGCATTTAGAGCAACTGGTGCCAAAGGGTGGGGACGCGTCGATGTAATGCGCACTGAGCAAGGACAATGGCAGTTGCTTGAAGTGAATACTGTGCCAGGTATGACAGAAACATCGCTGGTGCCAAAGGCGGCAAAAGTATTTGGCTTAAGTTTTAGTCAATTGGTTACACGCATTCTTGAACTAAGTGTTGATAATTGTACTGAGGTGAAGGCATAAAATGGCAAAAGTAGCGGCAAAAACAGTGAAGCAAAATGATCTGCCATTAGCAAATGTGCATTGGTCATTCTGGTTTGGTGTGACGTTTTTTGTCGCGGTAATTGTGTCGATATTAGCCTTAGGTTGGAAGCTTGCCGAGCGCATGGCTGCGGACGAATCAGCACCAGTAACTTCAGTGGTTATTAGTGGTGAAATGCCATATACCAATAGGCAAGATATTGAATTAGCAATAGAAAATATAAGTTTAAGTAATTTTTTTAAAGTTGATGTTAATAAAGTACAAGAGACAATATCGACATTGCCATGGGTGTATTCGGTTTCAGTGAGAAAACAATGGCCGAATGAATTGAAAATTTATGTTGTTGATCAAACGCCAGTGGCATTATGGAATGATAATTTCTTGCTTAGTGAGCAAGGTAA
Source organism: Colwelliaceae bacterium 6471 (assembly GCA_040779335.1). Lineage (GTDB taxonomy): Bacteria > Pseudomonadota > Gammaproteobacteria > Enterobacterales > Alteromonadaceae > JBFONV01. The sequence goes on from JBFONV010000001.1 coordinate 366,877, forward strand.
GGCTTTTCAAGCGGATAAATCTCGATTACAGCACGCGTTGCCAGAGTTTTTTGGCCCTGAAGGAAGCGAATTATTGGCGTTGGAAAATTTCCGTAATTTGAATACGTTATTACGTTTTAATGATTTAGCTATTGAAGAGTTAGTGTTAACAGAACGCTTTTCGTGGCAGCTAACATTAAATGACGGGGTGACGTTGAACCTAGGACGCGAAGAAAGAGTAGAAAGAATACAACGATTTATGGATGTTTATTCACAAATCAAAGCAACAAAAAAAGCGCATCAGCAAGTTGATTATATTGATTTGCGATATGATACCGGGCTAGCTGTAGGGTGGAAGCCTGCGGTTGAAAAACAAAGAGTTTAACCTAGATGTCAAAAATGATAGATAGAAATTTAGTAGTTGGTTTAGATATTGGGACATCAAAAATCTCAGTTGCCGTAGGTGAGATCACCCCAGACAATCAATTGAGTATTGTTGGTGTGGGTAATCAGCCTGCTCGCGGCATGGATAAAGGTGGTGTCAACGATTTAAATTTGGTGATCCAATCAATTCAACGCGCGATTAACGAAGCTGAGTTAATGGCGGATTGCCATATCACCTCTGTCTATCTCGGTATTTCAGGCAAGCATATTAGCTGCCAAAATGAAAATGGCATGGTGCCAATTAACGACAAAGAAGTCATCCAAGAAGATGTCGACAATGTTATTCATACTGCGCGTTCTGTGCCAATTTCAGCCGAGCGTCGCATGCTACATGTGTTGCCGCAAGAATATAGCATTGATTGCCAAGACGGCATCAAAAGCCCCATCGGCATGTCTGGCGTGCGTATGGAAGCCAAAGTACATATTGTTACTTGTGCTAATGATATGGCAAAAAATATTGTTAAGTGTGTGGAACGTTGTGATTTAAAAGCCGACCAGTTGATTTTTTCCGCATTGGCCTCAAGTTATGCAGTACTTACTGATGATGAAAAAGAGTTAGGTATTTGTGTGGTTGATATGGGCGCGGGTACTATGGATATTTCCGTATTTACTGGCGGAGCATTGCGTCATACTGCAGTCATTCCTGTTGCGGGTAATCAAGTCACCAGTGACATTGCAAAAATATTTCGTACCCCATTAAGTCATGCAGAAGATATAAAAGTCCAGTATGCTTGCGCACTTCGCCAAATGGTGAGTATGGAAGAAAATATTGAAGTGCCCAGCGTAGGCGGCAGACCTGCGCGGTCAATGTCACGTCACACCTTAGCTGAAGTGGTTGAACCGAGATACCACGAGTTGTTTGAACTCATTCAAGAAGAACTAAGAGAAAGTGGCTTGGAAGATCAAATAGCAGCGGGATATGTATTAACGGGCGGTACTGCAAAAATGGAAGGTGTGGTTGAATTTGCTGAAGAAGTCTTTCAAATGCCAGTGCGTATTGCTAACCCGATGAATGTCTGTGGACTGCGTGAATATGTAAATGACCCCACATACGCAACCGTAGTTGGGCTACTCCACTATGGCATGCAGGCGAGCGAGACAGATAATAAAGAAAAGAAAAACAGTGATGGTGTGACTGGGTTATGGTCACGTCTTCATGCTTGGTTTAAAGGTGAGTTTTAGGTCGACTCATAAAATTTAATTTAATGAGTTGAAAGTAAGTAGAAAACGTAATTTTGGTGGAACAAAAACGTTGTCATAACGGAGAAAATAAAATGTTTGAATTGATGGAAGATCATAACGAAGAAGCGGTAATTAAAGTCATTGGTGTTGGTGGCGGCGGCGGTAACGCTGTTGAACACATGGTATGTCAAACCATTGAAGGAGTTGAGTTTATTACGGCAAACACTGATTCTCAGGCGTTACGTAACTCAGCAGCGAATGTGACGCTACAATTAGGTTGTGAAGTCACCAAAGGTTTAGGTGCTGGCGCAAACCCAGAAATTGGTCGTCGTAGTGCGGAAGAAGACCGAGAAACGATTAAGCAAACGCTACAAGGGGCTGATATGATCTTTATCGCCGCTGGTATGGGTGGTGGAACAGGTACCGGCGCCGCGCCAATTGTAGCCGAAATAGCTAAAGAAATGGGAATATTAACGGTTGCTGTAGTGACAAAGCCTTTCCCTTTTGAAGGTAAAAAGCGTATGAATTACGCTGAACAAGGGATTGAATTTCTTTCCAAGAATGTTGATTCATTGATCACTATCCCTAATGAAAAATTATTAAAGGTGCTTGGGCCAGGAACTAGCTTACTTGACGCGTTTAAAGCGGCAAATAATGTCTTACTTGGCGCGGTACAAGGTATTGCTGAACTTATTACCCGCCCAGGTCTAATAAACGTCGATTTTGCGGATGTTAGAACAGTAATGTCTGAAATGGGTACTGCTATGATGGGCTCTGGTATTGCATCAGGTGAAGACCGTGCTGAAGAAGCCGCTGAAGCAGCGATTTCTAGTCCGCTATTAGAAGATGTTGATTTAGCCGGTGCTCGCGGTATTCTTGTTAATATTACGGCAGGAATGGATATCAGCATTGATGAATTTGAAACAGTGGGTAACGCGGTAAAAGCTTTTGCCTCAGAAAATGCGACTGTTGTCGTTGGTGCGGTGATTGATCCAGAAATGACAGAAGAGTTGCGTGTAACGGTTGTTGCTACGGGTATTGGTGCAGAGCGTAAGCCGGATATCACTTTAGTAAATCCAGCTCCACAGGTTGAACAGCAAGTAGTTGGTGGCGATTATATTCCGACCAGCCCACAAGCTGAAATCAGCACGATGACAGCGTCAATGCCAGAAGCAAACGCACAGGCTGCTGCTATGCCAAGTGCAGTGACCGACTATTTAGATATTCCTGCATTTTTACGAAAACAAGCGGACTAACTAAAGATAAAAGTTATAGCAAAAACTGAGGTTTTGATTTTGTTAAGTTTTTTTGATATATTATGCCACCGCCAAAATTGGTGGTCGGAATATATCTGGATAAATGCTTAGAAAAGGCTATTTATGGTTAAGCAACGTACAATAAAAGAAAGCGTTTCAGCCGTTGGGGTTGGATTACATAAAGGTGAAAAAGTGCAGATTACTCTCCGTCCTGCACCTGCAAACACCGGTATTGTATTTCGCCGTGTCGACTTAGATCCTGTTGTTGATATAAAAGCAACGCCGGACGTGGTCGGTGAAACGACTTTGTGTACGTGTTTAGTAAACGATGAAGGTGTTCAGATTTCCACCGTCGAACATCTTTTATCTGCTGTTGCAGGTTTAGGCATTGATAATTTAGTTGTTGATGTCGATTCTCCTGAAATACCGATCATGGATGGTAGTGCCTTACCTTTTGTTTATTTGATTCAATCTGTTGGTATAGAAACGTCTAATGCTAATAAACGTTTTATCCGTATTAAAAAGCCGATCAGAGTGGAAGAAGGTGACAAATGGGCAGAATTAAAACCTTATGAAGGTTTTCGCGTTAACTTTGCTATTGAGTTTGATCACCCTGTGATTGCCAATACTTGTCAAACCATGAGTATGGATTTATCAAGCTGCTCGTTTATCAAAGAAATTAGTCGCGCACGTACTTTTGGCTTTATGAAAGACATCGAGTTTTTACGCTCGCATAACTTAGCCTTGGGCGGTAGTTTAGAAAATGCGATTGTGCTTGATGAATATCGCATGCTAAATCAAGATGACCTTCGCTATGATGACGAATTTGTTAAACACAAAATTCTTGATGCGATTGGTGATTTGTACATGGGCGGCGTTAGCATTTTGGGTGAACTTAATGCGTTTAAATCAGGTCATGCATTAAACAATATCTTATTACGCGAAGTGTTTAAGCAAACGGACGCATGGGAATGGGTGACTTATCCTGACGATGCAAACGCACCGATTCAATATCAAGAGCTTAATGCCGCGGCATTTTAAACTTGCTGGTTAATGATTTTTTGATGCCGACCTAGTGTCGGCATTTTTATGTTCAGGATGAACGGTATGTCATGGAGCCACGGATGGCAAAGAATGATGATGTTCAGGATGAACGGTATATCATGGTGCCACGGATGGCAAAGAATGATGATGTTCAGGACGAACGGTATATCATGGTGCCACGGATGACAAAGAATGATGATGTTATGCAAATATTCTTCATGGCGCTATAAATAGTAAACAAGACAATGCTCATGGTAAAGCGTAGCCTCGGAGATTGGGCGTCTAAAAATGATAATATTATCTTGTCAATGTGTCGGCGTTATTTCGCTAAATTAGCGAGCTTTTCTAGTTTTTTCTTTAAGCCTTCAGGAGCATTTTTAGCAATTTCTCGCAACTGTTCTGCAGTTTTTGTGGAAATATGTTGCGCTTGCCCCAATTCTATCGCTTTGGTGGGGAGTACTTTATTACGGTAAGGGGATACTTTTATCTCTATTTGCGTAACTTGACCTTGGGTTGCCGTTGACAATTCTTGGGCTATTTTCATCCGTTCAAATTGCAATCTTTGCCCCCATACCGAAGATTTTACTTCGATTATCAAAGAATTTTGCCTAAAATTAGCAATATGCCACGCATCCTCTGGCAGGTCAGGGCATATTTGTCGTACAATGTCTGCTAATAGGGCCAAAGAGTTGGTTTTTAGTGCGATTTGTGCCAAAGTGCCTGTCGATGATTGCAACAGCGCCGACATGTCGGCTGGTTTTCTGGATTTACGAGTCATAATTTGGCTCAATAGCAACGAATATGATATGAGTTTAACATTACTATACCGTGGAAAAAACGTTAGATTTTCGATGAAGCTTAATAAGCTGCATTGGTTGTCTGCGCTAGCTGTTTTTGCCTTGGTTTCAGGTGTCATAGTTCATTTGCTCATGTCTTCAGATGCGGTTCCAGTAACACCATATTACTCGGTGGTTCATGAAAATGAGCTGAAAAACGATGATCAAAAGGTAGACGGACAACAAGTAACGGCACTAACGATGAAATTGGCAGAGTTGCAAAGTCATGTTTTACGTTTGAATGCCTTAGGTGATCGCCTTGCTGAAGAAGCAAACATTCCAGATAAAGAATTTAATTTTGATGAAAACCCACCTAGCGGTGGTCCTATGTTGCACAGTGATGTTGCCAACAAGAAGAATCTTGCCACTATGTTACAAGAAATATCAGAATTAGAGTCTCAGCTTGCACATGAAGAAAAACAACTTAAAATGCTTGAATCTTTGGCGTTGGGTCACCATATAGAAAATACTGGTTATTTGTCTGGTCGGCCAATTACAAAAGGTTGGCTATCATCCTATTTTGGTGTTCGTAAAGATCCCTTTAATGGTAAACCGGCTATGCATAAAGGTGTTGATTTTGCAGGCAAAGAAGACGCTGAAATTATCGCTACTGCATCTGGTGTGGTTACTTGGGCTGGTGACCGATATGGTTATGGTCAGCTGATTGAAGTTAACCACGGTAAAGGGCTAAAAACCCGTTATGGCCATAATAAACATTTATTAGTCAAAGTGGGCGACGTGGTAACAAAAGGGCAAGTGATTGCTCGTATGGGAAGTACAGGACGGTCAACGGGTCCTCATGTACACTATGAAATTTTACGGAATAATACGCAAATTAACCCGATAAAATACGTTTATCGAAAAGCAAAGTAGTTGCAATTAATAACAACTTTTTTGTGATCGGCTTTTGCCGATCACTTTATTTTTAGGCGGAAGATATTCTTCTCAACATGGTTTAACAAGATGTTTGTAAAGTTAATAACAAAAATGTTTGGTAGTCGTAATGATCGATTAATTAAACAAATGCGCAAAGAAATTAAAAAAATTAATGCATTAGAGCCAATTTTTGAGGCTTTGAGTGATGAAGAGTTAAAAGCCAAAACAACGGAATTCAGAGAAAAAATAGCGCAAGGTGAAACCCTTGATGTGATTTTACCTGAAGCCTTTGCAGTAGTCAGAGAAGCAAGTAAGCGTGTTTTCGAAATGCGCCACTTTGATGTTCAGTTGATTGGTGGCATGGTGTTAAACCAAGGTAAAATAGCTGAAATGCGCACGGGTGAGGGTAAAACCTTAACTGCAACGTTACCTGCATATTTAAATGCATTGACTGGTAAAGGTGTGCACGTTATTACCGTTAATGATTATTTAGCCAGTCGTGATGCTGATTGGAGTCGACCTTTATTTGAATTCTTAGGCATGAGCGTTGGTTGTAATATTCCTGGTATATCTCAACCAGAAAAACAAGCGGCTTATCAAGCTGATATTACTTACGGTACTAATAATGAATTTGGCTTTGACTACTTGCGCGATAACATGGCTTTTTCACCAGAAGAGCGCGTTCAAAAGCCGTTAAATTTTGCCATTATTGATGAAGTGGATTCAATTCTTATTGATGAAGCGCGTACCCCGCTTATCATTTCAGGGCAAGCTGAAGACAGTTCTGAATTATATCGTACTGTTAATACTATTGTGCCAACCCTAGTACAGCAGGAAGAAGAAGATAAGGAAGGCGAAGAAAGTACTGGTGACTTCACCGTTGACGAGAAAGCGAAACAAATATATTTGACTGAAAAAGGCCAAATACTCGTTGAAGATATTATGCGTGAAAAAGGTTTACTGCAAGAAGGGGAATCTTTGTTCTCAGCCAGCAATATTACGTTATTACACCATGTTATGGCAGCGCTTCGAGCGCATAAGCTGTTTCAAAAAGACGTTGATTATATTGTTAAAGATAACGAAATCGTCATTGTAGATGAACATACTGGCCGAACAATGGAAGGTCGTCGTTGGTCAGAAGGGTTACATCAGGCAGTAGAAGCTAAAGAAGGTGTAAAAATTCAAAATGAGAACCAAACATTAGCTTCCATTACTTTTCAAAACTTTTTCCGTCTATATCAGAAACTTTCAGGGATGACCGGGACAGCAGATACAGAAGCCTTTGAGTTCCAACACATTTATGGGTTAGAAACAGTCGTAATACCGACTAATCAACCGATGATACGTGACGACAGATCTGATCTTATCTATTTAACGGCTGAAGAAAAGTTCGAAGCAATTTTGGAAGATATCAAAGATTGTGTCGAGCGTGGACAACCTGTCTTAGTAGGTACAATTAGTATTGAAACCTCTGAATTTTTATCTGGATACTTAAAGAAAGCGAAAATCAAGCATAAAGTATTGAATGCTAAATTCCATCAACAAGAAGCTGAAATTGTTGCTGATGCCGGCAAAATGGGCGCAGTAACTATAGCGACTAACATGGCCGGTCGTGGTACCGATATCGTACTTGGTGGTAATTTAGACGCAGCCATTGCGAAACTTAACAATCCAACACCTGAGCAAATAGAGAAAGTGAAAGCGGATTGGAAAGTAGAGCATGAAAAAGTGTTGGCTGTTGGCGGCTTACATATCGTTGCTACTGAGCGTCACGAATCACGCCGTATAGATAATCAATTACGTGGTCGTTCTGGACGTCAGGGGGATGCAGGGTCTACGCGTTTTTATCTTTCTATGGAAGACGGTTTAATGCGTATTTTTGCCTCAGAACGTATTTCAAATATGATGCGTAAATTAGGCATGGAGCATGGCGAGGCTATAGAGCACCCGTGGGTTACTCGCAGTATTGAAAACGCTCAACGAAAAGTTGAAGGTCGCAACTTTGACGTACGTAAGCAATTACTTGAATATGATGATGTTGCTAACGATCAACGTAAAGTTATTTACGAACAACGCAATGAGTTAATGGATGAAGCTGATATTGCAGATGTGATCAAAGCTATTCGTGGTGACGTTATTAATGGAGTTATTGACCAGCATATTCCGCCACAATCACTTGAAGAAATGTGGGACGTTACCGGTTTGGAAGAACGTCTTAAAGGTGAGTTTTCTATCGACTTGCCAATAGCAAAATGGTTAGAAGAAGACAGCAAGTTGCACGAAGAAACCTTGCGCGAGAAAATTTTACAAGCAGTTGAAGATGAATATGCAGCCAAAGAAGAAATGGTTGGCCCAGAGGTTATTCGTCAGTTTGAAAAAGCGGTAATGTTGCAAAGTTTAGACTCTCATTGGAAAGAGCATTTAGCAGCGATGGATCATTTACGTCAAGGTATTCATTTACGTGGTTATGCTCAGAAAAACCCGAAACAAGAATATAAGCGTGAATCATTTGAGCTATTCTCAGAGTTACTTGAGAACTTAAAATATGACGTGATAGGTATTTTAAGCAAAGTACAAATTAAAGCCGAATCTGATGTCGAGGCAGTTGAAGAGCAGCATAGAAAAAGCGAAGAAATACCAAAAGAGTTTACCCACGAATCAGCGACGAGCAGCACCGAGCAACAGCCAGCTATGCCGCGTGTTGGACGTAATGAGCCTTGCCCATGCGGCTCGGGTAAAAAATATAAGCAATGTCATGGTAAATTAAGTTAATCTTTTAAACCTATATCATGCTAAATGCCAGTCAATGACTGGCATTTTTATGTTCAGGAGGAACGGTATGTCGAGGTGCCATGGACGGCAAAGAGTGACGATGTTCAGGAGGAACGGTCAGATTTTTTGTTCCAGACAAAATCTAAGTACCTACTTCCATGTACGCAATGTCGCGGTACCATGGACGGCATAGAGTAGCGATGTGGTCAAATGGAAGAATATGGTAATAATACCAAGTACAATAATGTACTAGTGTATTGGTATAACTCATTCTTAAGGTATTAAATTCTAGTATGTCTAAATCTGTATTGGTTGCCGTTGGAGTTATTGTTAGAGAACAGCAATTTTTTCTCACTAAGCGCGCTAGTAATGTGCATCAAGGGAATAAGTGGGAGTTCCCTGGAGGCAAGGTAGAGCAGGGAGAAACCGTTGCTCAAGCGCTTTCTAGAGAGCTGCAGGAAGAAATAGCGATTGACGTCCTATCTTGCCAACCACTCATGCAAATACAACATGATTACGGTGATAAGCATGTCACGCTTGAGGTTTTTATTGTCGATAATTTTCTTGGTGAGCCTAAAGCGCAAGAAGGACAGCAAGAGGCTTGGTTCTCGCTTACAGACTTAACTAAGCTTGAATTTCCAGATGCTAATCAAGCGATAGTTGAACAATTACAACTAACGCTTTAGGAGAACTAGCTTTCATTCTTGATAAAATAATGGCTACTCAGGTTCGACAAAAAATTTATTATGTTGCAAAAACTCGTCTTCAAGGGCATCTAACATTTCTTCGGTTACATTAGTAGCACCTTGTATTGGCTGAGATATTTTATGATTTTCTTCAGCCCAGTCACCTAGATCTATTAGTTTACAGCGTTCACTGCAAAACGGGCGAAAAGTATTTTCAGGTTGCCAGATAACATCTTTATTGCACGTAGGACATGAAACTTTTAAAGTCATTTTGAAGATAATTTATGATGATGAACATAGCGATATTATAAAAAATATCGCTTGTACTAGCAACGTGCTAGTTTAAATACTGTGGCATGATTGGAGTAACGACGGCCACTGGTTTCGCATGGTAGCATAAAACGAATTGAGTAGCGGAAACGGTTACCACTTACGGTTGGGAAATACTTTTCGTCTTTATCTATCTTTATCCGCAATAACAGCAATCCTTCACCACTGTCTTGATAGAAACCACTTTCAGTATGTATGGTTTCAAACTCTGCTCGTTGCCGGATAAATTTAAGCACTAACGCCAAAGCATTTTTAATTTGATCGAGTAGTGATAGCCAATGGTTGATATCGGCAGTGGTTTGTTCCTTGGGGCGGTGCAGCCAGTATTGCAATTGTGGTAAGTCAAAACTCGAACTACCACCTTGAATTGCAAAACGCTGCTTTAAGCTACAAAGAAATTTATCCTCTTTCAGTTGCCACCATGTTGGTGACGTGCCTTTTAACTTGCAGACTAGCTCAACCGTTTGCCTAAGGTTATCTTCTAAGGCGGTGGTATCTATATCAGGGGCTTTAGACCAAACGACGAGGTTCTGCTCTAGTTTTTCTAAATCTTTGATCAAATCGCCACGAATGTCATTGCGCTCTAAAGTATCTAAAATAGCGAAAAGGGCATTAAAAAAGATGGTCTGACTACTGGTGATTTCATACTGTAAACAATCTTTTGCCTGAGCGAAAAGTTGCTCAAGTTTAAGATAGTTTCTAATACGCTCATTAAGCGGATGTTCGTATAAAATAGTTGTCATAACAATATGTTGAAGCGACCAATAGCCTCTATACTACTTAGATATAAATAAATTGCGAATTTTTTTATCTTTTCACCTTTTTCTGCGCCCGTTGAAGGTACTTTTGATGCAAGTTATTCACTTGTTTTAACAGCAGAGTTTGGTCATCATTTTCGTTATTGATAATATCATCTGCCACTGAAACTCTGTCCGCTCTAGAAATTTGACTTGCCATTATCCGTTTAATTTCTTGCTCTGAGCTTGGGTCTCTTTTTATGGTGCGTTTCAGTTGTGTCGCCTCAGTAACATCGACAACCAGTACATTATCTACTAATGAATTAAGATTATTTTCTATCAGTAAGGGAGCAACCAGCAGGCAGTATTCACTCTTGCATGCTTTGAGCTGTGAAAGCATAGATTCGCGGATCAATGGGTGTAATAAAGCATTGAGCCAAGCTTTGTCTTCGGGATGATTAAAGACTTTTGTTCTTAATAATGTTCGGTTAAGGGTGCCGTCAGCAAGTATATAATCATCACCAAAATGATTTTTGATTTTGTTGAGCGCTTGGCTTCCCGGTTCAACCACCTCTCTGGCAACGACATCAGCGTCGACAATAGCAATATTTTTTTCGGCAAATAGATTGGCGACAGTTGTTTTACCACTGCCGATGCCACCTGTTAAACCGACAATGTAATTAGACATAGAGGCCTTTATAGATATGCTGTTTGATGGAATAACGTTGGCGGTAAAGTGTTCATAATTGATTTATCTACCAGTGCTTAGGTCAATAGCGTTAAATACCATGCCCAGATTTGTTCACCCCACAACATGGTAATCCAGCCAGCGATAGCGAGGTAAGGGCCAAATGGAATAGCTTGACCGCGTTGATGCCCTTTAAATAAGATAAGTGATATACCGACGATAGCACCCACCGCAGACGCCATCAAAATAAGCAAGGGAAGTAATTGCCAGCCAAACCATGCGCCAAAGAGGGCAAATAACTTAAAATCGCCATATCCCATACCTTCCTTGCCAGTTAGCAATTTAAACAGCCAGAATACGCTAAATAGGCTTATGTAACCGGCTGCGGCACCAACGACTGCGTCATTAAGTGGTACAAAGCTCGCGTTGATATTTAATAGTAATCCTAACCACAGTAAGGGCAACACAATTTGATCGGGTAATAACATGTGATCTAAATCGATCAGAGTGAGACTAATTAGCCCCCAAGTCAGTATTAATAAAAATAGGGTATTACTGGTCACGCCAAAATGCATAGCGACCATGACACTTAAAATAGCGGTGACGAATTCAACTATCGGATAACGTTTACTTATTGGCTTTTTACAACTACTGCACTTTCCCCTTAAAACTAACCAGCTAATAACGGGAATATTTTCATAAAATCGGATTGCATGACCGCAATGTGGGCAAGTTGAATTAGGCGTTGAAAGGGTAATTGGTGTTATTTTTTTGGCAGGAATGTCTGCGACTTCTTCAGCTAAAAATTCACGACATTCCTGATACCAGCCTTGCTCTAACATTTTCGGTAAGCGATATACCACTACGTTTAAAAAGCTACCGACAGTTAAAGATAAAATAGCCACACAGCTATAAAAAAATAGTGGTGATGACTGAAAAGTCATTAATAATTCATTGAACACAAGACTGCCTTACTTTGTATTTTGTAAACGTTTTCATTGTCTTTTACTGGTAATATTCCAAGAAAAGCTTAAATAACTGCGCCTATTTGGAATATTGGTAAATACATCGCAATTATCAAACCACCAATAACGACACCAAGTACCGCCATGATCATCGGTTCTAATAAGCTAGTTAACGAGTCTACCGCATCATCGACTTGCTGCTCGTATACATTGGCAACTTTAGCTAACATATCATCGACCGCGCCAGATTCCTCACCGATGGCAACCATTTGAATGACCATATCAGGAAAAATATTACAGTTGCGCATCGCTAAATTCATTTGCATACCAGAAGATACTTCAGCGCGTATTTCTAATATTGCATCTCTAAAAACAGCGTTACCAGATGCGCCAGCAGCAGATTCGAGTGCATCAATCAACGGCACACCCGCAGCAAAGGTGGTAGATAATGTCCGCGCATAACGAGCAACCGCCGCTTTTTCTAATAATTCACCAATAACAGGAATTTTCAGTATTTTTTTATCAACACTATCACGAAAAGCTTGACTGTTAAGATGAGCTTTCTTAAACAAGAAAATAGCCAAAAATATTGCTGCGAGCATCATATACCAGTAGCCGACCATAAAATCAGATAACGCTACTACAAACAACGTAAATGCCGGTAATTCAGCGCCAAAACTAGCAAATATATCTTGAAATACGGGGACAACAAAAATTAACAAGATAGATGTTACAATTGCTGCGATGACCAATACAGCGATAGGATAAGTCATCGCCTTTTTAATTTTTGATTTTAATGCTTCGGCTTTTTCCTTATAGGTGGCAACGCGGTCATATATAGTTTCCAACGAACCGGATTGCTCCCCTGAAGCGACTAAATCACAATATAAGCCGTCAAAGTATTTAGGGTGCTCACGCAAACAATCTGATAAGGGAATACCTGACTGTAATTTATTGCCAATATCGGCCAACAGTTTTTGCATGTTCCCGTTGTTGTGACCTTTACCAATCATTTCTATGGTTTGTACAAGTGGTACACCCGCACCGAGCATAGTCGCTATTTGCCGAGTAATAACAGCGATATCGGCAGGCAGAATTTTTTTGTCGCCACCTAGTCCAAACAGTGGTTTGGGCTTTTTCTTTATCCGCCCCGGTGTCACCCCTTGTTTTCTTAGCTGAGCCTTTAATTCAACTAAAGACGGAGCGGACAATTCACCATTAATTTTTTTGCCTTTGCGGTTAACGCCCTGCCAAATAAAGACATCTAGCGCTTTGGGTTGCACTAGCTTCATTTTTTTCGTTGCAGTCGCCATTTTATCCACCTAATATTATTAACTTTAATTTTAACTATGTAATTACTGTAAAATTCTAATTCTAACTCTGTGTTTTACGAACTCGTGACGCGATTGACTTCTTCTAAGCTGGTTACACCGTTCATCGCTTTAATCAACCCTGATTGTCGTAAGTTGTTATAGCCTTCTTTTTGGCATTGAGTCGCAATATCTAAAGAATTACCACCTTCCATGATAATGCTGGCGACTTTTTCACCAATACGTATCACTTCATAAATACCGACTCGGCCTTTATAGCCACCAGTACATTGTTCACATCCAACGGCTTTAAATAATTTTACGTTTGGAACTTGTTCAGGCTGAAAGCCTTGTTTTAAAAGTTCTTCGTTAGGAATATGTTCCTCAGTTTTACATTGCATACATAGCCGGCGAGCAAGGCGTTGGGCAATAATAATACTGACTGAGCTAGCAACGTTATAAGACGGAACTCCCATATTTAGTAGCCGGGTCAAGGTTTCTGCAGCGGAGTTAGTATGTAAGGTGGATAACACCAAATGCCCGGTTTGCGCTGCCTTTATCGCTATTTCCGCGGTTTCTAAATCACGAATTTCACCAACCATGACAATGTCAGGATCTTGACGTAAAAAAGAGCGCAATGCGCTGGGAAAGGTCAGTCCTGCTTTAGTATTAATTTGTACCTGATTAATACCTTCAAGGTTAATCTCTACCGGATCTTCTGCGGTAGAAATATTACGCTCAGTGGTATTAAGAATATTTAAGCCGGTATAGAGAGATACCGTTTTACCTGAACCAGTTGGTCCGGTAACTAGTATCATCCCTTGAGGTCGCGCTAATGCTTCTAAATAAATAGCTTTTTGTTCCGGTTCATAACCTAACATTTCGATGCCGAGCATAGCACTGGAAGAATCTAGAATACGCATAACTACTTTTTCGCCCCACATGGTGGGTAGGGTGCTGACACGAAAATCAATTGATTTTTTCCGAGACAGTGCTAACTTTATCCGACCATCTTGAGGCACCCGGCGCTCAGCAATATCGAGCTTTGACATCACTTTTAAACGTGCAGTCATACGAGAGGCCAGAGAAATTGGCGGTTTTGCTATTTCGGTTAATATGCCATCGATACGAAAGCGAATACGGAAAGTTTTTTCATAGGGCTCAAAGTGTAAGTCTGACGCGCCTTTTTTAATAGCATCGAGCAATATCTTGTTAATATAAACAACGATAGGTGCATCTTCTTTTTCACCAGTTACCGGTTCATCATCGCTGCGTTCTTCTTGAACATCGATGCCAGCGAGTTCTTCATTGTCTATATCGGTAATATCAAGGGCGTCATTTTCCTCTTCTAAGACTTTTTCAATGCATTCTTGTAAACTTTGTTCATCTGCCAGTACTAATTCGGTGCTAAAACCGGTATTAAACTGGATCTCTTCTAATGCATCTAAGTTAGTAGGGTCCGACATAGCGACAAATAGTACTTTTCCGCGCAGGAATAGTGGCAGTGCATTATGTTTACGGATCAGTTTTTCATTACGTATGCCATCAGGAACCAGCGAGGTATCAAAGGACTTAAGATCAATATGGGGGTAACCAAAACTGCGTGATAATATGCTGGCAATATTCTCGGCGTTAAAGTGTTTATCTTCAACCAGATAACGAACAATGGGTTTTTTTTGCGAAATAAACCCCGAGCTGATTTCATCAACCATTTCACTGGGCACTAAATTATGTTTAGATAGCGCGGAAAGTAAACTAGATTGTTGATGCAGTCCTTTCATTAGATATTGAATTTTCTCAAATAGTTACTCTTTAAATGAGTGTAGCGTATTTTTATCAAAGGCAAAACAAAAACCTTGCTTGCAGTAAAATAGAACATGATGGTTAAATCAAAAAAGCTCCCTTAGGAGCTTTTTTACAAAGTAAATATTGTTTCAGATTAACAAAGTGTTGGATCTGAACAGGTTTGTACCCAAGTCACTTGACCATTAGCAAATGTAGGGGTCATAGTTTGTGTTTCCCCCGCTAAACCGTCAGTTGAAACAGCAGTAGATAGAATTACACCATCAGTTGTTGCCACACTAGCAACTAAACCAGCACCAACAGGCGCGCTAATAGACCAACCTTTACCTGCCGCACCATCAGTACAACCAGTCACAGTGCCTAAATCTAGCGCACAAAGTTCAACTTGGGTTTTTAGTGATGAAGCTGACATAACAACTTCAGAGAACTTTGATTTTTTGATATAGGTTTGATACGCGGGTAACGCAACCGAGGCCAAAATACCGATAATCGCAACAACGATCATCAATTCAATTAAGGTAAAACCTTTGTTAGATTTTGCAGTTGCTAAGTTTTGTAATGTCTTTTTCATAGTAAAAATTCCATATGTTTTTTTACGGGGGCTGAATTCATACTGCGACAAAAATTCCAAAATGTAAAATATTGTTGCGATTTTTTTTATAAATTTGCCTAAAAAATTGATTATTGGTCATTTATTAACAAATTCGTAACCCAAGCTTAATCTAATAGCACAAAAAATAAACAAATTTAACATTTGTATTTGGGCTTATATATTGGGATTTAAATAATCACGTGGTTTGTAGTCTTCATTGTGGCAGTAAAGACAAAACTAGAGCGATGAAGTAGGTACAAAACATACAGTAAAGTTAGTCAGCACTGAGTGTATGTTCGTCAGTTTTGAACTTAGCTTCTTTTCTTGGCTTCTTAATAAGAAATACTTACTTAACAATAATTCTTAGTCACTACGTCAATTGTGAAAACAAAATAACGTGGTGCCATATTCAGTATCACTACCAATATGCATTACATCAACACGTCAGCATATTTCATCAGGCACTGGCTTAAGTTAGCGCCCGATATTATTTAGCGGGCGCTAACATTAAGAAAAGCGCATCGACAAATCGATAGCGTGTACATGCTTGGTTAAGGCACCCGAAGAAATAAAATCAACGCCCGCTTTAGTGTATTCTTGCAAGGTTGCTAGGGTCATGTTACCTGAAACTTCAAGTTTAGTCTTGCCTTGGGTTTTTTCTTCGGTAAGTTGAACGGCTTGTTCTATCATCTCAGTGGTAAAGTTATCCAGCATAATAATATCGGCACCAGCTGTTAATGCTTGATTGAGTTCACTTATACTTTCCACTTCTACTTCCACTTTTTTATTCGGGTGGTTTTGCCGCGCTGTTTGCACGGCTTTATCGATGCCGCCGCAGGCTGCAATATGATTTTCTTTAATTAAAAAGGCATCAAATAAGCCAATTCTGTGGTTAACTCCGCCGCCACATTTTACCGCGTATTTTTGCGCGCTGCGCAGTCCTGGTAAAGTTTTACGGGTATCGAGCAATTTAGTTTTGCTGCCTGCTAATTCTTTTACATATTGACTGGTTAATGTCGCAGTGCCTGATAATGTTTGTAAAAAATTAAGTGCGGCACGTTCGCCCGTTAATAAAATACGAGCATTGCCGGAAAGTTCAAACAGGGTCGTATTTGCTTTTGCCATTTGACCATCTGCGACAAACCAAGTGATTTTGGTGTTACTACCATTGCCAAACAAAGGGCTAGCATCAAGCTGTCTAAATACTTCGTTGACCCATTCAACACCACAAACAATACAATCTTCACGGTTGATCACCGTGGCAACAGCATTAGTATTTGCTGGAATTAATTCTGCAGTGATGTCTTTACCTATAGCTTCTGTGGCTGTTGAATGGATATCTCCACCTAAATCTTCTTGCAACGCCCAGGCAACGGTTTGTTTAATATCGTGTATTAATGAAGTTGATAGCATATTAGTTTCGTTCTCGTAAAATTAGTTGTTTGCCTGTTTGACTAAATTCCACTCTTTTTAAGGCGCTCATACCTAAGAGTATTTCATCACTTTGCATTGCAGGATTTATATGTGCGGCGACATTATATAGAAAAATATTGCCGATTTGCAGTTGTTCTAACTTAGTTTGATATACAGTTACGGTGCCGTTCGCGGTTTGTACTCTATAATCAATGCCGCGGGGAAGGTTGAGTTGTTGCGCAATGTGCCCGGGAATCGATACCTGTGTTGCGCCGGTGTCGAGCAAAAATGTTACCGACAGCTCGTTAATCATGCCCTGAGTCACGTAATGGCCATGCCTGTTTTGTTCTAGACGAACTTCGGCCTGACCTGATTGATTTAAGTAAACTTCTGGATTAGTGTTCGGATTCCATTGTTTGTCTAACAAGTCTTGAAAGAAGAAGGTCACTAAACCGATGGCAAGTAGCCAGGCTATCCAGACAAAGTATTTACCCATTTTGTTTGTTACGTCATCTTCAGTCATAATGTCCGTTAATATCTTGGTAAATGAGTGGTTATTGTATGCCGCATTGGCAGATAAAAAAAGGTTGGTTAACCAATGTTGAGCATCAAAAGTCTCCGCATTTTCAGTGTCGTGAAAAAAATGACGATGTAGAGTTATTGGTGATCCACAATATTTCGTTACCGCCGGGAAAGTTTGGCGGGCCGTATATCACTGATTTGTTTATGGGCGTACTTGATGCCGATGCCGATCCATACTTTGAAGATATCCATCAATTAAAGGTGTCGGCACATTGTTTAATTCGCCGTGACGGTAAGATAATACAATATGTGTCATTTGAAGACCGTGCGTGGCATGCTGGTGTTTCATGTTATTTAGATAAAGAAAAATGCAATGACTTTTCTATCGGAATAGAACTGGAAGGCACGGATAATATTCCTTATACTAGCGAACAATATCAGCAACTTGCTGATTTAACTTTATTGTTAAGACAGGTTTATCCTATTATTGGGGATAATATTGTCGGCCATTGCGATATTGCTCCAGGTAGAAAAACCGATCCTGGAGAATCCTTTGATTGGCAAAAATATAATCTGCTATTAAATCAGCAACGCTAGTGTGTTGCGTGTATGTTCTAAATAGTAAACTTAACAAATCTGCTGTTGCTGTTGTTGATATTGTATTTGATTAGGAAAAAACATGAGTTTAATTAGTTTATTGATTGCATTAACCGCACAACGGCACTTGTCGTCATCTAAGTGGCAGTTCAATACTTATTATACTCAATACCTGAGCTTTTTTTCAAAGCACAGTAAATTGGGGGAGCTATGGCAAAACCCCATGGCAATCGCTGCCTTTGTTACTATTCCTGTGCTTATTGCTTATCTGCTATTAAATTGGGTGGATGATAGTGTATTACACCTAATATTATCGACACTATTATTGATCATAAGTTTTGGTTGTATAAAAACTCGGGATACCTATAAAAATTACCTCCTTGCTGCTTATCGGGGCGAAACCACTACCTGTGAGTTGTTTCACCAACAACTGCAGCAAGATAAAAACTTGCCGCAAATGGGATTTGGGCAAACGCTGGTTTGGTTGAATTACCGCTATTTTATCGCGGTGATGATATTTTTTGTATTATTCGGCGCGCCAGGGGCGTTATTGTACCGATTGATGATCACTGTCTCAGAACAACCTCAGCATAGTAAGGATATCAGCGGTGAAGAGAATACCTTAGTAGATCCAAACGAACATTTGGCAGTAGCGTTTGCCAACAAAATATTATTTTGGCTTGATTGGTTGCCAGTGAGATTAGTGGCGTTTGGCTACATGCTGGTTGGACATTTTTCCAAAGCGTTGCCGACATGGTTAGAAAATATTTTTGATATTAACTCGCAAGCACATAATGTACTGATCAATGTTGCAGAAAAATCAGAAGATTTTATGGTCGATGCTGATGACTGCACAGCTGAGCCATGTTTACTGGTAAGGTTAGCGAAGCGCACCTTATTATTATGCCTAGCCGTTGTCGCTGTGCTTACTTTAACCGGTATTATCATTTAACCCCCCCGTTCAAAGGCTCAAAATATTGTATTTCAGCGTGACTTAGCGATAAATGCCGCGTTGGTCTCGCTTGCCTAAATAACCCTTTAAATAAGCATAGTCTTACTTGAGTCGTACCTTGCGCTACGCATTAATAAAAAGTCAAAATTGATTATCTATTGAGTGGCGTCTTGATAGTTGTGTATTTCTCTAAAATCTTAATATTGGTATGACCAATACCAAAATGCAAACATATGTTTTAAGTTTTAACTCTAAAATTATTATTGGTAAAACTGCTCATCTCAGCTAAAGTAGATTTACAAAATACTTATTTTTTGGTATTTTATTGCGTGTTTTTACAATGGTAATACCAATTTACCTTTCTTTTTCTGGGTGGTGGTGATGCTTTTGCAGTAATTATTACCGTTAAAGTAACAACACCTTGAACTGAAATTTTTGTTAGTAGTGAATAATAGAAGTATGGATAAATGACCTACCCAAATATAAAGAAGCCAGTAAAGCAGGCTAAATTATCTGATGTGATATTGGCGCAGTTAGAGTCAATGATATTGGAAGGTAGTGTTGAACCCGGACAAAAGCTGCCACCAGAAAGGGAGTTGGCGCAACAGTTTGAAGTTTCACGTCCATCTCTAAGGGAAGCGATTCAAAAATTAGAGGCAAAAGGCCTAGTGGTTAGGCGTCAAGGCGGCGGCACTTTTGTCAGTGAAAATATTTTATCGGGCTTGTCAGATCCCTTGTTTGAGTTGATGTCAAAAAGTAATGAGTCGCAATTTGACTTATTAGAGTTTCGACATGGGATAGAAGGAATGTCGGCTTATTATGCTGCAATGCGTGGCACTGAAGCCGACTTTATAGAAATTCAACACAAGCACGACAATATCGGCAATGCCCAATTAGAAAATGATTATCGTCTAGAAGCAACGGCGGTCTTTGAGTTTTATTTGGCGGTTTGCGCGGCGTCACATAACACGATCATTTTACATTTAGCGCGCAGTATGTCGTCATTACTAATTGATAACATTGAGCAAAACTTAACAATTCTCGCAAAACGTCCAGATATTTTTGCCAAAATTGCAGATTATAGAAAACATTTGCTTGATGCCATTATTAGTGGTCAACCCCAAAAGGCATGGGGAGCTAGCCATAGACATTTGGCCTTTATAGAAGAAGTGCTATTAAAAATGTCACAAGAAAATAGTCGAATGGAGCGTTCAATGCGCAGAATGAAGCGTATTGAATGATAAGAGTGAGTTCGCTCTTATAAAAATGCTATTAAGGATATCTCAAAATTATTGACTATCTTTAAGCAATAAAAATTAACTTTAGCACTTAACATTAATACACATTTATAAATTTAATTAACTGATCGGAGACTAAATAAACATTATGTCAGAGCTCCCCAATATTGATATTGATTCGTTAGAAACCCAAGAATGGTTAGAATCAATGGAAGCTGTTTTGGAAAACGAAGGTCCAGAACGAGCACATTTTTTATTAGAGAAATTAATTGATAGTGCGCGCCGCAGTGGTACGCATTTACCTTTTGATGCCACTACCGCGTATGTAAATACTATTCCTCCTGGACAAGAACCGCATATGCCAGGCGATCAAACTATGGAAGCACGTATACGTGCAGCTATTCGTTGGAATGCCTTGGTATTGGTACTACGCGCATCTAAAAAAGATTTAGAACTTGGCGGTCATATTGGGAGTTTCGCCTCTTCAGCAATGCTTTATGATGTTGGTTTTAATCACTTTTTTAAAGCCGCGTCACCTGAAGATGGCGGAGATTTTATCTTTGCTCAAGGTCATATCTCACCAGGGATTTATTCACGTGCATTTTTAGAAGGACGTTTGACTGAAGATCAAATGAATAACTTCCGTCAAGAAGTTGATGGTAAAGGGTTATCGTCATATCCGCACCCGCACTTGATGAAAGATTTTTGGCAATTCCCAACTGTGTCAATGGGACTAGGTCCGTTGCAGGCAATCTATACTGCGCGTTTTCTTAAATATTTGACTGATCGTGGCATTAAAGATTGTTCTGGTCAGCGCGTATACTGTTTCTTGGGAGATGGTGAAACAGATGAGCCAGAATCATTAGGTGCTATCGGTCTAGCTTCTCGTGAAGGTTTAGATAACTTAACTTTTGTTATTAACTGTAACTTACAGCGTTTAGATGGCCCGGTTCGTGGTAATGGTAAAATTATTCAAGAACTTGAAGGAACATTCCGTGGTGCTGGTTGGGAAGTCATCAAAGTTATTTGGGGAAGTTACTGGGATGCATTGTTAGCCCGTGATACTTCAGGAAAATTATTACAGTTAATGAATGAAACCGTTGATGGTGAATACCAAAACTGTAAAGCGAAAGGTGGCAAATACACCCGCGAAAACTTCTTCAATAAGTATCCTGAAACGGCTGAAATGGTTGCCAATATGTCTGACGATGATATTTGGCGTTTAAACCGTGGTGGTCATGATCCTGTTAAAGTGTATGCCGCGTATGAAAAAGCGATGAATACCAAGGGACGTCCAACAGTTATCTTAGCTAAAACCGTTAAAGGTTATGGTTTAGGTGCTGCGGGTGAAGGTCTAAACATTGCTCATAACGTTAAGAAAATGGATGTTGAATCAATCAAATATTTCCGTGATCGTTTCAATATGCCAATCGCAGATGACAAAATTGAAGAACTCCCGTTTTATCAATTCCCCGAAGATAGTGCTGAATACCAATATATGAAAGCGCGTCGTGAGGCATTGGGAGGTTCGTTACCTGCGCGTCGCGAGCAAGCGGAAGAATCTTTGGAAATTCCACCATTAAAATCGTTTGATGCAATATTAAAAGGTTCTGGTGATCGTGAAGTGTCATCGACCATGACATTTGTTCGAGTACTTAATAGCTTATTGAAAGATAAGAAAATTGGTAAGCGTATCGTGCCAATTATCCCTGATGAAGCGCGTACCTTTGGTATGGAAGGTTTATTCCGCCAAGTAGGGATTTATGCAAACGAAGGGCAAAAATATATCCCACAAGATGCCGATCAAGTGGCTTATTATCGTGAAGATAAAAAAGGTCAGGTATTGCAAGAGGGTATCAATGAATTAGGTGCGATGGCGTCTTGGGTTGCCTCAGGTACTTCCTACTCAACTTGTAACGCAACCACTATTCCGTTCTATATTTACTATTCAATGTTTGGTTTCCAACGTGTTGGTGATTTAGCATGGGCAGCGGGTGACAGCCAGGCACGCGGTTTCTTATTAGGCGCAACAGCGGGGCGTACCACGCTTAATGGTGAAGGCTTGCAACATCAAGATGGTCATTCACATGTGCAAGCGGGGTTAATTCCAAATTGTGTCACTTATGATCCCACATACGGTTATGAAGTTGCTGTAATTGTTCGTGATGGTTTACGTCGTATGTATGAAAACAATGAAAATATTTTCTACTACCTGACTTTGATGAATGAAAACTATCAACATCCTGCTATGCCAGAAGATAAAGCCATTGCTGATGAAATCATCAAAGGGATTTATAAGCTAGAAACAGTAAAAGCGAAAAAAGCCGTGGCTAATGTGCAATTAATGGGCTCAGGTACTATTTTATTGCAGGTAAGAGAAGCGGCTCAGATCCTTGCTAAAGATTATAACGTTTCCAGCGATGTATACTCGGTAACGTCTTTTAACGAGTTAGCACGTGAAGGACAAGAAGTTGTTCGTCAAAACATGCTTCATCCAGAAGGTGAACAACAAGTGCCTTATATTGGACAAGTGATCAACAAAGAAAATGGTCCGGCTATAGCCGCAACTGATTACGTAAAATCGTACTCAGAGCAAGTACGTGCCTTTATTGATACCGATTACCGTTGTTTAGGTACTGATGGTTTTGGTCGCAGTGATAGTCGTGCTAATTTGCGTCGTCATTTTGAAGTAAACGCCTCGTATGTTGTAGTTGCGTCACTATTTGAATTGGCTAGTCGCGGCGAGATAGAGCGCAGTGTTGTTACAAAAGCGATAAAACGCTTTGATATTGATGCTAACAAACTTAACCCACTTTACGCTTAATTAGAGACTGGAGATTTAAGATGTCAGATATTCAACAAGTTCTAGTCCCTGATGTTGGCGGCGATGAAGTTGAAGTGATTGAAATATGTGTTGCTGTCGGTGACACATTAGAAGCCGATGAAGGCATTGTTACTGTTGAGACCGATAAGGCGTCAATGGACATTCCTGCACCTATGGCGGGTGAGCTTACCGCCTTAAAAGTAGCGGTAGGAGATAAAATCAAAGAAGGTGACTTGATTGCTGAAATGAAAAGTGCAGCAAGTTCAGCTGAGCCTGAGCCTGAGCAAGCTGAGGTTGCCGTCGCAGATGAACCACAAACCACAGTCGTCGAAGAAAAACCCGCTGATGTTGCCGCTGCACAAACGCCACCAGTAAGCGCTGGTGGCAGTGAAGTCATTGATGTTGTCGTGCCTGATATTGGTGAAGATGGTGAAGTAGACGTTATTGATGTTTTAGTGGCAGTTGGTGATGAAATTGCAGAAGAAGATGGCTTGATCACGTTAGAAACTGATAAAGCTACTATGGATGTACCTTCGTCGCATGCGGGGATCGTAAAAGAAGTATTGGTCAGTACTGGTGATAAAGTTAAGCAAGGTTCTCTTGTTATTAAACTTGAGACCAATAGTGGAGCACCTGCTGCAATTGAACAACCTGTTGCTAGCCCTGCAAAAGTAGAGGCAGCTCCTGCTGCAGCAACAGCAGCGAAAAAATCAGCGCCAGTGCCACATCACCCTCAATCAGGGGTAAAAACCAAAGGCTCAATATACGCGTCGCCGTCTATTCGCCGTTTGGCGCGTGAATTTGGTGTTGATTTAAGCTTGGTTAAAGGAACTGGCAATAAAGGGCGTCTGTTAAAAGAAGATGTTCAATCTTACGTTAAATACGAATTATCACGTCCCAAAGCCAATGCTGGAACATCAGTTGCTGGCGGTGCCGGTGGTTTACAAGTGATTGATCGTAAGCAAGTTGATTTCTCTAAGTTTGGTGATGTAGAAACAGTACCATTAACCCGTATTCAAAAAATATCGGGGCCAAATCTGCATCGTAATTGGGTGACTATCCCACATGTGACTCAATTTGACGAAGCCGATATCACTGAAGTTGAAGCGTTTCGTAAAGAGCAAAATATTGTTTGTGAAAAACAAAAGCTCGGTTTTAAGATCACGCCGTTGGTCTTCATTATGAAGGCAGTTGCCAGTGCGATGGCGGCATACCCGGTCTTTAATTCGAGTTTGAGTGAAGACGGCGAAAACATCATTATGAAGAAATATTGTCATATTGGTGTTGCGGTAGATACTCCAACTGGTCTAGTTGTTCCTGTAGTTCGTGATGTCGATAAAAAGGGTATTCATGAGCTTTCAAAAGAGTTACTTGAAATCAGTATGAAAGCCCGAGATGGCAAATTAAAAGCCATTGATATGCAAGGCAGCTGTTTTACTATTTCCAGTTTAGGCGGCATTGGTGGCACGGCGTTTACGCCAATTGTTAATGCGCCGGACGTTGCTATTTTGGGGGTGTCAAAATCTGAAATGAAACCTAAGTGGAATGGTAGTGAATTTGTACCACGCTTAATGCTGCCGTTGTCGTTATCGTATGATCATCGTGTAATTGATGGTGCGGTTGCGGCAAGATTTACTGTGCATTTAGCGGGTGTGATGACTGATATTCGCCGCTTGGTTTTATAATTTTATAAGCAATCAGCGAAATCAAATAAGATCTCTATTTACAGTAGAGATCTTATTATTTATCGATTAAAGTTGGCGATTTTTTACCACAAAGAGTAAAATCGCCGGCAACAAATTACAGCAAGTAAATGGTGACAATAAATATTGAGTTGTCATCAACATAAAAAATTAATTTTGAGGTTAGCATGAGTAACGATATTAAAACTCAAGTAGTAGTTTTAGGTGCGGGTCCTGGTGGCTATTCGGCTGCATTTCGTGCCGCAGATTTAGGATTAGACGTAGTATTAGTAGAAAGTCGTGAAACATTAGGTGGTGTATGTTTAAACGTAGGCTGCATACCTTCTAAAGCATTACTTCACGTTGCTAAAGTTATTGATGATGCAAGTGATATGGCATCTCACGGCGTTACCTTTGGCGCACCTCAAATTGATTTAGACAAAATTCGTAGTTGGAAAGACAGTGTTATTGGTCAATTGACTGGTGGTTTAGGCGGAATGGCTAAACAACGTAAAGTTAAAACAGTAACAGGCTTTGGTAAATTCACGTCTGATAAAACTATTGCGGTTGAAGGTAAAGACGGTACCACCACTATTACTTTTGATAATGCCATTATTGCTGCTGGTTCATCTGTTGTTGATTTACCGTTTATTCCAAAAGATGACCCACGCGTTATCGATTCAACAGGTGCATTAGAACTTAAAGATGTGCCTGAAGAAATGTTGGTATTGGGTGGCGGTATTATTGGTTTAGAAATGGGCACAGTGTATAAAGCATTGGGTTCAAATATTTCGGTAGTAGAATTTGCCGATCAATTAGTGCCAGCGGCAGATAACGATATCGTTAAAATCTATACCAAGTACAACAAGAAGAAATTCAACATCATGTTGTCAACGAAAGTTGTCGCGGTTGACGCTAAGGATGATGGTTTATATGTTACTTTTGAAGGTAAGAATGCACCTGAAGGGCAAGTTCGTTACGACAAAATTCTTGTAGCGGTTGGTCGTAAACCAAATGGTCACTTAGTTGACGCTGATAAAGCCGGTGTTAACGTTGATGAGCGCGGCTTCATTAATGTTTCAAATGAATTGCGTACTAACGTAAATCACATTTTTGCTATTGGTGATGTTGTCGGTCAACCTATGCTTGCGCATAAAGCTGTGCATGAAGCACATGTTGCTGCTGAAGTTATTTCGGGTAAAAAGCATACCTTTGAACCTCGTTGTATCCCTTCTATTGCTTATACTGATCCAGAAATGGCTTGGGTGGGCGTTACCGAAAGAGAAGCAAAAGAACAAGGTTTAAACATTGAAGCTGCAAATTTCCCGTGGGCTGCATCAGGACGTGCAATTGCCTCTGCGCGCACTGAAGGTAAAACTAAATTGATTTTTGAAAAAGAATCGGGTCGCGTTTTAGGTGGTGCTATTGTTGGTATTAACGCCGGTGAAATGTTAGGTGAAATTTGTTTGGCGGTTGAAATGGGTGCCGATGCTGAAGATGTTGGTTTAACAATTCATGCACACCCAACGTTAAATGAGTCTATTGGTTTAGCCGCGGAAATTTTCGAAGGGTCAATTACCGACTTACCTAACGCGAAAGCGATGAAGAAAAAGTAACTACAGCTTAAAATTTTTCAATAAAAAGCCAGCAACTATGCTGGCTTTTTTAATATCTATTTTTTGCGTAACAAAACTTTTTTATTCAGTGCGGTTGGTCACTTCAATCAAATGATAACCAAATTGGGTTTTTACTGGGCCTTGAACTTTATTCAAATCAGCGCTAAAAACCACTTCTTCAAACTCTTGTACCATTTGTCCTTTGCCAAAAGAGCCGAGTGCACCACCTTGCATTTTTGAGGGGCAATTTGAGTGAGCTAGTGCAATTTCTGCGAAATCTGCACCATTTTCGATTTTAGCTTTTAGTTCAAGACATTCTTCTTCGCTATCAACCAAAATATGGCGCGCAGATGCTCTGTTCATAATTATTAGTCCTACTTTATTGTGGGTTAATTTCAAGCTGACTTTACCGTATTTTATCACTGATGGAAACTTAAAAGATAATTGTGAAGAAAATTGAACAAGCCGTTGAATATATAACAATTAATCTACGGTAATCCTAAAATAAAAGCTGTTAATAAAGCGCCTAGTTGCTATATTTAAATTCAATATTCTAGATAAAAAAGTCATTTCTTATTGGAAAAGTTGATTTATGATCTTACCAAACCTTAGACATTTACATTATTTAGTCGCACTGCATAAGCACCAGCATTTTCAGCGTGCTGCGCAAGCGTGTTATGTTAGTCAATCCACTTTAAGTAGCGCTATTTTAAAGTTGGAGGAGCAACTTAATTGCCAGTTAATAGAAAGGGATCATAAGTCATTTATTTTTACTTCCCACGGCGAGCAAATAGTCATCATGGCACAGCAATTATTGTGCTCAGCAACTGAAATGGTTGATTTTGCTGTTCAACAGGGAGGAAGTTGTGCGGGAAGTTTACGCATAGGCTGTATTCCTACCATAGCGCCTTTTCTCTTAACCGACCTAGTAAAACTATGCCAGCAACAACTGCCAGAGCTAGTATTGTATTTTCGAGAAGATACCACTGAGAATTTATTACATTTATTAGCCAATGGTGAAATAGACAGCGCGATATTAGCATTGCCTGTGCCAGCACATCAATTTCAGCAAAAAGTGCTGGGCAAAGATCGGTTTTATATCGCTGGCGATCCCGATTTAGTTAAAAAATTTAAAACAGTAAATAATTATCAAATACTCCCTGATCAAAGTGTATTTCTACTATCAAAAGAGCATTGCCTTACCGAACATGCTTTGTCTGCATGTAAGCTGGTAGATTTAAGTAAAGTGAATAGTTTTTCGGCCTCAAGTGTTGCTACTTTAGTGCAAATGACTGCATTTCATCATGGTTTTACGTTTTTACCTGAGATGGCGGTAAATAAAGGTATCGGCAAAATGGAAGGTTTGACGATTGAAAAACTTGATACAAACGTATATCGAGAAATTGGTATGTTGTGGCGAAAAACCAGCATGCGTCAACAGACGTTTAATCAATTAGGGTCGGTGATTAGCGCTATTTTTACGCCATGAAATTAACTTTGTTTAAAATAATTAAAAATTTTTCAAACTTTTTTATCCGTCCACTCGACATTATTAGTAAATATAAAATGAAACATAACTTAAATAGGAAATTGCGTGTTTGAGCGAAGTGACGAAACGCTAGTAAAGCAAGCGCTAAAGGGAAAAAAATCAGCGTGGATAACGTTAGTGAAGCGTTATGAAAAAAACTTGTATAACTATACCTATCGTATGGTGAGCAATAGTGATGATGCGATGGACTTAATGCAGGATATTTTTATGGCGGTGTTTCGCAGTTTGTCGTCATTTAGAGGGGATAGTCCATTTAAAGGTTGGTTGTTTAAAATCGCGCATTATCGTTGTATTGAATATTATCGTCGCAAACGCCCAACTCAATCGTTGGACGACGTGCCCGAACA
The DNA here is from genome assembly GCA_040779335.1 of Colwelliaceae bacterium 6471. Lineage (GTDB taxonomy): Bacteria > Pseudomonadota > Gammaproteobacteria > Enterobacterales > Alteromonadaceae > JBFONV01. Next base: position 395,117 of record JBFONV010000001.1, read on the forward strand.
AGTTGATGAAACCGAGCATATGTGCCCTGAACAACAAATATTTTCAGGTCAACAAGCAAATGCGTTATATCAGGCGATGAGCCATTTGTCGGTTAATCAAAAAGCGGTAGTAGAGCTTAAGTTTTTTCAACACTGTACTTTTGAAGATATTTCCATGCAGTTAGGGATCTCAACCAATACAGCAAAATCTAGGCTGTACAGTGCATTAGATAAATTAAAAGATTATTTGGAGGTCGACTATGTCAGATCATGAATATCCAGATGACAAAAAGTCAGATCAGGATAAAGCCTTTGCTCAATGGCTTGATAGTAAATTATCGTCAGAGCAGAAAGAAAGTTTTGAGCAACAGCTTGAAGAATCAGACGATGCGTTGTGGCAACAAAGAATGCATACAGCAAGCTATGTGGCTCATCAAGCGCAAAATATGCCAGAAAAAAACGTTCCTGATTGGGATCGAGGTGCAGCGTTTGTTAGTGATAAACAATCGTGGTGGCAGTGGGGCGGTTTACCAGCATTATCTATGGCGTGCTCAGTACTCGCTATTGCCTTGGTGTTGTTTAAGGTGGAGTTAGTTGTTCAACCTGAAGGGGTCTTACTCAGTTTTGCGGGGAGCGCATCGAGTACACAAGAGGCAAAAGTTGCTGCATTGGTCGACCAAAAACTTAAAGAGTTTGCCAGCGAACAGCAAGTGGTATTAGCCAACTACGCCGCTGATATTAAAGTTAAGCAGCAAGATAACAACTTGCAGTTAGCAAGCTATATCTTAAGCACGTCACGACAAGAAAGAAAAGAAGATATGAGCGATTTTATTGGCTATATCAATGAGCAACGCCAAGATGAGAATCTTGAACAAAAAATCAAATTTCAACAGCTTGAAAGGGCAATTAAATATCAAAAGACAACGTCGGATGGTTTAGGTGCGACAACAAGGCCAGCCAATTGGACTTCAGAGGAGTAGGATTATGAAAAAATTAGTGACCTTTTTGCCGGGTGCCTTAATGGTTTTGGCGGCAAGCGCAAGCAGTCAAGATTATGCTGACATGCATAAGCAGTTAGATATTATGAGCGATATTATGAAGTCATCGGTGACAGTTCAAGACGGTAGACGAGCGGCTAAAATAACAGGGATTGATAGTACTTACCTGCAAGGCCAAGGGATTGTCTTTACTATAAACTCAAGTTCGAGTTCTAGAGATTTCGGTAGTTTCAATTTTAACTTTGTCATGCCTGAAATCCCAGTCATGCCAATAGAACCTCCAAGCCCAGAGGGAAGAAACTCCCAGGAATTCTTTGATATAGATGTTGATGAGTCCGTTTCCAAAGCACTGGAAAATGCCTCTGAAGGGTATGAACGAGCAATTGAAGTGTTACATGGTACACGAGATCAATTTCGCGAACTAAGGGATGAACAGCGAGATTTAGCTTACGAAGTAAGAGATATAGAACGAGAAATTAGAGATATTGAATACCAGCTTCGTCGAGCGGATAAAGAAAAGAAAAATGAATTAGATGCCGAAGCGAACAAGTTAAAGCAACAACTTAGTAAAATTGAGCAAGAAAAAAATCAGGTTGAACAAAAAGTGACCGAACTTAAGAAACAACAAGAACTGAAAAACCAAGAGCAAGCTAAAGAGCGGGTTGCGTTTTATAAAAATTTAACCCACGCGCTTGCAGATACCCTATGTTTATATGGTAATGGTTTAAGAACATTACCTAAAGATGAAAATGTTAGCCTTATTTTAAAAGCCGCTGGCGATAAAGATGGACGTCGATATAAAGATCAAATTTATGTTTTCAATAAAAAAGATATAACGTCTTGTGCTATGGATAAAATTGATGTCGCTAAGTTATTGGAGAAAGGACAAGGTTATCAGTTTTAGTTTGAATATTAATAGCTACTTTCTGACAAGGTCTTGATGAAGCCACTTTTAAAGTGGCTTTTTACATAGATAGACTCATACTATATTATTGCTATTGAATTAAGTGGTTTAAGGTAATGTAACAAAATAAGGGAGTATATATGCGCAATGTTTTTTTGATGAGCTTTGTTATTTTGTTAGTTGGTTGTTCAACTACAGGTGAAAGTCTCAATCAATCAAATTGGGATTTTGATCATGAAGTGCAGTATAAACAGACGCAAATCGATGAAAATAAGTACCATATAGAAGTAGTCGCGACCTCAAAAACACGCTTTAGTACTTTAGCGACGTTTTTAATACGCCGTTCGTTAGATGTATGTCAACGCTATGGCTTTAAAATTGAGGTCTTGGAAGGTGTCGAATCATTTAATGATAAACTGGGCTTACCTAATTTGATCATGGGCTCCTTGGCGGCCAATGTTGAATGTCCAAGCAATAACGATTGATTATTTATTCACAGGTAACAAAACCATAGTATAAATTTAAAAATACAATTGGTTGAAATATAGGCTTTATATAAATTAATTATATCAGCTATTTTTTTTGTGAATGGAACTTTAATTCAAATTTTAGCAATTATCACTTATAATTCAGCCTTGAATTTTCTTATATCCAGATGCTTTTATGTTTATTAAAAGGGTCTCATGTCACAGAGGTGAATGCCGTGCTTCAAGAATATCGTAAACACGTAGAAGAACGTGCCGCTGAAGGAATTGTTCCTAAGCCGCTAGATGCCGAGCAAGTTGCTCAATTAGTTGAATTAATTAAAAATCCACCTGCAGGTGAAGAAGCGTTTTTACTAGAGTTATTAACCGATCGAGTACCGCCAGGCGTCGATGATGCCGCTTATGTTAAAGCGGGATTTTTATCTGCTATTGCCAAAGGTGAAACTAGCTCTCCAATTTTGTCTGCCAAAAAAGCAACAGAATTATTGGGAACCATGTTAGGTGGTTACAATATTCAACCAATGATTGATTTACTTGATGATCAAGCGAACGCAGAAACCGCAGTTGCAGGCTTATCAAAAACATTATTAATGTTTGATGCTTTTCACGATGTACAAGAAAAAGCAGAAGCAGGTAATGCTCACGCTAAAGCCGTACTTGAATCATGGGCTAATGCAGAATGGTTTACAAATAAACCTAAAGTAGCAGAAAAAATAACGGTAAAAGTATTTAAAGTTACCGGTGAAACCAATACCGATGATTTATCGCCTGCGCCGGATGCTTGGTCTCGTCCAGATATTCCTTTGCACGCGAAAGCGATGCTTAAAATCGGACGTGAAGGTATTACCCCTGATGAAGATGGTACCACGGGCCCTATTTCTCAAATCGAAGAATTACAAAAAGATGGTATCCCGCTAGCCTATGTGGGTGATGTTGTTGGTACAGGATCTTCGCGTAAGTCAGCGACTAACTCAGTGTTATGGTTTATGGGGGATGACATCCCGCACATTCCAAATAAACGCGGTGGTGGCGTTTGTTTAGGTGGCAAAATAGCCCCTATTTTCTATAACACCATGGAAGATTCAGGCGCGTTACCGATTGAATTAGACGTACAAAAAATGAATATGGGCGATGTTATCGACATTTACCCTTATGAAGGCGTTGTTAAAAATGCAGCGGGTGATGTGATTTCTACCTTTAAATTAAGCCCTGTGTTATTTGATGAAGTTCGTGCTGGTGGCCGTATTCCGTTAATCATCGGTCGCGGATTAACTGGCCGTGCACGTGAAGCATTAGGCTTAGGTGAAACTGATTTGTTTGCTAAACCAGTTGCTCCAGAATCATCAACAAAAGGTTTTACCCTTGCACAGAAAATGGTTGGTAAAGCGTGTGGCGTAACTGGTGTTCGTCCTGGTCAATACTGTGAACCTAAAATGACCACTGTTGGTTCGCAAGATACTACGGGTCCTATGACACGTGATGAACTTAAAGATTTGGCTTGTTTAGGATTTTCAGCTGATTTAACCATGCAGTCTTTTTGTCATACCTCTGCATATCCTAAGCCTGTCGATGTTGTTACCCATCATACTTTGCCTGATTTCATTATGAACCGCGGTGGTGTTTCTCTTCGCCCAGGTGACGGTGTTATCCATTCATGGCTAAATCGCATGTTATTACCTGATACTGTTGGTACGGGTGGTGATTCTCATACGCGCTTCCCATTAGGTATCTCATTCCCAGCAGGCTCAGGTTTAGTTGCGTTTGCAGCTGCAACCGGTGTTATGCCTCTTGATATGCCAGAATCTGTTTTAGTTCGCTTTAAAGGTGAAATGCAACCTGGTATTACCTTACGTGATTTGGTACACGCAATACCTTATTACGGCATTAAAAATGGTTTATTAACGGTTGCTAAGGCGGGGAAAATCAACGAGTTTTCTGGTCGTGTATTAGAAATTGAAGGCCTTAAAGGTTTAACTGTCGAGCAAGCGTTTGAACTTTCGGATGCTTCTGCTGAACGTTCAGCTGCTGGTTGTTCAATTAAAATGGATGAAGAGTCGGTTGCGGAATACTTAAATTCGAACATTGTTATGTTGAAATGGATGATCAGCGAAGGTTATGGTGATGTTCGTACCATTGAGCGTCGTATTAAAGCAATGCAAGAATGGTTAGCTAATCCTTCATTAATGGAAGCCGATGCTGACGCAGAATATGCACACGTAATAGAAATTGATTTAGCGGATATTAAAGAGCCAATTGTTTGTTGTCCAAACGATCCTGATGATGCAAAATTATTGTCAGATGTAGCAGGCACAAAAATTGATGAAGTATTTATCGGTTCATGTATGACTAACATTGGTCACTTTCGTGCTGCAGGTAAATTGATTGAGAAATTTAACGGCACATTGCCTACTCGTTTATGGGTTGCTCCGCCAACGAAAATGGACCGTGATCAATTAACTGATGAAGGTTATTACAGCATTTATGGCAAAGCGGGAGCCCGTATGGAAACTCCTGGTTGTTCATTATGTATGGGCAATCAGGCGCGTGTTGCTGAGAAGTCTACGGTACTTTCAACATCGACACGAAACTTCCCTAATCGTTTAGGTAATGGTGCTAATGTTTACTTAACGTCTGCGGAATTAGCGGGTGTTGGTGCTATTTTAGGTAAGTTACCAAGTGTTGAGGAGTACATGAAGTATGCATCACAAATTGATGCCACTGCTGCAGATACTTATCGTTACTTAAACTTCCATAAAATGGAACAATATACCAAGAAAGCCGATACGGTAATTATGCAAGTTGAAGCATAGCGAATAAATACAACGACACTTGATAGCAACGTCGTTGTTTTATTATTCTAACGAGAAAGTGCCGCGTGAATACGCGGCATTTTTATTTTCCTAATTTATTTTTCGAATATTTTAGCTACTTTGTTTGAGCATCTACTAGATTTGCGATCACATTATCATTTCTGATAAATAAAAGGTTTGCTTGATTTAGGGTCTTTGATGCAGAAAAGGGGAAGTTTCTCATGCGTCAGATATGCGGGATTCTAGTTCGATAAATCACCTAAAAAATCTTGCTTGCTGAGTTGAGATCAAGTCGTAACAGAAAATTCAATAATGATGAATAATCGGGCTTATTGAGGAGTATTATACTGGTTTAATATTTTCATTATCTCGCCGCTCATTATAAGGGTTTGAAGCGCCGAAGATAATCGCTCTATATCCTTATGAAACAGTGATTTTTTGGAGATCGCAATATAAGAACCAACAGCATTGTCATATTGATAAGTGGCTAACTTTATTTTTGCCTGGTAGGTGCCGCGATCAACCAATGGAATTATCGTTTCTTCTCGTTCAAGAAAAGTATCGATGCGCTTTTTTAATAGCATTTGCACTAATTGTGTATGTGTTGTTACCGCAATTTTATTTAAGGTGTTATCTCGATCAAATTTGTCAAAGTAACTTGCCCCTCTAACAACGCCAATCGCTAATGTGTTTAAATCTTCAAACTGCTTAATATCGCCTTGAGTTTCTTTACGAATATAGAAACGCAGAGGAAAGTATTGAATTTTGAACGGTGGTGTTAAATAGCTGAGGTATTTTTCTCTATCGCCAGTTTTTCTAATGGCGACAATCATATCTGCTTGACCAGTTTTAACCATTTCAAGACAGCGCGCTATCGGACATTGGATAAAATGTGGTGTTATTTTTAATTGTTTGGATAGTAACTTAGCGACCTCGTTTGTTTCTCCCACATATTGACCATCGATAAAATCTGACGAAGGCGGCTCTATATAGGTTGCGATGTTAATCGTTTGTGCTTGATCGGCATAAGCTGAAAGCGACAAAACTATAAAGATGATAACGGTTACTAAGTGGTGCATATCAGGAAGAGTATTCACTATTAACGCTATACATTTCCTTAGTATAGAAGTATACCGATAGTTCGTCTAAATTAACGGTTAAGTTCTATTTGGCATGAGGCTGTATGAAAGTCGTTCACTTATTGATAGAGCAACTACCTTTTTAATAACGCCTTAATGGTACCGTCTTGAATAAATTGCTCTAAATTATCCGATAATTGTTCAAGGTATTTGAGTTTTGGTGAGTTTTTTGACATCGCGGCGTAAACATCTACCGCGTTATCATACTGAAACTTTGCGAGTTTAAACGTGGTGTCGTATTCTTCTTTAGTCATCAAGGCTAACACCGACTCTTCTCTTTCTAAAAAAGTATCTATTCGCTGTTTTTTCAACATATTTATTAGTTGTTCAAACTCTGTCACATTAACTTTATTGAGCGAAGCGTCATGATCAAAGCGATCAAAGTATGTTGTTGCGCGCAAGGTACCAATAGTCAGGTTTGCTAAATCTTCATATCGCTCTATCGAGATATTTGAATTCGCTAAGGTATAAAATCTTAATGGGAAATGCTGGGTATGGTAAGGGGGGGTTAAGTAGGTTAAAAACTTTTCCCGTTCAGCGGTCTTTCGAAGGGCGATAATCATATCGGCATCGCCGTGCTCTATCATCGACATACAGCGAGCAAATGGACAACGTATAAACACCGGTTCTAAATTAATAGAGGATGCCAATAATTTCGCAATTTCAATGTTTTGGCCAGTGAATTTATTGTCAACTATTTGGGTAAATGGTGGCTCTATGTAGGTTGCTATTTTAAGCGAACGGTTCTCTTCAGCATATGCCTGATTGGCATAGACTTGAGTGATTAAAAATAGTGAGCTAAAAAATACCCTAATAGAACTCATTTGAGATACCACAACGACCTTAACTTCGTGAACTGACATTAGTATATCAATATTTGGCCTAATTGTTCGAATAAAACTTATGAGCAACTTGAACGTTATCAGTGTTAAAAATAAGGCATTTGCTACACTGTAGATAAACAGTTGCTAGTAATAAAGCTGAGCTAGCATTGATATTATCGGCACAATAAAAAAGTACAGCTAATATACTGACTATTTTAATAAACCAGCGAGTATAATACTCACTAAATAGCTAGCTTGGTTTTATAGGGTAAATTTATTGTTTTTCTTTGATTTTTTAGCAAGGTTTGCCTAGGAGTAGAAATGGAATACGAGTATATCAATGACCCTATCACAGGGTTAGCAAAAGCGACATTCTCTTTAGAGCATGAAATTATTGGGCCTTGGCTCGAAGTAGAGGTGGGTAAAAACACCGAAAAATTAACCTCGATATTAACTGCCATTGATCAGGTAGAGTCAACGACCAATCAAGAGATTATTATTTCCGGCCATGAATATACTGCCACTGTATCAAGAGATGACGTGATCATTGAAGTGAACGCGAGCATGAATGGCGCGGATATCGCTATCCCAGAAGAACTCGCTGAAGACATAGACGGCTGTGAATTAAATACCAGTGCCTCTTGCGGTATAGATGATTTTCGATTGGTACTGTTATCATGGGCGCGCTTTATCAGCAAATAAATCACACCGAATTAAGTAAAGTTTTGTAAATTTTGCGTTAAGTTTTGACATCTCTATTTATTCACTTAGAGTATTGTTCATGGCAAAAATAATTACTGCTACCTGCTAATATTGAGATCAATCATGGATACAGTTTCACTAAAAAATAATAATAAAAAACATAAACGTATGGTGCCGTTAAGATACGTACTTATGCCATTTGCCATTATATTCATTGCGATAATCATTGTTGCGATTTTAGGGGCTTTAGCGCCAAAGCCAGCGAAAAAGCCGCCAGCAATTAAAGCACCTTTAGTAGAAGTTATGACTTTGGATAGCAAAGCAGTGACTTTTTCTATTGCTAGCCAAGGTAATGTTGTCCCCAGAACGCAAACCACAATAATTTCAGAAGTATCAGGCGCTGTTACTGATGTTTCAGAGAAATTTTATGTGGGGGGATTCTTCAAAAAAGGGGAAGTATTACTGAAAATTGACGACATTACCTATCAGGTCGCGTTGTTACAAGCTCAATCGCGCTTAGATGCAGCACAAGCGAACTTGGCGGAAGAGCAAGCACGCGCAAGCCAAAAAGAAGAAGAGTGGTTATTAACAGGGAAGTCGTTAGATAAAGCACCAATATTAGCGTTGAGAATACCTCAACTTCAACAGGCTAAAGCAGAAGTGAAATCGGCTAAAGCAAGCGTACAAGAAGCCGAAATAAAACTAAAGCGTACCATCATTGTTGCCCCCTATGATGCAATGCTAAAGGCTAAAAATGTCGATATAGGTCAATACGTATCTATGGGTACCATGTTAGCAACAACCTTTGCGGTTGATTATGCAGAGGTTCGTTTACCCGTTAAACAAAAAGACGTATTGTTTTTGAACTTACCTAAAGTTAATCAAAGTAATAATGCGCCATCGGCCGTGCAATTGAGTTATCAACTAGGCAGTGAAATATTTACCACAACAGCACAACTTGTTCGCTATGAAGGGGAAGTAGACAGTAATAGTCGAGTTCACTATGTCGTTGCAAAGATAGATGATCCTTATCAAATCAATTCGACTAGTGAGCAACCATCCCTGAGAGTGGGTATGTATGTTAACGCCAAAATAGCTGGCAGAGCCTTACCTAATTTAATCGCTATTCCGCGCGAGGCTGTCTACGGGCCTAATACCATCCGCCTTGTTAAAGCAGGGCATTTGCACTTACAACAGATTGCCATCTTAAGAACCGATGCACAATATGTTTATACTCAGGATGACATAGCCTCAGATATGCGTTTAATTATAACGAAACTTGAATCTGCCGTTGAAGGTATGACACTACGTATTGCTGGCGAAGAGGCTGAAAACGCTCCAGCAACTGAAGCAATCAACGCAGAGCAAGGTGAATAGCCATGAGCGAGTTGATTGAACAATCATCGGAAAAAGCTTCGGGTATTATTGCCTGGTTCGCTAGAAATGGCGTCGCAGCAAATTTACTCATGATCTCGATTCTTGTTCTTGGGATGTTTTCTTATCAGAGTATTAACAAAAAAATGTTCCCTGAATTTAATGCTAATAGCATACGGGTGATGGTTGCGCACTTAGGGGCCGCGCCCGAAGAAGTTGAGCAGTCGGTAATTCTAAAAGTTGAAGAAGCGCTGGAAGATATAGAGGGGATAAAACGCATTACTTCTACGGCGAATGAAGGCGTGGGCATTGTTAATATTGAACTACTGTCGGGTTATTCATTGTCTGAAAAACTTGATGAAATACAGATGCAAGTTGATGCAATAACGACTTTTCCGGAACAAACAGAAAAGCCCCTAGTGACTAAATTAGAGTTTAAGAGTCAAGTACTTTGGCTCTCAGTGAACGGCTCGATGGATCGTCGTTCTCGTCAAGTCATGGCTCAGACTATTCGTGATGAAATTATGCTGTTACCCAGTGTTAATAGCGCAGAAGTTGTGGGGATGAGAGATTACGAAATAAGTATTGAGGTTTCTGAAGATAAGTTACAAAAATACGGCTTAACCTTTGACAATATCACTCAGGCAATACGAGCCTCATCTATTGATATGCCTGGCGGTACCATTAAAACGCGTGGCGGTGATATTTTACTGCGCACACAAGGGCAGGCATACACGGGCATAGAATACAGTGACTTGGTATTAAAAACCTCTCCCGATGGCACCCACTTATTATTATCTGATGTTGCTAACATTGTTGATGGTTTTGTTGAATCAGAGGGCTTTGCTCGTTTTGATGGTGAACATACCACCAGTATTAGAGTGCAATCGACGGGTGATCAAAATGATCTGCAAATTGCAGAAGAAGTAAGACAATATGTTGAGAAAAAGAACTTAAATTTACCTAAAGGTGCGGAGCTTGAGATTTGGGGCGACTCTTCGTTTTATTTATCAGAACGCCTTAACATGATGCTGACCAACATGTTAATTGGATCGTTTTTAGTCTTTATTGTCTTAACGTTATTTTTACGGATCAGGATTGCCTTTTGGGTGATGTTGGGGATCCCTATCAGCTTTTTTGGTGCTTTCATTATGATGCCGTTATTAGGTGATTGGTCGGTATCTATTAATTTACTGAGTTTATTTGCCTTTATTATGGTGTTGGGGATCGTCGTTGACGATGCCATAGTTATCGGTGAAAGTGCTTATTCAGAAATTCAGCGGTATGGCCATTCTACGGATAATATTATCCAAGGCACTATGCGTGTAGCAATGCCAGCAACTTTTGGGGTGTTAACGACCATTGCCGCCTTTGCGCCATTACTTTTTATTGATGCTAACTTTGCTGCATTTTTTAGGGCAATCGCCTTGGTCGTCAGCTTCTGTTTGGTTTTTTCTCTGATCGAATCAAAATGGATCTTACCGGCGCATTTAGCGCATATGAGATATATTCCACTAACAGCCGAAAATTCTAATCGATTAGAAAAGTTACAAATACGTTTTAAAGAATGGCTCGAACATTTTATTCACCATACTTATAAGCCCTTGCTAGAGAAAACTATCTTGGCGCGTTATAACACCGTGGCGGTATTTATTGCCGGGTTAATTTTGGCGATTGGTTTGATTGCTGGCGCTTTTGTTAAAGTCGAAGTGTTCCCTAATGTTCCTAGTGATTTTATTCAAGGTAATCTCACTATGGTTGATGGTACTGCCCCAAGTGAACGCAATAAAGCTATAGACAAAATTATTGCAGCAGCCCTTAAAGTCGCGGACGAAAATAATCACGATGGTGTTAGTTTTCTTAAACATACTATGGTTTTTACTCGGGGCAATACTGGCGCTGGTTTTCTTTTAGAATTAGTCAAGTCAGAGCATCGTGAACTTAATGCTTACGACATTGAAAAACTTTGGCGTAATGAAATAGGTGAAATCCCCGGCGCACGTGAGTTAAGATTTTTTGCTGGCACCAATGCTGGTGGCGGTGCTGCCATAGAATTCCAGCTAACTGGTAGAAATGATCAAGAATTAGAAGCCGCGGCTGAAGCCATTCAAAACAAGTTAAAAGAATATGAAGGGGTGTTTGATGTTCGAAACTCTTTTTCGCGTGGTAGCCAAGAAATCAAACTCGATATTAAACCTGAAGCAGAAGTATTAGGTATTACTTTGTCATCTCTGGCTAGACAAGTACGACAAGCATTTTATGGCGATGAAGCCCAACGTATTCAACGAGGTCGTGATGAATTAAAAGTCATGGTCAGGTATCCAGAAGAAAATCGTTTGTCTATAGCCGATCTTGAGGATATGTGGATACGCACGCCGAAAGGTGAAAAAGTGCCCTTTTATCAAGTCGCGGAGATATCTATTGGCCAAGGTTTTTCCAGTATTACCCGCATTAATCAAAAACGCTCTATTACCGTTTCAGCCGACATTGACAGCGAAAAAGTCGAGTCTCGCAAAGTAGTAACAGAGATGAATGAAGAAAACATTCCTGCGATACTCAGTGATTATCCTAGTGTTAAATATGGTGTTGAGGGGGCAAGTAAAGATCAGGCCGACTTTTTACGTCAGCTAGGCATGGCAGGTATTGGTGCGTTGTTTCTAATATATGGGCTCATTGCTATTCCCACTAAATCTTACGCGCAACCGTTGGTTATCATGTCAGTAATACCCTTTGGTATTATCGGTGCTATCTTTGGTCATTGGTTATTAGGCAAAACCATTAACATGATGTCGATGTATGGTTTTATTGCGTTAGCAGGCGTTGTTGTTAATGATAGTTTGATCATGGTGGACTTTATCAACAAAGCGAAACGCTCAGGATTAAAAATGATCGAGGTGGTAACTCAGGCGGGTACTCAGCGATTTAGAGCAATACTACTGACGTCATTAACGACATTTTTTGGTATTTTCCCTTTATACTTTGAAAGCAGTTTGCAGGCGCAATTTATTATTCCCATGGCGATATCACTAGGATTTGGTATTGTGTTTGCTACGGTGATCACCTTGTTTTTGATTCCATCGCTTTACATGATAAAAGAAGATGTACGCAACGTTTTTAGTAGGAAACACCACTCAGAAACTCATACGCCAATCACAGAGTAAATCATTTAATTAACCTCGCAAGTTGGCCCAGAAATAAAGACTTATATTTCTGGGCCGCCCGCTAAGTACCATAAGTGCATTTATTACTTTTGGCACTGTTGGCATCACACATCACTTTGTATTCTTGCACCACTTTTATTGCAAGAGATAAAAATGCAAAGGCGCTTTAAATAGCCCCAGCGGTCGGCGTTTTTTGATGCTATTGCACGTTCAAATTTACCGCTATGCTTCACGTACTATCTTGCCTAAACATCAAATAAACGACTGTAAAAGTAATCTTAAAAATCCCAACTATCATTAATCAAAAATATTGTTCGAACTGTCAAATTTTTTGCGTTGGTAATCTCGGTAGTAAAGAATAAACTGCAGCTAATTAGTATGCATTCTTTGTGAAAGGTTGTTTGAGGTATCAATGAAAAAGCATTCAAATGTAATGGTAGATGTTTATGTCGTTATCTTTATTTTGCTCAGTATTCTAATTTCTGTCGCAACTATGGCAAGTTAGCGAGAGCTATACAGTTTAAATAACTATTAGCATGAGTTATTAATTCTAATGGCGTTATAGTAATTAATGTAGCTGTGACAATCTACTCAATATCGAACGAAAAATAAAGATCAGCAGATCGCTCTAATCCTGAGACAGTTTCAATCCACAAACGGTTTAATAAGTAAAACCTCACTGTTAATTCATTGATAGGCTCTGAAACACCTATACCGTATTTTAAGTATAAGTTATCACCAATATAACCCGCGATAGCTGCTTGGTTCTCATCGCCTTCCAGTTCTACATTATTAATTAGAGGGATTTTTTCTATGGTTTCTAATACCCCCGAAGCGTTGGCTAAAGTCGCTCCTAAGGCTATTCCTAATGTATTGTTACTTTGAGCTTTGGTGTCAATGCCTTTACCTCTGGTAATATAGGAGAGAATTTCCGTTTTTGACTTTATCGGGGTGGAAAATAAATTTACTGCTAATGCGTTAGCTGGGCCATATATTTCTATCCCAGCGGTGACATTTTCTTTTGATATATAACGAGCGGCGCGCACATCAACTAATGGATTATCTATCGGACCATTAAACGATAGTCGACTATTATTAACTGATAATTTTTGACCGTAGGCTTTATACAATCCATCTGAAATAGTCAGATCACCAAACAGCTGTAAGGGATAATGAGGTTGTTGTTTTGCTTGCAATTTACCGCCTAATAGACCATTAAAACCGTAGCCGGATACTGTTATATTGTTAGCGATATAAATGTTAATATCAGTTTCAACGTTAAAACGCGTCGGTTTTTCTATTTCGATACCTTCGTCATTGACAATAATAATGTCGTCACTAACCGCAATACTGCCGGTCGGTAATTGGAGTAAGGTTAATTTACCTTTAGATACGTTGACATCGCCAATTAGCTTTAGCGTATCTTTTGTTATTTTAACGTTCAATTTAGGCGATAAGGTGGCACTTGCCATTGGCGGATGCGACAATTCAAGTTCATCAGCATTTATTTCAAATTCAGCCATAAAAGCATTTTGCCAATTTAGTTTGCCAAGTAAACTTGCTTTATTACTATTAATTAGACCCTCACTAGCCAGTAATGCTCTATGGCCAAGCAATTCAATATCTATCTGCCATTCATCTAAGCTATTGACTGTTCTTATTGGCTTAATAGAGGTGTCGGTGATATTGATATTACCGTTAAATTCAGGAGATGAAATCGTGCCATCGATATCAATATCAGCATTGAGAGTGCCGTTCAATTCTCTTATTTCTGAAAAGTAACCTTGTAGAAAAAATAAACTGAGGTTATTTGCTGTAAATTTCCCTGATAATTTGTTTGTGGTTAATTCTAGCGCCGCTTCGAGGTCTAAAACCGCTTTATCTGATGACTGTTCAGGGTAAAGTCGTAAATGAGACGTTAACTTTTTATCGTTATATCTAAAAGCTCCCGTTCCTCGTTTCCAAGAAACATTGAGCGGTTGTCCTTCAATGTTTTCACTTTTAAGTAATTGTATATTACCTTGCTCAATATCAGTATTTACCGACCAATCTATTTCTTTTGGTGATGACCACTTTACGTCGATGTTGTTGTGTATTTTTGTAGTGACAAGAATATCATCAGGAATAAAAACGTCGCCAACTTCTGCTAAATTAATATCCGCAGTTAGTGTTAATTTACCTGACTCTTGAATCGTAAAATCATCATTGACACATAGTTCAACACTTTTTCCTATCCAGCAATGCTGCTGTATTGCCACGCTATGTGTAGGGTAGTCATACGTTAGTGAAAGGTTTTTATCTGTTTGCCACATTCGACCAAGATATTTGATCGAGCTATCAGTAAATAGAGCATGCCATTTTTTAGTTTTGGCTGACCATTTACTTGTTAACGAAAAGTTGGCCGCTAAGTCACCCAACCAATTAATATTAACTGTCTGCTGCTCTATATCACCAAGTAGAGTTGCTCCAACATTAATTAACTCTGAATCTTTCCATCGTAATTTCTCACTGTTTACGATTAAATCGGTTTTGTGCTGTTTAAATAATTGATAGCTTGCTTGCAATAAAACCTCAGGACTAGCGATATCTTGCCAATAAAATTGTGTTACCTTACCGTCTATTTTCAATATGGGATTGTCGAGTAGACCATCGATGGTCAATGTTGATACTAGATTGCCCCGGCTATTAGCTATTAACTGTTCTAGTTTTGGAACAGCTAGTTCGCCTTTAACGTGCCAAAACTCATCCGTATAGCCGTTCAGTTTTAATACTGCGTCACCAACTGTTAACGAAAAGTGACTAGGTTTAATTTGCCACTTGCTATCAAACGCAAGTGTACCTAATGCTTTTATCGGCTGATCGTTTAGCGAGCCATTAAGTGAAGCATTTGCAATATTTAACGACCAATTGTTGTTTTGCAGCATGCTTTTTAGCTGAATAGAGCCAGCTAGTCTACCATGTGGAAAGTTTTCAATTTCAGGCAATATGGGTAAGGTTACGCCTGTTGATTGAGCGTCAAATTGAAAAACGTTGCCATTCTTATAACCCCATTTCCCTTTGAGGTTCAACATACTATTAGTGTTTTTGTCGATAATAGTAAGTGTTTTCACGGTAAGTGTTTTATCATCGAGGTGGCCATTAAGGTTGAGTTCTGCATTTTTATAGCCGTGCGCGCTAATTATCGCGTGGAGAGTGAAATTTTGTCTGCTAATATCTCCCGATATATCTAATAACGCACTAGATGGTTTATCTGCTGCCAATTGTTTATCAAAAAAATCCAGTTTTTCTACTATTAACTCACTATTAAATGGCAGTGTGGGTTGTGTTAAATCAATGTTACCCAGAGCAGAGAGTTGTACTTTACCCAATAGCTTACTGTTAAAGCTAAGTGACGATAGAGTTCCCTTAAACTGGGTTTTATGTTTCGTACCAGCTAGTTGTGGTATTGAATCAATATTACTCAAATCACTGGCGGCAGTTATGTTAATTTGATACGGGAATTTAAAAGAAATATCACCAGCAAGTGTCGCGGCACCATGCAGGTTGTGGTTGCTCGCTAAGTCTAGAATAGTTAAATCAGCCGCGTGCCAATTTAATGAAAACAAACTGTTAGTTAGTGCTAAATTTGGCTCTTCATTATCATTGGATTTAAGGATTAATTGGCCGATATTAGCCTTTTTTATTTGTAAGGTTAACGGAATATTTATGTCTGGCAATGAAGCAAGTGACCAAGTATTGTCTGCATTTTTTTCAGGCGGACGAGCGACTGCTTTTTTATTCACTAACTTGTTTTTACTATCTAAGGTGATCAATAGCTTATTAACGCTAGGGTTGCTTAAGCGAAGAAGTGAGCGTTTTAAAAATGCGCCAGTATTAATATTTTCAGCATTAACCACGGTATTATTTACCGAAATAAATGTTTTTCTGCTGCTGATTTTTTTTGCTTCAATAGCGAAAGGAAATTTAATAAGTTCATTACTTGACGGTATTTGCTCAGCCTGTTGCTTGAGTTGATTGACGGTTATCTTTAAATCATCAATATTTAATTCATCAATACATAGCTTTTTTGTCCAAACACAAGCCGCGTTTAGTTTTAGGACCACATTTTTGGCATGTATTTCGGTATTATTGTTATGCTTTAGTGATAACTGAGAAAAGGTTATATTTTTCAGAAGAATGCCGTCTTTATAGACAACAGTGATCGGTGTAGTTTTATTTATAATGACGACCGTAAGATGAGAGCCCCACGGGGTTGAAAGCATTAAAGCAATAACGCATAGAATAGCCGTCACTGAGGCCAAAATTATACTAGGTAACTTGAGTCTAGATAATTTAAGAGAATTCCGCATTTACAGCTCTGCCCCTAAGTTGAAGTGGATCCGCCATGAAGGGTTGTCTTTGCTCAAGCTATAACCAAGATCCAAACGAATGGCACCGATCGGAGATAAATAATGAATGCCAGGCCCAATGCTATACTTGAGTTTCATGTTGTTTTTTGTATATGCATCACCGGCATCGACAAATAATACAGCACGCCATTTTTCAGCAAACTGATATTGATATTCAAAACTACCCACTGATAGTCTTGAGCCACCGACAACAAGTTGATTTTTTTGGCCGTCTGAAATGTCTTTATCACTACTTACACGTGAGCCTATAGAGTGGTAAGCAAACCCTCTAATGCTTTGATCTCCACCGGTAAAAAACCTGAGGGAAGGAGACAACTTGCTCAAGCCTGCTGAATCTGGTTCTAATATACCGAATTCGGCTCTGGCAACAAAACGATGTTTTTCGTTGATGTTGGTTATGTATTTCCATTTCGCATGAAATCGAGCAAGGTTGATATCAGCTTCTATGGCAGTATGACTGATTTCAAGATTATAGTACTGGCTAAATCCTTTACTTGGATTAACAGGGGAACCGCCGCGAGTGACCTTTGACCAAGTTATGCCGGGTATAAAGTATGTAGTTGCATACTTGTCACCATCGCGAGACCAGTCTTCCTGTAAATAGCGTAAATAGTATTCAGAAATCAAACCTGTTTTGTTTCGAATTCTACTTAGTCTAGCAGACCAATATTTACTCGATATATCGCCATATATATCATCTTCCAATCTAAGTTCAAATTGCAATATGTCTTTGAGCGGGTGGCTTAAGGGAATGGTGTAATTAAATTGCCCTACAGGATTGATGCGAGAATATGTGATTTTAGTTTTTTGTTGGTGCCCATAACTGTTAATGAGTGGCGTTTCCCATCCTGCTGATACCCGCAAATCAGTGTCTGTTGCGTAGCCAATACCAAATTCTAAATGATGTTTATCATTAATTTCCAAATTTACGTCAATCGGAATTTTGCCATCACTACTGATATTGGTTTTTGGTGTAATAATAACATTATCAAAATATTGCGTTTGTACTAATTGATTTTGAAATTCACGTAAGTGCTTTATATGATAAGGTTCGCTTGCTTTAAAAGGCACCAATTGTGTTAATAATTCATCTTCTATTTCAACGTCACTAAAGTTTATTTCACCAAAATGATATTGTTGTCCTGTATCAAAATGAATATAAATTTCCGCGCTATGATAGCTTTGGTGAATAGCAATGCGGCTCTCTAGAAATCGGGCATCAAAGTAGCCATATTTTAATGCTAATGAGGTAAGTGAAATTTTAAAGTCTTCATATATGCCATGGTTGAGCTTTTTATTATCTTCAAAAATATTTTGTCTAATAAATTCTTTAAATATTGGATCTGTTTGTCCGTCACCTGAAATGATGAATTTAGTAGATTTAACTAGCGTCGGTTCGTTAAGCATTACCTCTATGTTTAAATGCCAAGGTCCATCTGTGTTTTCAAGTGTTGTGATAGTTATGTCTGAACGATAATAACCTAGTGCTTGTAACGCTTTAGTGACCTTATTTTTCGCATTGTAAATAAACAACCGTCGTTCGGCTTGGTTGTTGGGTAAATCCCCTAAATGACTATTGATATTGTTGATAATATCCATAGGGATATCTTTATTTACACTGAAATTAAGATTATTCGCCGACACAAAAATAGGTATAAAAAATACCAATAAAAGTAACAGACTTTTATGCATCATCATTAAATCAGTACATGTCTTTTTAATCATTTGTTTAGGAATAATAATGTGTTTTACTTTTTATGGTTACATCAATGAAGAATTCATAACTCTTGAACAGAACGTTATAAATATTGTGTATTCATGTATATGGGATCCCCATATTTTGTTAACTAGTTGATTTATAAAATCTGCTGTTAGAGGTATACAACAAAGATTATAGCGTGTTTTATATTGGATTATCCGAATTTATCGTAGCCTGCTAAACATAGCTCTAAACGCACACTGGCCGTTACAAGTGTAAATATGGCTTAACATCATTGGCAAAAAGTGATTTTTTGCCTTTAAGTAGCGAGTCACAGAATCTATACCATCCGAGAAGTGTTCACGTAACGTACAATCTTGAAATTTGCTAAATAAAGGGTTGGTACGCACAAATATAATAAGTTAATGTGGCGTATCATTGGCTTTGGATAAGTTTGTAGTGTTGGAAATTCTTTTAAATAATAAACTGTCGCTAACCCTGTTATTAGTTTCAATTATATTAGTATGTAAATTACTGATCGTTAAATTTATAAAGGAAAGCGCTAAACGCAAAAAGAAAGACCGACGTTTATTGGTGAACTTGATCAATAATGTTTTTAACTTCACCATTATCATTATTGCTTTTAATATTTGGTCTCTTGAAATTCAAAAGTTTGCTATTTCAATTGCTGCCTTTATTGTCGCAATTGTTCTAGCGACCAGAGAGTTTATTCAGTGCTTTATTGGTTTTGTCTACATTTTATCGAGTCGACCTTTTCGCATTGGAGATTGGATCCAAGTGGGTAACTATTGCGGTGAAGTTAACGCGATAGATTGGGCTAAGTTAACCATATTAGAAGTGAATATTGATGATTACCAATACACGGGTAAAACCCTATATCTACCCAATAGCCAACTGATCACTTTAGTGATCAAAAATCTAAACTTTCTTAAGCGATACGCAGTTCATCACTTTACTATCACCAGAGATGAAAGTGTTAATCCCTTTATTTTTATGGACGCATTAAAACAAAAAGCACATGATTATTGTGCTGACTTTAATGATGTTGCGATTCGTTACAATCATTTAATCGAGAATAGGTTAGATATAAATATTGCGGGGCCGGAGCCTCACATTCAAGTAGCGACATCGGACATAGGTGATACCCAAATTATCTTTACTATTTTTTGTCCTACCGATAGAGCACTAGAAATAGAGCAGCGCTTGACTGCAGATTTTATGGCGCTATGGTTTGCAAACAAAGCATCAACCGATAAAAAAATTAGCTTCCTTGAGCACAGTAAAGTATAGCGGAGCTACTGTTTCAATTAGCTATTGATGACTGTTAAATTTACTTGTAAAAGATCAACAGACCCTAATCTATAAAGATAATGCTAGACAAAAAAAATCTTTATTTTATGCTGTTTGATAAAATATTTTGATTAATAACTAAGTTAGTTTGATGAAGATAGAGTTACTGAAAACCTTTCTTGAAGTAAGTAGAACCTTACATTTTCGCTTGGCGTCTGAGGCATTGTTTATTACTCAATCTGCCGTGAGTGCTCGGATAAAACTGCTAGAAGATGAACTAGGGGTATTGTTATTTGACCGCAGTCAAAAGCACTTAGCGTTAACCCCTGAAGGACATCGTTTAATTAAGCATGCCAATGAAATGATATTTATGTGGCAAAAAGCCAAGCAAGACGTAGGTATTACCGATAGTCATTCATTGCAGTTGGTGATCGGCTCTATGATGTCGATCTGGGATATTGTCTTGCAACAATGGTTAAAAACCTTACATCAAAGCATTGATGATATTAGTTTGCTTACCAATACCTACAACCCATTAGAACTGAGAAAAAGTGTCTTAAATGGTATTTTAGACATTGCCTTTTTATTTGAGCCACCTTTTGCTGAAGAGTTGGTGACAACGAAAGTCTGCACTGTGCCTTTGCATTTAGTGTCGACGCAACCTGAGTCGCATGTAGAAGGGGAAGTGTTAGAAAATTATATTATGGTCGATTACGGAGAAGCGGTTAATGTTCAACATTTACGTGAGCATCCCAATGCGCCACCTGCGCGCCACTGTATGAGTCAGCCAAGAGTAGCATTGCAATTTATTTTGGATGTAGGCGGAAGTGCCTATTTGCCTAAACAAATGACTTTAGAACATCTAGATTCGCAAAAGCTTTATTTAATTAAAGAAGCTCCGGTATATTCGCGTGATATTTTTGCTATCTATTTGGCGAAAAGTCAAAAGTCTGATGTTATTAAACAAGCGATTGCCGCTTTTTAACGTCAAAAATTATGCACAATTCACTCAGCAAATAGAGTATCAGTAATCGTTAATTGACTGCTGATACTTATAAATAAGGATTAAGATTTAGGTAGGCTATTGATTAGCTGGTACCCCATCGCTTCTAAATCGTCATTTATACAGACTAATAAGTAATCATTTAGTACGTCAGCGTCGACTCCATCTTCTGCCGCCATCGATTTACATGATTCAAGTACTTCTAGCAAGTATTCTTGTTCAGCTGCAGGTACTGACATATCTTCGTCTGCGGCACGTAAGCATGTGCTAGTGAAAGTCGCTAACAATCCTAAAACAAGTAAAACTTTTTTCATTAAATTTATCTCTTTATAAATTCGCACAATACTGTTGTGCCATTAACAAACATTAAACAAGGTATCTGTGTCTTGTTTTAACTTACGATTCTCTTGTATTAAATCGATTCGTTGCCTTACTTTGCTTTTTTGTTTACGGTTGCTTTTAATCGCGGTGATATTGGCTGAACCATAAGCAATTTCATAACCTGAAATTCCATTATCAAAATATGGACTCTCAGTGTCATCATATTCATCAATAGTCATTGTTTTTTCCTCTTCAAAAATTCACCATTGAATTTTCGTCAGATATTGTTCCTTTTTAAAAAAGAAGAAAAGCGAATTATTTTCGCGTTAATAACAAAAAAAATTGATTAACCCGAGTTTAGAATAATCAATGTACAACAACTTACCAATTCACACGCTAAATCGTTGTATTTCAAATGATTGCGTGGGGTGTTTAATGTGATTCAAATACAAGGTTATGCGTTTTGTTGATATTAAGGCTGATTTGGGGACCCTAATAGCGGACTAATAAGTGTAACTTAATGCAGATAGGTTTAAAAAATTGTGGCTTGACATCTATTGCTTATTCCCGTGTTCAGGTTAAGTAGTGACTAAAGATAAAAACCATTTAAAAGCAGCCAAGGTATGTTGTTGTTCATTATAAAAATAATGATATTGCACAAAGTATTTTTTTGGCAGAAGGTACGGTAAAAAATTATGTCTCGACTATACTGGCAAAATTAAATACTCGAGATCGCATCTGAGCGGTACTGACAGCAATTCAACAGGGGGTAATTTAGAGTAAGATTCACTAGGTAAAGGTTGATTTTGTTTTTGTAAGCATTTCAGTAAACTCTTCCGATTGCATAAAATGCTTATGTGGCAATATATTTTTATCGAGATAGTCTGCCGTGAGGTTTTTATGTGTTACTTCATTGGTAAATATTCCACAATGCAGAGCTCCTGCTCTTAAAAAGTCGATATATTGCGCATCTGTTGTATGAAACATTAAGTCTTGCCAGCTACCAACTACCATAGTGACTTCATCAGGTAAGCCCCATGCTTGGGTTATTTTCATGCCAATATCATTGGATAAATTGATAACAGCATGTTTTAAAAATTTAGGTGCCGCAAATAACTTTTCGTGCAGCGCAGCCTCGGTTAATATCGGCAAAACCCCGATGTTATGCACTAGCGATACTAAGGTTAACAAATCTGAATTAAGTGGTGTAAACCTGTGGTTTTGTCGATAAAACGAAAATAAACTGATTGCCACCGAAGCAACATCAACCGTTTTTGTCCATAACGAATTAATATGCATAGAAATATTGGCATTATCGGAGGTAAATACTTGTTTTATTGCCATCGCAGTAACGATAGTTTTGATGTTATCTAAGCCTATTCGAGATACCGCTTGTTGCACTGATTCCACTTTTTTTATGCCACCTAATGCGGCGCTGTTAGCCACTCTGATAATATCTAGTGATAACGTTGCATCGTGGCTAATGAGCCGGCCAAGATCATGTAAACTTACCTTAGGATCGCTGGCTTTTTGTCTTACTTTTAGCGCAATTTCAGGTAACAAGGGTAACACTAAAGTGTTCTGTTCAATCTTATCAGCTAATATCGAATACAAGGCATTTTCAGCACTCATATAGACTCCTGTCTTTTCAATTTATTATTTTTATAGGAAACGTCTTAAATCAGTTTACTTAACGATTTAATAATAGGACACATTTCAGTATTTATTGACAAAATTTTGATAAAAATGAAAAACTTGACCAGTTTAAGGGGGAATAGCAGAAAGAGATTGTATTTGTTAATTTATTGCTGTGTTATTAAACGAGATTCTCACTGAGATCCTCGATCATGTCTTGAATATCCTCTTCATCGATATCTAATATGGTCATTACTGAATCTTGAATAAACGACCAATCTGCGCAATCTCGAAAATGTTTATGCAAATGAACAATATTTTCTGCCATTTTTAGTATCGCAAATGCTCTTTGTTGTTCACTGCCGTCAAGTTTAAGTAAAAATTCACGATCATGATGTAGTAAAATTAATTGGCAGATGTCTTTCGGTAAACGCCAGGATGAAGCGACGTAATAGCCAATAGTGGCGTGGTTTACTTGGTAAATACTTTCTTCAATTTCAGGTAATAATTCACTTGGCGTGATCCTCGCGTGCTCTAGCGTTGCTTGATAATCAGCAAATTTCATCGCCATTACAGGGATGCCGCAATCGTGGAATAGTCCGAGTGTAAATAATTTTTCACTCGACATTTTTTGCTTTAAAGAGTTGTTTATAAATACCGCCGTATTAGCTATGTTGGTGGCATTATTCCAAAAGTCGTCCAGTGCAATACTACATTTATTTTGACTAAAACTTTGTTTGATTAAACTACTGGTTACCAGCGTTTTTATCCCGTGCAAGCCAATATATCGTACTGATTTTTTTATGTCTGAAATCGAACGGGCTAAGCCGTATAAAGGAGAGTTAATGGTTTTAAGAATGGTGGCACTGACGGCGACATCTTTTGAAATAGTATCGGCGATAATATTCAGATCCGGTTCGGTAGCCGACATTAGATCTTGCAGTTTTATCAAGAGTTCGGGTTGCGCTGGAACTGAAAATCCTCGACCTATATCAGCAAGCACATTTTCGTCAATTTGCAGCATATGAGTAAGTAAATGTCGTTTAGAGTAATTTAGTAAATAATTTAGACTACTAAATATTTTTTGTCCTGTAACCTCTATTTTAGCTTGTTGTGACAGAACTGACAGAATATCTTGCGAAACTTGTCTGGTTGTCCCTATTCTAGGGGAATAAGGACAGTACTTTTTATTTGTCGTGTAGAAAAAACCGATCTAACTGTTGCCATAGTTGATGATTATTCAGCATGGATTTTCCTTGGTTTGACCCGCATCATCCCATGTTTCGTTGTCACAATAATATCCTCTGTCAAAAGGATATTGAAATGCGTAAATTAAATCATCGTTTGCAATACATCGTTGCCATAAAAAGAATCAGCCAGATAATGTGGCTTGCTTGTGCTGTTGAAGATGATGTCCGTGTGCAAAAATTAAATGAGGGTTATTCAAGCATATTACGTTACAACAATAATGGTGTTCGACACGCGTAATGAACAAATTTATCTGTCAAATAGCATTGAAAATAATGATAATAATCGCGGTTTAATTTTGATCACTTGTTATCCATTTGATAGTGTAAGCGACTCAACGCCTTACCGTTTAGTTGTGCAGGCAAGTTAACCCTATGAGCTGATGACGTGCCTGCTGTTAAGTAGTCATTTTGCTTATTTTCCCGTATAGCAACCATGGAATATGAAATGAAACATTGTGCAATTTTGTCTATGGACAATTTAGAAAATTTTGAAGCGTATGACTATTTATTTGAAGAGCCTTTATTGGCATTAGGTTGGCAAACCCAGGTCGTTTCATGGCGACAAAACGATGTTGACTGGGATCAATTCGATGTTGTTGTTATTCGTACCCCTTGGGATTATCAAGACGATGCCCCTGCGTTTTTAGCGCTTTTAGAACAAATTGAAGCGTCAAATGCCGTATTGGAAAATAGTCTTGATATAGTGCGGTGGAACATTGATAAAGCGTACTTAAAACTGCTGGAAGATAAAGGCGTGACTATCGTTCCTACACTATGGCAAACAGGATTAACTGGCGATGACATTGAAAAATTCTTTGCTCATTTTGACACTCAGCAAATAGTGTTCAAACCTAGGATCAGTGCCAATGCCGATAATACTTTTTGGCTAACCAAAGACAATTATTCTGAAAAAACGGCTGAACTTGTTGATATTTTTGGGGATGCTGAATTTATGGTACAACCTTTTATGGAAAATATTATCAGCGAAGGTGAGTTCTCGTGCTTTTATTTTGATGGTGAATACAGTCACAGTATTTTGAAAACCCCGAAACAAGATGATTTTAGGGTGCAAGAAGAGCACGGTGGTCAGTTGAAAACCATAGAACCAGAAAGAGAGTTAACGAGATGCGCAAAAAATGCGTTAACGGCAATAGGCGAAATGCCGCTTTATGCGCGTGTTGATTTTGTTCGTCATCAAGACAGTTTTGCCTTGATGGAAGCAGAACTTATCGAGCCTTCACTTTATTTTAATATGGATGACAATGCCGCAGAGCGTTTTGCACAGGCTTTTGTTAAGCGCATGCAACGTGTTCACGGCATCTATGCAGATTAACTCTCGTCATGCACAAAGTTATTCTGCGCTTGCTGTCTTGGTTGAACATCGCAGGAGGAGCAACTTTCTGTTTATCTGTGAAGAGGTTTTATGATTTTTGGCCAAAAAAAAGCGTTTACCTGTAAACAAGTAAACGCACTATAAAAACATGAAACACTAAGGGAAATAAAAGCCTCTCGTATAGTAAGAGGCCTTATTCATAATAAAGTTCCACTCAGTGTTAAATAATTTTCAATTAATTTTTAACCTATTGAATTTAAGCTTTAATTTTTTTATTCACTATTTGCTTACTCTGTTTGATAATTGCCCAACTGTAAGATCTTAACCTTAACAATTGCACGTAAGCAAAAGGCACTAAATATAAGCTGGTTAAGGTAGAAAACGCTAAACCACCAATAATGGCAATGGCCATTGGTGAATAGGCTGGGCCGTCGCCACCAATTTGGGTATTGCCCATAGCGAGTGGAATTAAGCCCAATATGGTTGTCGATACTGTCATCATAATGGGCCGTAATCGCGTGTCACAGGCTTCTATTACGGCGCTTTTTTCATCATGCCCATCGTTCATTAGTTGATTGATCCTATCAACCAGCACTATGCCATTATTCACCACTATGCCCATTAATATCAGCATGCCAATCATCCCCATTACCGACATATTGGTGCCGGTAACAAAAAATGCCCAAAACACACCGACAAAAGAAAATAGCAGAGAAGTAATCACTGCTGTAGGTAATAAGAGACTTTCGAACAGTGCCGCCATAACAATGTAGATCATGCATATTGCCAATATCATGTTTTGGCCCATCACATTTTCGGCTTGATCTTGGCGTTGAAAACTACCGTCAAGCGTATAGTTATAGCCGCTGGGGAATTCAACTAATTTAAATACTGCTTCGATTTTTTCTTGAGCTTGCTCTAAGGTCAGATCTTCAAGGTTGGCGCGAATGGTTAATGCCGTTTGACGATTATAACGTTGGATACTGGTTAGTCGGGGCACTATTTTAAGCGTTGCGACATTGGCGAGAGTGATCACTTGCCCGTCAGGCAATTGTGAAATTGGCAACTTGTTGAGCTCTGCCACCGATGATTGCATTTTTTCATTGAAGTTAAGCATAATATCCACTTCGCCAGTTTCGCCATGGCGGAATGTACGAAGGTTCATGCCTCTTAACGCGGTCGAAACGGCGGTAGCAACTTCGCTAGTAGTTAAGCCAAGACGATAAGTTTTGGTTCTATCGACGTGTATTTGCAGCTCTTTTTGCTGGCCTTGAGTCTCTGAACTGACATCTTCCAATCCCTTTATTCTATTGAGCAACGGGATAACATTGTCCGCAAGTTTTAACAGTACATCAGTTGAGTTACCAGTAAGGTTAATTTGCACGCCGCCACCGTTACCGTCATTAAAGCCAAATTTTGGTTTAACTCGGACAAATTTAGGCATACCTTCGCGAATTTTCTGCTTAAGTTCACTCATCTTAATGGGCAGTTTGCCTTCTTTTAACAAGATGGTGGTTTGCATGTCAGAGGTCGAATAAAAGCTATAAACTGATTCAATGAAAAATGCTTCCTTGTTGCTATAGAGGTAGTTTTCCATTTTAGTGATCACTCGTTCGGCTTCTTCAAGTGTGTATTGTTGATCTTGGTAATAGCGCATAAAGATACGATTATCATCAAAATTTTGTTCTTCATCACTGGTAACAAACGGCATGGGAATGGCAATACTCGCTAACAATAAAATCGCAATTAAAGCGGTAGTTTTTGGGCGATTTTGTGACCAGCTCAATGATTTCATATAAAAGCGGTGTACTTTATTAGCGTTTTTTTGCGTAGTGGCATTGGTCACCGGTTTTATTTTACTGGTGAGTAAAGGGATCAACGTTTGCGCAATTAATAACGAGGCAAACAAGGAAATACAAATAGCGATAGCGACATGCTCTAAGAATATGGTGATATCAATTTTTACCCCGACAATATTGGGTAAAAATACAATCATGGTTGTTGCCGTACCCGCTATTACCGCCAAGCTGACTTTATTTACGCCTACCTTGGTAGCGATTAATGGATCTTGTGTATGTTCTTTTTCTTGGAAAATACTCTCGGTGATCACCACAGAGTTATCAACTAACATCCCAACGGCAAGTAACAGCCCCATCATAGATAGAATATTTAAGCTATAGCCGAAAAAATACATCATGCCCAAAGTAATACAAATTGAAATAGGCACGGATAAAACAACAATGAGAGTGGTAGTGATATGTCTTAAAAATAGATATAACACCCCTATTGATAACAGGGCTCCTAGCAGACCTGCACTGAGTAAATCGCTGAGTGAGCTGGTTACACCTTCAGCAGTATTGTCCATAACATATAAATTGATGCCGTTAAATTGCGGGTTGTCGCCCACGTTGTTGATCACGGTTAACACCCGATCGGCAACATCGACTAGGTTTGCACTGGATTCTTTAAAGATTTGTAGACCAACGGCATAGGTTTGATCAAGATGTCGACCTTCTTCACGTTTGGGCAATTCGTATTGAATATTGGCAATATCAGCTAAGCGAACATTATCAGCGACAATTAAACGACCAATTTCATCTATGCTCTGATATTCACCTACTGGATTAACCAATATTTTTTTACCGTCATCAAAGATGTGCCCGGCAGTCATGGAAAAATTATATTGGTTTAAGGTTTGTGCTAATTCACGGGTATTGATATGCAGGGCGGCTACCTTGTCTGCATTTAAGCGAATGCTAATTTGACGTTTATTAACGCCGTATAGTTCTACTTTACTGACTCCAGTGACCCGCTCTATCGGCCTTTTTAGGTGTCGCTCTAATAGATCATAAGCTAACGATAGATCTCGCTGGCTCGATATGCGTAATTGGAAAATCGGCATGTCATTGGTATTAAATTGATAGACTAGTACCCGCTGAACATCTTTTGGCAACAAATGACGAATGGCATCAACCTTTTCTCTTACTTCAATGCTTTTAGCATTAATGTTTTCTTCCCAATCAAATTCTAATTGTATTTGTGCGCCTGTTTCGCTGGATGTTGAGCGCAGCTGTTTCACCGCCGATATAGTTGCCAGCGCTTCTTCGATTGGACGTGTGATCAAACGTTCTACTTCGGCAGGCGTGGAATTAGGATAAGGTACTTGAATGAAAAGCGCCGGAATATCGATACCGGGAAATTTTTCTAATGGCAAGAGTCGACTTGAGATCAAACCCAATAGAAATAGCGATAAAAATACCATGATAGTGGTAACAGGGCGGCGCAGTGCAAAACTTGCTAATGTTGCGCCAACCGTATCTTTATCATGATGTTCACTATTTTGCTTAGTGCTATTACTCATGATGCGCTCCAAATGTTTTACGATCGAAGAGGCTATATAACACCGGAATAAAAAACAGCGTCAATAAAGTCGCGTATAGCAAGCCAAAAATGACGGTTATCGCCATCGGTGCTCTAATTTCAGCACCTTCACCGACGCTGATCGCAAGCGGTAATAATCCTAACGTAGTGGTTAACGTGGTCATGATAATAGGGCGCAATCTCGTCGTGGCAGCGTCGAATATGGCCTTGGCTTTGTCAACGCCTTGCTCGCGCAGCTGATTAATACGGTCGATTAAAACAATAGCATTATTAACAACAATGCCCGCGAGCATAATCAAACCGATGAAAACAATTACACTGATTTGCGTGTTGGTTATGTACAATCCATAAATAGAGCCTGCGCCGGCAAGAGGAACGGTAAATAAGATCAACAACGGGTGCAGTAGCGATTCAAATTGTGCCGCCATCACTAAATACACTAAAAATACCGCTAATGCTAAGGCAAATTTCAACGAGTTAAATGACACATCCATTTCTTCGTTTTGTCCGGTAATACGAGGTTGAATACTGTAAGGAATATCCATTTGTCCAAGGGTGCTTTGTATTGCCAACACCGCTTCATTTAAATCACCATAACTCAAATTAGCCGAAATTACCGCAACCCGTTGCTGCCCTATACGCGTTATTTCACTAGGGCCAACGGAAATATCCACCGTTGCAACCGATGATAACGGGATGGGGTTTGCGCCGCCAGGGTTGACTATTATTTGACGAATATCGGCAACAGAATCTCGGTCTTGTTCTATGGCTCTTACTAAAATATCTATCTTTCTGTCTTTGAGAGAATATTGACTGGCGACTTCACCACCTACTTTACTTGCTAATAGTTTTGCTACTTGCGGCGCTGACAAACCCAGTTGAGCTAATCGAGCATGATCAAAGTGGATCTTTATTTCCGGTTGACCCGTTTGTAAGGTTGATTTGATATCAACAAAGCGGTCGTTTTGTTCCAATAGACTGACTAACTTATCACCATAGCGTTTGAGTAAGTCTAAATCATAACCTGCAAACTCTACTTCGACTGGTGTTTTGAAGGTAAACAATTCCGGTTTGGCAAACTTCGCTTGTACTCCGGGCAACTTGGCTAAATGTTCACGCAGTAATGTCATAACTTTTTGTTCATCATTGACCGTACTGCCGTCATTCATGACAATATTAAGTCGGCCCCAATAATCACCCCCTTGCGCAGGGGACGCATTCATTAAGCTACCTGTACCGGCTAACGTATAAGTGCGTTTAACTTCACTTTGTTGTTCGGCAACAATGGCAATTTTCTTCAGTGTTTCATCAGTAGATGCTAACGGTGTACCAGGCTGTAAGCTAATTTCTACATAAAATTCGCCCTGAGAAAGTGCAGGGATTAATTCTACGCCTAAATGTGAGATTAGTGTGACTGAAGCGAATGATATGCCTGCGATTACCGCTAAAATAAGGCCTCTTAATTTAAGCGCTTGTTTTAGCAGTTTTTGGTAAGACAGCTCAAAGCCAGAATAAAATCGGTCGAATAACCACAATACTGGCTGGAATAATCTCTTGAATAATTTACTGAGAAGGCGAAAGATGCTGCCAATCAAAATGCTGGTACCAAGTGGTAGGTAATAAAATAACACGCGTTTTAACAGTGTTAATGGTAGCAACAGATAATGTCCTACTTGTTGTACTTTTGTGTTTGGTGACGCTTTTACTTTTTTCGGGCTTGTTAGCGTAACGTTGTTGGTTGCTGCTTGAGCCGTTATTTCGCCATTGTTCTGCTGGCGTTTTGAGCGAGCAGCAAGCATAGGGATTAATGTCAGCGCGACTACCAAAGATGCCATAAGTGCAAACGTTACAGTTAGTGCTTGATCTCTAAATAGTTGGCCAGCTATACCTTCAACGAAGACCAACGGAAAAAATACCGCCATAGTAGTCAATGTTGACGCCATGATAGCCGTTGATACTTCTTTTGTACCAAGAGTTGCTGCGAGTTTATTATCATCGCTTGATGCCTGATGGCGGGCGATGTTCTCTAATACTACGATAGCGTTATCAACTAACAAGCCCACCGCAAGAGCAATTCCTCCTAGGCTCATTATGTTTAGGCTTATTTCATTGCCATACATTAAATTAAAGGTGGCGATAACCGATACAGGGATCGAGATGGAAATGATCAAGGTGGTCCAAATATTTTTCAAGAAGAAATACAGGATTAACATCGCCAAAAGGCCACCAAAAATTGCGGCGCTTTTAACCTCACTGATTGCATTAGCGATAAATTTAGATTGGTCGTACACTTGCACTAATTCGTAGTCACCAGGGAGTTCTTTGTTAATTGTTTCCAAACGGTGGGCGACTTTAGCGGCGACCTCAATGGTGTTGGCATCACCCTCTTTATAAAGGGCTATCTCTACCGCTTCGGCGTTATTCACGCGAGAGACAGAGGTTCTCTCTTTGTAGCCGTCGACCACTTGCGCAATATCAGATAGTCTAATTTGTGCGCCTTGCACTGTGGCAATGTAGATATCGCGCATATCTTGCAGCGATGTAAACTGATTAAGAGTACGCACTAGGTATTCTTGTCCACCATCTGCGACTCGTCCGCCTGATTGGTTGACATTCTCTTGTTGTAAACGATTAATTATTTGGTCTACTGATATGCCTAACTGACTGGTTTTCTTTTGGTCGATAAGGATTTGAATTTCTTTTTCTAGACCGCCACCCAGTTTTACCGAAGCTACGCCCGCTACCGATTCTAATTTTCTTTTAAGTTCTTCGTCGGCAAAGGTGCGCAAACGCTTAAGTTTGTATTCATCAAAGTCTTTATCACTGGTTTTACTCTTAAGTGCAAAACGAATAATAGGATCTAAACTGGGATTAAAGCGCAGCAGCAAAGGCTTCTGTACATCGAGAGGGAGCTGAATAATATCAAGTTTTTCTCTGACTTCGAGGCTGGCCATATCCATTTCCATGCCCCATTCAAACTCTAAAACTACATCTGATTGGCCAGCTTTTGAAATAGAGTGCACATTGCGCACCCCTTTAACAATACCTATGGCTTCTTCGATGGGCTTGCTGATTAACTGTTCCACTTCTGCTGGCGCAGCGCCAATATAATCAGTGCGAATGGTTAATGTTGGGTATGATAATTCAGGTAACAAATTTACCGCTAAACGAGACAGTGATACCATACCGAACAGTAGTACAGCAAACGTAAACATCCAAACTGTTACCGGCCTTTTTACCGCAATATCAACGACTTTCATAATAATATGCCTTAATTAGTGATGACTATATGGCGTCGATGATTTCGACAACAGTTTGATCTTTTAAGTTGTTTTGCCCTGTTGTTACTACTTTTTGACCGTTGTTAAGGCCTTGTATAATTTCGACAAATTCTTCATCTTGATAACCTAATGTAACTTCAGTTTTGTTAGCTTTACCTTCGTTGATGACATAAACCGTGTGTTGATTATCCATTGAAATAAGGGCGTTGCGTGGTAGCAATGTGACATTTTGACGAGTGTCATAGTGCAGTTTAACTTCTGCAAACATGCCTGATTTTAATGTATTGTTTGGGTTGTCAACGTTGAGCGTTACTCGAAAAGTCCCCGTTGCCGAGTCTATAATAGGGCTAATACGTTCAACAAAAGCTGTAATTTTTTTATCGGGAAGGGCGGTTAAATCAAGCGTTGCGAGTTGATTCACGTGAAGGCGGCCTAGCTCTTGTTCAGGTAAATTAACAATAGCTTGTAAACTTTGCTGTTTGACAATATGAAACAGTTTTTGACGTTGAAATTGTTCAACTAAATTACCTTCTTTCACATATCTTTTGGCGACATAGCCTGAGATAGGAGCAATAATGCGGGTCTCTTTTAAATCCAATTTAACTAAATCTAAATTGACTTTAGCGGCTTCATATTGCCACTTTAATTTGTCATAAGTGTCGGTACTAACAAGTTGTTTATTATGGACTTTGTCTATACGTTCCAGCTCATGCTTCAAACTCGAAAGTTCTGCTTTCGCTTTGATTAAATTCAGTTGAAAACGTTCTGGTTCTATTTCAGCTAACAACGTCCCCGCTTCAACATAATCACCTTCTTCAACATGAATTTTCTCAATGATGCCTGATGCTTTACTGATCACTTCAGCTTCGTCCTTAGGCTCTAGTATGGTGGTGGTAGTGTAGTTGGAAGAGATATCACCCAGTACTACATCAGCAACTTCGACCGGAATGGCAATTAATTCCTCTTTTTTATCGGTTTTACTAACGGCGTCAGCATTGTTGCATCCGCTGAGGATTATCAGAGCAGGGATAATTAGGCTAGTAAGCAAAGTTGCTTTTAAAGATAGTTTTGATGATTTCATCACGATTCCCTTAAAGGAGTTAACTTTTATCTTATATACGCAGTATTTGTGCCACGGTATAAAGTTTGATTATTTGTCTTATAAAACAGTTGATTATCGATCTTGCTGTATTCTAGGGAAATTATCAAATTTGAATTGTTAGCGAGTATTACAAAATATTCGCAATTCTCACCATTTTTATATTTATTTGGAAAATGGGATTAATTTATCGATTCAGCTTTGGTTCAGTTTGGAAATGCTTAAATGGCAATACTTTAGAAAATAAGGACTATTACCATGAATAATAAACAAAAGTTTAACCTTGCAATATTTTTTGAATACGCCTGTGTCATTCTTATTATTTTCATTAGTTTGATGTTATCCAGTAAAGCCTTTGCTAGCGAAAATGGAGCTCAAAACTTGAGCAACCAATTTGCTTTGGTTAAGTCAAAATCTACAGGGAAACAAGTGAAATCCGATGGCACGCAAATTTCAACGTCAATAGGTGATGACATCACTGGCAACACGCTTTTATTGAAAGCTTCAAAAGCCGGTATCGATAAGTTACCAGGCACAGCTCGCGCAGAGCAAGTGCAGACCAGCATTAATGATTACTATTTCACGATTCATGATGCGAGCAGCTTTTTACTCACCGATATAGACAATGATGGCTATTATCGAGAGTTTAATATTTTGTTTGACGCTGATGTTGAATATGGCGCAGCAGATGTTTATGCAGAAATGTATTTAAGCAAGGATGGAGGTCCTTGGATACACTATTATTCTTCAGATATTTTCACTATTTATGGTGATAGCATTGATGATCAATATGAAGTTAACTCAACCTTGGTCGACGGTTATCCGACTGGAAATTATGATGTATTAATTGATTTATACGAAGTGGGTGTGGAAGGTGTTGTGGCAACTTTTAGTAGTGATGATACTAACAACTTGTACGCGCTACCTTTAGAAGATAGCTATCATGATGAAGAAATCGTGGTGATCGTTGAAACATACGAACATGGCGGACCACTATCGCAATTTATTATTTTATTAAGTGTCGTGTTAGTGATTTATCGAGCTGCTCGGATAAAAAGTTAAACCTTTGTCGTAGCATTTTCATTTATCGTATATTTTGCTATTTATCGCAATGAGTTAGCCAAAAATAGCTAAGTTTCTTTAATTTTATGTAGATTATTTGAACAAATGAGCTAAAGTTACTTAGTTAATATATGCGAACTATAACAAGGAATGTAATGATGAACGCCTACCAGAATCGACGCCTGAACGAACTTATCGATAAGCTTATTGAGCACAACATAACTAAACCTGAATATATGGAATATAAATATTTGTGGGAACTGCTAAGAGTTGAATCTATGAATATCAATGCAGTAGGTCGTACTAGTGATAGCCATAGCCATCAAAATATTACTGCATAGTAAATAATATTGAATGTTTTAGAAGGCTAATAACGTGAGCGTTCTTTAGCGCGATCGCATTGTTAGTTGTTGCGCACTTGGCTAGAACGATTAACGTTAGAATTTCATACCTATTACCAAGTAAAAATCAAATCCTCGTTTTTATATATAATCGCCTTTCATCGTTAAAACCTGACCCTAAGGCTATTTTGACATTAATTTATTGACAAAAATTTGCACAATTAATAGACTGCGCGTCAGGTTGCAGAGACGCCTGTCCGCTAAAGATGAATTCACTCTGATATTTATATAATCAAAAAATTACAATTTGACATGAATAAGTTTGGTAATT
The DNA here is from genome assembly GCA_040779335.1 of Colwelliaceae bacterium 6471. GTDB lineage: Bacteria > Pseudomonadota > Gammaproteobacteria > Enterobacterales > Alteromonadaceae > JBFONV01. Next base: position 429,949 of record JBFONV010000001.1, read on the forward strand.
GCGGAACACCATTCAAAACTTAGGAGTGATAAATTGTGAGTCAAAATTCTCAGTCAGGTAATTCGCCTGAACAAAAAAATTCTTTATTAACACAACCCATTAATAAGCTTTTTATGCAAATGGCCATGCCTATGGTTATTGGAATGATCATTAATGGACTGTATAACCTTGTGGATGCATTTTTTGTCTCCCGTTTTATTGGTAGCAGCGCCATGGCGGCGGTATCGATAGTCTTTCCATTACAAATGATTATTATTGCCTTGGCGACAACAATTAGTAATGGCGCAAGTATACTCGTTAGCCAATACTTGGGGGCTAATCGACTGGTTAAAGTTAGCTGTGTCATAGTCGCAGCATTTCGACTTATTGCTGTGTTTTCTGTATTCATAGCCATCATGCCGATTGTGTTTAATCAACATTTATTGCGCATACTTAACGTGCCAAGTGCCCTGCAAACCACAGTCAACGACTATTTTATGCCGTTGGCATTAGGCAGTATATTAATTTTCATTCTGTCATTGTTAACTGATTTGTTAAGAGCACAAGGGCGAATGAACGCACTATTTGTCGGTGTTTTGGTCAGCGCTATTGCTAATGTTATTCTTGATTGGCTGTTTATTGTTGTTTTTAATTGGGGAGTCAGTGGCGCTGCTGTGGCGACACTCAGCGGGCAATTTATCGGTTGTATTATTGGTGTTTTTTATTTTACTCAACAAATGTCGCTGAGAAAAATTTTAACGCAGTCTGGTTTGTTCGATATGGAGATTGTCCGAAAAATAATAACTTTGGGGATACCTGTATTATTACAATACGTAGGCGCTGCACTAATTATTGGATTGGTGAATGGGCTGATTGCTGCATCGATAGATGATAGCAGTGCCCAGTGGCTGAGTGCATATGGATTGATTGGTCGATTTAATATATTTATTATTTTGCCTTTGATTGCGATGACCAATGCGTCGCAAACGATTATTAGTTTTAACTATGGGGGCGGGAATAATGAACGTGTTAAGCAAGCGTTAATACATGGGATAAAAGCGAATATTAAGTACCTCTCGATAATGGCTTCTATGCTGTTAATCATACCAGAACTGTTATTATCAGGGTTTACCACTGATGCTTTGGTTATTGAAACGGGAGCAAAAATTGCCAGAATGATGTTCATCTTGCTGCCATTAGCTGGGATCTCGTCAATAACAATTGCCTATTTTCAAGGCGTTGGGCGAGCCAAACAAGCGATGATGTTAACTATGGCTAAGGTCTATATCCTTATTGTTCCATTATTATTAACTATTAATTATACCTTAGGGTATACAAAATTGTGGTATGCATTCCCTGTTGCGGATATCGCAACGGTAGCGTTAGCGAGTTATCTTTTTTGGCAGCTTCGCAAAAATGAAGTGAAATTGACTGTTCAAGGAGAATGCTAATGGAACGGGCACTAAATGAAGCCAAAATTCAGGCGAAATTATTGTTTAAAGGTTATAAAAATAAAGATCCTGATTACGTCGTACGGCTAGTCAAATGGCATAAATCGTTAAGTTTAATCGATACAGAAGTGAAGTTAAAACATTGTCAGGTGGTTATCGCGCGAGAGCTTGGTTTTAAAGATTGGCAAGCGTTACAAAACCTATTTTCAGGAAATGCTCGTGGCAATGGAAAAGACCTAGATTTTGGTGCTTTATTTTATACTAAAGCATGCGCAGCCTTTGTTAATAAATGGTTTACCACATACGATGAAGCTAAAGCAGTGTTAGGTTTTGAACATTATTTGTTGCCTTATAAAAAGCAGTTTACTGTAGTTAGTGCTGAATATATTGCGATGTTGGGTATTTCTAATGCCTATAAAATGCGCAGTGTTAATCATGATTTGTTTGCGTCTTATCCTAGTGAAACGTGGGATGAGCTTGCGTTACAAGCGTTAAGAAATAGAAGGTAGCAGTATTGTCATTGCAATAATATTGCCGCGAGCACAAACCGAAAAATGAGCCGTTGTTTTGTGAAAAATAAGACAACGGCCAGACAGGCACCAATTAGGCAACCGTAGCCAGTTTTTTTACATAACTTGGCCGAAAAATTAATTCAACCTTCACGCCGCCACTATCACCATTGGATAAAGTAATATCGCCGGATAAATTGTTACTGCGCTCTTTCATGATCGCAAGCCCATAATGATTGAGTTTTTTGGTATCGTTGGGTAAACCGACACCATCATCTTCAATGGTCAAGTGAATATTTTTGTCTTCATCAGCAAACGCTCGTACTAAAACGTTTTCGGCTTTGGAATGATTAAGAGCATTTTGTGTTGCTTCACGAGCGATCTGCATCAAATGAATTTCTTCATTGGGTGTTAATGGCAGGTTTTCTATTTGATAGTCTAACTCAAAATTCATGGTGCCACTGGTACGCAAATTGAGTTGTTCAATGGTATCGCTAAAGGTGTGATATAACCCCTCAACATCAATTTTCAACCTGAACGTGGTTAATAATTCTCGCAACTGACGGTAAGCGGAATTTAAACCGGTTTTAAGTTCTAAAATAACGTCTTCAATTTTCTCTTCGGTGGCTTCTTTTGCACGCAGTTTCTGTAAACGCGAGACTTGAATTTTTAAGTATGAAAGCGCTTGCGCTAAGGAATCATGAAGCTCCCGAGCTATAACGTTGCGTTCGTCTAGTAGAGTAATTCGACGACTTTGTTCATTTTGTTGTTTTATATGCAAGCCATTAGCAATTAATGTGGAAATGGAAGAAAATAATTGATGTTGCCAGGCTTCAAGTGGTGTGCTGGCATCTAAATTACACACTAATACACCATAGCTAATATCGTCTTTTTTTATTGGATAGCGCATAACCATCGGTTGAACTGTGCCGTCTCTACCATTATTGGATAGACAATCATGGCAATCTCCTATTTGGCAGCGTTCAGGTGATTCTTTTTCTAGGGTGATAATATGCTCATAAGGCAAGCTGCTTGTTTCAGTTGTTAAACACAGATCAATATCTGACTTATTTGTGATTTCGGCCAAACGGATAGCAATGGGCCTTAAATCAAGTGTGCGATCGGCATGATTAATTAATTGTGATGTTTGGTACAGTAATTCCAGAGAATCGTTACTTTGTCGCAGGGCAGCAGTTTTATTTTTAACACGCTGTTCTAATTCACCATAAGAATAAGACAGCGCTTGAGTCATTTTATTCATGGTATCAGCCAGCAAGCCCAGTTCGTCATTTTGTTGGATCTTGGTGGTGGTGGTGTAGTCACCAGACATAATTTTCTTTGCCGAACGAGTTAGTTCTGATAGCGGTTTTTCAATTTTTCGGCTTATTTGAAACATAGTGAAAGCGACTAAAATGGTAGTAATAAATAATGAAATCCCTAAGATCATGCGGATCAAAAGAATGCGATTTTCTGCCCGCTGTTGATATAGATTTACTAAGCCGTCTAAACGAACAACAAAATTATCAATAATGTTATTTAGTGCTAAAGATTGTGTAGAGGTTAATAGCTCGGGATTTTTAATTAGCGCGTGAAATTTAGGTTCAATATCATTAAACCAATTGTTTTGTATTGCTATTAGCGTACTTTTTATTGGAATGTCACCTAAAAAGCTGTTGTTTGATTGCATAACAGGTGCAGTTATTTTTTGATTAAATGTTTCGATAGAACTCTGAAGTTTAACCTGCATTTGCGCTTTAGCTTCACTGTCAATTTTTTTGAGCAATTCAAGCTCAGCTAACATTTTGTAACTTTGCTTACGCAATGAGCCCGCATCATTGATCACTAAAGCATCTTGATCAGCTAGTTCACTAATAAACACCGAACTAAACATACTGAATATCGAGACAAAACTGAGTAGAAACATCATGCTTCCAATGCGAAACACGATGGAATTAAATAATCGATCAAACATTTACTTCGTCCTGGCTACTATTCATTAGTGATACCTACAAAAACCAAAAAATCAGCGTAATGATTACATTTTGCTGTTGCTTATGCTGCAAGCCTTATTATAACTAAAAGCTAGCTCAAAGCTTTATACCACTAAAGTGGTAGTAGAGATAACTCCCTATTTTAAACGGCTGGTGAAGTTTGATCTGTATCAATGTTTTACAGCAATACTGATCTACTATCAGCCTAACTAATAATAGCTTGGAGAATAACATGAGTCGTTTTTTGGACAGGTTACGTTTCTTTAAACCTAAATCAGAAAGCTTCTCAGGGGACCACGGGGTCACTACTGAAGAAGATCGTAGTTGGGAAGAAGGTTATCGTCGCCGCTGGCAGCATGATAAAATTGTTCGCTCAACACATGGCGTTAACTGTACAGGATCATGTAGCTGGAAAATTTATGTTAAAGATGGGTTAGTTACTTGGGAAACTCAGCAAACTGATTACCCTCGTACTCGTCCAGATTTGCCTAATCACGAACCTCGTGGTTGCCCTCGAGGAGCATCATACTCTTGGTATATATATAGTGCTAACCGTCTTAAGTACCCTAAAATACGTAAGAAGTTAGTACAGCTTTGGCGAGCAGCTAAAGCGCAACACCAAGACCCTGTTAATGCATGGGCATCAATTGTTGAAGATAGTACCAAAGCTAAGTCATATAAAGAACAACGTGGTTTAGGTGGTTTTGTTCGTGCTAACTGGAAAGAAGTTAACGAAATAATTGCCGCAGCAAACGTATATACGACTAAAAAATACGGTCCAGACCGTGTATCAGGATTTTCTCCTATTCCTGCTATGTCAATGGTTTCATATGCTGCAGGTGCACGTTACTTATCACTTATTGGTGGTAACTGCTTAAGTTTCTATGACTGGTATTGTGATTTACCTCCTGCATCGCCACAGATTTGGGGTGAACAAACCGATGTACCTGAGTCTGCTGATTGGTATAACTCAAATTACATTATGGCGTGGGGTTCTAACGTTCCGCAAACACGTACGCCAGATGCGCATTTCTTAACAGAAGTTCGTTATAAAGGGACTAAAGTTGTTTCGATTACCTCAGACTATTCTGAATTATCAAAATTAACTGATCAATGGTTAGCACCAAAGCAAGGTACTGATGCTGCGTTAGCGATGGCGTTTGGCCATGTTATTTTAAATGAGTATCATAAAACGGGTAAGAGTGAGTACTTTAATAATTACGTACGCACCACCACAGATTTCCCTTACTTAGTAATGCTTGATAAGCAAGATGACCGTTTAATTCAAGGTCGTTTTTTACGTGCATCTGATTTAGCCGATAATCTAGGTCAAGAAAATAACCCTGAGTGGAAAACTATTGGTATTAATGAAGCTGATGGTGAATTGGTTTCTCCAACAGGTTCTGTTGGTTATCGCTGGGGTGAAAAAGGTAAGTGGAACATCAGACAAACCGATGGTAAGTCAGGTGAAGAAGTTAAACTGCAAGTAAGTCTTAAAGAAAATAATGACGACATAGTTGACGTTGCCTTCCCTTATTTTGCCACTGAAGCAAATGCTCATGAACATAATTACTTTGATCATACCGAGCATAGCGATGTTATCAATCGTAAAGTGCCAGTTAAGAAAATTACCTTAGCGGATGGTAGTGAAGTATTAGTAACAACAGTATTTGACTTAACCTTAGCCAACTACGGCGTTGATAATGGTTATGATTGTGAGAACTGTGCTAAGTCTTATGACGATGACTTACCGTATACACCTACATGGCAAGAGAAAATCACGGGCTGTCGCCCACAAGATGTGATCAAAATTGCCACTGAATTCGCTGATAATGCACATAAAACCAAAGGTCGTTCAATGATCATTGTTGGTGCTGCGTTGAACCATTGGTATCACATGGATATGAACTACCGTGGCTTGATCAATATGTTGATGATGTGTGGCTGTGTTGGTCAATCAGGCGGTGGTTGGGCACATTACGTAGGACAAGAAAAACTTCGTCCACAAACGGGATGGCAACCATTAGCGTTTGGTTTAGATTGGAGCAAACCACCGCGTCATATGAATGGTACCTCATTCTTTTACAACCATTCTAGCCAATGGCGTTATGAGAAGTTAGACATGAGTGAAGTCGTTTCTCCGTTAGCGAATAAAGAGAAATGGACAGGTTCAATCATCGATTTTAACACGCGAGCTGAACGTATGGGATGGTTACCATCTGCGCCTCAGTTAAGTGTAAACCCACTTGATATTTGTAAAGCGGCTGAAGCTTCAAATATGTCGCCAAAAGATTATGTTGTTAAAAATTTAAAATCAGGTGAACTTAAATTTGCGTGTGAAGAGCCTGACAATCCACAAAACTTCCCTCGTAACATGTTTATTTGGCGCTCAAACCTATTAGGTTCATCAGGTAAGGGCCACGAATATATGCTTAAGCATTTATTAGGCACTAAGCATGGCTTAATGGGTAAAGACTTAGGTCAAGCAGGCGATAAAATGCCTGAAGATGTTAAGTATGAAGAAAATGGTGCACAAGGCAAAGTTGATCTGTTAGTCACCTTAGATTTCCGTATGTCTACCACGTGTTTGTATTCGGATATCGTCTTGCCAACGGCTACTTGGTATGAAAAAGACGACATGAATACGTCTGATATGCATCCATTTATTCACCCACTTTCTAAAGCGGTTGATCCTGCATGGGAAGCGCGCTCTGATTGGGATATCTTTAAAGGTATAGCCAAAAAGTTCTCCGCATTAACTGAGGGGCATCTTGGCAAGCAAAAAGATATCGTTACGGTGCCAATTTTACATGATACTCCAGCTGAAATAGCGCAACCATTTGGCGTGAAAGCTTGGTGGAAAGGCGAATGTGACTTAATTCCTGGTGTTACAGCACCTAACCTAGTGGAAGTAGAACGTGATTATCCAAATACTTATGCTCGCTTTACCTCTTTAGGTCCAACGCTTGACGCTCAAGGTAATGGCGGTAAAGGCATTAGCTGGAATACCCAAGACGAAGTTGATTTCTTAGGCTTATTGAATAAGAAACATGTTGAAGGTGCTAATGCAGGTCGTCCGAAGATTAATACGGCGATTGATGCTTGCGAAGTTATTTTATCACTTGCTCCAGAAACTAACGGCCAAGTTGCTGTTAAAGCATGGCAAGCTTTAGGTGAATTTACTGGTCTTGACCACACACATTTAGCTAAGCCGAAAGAAGAAGAAAAAATACGCTTCCGTGACATTCAAGCACAGCCTCGTAAGATTATTTCTTCACCTACTTGGTCTGGTTTAGAAGATGAGCACGTTTCGTATAACGCCGGTTATACCAACGTACATGAACAGATCCCATGGCGCACAATTACTGGTCGTCAACAGTTCTACCAAGACCATGAGTGGATGCGTGACTTTGGTGAAACTATGTGTTGTTACAAGCCACCGATTAACTTAAAGACCGTCCAGCCGTTGATGAACAAAAAGCCAAACGGTAATAAGGAAATCGCACTTAATTGGATCACACCACATCAAAAATGGGGTATCCACAGTACCTATTCTGACAACTTATTGATGCTGACACTTTCTCGTGGTGGCCCAATTGTTTGGATATCTGAAGTTGATGCTGAAAAAGCCGGTATTATTGATAACGACTGGATTGAAGTGTTTAACGTAAATGGTGCTATTGCAGCACGTGCCGTTGTTTCACAACGAGTACCCGAAGGTATGAGCATGATGTATCACGCACAAGAACGTATTGTGAATGTGCCTGGTGCTGAAACCACCGAAACACGTGGTGGTATTCATAACTCTGTAACTCGTGCGGTAATGAAGCCGACTCATATGATTGGTGGTTACGCCCAACAGTCTTATGGCTTTAACTATTACGGTACGGTGGGTTGTAACCGTGATGAGTTTGTTATTGTTCGTAAAATGAGCAAAGTTGATTGGTTAGACGACGAAACCAAACATGGCGGCGAAACGCAGTCAGAACAACAACTGAACGAGTTTAAGGGGTAGAACTATGAAAATTCGTGCACAAATAGGCATGGTACTGAACCTAGACAAATGTATCGGTTGTCATACCTGCTCAATAACCTGTAAAAATGTTTGGACCTCGCGAGAGGGCGTAGAGTACGCTTGGTTCAATAACGTTGAAAGTAAACCAGGTATTGGTTTTCCGAAAGAATGGGAAAACCAAGACAAATGGAATGGTGGTTGGGTTCGCAACAACAAAGGTAAATTAGAGCCCAAACAAGGTGGCAAACGTCGCATTTTGGCTAACATTTTTGCTAACCCAGATTTACCAGAAATTGATGATTACTACGAGCCGTTTGACTTCGATTACCAGCATTTACATAAAGCTGGCGAAGCTAAACATCAACCGGTTGCGCGTCCACGTTCACTGATCACTGGTCAGCGCATGGAAAAAATCAACTGGGGTCCAAACTGGGAAGAAATTCTTGGTACTGAGTTTAAACATCGTAGAGCGGATAAAAATTTCGATAACATTCAAGCGGATATGTACGGCGAGTTTGAGAAAACTTTCATGATGTACTTACCGCGTTTATGTGAACATTGTTTGAACCCTGCGTGTGTGGCGAGTTGTCCAAGTGGCGCTATCTACAAACGTGAAGAAGACGGTATTGTCCTTATAGACCAAGACAAATGTCGTGGCTGGAGAATGTGTGTTTCAGGTTGTCCGTACAAAAAAATCTACTACAACTGGAAAACAGGGAAGTCAGAAAAATGTATTTTCTGTTACCCACGTATTGAAGCCGGTCAACCAACGGTTTGTTCTGAAACTTGCGTAGGTCGCATTCGTTACTTAGGTGTACTTTTATATGATGCTGATCGCATCGAAGAAGCGGCATCGGTTGCTAACGAAAAAGACTTGTATCAAGCACAATGCGATATCTTCCTAGATCCAAATGACGAAGCGGTACAAGAAGCGGCGTTAAAAGAAGGTATTCCACAATCTTGGTTAGATGCCGCGGTTGAATCGCCAGTGTATAAAATGGCGATGGAATGGAAAGTGGCTCTGCCGCTTCACCCTGAATACCGCACGTTACCAATGGTGTGGTATGTGCCGCCACTAAGCCCAGTTCAATCAGCGATTGAATCAGGCCATGTCGGTATGAACGGTGTTATTCCAGACTTGAAATCGTTGCGTATTCCAATGAAATACTTGGCTAACTTATTAACCGCGGGTGATGAAAAACCAGTTATTCATGCGATGGAAAGAATGCTAGCGATGCGTGCATTTAAACGTTCTGAGCAAGTTGACCAAGTTGAAGATCTCGATGTTATTGAACAAGTTGGTTTGAATAAATATCAAATTGAAGATATGTACCAAACCATGGCAATTGCTAACTACGAAGATCGTTTCGTGGTACCAAGCAGCCATAAAGCGTTTGTTGGTGATGCTTATGAAACTAAATCGGGTTGTGGTTTTAGCTTTGGTAATGGTTGTGCAACTGGTTCAACGGGCACTAACTTGTTTGGTGGTAAGAGCCAAACAGTACGTGAAGTTATTCCAGTAAATATTGTCGATCCGACAAAATAAGGGGAATTATCATGGATATTTTAGCTCTTATTTCTCGTCTGATTGATTACCCTGAAACAGAGGCAACAGAAGAGTTATGTGCTGCTAAAAATGACATCGAACAGCTTATCAATAATGATGAGCTGTTAAGTGACGACGATAAAGCCGGCTTGATCAGCTTTATCCAAAATCGCACCGCGATGGACATTTTAGATTGGCAGTCAGAATACGACGCAATGTTTGAGCGTGGTCGTTCATTATCATTATTGTTGTTTGAACACCTTCATGGCGAAAGCCGAGATCGTGGTCAAGCAATGATTGACTTAATTGCCGAATACAAAAAAGCCGGTTTAGACATTGGTATTCGTGAGTTGCCTGACTATATTCCACTCTTTTTGGAATTTGCGTCAACCCAAGGTGAAGACAATGCTCGGGGCTGGTTACAAGATGTATCACACATTTTGGCCTTGCTTAAAGTACGCTTAGAACAACGCGACAGTGACTACGCGGTATTATTTACGGTATTAGTTAATTTCGCGAAAACGGAGATTAACTTTGACGATTTAGCTGCACAGGTAAAAGGCGAAAAACGCGATGATACCAAAGAAGCGATCGACAAAGTGTGGGAAGAGGAAATGGTGAAGTTTGGTCCAGATGCAGACAGTGATGCTTGCGGCACGGCGAATAAGCCTTCTGCTTCTCAACGTCGAGACCAAGATGTACCTATTTCTTTGATGGAGCCGCAGGTGATGGACGATAATTTAATGGCAAGTGTGATTGAGGAAACAATCAAAAAAGACACGGCCAACAATCAATCAACAGTCGTTGGAGGTAATTAATAATGGATTACTTAAACACACTTTTATTTGGTTTATACCCTTACATAGCGTTAACCGTGTTTGTTGTTGGTAGCATGTTACGTTACGACCGTGAACAATATACTTGGAAAACGGGCTCTAGCCAAATGCTAGACAGTAAAGGTATTAAACAAGGTAGCTTAGCATTTCATATAGGTATTATGGCGGTTTTAGCAGGTCACTTCGTTGGTTTGTTGACTCCACACCAAGTATGGGACGCTTTAGGCGTAACTGCACCTGTTAAGCAAGTTATTGCAATGGCAGCCGGTGGTTTCTTTGGCTTAATTTGTTTATACGGCTTAGTTATTTTATTAAACCGTCGTTTAAACAGCCCAAGAGTACGTGTTACTAGCACTACTATGGACATTTTGATCTTAGTATTAATTTTGATTCAGTTAGTGTTAGGTTTAGTCAGTATTTTATTTTCATTCAGTCACTTAGACGGTGTTGAAATGTATAAAATGATGGGCTGGGCGCAAAATATTGTTACTTTCGATATGTTTGCAGCTGCTTCATCATTAAGTACGGTGGGTTTAATTTACAAACTTCATATCTTGTTAGGTATGACATTATTTGTCTTATTCCCATTCAGTCGTTTAGTGCATATTTGGAGTGTGCCAATGAAGTACTTTGGTCGTAATTACCAAGTAGTTCGCAGCAAAAACTAAAACTATTATGCGCAACGCTTGTTGCGCTATTAAATATCAAGCTAGTTACCGTATTTTGTTGACGTGATCCGCAGACCTAATTCAATAACTAGCTTGATACTATCTCTCTCAATTTCTATAGAGTAAGAATCAAGGTTTTATCATGAAATACTTTAACGCAGCCGACAATGATTTGGCACTTGACGATATAAATAATCCGGCAGTAAACCATGGCGATTTTAGCGAAGCCAATCAAGAACTAATGGAGGCAGAGCGTTTAAAGCTGCTACCTCCAGAAGTACCAGAAATAACGGTTAATGGTGTCTTAATTGAAGAAACCAGTGTCTTAGAGGAAATGCAGCATCACCCTGCAGACTCAAAACGTGCTGCGATGGTTAAAACCGTTGAATCACTGATTGTCGGTGAATTATTAAAACAAAAAGCGATAAAATTAGGTTTGCTGGAAAACGAAGTTAAAGCACATTCGGTTGAAGAAGCGGCAGGTTTGAAAAAACTAATTCAGCAAGAGGTTGCAGTACCTAAAGCAAGTGAACATGAATGTCAGCGTTTTTTCGAACAAAATCAAGGGAAATTCACTACTTCACCATTATTAGAAGTACGCCATATCTTATTAGCGGCGGCACCGGATGATATTGAAGAGCGTCATAAATTAAAAGAAGCCGCTGACAAACTCATCGCTATTTTAAAAGAAACCCCTTCAGCATTTGATGACTTGGTTACCCGTCATTCAGCTTGCCCTTCAAAAGAAACCCAAGGTAATTTAGGGCAAATTAGTAAGGATCAGACCGTACCTGAGTTTGAACGTCATATTTTTGCCGCGGACGAAGGTTTAATCGAATACCCAGTGGAAACTCGTTATGGTTTTCATGTTGTGATGGTGGACCGTAAAATCGCAGGTAAGGCATTGCCTTATGATTATGTTAAAGAAAAAGTGGCAGACTATTTAAATGACAAAGTTGAACGTAAGGCGACTGCACAATATATTCAAACATTGATCTGCGAAGCTAACATTAAAGGCTTTACTTTTGACTTAGAAGAGTCTCCGTTAATTCAGTAGTTTTTCGACAGCAATCGGAGGCGAATATGTGTGAATTAGGTCATTTACTTGAAAAAAACCAGCAATGGTCCCAACAATGTGTCGCGCAAGACAGTGAATTTTTTCACCGCTTGGCAGCACAGCAAAATCCAGAGTATTTATGGATTGGTTGTTCTGATTCTCGTGTACCAGCCAATGATATTGTTGGTTTAGCACCTGGTGAGTTGTTTGTGCATCGCAACATTGCCAATGCAGTACAGGCAACTGATTACAACTGTTTGTCGGTGCTGCAATACGCAATAGAAGTATTGCAGGTTAAACATATTATTGTTTGTGGCCATTACGGTTGTGGCGGTGTTCAGGCGGCAATGGATAACAATGAATATGGCGTTGTTGACAACTGGCTCAGGCAAGTGAAAGACGTTTACGTTAAAAATCAACAAGAGATCCATCAATTACGGTTTAGAGATCAAAAGCTCAATCGACTGTGTGAATTAAATGTTATCGAACAAGTCAATAATTTAGCAAAAACTAAAGTCATCCAGCATGCCTGGCAACGCGGACAAGCGTTATCGATACACGGCTGGATTTACTCTATTTGTAATGGTCAGATCAATGACTTAAAAGTGTCATGTCATAATAACCTGCATTTAGATCCTGCTTATCGTTTACTGCCCAAAGTAGGACAAAACACACCACCACTAAATCCTAATTTAGCCTGTAGCCTAGTTGAAACTAAATAGCACTGGACTGATGTTTTAGTATGGGAATAAGCTAGCGATTGCCATGACAAACCCTTTTAGTGCTATGTGGTCAGCGCAAGGCCATACTCTGTGCCTTGGGCATTGGCGCATCAGTTATCTTGGTTTACCGCTAGCCTTACCTACACTGCGCCTTGAGAATGATATGGGCACCCAAGCTAATTTCAGTTATTTCTATCCTGATGACGATGACTATATTGAAGGACTGGCCTTTGAAGATTGGCTGGAAGAAAATGTTGACTGGCTATTAACCATGTTCGAGCAGCATCATATTCCAAGTGAACCACACTATTTCGAGTGGTTTTATCAAGCGGTTAACGAGCAAGACTGGCGTTGCAGCAGCTGCGGTGGTTGTACTTAATCTAACTGTGATTGTCTAAAGATATGATGGACAGCCTATAGTCATTGCTTGCTCGTATAGGTTTTTAGAGCAAGCATAACTTAGGTTTGGTTAGTCATTAAGAGCACTTAGAATCACCACAATTTAAGCAGGTCGCGCAGCCATCAAGTAAAATAACCGCACGTTGGTGACATTTTTTGCATTGTGTCGCCGTTGATGGGAAGTCACTTTCACTCTCACTTTGTTTAAATTCTTGTTGTTTTTGTTTGATAAAGGCTTGCTGATGTTCATCGACTTTCGCATTGGGTAGCATGTCTAGGGTTTTTAAATGTGTTTCTATGGTGTGACCAATTTCAGCGACAACCGAGGGCATGAATACCCCCGTTCCGCGCTGATAGTAACCGCCTTTAGGATCAAACACCGCTTTAAGTTCTTCCACCAAAAAAGTGCAATCGCCTCCTTTGCGAAATACTGCTGAAATAACGCAGGTTAATGCCACCACCCAAGCATAAAATTCCATATTTTTTGAATTGACAAATATTTCAAACGGTCGGCGTATTTCATTCTCAGTGCCGGAATTTAGCACGATATCATTAATGGTGATGTACAAGGCATGATCTGACACCGGCGGTTTAATTTTATAGGTTGAACCGATCAGTAATTCTGGTCGTTTCATTTTTTCATTAAGCTTTAAGGGAAGGTTCTCTTGTGCTGTTTGTTCGACAATAGGATCTGTTTTTAGCACTTTTGCGCCGGTAATATTTTGTGTAATAACTTTCATGATGATATTCCATTTTTGCGGGTAAGTAGCGTCTACTTAACCGTTATTAGCTGTTGGGTAGATAAGTCTTTATAATTTGCCGTAATAACCTTCTTTTAAGGCATCATGAAGGTTAGCCGCTGTATGTATTTCACCGTCATAACTGACTTCTTCGTTGCCTTTAACGTTCAGCGTTGTACCGTCTGCTAAAGTGAATTCATAATCGACCTTGGCTAAGTCTTGTTCTTTGACTAACACCCCTTGATGCACTTCGGGATTAAAGCGAAACGTAGTACAGCCTTTTAGTCCTTTATCAAACGCGTACAGGTAAATATCTTTAAATGCTTCAAACGGAATATCGGTAGGGACGTTGATGGTTTTTGAAATTGACGAGTCTACCCAATATTGTGCAGCCGCTTGAATATTAACGTGATCTTCTGGCGATATGGTATCGGCGACGGTGAAATAGTCCGGTAGTGCATTTGCCTGGTCAGTGGAAAATGCTTGCGCTGATGGATTAACTGCTGCTCGATAAGCCAGTAATTCATAACTGGTAACCGCAACAGATTCTTTGGATTTTTTCCCTTCGCGAATAATGTTGCGATGATATTCATGAGCAAAGCTCGGCTCAATACCATTAGAGACATTATTGCCTAAACTTAATGCCAATGTGCCTGTGGGGGCGATAGAGCTATGGTGGGTAAATCGTGCGCCGACTTCAGCTAATTCCGCAACCAATTCTGGTTTTTCTTCAGCGATGCGTTGCATGTAATGGCTGTATTTTGCATGCAGCACCGCGCCTTTAATTTTATCTCCTACTTTTATGCCATCTTTAGCCATTTCGGGGCGTTTTTTCAGCATAGCGGTGGTTACAGTGAAAGTTTTGGCTAATATTGGCGCTGGGCCTTTTTCTTTGGCTAATACCAGGGATTCTTCCCAACCAGTGATTGCCATCACTTTGGTGATTTCTTCGGTAAAGGCAATGGCCTCAGGGCTATTATAGGGGATGCGCAATAAACTTAGCGCTGAGCCTAGTCCTAAGTAACCCATACCATGTCGACGTTTACTGGCAATTTCTTGGCGTTGGGCTTCAAGTGGTAAACCATTTATTTCCACCACGTTATCTAACATGCGGGTAAAAACACGGACGACCGCTTTAAGTTTATCCCAGTCAAATTTTGCTTGTTGTGTAAACGGTTGGCTGACAAATTTAACCAGATTAATGGAGCCTAATAAGCAAGCACCGTGTGGCGGTAAAATTTGTTCGCCACAAGGGTTACTGGCCCTTAATTGTTCACAAAACCAATTATTGTTCATGTCATTGGCGTGATCGATGAGTAAAAACCCCGGTTCGGCATAATCAAAGGTATTGGCCATGACCATGTCCCATAGCCGTCGAGCAGGTAGGGTTTCATATATTTTACAGGCGATTTTATCTGTTTTATCGACGATATAACCATGCTGTTTGATAAAGTCATCACTATAGGTATTGGCTTTAAATAGGATCTTTGTGCTGTCGGTTAACGCGATGCATTCAGAGTGTAACTCTTTTTCAGAAATCGGAAATACCAGTGACCAACTGGTATCGTTTTTAACGGCGGTAATAAAATCATTGCTGAGTAGTAACGATAAATTGAATTGTCGTAAACGGCCATCTTCACGTTTTGCTAAAATAAAGGCTTTAACGTCGGGATGTGAGATGTCAAACACGCCCATTTGTGCACCTCTTCGACCACCAGCAGAGCTAATGGTAAAACACATTTTATCGAATATATCCATAAAGGAAAGCGGACCAGAAGTTGTTGCGCCCGCACCTGCAACATAAGCGCCACTTGGTCTAAGGGTTGAAAATTCATAACCTATACCGCAACCAGCCTTTAAGGTGATACCCCCTTGATGAACACTGTCGAGAATGCCAGTCATTGAATCATCGATTGTGCCAGCAACAGTGCAATTTATGGTTGAGGTTGCTGCTTTATGGGCAGTCGCACCAGCATTAGAAATAATTCTGCCAGCAGGATAAGCGCCGCACTCCATTGCCCATAGAAATTTTTCTTGCCATTTTATTTGGTCTCTTTTTTCTACTTTTGCCAATGTTGAGGCGACTCGAACAAACGTTTGTGTAACGGTATTTTCTATGGCGTTGTTTTTTCTATCTTTAAGTCGGTATTTTTTATCCCAAATATCGAGGGAAGCAGGTTGTAACACTAAATCTGACGTGTCAGTTGCGGTGTTGGTTGGCGTGATAGTAGACATTTTTTTACTCTCTATTCATTATTATTGTTGCAAGTTGAGCGTCATCTACCCGATCAGGGTAGACAGTAAAAAGTGCACTTAGGTTAATAGCTTTTGAGGATTGAAAGTAATGATCTATATCAACTGGAATCTATATCTTGTGTTGTTTGTTTATTTTGTGCCTGTATATTGTGTTTTGTGATGATTCATCTTTAGTGAGTTTAAAAAGTTAGGAATATCACAAAAAGGTCGAAAATTTCTTATCTTCCCCGTTAATGTGATGAATGATCCAGTCAGATAGGAAATCGAGTAGCTCAGGATAGATATTTTCGTCACTCATTTGCGTCAAGGCTAACTGTTCTATGAAGTGTTTATGTTGCAACATATGTAGTTAACGATCAGTGGTGTTAAGGCGATCAAAGTAACGTGCTTCGCTACTAAAGTGATACTTAGTATACTGGTAGATTTGATCAAATACCTACTAGGTTGAAGTGGGAAAAAATAACAAAAGCTCCCTATTGTATCGCATTATATTATGGCTCGTTCTTATTCAAACGCACACGGTAGTGGCGCATTGACACTGTTTACAGTAGCAATAATGCCCCCTTACCGTTAAGTAAACTCTGCCCTAGATACTGACCAACTGCTTACTGAGTGAGTGCTTGCCATTGTTCAACTGCGTCTGGTTGGCCGTTTTTCGCTTGAATATATAAATTTAGCATTTTTATTTCATCGCTTTGGTATGCTGCGCCGGTATCTGCAGGAACTTCAATCAAGCTAATACCACTATTTCGTTTGATAGCTTCAGTAAAGGTTTGTTGAAATTCATTAACGGTTTGACATTTTTTGCCTGTTCCACCGTAAGCTTCAATTAGTTTTAACGCGTCAAATTCTGGTGTCGAGCAATGGTACATTTTGCCATCACCACTTTTTCCTAAGTGAAAAATGTCATTACGCATGTAGATGATGATCAACGTTAATGATTCGCGTTGAAAATGAATAAGTTCATTAAGCTGAAAGTTAAAACCCCCATCACCTGTTATCACTACGGCTCTGTCATCACTATTTTGCCGGGTTAAGGTTTTACAAACCGCTCTGGCGTATGGCAGACTTGTCCCCATTGCTGCATACCAAGGATTGGTTAACCACGAACGACCCAGTGAAGATTGTTTAGTGTTTAGTCCATAAGAAGCAAAATAAGAGTTTCCCACTTCAGGTAAATACACTAAAGACTGGGGTAAATTTGCTTGAATATCATTCAATACCCTTGCCAGATTATGAAAGTCTAACTTGTCATTTTTATCATATTTTTCGGTCGGTAAGCAGGGGAGTTGGATCGCAAAACTATTAATCGCTGACGATAAAAGTATCTCGAAAATATCGATAACACCTTGCTGGTTTTGCACCGTACCTTTGATCACCGTTTTGTTAACAAAGTTGTTTATATGGTGAGTATTGGTATTAAAGGCGCTATTGGTATCTTGGTGATAAATACTGGTATCTATTTCAAGAATATAATCGACTTCTTGTTCAATATAATATCTATTTTGAGTACGACTAAAGACCCCATTATAAGTGCCAATGCACAGCGGATCAGATTCATCGAAAACACCTTTCGCTAACCATGTGGTTGCATAAGGTATTTGAAATTTATGACAAAAGTTGACGATTTGCTGGCGAAGGGTTTGATTTAACTTTACATTTTCACCAATAAATACCAACGGCTTTTTCGCACTGTGTATCTTTGTTAGTACTTGATTTGCGATCAAATCAGCACCTTTTAAGATGAAATTTTCTTTACTCAGTTGTGTGACCGATTGCGGTAATTGAATCGCTTGGGTTGGCTGAAAAACCAAATCTCTGGGGATTTCAATCATTACTGGTTGCTTATTGAGGTAAGCCGATAAAACTAATTGAAAAAATCGCTCGGCGGCCATATTAGGTTGCCTGCTAGAACGAGCACCTTGCAATCGTTCTGCTTTCATTCCTAAGGCGCGAAATGAATCGAGCGCGCAGTCATAGTCAGCTCGCCAACTAGAGGCAGAGGCGACGGTATGGTGAATGGTGTGATTGGCGATTTCCTGTTCACCTGGCGCACCTGAAATAAAAACGACCGGCAGTTTTTCGGTGATAGCAAGGGCAGCGGCACTTGTGCAAGGCAGACTCCCGACGGTGTAGGTAGTAAGCGCGACACCAATGCCGTCAATTTCAGCTTGGCCGCAAGCACTAAAGCCGGCGTGCATTTCGTTACTTGAAGGAGCAAGTGTTATGTGTTCACTAAGTGCAGAAATTAAATTAGCGGCAAAATCGCCACCGACACCATAGATATTTTGACAGCCAAAAATTGTTAAAATTTCCGCAATAGACTGACCTAATAATGGCAATGAATTTGAATATTCCAAGCCGTAATTTTGTTCAAAACCGTTTGATGTTGGCGGTATCTGTTTCATTGTTTTCATTGGGCATTTATCTCATGGCTAAAAATAACTTGGCACTATCTTCAGGCTGGCAAAACCGTTCAATCATCGGATATAACACTTGCTCTTCTTTTTGATTATGCTCAGATAATAATGTCTCTAACGCGTCAAGTTCTAACATGTGTTCAATATTAGCTGTTGCGAGTTTCTCTTTGATTGCCACTAAGTTACTGATGATGTCTTGATGTTCGGCGCGCATTACTCTGGTTGGCCCTGCAGTTATGCCACTTTTGCTTTCAAAAAAAGGAAATAATACTTTTTCTTCCCAGTAGATATGCCTGATGAGATCTTGACTAAATTTGTCAAAATAATTTATACAGGTGTTTTCTCCTCGTGCTAATAATGCTTTAAAGGCATGATATAAACAGTCTAAGCGCTGGTGATCGGCAGTAAAATATTGATGAATATGTGGCATTGTTTGCTCTCTGTTTTGTAAAATGCAGTTAAAACAGCATGATTTTAACTGGCTCGTAATAAATTAACATTGAGCTAAATGGGTAGGTATAAAGATAGAGTACTCATTGTTAGGTACTCCATCAGAGTCATTTTACTTATTCGTAATCACGGTAAAATAGGCGTTATCAACAGCGGTTAATGCTTGGTAGTTGCTACCAACGGGAGTATGTAAATGAGTGCTATGTTTAACGAATTATTATCAATGGCCAATGCTCAGGATGAACCTCAGCGCTTATTGTTTTTGTTTGCCAAGCCAGAAGGGAATAACCCGAAAAAAAGCAAAAAAATGCAAAGAGGCCATATCCAACCAGTGATGTGTGTCGATAAATTACCGGCAGAGTTGCAATCGTTTAATCAGTTGATTGCCGAAGCCGATACGCTTGATAAAAATTGGCAATTTATTTTTATTGCCGGACTCAGTGGCGAAAAAGGTATTGCCCCAAGCGCAGATGCAGCAGAACCTTATTTAAATAAAATGACCAATGATGTTGTTTCAGGCCAAAACATTGCTAGTTACGTGGTAATGGATAGAGCCGGTAAGCCGATTGAGTTAATGGTTAATTAAATAGATGGTCAATTAAATAGCTGGTTAATCAAATAAATCCTTAACAGTACTGGTATTGTTTTTAAGGCTCGCAAAGTGATTGTTGATATAGCGTGATAAGGCTTATCAATAATCACTTTTTTTCGACTGAAGTAATCAATAGATAACAGCGCGTTTTTCGCTAAGACTTAAACAAGAAGAATACTAACGCCATCATCAATACCCAAAACCCTGATAACATAAACCAAAAGAACACTTTGCTTTGCTCTTCTTTATCTTCTGGCACGCCGTGTAAGAACATGGGGTTTGGTTGGGTTAAGTCTGTTAAAAACTGTTCAATGGTTAGATATCTGTTTTCAGGATTGATCTGTACACCTTTTTCTAGAGCTCGATCAAACCAAATTGGAATGATAGGGTTATGGTAGCTGGCCTCGATGTAACGTAATCGATCGTAGTCAAACGCAGTGCGACATTCTTCCGCCTTTTCACCATAAGGTAACTTGCCGGTAAATAATTCATAAGTAATAGTGGCTAACGCGTATAAATCGCCTTGAATGCCTGTATTTTTACCTAATAAATATTGCGGATCTGAATAAGTTGCGGTTCCTAGTGCGCCTTCATGTTCAAGTGGATTAAACAATTCAGCGGTACCGGCGACAAATGTTGATCCAAAATCGACTATCTTTATATGATCGTTGCTATCAATCAGAATATTGCCCGGCTTTAAGTCCTGATGAATGGTTTCTTTTTCATGAAAAGCAGCTAACCCTTTGGCTATTTGTTTGACAATAGCGATGGTTCTTTTCGGTGATGGAAAGCGATTTTGTTCCATCCATAAATCTAAACCTATGCCATCGACAAACTCCATTAAATAATACAGGCAAGTTCTAGGTCGGGTTTGCGTTAATATTTTAACGATATATTCACTAGAGAGCCGTTTACCAATCCATTCTTCTTGAATAAATCGGTCGATGTAATGGGTGTCCTGACAATAATTAATCGATGGCGTTTTCATCACTAATGTTTCGCCACTGTCGCGGTCTTTTACTAAATATAATTGACTGCGGCTGCTAGCAAATAGTTCTTTTTCGACAATATATCCGTCTAATTTCATGCCTTTAGATAAAGGTGGTGGAAAGGGTAAACGAGTAAGCTTAGTGTTCAAGTCATCTAAGCTTTCTTTGGCAATACTGTTGACGGTGGCGACAATGCAGGAAATATTATCATCGCTGCCTTGTGTCAACGCTAATTGCCCGATGTTGTCTGCTAATACCTGTTCATCTTTGTCAGTACTTAACAGGGTAATTAGCTCGTTTTCACTGACAAAGTCATGCACGCCATCGCTACTGAGAAAAAACCTGTCGCCCGCTTGGATAGCTAACTTGCCATAATCAATGTGGATATTGTTATCCATGCCCAAGGCGCGGGTTAAATAGCTTTTCCCTTTGCCGATAAAGGCATTATGATCGCGAGTTAATTGCTTGAGCTTGTTATCCCGAAACAGATAAATACGGCTGTCACCGACGTGAAAAAAATGCGCAGTTTGCGATTTGCAGATCAGGCCGACAAAGGTACACAAATAGCCTTTTTCTTCTGAGGTAAATTGGTGACTTTTTTTAAACAACGATAAATTGGTGGCTGATAGAACTTTCTCACCGCTGTGGGCTACCGACCAGGTATCGGGGGAGTGATAATAATCTTCAATAAAACGACTAACGGCTGCTTGGCTGGCTTGTCGTCCTGCTTCTGCACTGCTGACGCCGTCGGCCAACGCACAGCAAATACCTTTATTAGCAATAATGCTGGTTTGTTCAGGTATAAAAAAAGATGCCGAGTCTTCGTTTACCGCTTTGATACCCGCTTGGCTATGACAGCCAATGGTTAATGATAACGCGCTCGACGAATTCGGCATCTTTATTCCCAGTGTGGTGTTTAACTTACATCAATCATATGAACGGTACCATCTTCCATTACTTCAGCAATTTGTCCTCTAGGTTCATCTAAGAACATTGCTGCAAAGAAAATAACTAATGCTGAAGCACCTATCACCATAAAGAATGTACTGTAATCAACAAAGGATAACACGGTCAAGTATGTTACCGCGCCCACGTTTCCATAAGCTCCTGCCATACCAGCTATTTGTCCTGTCATGCGACGTTTTACCAGTGGTACGATAGCAAATACCGCACCTTCACCCGCTTGAACGAAGAAAGAGCAGCACATTGTTGCGATAACGGCTAATGGAATTGCCCATGCACCGGTAATTTGGCTGAGGACAAAGTAACCAACCGCTAAGCCGCCAATCAGTACTAATAAGGATTTACGACGGCCCATTTTATCTGATAAATGGCCCCCTGTTGGGCGAGCAACTAAGTTCATAAATGCAAATCCAGATGCTAATAGACCAGCTTGTACGGCTGTTAATCCATCAAAGGTTTCTAGGAAAAATAACGGTAGCATTGAAACAACGGCGAGTTCAGAACCAAAGGTAACAAAGTAAGAAACATCTAAAATCGCAACATTTTTAAAATGATACTTTTCTAATTCAGGCACGCCATGTGTTAAATTTTCTTTATTAACATGCCAAATCTGGCTGACTTGAAAGACAAATAACAAGGCAAGGAAAATCCAAGTAATGTACATACTTTGATCTGTGAATAAGCTCACACCTGCGGGCGATAATTTCCACGCAAGTACAGCTAAAGCTAAGTACATTGGGATATTCATCAGTAGATAGAAATAGAAATCTTTCCAACTGGTGACTTCTAAACCACCTGATTTTTTCGGTTTAAAATACGTTGAACCTTTCGGTGTGTTGCGTGCTTGAGAGTAGTATACAAAACTATATAGACCGACCATAACACCCGTACAGCCTATTGCCCAACGCCAGCCGTCATCACCACCAAAAAGTAGTGCAATTGTTGGTAAACTCATTGCGGCAGCGGCAGAGCCAAAATTCCCCCAGCCTCCGTAAATACCTTCAGCGATACCTACTTGTCTGGCTGGGAACCACTCACCAACCATGCGAATGCCGATAACAAAACCAGCACCAGTAAAGCCTAATAGAAAGCGAAATAACGCCAGTCTTTCATAACTGTCTGCTGTTGCAAAGCCGATACAAGTAAATGCCGAGATAAATAGCAGACCACTATAGGTGATCCTCGGACCGTATTTATCAACCAGAATACCAATAACGATACGTGCAGGTATGGTTAAGGCTACGTTTAAAATTAATAATGCTTTTATTTGTGCTGTTGTTAAATCAAAGGCCTCCTTAATAAATCCTAGCATAGGGGCATGGCTAAACCAGACCACAAAAGTTAGAAAAAAAGCAAACCAGGTTATGTGTAATGTTTTAATTTTTGGATCACTAAAGTTAAGCAATCCCATTTTTGCATCTTGTGACATCTTACGTCTCCCAAGGGTAATTATTTCTTGTGCTGGTCACTATCATTCTATGAATAGCTAAAAAAACATTGACCTGCATCAAGTTTATTTCTTCACACAAAATCAGCGAGTTAACCAAATACTCCCTGTGGATATTTCTGGTTTTAATGCAGTCACTATTATTGTTGGTGTGTATACCTACAAAGGGGTAGTTTATGGTGAGGCGGGGGTAATAGGGGATACTAAGGGGTATTGCACACTAGCAAACTTTAATTTAAAAATTATTAAAAAGAATGTAGAAATAAAGTGCTTAGCCGTAGTAAAAATTTGGGTATTTGAACTACGCTGAGTTATGTACCTAAACAACTTGAAAATGCAGTTTCACAGTTAAACTGGCTTATATAAATATGCCGTTATTAAAGAGTAGATCAGTTATGCAGTCACCTTCAAGTAAAGCTAAAATAGCACTCCTACTGGCGACAATGGCTTTTGCCGCTAATTTCTCAGTATGGGTATTATATGCCGTCTCTGGCATTCAGTTAAAAACCGATTTGGGCTTGTCGGCGACTGAATTTGGTTTGTTGCTATCTGCGCCTATTTTTAGTGGTGCTATTTTGCGTTTGCCGGTTGGCTTTTTGGCAGAGAAGTACTCGGCGAAAAAGCTTTACTTATTGCAGATGATTGTTGTACTGCCGCCATTAATATTGTTGCGTAACGCACAAACGTTATCTGATTATTTATGGCTTGGATTATTCCTAGGTATCTCAGGGGTCTCTTTTACTATCGGTATTCGTTATGTTGTTGATTGGTTTCAATCTAAGCATCAGGGCACGGTAATGGGGATTTTTGGCGCTGGAAATGCAGGTGCTGCCATCACTTTAGTGCTCGCTCCGGTGATTATTGATGAATTGGGTTTATCGATGCTTGGACCAATCTACGCGGGAGGTATGATATTTGTCATTTTACTCTTTGCCTTTTTGGCGCCTGAAACGCCTGAGTATATCCAGTCAAAGAACCGTATCAATTGGAAAGAACATATCGAACCGCTCAAGCATTTAAAAGTATGGCGCTTTGGGTTGTATTATTACTTTGTTTTTGGCAGCTATTTGGCGCTGACACTATGGCTGCCGCAATATTATGTTGAAGCCTATCAATTACATATCAATCAGGCCATGGCCTTAACACTGATCTTTGTTGCTAGCTCTAGCATCGTTCGCGCAGCAGGGGGGTGGTTTGCTGATAAATATGGCGCGAGAAAAGTAAACTGGGGTGTTTTTTGGACCTGTTTAATTTGTTTGTTTTTTCTTAGTTATCCACCAACAACCATGGTGATAAAAGGGGTAGAGCGCGAAGTCAATTTATCTATCGAAGTTAATGTCTGGGTGTTTACTTGGCTAATTTTTATTATTGGTATTGCTCAGGGATTCGGTCGTGCGAGTGTCTATAAGGTTATTTATGACAACTACCCCCTGAAAATGGGTAGTGTTGGCGGGGCTGTTTCTATGGTTGGAGCCCTAGGTGGCTGCACCTTACCGTTAGCGTTTGGTATAGCTGTCGATTTTATTGGTGTCTATAGTGCCTGCTTTATGTTGTTATATGGAGTCTCTGCCGTTTGTATGTTTTTGATGTATTTAGCTAATACTAAAGAGCAGTATCAACAACGGGTAAAACACGCCATAGAAACCAACTTTTTAGAACGAGATTAATAAGATATCAGCCAGGCTGTCTGAACTGGGCAAAACGTGCACCGTTTACTGGCTAATATAATAGTAATCATGACTTTTTCTTCCTAAGTAAATCCCCGCTTTCTAACGAGATACCACCATACTCCTAATGAGGTATTACTAGAAAACAGAGTGAGTAACCACCTGAATATATTGATTTAAATCAATATTAAATCGCTTTGATGGCAGTATTGTTCACCCATAAATATTAAATGTCGGCTAAATAGTTTGCTGACAGCAAATACTCTATGGGAGAGTTAACATGAAATCTAGCCTCAAATTAGCAACACTAACCACTGCGGTAGCCTTAGCATTAAGCACACCTGCTCAAGCCGGAACATTAGATGACGTGGCAACAGCGGTAAAAGATTCGAGTGTTAAGGTGAACCTTAGATATCGATTAGAAACTGTCGATCAAGACGCCAAAGCAAAAGAAGCAACTGCATCAACACTAAGAAGCCGTTTAACGTGGACATCGGCACCAATTAATAACTTAACCTTTAATGTTGAAGTCGATAACGTTACTGCTATTGCAGTTGATGACTATAACTCAACTAATAATGGCAAAAGTGAATACCCAGTAGTCGCTGATCCCGAAGGCACAGACTTAAACCAAGCGAACTTTCAATACAAAGGGGAACAATTAACGTTTATCGGTGGTCGTCAACGTATTACTCATAATGGTCAACGTTTCGTTGGTGGTGTCGCTTGGCGTCAAAATGAGCAAACTTATGACGCCGCGCGCTTTATCTATAAGGCATCTGATGCTTTCTCTTTTGACTACAGCTATGTATTTAATGTGAATCGAATTTTTGGCCCTACAGACGGCGCACAGCCAGCTGATTGGCATGGTAACTTTCATTTAGTAAACGCGACCTACAAAGCCAATAAAGCTCACCAATTTAATGCATTTGCCTACTTACTTGATAATGAAGTGAATGCTGGCGCCTCAAGTAATACTTACGGTATTGACTATAAAGGGACTTTTGGTGGAGTAACCGCCGATTTAAGTTATGCAACTCAATCTGATGGCTATGACAGCACTAAAGACTTTTCAGCTGATTATTATAAAGCTGAGCTCTCTGGCAAAGTAGGGACAGTAAAACTTAGTGCTGGTTTAGAAGTTCTGGGTAGTGATAATGGTGTTGGTTTTAGTACACCTTTAGCAACATTACATAAATTTCAAGGTTTTGCCGACACCTTCTTGAATACTCCTGCTAATGGTATTGAAGACTTTTACGTTAGTGCGGTTACTAAAATTAACGGGGTTAAGTTAGTTGCGACTTATCACGACTTTAGTGCTGATGTTGGTAATGCGGACTACGGTAGTGAAATTGACTTAGTAGCCGTTTACAAATTTCATAATAATGTCACCGGCCTGCTAAAATTTGCCTCTTATGATGCTCAAGACTTAGGTACAGATACCACCAAACTCTGGGCTATGGCTACTTTTGCATTTTAGTTAGCAGTGCACCTACTCCTTATGGAGTAGGTGACTATCCCTTTAGTTTAATAGATTTACTAAAGAGGAGTTTTTACAATGTTATTGAACTCCGAACGACAATATCTAACCTTGGCAATGTTTTTGAGCATGATGTTGTTGTCGTAATAAGCCAATTTTAAAGATTAAAACGAAAGTTCAATAGTCCTTAGCGCTTATTACCGGGTATACAAAGAAATTTGCTTACCTCCCGTGCTTGGAAAGGTGTTTAAGATAACGTCATAATCTTATGGCAAGTTTGCTCAGCTTGTTATTTTGTTTGATACCTATCCTATTACCTGCCCAGTAAATTTTCTAGCAAATTGGTAATACTATGCTTGCAGATAACTTTGGTCGTCATTTTCAATATTTACGTTTATCTATTACCGACGCCTGTAATTTTAGGTGCAATTACTGCTTGCCTGATGGTTATGATTGTCACGCTAGTAGAGACTTCTTAACGCTGGCTGAATTAGAGACCTTAATTACCGCATTTGCTCGTCTAGGCATGAAGAAAATTCGCTTAACAGGGGGAGAGCCAGGTTTACGAAAAGACTTAACTGAAATTATACAATTATGTCGAGACACTAGTGGTATTGAGCAAGTAGCGATCACTACTAACGGTTTTAATTTAGCTAAAAAAGTCCAAGAGTGGGCTGATGCCGGTTTGAGTGCATTAAATGTCAGCGCTGATAGTTTAGATCCGCGATTGTTCTACGCCATTACTGGGCATGAAAAGCTACAGCAAGTACTAGACGGTTTAGCACTCGCCGAACAGGCTGGCATTGAAAACATTAAACTCAATGCAGTGTTGTTGAAGCAATTTAATCTAGAGCAACTTGATCATTATTTAGCGTGGATAAAGGATAAGCCTTTTACTATCCGGTTTATCGAATTGATGAAAACCAGCGACAATATTCAGTTTTTTCAGGACAACCATGTTTCAGGAGCAAGTATTAAAAAAACATTATTGAGCAATGGTTGGCAGCAAAAAATAAAACATAGATTATCTGGGCCTGCACAGGAATTTTATCACCCTGATTTCAACGGTAATCTTGGGTTAATAATGCCTTACAGCAAAGATTTTTGTAAGAGTTGTAATCGTTTAAGAATGTCCGCCAAGGGGCAGTTACATCTATGTCTATTTGCTGAAAGTGGCATTGATATTCGCCCCTACTTAACAAGCAGGGATGTTGATGGTACGTGTGCAGCAATAACCGAAGCATTAACGGTTAAGGTCGCAACTCATGAACTCCATCAAGGGCTTGTTGGTGCTACTAAACACTTAGCGATGTTAGGAGGATAAGTAAGTGGGTAAAGCAAACAAGCTTTATGGCGTTATTTTAGCTGGCGGTAAATCCTCGCGCATGGGAAAAGATAAGGCGACATTATCGATTGATAACGAAACAATGCTTGAGCGCAACACTAAATTGTTAGAGTCAATTGGTGTTGATCAGGTTGTTATTTCTCGAAATGAGCCAGGTTATCTTGCAGATCTTTACCCTGGGCATGGGCCGATGGCGGGAATTCACAGTGCGTTAAACGACACTAAATGTATTACTAAAGACAACGCGCTCATTATTGTGCCTATCGACATGCCTTTGCTTGACCACCAACTGCTAACTGAGCTAGTAAATTGTGGTCAAGCAATGCATTGCGCCTTATATTTTAGTGATTATCAGTTACCTTTGTATTTACCTAACACTATGGGTAACAGAGATTATGCTGAGTTAGTGGCTAAGTCTGATCAAGATCGCTCAATCAAGCGTTTTTTAAATATTATTAACAGTGCCAGTATTAAAACAACGGCAATTGATAAATTGCATAACATGAATAATATTGAGCAATGGCAACAAGCCGTAAATGAATTATATGAACAGCAAGTGAACGAGACAATGCGCAGCCAACATGGAGTATGAAAAATGGTAAAGGTTTTATTTTTTGGTCAGTTAAAAGAATTACTCGACTGTAATGAAACATCTGTTGATATTGCCGAACCAGCCACCGTTGATGATATTAAAAATGAACTTAAATTACGCTCCGAACGATGGGCTAATTTACTGAGTAATGGCCCAGTATTGGTTGCGATCAACCATTCTATGTCAATGTCGAGTGACCAGGTGAATAATGGCGATGAAGTTGCGTTTTTCCCACCAGTAACAGGCGGTTAAGTTTTGATTTGCGTTCAAAAAGATGACTTTAACTTAGGTGATGAGTACCAAAAGCTTATAGCTGATACCAACGGTGAAGGGGCAGTAGTGACTTTCGTTGGCTTAGTTAGAGATTTTAATCAAGATAACTCCGTTCATGGATTATTTCTGGAGCATTACCCTGGCATGACCGAAAAGTTATTGCTTGATATCGTTATGAAAGCAAAGCTACGTTGGGACCTTGGTAAGGTGTCATTAATCCATCGCGTCGGTCAATTAACCTTATCAGAGCAAATTGTCTTTGTTGGCGTGACCAGTAAACATAGAGAATCGGCATTTCAAGCATGCCAATTTATTATGGATTTTCTAAAAAATGATGCCCCTTTTTGGAAAAAAGAAATGACAGACAAAGGGCAAAAGTGGGTTGAGTTCAATGAACAAGACAAGCTGGCGGCTAAACGTTGGTGAGTTCAGTCAAAAAAAGTTGTCCCATGTTAACCTCCTCACAATGATGAAGAGGTTAATAAAATAGGGGCCTACAGATTGTAGTTAACCTAGACTCAGGTTAGTTAATAATGTCATCAAAGAGTTCTATTTCAACGGTTTCTCCAGCTTCATAGCCGTTATTATCTTGTGCCAAAACAATATAGCAATTAGCCGTGCTCATCGATGACAATACACCCGAACCTTGGTGGGAAAGTGGTGTGACCGTTAAAGCTCCGTGTTTTGAATGGGCAATACCGCGTTGAAAGTCCATTCTGCCAGCGCGCTTATTAATTTTTTCTGTGGTGGTGGCAGATATTTGCATGGTTGGTAATACAGCTTGCCCAGCCATTTTTTTTATCGCTGGAATAGCCAATTGATGAAAAGTGACTGTTGCTGATACTGGGTTGCCCGGTAAACCAAAAAATACACTATCGGGTAGTTGACCAAAAGCAAATGGTTTGCCTGGTTTCATCGCGACTTTCCAAAACTCAATATTCCCGAGTTCATCAAGCACTTCTTTGGTATAATCTGCATCACCTACCGACACGCCACCAGAGCTTACTACGGCGTCTGCTTGCTCATTTGCAGTCAAGAATGCCTGCGTTATTTTACTTTTATTATCTTTGATAATACCTAAATCAATCACATCAACATTGAGGCGTTTTAGCATGGCGATCAGTGCATAGCGATTACTTTCATAAATATCGCCAGCCGATAACATTTCTCCGGCTGATTTGAGTTCATCTCCAGTCGAAAATACCGCGACTTTAGGTTTGCGCCATACTTGAACTTCAGCAACACCCAATGAGGCAAGTAGACCAATATCGATACTGGAAAACTTATGTCCAACAGCAAATACGCTTTGGCCGATTGTAATATCTTCACCGGCTAAGCGAATATGATTACTGTGTGGCGTTGCTTGATTTAGTGTGATGATGTTGCTATTGACGCTGACATTTTCTTGCATTTCAACGGCATTGGCGGAATTAGGCACAACGGCGCCGGTCATAATGCGAATACACTGACCCACTTGCAATGTACCGTTATAAGGCTTGCCGGCCATGGCAATACCTACTAGTTCGAACTGCTTACCTGCGGCTATTTTTTTATTTGAGTCGAACTCGCCACATAAGGCGTAACCGTCCATCGCAGAGTTATTGTGCGCAGGCACATTGATAGGAGAAATAATTTCACGAGCATTTATTCGCTTGTCACAATCAACCAGTGGCACTATATCAATGTCCGTAATGGCGGTTATGTTTGCTAATAAATTTTTTTTCGCTTGTGCCATTGGCATTAGGCCTGGGGCACTACAACAGTCAACCATGTTTTTACCTGTGTATTAATATAATATCGTTATGATTTGGTTTGATAGTTAACCATCCAAACCGCCGCTTCTACTCGAGACTTTAAGTTTAATTTTTTAAGTAAATGCTTCACATGTACTTTTACTGTGCCGTCAGAAATGTCTAATTCTCTGGCAATAAGTTTGTTACTGAGACCCTTGGCGATTAATTTCAGTATTTCATATTCGCGGCTCGTTAAAGAAGAGAGAACTAAAGAGCCTTTTTTTTCTGGCTTTCGCAGTGCAGTAGCAAGAATTTCAGTCAGTTTTTCACTCATGACCATTTTACCAAGTGCGGCTTCTTTTATTTTTTCGATAAGATCATCGGGATCCATATCTTTTAATAAATAGCCGTCGGCGCCTGAACGAATAGCTTCTAAAACGTCTTCATCGTTATCTGATACGGTCAACATTAAAATTCTAGCGGTAACCCCTTGTGTTCGCAATGCTCTGAGCGTTTCTAATCCGTCCATGCCTTGCATATTGAGATCTAGAGTAATTAAGTCAGGATCGCATTCGGTTGCAATTGCTAGCGCTTCAGCTCCTGAGCTTGCTTCACCGACAATTTCCAGCTCGTCTTCTAATTCAATT
This sequence comes from Colwelliaceae bacterium 6471, assembly GCA_040779335.1. Lineage (GTDB taxonomy): Bacteria > Pseudomonadota > Gammaproteobacteria > Enterobacterales > Alteromonadaceae > JBFONV01. The sequence continues at coordinate 460,716 of JBFONV010000001.1, forward strand.
AACTGTCTAAGGCCTTTTCTAAGTAGCGGGTGATCATCAACCATCATGATAGAAACAGGTTGTTCATTTGACATTTTACGTCTCCAGTTTGTTAGCGCTAGAAATGATATCGCGATAACTCTATATAAACTTGATATACATCAATATTATCCTTCATCAATTAAAGATAGAAACACATATTAATTGGTAGATGCAACTATTACTTATTAGGTAGTTAATGTGTTTTTTCTATGTCGAGCTAGCCCTTAAAAACCAACAATACGCCAATATTTTAATGATTTATCTCATGATTGTTGTTGGTTATTTACCTTCATTAACCATAAGTTTTTATACCTACTTTTGTTAATTGTTGTTGTTGCGCTCTTTACGCATAGTAAGGCGGTGAATAAATAAAAAGCTAATTAATTGGAGAAGACCATGGCTGACTTACAAAAATGGGATCCGGAAGACGAAGGTTTTTGGGAATCTCAAGGTAAGAAAATTGCGAATAGAAATCTTTGGATTTCAATCCCTAGTTTATTGTGCGGCTTTGCTGTGTGGTTATATTGGGGCATTATTACCGTTCAAATGTTGAATTTAGGGTTTCCATTTGCGAAATCTGAGCTATTTACCTTAATGGCGATAGCAGGTTTAACCGGGGCTACCTTGCGAATACCGAGTAGTTTCTTTATTAGACTATGCGGTGGCCGTAATACTTTGTTTTTTACAACCGCATTGTTAATGATACCTGCAGTTGGTGCTGGGTTTGCGCTGCAAGATCAAAATACACCGTTATGGGTGTTCCAAATTCTAGCTTTTTTATCGGGCTTTGGCGGTGGCAACTTTGCATCATCAATGTCAAACATCAGCTTCTTTTTCCCTAAAAAACAGCAGGGTTTTGCGCTAGGTATGAATGCAGGGTTAGGTAACTTTGGTGTGACTACTATGCAAATCTTAGTACCTTTGTTTATGACTTTTGGTATTTTTGGTGGTGAGCCAATGACACTGATTAACTCTAGTGGCACGTTAATCGGTAAGATACCGGCTGGTTCGGATACTTGGATACATAATGCTGGCTTTTTATGGCTAATATTCCTTATTCCTTTAGCCTTTGCTGGATGGTTTGGTTTAAACAACATTAAAACAGCAGAAGTTTCTCCTGATATTGGTAATCCAGTATCTTCATGGGGATTGATCATTGTAATGTTGATCATTGGCTTCTTAACGGCAGGGGTTGGCTTATGGCTATTACTACCTGAGGCGGCAAATGGTTCAGGCTTTGGCGTTCCAAAAGAAATTGTATTGGTATTAGTTATTGTTTCGACTGTATTTTTGTTGAAACAATTACCGGGACAGATTAAAAAGAGCTTAGATCGTCAGTATAAAATATTCGATAACAAACACACGTGGGTGATGAGTATTATCTATACCATGACCTTTGGCTCATTCATTGGTTTTGCTGCATCATTCCCATTATCTATCAAAGTTATCTTTGGTTATCAGCATTTATTAGTTGATGGGGTTATGACGCATAATACTGCTAACCCTAATGGACCAAGTGCATTAATGTACGCTTGGATGGGGCCATTTATTGGCGCATTAATTCGTCCAGTTGGTGGTTGGATTTCTGACAAAGTAGGCGGGGCTTTTGTTACACAGATTTGTTCCGTCGTAATGGTAGGTAGTGCCTTAGGCGTAGCTTATTATATGAAAATGGCGTATCAATCTGCTACACCAGAACTGTATTTCTTTGAGTTCTTCGTACTATTTTTACTGTTGTTTGCAGCGACAGGTATCGGTAATGGTTCAACGTTCCGAACTATTGCTATGGTATTCCCTAAAGAACAAGCAGGCCCTGTTCTAGGTTGGACATCAGCAGTTGCGGCTTACGGCGCATTTTATATTCCTAAAGTGCTAGGTGAACAAATTAAAGCAACGACACCAGAAGTAGCACTTATTGGTTTTGCCATATTCTACGCGGTATGTTTATTTATTAACTGGTGGTTCTACTTACGTAAAAATGGTGAGTTCTACAATCCGTAAAAATGTTATATAAATAAGTTTACTAAAGCATCAAACCGACGGGTTTGGTGCTTTTTTTTTGCGGCTATTTCTCGCTCGTTATTAGTGGGGAATTCACTGCTTAGGAATGTCATATTTTCGTATTTGATAATTTCAACAAACTGTTGGTGCAATTGGGTTACTATGGTGTTAACCCAGAAGAATTAGATAGTAGTTCGCTATCTGATGGATAACTAGAAAATGTTTTATTTAACTGTTTCCTGTTATTCCATCTAGTATTATAGGAAAGCAGGTAATTTCGAAGATTCAATAAAAACTAGCCTTTGTTTTATCGATTGTAGGACAGAATACGAGTACAGATAACACCATGATGAAAATTCTATTTATTCAATGTATATTTTTTCTTTGTTTTTCTCTTGATAGTCATGGAGCTAAATATGTCTTTGTATCATCTGAATTTGCGAGTATTGCCGAGCAAAACACACAAGGAGAGCTCTCTGGTTTAGGGGTAGATATAGTCAGGAAAGTCGCAGAAGATCTAGACATCGATATCGAAATAAAAATATATCCCTTTAATAGGATGATTTACCTAATGCAAGATAAATTAGTCGATGCGGCTTTTGGTATATACAAGAATCAAGAAAGAGAAAAATTTATGGACTACCTTGATGTCCCATTTTTCAATGACAGTTACCTTTTTTATACTAATAATGAGAGTCAATTAAATTGGGATGGCACCATGAATTCTTTCCCTAAAGATAAAACATTTTGTTGGGTGCGTGGTTGGTCGTACTTTGAAGAATTAAATAGCATAAAAAATCAAATCCGATTAAATGAAAGTAGAACATTAGCAGGCTGTTTAGATATGCTAGTCGGTAAACGGTTTGATTTACTGGCTGGGCCTATTCGAGATATTGTTCCGCTGATTAAAGCAAAAGAATATGAAAACCAAGTTCAATTAATTGCCAAACATAAAGGATTAGAAGGAAATTATATCGCATTTCCTAAAGGTCATTTACCTGCGCTTCAACAAAGTATTAGACAGTCGTTAACTAAAATTTTAAATTCTCAATGGTATGAGGAAAAATTGCAGCAATATGGTTTAAATGAGTCAATTATTAATTGACCCTCCATATAACTAATGACCTTGAAAGTTACGCGCTTGTTTGTTCTTGCCCTAGTTGTTGAACAATCATTGTCCCAAATTCAGATTGTTTACTAGAAATCCCATCCCATACGCAGATAATAATGGCCGCCGTTGAAGCCAGAGGGGGAGTTTAAGGGATATATAGCGCCTAAAAACCCGGGCGTGCGACCTTCGCTGTATTCATCTGGAAAGACATTGAAAATATTTTTAGCACCTAAAGCGACAACCAAGCTATCGGTAATGTTATAGGCAATTTCTACATCAGTAATTACGATGGGAGCAACTTTTTCAATAAGTGATACATCATTAAATTGGGCATTATAAAAACTGCCATAATAATTAATACCGACTATCGCACTTAAATCGCCTTTCGTGTGAGTGTATGTTAATACTCCTCGAGTTTTTGGCACTCCGTCCTCACGTTCTTTACGTTCATTAACATTTGCGATTGGACTGTTGAGGTTAGTAACCTCTAAATCTGTGTCTGTATAGTTAAATGCTAACGATAACATGTCTTTTCCGCCCATAAACTCAAACGGTAAACTTGCAACTAAATCAAAGCCTTGAGTTGTGGAATTAAAATCGTTTGCATAATATTGAATGTTTGTTACGTTTGGGTTTACCCCAGAAGCGGCTAATAATGGCGCATCCCTTGGGGTTATTTCGCTGGTAAACAGTGATAACCGATCGTCTACGTCAATATAAAAATAATCTAAAGTAACATTAACGGGCCCTATCTCTGATAGCACGCCGAAGCTAAAACTGCTTGCTGTTTCGGGTTTTAGTTCGCCTCCCGAACGCGCGGTTGCTATGGGGCTCAATGCACTGACTAATTGCGAGCTTTGCTGAACGACGACATCATTGACAATAGAGTTAGAAGTAGAGATACGTTGCAGGGTTGACTGGCCAACGGTGGGAGCGCGGAAGCCACTACTGAGCGTGGAACGAAAGGCAATGTCCTCGGATAGTTGTAAACGTGCAGAAATCTTACCATCAAAGGTATTACCTATTTTACCAATTTCTTCATATCTCATTGCTAATGATACTAAAAGAGACTCTGTAACATCGCCTTCTATGTCTAGATATACGGCGTTTGATGTGCGATTGTTGACATCAGCAGTATCAGGAGAGAAGCCCGGAAAACCATTAGAACCTACAGCTTCACCATTGTTCGAGAAAGGACCCGCTTGATAAGACGCTCGATCTCCAGCGACAATTTCAAATTGTTCAAAATGATTTTGGTAGCCAAAAGCGATATTTAACTCAGACTCAAAACCAACGTCTATGGGGTAAGTGAAATCAGCATTGAATACGCGCTCTGTTTGAATTTGAGATCCTAGTTCAAAGTCTAACGGTGAATTTCCACCTAAGGATGCATTAACACTATTATGTAATTCATAATCAACATGGTTTTTACCGACGACCATACTAATATCGTAGCTTAATTCTGCATCACTTTGATCTAATGCCCCTCGCACACCGCCCGCGATGCTCATGTCGGTTATTCTGCCACCAAATCTTGGGGTGAAACCACCAGGAAAACGTTCGTTAAACGCAAAACAGTTATCGTTAGCTGAAATTGCAGCTAAGGCTTCAGTATCGCCAATGCCGCCTGGAATTGTAGGGGCTGGGCAATTTCCGGTGTTATCGTTGGTCATGTCAAAGAATAGACGAGTACCGTCATTTGGATTGGTAAAGACACTCGCTCGGGTATTGGGGTTACGATAAAAAAAACTGCCATCGACATCACGTTGTGCCCAGTTACCAAAGAGATAAAGTTGTTGATAATGACTGATGTCGCCAATATCGATTTCCGTATTACCAAATAGCTTAATATTGTTCGTTATTTCGGGAGCGCCCCACATTACAACCGGATTTTGTATATCACTTTTGCTAATACCGCTATCAATCAAACTCTGCACTGCTGGGTCTTGTATCCCGCGAGATGTTGCATCGCTTTCTGATAGTTCGAATGAAAAATTAGCGGTGCCGCTGTCACCAATATTTGTAGCGACAATACCTGATAGCTCAAGCTTAGTGCCATCTCCTGCATAATATCGCCCTGTACGCAGTTCAAGGTGTTGTGCGTCTGCGCTGTTCTCCAATCGAAAATTAACTACTCCAGCAATAGCATCAGAGCCATATTGCGCTGCAGCACCATCTCTTAATACTTCGACGTTTTTAAGTGCAATACTTGGGATAGGCTCAAGATCTACTCCGTGTGCTCCTATGTTTAATCCCGATATATATTCATAAATAACACCGCTACGATGACGTCGTTTGCCGTTGACGAGAACCAACATACTATCAGTTGGTAACCCTCTTAGATTAGCCGGTCTTACCATAGTGCCAGCATCGCTAATCGCTTCTTGCCTGACATTATATGAAGGAATAACACTTGATAGTGTCGATATAATGTCATTGTTACCACGTGCTGTTAAATGTTGTTTATTAATAACATCTAATGGTGCCAATGCGTCACTAGGCGACCGATTGGGACGGCGTGAACCGATAATTTGGATCCTTTCTGCTTTTGTTTCTTTATTTGTGTTGTCTTTCGCTACAACGGGACTATTTTCAGTCGCTACAGCGGTGACTACTGCAATTGCTTGATCGTCTTTGTCATTGTTCAAAATGGACGATACAGCAATAACCTGCTTTTCGGTGGCAACAGCTTTTAGAGGGGTATTTAACAGCAATTTTTTCAAGGCATCTGGCAGTGAATAGGTACCCAAAAGAGGATTCGTCATGACGACGGTGGAGTCATCAAATGGATATATAAGCGAGTAACCTGATATATCGGCTAGTTTATCTAAAGCCGCCGCGGCATTCATTGAAGGTAAGTTGAATTGGTATTGCTCAGCGGCCTGACACACTAAAGAATTGCCTAACAATAATAAGCAAAATACCATATGAAACTGTGTGTATTTCCCTTTTCTATTTTTTAATAGGCGACTAAGCACTTAATACATATCTCGATGTCTGTTAATTGGCATTGAAAGTTGGCCTATCTTTAGGGGCATATTATGACCATCGTTTCGCTTATATTTCTAGTGATATCTCCTTATCTATATTATTAAAAAACGGTCAAAGTTAGTAACAAAATTCGTTTTTCTGACTGTATAATGACAACATGTTAGATGACCAAATAGATCAGACGCCATCTTAGCATCACTAGCGACTTTAGACCATTGGCGTCAATTTAATCGGAATTCAGGTCGAGTTAGTCTATTGCACAGTGTTTATCGAGTAAATATCTTTCTATTCCTATCAACTAAATTGTGCATTGACTGGTACTGCGAAATATTATGAATGCTTCAATATAAAAAACCTCAGTAAAAACTGAGGTTTTTTTATATTCACCAATAACGTCTAATTTTTAGAACTTATAAGTTGCCTTTAAGTAGTAAAAACCACCATTAAAGCCAAAGGGTGACGTTTCATAATATTTACCGCCCCAGCTGTTATTTGGCGCGCCCGTTTGTTTTTCAAAATCAAGCTCGCTTGGGTATACGTCAAATATATTCTGGGCGCCAATACTGACACTAAGCGCTTCGGTTGCATGATAAGTCACTTCAACGTCAACCGTTACTTCGGCATCTGCATTGATTTCAGTCCCAGGTTCATCTGGAGTACCTATCCAATCGACATGTACGCCTTGATATTCACCATAATAGTTGACTCGCGTAAACATGTTGATGTCTTCCCAACTTTGTGCCCAAGTGAAGGTGGCACGATGATTAGGTAGATCATTTTCCAAACGAGACACTTTACCTTCACCCGTTATTGCGGTGTATTTATCAACGGTAGTTTCATTCCAGTTGTAAGCAAGGCTAAATACCGTGCTACCGTTCAGTAAATCAGTAGAATAATTCCCGACAAAATCAACACCTTCAGTCGTTGTATCAAAATCATTGGTGAAGAAACTTACTTGTTGAATAGAGTCTACGTTTGGCACTCCGTCAGCTTTTAACTTTGCTTTATCTTCGTCTGATAAATTATATTTAGTCGATTGAGAAATACGATCTGTTACTTCAATTTTGTAGTAATCTAGGGTGAAATGAAATCCTTCAATTTCCCAAACAGCACCAAAGGCGATGCTGTTAGATTCTTCAGGGGTTAGTTCTTTTGCTCCCAATTGGATAGCAACAGGATTAGATGCTGGTAGTAAAGCTGAATCTACTAATACGCCGCCCTCTAGCGAGGTTTGTACATTAGAGTAGTTAGCTTGACCAACCGTTGGAGCACGGAATCCTGAACTTACCGACCCACGTAGTGAAAAATCATCAGTGACATTATACTGCGCGGTTATTTTATAGTTAGTGGTATCGCCGAAGGTACTGTAGTCTTCGTAACGCAATGCGTAACCCATTAAAAAGTTTTCAGTATACTGTGCTTCAACATCGAGATAGAAAGCATAGTTTTGACGAGAAAACGATCCAGCCGCCGAAGGTTTAAAACCAGGGAAACCATTTGAACCGATGCCAAAGCCTTGCTCGGTATAGGGGCCTGCTGTATATGAATCAACATCACCGGCGATAACATCAAATGTTTCTTGGTGGTATTCATAACCACCCGCAATGACTAACGGGGCATCAATACCCACTTCGAGTTCTTTCACTAAATCAGCGTTGAAGAATTTTTCTAATTGAATATGACTCCCAGGGTGAAAATCACGTGGAGTGTCTGGTCCCAAAGAGGCGTTTAAGGTATCAAAGATGACGTAGCTTGATGCGTTTCGTCCGACAGAACCACTGATATCATACGATAATGTATCGTCAATCTCGCCACGGGTTCCCATTGTTAATGATGTATCGACAATATTACCACCAAAGTTAGGGGTAAAACCGCCCGGTAACATTTCATTAAAGGCAAAGCAGTTTTGTCCTACAGCTGTGTTTGGATCGGCTATCAGGCCATAATCTGCTTGTCCTAATACATTGCCCGTTGTGATATTAACCGTTGGACATTCAATACCGTTATCCAATCCATCCAAATCAGCAACAAGTAATGTCTCGCCACCATCATTTGAATAAACCCCGCCACGGCTATGAGGATTACGGAAGTAGAAACCACCACGAACATCGCGCTCTGAATAGTTACCAAACATATAGGCATCGCGATTATTTCCTAAATCTAAACCAAAGTTGGCAAAAATAGTGATATCGTCATTAATTTCTGGAGAGCCCCAAATTTGTGCTAAATCAGAAACACTTGCGTTACCTGCATCAATCAAACCTTGTGCGTCTGGACGTTGAGCACTTCGACTGGTGGCATCAGCGTTTTTATATTGAAAACTAAGGTTGGCAAAGCCATCTTCAGTTAACGCCATACCAATATTGCCATTAACTTCAGTAGTGTCACCATCACCTTCATAATATGAACCATGTCGCACGGTTAACGAGCCACCTTCAGCATCGTCTTTTAAAACAAAGTTCATTACACCAGCAATGGCATCTGAGCCATATTGTGCTGCAGCGCCATCACGTAATACTTCGACTTGCTTTAGCGCAGCACTTGGAATAACAGAAATATCGGGACCTTGTGCACCATCATTAATACCACCACCAAGTAGAGCGATGACAGACGCGCGGTGACGGCGTTTACCGTTGACAAGTATTAACGTACTGTCTGAAGAAAGACCACGAAGGTTGGCAGGTTTAACTAAGCTAGCAGCATCTGATATAGGGTTAGTTTGTACGTTAAATGATGGTACTGTACCTTTAATTAACTCTAACATATCGGTATTACCCGATTTGTCTAATTCTTCGGCGCCGATTAAATCAATAGGAACGGGGGAATCATCCACTGAACGTGGCGCACTGCGGGTGCCGACAACAGCGATACGTTCAATTTTTTGCGCCCCATCTGCTTCCTCAGCGTATGAGGGGGCGGTTCCTAAAGCTATACCTACAGCTATAGCTAAGCTAGCTGTTTTAAATTTTGCAGACATGTTATTTCCTTCACGATTTTTAATGGTTTTTTAGTTATTTAGGTCAGTTGCTATCTAATTAATTTTTTGCAACTTAGAGTAAAGAGTGACTGAGCGAATAAAACCGTAAAAAAATATTGATTTGTTATCATTTATTTTAGTGAAAGGTTGTGGATGGCTTTTAAACTAACATTAAATTTAGGGGCTTGGGTGACATAAATGTAAGTGATGGCAGAGGGGGGAGGTAATGGCTAACAGGTGCTCTATATTAGGCTTTATCATTAAAACTGCCATGATAAAGCCTATAAAGGAATTGCAAATTGGAACGTTAAAAATTGATGCAGGCGAAGCGAGTACAACTAAGTCATCATATCTTTTTAGTCAGTAATATTTTATTGGCATCAAGGCGTTGAGATTTAATATTAAAAGAAAGCTCTAACGCTTCAATTAACGCTTCACTGTCTCCTAGATCAAAACGACCACTTATGCGTATATTATGTAAAGAAGGATCTTTTAGCACAATAGTTATATCAAAATAACGATTAATCTCAGTAATAACATCAAACAATTCTTCATTATCAAATATTAATTTTCCGTCAAGCCATGAAAGCTCACGTGTTATATTCTCGGGGTTTATGTGCGTTAATTTGGGCGATTGATCACTGCCTACTAACACTTTTTCTCCTTTGGTAATATAAACGTCATCTTTTTGAATGGCGGCACTGTTAAGTTCTTTAATATCTGCCAACTTAGTATTAAGAGCCACTTTTGACATTTTAACTTTACCGTCGGTTACCGTAACCTGAATATTTTCGGCGTCTAAATGAATAACAAATTTTGTGCCTATTGCTTGTACTAAACGATCGCCAGCGTAGACAATAAATGGACGATTAGCATCATGGGCAACCTCAAATAACGCCTCACCTTTTACTAACTTAATGATTCGTTTATCATCCGAAAATTCAGCTTCAATCCGGCTGTTGGTATTTAAGTGTACAATAGAACCGTCATCAAATGTTGTATCCATTTGCTGTCCAATTAAGGTGGCGTATACGCTTTTTTGAACGCTTTCAGTGGGTGAAAACCAAAGCAGCACAGCGAGAAAACTTATCGTTGCAGCCAACATAACAGGTTTGAAAACTGGTTTTAAGACTGGCCATAATGTGACATTGTTTGACGGATGCTTATCATCAATAATATTGAGTACTTCATCCATATCATCCCAGATATCGGCCATCGCTTTTAATGCAGCGGGATGTCTTTTATCTGCAGACAACCAGATTTTCAGCTCTTTTCTCGATGCATCCGATAAGTTGCCATTGTCGAGTCTGACCAACCAGAGAGATGCTTCGTCATCAATCGTATTTGTCGTATGAAGTGGAATTACTTTGTTATCTGTGTTCATTTTGTACGCTCTTCACTTGATTGATTTAGCTGTATCGGAAGTTCAAGTTCATTAACTTCATATCCTTGAGCATAGAGTGATTGTTTGCATTGCTTTAAGCCGGTAGCTATATATTTTTCAACGGAACTTACTGATACATCCATTTTTTTGGCGATTTCCTTATGGCTTAAGCAATACAGCTTTCTTAACAGAATGGCGCGACGATTTTTTTCTGGTAGTGAACTCAATACTTTACTAAAACGTTCAAATTTAAGCCTTTGGTGCAGCTCTTTTTCAACGGTATCATCAACGTCATTTTCTAATAAGGCTTCATCTAATTCTGTATGTATTTTCTTTGATTGTTGCATTAACTTTTTAAGCACTAAATTTCTTGAAACAACAAATAAGTAGCCTTTGGGGGATTTAATTTGCTGCTGAGCATCAGAGTGTAAAACTCTTATAAAAGTTTCTTGCAAAATATCATCAACATCTTGTTGCTCTACGCTCATCTTCATAATAGAACGCACTAAACCATCTCGGCATGATTGAAATGCTTTTAGTATTCTATTGTTCGACTGCTTGGTTGTTGGCATTTAATGCTTCCAATAATATGCGGTTCTCTTAAAGAGTATGTTGGCGGCTTAATCCATAAATATACTACAAATTTTTTTTAATGTTCACAGATGCGTACAGTTAGAGCAAGCCAGAATAAGGTCGAGAAGTGACTTGCTAAGTTATAACTTGATATAGTGCCCCTGTGTTATTCCCTTAGGTCTAAGTATGCACATCTAAGAGAAGAATGTCGTGGGTGAACTTCAGGGGAATGCAATATCTGCTTTAAATTGTAAATTTTTCATCGGCAGCAATAGTAAAGAATGTATAATGTATCCACTATTTGCTTTACCTCAAATATATTAAGCGATATAAGGTAACATTTTAGTGCAGTGACAAAGCACTGAGTCTGAATTTTGTCAAAAATAGTTATGGATTCATTAATAACGTCACTCTTTAACCGTATCGATGATTAAATTTACTAGCACAATCTAAAAAATATAACGGTGGAAATTATTTTGGAATTTGAAACTCTTTTTTCTTTAAGTCTTTATTTTGCTGCCATGCTGGGTATAGGTTTGTATGCGTATCGTAAATCGACCAGTGATGTTTCCGGTTATATGCTCGGTGGTAGAAGCTTAAGTCCAAGTGTGGCCGCACTTTCTGCGGGAGCATCTGACATGAGCGGTTGGATGTTAATGGGTTTACCTGGTGCTATGTATATTTCAGGGGTAAGTAGTCTGTGGATTGCATTTGGCTTAGTTATCGGTGCATTTTTAAATTATCTTATTGTTGCGCCTCGCCTAAGAACTTATACCGAAGTGGCCAATGACTCGATCACCTTACCTGATTTTTTTGAAAATCGCTTTAATGATAAATCTCGCCTGTTAAGGGTAGTTTCTTCGTTAGTGATCGTGGTGTTTTTCACGCTTTACACTTCAAGTGGTATTGTTGCTGGCGGCAAGTTATTTGAAAGCTCATTTGGGTTAAATTATGAAGTAGGCTTATATGTTACTGCGGGTGTGGTGGTGGCCTACACACTATTTGGTGGCTTTTTAGCGGTGAGTTTAACTGACTTTGTTCAGGGCTGTATTATGTTTATGGCTTTGGTGTTAGTGCCGATAGTTGCTATTCATGAAGTGGGTGGCTTATCTGAAATGCAATCGAGCGTTAATAATATAGATCCTGCTTTGTTAGATATTTTTAGTGGTGTCAGTTTTATTGGCATACTTTCAGCGATGGCGTGGGGGCTAGGTTATTTTGGTCAGCCTCATATCATTGTTCGTTTTATGGCTATACGCAGTGTTAAAGACATGCCTACTGCTCGTCGTATTGGCATGAGTTGGATGATAGTGTCTATTATTGGCGCTATGGCAACAGGCTTTGCTGGCATTGCTTTTGTTTTGAAAACAGAAATCCAACTTGACGATGCAGAAACTATTTTCATTATATTATCTCAAATTTTATTTAATCCTCTCATTGCTGGCTTTTTACTGGCGGCAATATTAGCAGCTATTATGAGTACGATATCTTCTCAACTTTTGGTGACCTCAAGCTCATTAACCGAAGACTTCTATAAAACATTTTTGCATCGAGATGCTAGCGACAAACAGCAAGTGTTGGTAGGACGAATATCGGTATTTTTAGTGGCCTTGGTTGCAATCTACTTAGCGTACGATCGAAATTCATCTATTTTATCATTAGTAAGTAACGCTTGGGCCGGTTTTGGTGCTGCTTTTGGTCCAGTGGTGATCGGGAGTTTATATTGGAAAAAAATGACGAGAAATGGTGCCTTAGCCGGTATGGTCACCGGCGCTATAACGGTATTGTTTTGGATTTATGCCCCTATCACTATTGATGGTCAATCACTCAGTTCTGTGATGTATGAAATAGTGCCAGGTTTTATTTTATGCTCTTTAGTTATCTATGTGGTCAGTAATTTGTCACCACAAGAGGATGCTATGGTTTTAATCAAACATGATGAAATGTTATCGCATCATGTTTAAACATATGAATTTCTGACTGCATGTTGGAATGTTAAGCAGTGTCTGGAAACAGACACTGCACGGCACATTACATTCCAGCGTTGCAGTAGAATACATACAATTGTCATTAGTTTAAGTCGTTGCAAAACGCAATTTTATATTTTTGAGGGCAAGTAAATGCTTTTTAATGGTTCGTTTATCACTGACTGTCCAATTCGGCAGAAAATTCGAGAATTTTATCGCATTGATGAAAATATCGCCGTAGATCACATTTTACCTGTAGCTGAAGTTAATGTTAGTGCGCGAAGTAGGGCATGGGAAAGAGCTCGAAAAATGGTGTTGAAAATTCGTCAAGACCAAGAAGGTAACGGTGCCATAGATGCTTTGTTAAATGAATATTCATTGTCTAGTGAGGAAGGTGTGGTACTAATGTGCCTAGCCGAAGCATTACTGCGTGTTCCTGATAAAAAAACTCAGGATGCGTTAATTCGTGACAAAATTTCTCAAGGCCAATGGAGTAGTCATCTGGGAAGCAGTGATTCTCTATTCGTTAATGCCTCTTCGTGGGGTCTACTAATTACTGGCTCTATGGTTAATTATGCTGATAAACGTAAGCAAGATAGCATGGGGATACTTAAGAAAACCATCGGGCGTTTAGGTGAACCAGTTATCCGTAAATCAATGAACTTTGCCATGAAAATCATGGGCAAGCAGTTTGTTATGGGCGAAACCATCGAGGCAGCGACTGAGCGCGCCGCCACTAAAGAGCAGCATGGCTACGTATATTCCTATGATATGCTTGGTGAAGGTGCGCGAACCATGGATGATGCCGAGCGATATTTAAAATCTTATCAAGACGCTATCGAAACCATTGGTAAAATTGCTACAGCTTCAGGTAAAAACGATCCACGCAGAGTACCGGGAATTTCAGTCAAGCTTTCTGCCATTCATCCGCGTTATGAGTTTAGCCATAAAGAGCGGGTCATGGCTGAAATTGTGCCAAAACTTAAAGCACTGTGTTTACAAGCAAAAAGCTATAACATTGGTTTAACGGTTGACGCAGAAGAGTCTGAGCGACTCGATATTTCGCTTGATATTATTGAAGCGGTATTTAGTGACAACGACTTAGCTGACTGGAATGGTTTTGGTATCGCATTGCAATCATATCAAAAGCGGGCGCTTTGGGTAGTTGAATGGTTACGTGAGTTAACCGTACGTGTTAACCGTAAAATGATGGTGCGATTAGTTAAAGGAGCCTATTGGGATACTGAAATCAAAAATGCCCAAAAAGATGGTCACAACCATTTTCCGGTATTTACGCGTAAGTCCTCTACCGATGTTTCTTACCATGCCTGTGCGAATAAACTGTTAGATTATAGAGATACTATCTACCCGCAGTTTGCCACGCATAATGCCTACACAGCGGCAACTATTGTTGAGCTTGCGGGCGACGATAAAGAAGGCTTTGAATTCCAGTGTCTACACGGCATGGGGGACTCTTTGTACGATCAAATCGTTTCTGGTGAAAACATTCAATGTCGCATTTACGCGCCTGTTGGCCATCATGAAGATCTATTGGCTTACTTGGTACGTCGCTTGTTAGAAAATGGCGCGAACTCGTCTTTTGTTAATGCCATTGTTGACGAGTCGCAACCAGTTGAGTCATTACTTGAAGATCCCGTTGAGAAAACCCAGCGTTTAAAAGATAAATACAATAACCAAATAATTAAACCGATCGCCTTATACCATGATAAAAATGGTGTAGGACGTGACAATTCTATTGGTTTAGATCTGACTGATATTGATCAAATAACCATGTTAAAAACGTCATTAGATAATTGGTTTACCAATCATTTAATCAGTGCAGATGAACTCCCAGAAAATGCATTAGCAGTTAAAAACCCTGCCAACCACAGTGAAATTGTTGGCTACCATCAGCTTCATAATAAAGAACAAATGTTAGCCATGATTGAGACGGCTGAAACAGCCTTTACTTCATGGTCACAGACGCCGGTTTCTGAACGTGCGGCATTATTGTATCGCGTAGCTGATATTCTTGAACGTCACATGGATGAACTTATCGCCATGTGTATTAAAGAAGCGGGTAAAATTGCCCAAGATGGTATCGACGAAGTACGAGAGGCTGTTGATTTTTGCCGCTATTATGCCGATCGCGCAATTGAACTGGCAGAAGATGAACGGTTAGAACCTCGTGGCGTTATATTATGTATTAGCCCGTGGAACTTTCCATTAGCAATATTTTTAGGTCAAGTCGCGGCCGCGATAGCGACAGGTAATACAGTGCTTGCTAAACCAGCGGAACAAACGGGTCTGATAGCGTTACATACTATCGAGCTAATGAAGTCGGTTGGCTTACCTGAAGGTGTTGTACAAGCAGTCATTGCTCGTGGTAGTGAAGTCGGCAGCGTTATTATTCCTGACAATCGCATTCAAACGGTAATGTTTACAGGTTCGACCGAAACAGGAACGAGAATTTCGCAAACCTTAGCAGAGCGGGGCGGTGACCAAGTGCCTTTGATTGCGGAAACGGGCGGTCAAAATTGCATGGTAGTTGATTCTACTGCATTACCAGAGCAAGTGGTTGACGATATTATATCTTCAGGTTTTCAATCTGCTGGACAACGCTGTTCTGCGCTGCGGGTGTTATTTTTACAAGAAGATATTGCCGATGGCGTTATTACCATGCTCAAAGGGGCCTTGGCAGAATTGCATGTTGGCGATCCGGCCCAATTAAGCACTGATATTGGCCCAGTAATCGATCAAAAAGCATTGGACGCGCTCAATGCTCATAGCGATTATATGAAAACTAACGGTCAACTGCTTTACCAGTGCGCCATCTCAGATGAAGTATCTGATAACGAACATTTCTTTTTCGCGCCCCGTCTTTATGAGATTGAGGATATTAGTGTCTTGAAGAAGGAAGTATTTGGGCCTTGTGTACATATTGTGCGCTTTAATGGCAATGACATTGAAAACGTCATAGATAAAATCAATAGCACGGGGTTTGGATTAACAATGGGGATCCACACCCGCATTAACCACCGAGCATTTGATTTAGCCAAGCTGTCACGAGCGGGAAATATCTATATCAACCGCAATATGATTGGCGCGATTGTTGGGGTGCAACCTTTTGGTGGTCGTGGCCTTTCTGGTACAGGACCAAAAGCGGGTGGGCCTAATTATTTAACGCGTTTAGTCAAAGAAAAAGCCACTCCAGATGCTGAGCAATTTAACGTATTACCCGCACAAGCAGAAGCATTAGAAGGCGATGATATAGCCGCAGCTGAAGCGCTAGTGTTTATGGAAAAAGCGAATGCAGCAGAAAAAGATTGGCGTTTAACTGAGCTAAATACGCGTATTTCTTATGTGCGTCAATTATTAGCAAAAATCGCTCATGTCGAGATTGTGGATGATTTAGCCGATGATTTAAATCGCACGTTAACAGCAGCACGCGCGCAATTAATTAGCATTGAAAAACGTTTGAAAAAACCTACTATATTGCCGGGACCAACAGGTGAATCTAATATTCTTTATTTAGAAAACCGAGGCAATGTTATTTGTTTTGCTGATAAAGATGTGAGTTTTCACTTTTGGACGCTTTCGATTGTTACCGCGTTGGCAACTGGCAACACTGTTATCTCAGTGGCTTCTGATGTATTTTACGATGAAGCTATCGCGTTTAGAGATAAATTCTTATCAACAGGCGCGGATAAAAATGTTTTTCAAGTGGCAAGATTACGTCATTTATCATCGATGTTAACTCATCCTGCACTAGCTGGTGTTGTTGTTGATAGTCTGTGTGACAGAAAACATTATATCAGTGAGAAGCTGGCTGAACGTCAAGGTGCTATATTGCCGGTGATCAGCTCAGAGTATTTTGATAATCTAATTCAGCGTTTATTGACTGAAAAAACCATCAGTATTGATACTACCGCCTCTGGTGGTAACACCTCATTGATGACTTTGGTCGAAGAAGAGTAGTTAGAACTAAACTCTTTATTAGATGAAAACGGGCGCCTTTTGGTGCCCGTTTTTTTACTTAACTCTATTATCATTTCGCATCTTATAAATAACTTTTACAGAATTGAAGGTTGAGCAATATTCATTGCTGACTGAGTTACAGCCTTTTGGGATCTGATATAAATCAGCTGAAAGTCAAACCTTACTATGAATACCTCTAAAATACCGTCCGCTTTTTTAAGATGAAATTTAGTTAATTTTTTCTATAGATTCAATGACTAAAAGCACTTTCCAATTTTTCTCTGTATAACGGATGGTTGCGCTAAGTTGTTGATTTTAATTATTTTATTTCCTCAACTTCCTTTATTTGACTTATCATCTCTATGCTCTAAACCTATACTGCTTGGTTTATTTAGCCGTTTTATAAATAGATGTAAAAATCAAGCGACCGCTTAGAGTTGTTCGGTATATTTTAATGAATGTAAGGAGGAAACAATGAAAAATTTACTATGTTCAACAGCGTTAGTCGCTCTTTTAGCCATACCAGCGGCAGTTCAAGCAGGTAATAACCCCCAAGATTATCCGGGTCAAGGTGCTCTATTTACAATTGACACTCAATGTACCTATACAGATTTTATTGGGAATACCTATGAGATTCACGTTTTTTCTATGACAGTAGGAGCTACGTTCAAAGATACTGCTGTAGAATATGCTCAAAATACTGGTCAATATTATGAAGACACTTATCCACATTTAGGTATGGATTGTCGAGTGGAAAGAACAAACCCTGCTGGGCAAATAAAAGTAATTTCAGATTAGAAGGTAAGGTAGCTGAATTCATTTTCGTTTGCGCACACGGAAGTGAATAGACTATAAAAACTCGTCGGTAACTGATCATTACCTAAGCTCAATCAGCACGAGTTATGATATTTAGTCGAGCTCATTTTTATTAATAGTAAGGGTAGAGTCACAAAGCGGATAGAAATCAATTATCGAAATCCCTTTCGTCTTTATCCTTTCACTACGTATTAGCTAATTAAAAAGCCTAAACCTAAACTAATCCCAATATTAATGATTATCGCGCTAAAGTTATACGTTTGGCTGAGTCTATTTTAGCTACGTGTCATATAAAGGTAGTTATTTTAGCAACAATAAATTTTATAAAAAAGCTGTTGGTACTATTGGTACTATAGGTAGTACGCTAAATCTAGATTTTTAAAAATCATTATTGATTCTTATCGATACATAAGAATCTGCTTTATAGCCATTTTAGAATGCTTTAGACACAAAAAAAGACGCGTAATGTGCGTCTTTAATCGTTAAAATGGTGGCCCCTCCCTGACTTGAACAGGGGACCTGCCGATTATGAGTCGGATGCTCTAACCAACTGAGCTAAGGGGCCACATGCTTTGATAAGAAATTATTAGCTTTGCTAATAATCAAAAGCGGCGGGAAGTATAAGCATTTTTTATTTTGTTGTCACCACTAGAATATCAAATAATTGATAAAGTGAAGTCAACCGCCTATTTCTTGGACAGTTACTTGAGATTAATGCAACTGTCCTGTTGTTATACTCTATCCTTACACCCTCTTTCTTGTTTGACGCCAACAACACATTAAGCCGATAGAAAGTAGCCAATATAAATTTTGACTACCACCGCCAGAGCTATTATTTTGCGGAGTTTGTGGTGGCGCGACGATTGTTATTACAACTGAGTCTGTGGTTTGCGCTAACTTACTATCGGTGGCCGTCAGGCTAAATTCAAGGTTGCCGGCCGTTGATGGTGCGACAAAACTGGTGGTGAGTTCATCGGTGGTGGAGAGTGTCACTGTTGTGCCTGATATTTGCTGCCACATATAGTTGAGAGCGTCATTTTCTGGATCTGTGGCGCTGGCCGAAAGGCTAACTGTTTGACCGGTATTAACCTGAAAGTCTTCAATAACGCTTACCTGTGGTGGGTTATTGCTATCGTCGTCTGAAATGGTGATGGTCATTCGGTCATAGGTGTTTAGGCGACTACCGTCAATGCTCTCAAGGGTTAGTGTAAAGCTTTCATTTTCTTCATCTAGGCTATCATCGATAATAGTAAGGCTAATCGTTTGAGTATTATTGTCACCATCTTGCCAGGTCAGTGCACCACTGGCTGCTTGCACATCTTCATCAACAATTGCACTGTTACTTTCCAAGCGATAACTAACCGAAACGCTGCCTTGGCTGCTACCATCTCTTGCTACCTCAATTTGTACTGACTCTTGGTTCTCCGCTACTGTTAGCGCGTTTTGTACAAAGCCTATCACGCCAGTATTGAGTTGTCCGTCGACATTAACCGTGAGGTAACTGGGGGATGAAAGCGTGACTCCGCCTTTAGGGTTAGATAGTCGAATAAAAAAGTTTTCGGCCAATTCTTGGCCACTCTCATCAGGATTAATCGCGACAGAGATAACTTTATTGGCATTATCGTTTGCCGACCATTGCAAGGTGCCAGACATTTGCGCGAAGTCCTCGGGGGCTTTCGCGCTTCCAGGAATTATTTGATAGTCGACACTGACACTGCCCGATACACCGCCTGTGCGTTGAATGCTAATGTTTATATCTTGCCCTTGAGCAGTTGAAATGCTTGAGCTTGTAAAATTAATGGTGCCATTCACAGAACTCAGGGTGTTGTCTTTGAGAATATATAAGCCGCTATTAATGTCGCTGATTAGAATATTGCCAGAAGGTAAAAACGGATAGGTTCCCCATGCGCCGTAATATCCTGTGCTATTTGAGGGAGTAAACGTATCAAACGAACCTACCGCAACTGGCGAGGGCGGGTTGGTTATATCGAGTACCGTTAGGCCACGCTCATAGTTCGACATATAGTAGCGATTACCACGAACAAAACCATTATGATCTATGGCAGGTGTTGGCCCGGTCCATTGACCAACATGTTGCGGATTGTTTAAATCAGCAATTGAAAATACTCGGACCGTAGAATTTATGCCCGCGTTCTTTTCATCGGTCTCGTCGTGTAAAAATATGTACTGTTTATCTTCGCTTCCCCAGCCTGAGTGCACGTATTGGTATGCACTATTAACGTCTGTATAGGTTGCTGTCGAGAGCTGTATTACATTTTTGGCGTCTGAAATATTCCATAGTTTCATTTCTTTTTCATTGAAATCGATAAAGACGATGCAGGCTTGATCGTTATTAGCACAATCGGTATTTTTCCTTTCGTCATTAATGACTATTGTGGCGCCGTCGTGAGTGTAATCTTGCCCAGCAGATTGTTGGCTTAATAAGGTTAAGGTTTCTGGAGTAGTTAATGAGTAACTGTGAAAAGCGCCAGAAAATTTACTTGAACCTATAAGTTGCAGCGTTGGCGTCAAACCAGGTAGAGCGATATTTAAGGTATGGTCAACGTTGGTGATATAAACGTTATGGGCTTGTGCTACCGCTCTGTTTTTTTCGACTAAGCTCACGGAATTGGGTAAATGATTTAAGTCAATAATGGTGACATAATCGGACGCGTTATCTATGGTGGCGTAAGCAAAAGCGCGCCAAATTTTTACAGTATCATCGTAATATTGATACACCTTAATATCGCGCCAGCCTGAACTCTTACCTCTGATCGTGCCAACTTCTACTGGATTTTCTGGGGTGGAAACATCAACAACCGCCACGCCATTTTGCAAACCTATTAACGCATATTCTTTACTTGTATTTAAGTCAACATGTCCCCAAACGTCATTGGCGGCTCCTGGATCGGATGAAAAGTTTTCCAGTGGCATATGCGCGAGTAGGTCAATGTTTTCACATTCAAAAATACCTGCTTTGCCGTTATTGCAGCTTTGCTCTGATTGTGACTCATTGAGCGAGTAATATGCCGATAACTGTTGTTGTACTAATTGGTTCTCAGCTAATGATTTACCATCAGCAAGCACCGAAAAACCTTGCTTACGTAGCTCAGTTGCCATTTCTGCAGGAACATTGGTTAAGGTGGTGATATTGGTGTCTGGGCTTTGGCTTTGAAAATGATCGAAACGGTTATACCCCCCTAGAACAGGAACCAATGCACTTTTTAAGTAGAATAACTCGTTGCTTGAATTGATTTTATATTGGCCTGAGGCGACCAAGATTTTGTCACCTTTATTCGCTTGTTGCACGGCGTAAGCGATCGATTGACACGGTCGCAGAACATTATCACAGCGTCCGACATCTTTACCTTCATTGGCGACAAAACGCGCTTTGTCTTTTTCAGAATGAGCCTGAACATTGCCACTAATTAAGCAACATACGGTAAAAGTTAACAAGCTAAAGATATTACGCATGGCAAATTCCAATATAATTACGTTCAAAATCCTCATTAGTACTCTTAGATTACTCTATTGTGCTCATATTTTAAATGTTATGATTTTGTTAATTGATAAATGGTTATTAATAAGTAAGGCACGGTGGAATGCTTAAAAATACGTCAAGCACATGGGGTAAAGCCGCGAGCATTATTTTTATGTGCTTTTTTATTATGTTGTTGGGCTGCGATGACCATGAGGCATCGACTGTTATCACTATTAAACCATATTATCATGATACTGAACTAGGGTGCGAAGCGCGGTTTAATTATCAGCAAGAAAAGTGGCAGTTAGCGCAAATTTTGTTTTATTTAAGCGATGTTGAATTTCAAAGCTCAAGTGACGAATGGCAGTCTTGGCCAATGACAGTGTCATCATCCCAAACGGAAAGAGTGGCTCTGATCGGTAAAAATTGTGATGACATCAGCTCAACAGGGAATTGGCAATTACAGCTGTCAGACATACCGCAAGCATCAGCAATCAAAAAAATACGCTTTACGTTAGGGGTTCCTTTTATATTAAACCATGCAAATCCACTAACTCAGCCAAGCCCACTAAATGACTCTTCAATGTTTTGGGTGTGGCAAACTGGTCATAAATTTATGCGTTTAGAAACACAAAGTGAAGACGATAACTGGCTTTTTCATTTAGGCTCAACGGGCTGCGGTTCTGCTAGCGTGATGAGGGCGCCAAAAAGTGAGTGTTTGTACCCAAACAAGGTTAAGGTAGAGTTGGAATTTAATCTCAATAAGCCTGCTATAGTCTTTGATATTGCCCAGCTCCTAAAAGACACAGCAATGAGTTCAGAGACTAGTTGCAAATCTGCGGTT
Source organism: Colwelliaceae bacterium 6471 (assembly GCA_040779335.1). GTDB lineage: Bacteria > Pseudomonadota > Gammaproteobacteria > Enterobacterales > Alteromonadaceae > JBFONV01. The sequence goes on from JBFONV010000001.1 coordinate 482,860, forward strand.
AATGATAAACGTTGTCAAACTTTATTTAATAACCTCGGTATTAATAGCAACCAAAAGGTTTTTAGGCGGCAATAGTAAATAGTATGAATCACTTATCTAACATTATCATTGTACTTTTTGTGACGGGGTTATTAATAAGTTGCAGTAGCGAAGAAAAGTTGCCGCCTTACCAATGGTCAATCCCTAAAGGTTTTCCTAAACCTCAGGTGCCGTTAGATAATCCAATGAGCCTTGCAAAAGTAGAATTGGGTAAGGTGCTATTTTTTGACAAAAATTTATCGGCAAACCAAAAGCAGTCTTGTGCAAGTTGTCATATTCAACAGTACGCTTTTGCGGAGAATAGGGATCGTTCTGTTGGTTCAACGGGTATGCTACATCGACGAAATGCACCTGCGCTGGTTAATATCGCTTATAACAAAACTCTGACGTGGGCACATGATGGCATTACTAGCTTAGAGCAACAGATTTTGTTGCCGATGTTTGGTCAATCACCTGTTGAATTGGGCATCACCGGCCATGAACAGCAAGTATGGTCACGTTTTCAAACCCCAAGATATAGAACGCTTTTTGCTAAAGCCTTTCCCAATGTCGATATTGCTCAAGCGTACGACATTAGCTATTTTGATTTAATCGTTAAAGCGCTAGCGAGCTACGTACGTAGCTTAATTTCATTAAACTCACCGTTTGATGATTACGCCTATCAAGGACAAGATAATGCTATTTCTGACTCGGCACTACGGGGTATGAATTTATTTTTTTCGGAGAAATTTGAATGTCATCATTGTCATGGCGGCTTTAATTTTACCCAATCAACCAGCCACGAACAGCAGCTGATTGACAGGCGGCCGTTTCATAATACTGGGTTGTATTATGTCAATCACGCTGATGATTCTTCAGGCTATCCAAGTGAAGATATAGGTCTAGGAGAGATCAGTGCCTTAGCGAGAGATAACGGCCGTTTTCGTGCGCCGACGTTGAGAAACATAACCGTTAGCGCCCCTTATATGCACGACGGGTCGATAGCTACCTTGAGCGATGTCTTAGATTTTTATGCCTCTGGAGGTCGTAATATAGTGGCAGGAATTAATATGGGCGATGGTCGTAAAAACCCGCTAAAAAGTCCGTTTGTTAAAGGTTTTGCAATGAGCGAGCAAGATAAAATTGATCTACTCGCATTTTTAGAAACCTTAACGGATCAGGTTTTTTTAACCAATCCCCTATATCGTCCATAGCTGTAACTAGCGTTGTATGCGTATAGCGACATACCTAGTTGAACATATTTGCGCTTAGTTGACTGTTCTCATTGCTTATTTTTGCGATCACTAAACATAAAAAATCCAGCACTTGGCTGGATTTTATGTTCAGGACGAACGGTATGTCGAGTTGCCACGGATGGCAATAAACGACGATGTTCAGGAAGAACGGTATATCGAGTTGCCATGGCACCTCGATATAGGTTTATTCGCCGTCTAAGAAACTCTTAAGTTGTTCAGAGCGAGAAGGATGACGTAACTTACGTAATGCTTTCGCTTCAATCTGACGAATACGCTCACGGGTAACGTCAAACTGCTTACCAACTTCTTCTAAGGTATGATCTGTGTTCATATCAATACCAAAGCGCATTCTTAATACTTTTGCTTCGCGGGCAGTTAAACCAGCTAACACTTCATGTGTAGCATTTTTAAGGTTTTCAGAGGTTGCCGAATCAACGGGTAATTCACCGCTACCATCTTCAATAAAGTCACCTAAATGTGAATCTTCATCATCGCCGATAGGAGTTTCCATTGAAATAGGCTCTTTCGCTATTTTCAATACCTTACGAATTTTATCTTCTGGCATTATCATGCGTTCAGCTAATTCTTCAGGTGTCGGTTCACGACCCATTTCTTGAAGCATTTGGCGAGAAATACGGTTCAGTTTATTGATGGTTTCAATCATATGAACTGGAATACGAATAGTACGCGCCTGATCTGCAATAGAGCGGGTGATCGCTTGACGGATCCACCAAGTAGCGTAGGTTGAGAATTTATAACCGCGACGATATTCAAATTTATCAACGGCTTTCATCAAACCAATGTTACCTTCTTGAATAAGATCAAGAAATTGTAAACCGCGGTTAGTGTATTTCTTCGCGATTGAAATAACTAAACGTAAGTTAGCTTCAACCATTTCTTTCTTCGCACGACGTGCTTTAGCTTCGCCAATTGACATACGACGGTTGATATCTTTAATACCGTGTACATTCAAATAGGTTTCTTGCTCAAGCATGTTCAATTTGTATATGCAGCGTTCAACATCAAGTTCAATGTCAGCTAGTTTATGCGAATAACTTTCGCCAGCATTTTTCTGGGCATCGAACCAGTCTTTCGATGTTTCGTTGCCTGGGAATATCTTGATAAAGGTCGCTTTTGGCATACCAGCACCAACCACACAGTGCTTCATGATCAGGCGTTCTTGTACACGTAATCTATCCATGACACTACGCATGTTTTTAACCAAGCGATCAAACACTTTCGGTACTAAACGAAACTCTTTAAACACTTCCGCTAACGCGTCGATAGCCGACTGAGCGTCAGCATGACCTCTGCCTTTTTCAACAATTACCTTATTGGCAAGTTCATACGCTTCGCGTAGTAAAGTAAATTTCTCTCTTGCTAATTCAGGATCTGGACCAGTATCTTCTTCTTCTTCGTCTTCGTCGTCATCGTCTTTATCTTCATCGTCTAATTCTTCTTTAGACAACTCCGAGCCAACGTGAGTGGCAGCGGCAGGGATTTCTTCATCTTCTGCATCTGGATCTAAGAAACCAATGATTATATCGCTCAAACGAATTTCTTCGGCTTCAAAGTTATCCCATTGCTCTAACAAAAAGTTAATTGCAGGAGGATATTCAGCAACACTACGTTGCACTTCTTTGATCCCTTCTTCAATGCGCTTAGCAATGACGATTTCACCCTTGCGGGTTAATAGTTCAACCGTACCCATTTCACGCATATACATACGAACTGGATCGGTCGTTCGACCAATTTCGCTTTCTACCGTAGCAAGCGCTTGTGCTGCTGCTTCTGCTGCATCTTCATCGGTATTTTCTTCATTCATCATCAAGGTATCGGCATCAGGGGCATTTTCAAACACCTGAATACCCATGTCGTTAATCATGCGAATGATGTCTTCAACCTGATCTGAATCGATAATATCTTGAGGGAGATGATCGTTAACCTCTGCAAAAGTTAAATAACCTTGCTCTTTACCTTTGGTTATTAACTCTTTGAGTCTAGATTGTGGGGCTTGATCCATTGACGAGTGTCCACCTATATATGGCTATCAAAATTAGAAACGTAAAGCAGGAAATTATAGCGAATTGGTTACAAAATTACCAGCAGTAAACCACGTGTGTAATAGTTTATTTGTGCTAGGCGTTAAGCAGGGCTTGCAGTTCTTGCTTTTCTGCTTGGTTCATTTCGTTCATTCGCGCTTTTTGCAATAAAATTTCCGTTCGTTGCTCGACAAAATTACTTAATAATTTCTCGATGCTATCTAAAAATACGTGCTCAGCGGCATCACTTTCAATATGGTGTTGCCAGCACATCAACTTTGCCAAATGCTTACCGTGTTCACTATCACGAAAATACTCAAGCAATTGTGCACTGCTCGCATTTGGGTTGCGTTTACATAACGTCATTACTTGATTAAGCAATGACATACCAGGTGCATCAATATGTTGTAAAATCGATGGGTCTGGTAACGCATTAATAATATGGGGATGCTCAAGCAATAATGCAATAGCTAGTCGCACTGGTGTGCCGCGAGTTTGCGTCGTAGTAACCTTCTTATGAGGCGATTTTGCGCTTGCTTTATTGAGTTTAGTGATTAATTGCTGGCTGCCAGTACCAAAATTATTGGCAAGTTCATTAATGATAGAGTCTTTTAAAATGCTATCCGGCAGCTTAGTTAAGTAGGGCTGAAATGAGTCAATTAGTGCGGCTCGACCTTCCATTGAGTTCATATCTATTTGCTGCATTAAGTTTTCGAATAAGAATTTTGATAGCGGTAGAGCGTTATCTAAGGTCGCTTCAAATGCTTGTTGACCCTGTTGTCTGATCATTGAATCAGGATCTTCACCATCAGGTAAAAAGACAAACTTTAATGAGTAACCATCTCTAATGAGCGGGAGTGCATTTTCCATTGCTCGCCAGGCTGCATCTTTGCCCGCTCTGTCACCGTCATAGCAGCAAATAACTTCGTTGACAGTGCGGAAGAGGGTTTGCAATTGCTCTTCTGTGGTGGACGTGCCAAGAGAAGCAACTGCGTAATCTACACCGTGCTGTGCTAAGGCGACGACATCCATATAGCCTTCTACGACCACTAAACGGCTCAACTTTTTATTCGCTTGCTTAGCTTCATATAAGCCATAAAGTTCCTGGCCTTTATGATATATACGGGTTTCTGGGGAGTTTAAATATTTAGGAGTACCATCGCCCAGTACTCGGCCGCCAAAACCAATGACACGACCGCGTTTATCGCGAATTGGAAACATGATACGACCACGAAAACGGTCATAAGGCCTATTCTTATCTCCTTGGATAGCCATACCCAAATCAATTAATTGCTGATTGATTACATTGCTTTTACCAAAAGCTTTCATCATGCCATCCCAGTTATCACTGATATAGCCAATGCCAAATCGTTTGACTATTTCACCAGTTAAACCACGCCCTTTTAGGTAATCAACGGCGGTTACTTTATCTTCAGATACTTTGAGCTGATGTTGGTAGAACTGACTAATTTGAGTGAGTAGTTCATAATCGTCTTGTTTTTGTTGATAGGCTTGCTGTTGTTTATGTTGTTCAGCTGGACTTTGCGTATTTTGTTCACGCGGCACTTCCATATTGTAATGGGAGGCAAGTTCTTCGATGGCATCAGGGAAGTCGAGTCGATCAAACTCCATTAAAAATGAAATGGCATTGCCGTGTTCGCCGCAGCCAAAACAGTGATAAAACTGCTTGTCTTGACTGACACTAAAAGAGGGTGATTTTTCAGTATGAAAAGGACAGCACGCTTGATAATTTTTTCCGGCTTTTTTCAGCGGAACTCTGCTATCTATTAGTTCGACAATATCTGCACGAGCGAGCAAATCATCGATAAATTGTCTGGGAATTCGTCCAGCCATTGATTCTTTTCAACTTACTTTGAATGGTTAAAATAACGATTTTATTCTACACAAAACTAACCGCATTAGCATTAAAGATATCTGGATTAAATTTTATGAAGAAGGAGCATGAGGCAATAAAAAACCGCGAGGCTAATGCTGTCGCGGTTTATATAGAAAATAATTTAATTGTTATGCGTTTAATGCTGCTCTAACTTGTCCGCTTACAGCGCCTAAGTCTGCTTTACCTTGCATTAACGGCTTAAGTACTGCCATTACTTTACCCATATCAGCCATGGAGGCTGCACCGGTTTCAGTAATTGCATGGTTAATCAATACATTAATTTCTTCAGAAGAAAGAGGTTGCGGTAAAAAGCTCTCTAACGCGACCACTTCAGCAGCTTCATTTTCTGCCAATTCTGTTCGACCACCTTCGCTAAACATTTTAATAGACTCTTTACGCTGTTTAACCATTTTGGTTAGTACAGCAATAACGTTGTCATCAGTTGCTTCGGTATTATGATCGATTTCTGCTTGTTTAATTGCAGATAACGCCATGCGAATAACGCCAAGACGAATTTTGTCTTTGGCACGCATAGCGTTTTTCATTTCTTCTTTGAGCTGTTCGTATAAAGTCATTATACAGACTCAAACAATTACTAAGGTAATCTTAGTACATGCGAATGCGACGAGCATTCTCACGAGAAACTTTTTTAGCAGCACGTTTTACCGCAGCAGCTTTTTTACGTTTACGTTCCCAAGTTGGTTTTTCGTAACATTCGCGACGACGAACTTCAGAAAGGATACCTGCTTTTTCACATGAACGTTTGAAACGACGTAATGCTACGTCAAATGGTTCGTTTTCTCTTACTTTAATTACTGGCATTGTGCCTATCTACCTTAGTATTGTATCTATATAAATCGGTGATTAATTCCAACAAGTCGCTGTTAAAATCACCCGCTCTATCAAAAATGGGTGCAGCATTCTATTCCGAAGTGCAGTAGTTGTAAAGTTATAATCATCTTTAAGTGGTTAAAACTTTCAATCACAGGTAAAATCGCCCACCTTGTTTAATTTAATGTTAATACATTTTTAGTGGTTTTATAGTATGCGAATTTTGGGTATAGAAACTTCATGTGATGAAACGGGTATCGCGATTTATGATGATGGGCAAGGGGACTTGCCTAAAGGAATCGTAGCACATCGTTTATATAGCCAAATAGCGGTGCATGCCGATTACGGTGGTGTAGTGCCCGAACTTGCGTCACGTGATCATGTCCGTAAAACCATTCCACTAATTATGGAAGTCCTAAAAGAGGCTAATTTAACGCCGCAAGATCTAGACGGTATTGCATACACCGCTGGCCCGGGTCTTGTCGGTGCGTTATTGGTAGGGTGTTCAATTGGCCGCAGTTTGGCTTATGGTTGGGATATTCCTGCTGTGCCTGTGCATCATATGGAAGGGCATTTATTGGCGCCTATGCTCGAGGATAATGTGCCTGAATTTCCTTTTGTTGCCTTACTTGTTTCAGGTGGTCACACCATGTTAGTGCGTGTTGACGGTATAGGTGAATATCAGTTGCTGGGTGAATCAGTTGATGATGCTGCCGGAGAGGCCTTTGACAAAACCGCTAAGTTATTAGGATTAGATTATCCTGGTGGACCGGCGTTATCTAAAATGGCAGAAACGGGCACACCTGGTAAATTTAAATTTCCGCGCCCGATGACCGATAGGCCTGGCTTAGATTTTAGTTTTAGTGGCCTAAAAACGGCAACAGCGACGGCAATACGTAAAGAAATTGCAACAAATGGAACTATGAATGAGCAAACGCACGCCGATATTGCTTATGCCTTTCAAGAAGCGGTGGTGGATACACTAGCAATAAAATGTCGTCGAGCCTTGCAACAATGCCAATTATCACGTTTAGTTATTGCTGGCGGTGTTAGTGCCAATAGTTCATTAAGGGTAAAGCTTGGTGAAATAACCGCAAAGTTAGGTGGAGAAGTTTTTTACCCTCGACCAGAATTTTGTACCGATAATGGTGCAATGATCGCTTACGCAGGTTTGCAGCGACTTAAATCAGGGCAACAACATGAGTTAACGTTTAAAGCAACACCACGTTGGCCTTTAGATACATTGCCAGCGGTATAAGTGGTCGATATAGGTAGGCAAGGTATTCACTTATTTTTATTTTTGAGCGTCGACATGTTTTTTAGTTATGGCTTTTCGCATAAAGGAAACATTTTCAACGGGAATTACAACGGCACTTGAGTTCTTACCATCATAAAAGAAAGTATAGCGACTCGTTCCTCCAAGCAGAGCTAAATTTTGCTCTGCAGTCTGACTACCATGGTCTGAGATGCGGATCAAAAAGTTATCTGTTACACCCGCTTTAATTTTATCGGCATTTTCCACTGCTAGATAATTTACCAACCAGTATGTATAAAAAATAAGTACGCAAATGTAACCGATGGGATCTGAGTAGTTTGCTTTTAATCGGCGCTCCATGAAATCACCGTAACGTTTAAATTTTTTTCTTAGCAAAACATCAAACCAGTAAGCAATACCAATCAGCACAATTAGTGATAGAAAAACAATTATCGACCTTGGCTCTAAAATAGATGCCATGAGAAAGTCACTTAAATCGGCTAATTTAATAATATTAATATCAAATTGGTGATAGAAAAAGTAGCTATAAAAAACACCAATAGTGGTGATGATAAAATAACAAACTGTCAGTAAAATAGCTGGGTTTTCAACGATAAATTTTTTAATTTGAGTTTTCATTAACGTGCCTGATTAATATTTTTTTAATTATTATTGTGAGTGTTTGTTAATGTTCGTTGTAGCGTTTTTAGTTAATATCATTTGTTTTTTTCAAAAAAAGATATTTTGCTTTCAGTCCCTTTGAGCAGTCGGGTGATATTATCTTTGTGTCTAAAGATGATCAGCGCGGAGAGCATAAATACCGGGTAAAGATAAATAGGTTTTAATAACCATGTATATAGTGGTGCCAAGGCTACCGTTATGATCGCTGCTAGGCTTGAGTAGCGAGTTATTTTTGCGACCAATAACCAAGTTACAACTAATAAGAAGCCTAAATCTAATCCTATGGGGAGCAGTACGCCAAAAGCAGTGGCGACGGCTTTTCCTCCTTTGAAGTTAAAAAATAACGGGTACATGTGCCCTAAGCATGCGGCTACGGCAATTACTCCTAAATATATAGGTTCTATCTTAAGGAAATAAGCGCCCCAAACCGGGATTGTGCCTTTAATAATATCGAACAAAAGTACACTGGCTGCGGCATATTTATTACCTATCCTTAATACGTTAGTTGCGCCCGGATTGTTTGAACCTGTGGTTCTAGGATCGGGAAGATCAAGAATTTTGCAAATAAGAATGGCACTCGATATCGAACCCATTAAATAGGCAAATATCGTCATTATGAGTGTCATTAATAACATCACGATGTAAAAAGATCCTTTTGAATGATCGTAGAAATATTGAGCATATGGCTATTGTATCGTTTACCGCGCTAGTTTTTCTAGACCTGCGCAGGTAAACTCGCCAATTAATTCAATTTATATTGTTCACTTTGACATACAAATGGCAAATAAACGTGTTTTTGAACATATTTTTGTCATCAGTGGCTAACGAGTTTATAGAGCATGGATAAAGTTTTTATACACGGTTTGACGATTCAAACCACCATAGGTTTTTATCAATGGGAAAAAGAGATCAAGCAAACGTTAGTGCTTGACTTGGAAATGGAGTGGAATACTGCACTCGTTGCTGAGAATGACGAGTTGGCAAAAACATTAGACTATGCCGAAATTTCAGAAGAAATTGCCACTTTTGCTAATAATAATCCAGTAGATTTATTGGAGACTTTAGCGGAACGTTTGGCGGCGCATTTGTTGAGTAAATATCAAATTCCTAAACTTAAATTGAAAGTGGGTAAGCCTGGTGCCGTGCATAATGCTCAAAGTGTTGGTGTTGAAATTGAACGAGGCCGACGCTAAATATGGCGCAAATATTTATTTCGTTGGGCACTAATATTGACCGCGAATTATATGTCGAGAAAGGATTGACTGCGTTAGCCCAGCAGTTTGGGCAGTTAACCTTATCGTCACTTTTTGAAAGTGAAGCTGTTGGATTTTCAGGGTCACCATTCTTTAATATGGTGATTGGCGCTAATACTAGCAAAAGCTTGGATGAAGTAGCGGCGATCCTACGGAAAATTGAATTTGATCACGGTCGGGAGAAAGACGCAAAGAAATTCAGTCCGCGCACCCTAGATCTCGATTTATTACTATACGACAATGTTATTGCCACGACACCTGCACAAATTCCACGAGAAGAAATTGTTCATAACGCATTTGTTTTGTGTCCACTCGCTGAGATCGCTGGTCATCTAGTACATCCAGTTTTGCAGGTCAGCTATGGGCAACTCTGGCAAGATTATGACAAACAGCATCAAGTATTAAGCAAAGTCCCTTTAACTTGGCAAAATAGCCCTGATAACAATAAATAACCTAGTGACAATAATGATATGACCACCTTAGAAATTTTTATATTAGCAATATTGCAAGGGCTAACGGAGTTTTTACCGATATCAAGCTCTGCGCATTTAATATTACCTTCACAACTATTAGGCTGGAATGACCAAGGGCTTGCTTTTGATGTCTCGGTGCACGTAGGCAGCTTATTGGCAGTACTTATCTATTTTCGTCATGAAGTAGGTAATATGGCGGTTGCTTGGGTTGGTTCGATAAAAGGCGAACGAGAAAATTTTGATGGTAAACTCGCTTGGTGGATATTGTTTGCGACCATACCTGCAGGTTTATTTGGTTTGTTTGGTAAAGACTTTATCGAAGAGCACTTACGCTCCTCATTGGTTATCGCGGCGACAACTTTATTGTTTGGTTTTTTACTAGGCTTTGCAGATATTAAAGCAGGTCGACGAACGGAAGAACAAAATACTCGTTTAGAAAAGCTTGGTTTTAAAGGTGCTATGCTGATAGGTTTTGCGCAAGCATTAGCATTAATACCGGGCACTTCACGTTCAGGGATCACGATGACAATAGGATTGATGCTAGGACTGAGTCGTGACAATGCCGCACGTTTTTCTTTCCTACTTTCTATCCCCGCTATTGCTATGGCAGGGAGCTATCTCACCTTAAAACTTGTAATGTCACTTGAGCCGGTCGATTGGCAAGCTATTGGCTTAGGCAGTGTTTTGGCTTTTGTTAGTGCCTATGCTTGTATCCATTATTTTCTCATTCTTATTAATAAAGTCGGTATGATGCCATTTGTTGTTTATCGCTTACTGCTTGGTGTTGGCTTACTATGGTTTGTCTTTGTGTAATGCTAAGCGGATAAACTGATTAAAACGCGCTATTAAGCGCGTTTTTTATGTTCAGGACGAACGGTATGTCTCGATGACAGGATGTCAAGGAGCGACGATGGTCAGGCAGGACGAACGGTATGTCGCGGTGGCAGGATGTCAAGGAGCGAGGATAGTCAAATGTCAGCAAATAGTGACAATTTCGCGAATCTTTTAAACCCTCTCTTTACGTAAACGTTAACTTTTAGGTACACAAATCTACTGGGTTAATTTAAACTGGTTACATTATTGCCTTTGCTATCGCCTTAATGAGAGTGAGAAAACGATGGACCTTTCCCTAACTGAAGAACAAGCCATGATCCAAGATATGGCACGAAAATTTGCTGACAGTGAATTGGCTCCTGTAGCGGCCGAACTTGATGAGCATGGTAATCAAGCATTGTTTTTAGAAAATTTGGCTAAGTTGACCGAACTTGGCTTTATGGGCCTTAACATTAAAGCTGAATACGGCGGTGTTGAAGCCGGAGTTGTGGCATTTAGTTTAGCAATCACTGAGCTAGCAAGGGCTTGTGCATCAACAGCCGTGACCACTTCGGTAACGAATATGGTCGCTGAGGTGATCCAAGCGGTCGGCAACGAAGCGCAAAAACAGCAGTATTTACCCAAGATTTGTAGTGGCGAATATCGAGCTGGCGGATTTTGTTTAACAGAAGTTAGTGCTGGCTCTGATCCTGCTGGAATGAAAACTACCGCAGTGAAAGACGGTGATGACTATATCATTAATGGTAGTAAGCTTTATATTACCAGTGGTTCATTTGCTGATGTTTTCGTGGTTTGGGCGGTAACGGATCCCGACGTACCTAAAGGTAAGGGGATTTCGTGTTTTATCGTTGAAGCAGGTACCTCTGGTATGAACATCGGTAAAAGCGAAGACAAAATGGGACAAAAAGCTTCACCAACGAATGAAGTGCATTTTGATCAATGTCGAGTACCAGCATCGGCCTTACTAGGTGAAGAAAATCGTGGTTTTAGCATAGCGGTTGGTGAGCTTGCTGGTGGGCGTATTGGTATCGGCTCATTAGCATTAGGGGTTGGCTTGGCTGCAATGGATTACGCACGAGCATATATAACCGAGCGTAAACAATTTAATCAAGCGCTCTCAAATTTCCAAGGTTTGCAGTGGAAATTGGCTGATCGTTATACTGAATTGGAAGCAGCGCGTTTGTTATTAATGCAAGCAGCCTATAACAAAGAGCAAGGTTTACCTTTTGGTCAAGCGGCATCAATGGCGAAACTATTTGCCTCAGAAAAAGCCAATATTGCTTGTTATGATGCGTTACAAATGATGGGCGGTAATGGCTATATTCGCGAATATCCATTAGAGCGTTTTGCTCGTGATGTTCGAGTTACTTCTATCTATGAAGGCACTAGCGAAATCCAAAAAGTGATCATTTCTCGTGAATTATTGCGCGTAGTTTCTTAATTCTTATCAGTAAAGTATCAGTGCTGAGTTTTCGTCGATGGCGACTCGCGCTGATCCCCCTAATTAAAACCTTAAGTTAGATCTTATCATAGCGCTGAATTCAGTGATTATTGGCAAAGTGCAGTGTGATAATCTTTGTCAATATTGTTTAATTTTTGCAAGCACTCTTGTAAGTTTGAGGGTAAGCCCCAAAATATTTATTAATATAGTTAAAATGGACATGCAAGTGATACCAAATATCGTAGCGATAACGCTGGAAAATTTTCAACAAATTGTTTTAGAAGAATCAAAATCTAAGTTGATATTAGTCGACTTTTGGGCTGCGCAAGTTCCTGAAAGTATTGAATTGAAAGATAAGCTTGCGGTTAAAGTGGCGTCATATGAAGATCATATTTTATTGGCTACCGTTGATTGTCAGGAACAACAACAAGTGGCCATGCAATTTGGCATACAAGGGTTACCAACCGCTATTATTGTTAAAGACGGACAACCTATCGATGGAATTTCGGGCCCTCAAACAGATGAATCTATTGAGGAGTTTCTGAATAAACATTTACCTAAACCAGAAGACGGCTTACTTGCTCAAGCTAAACAGTTATTAGAAGAGGGCGATAATAATTCGGCTTACATTAGTGCTGAGCAAGCCTATCAATATGACAACACCCGCGCTGACATTAAGTTGGCACTTGCTGATGCGGCTATTCACATTGGTAAAATCAGTCAAGCTGAAGCATTACTTGGTACGATTTCAATGGTAGATCAAGACAGCGTTTATCAAGCTGTTTTGGCGAAATTAGAGCTTGCAAATCAAGCCGCGGACTCACCTGAAATACAAGCACTTGAAGCACAGTTGGCGACAGATCCCGAAAACGTATCTTTACAACACAAGCTTGCGGCGCAATATAGCCAAGTGAATCGATATGACGATGCACTGTCGTTACTGTTTAGATTGGTACAAAAAGACAGTAGTGATGCAGAAAGTAAGCGGTTGTTATTAGATGTCATGAAGTTATTACCCGATGGCGACGCTTTAGCAACCAAATATCGTCGAAAACTCTACACCTTAATGTATTAGTGGTTAATCATCTCTTAAACTAGGTACTAACTCTCACCAGGATTAAAACGTGAGAGTTAGTAGGTAATTATCTACTCAACAGTACTTTTACGCTTTTAATTTATTGGCGAAGGTTTGTTTAAATTTCGCGAGTTTAGGTGAGACAACGGCCTGGCAATACTGGTTTTCAGGATTATTAGTAAAGTATTCCTGGTGGTATTCTTCTCCGCTGTAAAAGGTCGTTAGGTCATTTACTTCGGTTACCACGGGCGCTGGCCATATCTGTTCATTATTTATTTCATCAATGATTTGAAAGGCTTGCTTTTTTTGCTCATCGTTATGGCAAAATATAGCTGAACGATATTGTGTACCAATATCATTACCTTGGCGGTTTACTTGCGTGGGATCATGCAGTGCAAAAAATATTTCTAGTATTTCTCGATAACTAATTAACTCAGGATCAAATGTCAGCTGTACGACTTCTGCATGACCGGTACTCCCCGAACAAACTTCTTCATAACTGGGTTGCTCATTTGTGCCGCCCATATAACCTGAAATGGCACTATTGATACCCTGTAGGCTATTAAAAGCCGCTTCAATACACCAAAAACACCCACCGGCTAAGGTTGCTTGTTCAGTTGAATGACTCAATTTGTTTCTCCATATCTTGTTAAAAAGAAGTGCAACGTTATTTATTCTCTATATTTATGTGTTTATAGACGCTTTATCAAGTGATTACACGCTATTTGTTGTGGTTATTGTTCGCGATGCTTGGTTATTGTCCGCTATTTTTAATTTGGTGCTCAATGCTATTCGTGTGATTAAAAGCAATGGTTTTCACACTACTGTGTTATCTCATGATATTAAAGGCGGTTAGTGGCAGTTAATGTTCCGATATTTCGGATTAGGGTTTACCATGAAGGAACTTGGCTGAACCTTTTACACGTTAGCAGAGCTTAGGCATGGAGGTATTGCTAAGCCATGCTAGTTTAGAATGTTGGGGTGGCAAACTGCGGTAATTAAGCCACCAAGAGCATATGAATAATGGCACGCCACATTCATATGCTAAGTATATCTATTCAAAGACGTTCGTTAATCATTAACTTAAAAAGTGCGACAAAACAGCCCACACAGCACCTCTAAGATAGGTTATAAGCAATATGTTGATGAAAGCGCATGATTATTTCATCTCGCTCTGGCGCTATTCCTATTTCTTTGCACATTAAGCGCATTGCTTGTTCTATTTGATTGAGAAAATGACCAAAACCGCTTTCGGCTTTATTTTCTTTGGTAGCAACAAAAATTAATTGGATGTTATCAACCAGTTTTGATGCATCCCATTTAGCCACAATGCCGCATGAATCATGCTCAGGATTGTAACCGAGTATTTGTAACTCGCCCACACTAGAAATAATGTCGTGGATGCTATGGCGAACGATAGGGATCAAGCCATTAGCGATAATTGCGCCGTTATTGAGGTTAAATTGCTTGGCTGCCAAAGTAAAACTATCGGTAATAAAGGTATAGAGCGGGTTGTATGGATCTCGGGCATTTACGTCGATGTCGACGGCTTTTAAAATATCATGGTTGATTGGTACGTTCACTACTGCATATGTGATCGCTGAGCTCTGCTGTGGAATATCGACATGTTGGCTATGATAACGCAGTGGAATAGGGCGCAATTTATGGGCGATGGTATCGACACAGCCTTTATTTTTAGTAAATAAATCATAGGTTAAATGCTGATGATCCCGCAGTCTTACTTCTGCCGGAGCTAAGTCGATTTTTTGGCAGAATTTTAATAGCATTTGCTGCACTTGCGCGTGAAATCGTGCCGCATCAATTCTAATTTCATCGCCCGAAGCGAGAAAAAGTAATGTGATTTTTTGGGCTCGGACACTTGCGTCAAAAAATGACTTTTTAAGTTTATGAACACAGGGGTTGTAATAAAATAAGATTTGCTGATTAGTTTGCCATTGATGCATTTCATGGTTGAAACGCACTCTGGCGAGTTTATCATTGGCTATGAATTGACAGTTATCGAGTTCAAATTCTTCCGCCATAGTGAAAAATAATTTCGACAAGCTCTGATAAAAAGGATAGTAAGTTTGCGAAGCATCACCTGAATGCTTTGACGCAAATCTTTGTATCAGTCCGTCAGAAATATTAAATTCTGCCAATAAATATTGGTTGTCTCGAACATTTTTTGGAATATATGCTTTATGTGCAGCGTTGCGTTTACGTATAATTGGCATTTACTTTCCCTGATTAATGGTAAATTTTCGCAGAGTATACGTAAGCCATATGACAAATTTATGTCAATAAGGGTGTTGAAAAAAATGGCTTATGCAGGGTTAAGAAATGATAGTGAGGTTATGTGTTTTCAGATCAAAAATTATTAGTTGAAGCGGTAAATCAAATCATGCCATTTGGTAAATATGCGGGGAGAAAACTGATTCAACTCCCTGAGCCTTATTTAGTGTGGTTTCACAGTAAAGGCTTTCCTGAAGGCAAATTGGGCGAACAACTTGCGCTAATGTATGAAGTAAAGCTCAATGGCCTTGAAGAACTATTGCAGCCATTACTCAAAAGAGAATAGCTGCTATTTTTCAAACAAGTGTCACTAATCGATATCTAAATCGACTGGCTCAGAGTCAACCTCGCTGGCGTCCATATCGACTTTGCTGCGCCCAAACAGAGTATGAAATTGCTTCGGTGAAAGTACTTTGTCTTGGTATTTCATCCAGGCTTTCTCAATCGAATTATTTGGCGGTTGTTCTCCGTCACAGACACTCTTAAAGTGTATTTCGTCTTCAGTTTGAGGTTCACGCTTTCCTGCTGATATTTCTTGCAATGCAACACCATATTGTTCAATTAATTGAACTTCTGCTAAGGTAAAATCACCCGAGCGACTCATTCCGCGGGGATAATTTTTATCATCATAAAACTTGCGATTAGCTATAAAGCTATCTTTTGAAATTTCAACAATGTTCATATCAAATAAACTCAAAAATAAAAAGAAAAGGTTACGTGCGGATTTTTAGCCTAAGTTTGCGGTTTTGGCAATTAATTTTTTAGTAATATTTTTCATATTTTATAAATAGCCTGATTTTTGTTTGTATGGATGATTTTCATTAGAATGATTTATTATAATAATGTTTTGTAAATCACTTTCTTTTATATGTGATTTTATTAAGGGATTGTTTTGTAATACGAAACGCGTTATTTCATTTTTCACTATCATTAGTCGATGTCTTTTTTATCTGCTGTTGCAGTTTTGTTACAAGTAATTGCTTGCATTCAAATGAAGTTTATTTTTAAATAAATCATCGACTGAAATTTCAAGTTGATCGTAAGGTATTTGTTTTTAACTATGTTTATCAATGAGTTACAAGGATCTATTTATGAGAAGACAGAAAAGAGATCGTTTAGACCGTGCATATTCTAATGGCTATCAAGCAGGTTTATCTGGCAGAAGAAAAGACAATTGTCCTTATCAAAATACCGATGCAAAATCAGAATGGTTAGGTGGCTGGCGCGAAGCGGTTACCGATAGAAATATGGGATTATATAGGTAATTTATTCTTTAAAATGGTTAAAAAAAAGCTCTCATCTGAGGGCTTTTTTAGTGCCTGAATAATGTTCAATCGTTGCCATAGTTATTGTCTACCAGTATGTCTGTGGTCAGAAGTTAGCTTAGCTCAACTTAACTTGTTAGTCTGACAAACCGAGCAGCTGGCCTGTTTATTTATTTTAAATTGCTGCCATTGATTAGATAAGCCATCAAAAAGACTTAGCTGATTGATAGGCGCGCTATTATGGGTAAGGTATTTAATGGCGGTGAGTGCTTGCATTCCCCCTACAATCGCAAGTACCGGCCCAAGAACTCCAGCCGTTTGACAGTTATTGGCGGGGGCTTTTTCACTGCTCGGATATAAACAATGATAACAGGCGCTGTTTTCATTGTTAGGATCTACCATCATATGCTGACCATCAAAACCAATTGCAGCACCAATGACCAGTGGTACCCTTTCGGCCACACACGCTTGATTAATCATATAGCGCGTTTGGATATTATCGGTGCAATCTATGACTAAATTAACCTGAGGTAAATAAAACGCTGCCAATTCGAGGTCAAACATTTCATCGACCACTTCAATGTCACAATCGGGGTATTGTTTACCTAGTTTGTTTGCGGCACTATCGGCTTTATTGTTGCCTATTTCAGCGTCAGAAAATAATATCTGGCGAGGTAAATTAGTGATATCGACGCTATCTCCGTCAACAATAGTGAGCTTGCCAATGCCTGATGCGGCGAGATAGAGAGAGACGGGATTTCCTAATCCCCCCATGCCAACAATTAATACATGCGCATTAGCCAATGCTAATTGACCTTGAGTACCAATGTTGTTGAGTAATATTTGACGACTGTAGCGTAATTGTTCGTTTTGGGATAACACTGATCAGGCTCCGTGATAATGTTTGAGGGTATGAACAGCACCTGCTTTAAATTGAATATATACCGCCATATTCAGGTGCAATGACAATTGCTCAAATGATAGTGAGGTGATGCGAACGTAAAACGCTTGTTGATAACAATTCACCGTTAGTAAAACACTATGTACTTGTTTGGCAATATCAATAATTTCCCCACTGAGGTGATTAACGATCGAGCTATTATTTGGTTCGCTCAGAGTTATACTAATATCCCCCGCTGGAATAAAACACCTTACCAAGCCTGATGGGGCTTGCTCTGCCTGTAAAGGCAAATAAATTTCATGGTGGTCATTTAATGCTAACGTTGTTAAACCATGCTCAGGAAAATGTTTTTTAACGGGCAAACTTAAACTGGTTTGCTGGTGACTTTGATCGCTAAAATTGAGCTGATGGATAACTTGATGAATGTCGCCAAAATTGGTCACTTTTCCTGACTTGAGTATTAACAGTTTATCCGCGACTTGCTGAAGTTCCGCTAAACTATGACTGACATACAACATTGGGATCGCTAGCTCTTTTTGCACTTTAATCAATAAGGCTAATAACTGAGATTTATTACTACTGTCTAAAGCACTTAATGGTTCATCAAGTAATAATAATGACGGTTCAACCAATATGGCTCGCGCCAGAGCAACCCGTTGCTGTTCGCCGCCCGACAGTTGAGTAACACTTTTAGTTAATAACGGAGAAAGTTCGGTCAATGAGATGATTTCGTCAATATTGAGACTTTTACTTAGGCTGCGTTTTGCGGCAAAGAGCAAATTGTCTTTGACAGTTAAATGAGGAAATAAACGACTATCTTGAAATACTAGGCTGATCCGCCGTTGCTCAGCTTTCACATTTGTATTGGTTTGACTGTCAAGTAAGACTCTATCGTGAAGAGTAATATGACCACTTGCATCGGGAACCAACCCCGATAGGGTTCTGAGTAAGGTAGACTTCCCTGAGCCAGAATGACCAAAAACGCCAATAATACCTCGCATTGGCAATGTTTGACTGATATGCAAGTTGAAGTTATTTAACGCGACGGTAATATCGATATCAAGTGAGCTCATGTTAGTTCAGCTCCGTTGTTTTGCGGTAATTCAGTAAATATATTGCCGCTAACAAAATCATCGAGCCTATCAGTAAGCTGGCTGCTAATGTATGAGCTTGTTGGTAGTTAAAGGCTTCTACATGATCAAAAAGTGCAATGGAGAGTACACGTGTTTCTCCGGGAATATTGCCACCTATCATAAGTACAACACCAAATTCGCCTACTGTATGAGCAAACCCTAAACCAATAGCGGTAATAAAACTGGCTTTTGTCAGTGGCAAGACGATATTAAAAAATCGATCTATCGGACCTGCACCTAACATAGCGCCCGCTTCTAATAAGTTATCTCCAAGTTGTTCGAAGGCTTTTTGTAACGGTTGAACCACGAAAGGAAGGGAATAAATAACCGAGCCAATGACTATCGCGGTAAAACTAAAGGCGAGTTGCTGTCCCGTTAGTTCCTGCCATATTTCGCCGGGTAAATACTGTGGTGATAAGGCCAATAGTAAGTAAAAGCCAAGCACCGTTGGTGGTAGCACTAGTGGTAAAGCAACAATAGCTTCGAAAAACACTTTGGCACGACTTTTCATCCGCGCTAATTGCCAAGCGATTGGCGTGCCGATAACGAGCAGGATAAGCGTGGTGACAGAGGCCATTTTAAAAGTAGTATAAAAGGCTAATAAATCAGGATTATTTATCATCTACTGAATAACTTCCTCATCTTGGGTGATATACCCATGCTGAGCTATACGGTTTTGTATGGTTTGGCTCATAATAAAATCACGGAATTTTTTTGCATGCTCTTGCTGTTTACTTGCGCTAATAATCACTAATTGCTGTTCAATCGGCTGATGATAATTAGCCGGTATGATCGCACCTGACAAACCATTCAATTTTAGCTGACTCAAAGCAACTATTCCTGATTTTACCGCCTTACTGCGAATTTGTTGAAAGGTTTGATTAATATTGATGCCGATAATTAAATTATGTTGATATTGCTCCCAGACGCCTAAGTGCTGCAATGCTTGTTTAGCCGCTTTTCCGTATGGGGCGATATCTGGATTAGCAATGCCGAGGCGCGTATCAGTATTCATCAGTTGTTTGAGCGCTGGTTGTGGCGACGACGAAGACCAGTAGGCAATAACGCCTTTGGCATATGTCCTTTTACTCGCCATAATAGCAAGTTGCTGTTCGATCAGCTTTTGCGGGCGAACAGCGTCTGCGGCCATAAAAACGTCAAACGGGGCACCATGTACTATTTGCTGGTATAAAGCGCCAGTGGCACTAGAAATAATTTGCATTTTAATACCACTTTGTTCGGTAAAAAGTGGTGCCAATTGAGTAAGTACCGGGGCAAAGTTCGAGGCAACGGCAATACGAAGTGGAAGCGTCTGTGCGGCATTCGCTTTTGGTAAGCCGATGCATATTATTATTGTCAGTAACATAATAAGGTTGCGATAACGGCTTTTTAGTAGGTTAACCATTAGCGAGGTAATTGGCATAGGCAGACAAAACATTTTAGCGGGTTACCATTGTTGCGCTTTATCGGCGTCTGAGTTTTTAGCCTTAAGCCATTGAGCCCCTTTTTCAGTCAGTTCTTTTTTCCAAAAAGGTGCCTGAACTTTTAGATAATCCATAATAAACTCAGCTGCAGAAAACGCATCTTGTCTATGCATACTGGTCACGCCAACAAAGACGATTTGCTCACCCAAAGTAAGTTCTCCTACGCGGTGAATTACGCGTACACGGCCAATGTTCCAGCGTTTTTTGGCGGTATTAATAATGTTCGCGAGTGATTTTTCCGTCATCTCGGGATAATGTTCTAAATAAAGGCCATACACTTGCAAACCTTCATTTTTATTACGAACACGCCCAGTAAAGGTTACGACAGCACCATCAGATAAATTATTTTCTTCTAGACGATTAACTTCATCCGATAAGTTGAAATCTTGTGTTTGAATGCTAATTTCGGTCATTTAGCCTCCAGTAACTGGCGGGAAAAATGCTACTTCGTCACCTGACTTAATTGGGTGATCATTCGTGACCATTTCGTGATTGACCGCGTTCAATAACGCGCTATTTTCCAAATAGGTATGCCACTCTTGGTGCTGATTAACCAGTGCTTGTTTTAATTGCTCAACGGTGGCTATATCATCACTTGCGGCGATAGAGATTCGGTCACAAGCAAGTTGCTCTCTTAAGGCGGCAAAGAACAAAATGTTAATCATTTTATTATTCCTCTATTTTCTCTTGAGCTTGCCAACTGCCTGTTTTGCCGCCAGCTTTGCTCAATACTCTGATCCCATGGATCTCCATTGCGGGATCTGCCGCCTTGCACATATCAAATAAGGTTAAACAAGCGACAGATACGGCGGTCAGCGCTTCCATCTCAACCCCCGTTTGCCCTGTTAATTTACATAAACTTGTTACTTTAACTTGGCTATTGTCGGTATCAATATCAAAGTCTACTTGCACTTTGCTTAACATAAGCGGATGACAAAGTGGGATCAGATCACTACATTTCTTAGCCGCTTGAA
Source organism: Colwelliaceae bacterium 6471 (assembly GCA_040779335.1). Classification (GTDB taxonomy): domain Bacteria; phylum Pseudomonadota; class Gammaproteobacteria; order Enterobacterales; family Alteromonadaceae; genus JBFONV01. Next base: position 503,965 of record JBFONV010000001.1, read on the forward strand.
TGCCAGCAATGCGAGCAACCGCAAAGACATCACCTTTTTTATGTTCACCTTGAGTGATCAATCGCAAGGTGTCAGGCGTCATACTGATATAACCCTCAGCGGTCGCCGTTCTTGAAGTCATCTTTTTTTCGGTAACATCAACCATATTGGCTTCGCCTTGGGCATTTACATGACTAAGCTGTGGAGTACTTTTATCTGACATTAGTTTCTGCTCTGACAAGCTTGCGCATCAGTTGTTTTTAAATGAGGCACAAAATTACATGGACGATGACTGGCATCAAGCTGTTCTTTTATTATCTTATCCCACGCGGTTCGACAAGCATTTGTTGACCCTGGGACACAAAGAATAACAGTACTGTTGGCAATACCACCAAAGGCGCGAGATTGAATGGTCGAAGTGCCAATTTCTTGCAATGAAACATAGCGAAATACTTCGCCAAAGCCTTCTACCGCTTTATCAAATAATGGCATTAATGCTTCAGGGGTATTATCACGTTCCGTAAATCCAGTACCGCCTGTGCTGATAATAGCTTGTACATTTTCACTGGCTATCCATTTGGAAACAATGGCGCGCAATTGATAGACATCGTCTTTGACAATGGCTTTCTCGGCAAGGTTGTGGCCTGCTGCTTGCAGTCTTTCAACCAATGCTTGACCAGACGTATCATTTGATTCGTCACGTGTGTCAGATACTGTTAATACGGCAATATTAAGTGGGATGAAGGCATTGCCGCCGTGACCTGAACCTGTGTTAGACATAACTGTTCCTTTTATTGATAAAGAGTGTTTTTGCATGCTGCCATTGATCTGGCGTGTTGCTGTTAAATAATGTTTGTTCACTATCAGGCGTGAGGGGATTGTGGGGAATTTTTTCTAATAGCGCACGTATAGATGGACCTTTCCCCGAAAATTGACTAAAAGCCTGCTGAAAATATAGCTCTACATATGCCGTTATTGGTAAATATAACGGTAAATAATGTTGCTGGTAATAACAGGCCTTTTTGCTGAGCTCGCCCGCTTGTTTAAGTTTGTGTAAAGCCTCTTTAGTCATCAGTGGTAAATCTACTGGCAATACCAAAATCGCCTCAGGTTTATGCTTTAATATCACGCTATATATACCGCCCAACGGCCCAGCATTAGCGACCACGTCTGTGACCTCATGCCCATTGCCACTAACGACAACGTTGTTAACTTGGGCTTTTGATAGTAATTGCTTACTAAAGTTGAGCATACTTTCTTGATTGCGCTTAAGCGTCGATTTATCTTTCCCCATACGAGAAGACAAGCCACCAGCTAAGACAACCCCTAAACAGTTACTCATTGGCTTAACCTCCCAACATCGCTAAATGTTTGGTGCCACCAGTCATTTTATCGTGGAGAAAATGAGTTGCTTTTTTATCTGCCAATAACGCGATAACTTGCTCTTTTAGCGGGGCAAGGTCATCTTGTTGTAAATATTCCTTCAATGAAAAGCCTTGCTCGCCAAATAAACATAAATGCAAGTTACCTAAAGAGCTGACTCTGAGTCGATTGCATGTGTTACAAAAATCGTTACTGTATGGCATTATTAGGCCAATTTTTCCTTGATAATCTGCATGGTAAAACTCTTGTGCTGGACCTGCTGATTTTTCGCGAAGCGTCGGTTGCCAACCGTCCAATATTAATTGTTGTTTAATGCGCGAGCCACTGACATGTTGTGCGCTGAAAAACGCCTGGTTGTCGCCAGTTTGCATTAGCTCGATAAAGCGCAGTGTGATCGGCGTATCTTTTATCCAATGCAAATAACTTTGCATGTCGTAGCCATTGTATTCTCGCATTAATACGGTATTGATTTTTATCTCTGGCCGGCCATCTGCAAGCGCCATGTCGACGCCTTTGAGAATATGATTAAGCTTGTCATGACCGGTAATCGCTTTAAATTGGCGAGGATCTAAGCTATCGATACTGATATTAATAGCATCGATACCTGCATCTAACCATGAGGGGATATGTTCGGGAAGTTTGTAGCCGTTACTGGTAATCGCTACCTTTTTTATCCCTGCAGTTTGTTTGCAAGTAGCGATAATTTCAGGCAAGTCTTTACGTAATGACGGTTCACCACCAGTAATACGAATTTTTTCCGTGCCTAACTGGGCAAAGCCTTTTGCCAGTCGGGCGATTTCAGGCAGCGTAAGAAAATCACGCGGCTGATCGCATTGATAACCATCGGGCAAACAATAGTTGCATCGAAAGTTACAAACATCGGTAATAGATAAGCGCAGGTAATAAAACCTGCGACCAAAATTGTCTGTTAACATGTCACCTTTCCAAATGTCGGGAGGCTAACGCGTTTCCATGTTAACCCTGGTGATTATCATATTTCCCTAAGGAAGATAATCACGGCTAAAACAGCGTATTAGTTAATCATTTCTAACTAAGTTAGCTGCTCAAGCTCGGCGAATAATACGTTTTAAGTATATCTGATTTTCTTGTTGAGCATATTAATATTATTATATATAGGAAAGTTTGACCCCAATCAATAAAGTTCATGCTAATTGACTATCAAGCTATATAACGAATAAATTAGAAGTGTTACAAGAGTATCGATTTTCGCTATTGGCTAAACAAAACCGCCGCGCTAAAGAGACTTTTTCACTTAGGTTATATTTCATTAACCGACTGGTAGCGTTGTAAGATATAATTGCTCGGTCCGTTGCTGATTTGTTGCAATCAATAACATCAGATTGCCTGATTGCCGGCCAATATTCGTATATTAATTAAAGGAAAATCCTTTTGAGTTCTGCTGCTTTTTCAACACTAACATTAAATCCCGATTTATTAAAAAATATAACGTCACTTGGTTATCAGCATATGACTGATATTCAAGAAAAAAGTTTGCCACATATTCTTAGTGGCCAAGACATTATTGCTCAAGGAAAAACCGGCTCAGGTAAAACAGCAGCGTTTGGTTTGGGTATATTAAATAAGCTTGATGTTAAGCGATTTCGTATTCAAACATTAGTTTTGTGTCCTACAAGGGAATTGGCTGATCAAGTCGCAAAAGAAATTCGTCGATTGGCGCGCACTATTCATAATATTAAAGTACTTACGTTATGTGGCGGTATGCCATTTGGTCCGCAAGTAGGCTCGTTAGAGCACGGCGCACATATTATTGTTGGTACACCTGGGCGTATTGAGGATCATCTAGGCAAAGGCACATTAGTGTTAGATGACGTGACAACCTTAGTGCTTGATGAAGCGGATCGCATGTTAGAAATGGGCTTTCAATCAGCAATAGACAATGTGGTAGAGCGCATTCCCGCTGGACGTCAAACCTTGCTCTTTAGCGCGACCTATCCGAAACAAATTCAATCGATTGCTGAACGTATTATGGTTAAGCCTATCATGGTGCAATCGTTATCTAGCCATGATAGCAGTAGTATTTCACAACACTTTTTTAAGGTTGATAGCGATAACTCCAACGAACAGCGCCTGACCGCTCTGCGTTTATTGTTACAAAAGTATAAACCTGAATCGACGGTGATATTTTGTAACACCAAAAAAGAAACACAAGAAGTCGCAACACAATTGGTTAATTATGGTTTTAGCGCAGTTGCACTGCATGGTGATTTAGAGCAACGCGATAGAGATCAGACTTTAGTCCGTTTTGTTAGTAAAAGTGCTGCTATATTAGTGGCAACTGACGTAGCTGCGCGAGGTTTAGACATAGATGCCTTGGATGCGGTGATTAATTTTCATATTGCTCGCGATGCTGAAGTTCATGTTCACCGAATCGGTCGTACAGGGCGCGCTGGCAGTAAAGGTATTGCGTGTTCGTTATTTAGTGATAAAGAAAGCTACAAAATTGGCTTGTTAGAAGATTATCTAGACAGTGTCATTGAAAGTGAACCTTTACCACCATTAACGGTTTTAGATGATGCTATTACTCCTCCGCCGATGGCGACCTTGCAAATTGATGGCGGCAAAAAGCAAAAAGTAAGAGCGGGCGATATTCTTGGCGCACTCACTGGCGATAAAGGTATTGATGGAAAGTCAGTAGGAAAAATTCAATTATTTGACAATTGGGCTTACGTCGCTATTGAGCGCGGTGTGGCAAAAAGAGCGTTAAAAAAATTATCTGAAGGCAAACTTAAGGGACGTAACTTTAGAGTAAGGCAATTATAACCCAATAAGTTTATTGTATTCAAAATGGTAAACAGGCTGATTATTTTAGCCAGTCTTTATCTATTCTAAAGCAATTATTTGCTGCTTTATTGTGTAATCATATTGTATTTGTGTGCAAACGGCTGCTATTATACTGTTTTTTTATACAGTTTTATTAGGTGTTCAATACATGACTATATGTTCGGAAGTTTATCGCAATTACAGTGTTGAGAATTAGATTATCCATGTATGCTATATAAAGCATTTAGTTTAATAGGTTTTGTGAGGAAAGCTAATGGCAGTTGAAAGTCGATTTGTCGTAATTCGACAAGGTGTAGAGGTGCAAACATTTATGGATAAGAAAGCCGCAGATGAATATGACAAAATGTTGGACATGGCTGATGATCTAACTACTTTGCTTGGCAATGCACCATTTGAGTTGGATGAAAAAACTGTTGAGGATTTGAGTATCTATTTAGCACAAAATAGAGACGATGTTTTAATTGCCTTGCAAGCTAAAAAAGCGAAGCCAGTAAAAAAAGTCCCCGCTAAGGTCATTACAAAAGACGACAAAGCAGATGTCGAAAAAGAACAATAACCACGTTTTGAAATTGGTCACTTGAAAAGTCCAATGTTAATTATTTCATGACTATACCCTATCAATTGGTCAAGTCGGGACGCCGCAAAACCATTGCACTACAAATTAAACAGGGAAAAGTACTTGTAAGAGCCCCTTATCACCTTAGCGATGAGTTTGTTGCGCAGTTTGTCGCTAGCAAAAACGCTTGGCTCAGATCAAAGTTGGATCAGTATTCACCTAGTCAAACGGACAATATTTGCCGCTTTAGAAATGGCGATCGACTATTTATTGGCGGCGAAGTTAAAACTTTAATTATTGATTATGCCGAAAAAGCTAGCGTGAATGTCGTTGAACAAACAATTCTAGTGCACATTTCTTTGCGCAGTAAAAACACCCCAATCACTGAAACTGAACTCATTTATAAAGTAAAAAGTCAGTTAGAACGCTGGTTTCGTTATGAACTTCAGCAATATATAAACAACCGTTTGCCCGAGCTGATCGCGTATACCGGGCTTAAACCGAACACCTATAAAGTGAGGAAATATAGAGCACGTTGGGGAAGTTGTAACAATAAAGGTCAACTCAGTTTTAACGCTTTACTGATGATGGTGCCGCGTTGGGTAGTTGATTACGTGATTATTCATGAGTTATGTCACCTTATGTATTTGAATCACTCTAAACAGTTTTGGCAACTTGTTGAACAACACTGTCCTGATTTTTTATCAGCAAAATCTTGGCTGAAACATCATCAGTATCAATTATCTTGGTCTGACTAAATTCTTTTAAATACTGATATTAAACGAGGTCAGCGCGACCAAATAGCGAGGTTTTATTTTTATCTCTTTGACCTTTATAACTTTTTTATTTTTAAATTTTATTTTCTGGCATGAAATTTGTTTGTAATTCTGTATTGTTCAATTATTTGTCGGTGTAAAAGCCAATAATATTTATCACGAGCACTGATGTTACTCATTGGCATTAGTTATAGGGTTACAATTATCAAAAAGCGCATGTACAGTTTAAAAGTTGTGAGTGTTTACCTTGTTTCAGCATTATTATCTGTGTGGATATTTAATGTATTATTTATGGTATAAACCAATTAATACTCTTTCCTTTGCAAACTATTCATTGGTTTTTTGCTGATGACATCGCACTTATTTTTGACATTATGGTGCACTAAGCTTTTTCTTTAAATAATTGCTGCCGTTCAAGCGCTGTAGCCTTTCATTATTAACAATAAATTCTGCTCGCCATGTTTGTTAATTAGAAGTAAAAAAATATAGCTATATTCAGCTTTATTGATTAACAACAGCGCTGTTTTAGGATAATATTCCTGCTAATTATAAAAATAAAAACACAGGAATACTTCATCAATGAGCTCATCAGTTCTCATTTGCGATGACTCCAACTTGGCACGTAAACAAGTTTTACGCAGTCTACCAGAGCAATGGACGGTTAACGTTCAAACCGCAACCAATGGCGCAGAAGCTTTAGATATACTAAGAACACAAGAAATCGATGTACTTTTTCTTGATTTAACGATGCCGGTGCTTGACGGTTTAGGGGTCTTGCAAGGGTTAAAAGATGAGTCTATTGATTGCTCTGTTTTTGTGATCTCTGCTGATATACAACCTGAAATGCAAAATAAAGTGCTTGAACTTGGCGCGAAAGCTTTTCTACGTAAACCCGTTCAAATTGACGTATTAGTTAATAATTTGCAACAACATGGGTTTATATGACAGCGTTGAATTTAAATGAAGACCAGCAAGATTGTCTTCAGGAACTTATTAACGTAGCCATGGGGCAGGCGAGTGATCAACTTGCCCGCTACTTAGACACTTTTGTCTACTTAAAAGTACCAAGTATTGAACAAGTAAATGCTGAAAGTCTTTCAACGACCTTAAATACTGAAGAAAAAGGCATCGCTGTCGTCAGCCAAGGTTTTTTTGGTTATGAAGGTATCAGAGGCGAAGCCTTGTTAGTTTATCAACCTAAAGATTCTGATCGATTAGCAGACTTATTGGGTTACGAACCCGATGAACTCACAGTAGAAGAACAAATTATTGATTTGAGTTCTATTTTGACGACGACATTCTTAAATGTTTTTGCCAGTCAAATAGATAATCAAATGTCTTATAGTGCGCCAAGATTACTATCATCTGGTCTACACTCTGTCTCAGATCATTTAGAACAATTGTCTTTTAATTGGGACATGGCGTTAAAAGTTAAAATTAGTTACCAAGTGACCGATTATTCGTTTAATTGTGACATGATTTTACTCATCCCTGAATCAGCTATTTTGAATATCACTACGGTTATTGATCGTATATTGGACGAATTTTAATGCCAGTCGACGACTTTTGCTCATCCATTGCTAATCAGTTAAATACAGGTGTGTTGATTGTTGATCTTAACTGTAAGATTTTGAAATGGAATCGTTTTTTAGAAATTCATACAAATAAAAAGCCAGATGACGTCTTTGGCAAATGCTTGTTTACGACTTTTCCTGAGCTCCCTCAAAGGTGGTTTGAAAGAAAAATCTCCAGTGTTGTCCAGCTAAAAACGCCGTCATTTTGTTCTTGGGAACAACGTCGTCACTTGTTTAAACTTCCGCATACACGCCCAATTACCACCGATAGTAAGTATATGGCGCAAAATGTCACTTTTTTACCAATAGAAACAGAGGGGAAGATTGAACATATTTGTTTACTTATAGAGGACGTCACCGACGTTTGTCATTATCAAAGCATGCTCAGACAAACATTGGATGAGTTGGCGCTTGCTAACCGTATTGACGGTCTAACTCAAGTGTTTAATCGTAAACATTGGGAAGAGTGCTTAGCAAAAGAGTTCGCTCGTGCTCGTCGTTATAGCCATGACGTTTCTCTCATTATGTTTGATTTAGATCATTTCAAATTATTGAATGATACCTATGGACATCAAAGCGGTGACATGGTGTTGATAGAGGTGGCTAAGCATACTCAATCGTTGCTGCGTCTTTGCGATTTATTTGGCCGATATGGTGGTGAAGAGTTTGCTATTATTTTGCCTGAAACCGATCTTGCTGGTGCATTAGATGTTGCTGAGCGCATCAGGAAAGGCATTGAGTCACTAGTGCTCTCCTACCAAGGTAAATCAATTGAAACCTCAGCTAGTGTAGGTGTTGCGGTTATTGATGAAAGGAATAAGCGTTATGAAGACTTGATCAGCAATGCTGATATGGCTTTGTATCAAGCGAAAGCCTCTGGAAGAAACCAAGTTCGCAGCGCACAAGAATTAACGGAAAGTGCAGAACTTAGCTAGTTATTCAGTATTTTTGACTATACATTCAATCTAGAACACTTTTATTCATAATATATAACCTTTTATTCAACACTAACTGTTGACAGTAAACATTAGTTCAGGCATTTTAACTGTCATGAAATTACATAACAGCCTCACCACGACCATTATTATCACTACCACCCTTATTGGGATGGCGGTCATCGGCTGACGTGTAAAAGAAAGTTTTTTATCAAAGCCCGTGACCATAAAGGTTCCGGGCTTTTTTCGTTTCTAGGGGATATAAAAATGCGTGTACTTAAATTTGGTGGCTCATCATTAGCAACAGCAGAAAGGTTTTTGCAGGTTGCTGAGATCATCAAAGCAAAAAGCCAGTCTTCATCTGTTGCGGTAGTTGTTTCTGCTCCACAAGGTGTCACTAATCATTTAGTCGCTATGGCTGAAAACATTGATAATGAAGAAAAATTACAGACAGATCTTGGCCACTTTAAACACGCAATATCGACCATTATTGATGATTTATCTGCAAGCTTACCCAGTTTTAATCATCAACATTCAGAGCAAGCATTGGCTAATTGGGAACAGCAACTAAGCAGAACTATGCAAGGTGTGACCATGCTGCAATTCTGCCCCGAGCATATTCGAGCAAAATTGATCAGTATTGGTGAGCGTTTAAGTGTCGCTTTACTTGATTCGGTATTACAAGCATACCAGCAGCAAGTATCGATTATTGAACCTGAAAAATTTCTGCGCACAAATGATGTTGCATTGAACGCTATAGCAGACTTAGTGTTATGCAAAGATAAGTTTCGAGAAGTCTATTCGCAGTTAAATAATATCTCGTTAATGCCTGGTTTTATCGGTGTGGACAGTCAAGGGCAAGTTACTACGTTAGGTCGCAATGGCTCCGATTATTCTGCGGCCGTTTTAGCCGTCTGTGCTGATGCAGAGTGTTGTGAAATATGGACTGACGTTGATGGTGTTTATAATGCTGATCCGCGACTAATTAAAGATGCCAAATTGCTCGACTATTTGTCATATCAAGAGGCGATGGAATTGTCTTATTTTGGCGCCAGTGTTTTGCATCCTAAAACTATCGGGCCAATAGCACAATTTCACATCCCATGTTTAATTAAAAATACGGGTAATCCAGAAGCTGCAGGAACGTTGATCGCCAATGAAAACGATGAACAAAAACGCGTTAAAGCGATTTCAAATCTAGACGACCTTACCATGGTGAATGTCTCTGGCCCTGGCATGAAGGGTATGGTGGGCATGGCGAGTCGGGTTTTTGCAACCATGAGCCGAGAAAACATTTCTTTGGTACTGATCAGTCAATCATCTAGTGAATATTGTATTAGTTTTTGTATCTATTCTGCTGATGCAGGCTTGGCTGAGCAAAGTTTAAAAGAAGAATTTGAATTAGAACTACTTAATGGCTTATTAGAGCCGTTAGAGTTAAAAAGCGATCTCTCGATTGTCTCGTTAGTCGGTGATGGTATGCACCATCAACGCGGCGTTGCAGCAAAATTTTTTAGTTCCTTGGCTCAGGCTCGCGTTAACGTGGTTGCTATCGCTCAAGATTCCTCTGAGCGCAGTATTTCTGTGGTTATTGAACAACGTAAGTGTACAGATGCTTTAAAAGTCAGTCACCAAAACTTCTTTTCTCATCGTCCTACTATTGATGTTTTTTTGGTGGGCTGCGGCGTTGTTGGCAGTGAATTAATTGAGCAAATATCGCGTCAACAACCGACACTTAAAGCGCAAAATATCGACTTAAAAGTGTATGGCCTTGCAAACAGCAAAGGTATGGTGTTTGATGAAAACGGTATTGATCTTGATAATTGGCCCGAGGTAATGGGGAAAAATGCGGTACCGGTTACCATGGAAAATATTAAAGCGTTTGTCAGAGATAATCACTTGATTAATCCTGTGCTGGTTGATTCAACGTCCAATGAAGCGTTGGCGATGTCTTATGTCGAATTCCTTGAAGAAGGTTTCCATGTTGTCACACCAAATAAAAAGGCCAACACAGACTCTTGGGAGTATTATCAAGCATTGCGTCATGCCGCGCAAAAGACTAATCGTCGATTCTTGTATGAAACAACGGTCGGTGCAGGCTTACCTGTTATCGATACCTTGCAGAATTTAATTAAAGCGGGCGATGAACTAGTGCGTTTTGAAGGAATATTATCAGGATCGCTATCTTATATCTTTGGAAAACTCGATGAAGGTATGCCTTTGTCACAAGCAACAGCTATTGCCAAAGAAAATGGTTTTACCGAGCCAGATCCCCGTGATGATCTTAGTGGCATGGATGTCGCGAGAAAATTACTGATCATGGCACGTGAGTCTGGCATGTCACTTGAGTTAAGTGATATAAAAATAGAATCGGTTCTGCCTGAAGATTTTGATGCTAGCGGCGATGTCAGTAATTTTATGACAAATTTACCGCAAATCGATCAAGCGTTTTCACAACGAGTTACTGAGGCTAAAGCTCAAGGGAAAGTGCTTAGATATATCGGTAACATTGTTGACGGCAAGTGTCAGGTATCGATTGAAGCGGTATCCCAAGAGCATCCTTTATATAGTATAAAAGATGGTGAAAATGCCTTGGCTATTCATAGTCGTTACTATCAGCCGTTACCTTTTGTACTAAGAGGTTATGGCGCAGGTGCTGCGGTAACAGCGGCAGGGGTATTTGGTGATTTATTAAGAACATTAGCATGGGAGCAGCAACACTAATGTCAGTTTCAGTATTTGCACCAGCCTCAATTGGTAATGTTAACGTTGGTTTTGATGTTTTAGGGCTAGCGGTTAAGCCTGTTGATGGCACGCTATTGGGCGATGTTGTCACTGTTGAAGCATCCGACACCGATGCGCTGGTTGTCGTTGGCGCTTTCGCGAATAAGTTGCCAGTCGAGGCAACCGATAACATTGTTTGGCATTGTCTGTTATTGTTTAATCAAGCATTGAGCCAGAAGGGGATAACACCACAAAAAGTAACGTTAACCTTGGATAAAAAAATGCCAGTCGGTAGCGGCTTAGGTTCAAGTGCCTGCTCAGTTGTTGCTGCGTTAGCTGGATTAAATGCTTTTTATGACAATTACTTTGATGAAGAAGCCATAGTGCGCATGATGGGGGAAATGGAAGCCCAAATAAGCGGTAGTTTGCATTACGATAATGTTGCCCCTTGTTATTTAGGGGGATTACAACTTATGGTCCCTGATGAGCAAATAATATCACGTACTTTGCCTTTCTTTGATGATTGCTTTTTTGTCATGGCTTACCCTGGTATTGAAGTGTCAACAAAGGCTGCACGTGATGTTTTGCCAACGCAATATAGCCGACAAGATTTAATTCGCTTTGGACAAAACTTGGCGACGTTTGTTGATGCATGTCACCGCCAAGATAAATTGCAGGCCTTTGCCGTACTTGAAGATGTGGTCGCTGAATCATATCGACAGCATTTGCTGCCGGGATTTGAGCAAGCTAAAACTCAGTTACTTGCTGATGGTGCATTAACTGTCGGGATTTCGGGATCAGGGCCAACGCTGTTTAGTGTTTTTGATCACAAAAGTGACGCCGATAGGGCGGCACAATGGTTACACGATAATTATTTACAAACTGACTTAGGCTTTGTCCATGTTTGTAAAGTTGATGAAGTTGGTGCGAGTAAAATATCAACTTGTACTAAGAAGGATTAAAATAGTGAAATTTTATAATTTAAAAGAAAATGATGAGCAAGTAAGTTTTGCCGGCGCAGTAAAACAAGGGTTGGGTAAAAACCAGGGCTTGTTTTTTCCTCAAGAAATGCCACATTTTGACAACATCGAGCAGTTACTTGCTATGCCATTGGTTGAACGTAGTGTCAAAATTTTACTGCCATTCGTCAGTGATGATTTAACAGAAAGTGAATTAACTCAAATTGTTACCGCTGCTTTTAACTTTCCGGCCCAATTACAACCGATCAGTGAAAAACGCGCCATTCTTGAGTTGTTTCATGGACCAACACTGGCCTTTAAAGACTTTGGTGCTCGCTTTATGGCGCAGTGCTTACAAAAGTTTAGTGGTGATAAAAAAATCACCATATTAACCGCAACATCAGGGGATACGGGGGCGGCGGTTGCTCATGCATTTCATGGGCTTAAAAATATACGCGTCGTCATTCTTTATCCAAAAGGTAAGATCAGCTTATTACAAGAAAAAATGTTTACTACCCTAGGTGGCAATATTGAAACCTTAGCCGTAGATGGAACATTTGATGACTGCCAAGCATTAGTCAAAAAATCATTTGACGATAGAGAATTAGCTAATGCTATCGGCTTAAACTCGGCCAACTCTATTAATATCAGCCGCTTGTTAGCGCAAATTTGTTATTACTTTGAAGCTATGGCACAGCTTGCCCGTCAGCGCAGTAGCACTGAGCTCGATGATGTTGTTTTTTCTATTCCAAGTGGTAATTTTGGTAATTTGACCGCAGGCTTGTTTGCTAAAGCCATGGGTTTGCCGATTAAACGTTTTATTGCCGCAACTAATGCCAATGATACGGTACCGCGCTACTTAGCTACGGGAGAATGGTCACCGCATGAAACAGTGGCAACTATTTCTAATGCAATGGATGTGAGCGATCCTAATAACTGGCCTCGCGTAGAGCACATGTTGCGTTCCGGCATCGTAGATAAAGATTGCGTCAGTTCGGTATCTATTGATGAAGAACAAACGCAATCTACGGTTATTGGCTTAAATAAATTAGGTTATATTAGTGAACCGCATGCCGCAGTAGCGTATAAGGCATTGCAATACAATGCAAATGACGATGAATTTGGTGTCTTTTTAGGGACAGCGCATCCTGCCAAGTTTAAAGAAGTGGTCGAAAGTATTTTAGGTTGTCCTATCGGTTTACCCAAAGAACTGGCCGATTGCTCGGGAGAAAGTATTTTATCGCTTGATTTGGCCGCAGATTTTGCAAAATTGCGTGAATATTTATTAGCGTAAAGATAAAATCATTGGCTTAAGCAAGAGGGGCAATACTAAGTGAATGACTTAATAAACTTGGTATAAGTAGAGAAAGAAAAAATCTTACCCTATAAATAAAGGCAGTTTGATACTGCCTTTAGTTTTTTGGAAGCTAGCTAAAATGATAAAAGATAGTCAATGGCAGGGCATCATAGCCCAAGAAAAAAATCAGGCATATTTTGTAGACTTACTTGAAGAAATTAATAAGCAACGCCAGCAAGGGATAAAAATATACCCAAGTGATGAGCATATATTTTCAGCATTTGATTATGTTGATTTACCAGAGGTAAAGGTCGTTATTTTGGGACAAGACCCCTACCATGGCGAAGGGCAAGCACAAGGCCTCGCTTTTTCTGTGCCAAAACAAATGAAAATACCTCCATCGTTAAAAAACATCTATAAAGAGCTGGCTAATGACATCGATGGTTTTACTATTCCCGACCATGGCTCGTTAATTCATTGGGCCCAGCAAGGCGTTTTACTGCTAAATACCGTTTTAACAGTGCAAGCAAGGAACGCACATTCTCATGCAAAACTGGGATGGGAGACGTTTACCGATAAAGTTATAGCGCAAATTAACGAGAAAAATGATGGCTGTATTTTTATGCTGTGGGGGAGTCATGCGCAGAAAAAAGGCGCGAAGATTGATACGCAAAAACACTGTGTACTGCTAGGCCCACACCCTTCTCCACTATCAGCATATCGAGGTTTTTTCGGTTGCAAACATTTCTCACAAGCAAACGCATGGTTAACGGCCCATGAAAAATCTGCAATCGATTGGTCTGTTTGAATATCGATAAAATCGTTCGACTTGTTGTGAAATCAGCAATAAAAAATCTATTTATTGAAAAAAATTAAATTTTTTTTAGATTTTTATAGGAATTTTATTTCCAGCCCTTTGGTATTTGTAAAATAATGTTCTCTTTTCTAGTAAAGATAAAATCGTTATGAGAATATATTACCTAAATAATGTGTTTTTGTAGGTTGAAATGAACTTAGATGCTATAGATTTAGAACTTCTTGCCATTCTTCAGCGTGATGTTAGTATCCCTATTGAAGAGTTGGCAAAGCGTGTTGGACTTACTAAAACACCGTGTTGGCGGCGCCTGCAAAAGCTGGAAATGAGTGGCATTATTAAAAGTAAAGTAGCCTTGTTAGATGCTAAATTACTGGATTTAAATGTTTCGGTCATAGTGCAAGTTAAGACCAGTCACCATAGCAGCGAGTGGTTAGAAAGCTTCTCTCGCACGGTTGCAGCATTTCCAGAAGTCGTCGATTTTTATCGTATGAGTGGTGAATATGATTATTTGCTGCGAGTTATCGTTAAAGATATCGCGGCTTATGATGCGTTTTATAAGCGCTTCATTCAGGCAACTAGCCTGACGGATGTTACCTCTAATTTTGCAATGGAGGAGATCAAAAGCTCAACACAACTTCCTTTGCCATCGTCATAATTTTTTACTTTTACAGCATAGGTTGATCATATAATGTCGCTTGAATTACACTTTTTACCGTTTCGTCAAAATATCATTGGACATGATCTTAAACATAATATTAATGGTAAAGACGTCGATATTATCTATGCTGACTGGACGGCGAGTGGCCGTTTATATCAACCTATTGAAGACTATATTAATCAACAGCTTGGCCCTTATGTCGCCAATACTCATACCGAAACAAATTTAACCGGCACCGCAATGACGACGGCGTATCACGATGCGCAGCGTATTATTAAACGCCATGTTAATGCCTGTGATAACGATATTTTGATCACGGCAGGCGCTGGCATGACCGCAGTGGTTAATAAATTTCAACGTATATTGGGCTTGCGCGTTCCAGAACGCATGAAAGATCAGGTACATTTTGAAGAAAACGAAAAGCCGGTCGTGTTTATTACTCATATGGAGCACCACTCTAATCAAACAACATGGCACGAGTGCGATGTTACCCTAGAAATTGTTAGGCCCGATGAAAATGGATTGCCTTGTGTAGAACACCTTGAACAGCTGTTGGTTCAATACGCTGAACGAACGGTTAAGATAGGCTCATTTACGGCATGTTCAAATGTAACCGGAATAAAAACGCCTTATTATCAACTTGCTGAAATCATGCATCAGCACCGTGGTGTGTGTTTTGTTGATTTTGCCGCCTCTGCTCCTTATGTTGATATAGATATGCATCCGGCTAATTCGAAACAAAGTCTAGATGCGATATTTTTCTCTCCGCATAAATTTTTAGGTGGCCCCGGCAGCTCAGGGGTATTAGTGTTTAATAAAGCCTTGTACAAAAATAAGATCCCAGATCATCCCGGTGGTGGCACAGTAACGTGGACAAATCCGTGGGGAGAATATAGCTTCTTTAATAATATTGAAATGCGTGAAGATGGCGGAACTCCGGGGTTTTTACAATGCATACGCACAGCGTTAGCTATTAAAGTTAAAGAGGCGATGGATGTTAATTTGATCGCGGCGCGTGAACGAGAACTCACTGACTATGTCATGGAGGAGTTAGATAAAAACGACCGCGTAGTTATGCTTGAGCCACATATTCGAGAGCGCTTGTGCATAGTGTCATTTTATATCCCTGGTGCGCATCACAACTTGGTGGTTCGATTATTAAATGATCGTTTTGGAATTCAAACCCGTGGTGGCTGCTCATGCGCTGGCACATATGGCCATATTTTGCTTAACGTTGATCACGACACATCACTGAAAATAACTGAGCAGATTGATTTAGGCGATTTCGCGGAAAAACCCGGTTGGATCAGAGCTTCGTTTCATCCAACTACGTCCAATGAAGAAGTAAAATATGTGGTGAACGCGATAAATGCATTAACGTTAAACCTAGAACTTTGGAGTAAGGATTACCGATTCAATCCGGCTACAGGTGATTTTGAAAACCATCATATGGACGAGGTTTGCTATCCCAACTTAAAGGGTTTTTCACCACTTCCTATGAAAGTAGAGCAAAGTGAAAGTGAAGTGCCTAAGTCGAAATTTTTTAAATTATTTTCACTATAATTAACGATAAAGTAGTAGGTTATTTAGCTATACCTGTGTCAACCATAGGATAGCTAAATGCCACATTAATCAAAATAAATAATCATTTCTGCAGCTTCGCAGTGGCAGTCAAAACCACATAGAATACAGTTGTATCCGTTTATGCTGTCTTGATGCCACTTATCTGGGTGTATTTTTACTAACTCTCCACCACATTTGGTAAAATATTTCACCGCGCTGTTGCCCGGGCTTTGCTTCCACAGATGACTGACACCTGCCATTGCGCCTTGCTCTTTACTGGCGTTAATCGAAAGTGTTAATAGTTGACTGCCGATGCCATGCCCTCGGTACTCTTCATCAACAGTATTACATTTGAAATAACAGACCTTATCTTGAGCGACCTGCCATAAATTAGGGCTACTCCATTGATCTACCGCCCATTTACTAGGCGCATAGGTGATACGAAAGCCAACAAGCTTTTCGCCATCATAAACAACAAATCCACTGTTGATATTTTTGAATATGCCCTTAGCATACCAATCGCGAATATTTTGTGCGGTGAGGTAGCCATCGCCATGGACAAAATTACCTAGTGTAATGACTTTCTCGAAATCGTCAGGCGTTAAATTTTTGTATTCTAGTGTAACTGTCATAAGGGGTATGAAATTCTCGTTAGCTGTGGGCAACAACAGTAGTGCATTAGCCCATTAGTGTATTGATTATAACGTATTTAGTATGCCATTATGACGCCCTTTTAGCATGTGTTATTAAGCAACTATGTTCATTTTAGAATTGGAGTGACAATGTACGATCCTTTACACGATTTAACACCTGGTTCTGGTGAAGCCTACCCAAATAGTTATTGGGCCGATACCTCAGGCGAAGCACCGGCTGATGACGGTAAACTCGATAAAGATATTGATGTCGATGTGGTTATTATTGGCGCTGGTTATACAGGATTGTCATGTGCACTTCATTTGGCACGCGAACACGGCATTAAAGCGCATGTTTTGGAAGCAAACAAAACAGCATGGGGTTGCAGTGGTCGCAATGCCGGTTTTATTTTAAAGTCATCCGGTCGAAAAACCTACTCGAGCATGGCCAAGCAATGGGGCGAAGAAGTCATGCGCGGCATCTATGATGAGATGTGTGCGGGTGTTGAAACCGTTAAAGGCTTGATTGCAGAGGGGATTGATTGCCAGCAACAAAGTCCCGGATTTTTAAAGGTTGCTCACAAACCTAAAATGCTTAATGAACTTGTATCGCTGGCGAAGTTACAACAAAAGATGTTCGGTTACGATGTCGAAATATTGTCACGAAGTGAAGTTCGTCAGCAATATATGGATGATAAAAATGCCTATGGCGCGATTAGATATCAAGACGGTTTCGGTTTAAATCCACTTAAACTCGCTTGGGGTTATCAACAATTAGCACGGGCAGCTGGTGCTAAAATTTATACCGCTTCACCGGTTATTCATTGGCATGAAAGTGTCACTGCTAACAGTCGTTCTCATAAATTAATAACACCTAATGGCGTAGTAACGGCAAAGAAAGTTGTGATTGCCACCAATGGCTACACCCCGAAAAATTTACATGGTTTAGTGATTAATAGAACCTTGCCGGTGTTATCGCAAATTATAGTGACTCAGCCATTATCGGATGAACAAATTGCTGCGTGTAATTTATTAACAACTAATGTCGTCATGGATACCCGAGCGTTAAAGTACTATTATCGCAAGCTTCCTGATAATCGTATTTTATTTGGCGGTCGTGGGGCGATAACGGGTAAAGGCGCTGAAGATCCTTACTATGCCAATCGCTTGTTATCGGTATTAAAAACAAGTTTTCCTGCGTTGATAGATATTCGATATGATTATGCTTGGTCTGGCTGGATTTGTATGTCGTTGGATGATTTACCGCATATTTATCAGAACGAAGCTCAAGATATCTTTTACAGTATGGGCTATTGCGGCAGTGGCGTGTCGTTTTCGGTGCAAGCAGGTAAACGCATGGCTGAAAAAGTGGCTGAGCAACAAGTGCCTAATTTACCCCTGTATCAAAAAGCGTTACCTAAATTTCCATTGGCACCATTAAGGAGGGTCGGACAGTGGGGGTATTTTCATTATGGCAAAATTAAAGATAATTGGTTTTAGTTATTATATAAAAAACACGGTATTAGCCGTGTTTTTTATATGATGAAAAGATAAAGTTTTATCGACTTAAGCTGGTCAACCTAGTGGTCATCACTAATCGACGCGATTTAGCATTATGCCGCCATTAAAGGCGGCAATGTTATCGCCGATTATATCTATTAATCGTTGCTGAGCCTCAATGCTTGCCCAAGCAATATGCGCCGTTAACTTTAAATTCGGCAAATCACACTGTATTAGCGGGTGACTGTCAGATGGCGGTTCTTGATCTAAAACATCGAGCACAGCGTAGGCGATTTGATGCTGTTCAAGTGCTGCTATCAGTGCGTTGTCATCAATTATGGCGCCGCGCGCGGTATTAATTAACATCGCACTGGGCTTCATTGCTTGTAACACTTTTTGGTCAATAAGCTGCTCTGTTTCTGGGGTTTGTGGACAATGCAGCGTTAAAATATCGGCTTGTTCAATAACTTTATTAAATGGCAGTCTATCACCTCTTACTGATTCGGCATTAGGGCGCTCGGCAATCAGCACTTGCATATCAAATGCTTTAGCAATATGCGCCACTGCCTGTCCTAAATGTCCGTAACCAATGATGCCTATCGCTTTACCGGCTAATTCCGTGATCTTATTGCCATGATAACAAAAGGTTTCGCTGTGTTGCCAAAGCCCTTGTCGCGTATTTTTAAGGTGATGACTGGTTTGATTGTAATATTCAAGTATCTGAGCAAATACGTATTGGGAAACCGAGTGCCTGGCATATCTACTTACATTGGTCACGGCAATGTTCAGTGCTCGGGCCGCGTCGATATCGACATTATTGGTGCCTGTTGCTGCAATACAAATCAGTTTAAGTTCTGGAAGCTGCGATAATATTTTCTTGGTCAGCACTACTTTATTGGTAATAACAATATCGGCCTGCTGGCAACGTTGCACAATATCTTTTGGCGACGTTAGGCGATAATGGGTAATTTGACTTAACTGGGCAGAAATAGCCGCAAATGAAACTTCATCTTTAAATGTTTGTTGATCAAGAAATACTGCGCGCATATTTACTAAACCTTAGTTAATTTTAATTAGCATACGAATAACTTTTATGGAACTCAAGCTAATCGAGAGAGTTATTCCACTCTGTAAGGAAGAGTGGCTATATAGTACGCTACCATGTTGTACCATATTAACCGGGACGATCGTCAGCGCGTTTTGTCATTAACATCGGCGCATATTTCCATGCAAAAATTCCGTAGGCAATAAGCCACAATAAGGCACTGATATCAATAAATATAAGACTCTTCTCTGGTAAAAACCATGGACCAAATACCCGGATTACTGCGGCAACTGATATCGCCATGAACGCTAGGTTCATTATTTTAGGTGGGGCTAGCGGACGACCGGTATGCCCCAAAGATACTCGAGATATCATGGCTAATATCAAACCACCCATGCCGCCGACGGTAAGTAAATGCCAGAGATTATTTATTGCTACATCAGCAAACATATAACCAAAACCTAAGACCAATAAACCAAACCAAATAAAGAAAATTGCGAAATGTAAGGACCACAACAGCGGTACCCCTAGCGTTATCCATGGTCTAAACCTAATCCAGCGTATACATTGACTCACCGCTGCGATGATCAAAATGATGCCAAAATATCGCGCGTGAAATCCCATTAATGGTTGCAGCAGTAAAGTCACCATGGCAATTGCAAGACTACCGTTGGTGATAAATTCAAGCGTTTTTATCGGTTGAGCTTTTGCTGTTTGAGTGCCGTTGGCGGCAAACATTGGCACTACGCGACCAGCCATTACCGACATCAAAAAGGCCATCAACATAACGGCGCTATACCCTGAGTAATTTACTTTGAAAACATCGGGATAAACCAATGCTAGGTGCATTTGTATATTGGCCAAGCTAAATAAAAGTAACAAAGGGATAAAAAATAAATTTCGGTATTGTTTCACGGCAATAATGGGCTGTCCTAATATAAGGGCGACCACCACTAAAAAGCTGACATCAATAACGGCGCTGTATGTTGGACCGAGTATTAATGGAAAAATTAGCACTATTCGTCCAGCGAGCCAGAGCACAAACAAAAAAATTAATTTGTTGCCATAAACACCGCGAGCACCTGTCCAGTTTTGCACCGCTGTTAGCAAAAAACCCGCGATAATTGCACAGCCAAAGCCAAAGACCATTTCATGAATATGCCACCAATATCCGCCTCCTAAAGGACTAACCGTAAGCACTCCTTTTAAGATCAACACCCACAACAATACGGCGATAAAGCTGAAAATCGCGCCAGCGAGAAAAAAAGGTCTAAATCCTAGCCTAAACAAAGGCATAATCTTTTGTTCTTGTTGTAGATCGGTTATTTGCATCATGAAAATACCCTAAAGAATAAGTGTGAAAAGTTGCGACGCTATAGTGAACAAAAATATGTTTTAATGCACGCGTTAGTTTGCGTTGAGTTGTTGTAAATCAACTTTGGTCAGATTAGATTAACTGAAAAGTAACGCCTTATAATATTATTGTTGGCAATAGTGATAATATTTGTCCTGAACTATACTCCATAACAGTTAGCCATTTGAGAAGACAATGAGAAAAAAATTACCACAGTGGTGGCACACCGATTGCGCGTTTTGTCGACGATTGCGATTTATCGTCTGCTGGCTGGTGTTAATGCTCATTGCTGATTTTTTTTGGTTTCATTTGTTATTTTAGGAGGACATCATGGGATTACGTTGGACTGATTCACTTGAGATTGCATTAGATTTAATGGAAGAACACCCCGATGTTGATCCAATGCAATTACACTTTACCGAATTGATGAAATGGGTGATAGCACTAGAAAACTTTGATGATGATCCTAATCATTGCGGAGAGAGAGTGCTTGAAGCTATCCAGCTTGCTTGGATTGCGGAACAAGATTAAGGCAAAAATCTTTGTAAACATAGTTGAAATTCAACTGGTTGGATTTTGTTCCAAACAATATTCAACTATACTCTCGGTCGGTTCACTGAGTTAGTGAGTACTTATGCCAACCGTCCAATACACAACTCTGGTTTTCATCATAAAATTATGACAAAAAATAATAAACGCCCGTTATATATACCTTACGCTGGCCCAAGCTTATTAGAAACGCCTCTATTGAATAAAGGTAGTGCTTTTACCGCGGAAGAGCGGGCCAATTTTAACCTTAATGGTTTACTGCCGCCGCGCTACGAAACAATAGAAGAACAACTTGAACGTGCTTATATGCAGTACAAAAGTTTTCACAATGACTTGAATAAGCACATTTATTTACGTGCAATACATGATAATAACGAAACGTTATTTTTTAAACTTGTGCAGACGCATCTTGCTGAAATGATGCCGATCATTTATACCCCGACCGTGGGAGACGCCTGTGAACAGTTTTCTGACATATATCGTAGTTCTCGTGGTTTATTTATTTCCTATGAAGAACGCCACAATATTGATGATATATTAAGAAATGCCACTAAAAATAAAGTTAAGGTTATTGTCGTTACCGATGGTGAACGCATCTTAGGTTTAGGAGATCAAGGTATTGGTGGTATGGGCATTCCTATTGGCAAATTGTCTTTGTATACCGCTTGCGGTGGCATTAGCCCAGCCTACACGTTACCAGTGATGTTGGATGTAGGTACTAATAATGAGAAGTTATTAAACGATCCTATGTACATGGGGGCCCGACATAAGCGTATTGGCCAAAAAGAATATGATGAATTTTTAGATGCCTTTATTACAGCGGTTAAAAGACGTTGGCCGCATGTGCTTTTGCAGTTTGAAGATTTTGCCCAACCCAATGCCATGCCATTGCTTAATCGTTACAAAGATAAAATTTGTTGTTTTAATGATGACATCCAAGGTACAGCATCCGTGACCGTTGGCTCGTTACTTGCCGCCTGTCGCACTAAAAAATCGCGCTTATCTCAACAAACTGTCGTTTTTGTTGGTGCAGGCTCAGCAGGTTGTGGAATTGCGGAACAAATTATTACTCAAATGATGAGTGAGGGTATTAGTCGGCATCAAGCACGCGGTCAGGTGTACATGGTTGATCGCTATGGCCTTTTAACTGAAGGGATGACGGGACTTCGCGATTTTCAAGAAAAGCTCCAACATTCAAAAATAGAGATTGATCAATGGCAGTTTTCCGGTGACTATCCAACATTACTTGAAGTAGTTAATCAGGTTAAACCTGACATCTTAATTGGGGTGTCTGGTGTGCCGGGATTATTTACTGAGCAAGTGATTAAAGCCATGAAGCAACATTGTTCGTTGCCAATAGTGTTTCCGTTAAGTAATCCTGTTCGTCAAGTAGAAGCGACACCTCAACAAGTGATTGAATGGACCGAAGGCAAAGTGATCATTGCCACGGGTAGCCCATTTGAACCGGTGCAATACCAAGGAAAAACTTTTCCAATAGCGCAATGCAATAACAGTTACATTTTCCCTGGCTTAGGTTTAGGTGTAGTGGCTGCCAACATTAACCGTATAACAGATGAAATGTTGCAGGTTGCCAGTGAAACCTTAGCATTGGCTTCACCACTAGCTAATACTGGTGAAGGTGAGTTATTACCTGCACTGGTTGAAATAGCTGAATTAAGTAAGAAAATAGCCTTTGCTGTTGCTAAAGTTGCCTTTGAGCAAGGTTTAGCACTGGAAATAGCTGATGACATGTTAGTGGCAAAAATTGAACGTAACTATTGGACAGCTGAGTATCGTCAATATCGACGCATCAGTATATAAGCCTATTTTACGCGTGAGCTAGCAATAGCATATAGTCTTGCGAAGATAAAAAATGCCGCTCATCTAGATGAGCGGCATTTGTTTTTGTGTGATTTGTTAAGTAGAGCCATTGTTTGCTTAGATTAGCTATAACATCAAAATACTCGTACCAAGTGATTTCGCTAAGACGACTATTTTTTCGATGTTCTTTTTGCTATTTTTTTCGCTTTGGCTTTTTTCTGAGCGACGGTTTTTTTCACTTTAGGTTTTTTTAACGCGACACGCGCTTCTTTATTTTTCGGACGTAGTTCTTCAATAACGCGCCGAGGTAAACGCTCTTCCATATAACGTTCTATTTTGCCGATGACGGCCATGTCGTGGGCTTCAACAAGCGATATTGCTGTGCCTTTGTTGCCAGCGCGACCCGTACGCCCGATACGATGTAGGTAAATATCGGCTTTGCGTGGCATATCAAAATTTATTACATGGGTAATATCATCAATATCTAAACCACGAGCGGCAACATCGGTGGCTACCAGCACATTAACTTTACCATTTTTTAGGCGATCAACGGCGTTGTTACGTTTATCTTGAGGCATTTTCCCCTCAAGCCATGCACAAGGGAGTTCTTCTGCGTAAAGTTTGCCTGATAGGTACTGCACAGTTTCGCGCTTGTTAGCGAAAACGACGGCGCGTTCAACGTCTTCTTGTTTTAGCACGTTCACCAGTAAATTTAATTTATGCTCAGCGTTGTCCGCCAAATGGATCCATTGGTGAATTTTAGCTTTTTCCTTTCGAGAAGGATTTGACTCTAAATAAACTGGATCGGTCAGTACTTCTTTCGCGCATCGAATAACACCTGCGCCTTCGAGCGTCGCTGAAAATAACATGGTTTGCTTGCGCCAACGAGCTTCAGCGATAATGCGATTTATAGTGTCAGAAAAGCCCATATCAAGCATACGGTCAGCTTCATCTAAGATCAGTATTTCTATCTCTCGTGCGTCAAACTGTTCACTCTCAATGTATTCCATTAAGCGACCGGGGGTGGCGATCAGCATGTCGGTGGTACTGGTTAAGATATCCTTATGACTGCCATAGTTAACACCGCCGGTAATAACGCCAGTTTTAATGTTTGTTAATGAAGTCAATAATTCATTGTGCTCACTAATTTGTATTGCAAGCTCCCGCGTTGGCGTTAAAATTAACACCCGAGGAAAACCAGGCTTGGTGCGTGGATAATCTAATAAATGTTGGGCAGCAGGCAACAAAAATGCAGCGGTTTTACCCGTGCCTGTTGGGGCAGAGGCTAATACGTCTTTACCTGCCATTGCGGCGGGAATAACGAGTTGTTGGATAGAAGTGGGCTTTTTATATCCGGCTTTTTCAATGCCGCCTAGTAACTGTGAATCTAGGTCAAACTGCTCAAACATGCGTGAATAATTCGTTGTAAATCAAGATGTGCAGATTATAGTGGTAAAGTGTCCTTTTTCCTATGATTGTTATGATCTTTTCAATATTTATCGGTGATCTTTAGCGACAATTGATTATTCGTCGGTAAAAATTTCTTCTAGTTCGTATTGAATTTGCGTGGTCCACTTGGCAATACGTTCATCGGTAAGTTGATACTGATTATCTTCATCAAGTGATAAACCGACAAAATATTTCTTATCTGCAGATAAGGCTTTAGAGGCTGCAAACTCATAGCCTTCGTTAGGCCAATAACCAATCACACAAGCATCAACTGATAGCACTTGTTCGTGCAGCATACCCAACGCATCTTGAAACCATTCGGTGTAACCTATTTGATCGCCCAAACCGT
Source organism: Colwelliaceae bacterium 6471 (assembly GCA_040779335.1). Classification (GTDB taxonomy): domain Bacteria; phylum Pseudomonadota; class Gammaproteobacteria; order Enterobacterales; family Alteromonadaceae; genus JBFONV01. Next base: position 528,708 of record JBFONV010000001.1, read on the forward strand.
ATAAAGCTACTATTTTTTCACTTAAATCTAATTCGGCGATTTCATGCCAATGCGACTCCCAATCTTCTTGAAGTTCACCGTAATCCCAAGTGGAAATGCCAAATATGAGGATATCATAGGCTAAACAGCTATTCAGTGGAACGTCTTTGATGTTGTGAATTTCCACAGCATAGTTTGTTATTTCGGCTTGAATTTTTTCAGCAATAATTTCTGTATAACAGGTTGTTGAGCCGTAAAATAACCCTATTTTCATCGATATTTTTCCACTTTAAAATGTCGCGGCGAGTTTACCAGAAGGTCAACACTTGATGCTAGTCATCTGGGTAAGGCTTTTAGTAATTGATTGCAATTTATTGCGGTAAGCTGTAATTTTAGCGCTATTAAAGCGGTCTTATTATCGCTCATGATTTTTAGGATATAGATTAATGTTTCAAAAGATTTGCCATACTCTCACTGTTTTACTGCTAAGTACTTCAGTTTTTGCTTTGAATGACGACAAGCAGAATGTTCCGTCAGCGATTGCCAAATTAAGCCCTGCTAAATTAGCACAACAGTTAGTTCCCTTTAATGAACGGTTATTAAAAGATAAAATTTTTAAGACCTTGGGCTTAGAAGTCAAATCCGCGCGTCCAACAGCTATGTTGGGTTTAGCTGAGATCGTAACGAATCAAGGCTTGTTTTATGCTAGTTTTGATGGTGATTTCCTTGTCCAAGGAAAGCTATATGGTCTGGGTGAAAACGTCACTAATTTAACGGAGCAGAGTTTAGCGAAAGTCCGTGTTGAAGGGATCAATCGTTTTGCTGATGGCATGATTGTTTATCCAGCAGCTGAAGAAAAACATGTTATCACTGTTTTTACTGACATTACCTGTGGTTACTGTCGAAAAATGCATGAGCAAATGGATGCCTATAATGATAACGGCATTACCATACGTTATTTACCGTATCCACGAGCTGGGGTGATGGATAATGCGGGTGGTTTTACTCAAGGTTTTAAAGATTTACGATCAATTTGGTGTAATGAAGATCCTAACGCTGCGCTCACCAAAGCGAAAGCAGGTGCTGGGGTTGCACTGCGTATCTGTGATAAGCCAGTAGAAGAAGAATTTAATTTTGCTCGCCAAGTAGGGGTTAATGCTACCCCAGCAATTATTACCTCATCCGGAATGATGTTTCCTGGCTACCGTACACCTGATGACTTGCTCAGAATGCTTGAAAGCATGTAGCTAATACAAAATTTCATTAGAACAGAAATGGCAAGTGACTCACTTGCCATTTTCGTTTAAAGCTTATAATCCACTTGGTAAAACTGGCGCAGTCCAACAATTAATCTTATGCAAAAACACATTATTCGCCGTCCCAAAGTTACCGATGAGCATTTACCCGCAAGCTTACATCCCATCATCAAGCAAATATATGCCACCCGCGGTGTTGTATCAGAGCAAGAATTAACCTTAGGAGTGGATAGACTACATTCGGTTGAAACGCTTAAAGGAGCCGCACAAGCATGTCAGATATTGCACCAAGCCTTTCTTGCGAATAAAAAAATTATCATTGTCGGTGATTTTGACGCTGATGGAGCAACCAGTACTGCATTGATGATGGAAGCGTTCACGATGTTTGGCGCCAATAATCACGACTTTATCGTTCCCAATCGGTTCGAATATGGTTACGGGTTAACCCCTGAAATTGTTGATATAACCCATGCGCAAGGAGCAGAAGTTATTATCACAGTCGATAACGGTATTAGCTGTTTAGCGGGTGTAGCAAGAGCTAAAGCGCTAGGGTTAACCGTGATAGTAACTGACCATCATTTACCGGGTAAAACACTGCCATCGGCTGATGCCATAGTGAATCCAAACCAACCTGATTGTCCATTTGTCAGTAAATCAATCGCTGGTGTTGGTGTTGCGTTTTATTTGATGCTCGCGTTGCGTAAATTTTTGCGCGAACAAGCGTGGTTTGAACATCTCAATATAAAAGAACCTAATATCGCTAACCTGCTTGATCTAGTGGCGTTAGGGACAGTTGCCGATGTGGTGTCACTTGATGGAAATAATCGCATTTTAGTCTCACAGGGATTAAAGAGAATAAGGGCTGGGGTAACGCGTCCTGGCATTCAGGCATTGATAGAGGTTGCCGGTAAAAATCAGCAAAAGTTAGTTGCCAGTGATTTTGGTTTTGCCCTAGGACCAAGAATTAATGCTGCGGGTCGTTTAGACGATATGGCCTATGGTATTCAGTGTCTACTGGCTAAAGATATCGCGCTAGCGAGGGGGATGGCACTTGAGCTTGATGATTTAAATAAATCTCGCCGCGAAATCGAGCAGGGCATGCAACATGAAGCGGAAACTGTATTAAAACAGCTTAAATTTGATCAGGATAATCTGCCCAATGCCATCGCATTATTTCAGTCTGATTGGCATCAAGGGGTTATTGGTATTGTTGCTGGGCGACTAAAAGAAAAGTTTCATCGTCCGAGCATCGTCTTTGCGTTAGCGGGCGATAATAATGAAGACGAAATTAAAGGCTCGGCGCGTTCCATTCCGGGGCTTCATATTCGAGACCTACTTGAGCACATTGATAGTCAAAATCCAAACTTGATCAAAAAGTTTGGTGGTCATGCAATGGCTGCGGGCCTGTCTATTAATAAATGTGATTTTGCGCAATTTCAGCAATTATTTAATCATTATGCCGGGTTATGGCTTAGTGAGGATGATTTTCAAGGTAAGCTATTTTCAGACGGTGAATTACCCGTATCAGAAATGACTTTAGTTTTTGCTGAACAGTTAAGAGAGGCTGGACCTTGGGGGCAGAACTTTATTGAACCTTTGTTTGATGATCAATTTCTATTATTGCAGCAACGTATCGTCGGCGAAAAGCATTTGAAAATGGTGGTACAAAAAGAAGGTATGATATTTGATGCGATTGCTTTTAATATTGATGTTAAAGCTTGGCCAAATGCTAAGGCCAATCAAGTACACCTAGCATATCGTTTAGATATTAATGAATTTCGCGGTAAACTAAATGTACAATTATTGGTCGAATCTTTGCAAAATGCGTCTTAATAGTATGGTTTAGATAATTGTTCACCAACAAATAGTATTAACTAACGTTAATTCGCATATCTACGCGCCAATATACCATTTATTTAGTTTTGCATATAAGCTACAATGCGCGACTATTTTTCAATTATCCTAACGAGTAGCAGCGCTAAAATAAATGTTTGAAGTTAATCCCGTATTAAATAAGTTAAAGGAAATTCGAGAACGCGCCGATCTGCTTCGGGGGTATCTTTGACTACGATCTCAAGGCAGAACGTTTAGTCGAAGTCACTCGAGAGTTAGAATTACCCGAAATTTGGAATGATCCTGAGCGTGCTCAGGCGTTGGGTAAAGAACGCTCTTCTTTAGAACTTGTTGTTAAAACGATTGATGAACTTGAGTCTGGCTGTGAAGATATCGAAGGATTAGTTGAACTGGCGGTTGAAGAAAGCGATCAAGAGACGTTTGATGATGCTGAGTCAGAAACGAATGCTTTAGATGAAAAATTACAAACCTTAGAGTTTCGCCGGATGTTTTCTGGTGAGCAAGACAGCGCAGATTGTTATCTGGATATTCAATCAGGCTCGGGTGGCACAGAAGCACAAGATTGGGCCGAAATGCTAATGCGTATGTATTTGCGCTGGGGCGAAGCGCACGGCTTTAAAACCGAAGTAATTGAAGTTACCGATGGTGATGTTGCTGGGATCAAAGGCTGTACAATAAAGTATTCTGGTGAATACGCCTATGGTTGGTTACGTACAGAAACAGGTGTGCATCGTTTGGTGCGTAAATCACCTTTTGACTCAAGTGGTCGTCGCCATACTTCATTTGCGTCTGCGTTCATTTATCCTGAAATAGATGACAATATTGATATAGATATTAATCCGGCCGATTTACGTGTTGATACCTATCGTGCCTCTGGTGCTGGTGGACAGCACGTTAATAAAACTGATTCGGCTATTCGTTTAACCCATATTCCTACTGGGGCTGTTGTACAGTGTCAGAGTGATCGTTCGCAACATAAAAACCGCGCTACTGCGATGAAATTGTTGAAAGCTAAGTTATACGAATTAGAGATCCAAAAGCAGAATCAAGACAAGCAAGTGTTAGAAGATGGTAAGTCGGATATTGGCTGGGGCAGTCAAATTCGCTCTTACGTCTTGGACGACAGTAGGATAAAAGATTTAAGGACAGGTGTTGAGAACCGTAATACTCAGGCGGTGCTCGATGGTGATTTAGATAGATTTATAGAAGCGAGCCTGAAATCAGGCCTATAACGTTTACGTAACGAGAATTGAGATGACAGACCAAGTAAAAGCTACCCCAGATGAAAATAAACTCATAGCAGAACGTCGCGGTAAGTTAGAGAAGATCCGTGAAAATTGTCCTGCTAATGGTCATCCTAATAAATTTGATCGCAAGCATTATGCGAATGATATTCAACTTGAGCATGGCGACAAGAGCAAAGAAGAGCTTGAAGAATTACAAGCAACTTATGCGATTGCGGGTCGTGTTATGGCCAAACGTGGTCCATTTCTGGTACTTCAAGACATGTCTGGCCGTATTCAAGCTTATGCAGATAAAACAGTGCAAAAAGATATAAAGGCCCGTTGGGGCACCCTTGATATTGGTGACATCATTGGCGTAGAAGGTATTTTACATAAGTCGGGTAAAGGCGATTTATACGTGAATATGGATCACTATCAATTATTGACTAAATCTTTGCGTCCGTTGCCAGAAAAATTTCATGGATTATCTGATCAAGAAACTAAATACCGTCAACGCTACGTTGATCTTATGATCAATGAAGATACGCGCAATACCTTTAAAATTCGTTCAAAAATCGTTGATGGTATTCGTAAGTTCTTAACAACACGTGATTTTATGGAAGTTGAAACACCTATGTTACAGGTGATACCAGGTGGCGCTACGGCAAAACCGTTTATGACTTTTCATAATGCCTTAGATATCGATATGTATTTGCGTATCGCGCCAGAGCTTTATTTGAAACGCTTAGTTGTTGGCGGCTTTGAGCGAGTATTTGAAATTAACCGTAATTTCCGTAACGAAGGTTTATCAACGCGTCATAACCCTGAATTCACTATGATTGAATTTTATCAAGCGTACGCTGATTACAATGACTTAATGAATTTAACCGAAGATATGTTACGTACCATTGCACAGGATGTTATGGGCACTACTATTATTCGTAATACCGTTAAAAATGCTGACGGTGAAGTGGTTGAAGAGAAGTTTTATGACTTTGGTCAGCCGTTTGCGCGTTTATCTATGGTTGATGCTATTTTAAAATATGCGCCTGAATTAGATGAAAATGTGTTAAGAAACCCTGAAGCAAACTTTGATGCCATTAAAGCTATGGCTAAACAAGTGGGCGTTAAAGAAGGTGAAGCCGCCAAAGTGTGGGGGCCTGGTAAATATATTTGTGAAATATTTGAAGAGGTTGCCGAACATAAACTTGATCAACCTACCTTTATTACTGAATACCCGTGGGAAGTTTCACCATTAGCACGTCGTAATGACGACAACCCATTTATCACTGACAGGTTCGAATTTTTTGTTGGTGGCCGAGAACTGGCTAATGGTTTCTCTGAGCTTAACGATGCAGAAGATCAAGCAGAACGTTTTCGTAAGCAAGTGGAAGAGAAGGATGCTGGCGATGATGAAGCAATGCATTTTGATGAAGATTACATTCGAGCGCTTGAGTTTGGTATGCCACCAACAGCGGGTGAAGGTATCGGTATCGATCGCTTAGTGATGTTATTTACCGATTCGCCAACGATTAAAGATGTGATTTTGTTTCCACATATGAGACCAGAAACAGATTAATTCATTTCTTTGTTAATTTTAAAAATACGAAAGCCAACAGTTTTATTTGTTGGCTTTTTTATTAACTATCAGCCAAGCCCCAAATAAACGCGATTACCCCTGTAAGCGCGATGAGTATTAGGTAACTTATACCAGTCAAACCAAATTTAGCAGCCGTTAATAAATACCCCTGTCGGTAAATGCGTTTTTGCATGATAAATAAGTATATGGGTATCCATGTAAACAAAAATACTGAAAAAGTGCCAATATAATCAGCTATAGATGGGGAACTGTCTCGAATAGCACTTTGAAAGTAGTCTAGTAATTCCAATAACAAAATCATTAAGAAAATAAAGCTATGGCTGTGCAATGCTACGGTTAAGTGCTCTAAATAAAGACGCTTTGAAAATAGGTACATGACTTTTAGTAGTAAAGCAAAAATTGGCAATAGAATAAACATTAACTGGGGTAACTTACCTATTGCTTCTTTTATTAAAGGGGTAGCGTCTGACTGGAATGCTCTCGCTGCTTTTTCCTCTAATGCATCAATATATTTTGTTAGTTTTTCATTATTCTCTTTCGACAAATAGTCTATTGTAAAACTGCCATCTTTATTATTTCCGATAGAGAATCCATTTTCCAAAAACTCCAATGGTTCGCCATTTTTAGTTTGTTCTAAATGTTTAGTTATTTGGTTATATCGTTTTTGATCTTTTTCATTTAACGGCGCTCTATTATTAATGCGCAACATTTCTAAGTCGACGAGCTCTGTGGTCATTGCTTTAATTGCGGTATTTTGATTTGTTGATAGGCTTTCCTGATATTGCCTAAACCTTGCTAATTCAATATCTATATTTGCCAGCACAGCAGGACCTGCTGTTTTCTTGCTTTGCTCTAATATAGATATTTGCTGCTCGACTTGTTTGAGCGAAGAACCAGCATTGAGGTTGATAAAGCCGCCACTTTCACTGCCAGCAAAAAACTTTAATGCAATAAAAAATATTATGCTAATGAATAAGTACAGCCTTAGGGGAGGAACATAGTGCACACGGCGACCTGCAATATATTCATTGGTTAGAAATGCAGGACGAATTAACAAAGGCCATAAAGTTCTGCTGGCGCGAGAATCAAAACTAAATACATCATCTAATATATGTAAGATGACGTTCCAAAAATACTTTAATGTTGATTCGACTGGCTGACCACATTGAGAACAATAAGAACCAGTTGTTGTCGCATGACAGTTTTCGCAGATTATTTCTGTTTCTTTTAAATTTTGGCCATTTTCCTGATTGGCTGTTCTTTTATCTGACATATTAAATGACACTATTCTCCGCAATATTATGATGATAACACGCATCTTTTGCATTGAAATGATAGAACTAAGTTAAAAATTGAATTAAATGATAAAAATTCGGCTTCTTTAGTGCCGTTTGCTAAATGTTCTGTTAGATTTAATAGTAAGAGAAATATCGCCAATATTTTAGGAGAATTATAATGGCATTTGAAGTTACTTTTGAATTGAAAGAATCAGATTTAGAACATTTTCGCGATGTAATGAGGCAAGCTCAATCTGGTGCAAAAAAATTATCAGAAGAAGAGATCCTCGCTAATGCAAAAGATTTAAGTAGTGTAGTCAAAGGTGATGTTCCTGCGTTTGTGAGTGAAAGAATTAAAAAGCTAGAAACACTGATCGCTATGGTAGAAGACAGTGAGTGGGAAATCCCTAGTGAAGAACGAGCTGATGTTATCAGTGCATTAGCTTATTTTAGCGAGTCTGATGACCTAGTGCCTGATCATATCCCCGTACTTGGCTTTTTAGACGACGCTATTATGATTGAACTGGTTGCGGAAGAGCTACAACCTGATATTGAAGCTTTTGAAGAGTTTTGTGCCTATCGTGAACGCGAAGAAGGTCGCCATGGCGAAACACCAATAACCCGCGATGAATGGTTAGGAGCGAAACGCAGAGAATTACATAGTCGAATGAGAAATCGTCGTTCAACCAGACGTAGTGGCAGATCATCTTTCCGTTCAATTTTTTAGTATGTAATTAGCACGCTATATATTCGTCTAATTGTAAAAGCACCGATTAAGGTGCTTTTTTATTTTAAAAAATATTTAAATATTTTTGTAATAAATTTCGAGTAACGCTGACTAGGTGACTGTATATATAAATAGGAGCTTATGATGGAATATATTCAAGATGCTGGTTTTATTTTTATACTAGTAAGCACAATTGCATTGCTGACTTATTTAGATAAAAAATTTAATTTAGGTTTAGCAGAGTCATCTGGTTTTACAAAAAATAACACAAACGCGCAATTAGACGATAATGAGCAAACCATTGTTGAACTAAAAAAGCGGATCCAAGTACTGGAAAGAATTGTGACGGATCCCAGAGAGCAACTAAAACGAGACATCGAGAGTTTGTAGTGAGCAAAAAAAAAAGCGCATTTAGCGCTTTTTTTTGGTTTAAACTTGTATACCGAACAATCATCTCATGGGGAGGTTCGACGTATAGATTATTCTGTTAGTGGTTGTGACCACAGCCACCTTCGCCATGGACGTGACCATGAGCTAATTCATCTTCTGTAGCATCGCGAACTTCAATGATTTCAACGTCAAAATGCAGATCTATACCAGCTAAAGGATGATTACCATCAACGGTTATTTCATCTTCCTGAATATCAATGACGATGACTGTTTGTTCACCTTCATCGGTAGTTGCTCTTAATTGTGTACCCACTTCAAGATCATCAACACCTGCAAACATTTCTTTGGGGATGGTTTGTACGAAACCATCATGGCGTTCACCGTAAGCTTTGTCGGCAGGGACCGCAACTTCAAACTTATCTCCTTGTTGGCGATCGACTAACGCTTCTTCAATCCCTTCAATCATATAGCCAGTGCCATGAATAAGCGCTAGCGGTGTGTGGTCATATGAGCTGTCTATTAATGTGCCGTCGCTGTCTGAAACCGCATAATGCATGACAACAACTTTATTTGGAGCAATTTTCATTGGAGGTCCTAATTTTCTATGTAAGTGAATATGGTAAAGCAACAATGCTAAGGGGTTGCTCGTTAGATCTAAGTCTTAAATGAGTGTCGCTGTCCATATCACTGCTTAATACCGCTTGCAGGTATACGGTGCCATCATCGGCGCGGTAACTTGCCAACATATCGCCAGCTTTACGCCAGTTTTCACCCATCTGTATTTCAATGACATCATCAGCATTTAATGGCATTGTTGATGAGCCAACAAGCGCATATAAAGCGCGTTTGTTTTTACCTAGGTATTGCATGCGAGCAATTGTTTCTTGTCCTAGATAACAGCCTTTAGTAAAGCTTATACCATGAATTGCCTGAATATTTAGCATTTGTGGTACATACTGGTTAACGGTTGACTCATTAAGTATTGGGAAGCCTTCATTTATTTCAAGAAGATCCCAAACCGACTGAGGGTAAATCGCTAATTCTGTGGTATCAAAAAATGTTTCAATGGTATCTTTGTTATCGATAAGCAAGTAACGGCTTTGCTGCCCCCCAAAATAGACAATGGTAGTTGAACCTACTTGTATCACTGGGGTCAAGCTATCTGGTATTTGTTGAAAATTGCTGCGCAGTATCCCAGCACCGCGCTCACCAACCAGCGTAAATATTGCTAAATCAGTCGTTTCTTCTATTGATACCTTGGCAAAAACGCCATATTTTTGCAGCGCAGTAAGAGAGGTCGATAAACTACTTTTAGGTTGCAATAATAATGCAGTTGCGCCACGTTTTATTAATCTAAACGCAGAAAGCGTTTTCCCTTTAGCGTCACAGTGCGCACCGAAGATCAGGTCACTATCATTCGCATTAATCACATCGCAGGTCACTTGACCTTGTAAATATTTATCTCGGTCTTCACCCGAGACGGTAATAGCACTCCACTCACTTAAATAAATACCATAGGTATCAGGAAGGCTTGCTAACGAAGGTAAGTGGGTTTCAATTTTCATGACTTTATAGTGACATCTTTTATTCAGAATAATTATAGCAATAAGGGCATTATTAAAAATTACAAGCTTAGGGTGCGAATTTGTTTGTTAAATTGCTAGAATAAGACTAGTTTTAAACTTTTGTGGTGTTATATGTTGTTAGCTAAGAATAAAGCTCGATTAAAGTGGGCTTGTCGTCGTGGTATGTTAGAGCTAGATGTGTTGTTTATGCCATTTGTTGAAGAGGCATATGAACATTTGACTGAGTCAGATAAGGTGACATTTGAACGGTTGTTGGAATGTCAAGATCCCGAGCTTTTTGCTTGGTTTATGGGGCATGAGAACTGTGAAGACAAAGAACTTAATGCCATGGTGCAACTTATTCTCAGTCGCGTTAAAGTTTGATATTGAAATTAAATTATCGCGTTATAAATATATTTTTTATGATGCGTTAATAATTGCTTTTATCATTTTGTGCCTTGTCATTATTTGTGATGAAGTTTGGCAAATATGTGTTTACTCAACACTATTGGGAATAGTAATCACCTCGCTGGTTTTTTTTAGATATCAGCACGACAAAAATTTTCCCTCACAGTTTTTAACCCTCGGTATTGAAGGAAAATGCTATTTTACACCTGATCAAGGTTGGAAAATTCAGCCGAGTAGCCGCTTTAGTTCATTAGGCTGCTGGTTGGATTTAAAACAACCCAACATCCATGGGAACATTGACGAATCGATAAAAACTAAGCAGCTATTTATTTTTAGCGACAGCTTATCTAGCCAAGATCGCTCACGTTTATGTCGAGTGATCTCACGATTGAAATCAAATAATCCTAATGTATAGCCCACATTTCTTTAGCGCAAAGTGAGCACTCAGTGATTGTCTGGCGTTAAGATGGTGGTTCCCGCATTTTCATCAAGATCAGGATAGTCCAACGTATAATGCAAACCTCGACTTTCCTTTCGGCTCATGGCGCACTTAATGATTAATTCGGCAACTTGCACTAAATTTCTTAGTTCTAGTAAATTGTTGCTAACCTTAAAGTTACGATAGTATTCGTCGATTTCACGTTGCAATAATTCGACGCGATGAAGTGCCCGTTCAAGACGCTTGGTGGTTCGAACTATGCCAACATAATCCCACATAAACAGTCGCAATTCGTGCCAGTTATGCTGAATAACAACTTCTTCATCTGAGTCAGTGACTCGACTTTCATCCCATACAGGCAGGGTTAGATACGGGGTGTTGATGTCTAAGCTATCGCTGATTTCTATGGCTGCAGCTCTGGCAAATACTAGACACTCTAATAATGAGTTGCTGGCCATTCTATTTGCACCGTGGAGTCCGGTGTAAGAAACTTCACCGATCGCATATAGATCATCTATATCTGTTTTACCTTGCTTATTTACCATCACGCCACCACAGGTGTAGTGTGCTGCGGGTACTACTGGCATAGGCTGCTTGGTAATATCAATACCTAAACTCTTAGTTTTTTCATATATAGTCGGAAAGTGCTGTTGAATAAATTCGGCTGATTTGTGGCTAATATCTAAATACATACAGTCAGCGCCTAACCGTTTCATTTCATAATCGATTGCACGCGCGACAATGTCTCTTGGAGCAAGTTCAGCTCGTTTATCAAAACTGGGCATAAAACGACTACCATCGGGGCGTCTTAGTATTGCGCCTTCACCCCGCAGCGCCTCCGTTAACAAAAACGTACCCGCGTCAGGATGGAATAAACATGTTGGATGAAATTGATTAAATTCCATATTGGCGACACGGCAACCTGCGCGCCACGCCATAGCAACGCCATCACCACTTGCGACATCTGGATTTGAAGTATATTGGTATACTTTACTTGCACCACCAGTGGCTAAAATTGTTTTTTTGGCGTGAATGCTTTCAACTTTCTCGCTGTTTCTATTCCAGATATAAGCGCCGATACACTTTTTATCTTCAGCATTTTTGGCGGGTTGAGAAATAAGGTCAACCGCATTGCAACGCTCAAATATTCTAATGCGACTATGTTGCTGCACTCGATCGATAAGTGTGGTTTGTACGGCTTGTCCAGTTGCATCAGCGGCATGAAGAATACGGCGATGACTGTGTCCGCCTTCACGCGTTAGATGATATTTTAATTCACCAGAGGTATTTTCTTCTTGATCAAAATTTACCCCTTGTTCAATTAACCATTCGAGACATAATTTTGCGTTTTCTGCCGTGTAAGCAACAATCTCTTCGTCGCATATTCCAGCGCCTGCGATCAATGTATCTGATATGTGAGATTCTACGCTGTCATTCTCGTCAAACACAGCGGCTATTCCGCCTTGAGCATAATAAGTAGAACCTTCGTTCATTGGGCCTTTACTTAACACAATGACGTCAGCATGTTGTGCTAAATGCAAGGCTAAGGTTAACCCGGCGGCACCGCTACCAATAATTAAAACATCACAATTGTGTTGTTGGCTCATTGCTTTTTCAAACCTCTATATCAAAATATATTATTTAGCGTAAGGCATATTCACGGCTAAAATTAGTGCTTAATTATCTAATTGTCTGGTAATTAAGCTTTAAGAGATGGAGACAATTCAATAATGTGTGAAATTCAGGTATTCTATACGCTGGACGTGAATATTAACGCTTATTCACGTATCAGAACAGTATTAATAGATACTATATGTTGAGAAATTCAAATTAATTTTGAATTATTTAGAACTTTTTTGTCAGGGTGTAGTCATACTTGATGCGTTTGCCATGAGCCAGATGTTAAGAAGTTGATTGGTTATTAGGAGAAATGGCTCGGATGAGCGAACAAAACGTCGACCAAAAGTTGGTTGAACGCGTACAGTGTGGAGATAAAAACGCATATAACTTACTTGTAACTAAGTATCAGCATAAGGTTGCAAATTTGGTTTCGCGTTATGTTAAAAACCACAGCGATGTACCAGATATAGTGCAAGAAGCATTTATTAAAGCTTATCGTGCCTTACCTAATTTTAGAGGTGAAAGTGCGTTTTACACATGGCTTTATCGAATTGCCGTTAATTGTGCTAAAAATCATATGGTCGCTAGTGGTCGTAAACCTCCTGGTACGGATGTTGAAATTGACGACGCAGAGTTTTATGATGGCGGTGAGGCACTTAGAGAAAACGCTTCACCAGAAAAACTACTGCTTACGAATGAAATTAAAAGAGTAATATTTGATACCATCGAGCAATTACCTGAAGATTTAAGAACAGCGATAAATTTAAGGGAGCTCGAAGGGTTAAGTTACGAAGAAATAGCCGTTATCATGGATTGTCCTGTTGGGACTGTTCGTTCACGAATTTTTAGAGCTCGTGATGCCATTGATAAGAAAGTGAAGCCGTTACTTCAACACTAATTTAAAGGTATATTTATGAGTGAAAGTAAGTTTGAGACAGTATCGTCGTTAGTTGATAGCTATCAGCAAAATGATTCAGTGTTTGATGAATTAATCAAAGACCAACAACTGTCTGATACTTGGGATCGTTATCATCTTATTGGTGATATTATACGTGATGAAGTTCCGTCTACATTAACACTAGATTTATCTGCTGAAATTGCCAATGCCATTGCCGAAGAGCCGACTATTTTAGCTCCTAACCAATCATCGACATTTATGCCTAAATTCAAAGCTAAAGTTGTGCAACTTATTAAACCTGTTGGACAAATGGCTATTGCGGCATCTGCAGCAGGGTTAATGATATTAGGTGTTCAACAAAATGTAGCAAATAATGAAGCAGTTACCCCAAGTCAAGTTGTGCAAACTGTGCCATTAGGTGGAATAGCGGATCCAGTAAGCTTCAATTTTAAACAAACTGATCGCATGTCGCAAAAGCAAGCTTACATAGAGCAACAAAGACGCTTTCAGGCATTATTATCAGATCACCATCAGCAAATTAAATTAAGTGCAGCTGTTGAGAGTGATGAATTACCAAAAGATAAGGCTGAAGAACTGCCTAAATGAGAATACTAAATTATTTGCTATTGCTGACAAGTATAAGCTTTTCAGCAATAGCCACTGAAAATGAACAAGCTGTATCCAGTCTAAGTCGATTATCCCAATCTCTTCAACAACTCAATTTTAGTACTTCATTTGTTGTCGTTAAAAATAATCATGCCGAACCCTATCATTGGTTTAGAGGTGTTAATGAACAAGGAACTTCATTAGAAATATTATCTCTATTAAATGGCCCACGCCGAGATGTCTTGCGCAAAGGTGACATTGTTAGTTATATAGAGCCTGAATTATCACCTTATTCTGTAATTGCGGAGCATATTAGTGGTCCTATTCCTGCTATTTTTGGAAAAGATATAACCACATTAGAAAAAACCTATAATTTTGTTTCCGTTGGCCGTAGTCGGGTACTGGGTCGAGCCGCGCAACTAGTGAGAATTGTCTCTAAAGATCAACACCGTTTTGGTCACTGGTTATGGTTGGATCAAGAAACGGGCTTGTTATTAAAATTAGCACTTGTAACTCGAAAAGGGCAATTATTAGAGCAAGTACAATTTACGCACCTAGATATTACCGAAAAACCATCAGATAGTTTATTGCAATTGCAATCTGCAGAGTTGCCGCAAGTCATTGAAATTCCTAAAAACTATCAAGAAAATGAATTGGCGTGGCAAGTGAACTGGTTGCCAGCAGGGTTTACACAACTTAAAGCGAATAAGCACCGTATTAACATTACTAATCAGCCTGTAGAGTTTATGCTGTTTAGCGATGGCTTAGTTGAGGTTTCTGTGTATGTTGGTGCTAGCCAAGATAAACAAAGAGTGGCTGACTACGTTATGGATGGGGCAACGGTGGTACTTAACCAAGTGGTTAACGGTTTCGAAGTCAGTGTTGTTGGTAAGATTCCTGCCAGCACGGCAAAATCAATTGCTGATTCTGTTGTCATAGGTATGAGTAAACGGCCATGATGGAAGAGTTGGCAACGGTTATCTCGGTAGATCAGACAAACGTGATTTTGCAAAGTCAGGTGAAATCGAGCTGTAGCAGCTGTCAACAAGTTGAAAATTGTGGCTCAGGACAAGTATCAAAAGCTTTTCCACAACGAAAATTAATTTTTACCTTAACAACGCCATTATCCGTAAAGGTTGGCGATCTAGTGATGCTCGGTATTCCTGAATCTGATATGTTAAAAGTAGCGTGGCAGGTTTATTTATGGCCGATATTAGGTTTGATATTGTTTTCTGCTATGGGACAATGGTTGGTGCTACAAGGTGTTTTTTCGACTGAATGGCTTGCCATTTTACTGGGTTTTTTGGGTGGATACGCGGGATTTCGTTTGGCGCGTTTCTGGCAAAAAGTGACCAATAATGATGTATCAATACAGCCAAAAGTTTTACGAGTCTTGCCTGAAAAAATTTCTGTTACACAAATAACGTCATAATTTTAACTAAAGATAGCCCCAGCGCCTTAAATTAGCTAAAATCTCGCCATTAATACATTGCAGCCCCATTTTTGAATACCCATTTATGAAACATATCAGAAATTTTTCGATCATTGCCCATATTGATCATGGTAAATCTACACTCTCCGACAGGTTAATCCAACATTGTGGTGGTCTACAAGCCCGAGAAATGGAAGCGCAAGTGCTAGATTCTATGGATCTTGAGCGTGAACGCGGTATCACTATTAAAGCGCAAAGTGTGACACTAGACTATAAAGCCAAAGACGGTGAAACCTACCAACTGAACTTCATTGATACACCCGGTCATGTCGATTTCTCATATGAAGTTTCACGCTCGTTAGCCTCATGTGAAGGGGCTTTGCTGGTCGTTGACGCAGGGCAAGGGGTTGAAGCTCAAACCGTTGCTAACTGCTATACCGCTATTGAAATGGATTTAGAAGTATTACCCATTTTAAATAAAATTGATTTACCACAAGCAGATCCGGACAGAGTCGCAGAAGAAATTGAAGATATTATTGGCATTGATGCAACGGGAGCCGTGACCTGTTCGGCAAAAACAGGATTGGGTATTGAAGATGTATTGGAAACAATTGTCGCTAATATTCCAGCGCCAGAAGGTGATCCCGATGCTAATTTGCAAGCATTGATCATCGACTCGTGGTTTGATAACTATCAAGGAGTTGTGTCACTGGTTCGGGTGATGAACGGCGAAGTTAAAAAAGGTGACAAGATGGTAGTGATGTCGACAGGACAAACTCATATCATCGATAAAGTGGGGATTTTTACACCTAAACAAGTAGAGACAGGCATACTTAGAACGGGTGAAGTAGGCTTCATCATTGCGGGCATCAAGGAAATTCATGGTGCGCCTGTAGGTGATACTATTACGATTTCGAAAAAAGAAGCGGCAAAACCTCTTGCCGGTTTTAAAAAGGTGCAACCGCAAGTTTACGCTGGCATTTTTCCTATCAGTTCAGATGAATATGAGAATTTTCGTGATGCATTGAACAAGTTAAGCCTTAATGACGCGTCTTTATTTTTTGAACCTGAAAATTCATCGGCACTGGGCTTTGGTTTCCGTATTGGTTTCCTTGGCATGTTGCACATGGAGATTGTGCAAGAGCGCTTAGCCAGAGAATATGATCTGGACCTGATCACCACAGCGCCAACGGTAAATTATGAAATTGCTTGTACAAATGGCGAAATACTGTCCATTGATAATCCAAGTGATCTCCCCGCGCTCAATAATATCGATGAAATCAGAGAACCTATTGTTCAAGCAAATATACTAGTGCCACAAGAACATTTAGGTAACGTTATCACGCTGTGTATTGAAAAGCGTGGTGTACAAAAAGATATTATTTATCATGGCAATCAAGTGGCAGTGACCTACGAGCTACCTATGGCAGAAGTAGTCATGGACTTTTTTGATAAATTAAAATCAACCAGTCGTGGTTATGCTTCGCTTGATTATCATTTTATTCGATTTGAAGCGGCAGATATGGTGAGAGTTGACGTAATGATTAATGGCGATCGTGTTGATGCATTAGCAATGATCACTCATAGATCAAATTCGGTATCGCGTGGTCGTATGTTGGTTGAAAAATTAAAAGAGCTGATTCATCGCCAGATGTTTGATATTGCGATACAAGCAGCAATTGGCAACAATGTTATCGCTCGTACAACCGTTAAGCAATTGCGCAAAAACGTTACTGCTAAATGTTATGGTGGTGACGTCAGCCGTAAGAAGAAATTACTACAAAAACAAAAAGAGGGTAAAAAACGCATGAAACAGGTGGGGAATGTAGAAGTGCCACAAGAAGCGTTTTTAGCCGTGTTAAAGTTGGATAAATAAGGGATCCTATGGCAGTTTATTTTTCAATATTTTTAGTTGTTGTTACATTTGTTACTGGGATCATTTGGTTAGCTGATAAGTATTATTTAGCGCCTCAGCGTCGCTTAAAATTATCTGAAGCACAAAGTCAGTGTAATGGTTCATTATCTGATGATGTGGTGAGTAAAATTACCGAACCATCAGCAGTGGTTGATACCTCAGTACAAATATTTCCGGTAATCGCTTTTGTTTTGATCTTAAGATCGTTTTTATATGAACCCTTCCAAATCCCTTCTGGCTCTATGATGCCAACTTTGCTTGATGGTGATTTTATATTAGTAAACAAGTTTAATTATGGTTTACGCGATCCGGTTGCACGCAATAAATTTTTTGAAGTTGGCCTGCCAGAGCGAGGCGATGTTGTTGTTTTTAAATATCCCGTAGACCCTAAAACAGACTTTATTAAGCGTGTTATTGGTTTACCTGGCGATAGAGTTATTTATCGTAACAAGCTACTTTATATCAAGCCTGCATGCCATAGCAGTGATGAAAAATGTCCTGATTTCGAGTCTGTGGTTCAAGAGTTTCAGGGCAAATACAACGGTGAAAATAGTGGCTTATCACGTTACACCTCAATGATGCCAAATAAAACTCATGATATTTTAATTGAGCAGCAAACGTTGCCACGTGCTCAACATTACTATCAACAGGCAAGTACACAACGGGATGAATTTGTTGTTCCTGAAGGTCAGTACTTTGTTATGGGGGATAACCGAGACAATAGTCTAGATGGTCGCTTTTGGGGCTTTGTTCCTGAAGAAAATTTAGTAGGTGAGGCCGTTGCAATATGGATGAGTTTTGATTTTGATCGTGACGAAAATAGTTGGTTACCTCATTGGATACCTACCGGCGTGCGTTTTTCTCGATTAGGTGGAATTAACTAGCAGTGAAGAATAGCTCATTGGCGTTATCCCGATTATCGAAGCGAATTGGCTACGAATTTGAACAGCCCTCGCTGTTGATACAGGCTTTAACGCACCGTAGCGCAAAGGGCGCCCATAATGAACGGTTAGAATTTTTAGGGGACTCTATTTTAGGGTTTGTTATTGCTGAAGCTTTGTATGATAAATTTCCAAAGCAAGATGAAGGCGATTTAACTCGCATGCGTTCAAGTTTAGTGAAAGGCGTCACCTTGGCCCAATTGGCCAGAGGCTTCGAATTGGGCGAGCATCTTATTCTGGGTCCTGGTGAATTAAAAAGTGGCGGTCACCGTCGAGAGTCTATACTTGAAGATGCCGTTGAGGCGATAATCGGCGCGGTCTATTTAGATTCAAATATAAAAACTTGTAAGCAGTTGATCCTAAATTGGTTTGAAAAACGTTTGGGTGAAATAAAACCTGGAATTGGTCAAAAAGATCCTAAAACACGTTTGCAAGAATATCTGCAAGGCAGAAAAATTGAGTTACCTCAATATGAAGTCATTGATATCTCTGGCCAGTCACATAACCAAGAATTTACTGTTCGTTGCACCACAAGTGTAATTAATAACGAAGTTGTCACTAAAGGCACAAGCCGTCGTAAAGCAGAACAAGCGGCCGCACAACAAGTATTGGAGCTAATTGAGCATGACAAGTGATACAAAGCATTGCGGACTCATCGCAATTGTAGGCCGCCCTAATGTCGGAAAGTCAACGCTACTAAATAGTTTATTGGGTCAAAAAATAAGTATCACTTCGCGTAAACCACAAACGACTAGACATCGCATACTAGGTATTTTAACCGAAGGTGATCATCAAGCTATTTTAGTGGATACCCCAGGTTTACATTCGGAAGAAAAAAGAGCAATTAACCGACTAATGAACCGAGCGGCGAGCAGTAGTATTGCTGAAGTAGAATTAGTGGTATTTTTGGTTGAAGGCACCCATTGGACAACGGACGACGAGCTAGTTTTAAATAAAATTAAAAAAAGTGGTGCTCCGTGTATTTTAGTAGTCAATAAAATAGACAACGTGCAAGACAAAGAAGAGTTGTTGCCACATTTGCAAAAATTAGGAGCGATGCATGATTTTAAAGACATCGTGCCTATTTCCGCGTCTAAAGGTGATAACGTCGATAAAATTCGAGCACTTTGTTTAGGGTCGCTAGCTGAGAGTGATTTCTGGTTTCCTGAGGATTACATCACAGATCGGTCTAGTCGTTTTATGGCATCAGAGATCATTCGTGAAAAACTAATTCGCTTTACTGGCGATGAGTTACCTTATTCAACAACGGTAGAAATTGAGCAGTTTAAAGTAGATGATAAAGGCGTGTTACATATTAATGCGTTAGTGCTAGTTGAACGTAATAGTCAAAAACGAATGGTTATTGGCAATAAAGGCGATAAGTTGAAAACGATTGGTCAAGAAGCTCGTCGCGATATGGAAACCTTATTTGGTCAGCAAGTTTTTCTAGAAACTTGGGTGAAAGTAAAATCAGGTTGGGCGGATGATGAACGAGCATTGCGGAGCTTAGGGTACGGCGATGACTATTCAAGCTAAATAAACGCTATAGCTAATGATGAAATCGACATGTGCACAATAGTTGAGTTGATTATTTATGGTTGAGCAAGAACAATCAGCGTTTATGTTGCATAGTCGTCCTTACCGTGAGAACCAACAACTTGTCGACTTACTTACCGAATACAATGGTAAAGTTACTGCTATTGCCTATTCAGGGAAAACTAATAAATCCAATAAAAAAGGGCTATTGCAGCCCTTTTTACCGTTAAAAATCGTGTTAAAAGGCCATAATCAGTTAAAAAATTTATCGCGTGTCGAAGCATCTGGTAAATCATATCAACTTAATCATCATTATTTATATAGTGGTTTTTATGTAAATGAGCTGTTGGTGAGATTGTTAGGGGAGCATGTTATTTGTGCCGAAATGTTCCAATGCTATCAGAAAACCCTGTTTGATTTATCTCAACAGAAATCGATAGAAACAATATTGAGACAATTTGAAATGATGCTGCTCGACGAACTTGGCCTGTCGATAGATTTTTCACCAGTATTTGAATTAACATCATCGTCTTATTATTATATTCAAGAACAAGGATTTATCCCTGCTTTGGATAAGCTCCCACTTCCTTGTTATGATGGCCTGCATTTACAAGCGATAGCACAACAAGAATTGTCGACTCAACAGGTGCTAAATACCTATAAAGTACTAATGAGACAAATTATCAATGGTTTACTCGATAATAAGCCATTAAACAGTCGAAAGTTATTTATTAAACGAGAATTGAATTGATGAATGATATTTTATTAGGCGTAAATGTTGATCATATCGCCACCCTAAGACAAGCCCGCGGTACTAACTACCCTGATCCCGTTTATGCCGCATCTGTTGCTGAACATGCAGGAGCCGATGGAATAACGGTACATTTGCGAGAAGATAGACGCCATATTCAAGATCGCGATATACACGTATTGAAAGAAACATTGCATACGCGTATGAATTTTGAAATGGCAGTGACCGACGAGATGCTCGATATTGCTTGTGATGTTAAGCCGGTCTTTTGTTGTTTAGTCCCTGAGAAGCGAGAGGAACTCACTACCGAAGGTGGCTTAGATGTAGCTGGTCAACTTGATAAAATTACCCACGCGGTGCAACGCTTATCAGCTGAAAATATTCAAACTAGTTTGTTTATTGACGCCGATGAAAAACAAATTGATGCCGCTGTGGCAACAGGTGCCCCATATATCGAAATTCATACCGGTCATTATGCGGATGCAACCACTGAAACTGAACAACAGCAAGAACTTGCACGATTAATTAAAGGTATCAAATACGCTCATGCTAAAGGGCTAAAAGTTAACGCTGGCCATGGTTTGAATTATTTTAATGTTAAGCCTATTGCAGCAATAACTGAAATTATTGAGCTTAATATTGGCCATGCGATTATTGCCCGAGCAGTAATTGATGGCTTAGACAAAGCGATCCGAGACATGAAAAACCTCATGCTTGAAGCTCGTCGTTCATCATAAGGTAAAGAGCAAATGTCGGTGCTAGGAATAGGTACAGATATAGTTGATATTCGGCGCATTGAAAATATGTCTGATGGCACTCGTGCTAAATTAGCCAAGCGAGTATTAACTGTATCTGAATATGAAAAATATCAGCAATTGAAACAACCCGAACGCTTTTTAGCGAAGCGATGGGCCGGTAAAGAGGCCGCAGCCAAAGCGCTAGGTAAGGGTATTGCTGATGGTATCTCATTTCAACATTTTGATATCCAATCACTGTCATCGGGTCAACCTATTCTTGTGCTAACCGATCAGGCACTTACTGTCGCCCAAAAAATAGGCGCAACTAGTTGGCATATCTCGTTGTCTGATGAAGCCAGTTATGCCACTGCTTTTGTTGTACTTTCTCAGTAAATAGACAAATGAACAGCCTAACAGCTGCCAGAGCATAGACGAAATAATTTACTGTACTAGCTATCGTATAGCAAAATATGTTCTATACTTAAATGACCTCTATTGCGTTATTTATTTTTGGAAATGTGTTATGCAGTCACAAAAGCAACCGATCGTAGAAAGACGCCTTGAAAAACCAGAGCAGTCAATATGGTGGAGTAAATTATCATTAGCTCAAAAATTTTCTGCGAGTAGTTTAGGTAAATTTGGTTATGAGCTTGCATTTGTTCGCAACGAGCAAGGGCATAATCTGGCCGTTCTTCTCTGTAATGGTGGTGTCGCCGTAATAACGGAAGATGGTGATATTAATACCTCTCCTGATATTCATATCAGATAAATTTAAGCCTTCGTTTAATCTCATGGATAGTTGACACGTTAAGGTATATTTAGCGTTTCCAAAAAGGAAGGCGCGGCTTTAATTACGTTATCTATATGCTCGAAGAACTCTAGAAACTCTGGCTCTAGGTCATCTAAATTCTGACCTTTCTTTAGTTGCGTTTCTATTTCGTGAACCATCTTTCCGAGGTTAGGCACACCAGAATAACAACAGGCACCGTTCAATTTATGCACTAAAATTTTGACTTGTTCATTGTCTTGGCAGGTTAACGCTTCACGAATACTTTGCTTGGTTTCTGGTAAGCTGTTGATTAGTCCTTCTAGCATGTCTTTTGCTAAATTTTCTTTTTTACCGGCACGTTGCAACGCTAAAGGCCAATCAATAATTTTTTCATTATTCACCAATGCTCTTGGTAACGGCTGGTCATGTTTTTCGTTCGCTTTGAGGGATTTTTTTTCTAGAACATTGAGATCGCAATATTCATAAATAATATGTCTAAGCATGGCTTCATCAATGGGTTTTGTCATATATGAATTAAACCCTTGTTGTAATAGTTTTTCCTTTTCTCCACTTAGTGCATGGGCAGTTACTGCGATAATAGGGGTTTCATCATTAAAAGTGCTTGCTTGAATGACTTTAAGTGCAGAAATGCCATCCATTACCGGCATTTGAATATCCATAAAGATCATCGAAAATTTTTCATTTTTACACAGTTGAACGGCTTCTTGACCGTTTCTTGCTAGTGTCACATCATCGACTTGCTCTGAAAGTAGCGCGTCGATTAACTTTAAATTTGCCTCATTATCGTCAACAGCGAGTACTTTGATTGGAATGCGTTGATTCTTGTCAGCTAATATATTGATGATGCTATTAGGCGATGATGGTATTAATACTTTGCTTAATTTTGTTGGTGTAATAGGCTTACTCAAACAGCTTAATGCGCCATTGGCAATGAGTGCCTCTTGCAGGTTTGGTGAGTTACTGTTTATTGCGACATGTATCGAAGGGATCCTAGCTTTCATCGATAAAATTAGCGCTTTAAGGTCACTTAATGCTGTTGGGGTTACATCATGGCTGAGCAAAGCAAAATCATAATGACTATCTTTCGCTAAGGCGTCGCTTAACTCGTCTAAATTTGAAACTGGAGTAACATTCATTTGCCAACTAGCCATAATCTCACTAGTGGCTATACGGCTGTGCGTATGGGGCTCGTAATAAAGCATATTTCTATTAGCGAGATCATGGGTGTTTAATAGCGTTGCTAACGGCATGGGATTAATTTCACATTGGAAAGTAAACCAAAAAGTTGAGCCACGATTTTCTTCACTGATAAAGCCAATATCACCATGCATTTCTGAGGCTAACCTTTGTGATATAACTAAACCTAGGCCGGTACCCCCATATAATCGGGTAACACTCTTATCTGCCTGACCAAATGCTTCAAAAATGGTTTTTTGTTGATCTGCTGTTATGCCCACGCCAGTATCGGTAACAGTAACCTTAATTATCGCGATATGATGGTCTAAATGTTGACTGTCAATATCAATGTTCACAGCGCCTTTTTCGGTGAATTTGATCGCATTGCTGGCTAAATTGATAATAACTTGTTTGATACGCATTGCATCGCCGATGAGGGAGTCGGGTAATTGTTGGGTCACTCGTAAAGAAAGTTCGATATTCTTTTTATGCGCGCTTGGCGCTAATAGGGTTAGCGTTTCTTCTACAGATTCTCGAATGGAGAAGGGAATATTCTCCATGACCATTTTACCAGCATCAAGTTTTGAGAAATCTAAAATATCGTTGATGATTGCTAATAAATTATTCGCCGATCTTTCGATAGTTTGCAAATAGTCTCGTTGTGTTTCACTTAATGGTGTTTTTAGTACTTGTCTAGTAAAGCCAATAACGCCGTTAAGCGGTGTCCGCAATTCATGGCTCATATTGGCTAAAAATTCTGATTTTACTCGGTTAGCTTCTTGTGCTTTACGTTTAGCAATATCTAATTCAACGTTTTGAATTTCAAACTGTTCCAAACTCTCTCGTAGGTCGATGGTTGCTTGATCTATGCTACGTTGCATTTCGTCGCGATAGTCTCCCAAAGATTGGGCCATCGCATTTACTCCATTTTTTAGAAAATTAAGCTCGCCAACCAGTTGTCCGCTGACGCGGCTTTCTAACTTTCCCTCTCTAATACGATCGATTGCTTGCACCATCGATGTAATTGGCCGAGTCACCTTTCGGATCAAACTAAGTGCGAAAATAGCACTGGCAATAGCACCAAATAATGCAATAGCAAAGGCGATCAACATTTGATTTTGCTGATCAAACTTAATGATACTTTTATCGATTTGCATGGCTATGTAGCCAATATTATTTTGGTGGTTATTGGTGCTGCTGGTATTACTTATATCTTCATCAATAATAGGCGTTCTAAAAATTAGAAAACCGTCTTTATCATCAATGGTGGTATTTTGCGGAATATCTTCTCCGGCATTTAAACGCATTAAATTGGTATCGCCGTGATAGGCACTGGTAACAAAAATTTGGTTATCTCGTGTAAAAACGGCAATACTTTTTACTAATTTTGATTGGCTTCGATGAGCAAAACTAATGATTTTTCTTAGTTTCTCACGATTTTTATTATTAACGGAATCTACGCTAGCGATGGCTAGAGGTTCAATAATACTTTGAGAGCGGATAGACAAAAAGTCGTCAAGTTCAACATAGCGACTATAGGAGAAATATCCAGCTATGCATAATCCAATCAATGTTGTCGGTATAATCGTTATTAAAATTACCCAGTCTTTCAGGCTTATTTTATGCATTATTTACTAAACTTTAGTGTAAAATCATTGCGTTGATGAATCTTATCATGTCACAACCCTCGACAAAATTATAGCAGCTTAACTATTGGCACCCTAAAACATGGCAAAATTTTTTAAAGCAAGTAAAAAACAGCAAACCGCTGGGCGACAAGTTGAGTTGAAAATTGAGCGTTTAGATCTAAATGGCTGTGGTGTTGGCTATCATCAAAACCGTCCTGTTTTCGTCGCAGGGGCTTTAAAAGGGGAGCCGGTAATAGCCGAATTAATTGAGCAAAAAAGTAAATACTCGCGAGCAAAATTAATTAAAGTTATTACTGATAGTGAATACAGGATCTCGCCTCGTTGTGCACATTTTGGCATATGTGGTGGTTGCGACTTGCAGCATTTAGCTTTTTCGCAGCACTTAGATTACAAACAGCAAAAAGTGAGTGAGTTATTTTCACGAAATGGCATAAAAACTGAATTACCGTGGCACGAACCTATCCATAGTCAGCCCTTTCATTATCGCAGAAAAGCACGTCTTGGCGTGCAATATAATAAAAACGGACAAGCAACGATAGGCTTTAGAAAAAAGAACACGAACCAGCTCACTGCGGTTAAAACCTGTGCCGTGCTAGATAGCGCCATCAGCGACATTTTTCCATTATTAAAAACGGTGGTTGATGAATTATCAGTGAACCAAGCGATAGGGCATATTGAAGTCATAGTAACAGACGGTATTAGCCTTATTATCAGGCAACTAAAACGGCTAAGCACGCAAGACCAGCATGTTTGGTTAGCGGCTTCTAACAAATACGGCTGGAACATTATCTTTGACGATGGTGAAAATTTGTTGCCATTAGATGGGGATGGTGTGCTTCATTACCTACTTCCCGATAATATTGAGATAGCTTTTCAGGCGAAAAGTTTTATTCAGGTTAACCACCAAGTAAATGTTGGCATGATTGAACTGGCCATGAATTGGTTATCACTTGACGAACAAGACCTCATCTTAGATTTATTTTGTGGTTTAGGTAACTTTAGCTTGCCTATAGCAAAAAAAGTAGCGCATGTGGTAGGTGTTGAGGGTGTGCAGGCTATGGTTGAGCAAGCGCGTGAAAATGCTCAGAATAATGCCATTGATAATTGCCAATTTTATCAAGCTGACTTAAACGGTGACTGGTCAACTCAGGCTTGGACAAATGATAAATTTAATAAAATATTACTCGATCCTGCTAGAGCTGGAGCCTATCAGGCGATCGAAAAATTAGCCACTTTGTCGGCATCTCACGTTCTGTATGTCAGTTGCGACCCCGCTACGCTTGCTAGAGACAGCGCTCTGCTCTTGTCATCGGGCTATAAAATAGAAAAAATAGCATTAATGGAAATGTTTTCTCAAACAAAGCATATTGAAACTATGGTATTGTTTCAACGTTAGATAAGGGCAAAATGCGCTCAGTAGTGATGGCTATTATTAATTGCGAGGTAGGATACTTTCATGGTTTCGGTACGTAAATCCCATCAAATGTCAGCAACAAACTTTGAACAATGGCTCGCTTCGCTTTCTATCGACGAGCAAAAAAGTAACGCATTAGAGTCATTATGGAATGTTGTTAGCGATAAATTTCCTGAACAAATAAAGTGTCAAACCAAATCACTAGAAATGGTCGAAATCCTTGCATCACTGAATCTTGATAGTGACTCGTTATGCGCTGCTTTTTTATGCCCTCTCCATGAATATCAATGTATAAGCCTTGAAGATATTGAAACTAGTTTTGGCAAACCAATCTATTTGCTATGCAAAGGCGTTGATCAAATGGCGGCGATTAAAGCGCTTCAGCAAACTCAGTCAAATCGCGTTGCGGTCAATCAAATTGATAATATTAGAAAAATGCTTCTTGCAATGGTCGAAGACGTTCGCGCTGTGGTGATAAAACTTGCTGAGCGGCTGTGTCATCTTAGGCAAGTGAAAGACAGTGATGAAGAGAGCCGAGTACTTGCAGCAAAGGAAACCGCAAATATTTATGCTCCATTGGCTAATCGATTGGGCATTGGTCAATTGAAATGGGAACTTGAAGACATTTCTTTTCGGTATTTGCATCCCGATGTTTATAAAAAAATAGCCCAATTACTCGATGAGAAAAGAATTGATCGCGAACGCTATATGGCAGACTTTGTTAGTTACTTGGATCAAGAGCTAAAAAAAGTTGGTATCAACGGCACAGTTTATGGGCGGCCTAAACATATTTATAGTATCTGGAAAAAAATGCAGCAAAAATCGCTCGATTTTGACCAGCTTTTTGATGTTCGCGCGGTTCGAATTATTGTTGAAAAATTGCAAGACTGTTATGGTGCCTTAGGTATAGTGCATACCAACTGGAAACATTTGCATAATGAATTTGATGACTATGTTGCCACGCCAAAATCAAATGGTTACCAATCTATTCATACCGTTGTTATCGGCCCTGAAGGTAAATCAATTGAAGTGCAAATTAGAACTCAACAAATGCATGAAGATGCCGAACTAGGGGTCGCGGCACATTGGCGCTATAAAGAAGGTAGTGCCAGCGGAAAAACAACTGGTTTTGATGAGAAAGTCAGTTGGTTGCGAAAAATACTGTTATGGCAAGAGGATGTCAGCGAAAGCGGAGATATTATTGAGGAGTTGCGGAGCCAGGTTTTTGAAGATCGAATTTATGTTTTCACACCCAATGGCGATGTAATTGACTTACCTGCTGGCTCGACACCATTAGATTTTGCTTACTACATTCATTCCAATGTTGGTCATTGTTGTATTGGCGCTAAAGTCTTTGGCCGTATTGTCCCTTTTACCCATAAATTGCAAACGGGTGATCAGATCGATATTTTGACCAGTAAAACGCCTAACCCCAGCCGAGATTGGCTTAACCCTAACTTAAATTATATTCATTCTGCTAGAGCCAGAGCCAAAGTTCAGCATTTTTTCAAATTACAAGATCGAGATAAACATATTGCCCAAGGCAAAGAACTGCTTGAAGGCGAATTGTCAAAATTAAACCTTAGTCATGTCGATATTGCAGCGGCGAATAAACGTTTTAATATGGTCAGTACTGACGACTTATATGCAGCTATCGGATCTGGTAATGCGCGTTTGCAGCAAGTGACGAACTTTTTGCAATTACAGGACGAAAAATCGAAACCTGCTGAGGAAATTGATCCACAAAGTTTGGTACGACAGACTTCCCATCAACAAAAAACAGCAGTTGATAATAATGGCATTACCGTATCAGGAGTCGGTAATTTACTTACCCATATGGCTAAATGTTGTCATCCTGTGCCAGGCGATGAAATCTCAGGCTTTATTACACTCGGTCGCGGGATCTCGGTGCATAGAATGGATTGTGAACAACTTGCTCACGCACTAACACAGCATCCAGAGCGAGAAGTAGAAGTGCAGTGGGGCAGTCAAGACAAGCAAAGTTATCAGGTAACAATACTCATAAACGCTGTCGATAGACAAGGGTTGCTCAGAGACATTTCTACTATTATTGCTAATGAACGAGTCAGTATTGTTGGCTTGGAAAGCACCACTAATAAAAATGATCAAACCATGAAAATGATTATCACCTTAGAAATTGGCAATAATGAAATCTTAGCTCGTATTCTCCAAAAACTCATGCAGTTAGATGATGTTGTTGACGCTAAAAGAATGTAATTAAAAAGTGAACCAAAATGATAGATGAATCAGCTTCCATAGATAAACTCCGATGGATAATGTCAAAGCTTAGAGATCCTGAAACGGGTTGCCCGTGGGATATTAAACAAGATTTTGCTTCTATAGTTCCCTATACCCTAGAAGAAGCCTATGAAGTTGCTGATGCAATTGAACGACAAGATTACCCAGAGTTAGAGAGAGAGTTAGGTGACTTATTATTTCAAGTGGTATTTTATAGTCAGCTAGGTAAGGAAGAGCAACGCTTTGATTTTGACAGTGTAGTGGCGGCAATTTGTGAAAAACTTATCCGCCGTCATCCGCATGTTTTTGCGGATAAGCGTTTTTCAACAACTGAGCAGATCAAAGCAAACTGGGAAAATGAAAAAATAAAAGAACGGCAATTAAAGCACGATCAGCAAAGCTTAAGTCTATTAGCGGATATACCTAAAAATTTACCGGCTTTGTCGCAAGCCGCTAAAATTCAAAAGCGCTGCGCACATGTCGGTTTCGATTGGCACAATATTCATGATGTGTTTGATAAAGTCAAAGAAGAAGTTATAGAAGTTGAAGAAGAGTTACAGCGTGATCCTTCTGCAAAAAACCAAGCACTAGCGGAAGAATTAGGCGACTTAATGTTTGCGGTGGTTAATGTATGTCGACATGCTAAACAAGATCCTGAAGCATTACTTCGTCAAGCTAATCAAAAATTTACTAAACGATTTCAAGGGGTAGAAAAGTACGTTAATGACTCAAGTAAGCCGTTTTCTGAGCATGACTTAGAGACTTTGGAAGAATATTGGCAACAAGTAAAAGCGCTCGAATAAGATTCGATGTCTTTACTAAGGTCTGATTACAATATTAGGGTGAGTGTCAATTTCTCCATCGTCGCTGATGGTCGTGCTTTGTCCGTCACGCAATAACACCGCCAAACTACCAGAATTTGAATTGCGAACAAAAGCCAAATCATAGCCGTATTTAGATAGGTTACTTGCAGAGAACTTTTGCGCAAGAGACAACTTATCCCACCAAACTTGTTGTTCAGTTGAAAGTTCTCGCCTTTCTATTAATGGATCTCTGTCATTTATTGCCATTAGCTACCTTACTCCGTCAAGCCAAAAAACTGTCGTTATCATTCATTAAAGCATATTCTATTCCGAAAAAATAAACATTAAATTATTCAATGGGCTAGATAAAATCAATTCGATTTTTAACAAGCATGTTTTATTTTTCGTAAAAAATACTGACATTTAATGAGTACATTTCACACAAAATTTTGGTTAATTTTTATTCCTATAATTGTGATAATATGCCTCAAAATAATATAAAGAGTCAACTAAATGAATAACTTGCCATCATTAATTGATAGTTTATTGACCGTAGAAGATAATATTGCCACTTTAACGTTTAATCGCCATGATGTCAGAAATGCACTTACGGGCACTGCCATCGCGGACGATATCGTAAAAACGGTGGATTGGATTAACCAAGCTAATGATATTGCAGTACTTATCATTACCGGCAACGGATCCGCTTTTTCGTCTGGCGGTAATATAAAAGACATGGCTGAGCGTCAAGGTGACTTTGCTGGAGATGTTCAAGAGTTAGAGCATCGTTACCGCCAGGGGATTCAGCGTATTCCGCTAGCGTTGTACAAAATAGAAGTGCCCGTGATTGCTGCCATCAATGGTCCGGCGATAGGTGCGGGGTTTGATGTTGCCAATATGTGTGACCTTAGAATTGCATCTTCATCTGCTAAGTTTGGTGAAACCTTTTTAAATTTAGGCATCATTCCTGGTGATGGCGGAGCTTGGTTTATGCAGCGTATCATTGGTTATCAAAAGGCTGCAGAACTTACATTTACTGGGCGTGTAATTGACGCGAATGAAGCGAAAGCCCTCGGGATTGTCTTGGATGTGACCGAGCCTAGTAACTTAATGACGCGCGTTGGACAGTTGGCGGGTCAAATTGCCGAGAAACCTGTCGCTGCGACGCGTCTCACAAAACGTTTAATGAAAATGGCTCAACGTACCCAGTTACCCGATTTTCTTGATATTTGTGCAGTATTTCAGGGCATGTGTCATAACAACCCAGAACATTTAGATGCAGTAAATGCCATGTTAGAGAAGTTAGCAAAGTAATCACTTTAGTGCAGATACTTAAAAGATAGGGGCTAAATCTTGTTGACGAGTAAGGGCTGATTGAAATGCGTCTCTGTGTTTCAGCCTTTCTAGGTAAGCTTTAGTATTTGGGCCAAAGTGAGAGTCTATTGCAGTAAGTTGCGCTAAATACAATGCATAGCCGACACAAATGTCAGCCAAAGTAAATTTATTTGCACAGAGGTATTCATTGTTATCAAGCTGTGATTCAACCGAGCGTAAACGGGAAGTAAGCCATTTTCTATAATCTTGCGCAACTTGTGGCTGGCGACGCTCTTCAGGTTCGTATCTTTCATAGCGTAAAATAAGCGCTTGAGGAAATGTAAACGTTGTATCACTGCGATATAACCAATTTAGATATTCTCCATATTCAGCATCCTTTGGGGAGACAATGAGGTGACTAGCTTGATATTTTTCCGCGAGGTATTGGCAGATCGCTACTGATTCGGTCATGACGAGATTGTTATCAATAAATGTCGGCACTGTGCCTAATGGATTTATGTCTAGATATCCAGCCACTTTTACTCTGGGAGGAAATGGGAGATTAACTAATTCGTACGCTATGGCCATTTCTTCCATAGCCCATAGTGGACGAAAAGAACGAGCATCTCGGCAATGATAAAGTTTCATTTTACAACCCCTAGGTGCTTACATAGATAATTTGTACACACTTGAATCAGTGTTATTAAATGGCTTGTGCAAATAAAAAAGCCTATTAGCGATATGTTATCACCAATAAGCTTTTTTATTATTTTTTGCATTAACCATTATGGTTGTTGCTATTTTATTCTTTGATTTCAGCATTATGATAAACGTTTTGTACGTCTTCACAATCTTCCAACATATTAATAAATTTCTCAAAATTAGCTAAATCATCTTCACCAGTGATCTCAACGTATGTCTGCGGTACCCATGTGATTTCTTCTACTTCTAAATCATATTCAGGCATGCTGTTAGCGAATTCAGTTTTTATTTTAAAGAATTCGGTATGAGGTGCATACACCGTGATAATGCCATCTTCCAATTCAACATCAGTGACATCGATGTCAGCCATCATTAAATTTTCTAATACTGCTTCATCATCTTCACCTTTAAAGGCAAAAAGCGCTTGATGATCAAACATATGTGAAACTGTGCCTGATGAGCCAATTTTGGAATAGGTTTTGGTAAAGCACTGACGAACATCTTTAATCGTGCGGTTGCCATTGTCCGTTAAGCAGTCGATTATCACCATGCAGTTTCCAGGTCCAAAACCTTCATAGCGTGCTTCTACGTAATCTTCACCGCCAGTTCCTTTTGCTTTTTCTATTGCTTTTTCAATAACATGACTTGGTACTTGATCTTTTTTCGCTTTTTCAATCGTACGACGTAGTGATAAGTTGCCGTCAGGATCAACGCCACCATTTTTTGCTAAAACGTAAATTTCTTTACCATATTTTGAATAAACTTTAGTCTTTTGACCCGCCGTTTTGGCCATAGACAATTTTCTGTTTTGGTAAGCTCTTCCCATCTTGAATACTTCTCGTGTGTTCTAAAAAATAATCTTAATTGGATTCTACCAGCCTCAGCAGGGTATTGACTAGGGGGCAAAGGAAAGTTGGCTTAGATAATAGCGATAAAATTAAATATTTTATTGTTTTTGCAGAGATGATGCTATTTTCCGAGTTTGATCTAATTGAAAAACAATGTCGACTTCTTTCGGCAAAACGGCAAGTCCGTGTTCAGTGAGACGCTGAAAATACTCGATGAAATGAGCAATTTCTTGGTCTGTCATTATATTGTTTTTTGCACTATTTGTAGTTGATTTTCTTAATTTATGCTCTTGTTCAAGTCGCCAGCGATATACACAATTAAATGATGGAGCTTGCAACATTATCCAATAATGCATGTATTGATAAAGTGGTAGGTAATCACGTTTAAGGGCGGCATTAACGTATTCTCGCCAAATCGATTGTGGATCAAACTGACACTCCAATTCATTAATCGGTTGTTGCAATTTTCCTAAATCTTGAGGTGGTATGCCCCAGCACCAGCCTTCGAGGATCACTATATCCATTGGCGAGGTGAGTACTGGCCATTCACTTTTAGCTAACGGGTTGTCAGTTGCCTTATCAAAACGAGGGATGGCAATATTTGAGTGTTTAGTGGCCAGTGCTGCTAAGGTTTCTTGTAATTGTTCAGTGTCATGTGTACCAGGGACTCCGCGAGTTTTCAAAAGCGGATGCACGGCATGTGCAAGTTGCTGACGTTTTGCTGAACTTAAATAAAAATCATCAAGCGACAGAGTTATAGCCTGATATTGATGATCAGTACTTAAACGGGTAACCAGATAATCTGCTAATGTTGATTTTCCTGAGCCTTGACAACCATTGATGCCAATAAATACTACGCTTTGGGGCTGGGCTTTTTTTAAGGTGTGTATCTGATTGACTAGTTGAGTAAAATGGAGATCTGCTGTTTGTATATATTCTTTAGATAATTGATGTTTAAGAATAAAGTCGGTTAACTGTTCATCAATTATGGACATAATCTATGCTTCACAATTTTTATATAAAAGGGGATGTGATCCACGTAACTTTATCATTGGTTAGTTATGCTTGCCAACTGATAGAATATCGCTCTCACATCGCCCTAATGGTTTATTATTGGTTTCATTTAATAATCTCACTGTCGATTTAGCTGATGAGTATTATTGTAGCTTTTAGTATCAACATCCCATTGGCTGATGGCAACGCTTTTTAATAGATAGTAGTAATCAACTATCCCCTTTAATTTTTTCTCAATAAAATTTAGCATGACATTTCCTATTTATACCTTGATTTTTAAAGGATAAACCGTATTGATATGTTGCAGTTTATCGGTTTTTTATTTGTTTTTATCTGATGAAAACAAACATTTTTCTCTCCTATTTAATACTAAGTTAGCATTTACTCGCGTTTTTTATTATTCACTTTCGTAGAATGGTTTATTTGCGTCATCTGCTTTAGTTAATAAAGTTTTGGTTTGTATATGTGCTAAGTTGTCACTGACGATTTTGTTCTCGTGAATAGCAATAGCTTTGGTTAAGTCATCGATAGCAGCGCTGTCTTGATTCGCAAAATAGCGAGAAACTGCTCTGTTACTGTAGCTGATCGATGCAAGGTACTGTGCATGTTCACCTTTATTTTTCATGCGTGAAATTAACTTTATTGCCTTACTGCAGGCTTTATCTGATTGCTCATATTGGTTAATTTTGAGATAAGCAACACATTCACCCATTGAACGATCGTATGAAGATAATTTATCGCTTGTTGATGAGGCTAAAGTGCTTAACGCTTGACGATAGTTACCTGAGGATATTTCGTCGCTGCCTATAGCATCTTCAATAATTGCTAGTTTAAAACCACCCATTGCTTCAGTGTCGTTAGCAGCACTGGCATTAAATGCGCTACCAAGTAACAAAGATGAGAGTAATAATTTTCTTGGCATTGTTGTTAGCTTTTTCATCGTTATTTCCTTTACTATTTTCTAAAGTGTTTCGCAATATTGCGTTGTCATGTGATGACGGGTTAACTTTAGAGAGATATAACGCCATCGACAAACGATAAAAATAAACCTGATGGTTGAAAAAAATTTCATCATAAATTTTGAAAGGTCTTCTTTACCCAATCACTAAAAATAGAGACTTCACTATTACTGCTAGTCTGTTCGTGTTGGATCAAATAATATCGGTCCTTGGTCACGAGCTCGTTGGTAAATAATTTGACCAATAGTTCTTCACTGAACCATGCTTTGCTGATGGGTAAGGGGACTAGCGCAATGCCCATCCCTTGTTGGGCAGCGCGCGCAACGCCAAACATACTGTCAAGTTGGATAATTTGCTTAGGGTCAAAATTTGCAAGATCGACCTGTTCAGCCCATTGGTGCCAAGCCCAAGGTCTTGCTTGGTGTAATATCAAGGGGACAGACTTTAATGCATCAAAGCCAGTTAATGCCCATTTTTTGTAAATGCGTTTATTACACGCAGCGACGTATCTAATTGGGAATAAATCATAAGCTAATCCGTCGTTGGGCTTTGAGCTCGCTAGGACAATGGATAAGTCTGATGGTTTAGTCGCTTGATTTCGTGTTTTAACTGTTTCTAACTGTAAGTTGATGTTGGGATTTACTTGCGACCACTCGCTTAATTTAGGGACAAACAACTCGCTGGCAAAAAACTCAGGTAAGGTAATGCTGATCACCTTGTTTTGTTTGTTATTGGTAAATTCGCCGATGGTTTGCTCTAAATTGTCGATAATGGGCTGTACGGCATGGAAAAACTGTTTTCCTTCATTGGTTAATTCTATGGCTCGGGTTTGTCTCATAAATAAGGCAAAACCAAGTTGTTCTTCTAATTGTTTGATTTGATGACTAACGGCCGACGGTGTGAGAAAAAGTTGTGATGCAGCATGCTTAAAACTTAGACATTTAGCCGCTATACAGAAAGATCTTAGCCCACGAATGGGGGTTTGAATTGGCATATTTTTTCCGCGTGAATATAGAGTATTGCAAGCACAACTTGAGCAAGTCATACGCCAACATTTAACTGTTTGTTATATAAGACGTTATTTTTTGTTTATGCAAGTTAGCTATAAGATATGCTGTGCTATGGTGAATGGGGTGCACTATTTTGGCGCATAAAAAAAGGGCATCATAAAGATGCCCTAAATATTACAATTAACAAAGTATTAAAGTTTAGAAATCGGGGGATTTCGAAAACAAATTTACTATATCGATACTATTAGCTTTGAACAAACGAGAAGAAATCATCTGACAGGTGAATAATATTTGTCTGTTGCAATAAAACACAATTCTCAAGGCTAACTGCTGATATTTTTTATTTATTCCACACTTTTCCGCCAATCAATTTAAATGCAGGACTGCCTCTAACGAGGGTATCGCGGGCAAATACAGTGTCACAGTGCGGGCATGTGCCATTGACCAAAGTATGATCTTGACTTATACGCTCCTTAAAACATTTCACTAATGCACCTTTACCCGCTTTTCGATATTTAAATAATAACTTATTGCATTTTTTGCAAAAAATATCGGTTGTTTTTACCGGTCCTTTTTTATTGGGTTTGGCCACTGATACTGGGTTCTATTGATAATGATTTTAAATGCTGAGCGATGTCTTCAGCGGCGGTATTGGGGGTTATATCATCATCGATTTTCAATATTCGTCCATCTTTACCAATATAAAAAGTGACACGGCTGGCGACACCAAAAACATTCAACACGTCATAGGCTTTTGCGGTTTCTTTAGTTGGATCGCTGAGCATAGGGAAATCTGCGTTTGTTTTCTTGGCAAAATCACGGTTGTCATCAATAGGGTCGACACTTGCCATAACATAGCTGGCATTAAATGCTCTGATCAGGTGACCTTGTTGTACTAAAGAACGACATTCTAACGTGCATCCTCTGGTGTTAGCCATCGGGTACCAAGCCATGACCACAGCTTGTTTACCTTTATAGTCACTGAGTTGGTAATAGTCACCGGTGGTTGCTTGCAATTTAAAATTAGGGGCCATATCACCGACTTTTAAGTCAGTAGCGTTCGCCCGTGAAAGTAAAAGTAGTAGTAAGGTTGTCACTAAATACAGGTATTTGCTGTTCAATATCAATTTTATCATTTAAGACATTTCCAATTAGGTCATCAAAATTAACTTAATTTACCATAAATACAGGTAAATTTTCTTTGAATTACCAATACGATACTAATAGTCAATAAGATCATCTAATGACCTTTTTACTGCACCATTTTAGTAACCATGCTTAAAGAAAATGACCCATAAGGATGCAATAGACATTAGCATTATATAAAACCCAACTAACCCTATTGAAAAATATAGCTATTTTTAGTGGTGTGTATTTTGCTTTCATTATTGTTAGATACAATGTTTGAGTATAAATAATGAAGAATGTTGAAGTAAATTTTGATGGTTTAGTGGGGCCAACTCATAATTATGCCGGCCTTTCAGAGGGGAACGTTGCTTCCTTATCCAATGCTAATATCAGTTCAAATCCTAAACAGGCAGCATTGCAAGGGCTGAAAAAAATGAAAGCCTTGCATGATATGGGGTTAACACAAGGTGTGTTTGCACCACAAGAAAGGCCTGATATATACACTTTAAAGAGATTAGGTTTTCAAGGTTCTGACGCCCAAGTATTAGCAGCCGCTTATAAGGCATCGCCAACATTATTAGCCGCGTGTTGCTCCGCCTCGACAATGTGGACGGCCAATGCTGCAACGGTATCTCCGTCAGCTGATACGCTTGATCAAAAAGTCCATTTCACGGCGGCTAATCTGGCGAATAAATTTCATCGTTCATTGGAGCCAGAGACGACCAGTAACATTCTCAGAGCGATGTTTGCTGATGAGCATTATTTTCAGCATCACCAGCACTTAAATGATAATGAGCATTTTGGCGATGAAGGGGCAGCTAACCATACTCGCTTATGCAATGATTATGGGAAATCTGGACTAGAAATATTTACTTATGGCCGTTACGCGTTTAACCGTAATAAACCAGCGCCGATTAAATACCCTGCGAGGCAAACTTTTGAAGCCAGTCAAGCCATAGCTAGGTTACATGGTTTATCTGCTGATAACACGGTTTACGTGCAGCAAAACCCTGATGTGATTGACCAAGGCGTTTTTCATAATGATGTTATTGCTGTCGGTAACCAGAACGTTTTTCTTTATCATGAGCAAGCATACTTAGATACACAAGCTTTCAAAGATGAAGTAACACGCAAATTTTCTGGTGATGATGTGCATTTAATTGAAGTAGCGACCGAGCAAGTATCCATAGAAGACGCCGTTAATACTTATCTATTTAATACACAAATCGTGACTTTGAATGACAATTCGATGGCCATTATTGCGCCTTTACACTGTAAAGAAAATGCTCGTGTTCATGATTATTTGCAGTCACTCACCGCAGCAAATAATCCCGTCAATCATGTAGAGTATTTTGATGTTAATGAAAGTATGCAAAATGGCGGTGGTCCTGCTTGTTTGCGCTTGCGGGTGGCATTAACCGAGCAAGAGTTGGCTGCAGTTAATCCTGCATGTTTGTTGACCAATGCTTTGTATGACCAATTAGTTGTATGGGTGAATAAACACTATCGAGATAAACTCGTTACTGAAGATTTAAGAGATCCACAGCTACTTATGGAGTCTCGTTCTGCTTTAGATGAGCTTTCTCAAATATTGTCACTTGGCTCGGTTTATCGGTTTCAGCGGTAGTTGTACAAGTATCGGCATTGCTGGTTGTACAGTAGTGATAACCTAAAAAGTAATATTCTTTTTCAGGTGTCTGTTTGTTTCTAATGTATTTATAAATTAGTTCTGCGGCTAACCGACCCATTGCAAAAGGTTTTTGGCCTATGTTAGCCGTAGAGAGTCCTTGTTTAAGCGCATCTAATTGCAAGGGTTCAGTATCTGCAGAAATAAAAACAATGTCTTGTGACGCTATGCGTTGTTTAAAAGGTAATATTGTTTCAATATATTTGGGTGAAAATTGGGCAAACCCGGCAACAGCAATATTGATAGGTATGTCGGTATTGAAACTATTGACCACTTGAACTAACGCTTGAGGTCTTTTTCCCAGCGAATAATACGGACAGCGTGCACTTTCAAACCAATTATTTTCACCGTTTAATTTTTCTGTCGATTTCCCGCCGGAAAGAAAATGGCGAACGCCCTTAATACGCTCGTTTAAATTTGGGGTGCTGCTGTGTCCAGAATATAGGCAGAGCTGATTTTCGCCGTGTTTTTTGTATTGGCTGGCGTATTTACCCAAGGCTATGCCAAAATCAAAATTGTTAGTGCCAACATAGGCAAGTCTATATTGTCTATGCTCTGGCAGCAGATCCGAGTCAAAAGTTATAATGGGTATATTTTTATTCGCAAGTAGCGGCAAGATCGTTTTTGATAAATATTGCGAATCGGTAATGGAGACCATCACGCCATCAATATTTTTATCTAAAACTCGGCTTATTGCAGCGGCTTGTGAGCGAATATCTTGATAATTGTCTGGGCCATCATATATACACTCAATGTCAGCAGCCGTTTTTGCATACTCTAGGCAGCCATTGAAAGACTGAACATAAAAACTGTCATTTTTGGTTTTACCTATGACGGCAAGCTTTACCGTTTTTTGCCCCATTGCAATGTTACAAAAAAGCATCAGTAAGCTTGCATATAATAGTCTTTTGAACATTAACTCGTCCCTGATAAGTTACGCAAATTCAGCTAATAATTAAGAGAACATATCAGATAATGATGCAATTGAATCAGATTTTCTAGTTAACTCATCGCTATTTGCTTTTAAGTGGTCAGCATTCGCTTTGGTTTCTTTGCTTAAGTCGCTAATTTTTAATACATTTTTAGATAAATCTTCACTGACCATTGCTTGCTCGCCAACTGCCGTAGATATAACTACAGAAATATCAAATATATCTTTCATCATGCTTGAAATTTTACTGACCAACTCTTGAGTAAGCTCTGTTTCATTGAATGTTTCTTGTGCTTGCTGACTACTTTGTTCCATTAACACTGACCATTGAGAAAGCGTCGCTTGCATTTGTTGTACAGAGCGTTGGATAGATTTAGTCGCATCATGAGTGCGGCTTGATAACGCGCGAACCTCGTCAGCTACAACAGAAAACCCTCGGCCTTGTTCGCCAGCTCTTGCTGCTTCAATCGCTGCGTTTAACGCAAGTAAATTAGTTTGATCGGCAATGCCTTGAATTTCAGTCATTACTTTAGATATTTCTTCGGACTCTTTAACTAGTTCATTGGCAGAATTGGCTGCGGAAAGTACTTCATTGGCAAGTTGTTCAACCATTTTTGAAGTGTTTTTCATATTAATTTGAGTTTGCTGGCAACAATCTTGAGTCTCTTGGGTTTTATCCGCTGCCTCTTGTGTCGAACGGCCAATGTCTTTAGCGGTGACCGACATTTCATGTATTGCCGTTGATAGTTGTTCAAGTTCTAATGATTCAATTTCGACACCGGCACTGGTTTGCATTGATATTTCATTCATGGCGAGTGCTAAGTTGTGCAATTCTCCTGTTGCGTCAGAGGTGCGGCCTAAAATTGTTTTGATCCTCGCTTCGAGTAAACCAATATGAAAATTGGCAATATCAAAAGGTTTACTTCCTTCGTAAACCAGTCTACTTGGGCTATCAAATTTTGCTTGTAGTGAGCTTAGTGCTTTTGGTGTGCTGACTAATTCAGCATAGTTGGTAATGAAAAGCGTGGTTAAAAATACTGCGATGATCGCAGTGCTCATTAACCCAAGCACAGCTATGCTCCATATAAAAAACGCGGCTAAAGTAATAGCCGATATCCAACGTTTAACAGGAGCGGATGTCCAGCGAGGTTCAATTGGCTCGCCCTTATTTATTTTTTGATATATCCGTTCGGCGTTAGTCTTCAACTTTTCACTTGGTTGGATGCGCACTGATTGATAGCCAACATGTTTGCCTGCTTCATATAGTGGCGTTACATAGGCGTCTACCCAATAGTAACTGCCATTTTTACAGCGGTTTTTAACGACACCTCGCCAAGATTTTCCTGCTGCCACTTTATCCCAGAGATCTTTAAATGCAGCTTTTGGCATGTCGGGATGACGGACAATGTTGTGATTTTTCCCTACTAATTCGTTAGCTTCGTAGCCAGCAATTTTACAAAATATGTCGTTAGCGTAAGTAATCACGCCACGTAAATCAGTGGTAGAGACTAATTTCTCGTTTTTATCAAACGTTACTTCGACATCTTTTACTGCTTGATTCCTTTTGTTCATACTTGCCCTTTTGATTTTTTCCTGTGTCGCGTCATCATGAGTATAGTTGATAATTATTCTTTATTATTAATTACATACCCTTTTATCAACGAATATTTATATAGATTTAAAACAAACGCATTTAGAACATTAGAGTGAATTAAAATATATTAAGCAATTGAAATTAATAAATGGATAAGCCTAATTCTTCAGCTAAGCTTGCAATTAAATTCATGCCTACTACTGAATTACCATAGCTGTTTAATGCTGGACTCCACGCACAGAGCACTCCATAGTTTGGAACTATCGCAACTATGCCGCCGCCAACACCACTTTTTGCGGGTAATCCCACCGAGAATGCAAATTCCCCTGATTGATCATACATGCCGCTGGTAGACAAAATTGCATTAACACGATGTGCGTCTTTACGGCTACAAATGGTTTGATGATTACGGGGATCGACGCCTTTGTTGGCTAAAAACAATAAGCTTTGTGCTAATTGCTGACAGCTCATCGCGACAGAGCATTGCGTAAAGTAATGGCTCAGTACTTCGGGGATTTCAGCCTCTATATTGCCAAAACTTTTCATCAAATAGGCGAGTGCAGCATTACGGTTACCATGGGCTAACTCAGACTGATAAACACGGTGATCTATCTGAATGTTTTCATCGTTGGCTAAAGAGCGCATAAAACTGATAAATGCTAATTTACTCGCCGAGTAATGACTTGCGAGAACGTCGGCAACTAATAATGCCCCTGCATTAATAACTGGATTACGCGGAATGCCTTTTTCCCATTCTAATTGGATAATGGAATTAAATGGTTGCCCAGAAGGCTCCATGTTCACTCGTTGCCATAGCGCGTCACCTAATCGGTTCATTGCCATGATTAAGCCAAACACTTTAGAAATACTTTGAATAGAAAACGCCTGCTGATAATCGCCTGCACCGACAATATTTCCATCGATGGTGGCCACGGCCACGCCCATTAATGAAGCATCAACATCTGCAAGTGCCGGAATATAATCGGCAACCTGGCCTTGTCTATAGCTGTCTTGCTGAGCTAACAGCAGTGCCTGTAATTTATTCTCTAAATCAGCAATGTTCTTTATCATTTGATAGATATTCTTTTATCGGTGTACGATATATTTAGTAGGCATAATTGCGCTTTATTATGCACGAACACATATAGATGTATAACCCCATAAATGAGAAATATTTAGTGAAAGGCAATAACAAAAGGTTTAACGCATCGAGCTTACTGCTTACCAAGATTTGATAATGTCTTGAATCAGTTCAGCTGTTGCTTGCGGTTGTTCTAGTGGGAACATATGACCACCATTTTTAATGCTGTGTATCGTCATTTCTGGATGCTGTTTGCTAAAACGTTGCACTAATTTAGGCGTACTAACATCGGTTTTTTCGCCATAGATAAGTGCCGAGGGCACCGTCAGCTTGCGTTTAAAGGTTGATAAATTAGTGGGCAGATTACGAAAGATTTCCGTTTCCACGTCACGAGAAAAGCACAGCTCTAACTGTCCCTTATGTTCTTTTACAGCGCTATCCACATAGTCTTGCAAACAACTAGCATCAAAATTTTTGAATAATTGACTGCGGGAAAAATTTTTACTCAGATCGGTATTTAATGGCCAATGAGTGCGACGAATTTTTGCTTTGGCGGCTGGTGATACTTTGTCTATTAGGCGGGTCTTTTTCGCGAGTCTTAAAGTAAAACTACTGATACCAGTAAAAATAGGAGGATCTAGTAATATAATCCCACGAAATAATTCGGGAGCCTGACAGGCGGCCATAAAAGTAATTACGCCGCCAAAGGAATGACCTATATTAATTACAGGTGCAGGTTGTTGTTTGACGAAATCAATGAGTTCATCAACCAAATAACGCCAGTTATTGTGAATAGGAAAATGTGGGTTATGACCATATTGTTGGTGTGCAACACATTGATATTGAGGTTGAAAATAGGACAGAAAAGTTTGATAGCTACCGGCGGGAAAACCGTTGGCATGCACTAAATTGATAATCGTATTAGACATAAAGGTAATAATGAAACAGGTGTTTTAATTTATTATACCGT
This sequence comes from Colwelliaceae bacterium 6471, assembly GCA_040779335.1. Lineage (GTDB taxonomy): Bacteria > Pseudomonadota > Gammaproteobacteria > Enterobacterales > Alteromonadaceae > JBFONV01. Next base: position 571,191 of record JBFONV010000001.1, read on the forward strand.
ATTTCATCAAGAGAATACTGTAACTAAGACATAGGTACAGCAGATCTAAATAAGGCAGGAGTATTTCCTGCCTTATTTAGTGTCGTTAGCGAAAAAGTGCTTAACGGAACGCTGCAATGCCTACTTTTGTGGTATTGAGCACCCGTGCATTAAAGTTGCTAGTTTCTGTTCCCATAGCTTTACCATTATATTGAACAAAAGGATTTGACCAATAATTTAGGCGAGTACAACCACGGCGACAGTTATAGGCCATAATAGTGCGCCAACCATCTCTGTCGGCCTGGAATCCATGACCATATGCATATGGGCTGTTAGTTGGATCATTTTTTGGATCGTGACGGGCGGATTGCAAATGGCCAATTTCATGACCGAAAGAATAATACCCAGTTGCACAATCATAGTGTACAGCGGCAAAGGCGGTCTCAGCGGTAGAACCAATGCCAGAAGCTAGGCCGCAATACTGACCATTATTAATCATTAATACACCAACATCAGCATTGATTTGATCTCGAGTACTGTGAATACCGTCCATAACACCATCGTTAGTTTCGCGGTAGTGCGCAAGATCGGTATCAAAATTACCTGTTTCTGTGTAGTTCACTTGATATTTACCGGCTAATTCTACCCGAATAGTAACCCCTGCATTCGCATAGCCTTGATTAGTTTCTGCGATAGCAAGGTCGATCAAGCCGTTAATGTCACCACTGGCAGCCGACGCCGATGGAGTATAATGTACCATGATGCGTATAGTCTCTTCTGGACCCGGATCAGGAGGCGTTCCAGGCTCTGTACCGCCAGGCTTACCTTTTTGTATTTGAGCTCCCTTTTTTTGGCTGTAGTCCGTTAAATTGTCAAACTCCGCAGGATGATCGGCTGGCATTTGTGCTTCATCAATCGCTATTAAAGCATGTCCCGTATTTGCTAACGGACGCAATTGGTAAAGTTCGCCTTCCAGTCGAATATTGGCGGTTACTTTATTATTATTACGGACAAACGTTACCGAATTACGTGGATCTAAATCAGCGCTGCTATTTGCTGTTTCAAAGATGTTGCCAGACCAAATTAAGGTGCCATTGCCTGTTTGCTGCGCACTGTTTTTGACCATTGTCAGTTTACGACCATTGATGTTCATCGTGATTTCGGCACTATCTAAAGTGATACTTTGCGCATCAAGGTCTACCAACTCTATGGCACGCGAATGTGCTTTACTTGCTATATTTTGGAGAACTCTGTCTTGGCCCCAAGCATTAGCTTGGGCTGCTGCATTCATTTTTGTGTCTACAGGTTTTGCAGCCATAGCGGTGACAGTAAATAAACCTAATCCTAGTGCCAAAGTTAATTTGCTTTTTAACATATACTTTTTCCTGATTATCTAATGCAGGTTTGCGAGTGCCAAAGCCTGCTTGTTAGTTTCATTTAGTGTTTTCTTGTAATACGCAAAGAGGAAATCGCTATTTTTGTTCTCACAATAGCGGAGGTCCCTGCACCAAGTTGCTTTAGGATAACAAGGTTATGAAGTAACAAATCGCATTTTGGCGACTGATATTCGAACATTTACGACGCGCTAACTATATAATTGTTAAATAAAAATGTGGTGAATTGAAACGTAGGGCGGAGTTATGCAATCCCTTAAGTACAATGTTCTATAGGTTGTGTACGGGGATCTATATCTACTGAAATAGCAATTATTCGTTTAGCTAAAACATTTGACTAGGTTGAACAGGTCAATAAAAATACTTCAAAGTTTTGCTATTGAAGCAGAATGCGAATGGCGCTACCTCAAGTTCAACCTACTCCAACTAGCGCTGTTTACCGTAAACTGCGAATTGATGGCCACAGAGTACCTTTGTGTACTTTAAGCGTTTTTTGTATGCCAATTATTTATTTTTCTCTACCCACGAAATAGCATCAATATCTATTTTTGACAAGCCTCGTGTTGCATGATCCCATGTTGTACCTTGAAACCACATTTGTGACGAAGATGTCGTTGCGGCAAATTCTCTATGCACTCTACTCATCCATACGATTTCGGCATTAGTATGGGGCCTGTCGCTAATATTGAGCACACCCATGGTTAAATTTGATGGCTGATAAAATTCTGGGGCAGACCAAGCTCCAAACTTATTTACAAAATCAGAAATTGTAAAAGGAATAACTTGTTCTGCGGTAACGAGATCATTTGTACAAATAAGGTGGTACTCTCCTGATGTACAATCGCTTAGTATTGGGTTCACCAATTTATAGTAGGTTTTAGTAACTTCACCTTCTGTTAATAGCCCCATTATATAGAGTAAAATGTCATCCCATACTCTAAAGTTGTCGTCCAGTGGTTTTAGTTTAAACTGTCCATCGTTATCTTTGATTAGATAGGTTTCAGAGCGTTCACCCGTGATACTTTCTAATTGAACTGAATAAGGCCAACCTCTGTCTGGGTCCCAAAAAGGACCTGATAATTCACCGTTAACAGTAATATCGGCATCGTGGTGCATTAAATCGCCGGAGTTCCACGCACCTTGCCCAGTAGCAGGGAAATCCCCTGAGTCCACACCTATTAGACCGTGTCCGATCTCATGATTTAGCCCTTCTAGTCCCGCCCAGCCACTCCAGATTATACCTGTTAGTTTTTGATGTTCAGCGCCGTCTATAACGTTATAACAATAGGAATTGAATTCACATGAGGGAGTAAAACCGACGCCTTTAATATTATCATGCACTCTTACGTAGCCTCCTCCGCCTAATGGATCTCTTGGCGTTACTGATAAAAAGTCAAATACGTCGCCAGCAAGTTGCCACGCGATATTGCAAGCCTCGCAAGTTTCAGGTGAGTGAAGGTACCATTGGTTTTCATACCTTGAAGTGTAAGCTGAGCCTAATTCTATAAAAAAGCCAGTGTCATTGGCTCTAACATTGGGGGTTAGGTATACGGTACTTTCTTGACCTCGAAACATTTTATCAATTATCCAGAGGTTAGATTGACCAATATAATCTCTACCCGCCAGTAAACTTTCAGGTATATATAAGCAAGCACGTGTATATATACCATCACCAGCAACTAAATCGCCATGGGTAGCATCATCAAACACGAGCCTGTGATCTTCGCCATCTAATGACTGAAAATTACCACCATGTGTGAGCATTTCGCTCGATATAAACGGTTGATCAGATGCTGCTCTAATAAAATAAGTAAATGTTTGATCTGCATATATAATTGATGGCTCAAATAGCTGATGCCCAACTTGCGTTAATGTAGTAGATACTGACGAAGCAATAGGAGATACATTTTGATTGATATTACAATCTGATATAGGTGATGGTTCCCAAATAGCAGTATGAGAAGGGTCTATATTGACAGTGATGGTGTCGGAATGACTTGCTGACTCATTATCAGTTACTGTCAGTTGAAAAGTTAGCTGAATAGTTTCAGATGTTTCGGGTGCAATAAAATGTGCTGACTGACTATCGTTATTTTCTATTGTTACGCTAACCCCCTCCAACTGTTGCCATAGATACGTTGCTATGGCGCCATCACTATCAGTGCCACTGCCAGACAATGTAACGTTATCATTTTCTATCACCGTGTGATCGTCACCAGCAAAAGCTGTTGGCGCAATGTTTGGGGTGGGAGTTTCTATATTTTCAGTGCTTTTATCACTTCCGCCACAGCCGATAAGTATAAAGGTTAAAAAAAATATACAGATATTAATCGTTCTATTATTTGTCTGTTTGAACTGGCTTGTAGTTTTTATCGAGTGATTAGGCACTGACTTAACATCCATTTAAATGTGTTTTATTGATATTAGTGCATCGCTATTTGCTTTTCCAAGTTTGGAACTGAAATTCTTGATATAGGTAGTATCTAAGGTGTTTTAACCTCTTTCCTGACCTATGTCAGTTCAACATGATTAACTTTGCTTCGCATGGCTATTATTCGCATATTATTGACGTTGAGTCACTTATTCTTGTGGATCTCCATAAGGTTAATATCTTGGCTATTTAGCGGTTGGGAATTAAAAATTTATATCTCTGGGAGAACTTTAAAAAAATTTCCCTGCACCTTCATACATAGCAAAAAAGGGAGTATCGAATAATGAAAGTATTAAATATTGTAATAGGGACAGTCCTCTTGGCCTCTGCTAGTAGCTCTTTTGGGCAAGTTGAAATACAGAATGTGCCACTAACGTGGAAGGAAGCGCGTATTCATGACGGTGGCGATCTTTATGTTGCACTTTGCTCATCTTGCCATGGCAAGGAAGGCAAGGGGGACGGTCCAGCATCAACAGAACTTAAGAAAAAAGTGCCTGATTTAACCATTTTGGCAGCAGTAAATGACGGGAAATTTCCCTTCGAGGATGTAGAGGATACCATTACTGGAAAATCTAGAATTAAATCACATGGATCAGTTGATATGCCTATTTGGGGAGCGGCATTTGAAGGGGTTCGACCACAATGGAAAATGTTCCAGCGCAAAGCGATGGCAAAACAACGGATCCACAATCTTACTGAATATATATCAACGATTCAGACTGTTCAAAATGACGATGACGGTTCATGAAAATTAACCATTAAAATGAGAAGGTTAGTAGAGATATTTCCTTAGAAGACAATGATTGATCGTTGTATTCTAAGGAGTCTTGGACTCGCAACTATTACTTCGTAATAGATAGGTTTGCGCCGAAAAGATGTGTGAACGGGCATAATGCTCGGTAATAACATTCGACAAAGAGACGAATTATTTCAAATCAACTTACCTTGGATAAAAGTAGTGTGAATTTATACATAAGCGGTAATTCAAAAGCACGAGCATTTCATGCCTAATCAATATAAGTAAAGTACTGGTATGGCTGAGTTAAATCACATTTGGGAAGCAAAATAAGTCGGTTATGTGGTTTTATTGGTGCTAGTGTCATCTGCGATAGAGTTATACAAAAAACACTTTGTTGGTATTAAAAACAAAAAAGCTGTGACTAGCATTTGAGCTTTGTCATTGGTTTTGTAATAAAAAAAGCCTTTAATGTTTTATGTAACAGACTAATTATATTGATTTTTCTGCATAGACCTACATTCGAAGATATAACTATTTTATTTCAAAAAGAAGAAATATGATGTGTACTGCGCCATCAATATGCACTGATATATGTCGCATTGTCGCAGCACTTCATAAGCTCAATAAAACAAGTATGTTAAATGATGATGGAATATAACCTAGCCAAATTTAGAGTTTTATCTACACTTTAGGTATGTTTTTGCTATAGAAAACGTGGAATTAACCATAATTTCAAGAGAAGATGAATATCTATGAGTAGTGTTAGAAAGATGGACAGGGCTATTAAACAAAACATAGTAAATGCTCTTTCAATACCTAAACCTGTATTGGTTATTGAAGACAGTAAATCGTTAGCATTACTGTTAAGCGAAAAAATACAAGATGCATGGCAGTGCGAAGTACATAAAGCTAACAGCTATCAAGAAGCTAAAACTTTTTTAAAGAAGCACCGTCACGATTATCATATCGTGGTAACGGATCTAAATTTACCTGATGCACCCAATGGAGAAATTATAGATCTAATCAATAGTGCAAAATGTAAATCCATTGTTATTACAGGTTCTTTTGGAGAGGAGTTAAAGCAGTCTTTTTTTCAAAAAGGTGTTGTTGACTATATTTTAAAAAATAGCTTTAATTCCTACCAATATGTGATTGATCAAGTGGGGCGCCTTTATCACAATTTATCAGTTAATATTTTGCTTGTTGATGATTCTGCTAGTTCTATAAATATATTAAGTCATGTACTGATTCCCCAAAACTTCAATATTTTCACTGCTAAGAATGGAAGTGAAGCATTAATTATATTAAAAAAACAAAGCATTACTTTAATGGTGACTGATTACCACATGCCTGATATGGATGGCATTGAACTTACCATTGAAGCTCGTAAGTTGTATGACAAATCAGAACTATCCATTTTAGGGATTTCAGCTCAAAATAATAATGATTTGGGTACTCAGTTTATTAAAAATGGCGCAAATGATTTTTTGTTAAAGCCATTTATATTAGAAGAGTTTATTTGGCGAATAAACTTGAATATTGATGCTATAAAACAGCTCCATAGCATTAATAGACTAGCCAATGAAGACTACCTTACACAATTATTCAATCGGCGCTATTTTTACACAATAGGAGAAGAGCTGTTAGCATTTCATCAGGACGATGCAAGATTTTTTGTTGTTGCTATGCTAGACATAGATAAGTTTAAGGCTGTTAACGATAAATATGGTCATGACGTAGGTGATGAGGTATTAATAGCTTTCTCTGGCTTATTAAAGGAGCACTTCAAAGAGCAACTAACAGCTAGATTAGGCGGTGAAGAATTTGTTGTTTTATTTAATAAACAAGCTTTAGGTGATATAGAAACCGCATTAAACGTTTTTAGGAGTGAATTAGAGACTTTAAAGATAAATACATCTGCTGGTGATTTAACAATAACCGTCAGTATTGGCGTCGCTAGTGGGCTAGATCAAGGTTTAGATTTAATGCTGAAAGATGCAGATCAAAAATTATACTTAGCAAAAGAACAAGGAAGAAATAGAGTCATTATCTGATATAAATAAACTAATATTATTTCAAACAGGTGAGTCGTCGCGACGCCTGGTTTATTGAGATGGATTAAATTGACTGCAGAATTCGACTCAATAGTTTTTTAGAGATAAATACGGCCCAGAATTCACTGGGCATATTTGATAGATGGTTCACGGCTTACTGATTACAAGTCAGTTGCTTGTTATCGTTAAAAGTACCCTGCATTCAATGTTAATGCATGGCTTAACATTTTATGAAATAGAATAACGGCCTGTTAGTGACTTCACAAAGCTTCCCACAACACTAAAAATTCCTCCCAAAAGCTTCTAGATTCAATGGCTTCATCTTTCATAGCATTAAGTGTTTCCCTTGAATACCAGTGACCATTTTTTATGACAGCTTCTGGCTCTATTAATACAGATAAATCTTTGATTGGATCAGACAATGAATAGATAAAATCAGCTTTATAGCCTTTAGATACCTTACCAATTTGATGAGCCAAATTAAGCGCTTTGGCGGGAGTTAATGTGGCGGCGACTAAGACATCAAAAGTGCTTAATCCAGCTTCCTCTAACAATCGCATTTCATTGTGTGTGGCTAAACCGTGCGGCGAAAGTATAACTCCAGAATCTGAACCAACCAGCAAAGGGACACCACTTTCATGTAAGTTCATTGTAATCTGCTGTAGAAATTTTAATGTTTTTTGGTTGTGGGCAGCCATTTTATCCGACGCATTTAACCAGCGCTTTACCTGATTTGTAGATGCTTCAAACGCAATGATGTCAGAAGTATATTCTGGCGACGTTGTTGCTAAGTAATCTTCCTTATCCAGACTTAATTTTGTTAGTTGATAGTAAGTATTTAATGTGGGTGTGACAGGGACATTAGTTGCTTTAAGCGCTGATACTATTTCAGGTATGCGCTCTGGCGCAAATTCGTGATTCAGTGGGCCTTGATAAATGTCTTCAACATGCTCAAAGGATTGAAACCCTGTAAGCGCTGAAATGTCCATATCTCCAGATGCATGAGGACCATGCTTTGCTATTGGCATGCCTAATTTCTTACCTTCTTCGGCAATTGCTGATAGCGCAGTTTCATTCAGACTGCCATAAGCTTTAATTAGGTCATAACCTTGGGATTGATATTTTTTGACTGCCGCTTTCGCCTCTTCAGCAGTTTCAACAAAATGATGTAGAGTGGCATCCTTATAACCGGATACGATAGGGCTACTTACAGTAGAGCTACTGCCAATTTGCAAACCAGATTCAATATTGTCGCGCCATAACAGTTGTTTTGGTACTCCGTTCATTATACGAACATGAGTAACACCGTGATTAAGTGTTAAAATATAGGACGCTTTTTCGTACATGTGTACATGCATATCGATAAGGCCCGGTGTGACATAGCCTTCTCTGCCATCAATTATTTTTAAGTTTGTGTGTGGTAACGACACCGTCTGGTCGATAATAGAGTCGATTTCCCCCTTTTTTATGACAAGCGTTTTTGAGGGGAGAATGGTTTTGTTTTCAACATCAACAACGCTGACATTAGTTAGTATAAAACTACTGTTAGTTTGTTTTTTAGTTACTTCATTGGTACTGCAAGATGCAATTAGAACTAAGAAAAATAATATGAATATTCTCATTGTTAACTCCTTTATTTAATGACACTAAATTAAGGCGATAATAGAGTTTTGTCGTCCAATTACATGTTTTTAGAAGGCTAGTATCTTGATTTTAGACCTCTTTGCGAGATTTATATTCAGAAGGCGTTGTTCCCGATATTTGCTTGAAAACCTTGTTAAATGTGGCTTTGGAGCTAAATCCTGCGTCTACCGCCACATCAGAAAGTGTTTTTTGGGGATGTTCATCTAATGTTGAGCAAACAAAATCAACCCTGTAATTATTTATATACTCATTAAAGGATTTATTAGTGACTACATTTATTGCTCTGGAAATATCTCTTGTTTGTAACCCTGTTAAGTGACTTACATCACTTAGTGTCAAACGAGGTTTTAAGAACCACTGGTTTGATGTGACTAATTGGTCTAGCTCTTGAAAAATAGAGCTATAGTCTTCTACAAGTAAATCGTTATCTATATCAGCGGTACTCGATTTATGCATATTTTTGGGGATATTATTCTGCACTTGAAGCTTGATGATGATGAGCATCGCTGTAACTAACCAGACAGCGTTATTAACACCTTGTCCAAAAAGGTTCAGCTCATGAGGAATTGCGTGTTGTATGTTTAGTCTAATAAGGTCAAGCAAATTGAAAACTGCAGTGACAGCTAAAATCCAAACTAACCAGTTTAAAGAAAAATCGTCTGAATCAGATCGCTCTTCATCTAATGATTGTTTATATCTCAATAACATTAATACGGTTAGTAAAGCATAAAATAAGCGCCATAACGTGCCTATTCCAATGATGATAGATGTATAGGAAGTAAAAAAAAGAACAGGCAGGGTGGGGAGTAGGTGCCACCATTGTGATTTGTTTAATCTCTTTTCAATAAGTAACTTTACCGCCAAGTACGTAGCAGGTCCAAATAGCATAATAAAAATGGGGCTAATTAAATATATTTCTCGTGTGAGCCCAGATTCTTCTAATATGTTTATGCAAGCTGCTAATGCAATACAAAATAATAAAGCAGCAATGCCTCTGAACTCTTTGGGTTTGGTAAGGCATAATAATCCTCCAAGAATTCCGATAGCTATCATGCCCGCTTGAATTAAGTTAACAATGTTTAGATTATCCATTTTAAGTACTTGTTTTAAGCTGCTTGCAAAGTGTTTTTAGATTGATAAGTGTGACATGTGCAGAGAACATTGTAAAAACTCTAAAGCTGAAGCAATATCTTACAGCAAAGTATTTAACTTTTTTACTTGCCCAATTTGTTAAAAAACAACGAACGATATTTAAATTATGAAAGAAAAAAATCAATCTAAATTTACTTACCCTAGGTAAAATTAGTGCCCTCGTTAGGGGGATTTAAAGTGGTGTGTATTTAGTGCCTACTAACTTATTGGTTTGGCAAGATTAAATCACGGTAGGTTGCCGAATAGGAGGGGTAGGTGGTTTTATTGGTGCTAAAAAATATAATGGATAATAACAATGATTAGTCATTGCTATAATTATTTTAGCCGATTGATACGCATCTATGCTTTGAACTTTAATATCACCTTAGAATTATATCTGATAGCTCTATTTTGAATCTATTAGCTTATTCATTATATTTTCAAACTCATTTAAGCGTTTCATGTTTCTTAGTTTTATTTCTATCTCTGCTTTAATATCTAGAGGAAAGTTTTTTGAGAAACAAAGAGTTATTTCATATTCTGGGATTATATTGGCTGCATCATTTAGGGCAGTTTCCTCTTGATTTATTTCCATCCTTTTTAAATGGTACTGAATTCTGGATAGCATATCAGGGTAAACATCGGCATCACCTTTTAAAACCGATAAAATAGCTAATTGTGGTGTTTTAACACGTATAACTTTTTTAAATAAATCTTTGTTAACATACGAATCTAACCCTGGGTAGTCAAATCCTTCGATTAACACTAAAGTTTGATCAAACAAACCTTGTATGCCTTCAAATTGATTTGATTTTAACGTAAAAAATACATGTTTAACTTGCCAGATTGGTATATTAGACAAAAAAGTAGACTGAGCCCCAATCCATGAATTTGATCCATAAGTTATCCAATGCTCTTCACTAACGCTCATCTCCTTTATCATACGATTAAATGGTAAAACCTTTGGCTTAAATGTAACTCTTTCGTTTGATAATGACTTGATTATATTAGTGATAAAGCCAGTTTCATGTTCATTACTCTTCAACTGAAATGGTGGGTTGTGTGACTTAAAATAAATGACTTCAATACTGCCATAACTATGCGATGGCAATCCTATAAAAAAAACAAACAGTAATAAAGTGATTTTCATGTAATACCCGAGCTAAATAATTCATCAAGTTTTTATAAGAAGGATATATGTGCCTTTAATATAAGTCTATATCTGTAATATAAAGAAATAATTAGTTACCGTGTTTGTGATGATAATTTTACAATTTAACAGCATTAGTATGTATTTTAACAATATCTATTTTAAATTGAGACGACAACCATCATGGCACAAAGGGATAGCCTGAAAGTAATCTCCAAACTTATCTTAATATTGAATAGAACACACTCATTTGAAAATAATTCATCAGTTTTATCTGGCATTAATAAACAAAGCTAATGCAGTGGCAACAAAATCAACGGCTATCACTGGCACTAATACCCAGTTCTGATATTTACACCATTTATATTAAGAAAGTAATGACTCTAAACCAATTTACTTACCCTAGGTAAAATTAGTGCCTAATAACTTATTGGTATGACAGGATTAAATCACATACATAGTGCAGAATAGGTGGGGTAGGTGGTTTTATTGGTGCTAGTGGAATTAACTATAGAATTCGACTCATTATTTTATTAGAAACAGATACAAAAAAGCCCCAACCGAAGTTAGGGCTTGAATGAATGGTGCCGACTGCCGGAGTCGAACTGGCGACCTACTGATTACAAGTCAGTTGCTCTACCAACTGAGCTAAGTCGGCACACGAAAACGTGTGCGATAATTATATTCTATTAGAACTAACTATCTTGGCACCGAATAAATGTTTCTTTATAAATCTAAGCAACATTCATTCAAAATATGGTCTGAATAAATGGTGCCTCGACCCGGAATCGAACCAGGGACACGAGGATTTTCAATCCTCTGCTCTACCGACTGAGCTATCGAGGCAGTGTTTATTCTGCTGTCTTCTTGGCTTCCCTTGAAGACGGGCGCTATTAAACTGTTTTTCCTTTTGTCCGTCAACCATTATTTTTCAAAAAAGGTTTGTTTGTTGTTTTTTTCTACTTTTTGTTTGCTTTAAAAGCAGTAATAGCTGTTATTCACGTTTTTAATTGTTATTTATATAAACAAAGCGCTATTTTTTGATCGGGACATAACCTTCTATTTCTGGCTCTTTTCCTTCAAATAAATATTCAACCATGGCTTTTTCTAAAAAAGCGCGATCACTGGGTTCCATCATATTCATTTTTTTCTCATTAATTAACATGGTTTGTTTTTTCTGCCAGTTGCCCCATGCTTCTTTTGAAATGTTATCAAAAATACGTTTACCAATTTCACCTGGGTAAAGTTGAAAGCCAAGACCTTCGGCTTCTTTTTGTAAGTTTTGACAAAATACTGTGCGACTCATACAAATATCTCTATAAAAATAATGGTTGGTTAAGGTTTAAGTTGCGAAATCAGCTTTTGTGTTGATGCAGCTAATCCCACTGATGCCTCTGTGGCTAAATTGTACCATTGTTGTTGATTAAATTCGTTGATTTCTTTTGCGGGTAAATGCTCGCAATCAACAACTACGGGTTCTATATCTAGATGAAAATGACTGAAGGTATGACGAAACGGCGTCAGTGCTTCTTTACTTAGTTGCTGTAAATTCAGTTTCGTCAATAAGGGTAAAATATCTTCATGTGACGTTACTTCGTGAAAACACCATAGTCCGCCCCAAATGCCACTGGGAGGACGTTTTTCCATTAGTACATTTTGATTAATGCGCGGGATAACCATAATGGTTGATTTTTCCGGAATAGTTTTTTTAGGTTTTTTCTGTGGAAAATTGGCTTGTTCATTACCTAAAAATGCCAAGCAATTTGCGCTTAATGGGCAAATATCGCACTTGGGTTTAGTGCGCGTGCACACTAGGGAGCCTAGATCCATCATTGCTTGGTTATATTGTGCAACGCCTTCTTTGGGCGTTAGACATGTTGCGACTGGCCATAATTTCTTTTCAAAACTTGATTGGCCATTGTGTCCGGTGATGGTGTAACAGCGAGCCAGTACGCGCTTAACATTTCCATCTAAAATAGCATGGTGCTTATTTAACGAAAGGCTTAATATTGCGCCAGCGGTTGATGGGCCAATACCGGGTAATGCGACCACATCATCAATAGATTCGGGAAACTTCCCTTGGTATTCATCCCTCATTATTTTGGCTGCTTTATGTAAGTTTCGTGCTCGAGCGTAGTAACCAAGCCCCGTCCAGTGGTGTAAGACGGTATCTTCGTCGGCGTTTGCTAATGCGGTGATGCTGGGAAAGCTCGCCATAAAACGTTGGTAATAGGGGATAACCGTTGCAACTTGGGTTTGTTGCAGCATGATTTCAGATATCCATACTCGATATGAGGTTTTATCTTGTTGCCATGGTAAGTGCTTTCTGCCTTGAATATGATACCAATCAATCACTTGCTGGCCAAATTGTGCGGCTGATTTCGCCGAGATGATTATTTCATTTGTCATAGCGGCGTAGTGTAGCGAATTAACCTTTAACACTCAATTGCACTATTTTTGTATATCAGCATGAATTTTTATTGCAATATTTGGTTTAGCCACTATGCTCTCGCTTTAAAATGGTACGACCTTTAGTGTATCGAAAACACTAAAACGTTGAGTTCGTAAAGAGGAAACAAAATGAAAGTAGATGCTAAAAACCGCAACCGTAGATTACGAAAAAAGCTACGTGTAGATGAATTTCAAGAATTAGGATTCGATGTCGCTTGGAAACTCAATGATGATGTTGACGGTGAAGCAATTGATACCTTTATTACTAAGTTCTTTAACGAAGCCATCGATCCTAATGGTTTAGGTTTTGGTGGTGAAGGCGATACCATATGGCATGGTTTGGTTTGTACGCAAAAATTGGGCAAATGTAGTGATGAGCATAGAAGTATTGTAGAAAAATGGCTAAAAGATAACGGCGCTACTGCCGTTTCAGTAAGTGAATTATACGATGTGTGGTGGGCTGAATAGCAGTAAACCTAGCAAGTTAGTTGGGTTTAACCATAATACTTACAGTATAGGTATGGTGGTTAAACCGACTCGTTAAGGTTAACTATGCTTTAATGTTTAAAAGTGATATTTCACCAGTAGGTTCATATTCTTTTCATCTATGCCATCGATACCAAACTTGTTATTCCAGTAAACGTATTCGACACCGACATATAATTTAGTTTTCAAATTTAAAGCATCTCCTAAATTATACTTTAGTTGTGAAGTAAGATTCATGCTGGTGCTCTTGTCGTCATTTGATGGCACGTAGTCCATAAAACCATCATAGGTTAGTGACCCTATTGGCACCGCCCAAGTAATGGTTGCTTGTGAACTATTATCTCCAGAGTCATTATTTCGATAGTATAAGTTGACATTAAAGTAATGGAAGTTTGGTATTTTTAAACTCGTACCTAATCCGAACAGGTAGTGAGTAAAATTCTCTCCAACCTCGGCCGTAGTTGCAATGTATAGGTTTTCCATATAATTATTTTTATACGATAAAACTTTAAATCGTGGTGATATTTCCGCATAGGTTTCTTTATCACCATTATCTGATTGCAAACGATCAACAAACAAAAAGCTATCACCCCAACCATATCCTGCGGCATGCTCAAAGGTGAATACTGTTCGGTCATTGTCTCCTACTTCATAATCATTACCTTTTAATAAGGTGGCACTATAATCAGACCAAAGCACTTCCGCTGAACAATTAAATGCGGTTAGGGTCAGTAATGCAAAGGGTAATAATTTCATAGATTTTCCTTACTCTGTTTTAAATTGGGCAACAAGTTTTTCTAATTGTATTTTTTGCTGGTCAAGTTCGTTCATTATCAGTGAAGTTTTATCGGATAATGTTGAAATTTCAGTGGCCATATCCGCAATTTTAGTAACATTTTGATTCAGTTCATTAATCACACTTGATTGCTCCTGAGTCGCTGTGGCAACTTGTACATTCATAGCAGTTATTTCATTGATATCTTTTACTACTTCGCTTAACACCGTTTTGGCGTCGTTGGTTTTGCTTAGCCCTTCACTAGCGAGTTCGGTATTCTCAACCATCGCGGTAACGGTTTCATTGGCTTGATTTTGCAAACGTTGAATAACTTCGTTGATTTCTTGCGTTGAGCTTTGCGTGCGAGCCGCTAAAGTTCTTACTTCATCGGCGACCACGGCAAAGCCTCTACCTTGTTCACCAGCTCTAGCTGCCTCTATCGCGGCGTTCAAGGCGAGCAGATTTGTTTGCTCTGAAATACTACTAATAGTGTCAACTACAGAACTGATGGTTTGGGTTTGTTGGGCGAGCGTGGTTATTTTTTCTTGTGTGATACGGTTACTTTCTTGGAGCTGTATCATCACCGAACTTGACTCATCTACTTTTTGATTTGAGGTTGTTATCTGTTGCTCAGAAAATTCAGTTTTGGTGGCAGTATTTGACGCAAGGTCACTGACTTCTTGAATACTATGACTCATTTCATTGGTCGCTGTGGCAACGGAGTCAGATTCAACTTGTTGACTGCCCACTAACTGGTTAACGGTTGTGGCACTATCCCTTAATTGTTCAAAAGAAGATGCCATAATCTGTTCGGTATGCTTAATTTCAATCATGATATCTCTAACTTTCGCGATTATGGCGTTAAAACCCTTAGCTAACTGGCCTAGTTCATCGCCACGAGTATCATCTAGGGTTTGTGTTAAATCGCCACCTTGCCCGGCCATTTCAAGTAAACGCTTACTTATATTGAGAATAGGTTTGGTGATGCGATTTGCCATTAGTACCATTAAGAATATAAACACGGCGACAATGATTAAATTCAATAGCGCGGTCTT
Organism: Colwelliaceae bacterium 6471; assembly: GCA_040779335.1. Lineage (GTDB taxonomy): Bacteria > Pseudomonadota > Gammaproteobacteria > Enterobacterales > Alteromonadaceae > JBFONV01. The sequence goes on from JBFONV010000001.1 coordinate 586,480, forward strand.
GGTTAGCGCGCCACGAATAAGTGTTAAAGGCTCAGACTTAGGCAGCATGGCTATTATTTTCCAGTTCAGCTCGGGTAGGCCTACGCTGGCAACGTAAAAGTCTTCACTGTTATAGGTTACTTCATCAAAGATATAGCCTGAATTTTTAGCAAGTAGTTTTGTTGAGGCATCTTCAAACCCGTCAAATTCACTGAGTTTCCGTTTAGGCAGTTGTGACAATTTTGGGTGAATGATGACACTACCTTGATAATCGGTAACGAATACATAGCCATTTTCACCTATTTTGTTGCTTAGTATATCGGCGCTAATTTTATCAACACCGTAACCCAATCCCGCGATTGCTAGGTTTCTACCTTCATATTTTACTCGATAGTTAACAAACGCAGCGAGTTTGGTGGTGCCTTTTTCAATATCAAATGCAATTTCAAACGGCTTGTCACTATTGATAAATTCGTAGAACCAGGCGTCACTTTGCTGATTTACTTTACGAGAGTTGCCAGTTGGAGTGTAGTAATCGTTGGTTATGTTAGACACCCAGAATACCGTAAAGGCATTGTTTTCTTTTTGCATATGAGCCAAAAAATCAATGACTTGCTGCTGACCTTCTTCGGGTTCTCCGGCAATAGCCCAGTCTAATAGATATTTGTTTTGAGTGATGCCTTTCGACAATTCCAGTGCTGGGCTCAGTTGTTCTCTGATCCTATGCTCTACCTTCGCTAACTGATTTGGGAGTATATCTTGTTCAATGTTTTGCTCAAACAGATTGCTAAAGATGGTGTTGTTTAACGCTATACTTAGTAAGGATAGTGTGATCAAAGAAGCAGTAATTACATAAATCAACCCATTTTTGATCGACAAGTTTTTAAACCAAGATTGTAGACTCATCACTAATATTAATCCTGTATGTGTTTATTTTTGCGTTTGTTTTTGCATATTTTTTTACTTTTATTACTAGTATTAGTATTAGTCTAAAATTGGTTAAAGACATAATTACTTGAATATGTTTTTCACATAATTTGAGTTTATGGCGCTAAACGTAGATAATAACCGCCCTAATTTTTCTGTAAGAAATACTATGACTGAAAGAACCCATAAAACTGTAGAGCAAGCAACTCAAGAAGGTAAATATATTCGTAAAGTACGCAGCTTTGTTAAACGCGAGGGCCGGTTAACGAATGGTCAGGCAAAGGCGTTGGAATTATTTTGGGGTACTATGGGCTTAAATCATCAAGACGGAATGATTGATACTGCAGCGTTATTTGGTAATGATAACCCTGTGGTATTGGAAATAGGTTTTGGTATGGGAAAATCTTTAGTTGAAATGGCTAAAAATGCTCCACAGACAAACTTTATTGGCATTGAAGTACACCGTCCTGGTGTTGGTTCATGTATTGCGCTTGCACAGGAAGAAGGTGTTAAAAATTTGAAAGTATATGAGCACGATGCGATTGAAATATTGGCAGATTGCATTCCTGATGCTTCGTTAAGTACCGTTCAGTTATTTTTTCCTGATCCGTGGCACAAAAAGAAACATCATAAACGCCGTATCGTTCAGCCAGAGTTTGTTGAAAGCATTCGCCAAAAATTGCAAATTGGTGGTGTTTTTCATATGGCAACCGATTGGGAAAATTACGCAGAATGCATGCTGGAAGACATGAGCAGTGCGCCGGGCTATAAGAATTTATCGACAACAAATGATTATGTGCCACGCCCAGAATCAAGACCGTTAACTAAATTTGAAAATAGAGGGCAACGCTTAGGGCATGGAGTTTGGGATATACAATTTCAGCGTATCGATTAGCCTAGTTAGTCTTTTGGCATAATTAAGCATTAGATTTGCTAAAATAAATGCCCCTTATGTAACCTATGCTGTTCTATATGAAAAAGATGCTGGCTATTGCGTAAATTGCCAGTATCTTCAAGCCACTTTTTATCAATAATTCCTCGTTGTAAAGCCGCCTGTAATATTCTCGCTTTGTATTGGGTCCAATAAAGTATCGTCGCTTGCTGATGTATTTCGTTATTCGGGAATTCATCGCTGCGTGTTTCATTCAACTCATTTAAAATTTCAGCAATAACTTTAGGCTTAATTTCTTGTTCAATCAGCATTTTAAACTTAGTGAAACGTTTTGCCCTAGTTAATTGCCAGATAAGCCATGCGAGCGCCATAAAGGCGATGATGATGATTATTTCCACTGATGTTCCTATTACTGCTAATATAATACTTATACCAATTTGATTAAATAATTGGCCAATTTAGAGTTACATTAGCGAGTTTAGAACGAACCAAATGAGATAAACATAGTCAGTCTATATTTCTTTCATTTGGTGAAGTTATCAGTTCGCTAATGAGCTCCCAAGGGCGAGTTTAAAAGGCTTATATGCGGCGTTATTAATTTTGACAAGGGAGTAACCATTCTCTGTAATCAATGCCTTGCCTCTAAACCTTTTAATTCTCGCTAAATGATCAACTATTTAATCAATTTGGTATTATTGGTATGGTTAACCCAATCAGTGCTAACTATCATATCAGTCGGATTTCTGCGATGCCAGATGAACATAACGATGGTAAGAATAATTTTGCTAAAGGTGTTTTATCTGTAATGAGATCAGAAAATGTTTAAACATATTCTAGTAATTAACATATTATTTTTATGTGCAAGTGTCAGCGCGCAGCAAGCTGTTCAGGTAAAAGAAATAATATTGGGGACGAGTAATGGTGAAGCAACACCATTATATCAAAAAGCAGATCGGGTATTAACCGCAGCATTTGCTGAGTTAGGATACCGTTTGAAAATTGAAAGTTTACCCAATAAAAGGAGTTTGTTGTGGGCTGATAACGGCAAAGTTGACGGCGACCTATTTAGGGTAAGTGATTTAGACATAAAATTATTTCCTAATTTAGTGCGTGTCGATGAACCCCTGTTTGTTACCGATCAGTCTGTAATTGGAAAAGCTGGGGTTCAAGTCGACGGTTGGGAAAGTATGAAAAGTTATATTCTTGCTTATGAACGCGGCACTAAATTTATTGATGCCAACAGAGATAAATTTGCAAACATTATTCTGGTCGGCAATTTTGAACAGGCGTTGTCTTTAATTAATTCTGGTCGGGCTGATATCACTATTACTAGTAGAGAAACCGCTACTAGATATTTAAGTTTAATTGGCAGCAAATATACAGGATTTAAAATATATCGACCGCCACTTACTGAAATATCTTTGCATGTTTATCTTAATAAAGAGCGCCATCCACATTTGGCGGATAAACTTTCTTTAGTGCTGCAGAAGATGAAAATAGACGGTCGTTTTCAGGCGCTATCAGAGACAGCAAAAGTTGTCGATAAACACAATCTTCTCCAATAACTTTGTTACCTTGTTAATGTGTATTTAGCGCTTTAATCCACTATATATAGCTCTAAACTTTAAACTGAGCGTTTTCATGCATTAACAATTTTGCTTTAAGCGCTAAACCGCCAGCATAACCAGTTAATTTACCATTCGCGCCAATAACGCGATGACAAGGAATAATCAAAGCAATTGGATTGGCACCATTGGCACTCCCTACTGCTCGAACCGCCTTTTCATTATTAATTTTTTTTGCTAGCCATTGATAACTTTTGGTTTCACCTTGCTCAATTGTTAATAACGCTTGCCATACTTTCTTTTGAAAATCAGTCCCTTTTGGCGCGAGCTTTAAGCTGAATCGTTGACGTTCACCAGCAAAATATTCGGTTAATTGTTGGCAGGCATCGGTAAAATGTTGAGGGGATTTCACATGATTTTCGTCAATGTTTAGTGGTGATGTTCCTGCCAAAAAAGACAATGCAGTTAGACCATCGTCAGTTGCGGTCAGCGCAATATCACCTAATGGAGATTGATAAATACAATAATACATGTCTGTTAGTTTTCCTTTAATGCTAACGATTGCCATAAATAGATGGCGGCATAAGCCCGCCACGGACGCCATTGTTCAGCCATCGCTAATATTTGTTTGTTGTTAGACTTTACCGATGTGTTGGCTGTTGTTGATAGTGCTTTTATAATGCCTAGATCTGCACTGGGAAATGCGTCGGGATCACTTAAACCGCGCATCGCAATATAATTAACGGTCCATGGACCTATGCCTTTTAGCTCGGTTAAGGTTTGCTCAAGTTGCTCAATGGATTGGTAGTGACTAAAAATATCACTATTATGCTGATAAAAATTGAGCCAAGTTTGTAAGGTGGCAATACGGGCATTGGTTAGTCCCATCTCGGCAAAGTCTGCCTCATTGAGTTCTTCAATGGTTGGAAACGTTGTCTGTAAATTAAACGGATTATTGTGTGCGCTATTACCATAGCGTGCGGCAATACGATCCGCGTAAGTTGTTGCCGCTCTCACTGATATTTGTTGTCCTAGTATCGCGCGAATGGAAAATTCGAAAATGTCCCAACATCCCGGTAATCTCAAGCCCGGACAGTGGTTGATGACATTCGCTAAAATTGCATTGCATGAAAAATGTTGATGGATGCTGGTCATATCGGCGTCTAAATCAAACATTCGCTTAACGCGCATGATCACTTGATTTAATAACTGGTAATCACTCATGGAAACAGTGAGTTCTAATGCGTTTTTTGTCTTATGGTGACCAACTTCTAACCAACCAGTAATAGTGCCTAACGAAAATGTGCGTCGGTAATGAGTTTCATCAATTTGTTCAACATGTGGCATTTGACGATGACGAAAAAAACCTAACATTAACGACCAATCAAATGGCGGACGATAAGGAAGTAATACCGTTACGCTGTCGGTGTGCGGTGTTAACGCCGATTTTTTGCGTAATGCACTGGGAGTACATAAATAGGCGGCCTTAATGGCTTCGTTAAAGCGTCTAACACTTTGAAAGCCCGATGCAAAACAGATATCTGTGATACTTAGTGCCGTTGTTGACAGTAATTTACGGGCTAACAATAACCTTTGGTGATGTAAAAACTTACTCGGGGGCACACCATAATGTTTGATAAACAAGCGATGTAATTGGCGTTCATTGGTTGAAAACTGTTGTGCAAGCCGTGAAATATTGCCATCACTTTCCTCTAACGCTTGGGTAAGCTGTTTCATTTTTACCGATAAGTTTAATGCTGGCGCTAGTTCAGGAAAGCAACGTTTACAGGGCTGAAATCCGGCCTGTTGCGCTTGCATTGCACTTTGGTAATAAACCACATTTTCTGGCTTTGGCGCTCTTGCTGGACAAACTGGTCGACAATAAATACCTGTACTGAGAACTGCGGTGAAAAACTTGCCATCGAATCGGGCATCTCGACTTAATCGAGCTGCTTGGCATACCTTAGGATCAAGCGCATTGTTAGTTATGTGATGGCATTCTTCAAGCAAAAGTTTTATTCCCAGTGTTTTGTCAAAGTGATTATACCTTACTTAAATTTTGGCTGCTTAACTGGCGAAAATCGGACACCGATGATGAAAGTTTTTAGTATAGTTTTTTTAAGCAGGTGAAATTTTGCCAACAAAAATTGTACGTTGATACGAATAAGTTTATTTGGGGTAATAATCACCAAAATTTTGTTGCGCCAGATCCAACGCCAGAGCGGTGATAATTCTAGATAACCTGATACTTAACAATGGCAATGACACCATAAATGAAGTTAAGGCCTTAATGCTAACTGAGTTTAAGCAAGTCAAGCCAGATATTATTCGAGGGGACTTTTTATTTTGTATACATTATGCAATAATTTGATGTTTGAAATTGATTAACCTGATACAAGAAAAATGCATAACAATTACAAGAGGCTACCATGCAAACAATAGATGCCAATAGGGTAAATAAGGCTTTAAAGTTCCCCGAATTAATAAACGCGCTTGAACAGGCTTTTACGGACGACATCACCGTTCCGCCGCGGCTACATTATGATATGGCAAACCCTAAGGCGAGTAGAGAAACTACTTTACTAATGATGCCGGCATGGCAAGCAGGCGAAGTGGCCGGTATTAAATTGGTGACGGTTGCCCCTGAAAATAGTCAAAAGGGCTTACCGTCTATTCAAGGCACTTATTTGCTACTTGATGTTGATACTGGAACCATGAAAGCGACAATGGATGCCCCCGCGTTGACCGCTAAGAGGACGGCTGCGGCATCGGCGTTGGCTTCGCGCTTTTTATCACGTGAAAACAGCGAAACCTTGCTGGTTGTTGGGACGGGAACCTTGGCGCCACAGTTAATTGCCGCGCACGCCAGTGTGCGTCCTATCAAACAAGTGTTGGTTTGGGGGCGTGATATCGCCAAAGCACAAGCGGTGTGTCGGCAAGTGATGCATTTAGGTCTTCAGTGTAACGCTGTTGATAATATAGAAGATCACATTGAACAAGCTGATATCATTTCATGTGCCACGTTAAGTAAAGAACCGTTGATTTTAGGACAATGGTTAATCCCAGGGCAACATCTTGATATGGTGGGAGCCTATCGACCTGACATGAGAGAAATGGATGATGTTTGTTTAACAAGATCCCGTGTTTTTGTCGACAACATCAGTAGTGCTATTAAAGAGACCGGCGACCTCGCCATTCCCTTAACTCAAGGGGTGATCACCCCTGCTAAAATCGAAGCGGATCTATTTAGTTTATGCCAACAAAAAGTAAGCATGCAAAGAAGTGCTACTGATATTACGTTATTCAAATCTGTTGGCCATGCATTGGAAGATTTGGCAGCGGCGAAACTGGTTTATCAGTTTGTTAACGCATGTTAGGTATAGAGATGTGTTTAATATCTATAGATAAATAATAAATGGGTAAATATCTCGCGTAAGATATCTGTTTTATCGCGGTGATATGCTAACAAACATTGAGTATATCGAAAAATATAACGCATAAACTCAGTTAAATGTTAACAGTATGATAATTATTGGTTGTTGTAGTTGACTTTCTGCGCTTTGCTTATTTAAATGAATGTTAGGCAATTAACAGGGATAGTAAAAACTTTGCGGCAAAAAATCTTGTTGAAAGAGTTATTTACTGGAATTAATAAATGAGTAAAAAGGTATCGATCAATAATAGATTGAGTCGGCGGGTGCTGATTTATATTTTATTGTGCAGCTCATTTTTATCCGTGTCTTCAACGATCATCCAGCTTTATATTGAATTTGAAGATAATAAAGTGTCGTTACAGCAACGCTTCAGTAACATTGAAAGTAGCTATATCCAGTCTATATCAACAAGTTTATGGGACTTTAATGAACCTTTAGTTGAACAACAAATTCAAGGTATTGTTAATTTACCCGATATTCGTTTTGTTAAAATAACCACCGGATTTGGTAAAACCTACCAACAAGGGGATGCAGAGACTGTTGCTAAAGAGACGGTAGAGTATCCGATATTTTATGGTGATAATAGCATCGGCGAGCTTGTTATAATTGCTGATTATCAAGATATCTATAGCAATTTAAAACAAAAGGCTTGGGTCATTCTTGGCTCTGAATTTATTAAAACTTTTATTGTCGCGTTTTGTATAGCTTTCGTTATCCATTGGCTGATAGTTAAACATATCTTTCGTATTATGCTGTACTCGCAAGATCTTGCGGCAGATAACTTAGATGTTCCACTGGTGCTGGGACACCGCTCGTCAGCTAAAGATGAGTTAGATCTATTAGTCGATGCTATTAATCACATGCGACTGGCGCTTAAAAATGACATTATCAAGCGCGAAGAAGCAGAAAATGCACTGATTAACCTTAATGGCGAACTAGAAATTAAGGTCTATGATCGCACCGCTAAACTTGCCGAAAGTAACCAGCAATTACAACAATCACTGGATGATTTAACCTTAGCCAAAGATTCACTAGTACAGTCTGAAAAAATGGCTTCATTGGGGCAGCTAGTTGCGGGCGTAGCTCACGAGGTTAATACCCCTTTGGGTATTTGTGTAACTTCTATCACTGCGTTAAAAGAAAAAGTACATGAGTTGACTGAGTCGGTCGAAACAGAAAGTCTGACTAAATCGCAATTAACAAAAACCTTAAATTTGCTTTCTGAATATCAACTAATTATTGAGCGTAGCTTAAATAAAGCGGTTGAACTGATCCGTGGATTTAAATCGGTTGCCGTTGAGCAGCATACCGATCCTGAACTGGCGATTAATCTGGCACAACACGTAAATGATGTCGTCAATACTGTTAAGACACTATTTAAACGCAAAAAATATACGATTCATTTAGAGGTTGATAAAGAGTTAAATATGGTGACTTATCCAAGTGCTTGGAACCAGATTTTAACCAACTTTTTGATGAACTCTCATATTCATGGTTTTGAAGGTCGTGAACAAGGCGAGATCTCTATTGTTTTTACTGAAAGTAACGGCTATTTAACCCTAGTGTATAAAGACAATGGTAAGGGTGTTGATGATGAGATAAAACAACGCATTTTCGACCCTTTTATTACCACCAAACGCGGTCAGGGTGGCTCTGGATTAGGAATGAATATTGTTTTTAATTTGGTAAGCAGCAAATTAGGCGGCACCATCAAGTTTCTTGATGAAACATCAGGTTGTGGTTTCCAAGTTAAAGTACCTATTCAATACGCGAAAGATAAATCACTTTTTGAAGCGTAATCTTTTACACATGGTCACCACTCTTCCATATTACCTTGTCTTAAATCACGTAATAAATATCCGTAATAGTTGATAGCTAAGTATTACGGATACAAACATACGCGGCGTTTTTCTAGTTGTTCAGATCTTAGGGGGCTAATATTAATTAGTTAAATCGACTTATACAAAAGGGGCTAACGTCAATATCTGTTGGTTGTCTGCTAATAAGTTGACCAATCAATTTACCGGTGATCGCACCTTGTGTTAATCCTAAATGTTGATGACCTAAGGCGAAATGAACCTTAGGATTATTGGGCGCTGTGCATATAACGGGCAATGAATCGGGCAATGAAGGTCTAAAACCCAGCCAACGTTGCTCCTTTTTAGCTGCTTTTTCATTAAAATCGGCTATGTTATTTAGCATTTGCTGTGCGTGTTGATAAAGCATATCAGCGCGTTTCATATTCGCTTGTTGCTCTAGTCCTGCAAATTCGACGGTTCCAGCTAGCCTCAACCCTTGCTCCATTGGCGTCATAATAAAACGTCTTTCTGCTGAAGCAACTGGCCGGGTTAGTTCAGCCACCTGACCGTTTGCATGCAAACTTAAGCTGTAACCTCGTTCAGCTTCTATTGGCAGTTTATAACCTAGTTGATTTAAAAGCGGCTTCGACCAAGCCCCAGTCGAAATAACCACTTGATCAAAGCTCTGGGTCTCATGTTGATCGCTTATCATTATTTGGCTATCAAGTTGTTTTATGTTTTGTACACAAAAATGCTGATAAACGACACCTTTACTTTGTGCCAGCATTGCCAGCTCAAGACAAATTTTATAAGGATCGGCACTATGTCCGACATCAGTAAAATATAATGAATACTTGATGCTTTCACTAAGGTTAGGTTCTAGTAGCAGTGTTTGTTGGCGATCTAGCAGTTTTACCGACACTCCAGCACTTTTATAGTGCTCAAAGTGATTGTGAATTTCGGACAGGCGTGTATCTTCAAATACCAATAAACTCCCTTTACATGTTAATAAATGTTCGGCATTAGCTGCTTTTAATATCGGCTTGTAGTAATCAATAGCATGCTTATTTAGGGCCCGTAATGCAGCACTGTTTTGTTGACGCTTGTCGCTACGCATATTTCTAATGAATTGCATAAACCATGGCATGGCTTTAGGTATATAGCGTGGTGACAAAGCCACGGGGCCAAGTGGATCGAGTAATAGTTTTGGTAACTGCCAAAGTAAATTATATTCAGCTAAAGGAAATACTTGTTCAGTGGCAAAATGCCCAGCATTACTTTTAGAGCATCCTTCACCAATAGCATTTTTGTCTAATAGTGTGACTTCAAAGCCAAGAGACTGTAACTCTAGAGCGCAATTTACGCCGATAATACCCGCTCCGATCACGGCAATTTTTTGTTTATTCATATACTTAATTCACATTTTCTTTATGCTTGCTCTAGGGATTATCTAGCTCGACAAAAAGTCTAGAAGTAAATATCATCTTCAGTAGCATTAATGGTATGAATGCTTTGATATTGATTGCAATTATTTAAAGTAAAGATTACTGCCATATCCGGCGATTTAACTTTTTCAATTTTGTTCTTGTGCGAATAAAATAATTGTATACAATATACGGAATTATTTCTAGCGATACTTTTACAGTATTTACCATTTAAATAGGACGTAAAACTTTATGAATGTAAATTGGCAAGGTGTATACCCCGCAGTTACTACCCAATATCACGATGATATGTCGATTAATTTTACCGCAACTCAACAAATGGTTGATAGCCTAATTAAAGAAGGCGTTGACGGTATTATCGCTCTAGGTACCGTAGGGGAAAATTGCTCACACACTCGTGATGAGAAAAAAGCGATACTGATCGCGGTTAAAGAAGTTGTTGCTGGTCGTGTACCTGTCTTATCAGGTGTTGCTGAAACCACCACGCAATTTGCCATTGAATATTCACAAATGTGTGAACAAGTAGGCATTGATGGCTTAATGGTGTTACCGGGTATGGTATATCGTTCCAACGAGCGAGAGGCTATTCACCATTACCAGCAAATAGCTCGTAATTGTGGTTTACCTATTATGATTTATAATAACCCAGTTACTTATGGGGTCGATGTTTCCGTTGAGGGCATGCGAGTATTAGCACAAGAGCCTAATATTGTCTCTGTAAAAGAAGCCACTGAAGATACTCGTCGTATCTCTGAACTATACGCGGCATTTGATGATCGCTTTATTGTTTTTGGCGGTGTTGATGACATAGCCCTTGAAAGCCTGATGTTGGGTTGTACTGGGTGGATATCCGGCTTAACAAACGTCTTTCCTCAAGAGTCGGTTGCTATTTATAAATTAGCGCGACAAGGCCGTTACCAAGAAGCATTGGAAATTTGGCGCTGGTTCCTACCTTTATTGCGTTTAGACACTATTCCAACGTTAGTACAATGTATCAAATTTTGTGAACAACTTGCTGGGCGTGGCTCTGAAGTGACACGTGCACCACGTTTGCCACTAGCGGGAGAAGAAAGAGCTCGGGTAGAAAAATTATATAATGATGCGGTAGCGACTCGCATTGATTTGTCGAAGTTTAATCTTGATTAAGAAAAGGTAAGGCATGATAAAAGGTACTTTTTTCTGTATCGATGCACATACTTGCGGCAATCCCGTTCGTTTGGTTACCAGTGGCCATCCCGATTTAAAAGGGGGATCCATGAGTGAGAAACGTCAGGACTTTTTAGATAATTATGATTGGATCCGACAAGGTTTGATGTTTGAACCACGCGGCCATGACATGATGTCGGGTGCTTTTTTATATCCTCCTTGCAGTGCTAATGCTGATGTGTCGATATTATTTATTGAAACATCGGGGTGTCTACCTATGTGTGGCCATGGCACTATAGGTACAGTTACTGCGGCAATTGAAAACGGTTTACTGACACCGAAAACGCCTGGTCAACTCATTATCGATGTTCCTGCTGGGCAAGTAAAAGTTGAGTACCAGCAAAGTGGCAACAAGGTTACTGCGGTAAAAATTTACAATGTACCGTCTTACTTGGCACATCGTGATGTTGTTGTTGATGTGCCAGGTTTAGGGCATTTGAAAATAGATGTTTCTTATGGCGGTAATTATTACATTATTGTTGAACCGCAAGAGAATTTTCCGGGTATTGATCAATGGGACGCAGGGGACATTCTTCATTGGAGTCCCATTCTCAGAGAAATTGTTGGCAATACTTTAACCTGTATTCACCCTCAAGATCCCTCTGTGAACGGTGCATCTCATGTTTTATGGACTGGGCGTGCACATACCAAAGACTCTGATGCCGCCAGCGCAGTTTTTTATGGCGATAAAGCAATTGATCGTTCTCCTTGCGGCACAGGAACCAGCGCGCGGATGGCGCAACTATACGCCAAAGGAATATTGCAGGTGGGCGATACTTTTATCCATGAAAGCTATATAGGTAGCCAATTCGTCGGAAAAATTGAAGCTGAAGTTGAGTTGCAAAGCGCACAAGGGAGTATTAACGCAATCAAGCCCAGCATTCAGGGATGGGCCCACGTTTTTGGTAAAAACTGCCTAACAATCGATGATGATGATCCATATGCCTTTGGCTTTGTCGTCAAATAATACCAAGTTGATTAATTTTTAATAAATGAATATTAAGTGAGTTTTACATGACTATTACAGGTAAACATTTAATTGCGGGCGAGTGGGCTGGCGATGCAACGAACGGGTTTGTGGCGTTTGATGCACAAGCTAATGCGCCAATGACCACTTCTTTTGCCGATGCGACTGAAATGGAAGTTAACACAGCCATTACCCGTGCCCAAGAAGCATTTAGCGTTTACGGACAACTTAGTGCGAGCAAACGAGCTCATTTTTTACGTACTATAGGTGAACAAATCGTCGCACTAGGCGATGAACTCGTTGAAGTAGCGAGTGCTGAAACGGGGTTGCCGCATGCGCGTATTCAAGGTGAACGTGGGCGCACTGTTGGCCAACTTGAATTGTTTGCAAGCATATTAGAAAAGGGCGAGTATCAAGCCGTTATTGATTTGGCGGATACAAATAGGCAGCCTTTGCCTAAAGCAGACACCCGTTTAGGCTATTTGCCATTAGGGGTTGTCGCGGTATTTGCAGCGAGTAACTTTCCGCTAGCATTTTCTACGGCAGGCGGAGATACTGCTTCAGCATTAGCGGCTGGATGTCCTGTAATAATGAAAGCTCATGCTGCGCACCCAGGTACTGCAGAGTTAGTTGCACAAGCGATATTAACAGCGATTGAAATCTGCGAGATGCCTAAAGGTGTTTTTTCACTCATTCAAGGTAAAAACTACGCGATTTCCAGTCAAATAGTGACACACCCTATGGTGAAAGCCGTTGGTTTTACCGGTTCTGAACGCGTTGGTATGATTTTACAGCAACAAATTAACCAGCGAGACGAGCCGATCCCTTTTTACGGAGAGTTAGGCAGTGTTAATCCACAATTTATTTTACCAAATAAAGTAAAGAGTGAAGGTGAAGAGATCGCGCAAGCATTAGTCGCCTCTTTAATGATGGGGCAAGGGCAGTTTTGCACCAGTCCAGGTATTTGGGCAGTTGTTGAAGATGAACAATATTCAAGGTTTGCTCAAGGCGCAGCGCAATCGTTATCACAACAAAATGCTGGCGTGATGTTAACACCGGAGATCGCCGCCTCATACAATGCAGCAATAACTGCTTGGCAAGTGATCGAAGGGGTAGAGTTACTCGCTCAGGGGCAGGCAGGAAAATCACATGAATGTATTCCCGCATTATTTGCGACGGATTTAAAAACCTTTGTTAATAATAAATGTTTGCATGAAGAAGTGTTTGGTTCATGTGCGTTAATTATTCGATGTGCGGATAGCACAGAGATGATGCAACTGATTTCGTTATTAAAAGGAAATTTAACCGCAAGCATTCACGCGACTCAAGATGATATCGAGTTATCTAAACCAATTGCTCTGTCATTAGTGCATAAAGTGGGACGCCTGATCTACAATCAAATGCCAACAGGTGTTGAAGTGTGCGCATCGATGAACCATGGTGGCCCTTTTCCGGCGTCAACTGACTTACGCACAACCTCGGTAGGAAGTGAGGCGTTAAAGCGTTTTCAACGACCCATATGTTATCAAAATATGCCGCAAGAGTTGTTACCTGATTTATTAAAAGATTAATAAACCTACTTCAAAGGGAGTCATTCATTGAATAATTCCCTTTTTCCTGTTTTTTGTTCGCTGAATCCTTATAATGGTTTGCATTATTTTTAGGAAGTAGCGTATGACCATAGTATATAAAACTAGAACACAACTTGTGGTTGAAACCCTCAGAGAGAAGATTCTTAACGGAGAAATTAAGGCAGGGCAACCTTTGCGTCAGGCCGCTTTGGCTGAAGAATTAAATGTTAGCCGTATTCCGGTCAGAGAAGCATTATTGCAACTAGAAGCTGAAGGTTTAGTGTCATTTGAACCACATAAAGGCGCAACAGCGACGGAATTGAATGCTGCGCAAGTTGATGAATTATTTGAACTTCGTGCTATGTTAGAAGCTGATTTACTGGCCGCCTCTATTCCGAATATAAGTGAAGAAAAACTTGAAGAAGCAACAGAATTGCTTGGCAAGCTTGATAAGGCGTTAGGTAAAGAAAATGCGGCAAATACTTGGAGTGAATTAAACTCTGATTACCACAACTGCTTATATTCAGGGGCGAACAGACCACAGACCCAAGATCTTGTTGACACGCTAAACAAAAATGCCGATCGTTATATTCGTATGCACTTACTTTGGGCGGGTGGTATTTCTAAGGCGGAATCAGAGCACAATAAGTTACTGGAGCTTTGTAAGGCGCGTGAAATAGAAAAAGCTGTTGCTATACTTAAACAGCATATATTAGGCTCTCGCGATGAAATTAAAGCATTTCTTAATGAACGTGAAGCAAACGACAGCTGATAATTTGTTTTGAGCTGGTTTTTTATTTAAATATCTTTAATAATCAGTTGGATAGCCGTTTATTGCTTTTGTTTGAAAAATAGGCGGTTATTGACTTTCCTGTGCTAAATCTATAGTATTCCCGCGCCTTAAAAACCGAAAAGAGCAAGCTTGTCGCTAATATTGACTAATATTAGGATAAACGACAGTTTTTATATCAAATGGATTCAATCGTTCAATTGATATTATTCGGTAATCAATAATTTAAAAGAATGATTTTCATTCTTAACATCAAAGCAGTTTTGCTTAAAATTTAACGTGAGATATCAATGTTTGAATTACATGCTAGTAAAGTTTCCAATCTGAAAAATGATGTGCTTTCAGGCCTAACCGTTGCATTAGCACTTGTTCCTGAGGCCGTTGCTTTTGCTTTCGTCGCAGGAGTGGGGCCACTTGTCGGTTTATATGCTGCATTTATGGTTGGTTTAATTACCGCGGCTTTTGGTGGACGCCCAGGAATGATTTCAGGTGCTACAGGCGCTATGGCTGTGGTCATGGTTAGCTTGGTGGCAATTCATGGTGAACAATATTTATTTGCCACGGTGGTATTAACAGGGGTAATACAAATTACTGCTGGTGTGTTTAAACTAGGTAAGTTTATTCGTTTAGTGCCTCACCCTGTGATGTTAGGATTTGTAAACGGCTTGGCAATAGTCATTTTCTTAGCACAACTTGGACAATTTAAAATTATTAACACCGCTGGCGAACTTGAATGGATGCAAGGAAGTCAGCTATATACTATGGCGGGTTTGATCATATTAACCATGGCAATTATTCACTTTCTGCCTAAGTTAACTAAAGCGGTGCCTTCATCGTTAGTGGCCATTGTTGTAGTCACGGTTCTCGTACAAAGCTTTAATCTAGACGCACGTACTGTCGTTGACTTTGTTCGTGACATGACAAACGATCCTGCCGCTTCAATAGCAGGGAATTTACCGCAATTTGCGATTCCAAGTGTGCCACTTAATTTAGAAACTTTAAAAATAATCTTACCATTTGCGTTCATTCTGGCTGCCATTGGTTTGATTGAGTCGTTGTTAACGTTAACTTTGATTGATGAACTTACTGGAACCCGTGGTCGCGGAAACCGTGAGTGTGTTGCTCAAGGCGCTGCAAACACAGTTACCGGTTTCTTTGGCGGCATGGGTGGTTGTGCCATGATCGGGCAATCGATGATCAACGTAAATTCAGGTGGACGGGGACGAGCATCCGGTATTACCGCCGCGTTGGCTTTACTAGGTTTTATTCTTTTTGCTTCGGGATTAATAGAGCAAATACCATTAGCTGCTTTGGTTGGTGTTATGTTTATAGTCGTTATTGGTACCTTTGAATGGTCAAGTTTTCGCATCCTAGGTAAAGTGCCTAAAGCTGATGCATTTGTCATTATCTTAGTGTCTGGTGTGACTGTTGCAACCGACTTGGCAATAGCTGTTGTCGTTGGCGTTATTGTTTCTGCCCTCGTTTTTGCTTGGGAACACGCTAAACATGTTCTAGTAAATCGTAATGTAGATGAGCATGGCTCAACCATTTATGACGTGACGGGCCCCTTATTTTTTGGCTCGGTATCAAGTTTCTTAGAGCAATTTGATTTGGATAATGACAGTAACGATGTTGTAGTTGAATTTAAGAACTCTCGTGTTGTAGATCACTCAGCTATTGAAGCGATTGATACTTTGGCTGAAAGGTATTTATCACGAGGAAAAACATTGCATTTAAAACACTTAAGTAATGAATGTAGAATATTACTTGAGAAAGCGGGTGATCTGGTTGAAGTAAATGTAATTGAAGATCCTGATTACCACATTGTCACAGATAAACTTGCTTAAGGCGCAGTTGTATAGCACCTAATTCAAAATCGGCGTTATTAAGTTATACTTTAATAACGCATTTGTTTTTATTAATTGACAGAATTTTATATGCAACTTGAATTCTTTGATGTTCCCAGTCCCTGTGTTGGTGTGTGCCAGTCAGATGAAAAAGGCTGTTGTCTTGGCTGTATGCGTACACGTGATGAACGTCAACAATGGATAAGCTTAAATTCTGATGATAAACAAAAAGTCATAAAACGTTGTCTACAACGTAAAAAACGTAAAGAAAACAAAGGGAAAGAAAAAGTAGTTGAAGTTGAAGTTAAGATTGAACAACCATCTTTACTCGACCCTCCTAGCGCGACGAAAATTGATAATTCAACCGATTTTGATTTTGATGATTTTGAGCTTTAATCTGACAAGTAGTTTTAAGTAAGCAAAAAGCCAGCAAATGCTGGCTTTTTTAATGTGTTATGACACTTGTTCTGCGTTGGGTTACTGCTTAATGCCTTCGAGGTGAAGGTCGAAAAATATTTCCCCAAAGTTCGTTTTAATACCAAAGTCTTGCATCGAGAGCTTGGTTGTACCAGAAAAACCAATACGCTCACCGCCCCAAGGATCTTTACCTTCACCCACTTTTTCAGCGGCAATAACTAATGATTTTGTCACGCCATGTAGGGTTAAATCTCCCGTTATTGCTAACTTTCCATCGCCGTTGTCTGTTACCTTGGTGCTGACGAACTTCGCGGTCGCATACTTACTAACATCTAAAAAATCATCGCTACGAATATGCTTATTGCGTTTATCATGATTGGTATCAACACTACTTGTATCAATATTTACTGTTATTTTTGACGCTGCTATATTGTTTTCATCATAACTAAATTGACCATCAAAAGTATTGAATCGACCTGTTAGCCAACTAAAGCCGATGTGTTTAATTTTAAAGTTAATGGATGCATGTGCCCCTTGGGTATCGATAACATAATCTGCCGCATATGTAGATGATACGAGGCTTGAAGAAGCTAATACGGTGGCCAATAGTGCCGTTTTAAATAAGGTTACTTTCATTGTTCGTCCTTTTTAGTTTGAATGAGCTTGATTAAATTATTACAACATTCGTTTTAATGTTTCGTCTTTATCAATAATGTGATGTTTCATCGCAGCTAATGCGTGTATAGCCGATACTGCAATGAGTATATATGCGGCATATTCGTGGATCATACCTGAAATATCTTCTTGATTAGCAAATAGTTCTCCAAGCGCGGGGACAGAGAACCAGTTAAATATCTCGATAGCTCGGTTATCACTTGTCGACATTAAATAACCACTAATCATTACGGTAAATAACAATATATATAGTGCCAAATGAGCTATTTTTGCGTTGGTTTTCATTCTTGTAGAATGGGTTTCAATAGCTTTGGGCTGCGTTTGCGCAGCTCGTAAATAAATTCTTGTTAGCGTGGCGATAAATAACAACACACCAATGCTTTGATGCAAGTGAGGAGCCTCTTGATACCATTGACTGTAATAGTCTAATTCAACCATCCAAATACCAAGAATAAATAATGAGACGACGGTAATGGCCGAAAGCCAGTGCAATGATTTAGATATAATGCCGTAGCGCTCGGCGGTGTTTTTCCACATAAATTATTGAGTTATAAATTTTAAACTGAATGCTATCATACTGATAATTTTTTCGAATAAAAGTGCAATAAATTATATTTAATGATCTAATAAATCGAACATAAACTGCTTGGCTATTGTTGCGTGTTGAACGGGCATTAAAGATGAACGGTGTTATTAGGTAAATGTTGCAGAAAAACAAAAAAAAATTTTTGGTTGCGAGGTAAGGTAATACGCTATATTATACGCGCTCTTTGCAAATGCAACAGAATGCCTTGATAGCTCAGTCGGTAGAGCAGAGGATTGAAAATCCTCGTGTCCCTGGTTCGATTCCGGGTCAAGGCACCATTCAATTTAGATAGGCTGCAATTATTTGCGGCTTTTTTTATGTCTAGATCAAAGTGATAAATTTCCCTTTAATCATGAGCTAATCGTTTTTTAGCTTAGGCCTACGATAAATTATATTCATAATCACATAAGTTTCGACGTATTCAACAAATTCTTAATACCTATAAAACATGCTTGTGATACGCCTATGACTTTAAATGCTTGTAAAGTTTTTCCTAATTTTTAGATAAGATAGAGTAGAACAGGTTTGTGTTATATTTTAATCGGAATATAATGGCGCGCATTATCGATAGCAGAAAAGTTAGGGTACGGTGAATAAGTACTGATAATGGTTGTTTTCCAGACAAAATAACGTGATTAACGTAATGATATTGTTTGTTTTCTATTAATTATACTTGATAAATACGCGCCGCTTAAAATAACAGATACAGTCTATTGTATATTTATTTTAACTAGCTATTGCTGTCAGGTTTAACGAAAACAAGAAAAACGTCAGTAAAGAGTATGTTATTTCCGCAATCCCTTTCACTTTATTTTTTAATGAAAACGGCTATGTGCTTTTTGTCGCGCTAGGCCTAAATGTAATAATATCTAGTGCACTTTCTCATCAGGCGTCGCCCTGTGTAATTGGTAATAAATCGAATTAAAAATTAACGGTTATAAAAACAACAACTTTAGTATCAAATATTGAGAGATATTCCCTTGAATAACGTAATTAAAACACTGTTTCTATACTTTGTTTGTATGGCACCAGCGCTTGCTTCAGAAGAGGTTGGACGATTAGACTTAACTAATACTGTTGCCGGTTTTACCGCACTAGTTTTGTTTTCCATTGCTTATATACTAGTTATTGGCGAAGAGTTTATGCACTTGCGTAAATCTAAACCGGTATTAGTCGCCGCAGGTATTATCTGGTTTATTATTGGGTGGGTTTACACTCAACAGGGAAGTCCACAACTGGCAGAAGATGCCTTTAATCATAATTTACTCGAATATGCCCAGTTATTGCTATTTTTGTTAGTGGCGATGACCTACATCAATGCCATGGAAGAACGCGGTGTGTTTGACGGTTTACGTATTTGGATGATCTCAAAAGGATTAAGTCTTAGAACCTTATTTTGGGTGACGGGAATTTTGGCTTTTGCTATATCATCTTTCGCCAATAACCTTACTACAGCGATGCTTATGTGCGCGATTGTACTAAAGGTAGCGCCAAACAATTTAAAATTTATTAATATTGCTTGTATAAATATCGTCGTTGCTTCAAATGCCGGAGGCGCTTTTAGTCCGTTTGGTGACATCACTACCTTGATGGTTTGGCAAGCAGGATTAGTTCATTTCAATCAATTTTTCGTGTTATTAATTCCATCTATTGTCAATTTTGCCATCCCTGCGCTGATCATGAGCCTGTTTATCTCAAACGTGAAATCAGAGTCAATAATAACCGACGATTTTCAGTTGAAACGTGGTGCCAAACGTATCATTTTTCTCTTTGTATTAACCATTGCAACAGCCGTTATCTGCCATAGCGTGGTTAACATGCCGCCAGTATTAGGCATGATGGCGGGGCTAGGGTATTTGAAGTTCTTCGGTTTTTACTTACGTAAAAGTTTATCGCGTTCATTAGACAAAAAACGGACTAAGGCAGAACAACGTAAAGACGAAAAAGCGCTAAAACGTTTAGGCAATATCGTTCCGTTTGATATTTTTGAAAAAATAGCCCGTGCCGAATGGGATACGTTATTGTTTTTTTACGGCGTGGTAATGTGTGTTGGCGGATTAGGTTTTATGGGATATTTAGATCTAGTCTCTGAGCTACTATATAACCACTGGCAACCAACTTACGCGAATATTTTTGTCGGTCTATTGTCAGCGGTTGTTGATAATATCCCGGTCATGTTTGCAGTACTTAGTATGAATCCTGATATGGGCTTGGATCAATGGTTATTGGTGACTATGACTGCCGGGGTTGGCGGAAGTTTATTATCTGTTGGCTCAGCGGCTGGTGTGGCATTGATGGGGCAGACTAAAGGGAAATACTCTTTTCTCGGACATCTTAAATGGAGCTGGGCGATTGCGCTGGGTTATGCAGCGAGTATTTACGTCCATTATTTGATCAATGTCTAGAGCATGTTGAGCTTTTACAAAATTAATACTCGACACATAATTCTCGACACAGCAACATGCTCTAGCTGTGCAGTAACGTTCATTTCAGCCTTTAATGATTGTTAAAGGCTGAGTTTTGCAGTGATAGGGGGGCGAGTTAGTATGCCGCGTATTTTAATGATGTTTATAGCGTTGCTCGTTTTTGTCTTAATGACAAATATAGCGGGCTATAGCGGCATTAAATGGTTTACTGCCGATATTGGGTCTTTTGAGATTACCTTAGGTGATGACGATGATGAAATATCGATAGATGCGGATTTGCTTCCTCTAGGCATTTTTCCTTTTTCACAAAGTGTTCCAATTGTTTTTATCCTACAAGCGGCTTTCGTTTTTTTGAGCATAGCTCTGCCGCTAAACCTTCCTATCAGAGCACCCCCAGCTCAACATTAAAAGTATTGGAACTACCGAGCTAGCACTTGATTAGTTATGCTGATAGCGAGCGGTACTTGCAAGAAATATTATGTTTTTTATGTCATTAGCAAGGTAAAACACCTTATATTTTAGCGGGTTTTATTAGCTGATAATCATTTCGTTTTATATAGCTAGTTAAATAAAAAGGGCTGCACATGATATTAATTGTCAGCAAAACCTCTTATAAAGATTTTGATGGGCATCGCAAAACACTGCGTGATCTCATGGAAAAAAAAGGCGTCAATACCAGTAAAGTTGAGCTGATATTCAAACAGGCAACGCATTTTAAAAATATGTCTGTTGAATGTGAATTATCACTACAGAAAATGAATAAAGATAAATTACAAATATTTGCGGTAGGATATTCTGAAGTCGATGCATTTGAAGATGCGATAGTCAAATTGAAAGGCTTATTGTAAAAACAATATTAAGTGAATTAATTCGTTTAATTGGTGCTTTTTTAACATTTAGCTGATCTAAACTGACCCACAAATTATTGTTTTACGCTATACGTAGTATTATTGGCGTCGGCGCTATAGTGATGTCAGGCGTTTTCGTGGAGGCGTCTGATGAATGTCATAGCGTCTACTGAAGAACAAAAACAGCAATTGCAGCAGCATAATGAATTTTTTGACCTCAACCGTGCGCCCTGTGTGTTGCCGTAACCGTTTTACCCGTATATTTTTAGCGTGGATAAATGATAAAGTCTGCTGCGCTTGTTGCACAAGATATTTACAAGGATATGGATTTATGAACAAAGCTTACTTAGGGTTGTTATTCATTACTATGCTGGGGTGCTCGCAGCAGTCGAGTGATGAGTACGTGGCTTCAGCCAAACAACATATAGCAGCAGATGATTTGTCGTCTGCGACCATAGAATTGAAAAATGCGATCAAAGCTGATCCCAAATTATCAGAAGCGCGATTTTTGTTGGGTAAAGTTTATTTGCAACTTGCTCAATATGAAAACGCTGAAAAAGAGTTTAACCGAGCCTTAGATAATGGCTATTCAGCCAGCGAAGTCATCCCCTTATTATCGCGTGCATATCAGCGCACGGGGGCCGATGTTGCGCTAACTAAGCTTGCTCATCAGCATGCAGGTTTAACAGCTGACCAGGCGGCGGAAATTGCTTTTTATAAACTACAAGCGTATATGCGTTTAGAGAATACCGAAAAGGCAAAAAAGCTGATTGAAGAAATGGCCGCTATAGATAGCCAGTCTCCGTTCAAAAAATTAGCTGTTGTCTATGACCTGCTGATTCGAAAAAACAATGATGCTGCTCTTGTACAAATCGACTCTGTGCTCAGCGACGTTCCTGCGCAGCGCGAAGCACTAAAATTAAAAGCACTACTGTTATTGCAAGCTAATGACCGAACAGCAGCCACGCAGGTTTATGAAATTTATTATCAATCTTATCCAGAAGATCACGAAGTCGCTTTTATTCTGGCTAAGCTGTTCACTGATTTAAATAAAACGGATCAGGCAGAGCCAATTGTCGACCAACTGCTGTTAATCAACGCTGAGCATTCGTTATTAAACCAGCTGAAGGGGGTTGCTCGCTTTAATGACAAAGATTACAGTCAGGCACTTAACTACAGCGAAAAAGCCATTATTGCCAATCCGTCAGATCCAGCCCTGCGACTTATCGCCGGCTATAGTGCATATTTTAATAAAAATTATCAAAGTGCTAATCAGCACCTATCCGTTATCGCAACGAATCTACCGGCAGAACACCCCGGATTAAGGGTCTTGGCTGCCAGTCAATTGGCGTTAGGGGAGTTTATTGAATCAAGTGAAACCTTGAAACAGTTTGATAATATCACTCAAAAAGAAGCCTCTCTATTGTCAAGTGTCGGTTTAGCATTGGCACAAGCGGGTGAAATAGAGAAAGCAAAGCAGATTGTCGTCCAGTCAAAACAAGTCAGTAAAAGTGCCGATGAACTAGCGCGATTAGGCTTGTTACAGCTATCGGTTAACGACCTCTCTGGCATTTTGAATTTAGAGCAAGCAGTGGAAATTGCGCCAGAGCAATCACTCAAAAAGACCTTGGCAACCGCATATTTATCGACTGAAAAGTATGATAAGGCAATCGAGCTGGCCAATAAATGGAAACTAGAGCAGCAAGTTGATGTGCAAGCATACTTACTTGCAGGCACTGCTTATATGAAATTAAATCAATATGCAGAGGCGAAAGAAGAGTTTACTCAGGCGCTAGCATTGGAGGGGGAAAACTTACAAGCTAAGATCGCACTTATCGAGTTAGAGGATAGACTCGGCAATAAAGTCGCGGCGAAGCAGGGTTTGGACATATTACTAAATGAAAAGCCAAACTTTATTCCGGCATTGATCAAGAAATATTTGTTTGCAAAGCAAGCGGGAGATGTTCAAGTTGGATTGAGTATGGTCGAGCAAGCTTTTTCAAATGAACCTGATAACATGGGATTACGCCTGTTGCTGGCTAAGATCCGGTTAAATGATGGCGATTTTAAACAAGCGATCACGTTACTGGAAAGCTTAAATGAAGATGCTGAAAAACCACCGTCGTATTGGGATATTCTCGGTGAAGCGTATTGGCGCAGTGGCGATTTTCAACGGGCGGAAAAACACTTTGAACAATGGTTAACCGCTTATCCTACCAGCCGTTCCGCTATTTTTGGGCGTTTAATACTGCTCGATGGCAAAAGAGAATTTGCACAAGGGCTTAAGACAACAACCCAACACTTAGAAAAAGATCAAACGGATATGCAAATGCAGTTATTGCATACGCATTTTTTAATAATGACCGAAGATATTGATAACGCGCGTTTAAGCTATGAGAAGTTAAGTAGCGAGGTTAGACAATTACCGTTTGCTAGAGGTTTAAAGGGGCAACTACAAGCTATTGACGAAGATTATGTCTCAGCGTTAGTCAATTTAACCGCGGCTTATAATGCTTCACCTAATGCTAGAAACGTAAGGCTGATTTACTTGTGCTACTTAAAAACTAATCAGATTGAGCAAGGCTACCAATTTTTAGTCACACATTTTCAGCAGCATCAACAAGACATTGCCAGTTTAATGTTAATGGCAAATGTAGAAATAGCGCGCGACGTTGATACCGCGATAGCGTCTTATGAAAAAGCGTTGGAATTGCATGCCGACAACTTTATTGCACTTAATAATTTAGCTTATTTTTATTTACAGAAAGAATCGTTAAATAAAGCCGAAAATTTTGCTGAAAAAGCGCTCGCAATACAACCACGTAATGCCGATGTGCTCGATACCTTGGCGCAAGTGTTAATTGCTAAAAAGCAATACGAAACCGCACTACAACATTTAACGATTGCCATTGAAGATAAAAATGTAAAAGAAGAAATTTATGTCAATTATATTGAAGCATTACTGCTAAATGATGAAAAAGCGCTAGCGCAGAGAAAAATTGCGCAACGTAATTTGTTAAAAAAATCATCACAAGAAAAATTAGCTCAATTACAAAAAAGTTACCATTTAACGGAATGATAAGATTAGTTATTTTTAGCGCTTATCGCAACGATGACAGTTAAGTTAAGCGCTATATTTTTACGACGGTAAATCGAGAAACTTAGGTTGTTTTAGACGTGATACCAAATCATAAAGAAATGACAAGTTGCGCCACCTAAAACAAATAGATGCCATATCGCATGATTAAAAGGGATTTTTTTTTGCACATAAAAAAATACCCCAGTGCAGTACACGATGCCACCAATGGTCAGTAATAATAAACCATTCGTCGGCAGGGTCTGATAAAGTTTATGGATAATGGTTAGTGATAACATTCCCATGCCAACATAGGTTGCCAATGAGAGTATTTTATACTGGTGACCAAATTTAATTTTAAAGAGTATCCCGCCAATTGCGATCAACCAAACTAAAATCAACATGATGTTACCTAAGCCACCTTTAATCGTGAGTAGCATTATAGGGGTGTAGGTTCCTGCTATTAATAGGTAAATCGCGCAATGATCTAGCAGCTTAAATAACCGTTTAGCTTGATCATTTAACAAGGCATGGTAGAAAGTTGAAGCTAAAAATAAAATGATCAAACTTGTTCCGTAAACGGCGTAACTCACCACTCGAATAGGGTCTGCAGTTTTATTTGAATATGCCATTAGCAAGACTAGCGCGATCACACTGAGTATCGCACCAATGCCGTGACTCAGCGTGTTTGCTATTTCTTCATTGCGGCTATATTGATGAATATTTTCAGACATAAAATTATTTCAGTGTACAGGTGTACGCTGGATGATAGCAGGCGATGGTAGCAAATAAAAGTAAATTGTCTAAAAGATACTCAATTACTCCTTAACATCTCGGTGTTCCAGCTCTGCTTAAGTGGGTTCTTCAATAAGGCTACTAGAGAACTTTTTGCGTTATTCGCGCGTGCAAAAGCGCACTAATTGGCTGGCGTCGTTTTATTAAACTCGGTAAGGGTGTCAATGAACTCATTACAGGCGTTAATCAAGTTTTCATGTAGTTCATCAATAGAATCATCTACTTGCTTGCCTTTGAGCTTTGACTCTAAAATAGCTGCAGCCTGTTGCATTACCATACCACTCAAGTTTGCAGATATTCCCTTGATTGTATGACTTATGTGTAATATCGCACTGGTGTCATTTTTATTGACAGCATCTTGTAATTGCGCCATTCGCTCGGGAATTTCTTCCAAAAATGAATCGACTAGCATATGCAATAAAGCATGATTATCTCGGACACGCTTTAGTACTGCTTTTTTATCCCATATTGGTGTTTGTGCATCGTTGGTTGAGTGCATGTCATTGTCATTTTCTGTTACGTTGTTATTACTCATGTTGCTCCTTGTTTGCGAACCCAGTAGCCATAATTGCAATTTAGCTGCTAGTAAATCTGGTTCGATAGGTTTACTTAGATAGTCATTCATACCTATAGCTAGGCATTTTTCTCGATCTCCTGCCATGGCGTTTGCGGTCATGGCGATGATAACAATATCCTGATAAATATCGCCAGCATTTCCAGACCGTATTTCCTTACTGGTTTGATAACCGTCCATCTCAGGCATTTGACAGTCCATTAGGATTAATTGATAGGGATTTCTTTTTTTCGCTTGTTTCAAACATTTTAACGCTTCTATGCCATTTATGGCGACATCAACAGTTATGCCAAAACTCTTCAATATACCAATGGCCACCATCTGGTTAATCCTGTTATCTTCAACTAATAAAATATGCTTACCGTTTAGTTCTTCGTTGCTATTTTTTGATGAAGGTCCATTAGTGTCGCTAGGTTTTAGGGTTTTAATATATTCATGAGTGACTAACGGTTTTGCGTTTTTTAATGCCGCGCCATTGTCAGCAACGACCGCTAAGGCATTAAATAAATCAGATGTTGTCGCGGGTTTTGCAAAATAACCATTAAACCCCAGATCTGCAAAATATTGAGCGTCATTATCCACCGCCATCGCCGTCATCATCACTAACTTCATGTCATTAAATAGAGGATTAGCCCTCAATAATTTTCCTAGTGATGCCCCATCCATATGAGGCATTTGCATATCAAGTAACGCAAGGTCAAAAATCGGACTATTAGTAGTAACTATATTGTTACATATTTCCAGTGCTTGCTCGCCACCGCTCGCTGTTGTCACATTTGCACCCCAGTGACGCAGTTGCTCAGTTAACACTTCTCTATTAGTGACGTTATCATCAACGACAAGGATGTGTAGTGCACTTAGGTCAATATTTGGCATAACGTATTGAGATTGTGAGCTTTTGTTTATTTTGATGCTTACAGTGAAGGTACTACCTTGGTTTGAGGTGCTGATGACACTAATGTCGCCATCCATCAATTGAGCCAGCTTTTTGCAAATGGAGAGCCCAAGGCCTGTGCCACCAAACTCTCTTGTAGTTGATGCGTCAACTTGTGAAAATGCATCAAATAATTTCGGCAGTTTATCTGATGGAATACCTATTCCTGTATCCTGAACAGTGCAGCGAAAATTTAGTTTATTGGCATCTATGCTGTGAGTACTTGCGGTTATTATTATTTCACCGTGCGAGGTAAACTTAATCGCATTACCGACTAAATTCGTTAATATCTGCCGTAAACGCAACTGATCACCACAAACAATTGATTGTTCAATTTGGGTAACATTAAGGATTATTTCAATATCTTTTTCTTGGGCTTTTAATGCCATCACTTCTGAAAAATCACCTATCATATCCCTAATATTAAACTCATCAACTTCAAGCTCTAATTTACCAGCATCAACTTTTGAAAAGTCTAATATATCGTTGATTAACGTTAACAGGGATTTTGCACTCGATTTTGCTAAATTAGTTTTGTGGCGTTGGTTTTCATCTAGATCGGTATTTTCTAAAAGACTTAACAGTCCTAAAACACCATTCATTGGTGTGCGAATTTCGTGGCTCATATTGGCTAAAAATTCTGATTTTGCGCGGTTGGCTTGTTGTAATTCTTTAGTACTTTCGTGGACGTGTTTTTCCAAATTTTCGACCATGTCAAAAAAGAATGAATTGAAGCGTCCAAGGACAATCAGCAAAGTAATACAGATGAAGAAAAATGACATTAAGTAGGTCAGCCACGACGTTGGATAATAGTTGTAGAGGTTAAAATCAACGGAGTAAACGATTTTATTGTTCAGGACCATACCGACATGGATGAATATATACAATGAATTGATTATAAAGAGAATAATTCCAGTGCGCATATTGAATAATATGCTTGAAAATATTATGGAGGCGAGTAGGAAAGGAATGCCATTGCCTGATAAACCAAAATTATGTAGGCCGGCATAACCGATCAAAATCAAGATTACTATGACGAAGCTTGAGCGCAACTCAAAGGATATTTTTCGTCTGAATATTGTTATAAATGCTAATGAAAGTGTAATGGCGATATGTAAAATCATTATTGGCATGAAGCCAATGTCAACTATTCGGGATAATGACCCAATCAGTGCAGGTAACGCTACAACACTAAATATAATGAGTACAGTATTTATGAGCTCACTTTTAAGCTTATAAACAGATATGCGCCTACTATCAATTAAGTCTTTTTTCTTCATTTGCGTCCTAACTACGTGGATATCTCTGCAAACAATCTTATTGCTGTATGCGCGATGCTAATCTGCATGTAGTACTGCTGTATTGCGAATTAAATACATTAACAAGTAAATTTCATTCGCATAAAGCTAAATTTTTAATGGTTAACAAGGAGTTTAGCTCAGGAAAGACATTAATATAAAAAATAATTAATAGGATATTTGGCTAATGAGACAGTAAAAGAGGTGCAGCGGCTAAAATGTTGCTGGCACCACTTTGAATTAAGTGGGCATAATAAAGGCACTCTTTATAGAGTGCCTTCGAAGGAGTGTTACAACGCTAAATCTATGACCATTTCTTTTAATTCATCTTTAGAAATGCTGTTGTCGTGGTTTTTATCAAATTGATTGAAAATGGTTTCGCACATCCGAATGCCTTTTTCTTGCAGCAAGCAATCAATTAACTCAACAAACTCACTGCGGTTAATTACACCGTCATTGTCTTCGTCAAATACTTCAAATAATTCGTCTACCCACTGATTCAATTCCATCAGTCTTCTCTCTCTATAGGAGTTACATCTACTTTAGACTTTATCGTTAATTGGGCTAATTGAAAATAGTTAATTCTCTATTTTGCTCTTTATGTCATTAAAAAGTGTGTGTTTGTTGGTTATTTCACCCAATACGCCTGCGATGCGTCAAGAGGTAAGACCATAACAATTTAATTATTGGTTGTTAAATTGTACTCAGAGCCTGCCTAAGCAGTGCATACTAATAAGCCACCATCTTTATTCTCTCATTGTTAGCACAAGAATATCACCAAGAAATAATAATCAGCCTAATTGTATTTGACGAAATTATATTTTTATCTAGGCGTCCATTTCGAAATTAATCGTGAAGTTTTAATAGAAACAATTTGTTGAATGAGTAGTTTTTATGAGATATATTCAGGATCCAATATATTGTATACAATATATTGATATTTCATAGTAAAGCACTTAAAAAAATTAGTTAGAAACTAAAAGTCTATAAAAAAGAAATAATTAGAAAGGTGGGAAAATGTCTAAAATAATCAAAAGCGGTCTAAATTCGCGATCAAATTTTCAAAGATTGGCGCGTTGTAAGTATAAGAAATCATTATTAGCGTTAACGCTAACGTCTCTATTAGCCATAGCTCCAAGCGGGGCCATGGCAGAAGAAGGAGAAGAAGTTGAACGTATTGAAGTGACGGGCTCTCGTATTAAGCGTATTGCTATGGAAGCTGCAAGTCCAATTGTTACCATAGATGCCAATATGATAGATGCGTCTGGTTTTTCAACGGTGAGTGATGTTTTGCGTAGCTCATCTCTTAACAGTTTTGGTTCCTTTGGTGGCGCATCAAACAATGGCTGGAGTGCACAAGCTAATATTGCACTCAAAGGTGTGAGCGCAGAGAAAACCTTAGTATTAATTGATGGGGTTCGGTTATCTAAATCACCAATAACTGGTGGTTCGGCCAACCTTAATATGATCCCAACGGCAGCCGTTGAGCGTATCGACATTTTAACCGACGGCGCATCAGCGGTTTATGGCTCAGATGCTGTCGCAGGTGTTATCAATGTTATTTTAAAGAAAAACTTCACTGGTTTAGAAGTGAGTGCAAAGTTTGAAAGTCCAGATGAGGTCAAAGGGGCTGATTCACAAAAGTATACGTTTACTGGTGGCATCAGTAGTGATAAAGGTTCGATGATTTTTTCTTGGGAGCATTATGAAGAAGAAGCTATTCTCTATTCGGATCTAAACTATGCAACGGCGCAATTGAAAGAGCCAGGCTTAGATCCTGAATACATTGATAACTGGCATGGTATCAGTGGTACGGGACGCGTTATTGAGCAGTGGAGTCATGGCTGGAATGATCAGGCTCCGAACTTACAAAATAATTGTTCAGCCTATAACAACATAGGTTCAGGTGGTTTTATTGGACCATTAAAGCGTTTGAGTAATGATTCAATTATATGTGGTTATGATTGGACACAGGCGGCTCAGGCTATGCCTGAGACTCGTCGAGACTCCATTATGTCTAGCATTACTTATGAGCTTAGCGAAGATATAACCTTATTTGCTCGTGGCATGTGGATGAGTCAAACCACAGATGATATCTCTGCTGGTGATCCTTCTTGGTTCCCAACTGATCATGAACTCCCTGGGCGCACTATTACAACTGCTGCAGGGGACACCCTTGACCTTACTCCTGTGGAAAATGGTGGCTGGTTTGGTTACCGGATGAATACCTTAGGAGATAGAAGCGCCGAACATAATGATAATTCACTCGACTTAGTGGTAGGCCTTGAAGGTAGCTTTGGGAATATAACTTGGGACTTAAGTGCTAACTATGCCCGTTACGATGCTTTTACTTGGGGGACTAACTATACCAGTACGCCGCAGTTAACCTCAGCGATAGGTTCTATGGACGGTGAAGGTAATTGGAGTGGCTGGGATCCGCGAGATCCAGACTCCTTACCACCAGAAGATGTGAGAGCAAACTTTGATAAGCGTCGCAGCACCAGCCAAACAAGTATTCGAGGGGGATTACAGTTTGACATTATGGAATTACCTGCTGGAACGCTTTCCGCTTATGTCGGGGCATCGCATTCGCGTGAAACCTATTATTCAAAAATTGACGGTCAAGCCGAAGCGGGTAATGTCGGTGGCGGTAATGGCGGCAGTGGCGGTATAGGCGAGCGTACTGTTGATGCAGCGTTTTTAGAAGCGGTTGTACCTGTACTCGAAAACTTGGAAGTCAACCTTGCTGGTCGTTATGATAATTACAGTGATTTTGGTAGTACCTTTAATCCGAGCATTTCAATGTCATATCGTCCGGTGGAATCATTATTACTTAGAGCATCCGCGGGTTCTGGTTTCCAAGCACCATTATTAACCGATCTCTATAGTGCGGGATCTCGTGGTTATGCTGATGGTGAAACCAATTATATTGCTTGTTATCTTCAGGGAATTTCTCCGGGCGATTGTAACTTAACCGACGAATATTGGGCGACAGCAGGCGGTAATCCCAAATTGCAACCAGAGGATTCGGACAACACTAATATCGGTCTAGTGTGGCAATTTACGGATAATTTTTCCATGACACTTGATTATTGGACATTAGAAACAGAAAACTTAGTCGATGTACTCGATCATGAAGTTATTCAATTAATGCAAATACAGTTATGGGAAGCTGAAGGCGAAGGGGTAAGCATTTCTAGTCGTTTACCTGGGGTAGATATTATTTATCGAGGCAACGGTGTTGGCCCGAATATAGAAGAGATCATTAGCCCTATGACTAATGCCGGTTTACAAAAAATAGCGGGCTATGACTGGACCGTAAAAGGCAAGGTTGAATCATCTTTTGGTGCTTTTGATATGTCAGTAAATTGGTCACATATGGCGGAATATAAAACGAGCTATATTGATGAGGAAGGTAATATTGTCTTAGGTGATGACCAACTTGGTGAAGTATGGGCACCACAAGATCGCATCAATACGTCACTTACCTGGTCATTAGATGATCATTCAGTGAGTTTATATTCATATTATATTAGCTCGCAAGAAGATTCGTATGTAGATGATGACGGTGCTAAACAAGTTACTGACTCATTAGATGATTATACTTTCCATAACTTAACGTATAACTACTTTACACCTTGGAATGGCAAACTTGCGCTTAGTGTCTTGAATGTATTAAATGATGATGCACCACGTCGTTCAGATAATCCTCGTGAACCAGTAGCCCAGTTATATGACATTCGTGAACGTGTCTTTACGGTAAGTTACACCCAGACATTTTAACTATTCGGTAGCTTATTTATAAGCTTAATGTATGAATCTGTCAGTCAAAGCCAAGCCGCTCCAAAATGAGCGGCTTTTTTATATACAAAACCAAGTAATTAAAATTAATTTTTCTTTTTTGTAATAAAAAAATAATTTTGAATACTAACTGGTTATCGTATTAATTAGGGATATTTCATGAATAAAAGTTGCAAATTGGTTTTGGGGCTGAGTTTACTTTTGTTGAGTCAGTTTGTCTCGGCACAAGAGCATGAGCTGACATTAAATGACTGTCATTTAGACGGCATTAAAGAACAAGTAAAGTGTGGCACATTATTGGTGCCGGAAAACTATCAATTGCCTGACGGTGAAAAAATTTCAATCAATTTCGCGGTATTACCTGCCATTGATAACAGTGATAATAAAATACCGTTAATGTTCTTGGCCGGAGGTCCTGGTCAAGCGGCTGTTGAACTTGCTGCAGGGTTAAGACAAGTTTTTAAAGATATTCGTAAAACCCGAGATTTGATCTTGGTTGATCAGCGCGGTACGGGGATGTCTCATCCACTAGAGTGTGATGAAGCCATGGGACAAAATGTTTATGAATCTATCCCTGAAAATTTATCTGATCAAGACATACATAGTTGTTTAGCAAAACTGTCTGGCGATTTAAGCCAATATAATTCCGAAAATTCAGTGCGAGATTTCGATGCTGTGCGCGTGGCGTTAGGCCATAAAAAAATTAATATCTATGGCGGCTCTTATGGCACACGCGCAGGACTAGTTTATATGAGACTTTTCCCTGATTCGCTAAACGCAGCAGTGCTCGACAGTGTCGGTCCAATAGAAGTACCCATTGGTTTATTTGGTCAAAGTGCGGCACGTTCATTTGATTTACTACTTAGTAACTGTCAGTTGGATGATGCTTGTAATAAAGCTTACCCAGATCTGGAAAAGGAATTTCAAGCGGTTATACAACGACTCAACGATAAGCCTATTACCTTTGATATTGCTCACCCGAGATTAGGCACTAAAACAGCTTTTTCGTTAAGCAAAAGTAAATTTATTGGTACGTTGCGTATGCAACTTTATAAGGTAAGCACCCGTTCTTTAGTACCGCTAATTATTCATCAAGCGTTTGTCGGTAATTATCAACCATTGATCGGCATGGTCGCCCGCACCGAAGAGGAGCAGGGGATGTACATTGGCTTAACATTTAATATTGTTTGTAATGAAGATATTCCTAAAGTCAGCGCCGACATGTTAGTTAAAGATGCGGATAATGATTTTGGCCAAGGGGATAGTCACAGTGCGTGGCAGGCAGTGTGTCCGTTGTGGCCTCAATATTCACTCAGTGACGCTTTTTATCAACCAGTAACCGCCAACGTTCCAACGTTGATTTTATCAGGAAATTTAGATCCGGTGACGCCACCTAGCAATGGTGAACACTCCGCACAAACCATTCCTAACAGTCATCATATTATCGTAAATAATGCCTCTCATACCGTGGCAATGAGTACTTGTGCAGTCGATATTATTGGTGAGTTTTTAGAAAGTTTGTCGCCAAAAGAGTTAGATGAGTCATGTTTGCAAGATATTCCTAATGAAACTTTTATGACTAGCCTAAACGGTAATATTTAAGGATAAAGTAATGATTGAAGTAAATAATTTACATAAAAATTTTAAATCAGTTAAAGCGCTTAATGGCTTATCTTTTACAGCCAAAGATGGCGAAATTACTGGAATTTTAGGTCCGAATGGCGCAGGTAAAACTACTTGTTTACGTACCCTTTACGGCTTGTTACAAGCCGATGAAGGTAGTGCGACTATCGATGGTATTCAAGTTAATCAACATCCGCTTGATGCTAGGAAACGTTTAGGCATATTTCCGGATAAATTTGGCTTATACGAGCGTTTAACGGCGTATGAGCAAATTGATTATTTTGCCAGTATTCACGGATTAAGTGGGGCTGAAAAGAAACAAGCGATAGAACAAGTAATAAATGATCTTGATATGCAAGATTTAGCGCATCGGAAGACTCAAGGTTTTTCACAAGGACAACGCATGAAAGTTACTTTAGCTCAGGCATTAGTCCATCAACCGCAAAATTTTGTCCTTGATGAACCAACCCGTGGTTTAGATGTAATGAGTACCCGAGTGTTGAGAAATTACCTCGCTAAGTTTAAAGCAAAAGGACATTGTATTTTATTTTCATCGCACGTGATGCAAGAGGTTGCAGCGCTATGCGATCGTGTCATTATCGTTGCCAATGGACAATTGGCGGCAGAAGGAACACCACAAGAGCTTTGCCAGTTAGCGGGTGAGGAACATTTAGAAGATGCTTTTGTTAAGCTCATTGGTTCGGATGAAGGAGTAGCGGCATGATGCAGTTTAAGGCATTAATATTAAAGGAATATAAAGAAGCATTTAGAGACAAGCGTGCGTTAATGGTTGCGATGATGATGGCCGTATTAGCACCGGTGATGATCTTTGCTTTGTCAAAAACCATGATCAAAGAATTGGTCGAAACCCCGCCAATATACATGAAAGTTACAGGGGCAGAGTTTGCGCCTAAATTAATACAGGCATTTAAACGTGAAAATATCTTATTGTTTTCGCAAGTACCCGACAATGACAGAGCCTTATGGGATGAACGCAATATAGCATTTACCATACCGAGCAACTTTGCCGAAAACATGGTGCAAGGGCGTAGCATCGAGTTGATCTTGCGCACCGATTACAGCGATAAAGCTATGAATGCGCCGCTCAAACGAATTAAAAATGTGATACAAGACTTCTCTCAACAGATAGGCATTAAGCGCATTCTTGTGCGTGGGATTGATGTTAAGCTATTACAGCCAGTGAAGTTAATTGAGCAAGACACTGCGTTGCCAAGTAGTAATGCAGTATTTATATCGACAATATTAGGACTGTATGTCTTGATGGCGGCATTTATGTCTGGGCTTTCTGTCGCTATTGATAGCAGTGCGGGTGAACGTGAACGCAACGTTTTAGAAATGCTGTTATGCCAACCTGTTAGCACCCTCAAAATTGTCTTAGCAAAGTTATGCTGTGCCAGCACTATATCAATTATTGGGGTTGTTTTAACCTTAGTACTAACCTCTGTTTCTGTCGGTTTTGTCGATTTAAGTAAAATTGGCGCAACTTTCAATTTAGATGTCTTTACTGTCGTTACACTTATAATTATGTTGTTGCCGATTTGTTTCTTTGCCTCGGCGTTACAGTTGTTTGTTTCCTTTCAGGCGAAAAGTTTTAAAGAAGCGCAGTCTACGGTCAGTATGATCATTATGTTGCCTGCGATGATCCCCGTTGCATTGATGTTTATCGATGATAAACCTAAGTGGTTAGATTGGTTACCTGTTTCTGGACAATCATTATTAATGGAAGATCTATTTAAAGGCTTACCTGTTAATTGGCAGGCGGTGGCTGCAACAGGGTTAGTAACGATAATCATCACTATTGCCTTAGTGCTTAGGTTATCAACCCAGTTGAAGTCTGAAAAAGTAGTACTCGCCTTAAGTTAACAATTTGATAGCATATACAAAAGTGTAAAGCCGAACGGGATGCGGCTTTACACACTTTATTAAAATAATTTAGGCAAAAGGACAATGGCTTGAACCATCAGCAAACATTTACACTGTGGTTAACTGAGTACGAAAAAATGCTTCGTCATATTATTGTTGGTTTTGAAGCAAAACCTGCCTTGCAAGATGAACTCTTTCAAGAAATCGCATTAAATATTTGGAAAGCATTACCTGGTTTTCGACAAGATGCCAGTGCAAAAACATTTGTCGCACGTATCGCCCATAATGTTTTGGCAACTCATGTGGCTAAATCGGTGCGAACGGTGAAAGCAGATCAAGACATCGATGCCGTCTGTGCGACTGACGAAGCGCCATTAAGCAATCATTCAACCCCTTATCAGGCACTGGATCAACGCCAAAGACAGCAGCGATTATCACACGCTATTAGGCAGTTAAAACTTGATCAGCAACAAGTGATCACTTTGGCATTAGAAGGGATGAGTTACCTTGAAATTGCCGACACATTGTCGATCACTACTAATTTAGTTGGCGTACGTTTACAACGAGCAAAAGCCTCGCTCACTGAGCTTTTGGAGGTATCATGACCGAAAAGAAATCCCTTGAACAACAAGCCAGCACGGCAAATGAAGATCAATTAGCATCAGCTAACACCCATGAAAAGGCGAGCGATAACCAACCAGCACTGGATAACGAATGGTTAACGTTAGCCGAAGATTGGCAAAGCCAACCCTATGATAAGGTTGATGTAAATAAGCTACTGAAGCAAACGCAACGCCGTACACTATGGGCCAAAATGCTGTTGTTTATAGATGTGCTTTCAACACTTTTCATCATTGTGTTTTTTATCTATGGCTTATACAAAGGCGAGTGGAAAACTGCGACGTTATTTTATCTCGGTTCAGCATCCATCGCGTTTGTTTTTTATACCGCTTATGCAGTTAAGGTCAGAGTCAAATCTTGGCGCTTAATGGCGGGAGATCCTAATAAAATTGTCGAATCGGCGCTTATTGGCTGTCGCTCTTCATTACAATACATTAAGTTAATTAAATGGACATCAATACCATTATTTATTTGGCTAAATAGCTATCTATACATTATTGAGCCCGAGGTAGAAAAGTCTGTTTGGCCTGCTTTAATAATGTCCAATGGTATTATTATTGTGATGACAATAGTCTGCCATTTTATGCAAAGACAACGAGAGCGCGAGTTAAAACAATTAGAGTCTTTTCTTTCTGAATAATAGTTTGTTTTCATCCGATTGTTTGAATATTATTCCGCTAAGGTGTGGTTAATTTGTTTTATGTTTGTTGAATGTGTTTTTTTAATCGTTTATATTGACGACTGAAAATAATGATTCGCTGCATGAAAACTTTTAACACACATTTTAGTGCATAAAAGATTGCTAATTGAACTAAAACTAACCGCTTTTAACATGTACTTCGGTCGCTAGTTCAGGCAAAATATGCGCAATTTTTTACTGGTTTAATTGGGACCGTTCACAATCGGTTGACCTATTGAGGAATAAACATGTTTAAACGTGATATGAATATTGCTGACTTTGATGCTGAGCTTTATCAAGCGATGACCAATGAAGTTATTCGCCAAGAAGAGCACATTGAGTTAATCGCTTCTGAAAACTACTGTAGCCCACGAGTTCTTGAAGCACAAGGCTCACAGCTTACCAATAAATACGCAGAAGGTTATCCGGGTAAACGTTATTACGGCGGTTGTGAATACGTTGATGTTGCTGAACAATTAGCCATTGACCGTGCGAAAGAACTTTTTGGTGCAACCTATGCTAATGTTCAGCCACATGCAGGCTCACAAGCTAATGCGGCAGTATTTCAAGCGTTAGTGACTCCAGGTGGAAAAGTATTAGGCATGAGTTTAGCTCATGGTGGTCACTTAACGCACGGTTCACATGTTAACTTCTCAGGTAAGTCATATGAAGCATTTCAATACGGTCTTCACCCTGAAACAGGTGATATTGACTATGATGAATTGGAACGTTTAGCGTTAGAGCATAAACCAGAAATGATCATTGGTGGCTTTTCAGCTTTTTCTGGCATCGTAGATTGGGCTCGTATGCGTAAAATCGCCGATAAAGTTGGTGCTTATTTTATGGTTGATATGGCTCACGTTGCTGGTTTAATTGCGGCAGGTTTATATCCTAACCCTGTTCCTCATGCGCATGTAGTAACGACAACAACACACAAAACCTTAGCCGGCCCTCGTGGTGGCTTGATTGTTTCAGGCTGTGATGATGAAGATATTTACAAAAAGTTAAACAGTGCGGTATTTCCTGGCGGTCAAGGTGGACCATTAATGCACATTATCGCGGCGAAAGCAGTGGCGTTTAAAGAAGCATTAGCACCAGAGTTTAAAGAATATCAGCAAAGCGTATTAGACAATGCCAAAGCTATGGTTGCGGTATTGCAAGAGCGTGGCTATAAAGTTGTCTCTAACGGTACTGAAAACCATTTGTTATTACTTGATTTAATTGACAAAGACATTACTGGTAAAGACGCAGATGCTGCGCTTGGTCGTGCTCATATCACAGTGAATAAAAACTCTGTACCAAATGATCCACGTTCTCCTTTCGTTACATCGGGCTTACGTTTAGGGACTCCTGCTATTTCTCGTCGTGGTTTTGGTATCGAAGAAACTCAAGCGTTAACTGGCTGGATTTGTGATATTTTAGATGATATCAATAACGACGAAGTTATCGCGCAAGTGCAAGAAAACGTTAAAGCTTTATGTGCGCGTTTTCCAGTTTATGGTTAAGCAAAAAATAACAGCAGCTAATTTAGATTAACTGGTTGTTTTATATTAAAATGGTCGCATTAGCGGCCATTTTTAGTTTTTGGCGATAGAATTTAACGAAAAGTTCGTTGTTGTATTGATGTGTGAATAAAGTCACACATCTTGGAGTGTAAATATGTATTGTCCTTTTTGTTCCGCGGTTGATACAAAAGTGATTGATTCACGTCTTGTTTCTGATGGTCATCAAATTAGGCGACGACGTGAATGTTTAGATTGCCATGAGCGTTTCACTACGTTTGAGTCGGCAGAATTGGTGATGCCACGGATCATTAAAAGGGACGGTTCCCGAGAACCTTTTAATGAAGATAAAATGCGTAGTGGTTTGCTCCGCGCGCTAGAAAAACGCCCTGTCAGCATCGAAGAAATTGAACTGGCTACTAACAAGCTGAAATCCCAATTACGTGCAACTGGAGAGCGAGAAGTCTCTAGTGAAATGCTTGGCAATATCATTATGGAGCAGCTTAAACAACTCGATAAAGTCGCGTATGTGCGCTTTGCCTCTGTTTATCGCTCTTTTGAAGATATTAAAGAATTTGGTGAAGAAATCGCTAGACTTGGAGATGATTAGCAAGTGACTGGCTCAAAAATCGATAGTCAATCAACCACATTTTCTGCTGATGAGTATCAGTATATGCAACGCGCTATTTCGCTTGCTAAACGAGGGCATTTTACCACGTCGCCGAATCCGCGTGTTGGCTGTGTTCTAGTTAAAAACAATCAGATCGTTGGTGAAGGCTATCATATAAAAGCAGGCGATGGACACGCTGAAGTGAATGCGTTGCGTATGGCTGGTGATCAGGCTGCTGGTGCGACGGCCTATGTCACCCTTGAACCTTGTAGTCACCATGGCAGAACCCCACCATGTGCACAAGCCTTGATTAACGCTAACGTTGCTCAGGTGATTGCTGCTATGGAAGATCCAAATCCACAAGTCTCTGGCCAAGGCATGAAAATGCTTAAAGCGGCTGGCATCGCCACAAAAACAGGTCTGCTTGAAAACGATGCGCGGACGCTTAATGTTGGCTTTATCATGTTGATGACAAAAAAGCGTCCTTTCGTACGCTGTAAATTAGCATCGAGTTTAGATGGTAAAACCGCGATGGCAAGTGGTGAAAGCAAGTGGATCACATCAGCTGCCGCCAGACGTGATGTACAGAGATTACGTGCACAAAGCTGTGCAATAATCGCTGGCGCAGACAGTATTATCATGGATCAGGCAAAAATGACGGTACGTTGGTCTGAGTTAGGGCAACCACAAGAAGATTATGCCGAACAAGATATTCGTCAACCTGTGCGCGTTATTATAGATAGCCGAAATAGGCTTACACCTGATTTAGCTGTGTTTCAATATGACTCACCAATAATTTTAATTAGAAGTACTATTGAAAACTTACTTACTTGGCCTCATTTTGTAGAGCAGGTGCAAGTACCGTTAAAAACCACGGTTGATGGGCAAGATAAAACTGACTTACATGCATTGTTGGCATTGTTAGGCGCTCGAGGCATAAATGATGTGTTAGTCGAGTCTGGCGCGACACTGGCCGGCGCATTTTTTTCAGAAAATTTAGTCGATGAACTAATATTATATCAGGCGCCAATGCTACTGGGCGCTGAGGGCAAAAGTTTAGTTAATATGCCTGATGTAACATTGTTAGCCCAAGCCAAACAGTTAAAAATAAATGATATTCGTATGGTAGGTTCTGACGTACGTATCACCGCCGCGGCAAGAGAGAGTTAAGTATGTTTACCGGAATAATTGAGGCCGTTGGTCGTATTAAGGCAATAAAAGCAAGTAGCAACGGTGCGCGTATAGATATTGATACCGCTTCGCTCGATATGAATGATGTCAAGCTGGGCGATTCTATTGCCACCAATGGTGTCTGTTTAACCGTAATAAGCTTTGATAAAAGCCATTTTAGTGCTGATGTTTCTAGTGAAACGTTAGCGCGCACTGGGCTAGGCTCTTATGGTGTTGGCCAAGCGGTTAATTTAGAAAAAGCTATGTTACCGACCACGCGCTTCGGTGGTCATATGGTTTCTGGGCACGTTGATGCGGTTGTTGAAATTCTAGCAATAAAAAATCGCGGTAATAGCATCGATTACTGGTTACAAATGCCCGCAGAACTTGCTCCCTATATTGCAGAAAAAGGTTCAATCACCATTGATGGTGTCAGCTTAACGGTTAATGCTCTTAGTGACGATAAATTTCGTCTGACCATAGTTCCACATACCACAGCACAAACTATTATTAGCCAGTATAAAACTGGCATGCGTGTCAATATTGAAGTTGATCTTATTGCGCGTTATATCGAACGTTTGTTATTAAAACAAACGGCCAATCAGTCAGAGTCCAAAGCGTCATCTGGCATTACCGAGGCCTTGCTGATGCGCTCTGGCTTCATAAAAAATTAAGAGGTTGTCATGCAGTTAAATACTCCCCAAGAAATAATCGACGATATTGCCCTGGGTAAGATGGTTATTTTGATGGATGATGAAGATCGTGAAAATGAAGGCGATTTCATTATGGCTGCGGAGAAGGTTACGCCTGAAGCGATTAACTTTATGGCGACTTATGGGCGAGGGTTGATCTGTTTGCCTATGTCAAGAGAGCGCTGCGAACGACTAAATTTGCCTTTGATGGTTGATAAAAATGACGCACAATTTACCACTAATTTTACCGTGTCAATTGAAGCGGCAGAAGGAGTGACAACGGGGATTTCAGCAGCAGATAGAGCCACAACAGTTCTGGCAGCGGTGGCTAAAGATGCAGATCAAAATTCTATTGTTCAACCGGGTCATATCTTTCCGTTGATCGCTAAAGATGGCGGGGTATTAAATCGCGCAGGTCATACAGAAGCTGGTGTCGATCTAGCCCGTTTGGCTGGTTTAGAGCCAGCAT
Source organism: Colwelliaceae bacterium 6471 (assembly GCA_040779335.1). GTDB lineage: Bacteria > Pseudomonadota > Gammaproteobacteria > Enterobacterales > Alteromonadaceae > JBFONV01. The sequence continues at coordinate 627,582 of JBFONV010000001.1, forward strand.
CGGTAATTGTTGAAATTCTTAATGAAGACGGCACCATGGCGCGCCGTCCTGATTTGGAAGTCATCGCGCAAAAACACGGTTTAAAAATGGGCACAATTGCCGATTTGATTGAGTACCGTAATGCGAATGAAACCACGATAGAAAGAGTCTCTCAGTGTAAATTACCAACCGCATTTGGTGATTTTGATCTCACGGTATTTAAAGACACGATTGATGGTCAAGCACACTTTGCCTTAACTAAGGGCGATATTAGACCAGAAGTACCGACATTAGTGCGGGTACATTTAGAAAACACCTTCCGTGATTTATTATTTAGTCAGCGTGAGAGCGTGGCAAAATGGCCAATAGGTAATGCCTTACAGAGGATCTCTGAAGAAGGAGGGGTATTGGTGTTGCTTGGTAAACATGAATCGCCCATGGAATTGATCGCACAGGTGCAAAAATATGCCAAGCTCGATGCGGGCGAAACAGTTAAAGAAGTGAAACGTCACGTTGGCTCGCGCAATGTTGGGGTAGGCTCACAAATCTTGGCAAATTTAGGGGTGAGCAAAATGCGTTTATTAAGCTCACAAACTAAATACCATTCACTATCTGGCTTTGGCTTAGAAGTGGTTGAATATATTTCAGAGTAATATTGTTTACATCTCATTAAATTAAGGCGCAGCAAAGCTTAATTTGTCGCGCTTTTTTTATATCGCTTATTAATAATGGTATTACTGCTTTGTTGCGACAAGTTGCGGTGCTTTTCTGTGCTTGGTTGCTTGTTCATAGCTATAAGCAGCTTCAATAAGTGCCGCTTCTTGGTATGCACCTGAAAACATCGACAACCCGACAGGTAAATGGTGAACAAACCCCATTGGTACAGTAATGTGAGGGTATCCAGCGACAGCCGCTGCAGAATATCCTGCACCTAAATAGTTGTCACCATTAATCCAATCGATTTTCCAAGCAGGCTGTCCGGTAGGGGCAATTAATAAATCTAATTGATGTGTTTGTATGAGCTTATCAATACCTTGTTTTTGCGTGAGTGCTTTCGATAACATTAACGCCTGTAAATATTCTTTTTCAGATAATGGACCTTTCGCCTGAGCGAGATGAAAGACTGCTTGATCAAAATACTTCATCTCAGTGTCTTGGTGTTTTTCGTTAATACTAATGAGGTCACTTAGTGATTTTGGTAGTGATTTTGCCGTTGTTGATAAGTAATGATTAATGTCTTGTTTAAATTCATAAAGGAGGACTTCAAATTCCGCATCATCCCATTGATGCAATGTTGCTAAATTGGTGTTGTCGATGATTATCGCGCCTTGTGCTTTTATTTCGTTAATCGCTTGTTCAAAGACCTTATCAGTACCTGCATGATATCCCGTAAGGTTGCGCACGACCCCAATACGCTTACCTTTTAGTCCATCTATTATTAAGTGATCTAAGTAATTAACGTTTTTGTTTGCGGGTATTTCATTTTTGTTAAGCATGGCTAACAGCATAGTTACGGCGTCGGTAACATTTCTTGCCATAGGGCCAGCAGTGTCTTGACTATGGGCGATAGGAATTATGCCTTGCTGGCTAATAAGTCCTAATGTTGGTTTGATGCCAACGATGCCGTTAACTGCTGCGGGGCAGGTTACCGAGCCATCAGTTTCAGTGCCAACGGCTAATACAGCAAAATTAGCGGCAACAGCAACAGCAGAGCCTGAACTCGAGCCACATGGACTGGTACTTGTGTCATAAGGGTTGAGTGTTTGACCATATAAACCACTCCAGCCGCTTGACGACATACTAGATCGCATATTGGCCCATTCACTCAAATTTGTTTTCCCTAAGATTATCGCGCCCGCTTTGCGTAACTGTTTAACAAGGTCTGCGTCTTGTGATGGAAAATTGTCTTTCAGGGCATACGAACCGGCGGTATTCGCCATGCCATCATTGGTGTCTATATTATCTTTTAATAACACAGGAATGCCGTGTAATGGTCCAATAAGCCCATTTTTCTTAAAGTAGTCATCAAGTGTGCGCGCTTCGATTAAGGCATTTTTATTGATTTGCACCACAGCGTTTAATGTCGGCCCAGCGTCATTTAATTTTCTTATGCGCTCAAAGTAATGATTAACTAGCTTTTGAGCGGAGATCTCTCCAGCTAGCATGCGTTTATGAATATCGCTAATTAACGTGGAGTCGGGAACTCCTGCCTGCGAATGGAAAATGGGTAATATTAAGCAAATAACCATCATGATAATTTTCATGGGAAAATTTCTGCTTTTCGTGAGTAATAGGTTCAATAGGTATACCGATTTTTGAGTGAAATAACCATAACTATTAATATTGGCTGCTATTAACCAATGTCCACAGCCAATGAGTAATAAAAAACGCTGTTAATACAGCGTTTTTAGTGTGTTAAGTATTTTCAGACGTTAAGCGCTTTTGCTTAAAAGATAAAGTCGATACCAATACTTAATAAAGTTGCATCATTATGATAACTAAAGTCATACCAAGGAGAGCGATCGCCTTCATCTTTAAAGTCGTCTATTTGCAATTTCAAAGAGGCATTTGAATGGAAGTTATAACGTAAGCCTAAACTAATCATCCGATGTTCCTCGGCGTCACCAACACCAAAGCCATCTAGGTCTTCCGTTATTTTTCCTGCTGCTTTAGTGTAGCCAATATAGGGTTGCCAAGTATCATGGTTATAGATAGCTGTCACAAGAAATGTTGGAAATTCAAACCCATAACCATCATCGTAACTAACAAAATTATAATCGAAAAGTAGTGTGAAATAGTCAAATCCTAAATTACCACTAAGTCCCAAAAAGGCTAAATCAAATTCCGTGACTGAGGATGAATTTGAGCGAATAGGTGTTCCATCCGCGTTATATCGTCTTTCCACTGTTATATCTGCAATACCATCGCCATTTGTATCGACTTCGTCCATAAAAAATACGTCTGCATAGGTCTCATAATGAGTGGTAAAATATGAAAAACGATACTCCATCCAATCATTTGATGCGATAAGGTTCACACCTAATATCTCACTCCATGTGACATCTGCAGTACCAGATACATAGGTACCTTCTGGCGGCCAGTAATAGCCCCCTCTATTGCGCCAATAATCGTGCGCACTTATATCTTCACGTTCTTCTCTACCACCAAAAATACTTGCCGATAGACTCCATTCATCAAATTCGAAATTTTTAACCAGTGTTAAACCATTAAATTGAGTTATTTCCCACCAGTAAAGATTTGTGGGTGGCCTGAGCCACGGTGTTGCAAAGCTTACTTCCATATACTCAGAGAAATAATACATGGGTAAGTTTCGTCGACCCGCCATAATGTAGAAATCATCTGAAAAATTATAAGTAGCGTATAGCCAGTCAATATCGGGTGAAAAGTCATCAGCTCCTTTAGCTACAATCTGTGTTGTTACTGTTAAGTTATCGAGTAAATCAGCTCTGGCTTGCAAAGCAATCATGGTTTCGGGTTTTAATTTTACGTCCTCTGTGTAAAAGGCATAATCATAAAAATCTACTTGAAACTCTTTTTCGCCGCTTGGATCTATTTCACCTGAAATTACTTTACCAGCAACAATAGAGCCATATCCGCTAAACTGTATCTCAGCAATAGCATTTTGCATTAAACTAATAGGCAATAAAATCACAGCCATTATTTTTAAATATTTCATTCTAATTCTCCCTTAAAATGTCGCGACGACTTTAACTGCATCAGTTACATCGTTTGCATCTACGTAACTGATGGCGTCTTCGTTCGCGGCGATGGCGGAAATTATTTCACTCGCTGAAGCCATTTCTTGGGGAGGTATACCTTTACCGGTAAACACCATTTTTGACCAATAAGCGTTAACTTGGTTACTCGACTTATTGAGAACTTGTCGATTAAATTCTTCTCGTTCAGGGGCGCTTTTCTCTGGACTTAAGGTAATTGCCGGTCGACCATTCTCAAAGGATTTACTTTTACCTAAAAATATTTTCTTAATGGTTGATTTATCAAAAACAGAGGTGTTTTTGGGGTTTACAATTACGGCAACTGCTGCATTTACTTGGTTTATGGTAAGAAGACTCAATGATATTGAGCCTAATACAACTATCCACGGTTTGTTTTTTAAGAGATTAGCCATATATGGCTCCTTAGTAACAAGTGTTTGATAGGTTTTTGACGGGTATTCAATTGTTATTTTTTTTGCTATTTGCACTTAAGATTAGTGCTAACTATAAAAATTGCAAATATTGCTCTGCGTGTTACTTAAAATAAGAGAATAGAATTCAGATATTTATGACGTTGTGATAAATAAAAAGCGTTATCTATTGATTAGAATAGCGAAGGTTGGTGGGTATCCATATTTTTGTAGGGATACCCCAATATTTTTATTTTAGGAAATCATTAATTTGCTTAAGAATACCTTCAGTATCTAAGCCCAGTTCTTGGTGGATTTCTTCTTGTGTACCATGCTTGATAAATGCATCAGGTAAGCCGATATTAAGAATGTTTACCGACAATTTTTGTTGTAAAACATACTCGTTCACGCCAGAGCCCGCACCGCCAGCAATAACGTTGTCTTCAATCGTCACTAGTGTTTGATGGCTGTTGGCTAATCGTTTGATTAATTCGTTATCTAAAGGTTTGACAAAGCGCATATCCACTAAGGTTGCGTTTAATGAGTTTGCCGCTTTACTTGCTTCAGCCAACATAGTGCCAAAGTTTAAAATAGCGATACTTTCACCTTCTGCTTTGACAACCCCTTTACCTATTTCAATGGTTTCATTAATTTGGGGTAACTCAGCACCAGTGCCGCTGCCACGTGGGTAGCGCACTGCAACGGGATGTTCATGTTGATGACCCGTCGTCAGCATCAGTTGGCATTCCCGTTCATCGGATGGTGCCATGATGACTAAATTGGGTACGCACCGCAAAAAGCTTAAATCAAAGGAGCCTTGATGTGTTGGGCCATCAGCACCGACAATACCCGCGCGATCAATCGCGAACAATACAGGTAAGTCTTGTATGGCAATATCATGGATCAGTTGGTCGTAACCACGCTGTAAAAAGCTTGAATAAATAGCAACAATTGCATTGTGTCCACCTATGGCCAAACCCGCGGCAAAGGTAACCGAATGCTGTTCAGCAATCGCGACATCAAAATACTTTTCAGGGAAACGTTGACTAAATTCGACCATGCCTGAGCCTTCGCGCATTGCCGGCGTAATCGCGACCAGTTGAGGGTCTATTTCCGCGGTTTTACATAACCAATCACCAAATGTATGAGAATATGTAGGTAAGCTTGGTTTAGATTTCGGTAAGCTGGTTTCTTCAGGATTAAATTTGGGCACGGCATGATATTTGATGGGATCTTGCTCAGCCGCGTGATAGCCCTTGCCCTTGGTGGTGGCAATATGGAGTATTTGTGGACCATGCAAATTACGCATATTACGAATAGTTTCAACTAAACCATTAACATCGTGACCGTCTATCGGGCCAATGTAATTAAAACCTAGCTCTTCAAAAAAGGTACTCGGAACAACCATACCTTTTAGGTGTTCCTCGGCCCGACTGGCTAATTCTTTGATTGGTGGGATATTTTGAAGTATGCGCTTACTACCTTCACGCAATCCTGTATATAGGCTTCCAGATAACATTTTGGCAAAATGATTATTTAATGCGCCAACATTTTCTGAGATGGACATTTCATTATCATTGAGGATCACTAACATGTCTTTTTTGATATCACCGGCATGATTGAGCGCTTCAAAGGCCATACCGGCAGTCATGGCTCCGTCACCAATTACCGCGACTACTTTTCGGTTTTTATTTTCTTTATCAGCAGCAACTGCTAAACCTAACGCAGCAGAGATAGAAGTACTAGAATGACCGACACTTAATACGTCATATTCACTTTCTTCTCGCCAAGGAAAAGGGTGTAAACCGTCTTTTTGGCGAATAGTTGATAGCTTATCTCTACGACCAGTGAGTATTTTATGAGGGTAGGCCTGATGACCAACATCCCAGATCAAATGGTCAAAGGGGGTGTCGTAAACATAATGTAAGGCAACAGTAAGTTCAATCGTGCCCAGTCCTGAGGCAAAATGACCACTGCTTTTGCTGACAGAGTTTAATAAAAAGCTACGGAGTTCATCACTAGTTTGTGATAGCTGATTTTGGCCGAGCTTTCGCAAATCAACAGGAGAATCGATCTGCGCAAGCAATGGGTAATCAGCAAGGTTAATTGTCATAATTATTGTAATATTACTTTAATGTGTGCGCTTTATGATAAAAGTCGCAAAATCCGATAAATTCTGCGTATTGTAGGGTAAAGTCGACAAAGCTTGAAGTGCTTGTTGATATAAGTCGTCAGCTTTTTTCTGAGCCGCCTGTAAACCGAGCAATGCCGGATAGGTACTTTTATTCGCTTCTAGGTCTGAACACGCTGGTTTACCTAGCTCTTCTTCAGAAGAAGTAATATCAATTATATCATCTCTTACTTGGTAGGCTAGCCCGACAAAATTTGCGTATTGTGCCAGTAGGTCTTTTTCTTTTGCTTGCACAGTGGTGGCACATTCTGCTGCCATAAGCACCGATGCTTTCAGTAGTGCGCCGGTTTTTAATGAATGTAAATGCTCTAATTCATCGAGGGTTATTTTTTGATTGGTCGCGGCTAAATCTAATGCCTGACCACCGCACATGCCTTGATAGCCAGACGCGTTAACAAGTTGCTGGATAAGTGTAACTCGTTTATCGGCAATATTTTTTGAAAACGGATGGTTAACTAAAATATCGAAGGCCAGTGTTTGCAAACTATCTCCAGCTAAAATCGCTGTGGCTTCGTCAAACGCTTTATGACAGGTTGGCTTACCGCGGCGCAGGTCGTCATTATCCATTGCCGGTAGGTCATCATGTAACAAAGAGTATGCATGAATACATTCTAATGCCGCCGCTATACCGTCGATGTCATTGCTATTAGCAAATAATGATTCACCAGTTATATAAGCAAGGTAAGGGCGCATGCGTTTGCCACCAATAAGCAAGCCGTATCGCATAGCCTCGAGTAATTTAGCATCTGTTACCGGTAAATCATGCAATTTTTGCTCGAGAAATTGGTTAATGCGGTTTTGGTATTGATTGAGCTGAGAAAGTGAGTTCACGAATGAGGTTACTCTGATAATTGAAAATCGTCTAGCTGCTGCTCGCCATTTTTACTGAGCAATATTTTTATTTTTTGTTCCGCATCCTGCAGTTTGTTCTGACTTAACTGACTGAGGTTTAAACCTCTTTCAAACAAGCTCATCGACTCTTCAAGCGTTAGTTCACCTTGTTCTAAATGACGAACAATAGTGTCTAATTCAGACAGTGATTCTTCAAAGGTTAAATTTTCGATTTTTTTCTTGGCCATTATTATTACATGTCGCTTGAACTACCTAGGCGCAAACTTACCTTAGCTAGCGCTATAGGTCAATCATTCTGCTGTGAATGAATACTTGCATAATATCTACTCTTTACGTTTAAGTTATTGACTAAAAGGGCGATAATGTAGGATAACAAGAATAATTTATCTGTTCGCGTAAGCGGATTAGTTGATGTATTATCAAATGAATAGATATTGCTCATTTAGCTAGGGTTAGGAGGCTTTTGTGGATTTAGCAACGTTGCTAGGAATGTTAGGCGCCATTGGTTTTATCGTCATGGCGATGGTCTTAGGTGGCGATATCAGTATGTTTATCGATACACAGTCAATATTGATTGTGTTTTGTGGCTCAATATTTGTCGTTTTATCAAATTACAATATGGGACAGTTTTTCACTATTGGTAAAATCGCCGCTAAAGCGTTTTTATTTAAATTAGAAAAACCAGATGAGCTTATTGAAAAATCAGTGGAAATGGCCGATGCAGCCCGTAAAGGCGGATTTTTAGCCCTTGAAGAAGCTGAAATATCAAATGCTTTTATGCAAAAAGGTGTCGACATGCTTGTTGATGGCCATGATGCTGATGTAGTGCGGGGCACCTTGCAAAAAGATATCTCTTTAACCTCAGAGCGACATGAAACTGGGGTTGGTATGATGATGTCGCTTGCAGAGATAGCCCCTGCGATGGGGATGATTGGTACGTTAATCGGCCTAGTGGCGATGTTATCTAACATGGATGATCCTAAAGCGATTGGTCCTGCAATGGCAGTTGCTTTGTTGACGACACTTTATGGCGCTTTTTTAGCAAATGTTATCGCGATTCCTATCGCTAACAAATTAAGACTTCGTCTCGCAGAAGAGAAATTAAACCAACAATTAATCTTAGACGCCGTACTCGGTATTCAAGACGGGCAAAACCCTCGTGTGATTGAAGGATTATTGAAAAATTATCTGGCGGAAGGTAAGCGTACCGTTGATACGACAGAAGAATAACGGGAGAGCATAATGTCAGACGCTCCAGAAGAATGTAAATGTCCACCACCAGGCCTACCTGCTTGGATGGGAACGTTTGCCGATTTAATGTCGTTATTAATGTGTTTCTTTGTGTTGCTATTGTCTTTTTCTGAAATGGATGTTTTGAAGTTTAAGCAAATAGCTGGTTCGATGAAATTTGCCTTTGGTGTGCAAAATAAAATTGAAGTAAAAGATATTCCTAAAGGCACCAGTATTATTGCGCAAGAATTTAGACCCGGTAAACCAGAGCCAACGCCAATTGAAATTATTCAACAGCAAACCATGGAAATGACTCAGCAAATGCTCGAGTTTCAGGCGGGCGACGAAACTTCTGCGGGCGGACGTCAAGAGCAACGTGGCACAGAGAGAGGCGGACAGTCTCAAAGTACGGCAGATGAGGCGTCTGCTGAAGCCGTACAAAAAGCCCAAGAAGAACAGCAACAAGCTCAACAAGAGCAAATTAATGATTTAGTCAAAAAGATTGCCGAGCAACTTGAGCAACAAATACAAGATGGTGCGATTGAATTAGAGTCGTTGGGGCAACAAATAACTATTCGTATTCGTGAAAATGGTTCGTTTTCTTCGGGGTCGGCGTTTTTACAACCTAAATTCAAACCTATTATTCGAGAAATCGCGGAACTATTAAATACTATGCCTGGAGAGATCATGATCGCAGGGAACACTGATAATCAAGGTATTAACTCAGAGTTGTTCTCTTCAAATTGGGACTTATCAAGCAAACGGGCCGTCGCTATTGCTCATGAAATGGTTAAGGTGCCTGGATTCGATGAAAGTCGTTTATTGGTGGTAGGTTACGCCGATACAAGGCCATTAGTGCCTAACACCAACGCCTTGAATCGTCGGCGTAACCGACGAGTTGAAATATCAATTAATCAAGGTAAGGCGAAACAGTCTGAACCTATCACGTTGACCGAACAATAATCTCAGTTGATTTTCTTGTAGATAAAACCACTGTGTAAAAACAGTGGTTTTTTTATCTGTGACGTTATACAAAGCAGAGACAGTTCGTCATAGCATTACCAAGATGTGCTAGTTCGTGTATAATGCGCGCCATTGAAATAAGTGGTGTTATTCTTGATGAAATTTATTGTTAAATTACAGGCCGAAATTACGATTAAAAGCCGCCCAGTGCGTAAGCGTTTTACTAAAATACTTGAATCCAACGTTAAAAATGTTTTGCGTCGAGTCGATGAACAGGTCACGACACGTACCAATTGGGATAATATTGAAGTTAACACCAAAAATGATAGTCCTGAAAATCGTTTAGCATTAATCGAAACCCTGAAATGCATTCCGGGCATCCCGATGTTTATTGAAGTTCAACAAATGGACTTCACTGACGTACACGATATTTTTGAAAAAACGTTAGCTGTTCACGCTAAAACCATCGAAAACAAGTCGTTTTGTGTGCGCGTAAAACGAACGGGCACACATGATTTTAATTCTCTAAAAGTTGAACAATATGTCGGCGGTGGATTAAATCAGCATGTCGAAAGTGCGCGCGTTAAACTCAGCAAGCCCGACGTAACCGTTAGACTTGAAATTAAAAACGAAAAATTATTTATCGTTACCGAACGTCATAAAGGGCTAGGCGGTTTTCCTATTGCGACACAAGAAGATGTGTTATCGCTAATGTCGGGTGGCTTTGACTCCGGTGTTGCCAGCTATCAAATGATTAAAAAAGGTGCTCGTACACATTTTTGTTTTTTCAATTTGGGCGGTTCAGCGCACGAAGTGGGCGTTAAACAAGTTAGCTATTATTTATGGAATAAATTTGGTGCTTCGCACCGTATTAAATTTTTTGCGGTTGATTTTGAACCTGTGGTTGCTGAAATACTGGAAAAAATTGAAAATGGTCAAATGGGCGTCGTTCTCAAACGTATGATGATGCGTGCAGCCGCTAAAATAGCAGAACAACGTGGCATTCAATCTTTGGTGACCGGTGAAAGTTTAGGGCAAGTTTCTAGCCAAACCTTAACTAACCTTAATGTCATTGATCGAGTGACAGATACACTGATTTTGAGACCATTAGTTGCCTACGACAAACAAGACATTATTGATATTGCACGCGAAATTGGCACCGAAGATTTTGCGAAAACTATACCTGAATATTGTGGTGTTATTTCAAATCGCCCGACAGTAAAAGCAGTATTGTCTAAAGTCGAATCTGAAGAAGACAATTTTGATTTTGCAATATTAGATAAAGTGGTCGAAGAGACTCGTATTTTCGATATTCGAGATATTGGTCAAGAAACCGAAGCGGAAATACATGCTGTTGACACAGTAGAGCAAATTGCTGAAAACGCGGTTGTTGTCGATATTAGAAGTCCAGAAGAAGAAGATGAAAAGCCTTTAGCGCTAGAAGGTGTTGAAGTTATTCATATTCCATTTTATAAATTGGCCACGCAATTTGGTGATTTGGATAAATCTAAAGATTATTTATTGTATTGTGACCATGGCGTTATGAGTAAATTACAGGCCTTATATTTGCTTGATAATGGTTATAGCAATGTCAAGGTATACCGACCTTAGTTGGTGAGGTTAATTCACCTGTACAAAGCCTAACAACGCTGATTATCAAGGTGTTTGATAATCAGCTTCGCGTTGTTTTATTTGTTGCCATAACAGGGTGTTTATTGGGGTAGCAATATTTTGCTGTTTACCTAGCTGGTGAATGTAGCCATTGATATAGTCGATTTCTGTAGGACGTTTTGCCGCCACGTCACAGCGCATAGACGAACTGTTCTGCGCGGTATTTTTAGCCACTAATTTAACTGTTTCTAAGAGCTGATTCAGCGATAAAGTGATCTGTGAATTTTTCGCAACCCGGACTACTTCTGTTAATATATTTTCTATATCTTCTTGGTAACAGCCATTAATAACTTCACCATTATCAATGTCATAAAGTGCCGTTAACGGGTTGATCACGCAGTTTATGGCAAGTTTTAACCACTGGCCATTAACAATATCTTTTTGCCAATTCACCGTCGGTAAAGCAGCATCAAATATGGCCGTTAAATCTGATATTTCTTGCTCGGATGTTTGCCCAGACAATAAGCCTAAGTCCGTTTTTCCTGCGCCAGTATGGACTACGCGAAAAGGTGCTTCTCGATAACAGCCATGCGTTATTAACATGGCAAATATAGGGTGATGTTCAGTAACGGATTTAGGAATATCTGATAATGTGCCCATACCGTTATGGCACAAAATGACCTTTGCACCATTTGTAGTATGCGCCACTATCTCAGCCATAGCTTGTTGTACTTGATATGATTTTACACACAGCAAAATAACATCAGCTAAACGAATAGAGGCGCTCGAGGCTATATTTATTGGCGTTAAAACAGTTTGCTTAGTTAATGTGTTAAATTGCACATCTTTGATATTACTATCGTGGTTGCGCGAGCAATATAAACTAATACTATGCGATGACGACTGTGCGATTTGGCATAAGTGCGTGTACCAAAGTAGGCCTATAGCGCCTTGTCCGACAATAACAATATTCATTTTAATTGCTTATAATGTGGTACTGAGTGTCTTTTACCATAAACGATAGCAAACCATTTCAGTAACATAAAAAGACCTATGCCAATTAAATCGGCAACGAAGTCTCTAAATTCACCATTGCGAAATCCTAAGTAATATTGGCCAATTTCAGAAAGTGCACCGTAGAAAATTAGGCAAATACCGATATTTAATAACGGTAATTTTAAGATACTACTTAATAGCCAAGATAAAATGAAAAAGCTAATGATGTGGCCAAAAGAGTCTATGCCAGTGGTATCTAAAATTAAGGTACGTATATCATCAGAGATAAAAAGAATAACCAAAGACAGCAATAACATTAGAAAAAACAGTAAATGATGACGAGTTTTCATGCGTTGAACTTTTATAAATAGCGTGTTGCAATGATAACATGGGCAAATGCTGAGATACCAATTTTATAGCGCGGTTACACGGCTAGTTTCATTGGTATTCGAGAGTTGTTTTGTTATTATTAGCCCAGAGTGATTTTTTTAAAGATTGAGATAACTATATGCCATCGTTAGATATTGTTTCTGAAATAAATTTAGAAGAAGTGAGAAACGCCACTGATAATGCGAATCGTGAATTGACAACTCGGTTTGATTTTCGGGGGGTAGAAGCAAGCTTTGAGTGGAAACCGCCAGTCGTTACTGCCAAAGTAGATTCGGACTTTCAATTAAAACAAATGCTAGATATTTTGCGTAATCAACTGTCAAAACGCAATATCGATGCTAAAGCTATGACCGTTGGCTCAACGGTGCATTCGGGAAAATCTTTTAGTGCGCAGATTTCTTTTCAAGAAGGAATTGAACAACCAGTTGCAAAAAAAGTTATTAAGTTAATTAAAGACGCGAAATTAAAAGTGCAGGCGGCCATTCAGGGCGATCAGGTTCGAGTTACTGGCAAGAAGCGTGATGATTTGCAAGCGGTAATGAAATTAGTTCGTGAAGCTGATTTAGAACAAACCTTTCAATTTAATAACTTCAGAGACTAGTAATAGGAATTTGCGTAGGTATTCTTGCTCAATGAGCCAATATTTATGCTTAATGGTATAAGCCTTTCATAGCCAAACCGCTTAAAGAAGATGGATATCTTTAAGCGATTATCTCGTGATAATTCATTTAACCTATTAAATATTCAAGCTTTTTAACTCAATGTAATTATTGTGGTAAGCATTTCTTTACATTGAAAATCCTACATCGTTCGTTACTAATGACGAATATATGTATTTTCCTCTATTTTTTTGCGGACACTTTAAGTAAATTAGAGCGTCCAATAATAATAAAGATGTGTTTGCATGAGTGTTTCAAGAGGCGGATTTAGTTCGCGTTTAGGTTTTATCATGGCTGCGGCAGGTTCCGCCGTTGGTTTAGGGAATATTTGGGGCTTTCCAACTCAAACAGCAAGTAATGGCGGCGCTGCATTTGTGTTGGTTTATTTAGTCTTGGCATTTTGTCTTGCTTACCCTGCCTTTATGGCCGAATTACTTATTGGTCGTTATGGCCAAGCCAATGCGGTAACGTCATTGCAAAAAATGTCGAGAAGTGTCTGGCAAAAAAGGTTCGCGTTTGTTGTAGGCTTTGGCGGCATCATCTGTGCGGCATTAATATTAAGCTTTTACGGAATTTTAGCGGGTTGGATGATGTCCTATGCCGTTGAGCCATTGGCACGTATTGCTGGCTTAACTGATATTGCTGATTGGCTTATTTCTCAATCTTTACCAAGAAACTTGTTATTTACCACCTTGTTTATGATGCTGACCATATTAATTATCCAGCGTGGTGTTGAACAGGGCATCGAGAAATGGTCAAAACGTTTAATGCCGATGTTAATTGCGTTATTGATCCTGTTGATCTTATATGTTGTAACGCTTGACGGCGCCGCAGAAGGTTTAAATGCCTATTTAAACCCAGATATTTCTAGAGTGTTAGAACCTAATTTATTAATCAGTGCACTGGGCCAAGCATTTTTCTCTCTGTCTTTGGGGACTAGTGTCATGGTGATATATGGCTCATACATTTCTAAAAAGGAAAATCTCGTCTCGTTAGGTGCACAAGTCACTCTTATCGACGTGTCAATTGCCTTTTTAGCGGGGTTATTAATTATTCCCTCAATGTATGTTGCTCAAGCACAAGGTGTGGCTATTTTTGCTGAAGATGGCAGCTTAATTTCTGGTTCAGGGTTAGTGTTTACTGTGCTGCCAAGTTTATTTAATAGTATGGGCGCTGTTGGTTTATTTGTTGCGTTTGCTTTCTTTGTTTTGATGAGTATCGCCGCAGTAACGTCGTCTATCTCAATGTTAGAAGGTCCAGTGTCTTTTGTCGTAGAGCGCCATAACATTGAACGGGTAAAAGCAACGACATTTATTGGTTTGCTTATCTTGCTACTTAGTATTGTGATTGTTCTGAATATTGAATTTATGTTAGATTTTGTCGCCATTTTATCGACTCAATATGGTCAGCCTATTATTGCTATGCTGTGTTGTGTCTTTGTTGGTTGGATTTGGCATCGTCATTCTATTTTAACAGAGATAAAACAAGGTAATGAGGATGTCGAACAGAGCATATTTTGGAAAATATGGCCCTGGTACACTAAATTTGTTTGTCCGGTGGCAATTGCTATGGTGTTTTTACATTCATTATAAAGAAGATATGACAAAGAGAAGAGCAATATGCTCTTCTCTTTGTTAGTTATTGAACAATGAAATCTTTAACTTGAGATAAAGACGCTGCGCCTACTTTAGCCCCAACTACTTCACCATTATTAAATAGCAGTAATGTTGGAATACCTCGGATCCCATATTTAGCCATTAATGCTTGCGCTTCATCTGCATCTACTTTCACGACTTTTAAAGCGTTATTCTCATGGGCTATTTGCTCAATTATAGGGGCTATCATTTTGCATGGACCGCACCACTGCGCGTAAAAATCAACTAAAACCTGACCGGTATAGTTTTCCACTTCTTCTGTAAAATCGCTTGCTAAAACTTCAGTTACTTGAGTCAATTTATCATCCTTAGTTCGTTGTTAATGTAATAGAGAGTGTCAGTCACCTTATCCAGCAATCGACTGGTATCAGGTAATAGCGCTAGTCTACATAATTTGCTTTTTGTTGATTAGATGGGTTTAATGATATTTATTGTTCTATTTTTGATATAATGATGCGATATGAATACAGCCAGTCTTGATGACTTATTACTCTTTGTCACCATAGTCGATACCGGAACTTTTACCTTAGCGGCAAAAAAGTTAAATACGCCAAAATCCAAACTGAGTCGTCATATTGCGCAACTGGAAAAGAAACTGGGCAGCCAGTTATTGATCAGAACAACCAGAAGCCAGCAGTTAACGCCGGCGGGTAAATTACTGTACCAAGCAAGTAAACCTCACATAGAAGCATTGAAACTGGTCGAAGACGAAGTGGGAGTAATGATCAATGAACCGCAGGGAAAGCTCGATATCTTGTTACCACTTGAGTTCTTTAATCGCGTGATCACTGTATTAGTGAGTGATTTTGCAAAATTATATCCAAAAATATCGTTAACGTGTCGGCAGTATTCTGGCGATATTGCCGAAGTTGATTTTCGGGCAGATCTTATTTTTGTTCTGCACGAAACCCAATTGCCGGCATCACAATGGATAGCAAAAAATTTAATGAGTTTTCCCCAATCTATTTATAGTGCATCAAGACAAAGGAGTGAGCATATAAAGGTGCCAGAAGATTTGTCTATGGAAGATTGCATGTTAAGCCAAGAAGAAAAGCAATGGCTATTTCGAGATGGTAATACCGTGCGTGCGGTTGATGTTAATGGGCGGATGACATTGTCGAGTCCCGAAATGAGGGTTGCTGCCTGTGAGCGCGACTTAGGGATTATTAAATTGCCTGATTATATTGCGCGACAGTCGCCTAAGTTAACAAAGGTATTTCTTGAAAATTCTCCATTGGCACAGCAGCTCAGTGTGATGTACCAAAGTCGTACTATTCCTACTAAAACCAGACTTTTTCTTGATTATTTTCAAAGTAATATCGGCTGTTTATCTATATAAAGTGGTATTAGACTTTGGGCCAGTTCAGCTGCCAAGGCGCACCAATCTTTGTTAATTCGTCTCTGAGTGCAGTGCTTAGAAAGTGCTCGCCAGTTGTCGGTGGCAACAGATACTGATAAGTCTGATCATCTAATGTAAATTTCAGCGCGTATGCATGTAGGTAGCCGCGATCGACGTTTGATTGTGAGTGATAAATACGATCACCAATAATGGCCGCGCCTATACTGCTTAGTGCGACACGTATTTGGTGAGTTTTACCCGAATGGGGTTTAATCAGGTACAAACGCTGACCGTCGCCAATACTGTAAGAAAAAAACTGACTTATTGCTGGGTTTTCTTGGCTTCTTAATAGTTTCCAACTGCCGCGTCGGCTTTTCGCCATATCACCTTTGATTAAACCTTGTTTTTTCTTTGGCTTTTGATCACTAATGGCAATATAAAATTTTTCTAACTCATGACTACAAAAGATGCGCTGAAACTGTTGAGCGGCGGTTTTAGTTTTAGCGAAAATAATTAGTCCCGATGTCATTTTATCTAGTCGATGCACGGGATAGAGTTCATCTTGTTTTAAACGTAATTTTATTTGGTTAAATAAACCTGAGCCCAGAGTGCCTTCGTCATGAAAATTTACGTCAGGTGCTTTATTGCAAATGATGAAATGAGCTTGTTCATCAACAAGCTCAAATCCGTTAATAGCATCCATACTAAAAGTTTAACCCAATAAATGCGTAAATAATTACCGTTGATATCGCGCCGAAAAGGGCATAAGGCAGTTGGGTTCTTACGTGCTCAAAGTGATCACAGCCACTGGCGATTGACGCCACCACAGTAGTATCTGAAATAGGAGAGGCATGATCGCCAAAGATACCACCACCGAGTACAGCGGCGACGAGAAACTCTATGGGTAGGCCACTTTCTTGAGCAATAGGCACGGCAATAGGGACAAGTATGGCAAATGTTCCCCATGAAGTGCCGGTTGCAAATGCCATGATTGCAGCGGCAATAAACAGAATTGGTGCCATCATAAATAATGGCACTTGTACATTGAGTAACTGGCTAACATACACTCCAGTACCTAATGCTTTTATTGCATCACCAAAAGCAAAAGAAAGTACTAAAATGGCCACGGCTGGAGACATACTTTTCACTCCCTGCCATGAAGTCTTAATTATTTTATCTAAAGGTAATAATCGAGCATGTAAAATCATGATAATGAGGATGGATAACGCACTTAATATTGCCCAAAAGACCGAGAAAGAACCTGAACCGCGGCGAATGTCGCCATCACCTGTATACCATAATAAAAGCAAGGTAATTCCTAGTAATGCGATTAACGGTATCCACATGACCTTAGAAGATGCCACCTCACTGACAACTTCGTGTGTGCCAATATCGTTAGCAGATGACGCGTGCTTCATTGGGCCAAATACTTTACCGCTATATGCGGTGTAATATGCGAGGAGTACGGCGATTATTGCGTAAAAATTATAACCGATAGTACCAATTAGAATCCCGACAGGATCGCTAAATTGATAACCATCTAATAGACCGAGTACATAGGCACCCCAACCGTTAATCAAAAATAATATGCTTATAGGGGCGCAGGTTGAATCAAGCAAGTATGCTAATCTTGCTCGACTAAGTTTATGTTTATCAAATAGTTGCTGGCTAGCCATGCCCGCTGTGAACATGCTTAAATTAGTGTCGGTAAAAATACTGGTTCCGATAAGCGTAGGGAGCATACTCGCTTGCCGACTTGACTTTACTAGGTTGAGTTTAGCTAAATGTTCAATAAAGCCATTTACCGCCCCAGATTTATTCATTAGCGCAACAAGCGCACCGATCAATAAGCTAAAGATGATAATATAGGTGTTACCAATGGATGAGAATACGGTAGCTATACCATATACAGACGCTTGAATTCCTGTAACGGGTTGCCACTGCTCAATCATGACGTAACACAGCACAACCCCTATAAGTAGGGCGAGTAGCGCATTTCTTCGCCAAATAGCGATGATAATAGCAATGAGTGGCGGTAGTAAACTTAATGGACTATCTTGCATAATATTTCTTTTTATTATTAGGGGCTGTTGTTCTTTTAGTTTTTAACGCTGTTGCACTTGAAAAAGATGGCTATCAAGGCACTTAATGTAGAGTTTGGTTGTTCCAAACATAACCTAAGTACCTACATCCATGCAGGCAACACCGAGAGACGATTTTTCAAGGCAACCCAAAGGGCTATGGCTAATTTTCAACCTAATTTCGTTGAAAAACGTTAAAGTAGAACAACTACATTGCACGTTTTTCGCCTTGTTATCTTTAAAATTAGCCTATTGCAGAGACTAAAATAAAAGATCAACAGACCATTGAGCAATAAACTTTAACTGATGTGCAAAAGATAAGAAACTTCTATTCATAAGTTATTACAATTGAGAAGTTATTTTTGTTTGACCTTGCCGTTAAAATAGCTGAAAAATAAACCATTAGGTGTGATGCTAACCATCATTATTATGTGGACGCTTATCGTTGAAATTCAAGTTGGTTGTAGGTTAATAATTTTATTTTATATTGGCTTGTAATACAGAGTGATATTTTGCGGTCAGATAGCGATGTAACAATGACATTGTTCATTATGTAACTAACAGCTAGCTATTCATTGTTATCATTAATAAAATACAAATAATTATACGTACGTATTGAAAATTAAGTTATGACCCACAGATCGAGTTAATAGCTTCTTGATTCAATCCACTAGGAATCACTTTGAATTTATCATTGAACGATTATATTGCGGCGTTTAGCCTTGATACCAACCTGCCATCATTAACTGGAATAGGGCGAGGTATTGAAAGAGAAGCGTTAAGGGTTTTACCGCAAGGAAAACTGTCTGATCATCCTCATTATCACAATTTAGGCTCAGCGCTGACTCATCCGCAAATTACCACGGATTATTCTGAAACCTTATTGGAATTTATTACCCCAGTTTCAAATTCGCCGGAGCAGGCGATAGCACAATTAGAAGATATTCAAAAATATACCTTGAGTCAGATTGACGGTGAGTTGTTGTGGCCATTGAGCATGCCATGCTTTGTTGATGACGATGACAAAATACCGTTAGCTCAATATGGCTCGTCAAATATAGGTAAAATGAAAACGGTATACCGCCAGGGGTTGAAAAACCGTTATGGCAGTATGATGCAGGTGATATCTGGTATTCATTTTAACTTTTCATTTTCTCAATCATTTTGGCACACGCTACAAAAAATAAATGATAATAAAGATGATCTTGAGACCTTTATCTCCGCACAATACTTTTCGGTACTAAGAAACTACAAACGTTTTTGTTGGTTGATCCCATATTTGTATGGCAGCTCTCCTGCAATATGCTCTTCTTTCTTGCAAGATAAGCCACATCAATTACCCTTCAAAAAATCACCAAGTGGCGCGTTGTATCTAGAATACGCTACATCACTCAGGATGAGCGATTTGGGCTATACCAATAGCGAACAATCAGCATTGAAAATATGTTACGACGACCTTAAAGGCTATGTTGATGGTGTGCAAAGCGCCATCAGTTTATTGTCTGATAAATTCGATAAAATTGGGGTCAAAGTTGATGGTAAATACCAACAACTCAATAGCAATGTTTTGCAAATAGAAAATGAATTATATGCGCCTATTCGTCCTAAACGGGTGGCGAATCCAGGTGAGAAACCCTCTGAAGCCTTACAAAATAGAGGGGTTGAATACATTGAAGTACGTGCGTTAGATGTTAATCCATTTGCTGATACCGGCATTAGTATTGAGCAAGTTTACTTTCTTGATGTCTTTTTAACGTATTGTGCATTACTGCCTAATCAAGAACTTGATTGTAGCGTCCAACAAAGTTTTGAACGGAATATGGATGAAGTTGTTATCAGAGGACGAGATCCATCATTAGTACTCAATGATATGGGCATTCAAAAGTCTGTTAAACAATGGGGTAATGAACTTTTTGACGATATGCAAAAAGTGGCGGAGTTGTTAGATAAAGCATACGATACTGAGCATTATGGGCAATCGGTAGATAATGAACGAGCGAAAATCAACGACCCTTCTTTAACGCCTTCAGCACAAATTTTAGCTTTAATTGTCGACCAAAAAAAGAGTTTGTCTGCTACCGCGTTAGAACTCGCGCAGCAATATAGGGATGATTTGCTTTCTAAAGAGTACCAATGTTTTGACCAGCAACATTTTGTTGAAAGTGTTGCACTTTCACATCAAAAACAGGCACAAATTGAGCAAAGCGACACCAAGGACTTTGATCAATTTTTAACAGATTATTTTGCCAGTATTTAGGTTATTAAAAAACTGTGTTTAATGATAAGTACATTAATTGACCACTTAGCAGGAATTAAAAGGTTTATAGGTAGGCTTGGATTGAAGCGAATTAGAACACCTATACAAAGAGCGATTTTTATCTTCTGTAAGGTCATTATGATTAGACATTTTTGATAAAAAAAAAAAAAAAGCGCGTTAGGGCAACGCGCTATAAAACTAAGAAAGCAGTCCAGGGAGGTTTCGCTTTCAATATATCTGATTATTAAATACTTAATTAGTTCAAAATATATACAAAAAAATAATAAAAAAGTGTGAACTGATTGAATTTTAAATAAAAAAAAGCGCGTTATCCAACGCGCTAAAAACATGAAACACTAAGGGAAATAAAAGCCTCTCATATTGTATGAGTGTCTAAATGCAAATAGGTTCAAATTGTTCATAAATTATTTTGTTTTTTTATCATGACAAAATTCCCTGTTTCACCGCAATAAATTCTGGCATCATGAATGTCATAATAAGCTGAGTCGTTTCAATATGTCATTGTCAAAAATAAATATTTTTCTAGTCTTCTTAGTATTTACTTCTCTTGGGTGTGCGACGGCACCTCCTAAAAATCCTGAAAACATTTGTGAAATCTTTCGTGAACATCGTGATTGGTATTTTGCCGCTAAAGACGCACGCGAACGTTGGGGGGTTCCTATTCACGTGCCTATTAGTATGATGTATCAGGAAAGTTCATTTAAAGAAGATGCATTGCCGCCTCGCGATTATTTGTTAGGCTTCATCCCTTGGGGACGCGTAAGTACAGCTTACGGTTATTCACAGGCTAAAACCATGACTTGGGATGATTATATTAGAGAAACGGATAGTTCTGGTGCAGATCGTGATGACTTCGATGACGCGATTGATTTTATGGCTTGGTTTATTTATAAGACACAAAAAATCAATAAAATATCTAAATGGGATGCTTATAACCAATATCTAAACTATCACGAAGGGTGGGGCGGGTTTAAACGTAAAACCTATAAGAAAAAGGGATGGTTAGTAAAAGTTGCTAAAAAGGTAGATACTCGTGCAAGACGATATAGTAGCCAGCTGAAAAGTTGTGAGTCAGAACTAAATAAAGGTTGGTTATGGCGTCTATTCTTTGGTTAATAAATTCATCATGTTATCAATATGCTTGTAACTTGATATTTTCTGAGAGTAATGATTTATCGATCATTACTCTTTATTTTTATGGTATTTTTTTCGTTAAGCACAGTAGTTGATATTTGCATATTTCTTGCCAAAGACCTTATAAAAATTTGAAAAAAACGGCTACCCCTTTCCCAGTCTAAGTCGGTATATTTTTAGTGAAAAAAGTTTGTTTTTTTATTAAAAAGCATTTGCAAATTTCAAAGCCTATATTCCATTGGTCTCGCATTTGTTATCCACAGAAATTGTGGAAAATTGCATAGAGCATTTTTTCATGTGGATAAGTCTGTATATAAATTAGAGTGTGATAAAACTTATCCAAAATAATTTATTTCGGTTTTTTATCTGGATGTTTTTATGTTTGGTGACTTATATCGATTGAAGTATTTTGTCTCACAAAGTGAGTCATCAACTCGTTCAATTGGTATTAGTAAGATGAAAATAGAATCAACGCTTGGGCGCAGGACCACGCTGATTCCAATGACATGACTTAATGAACGGGTGATCTTTATTGTTCAGTCGTTTTCATGGCGACTTTATAATTGGGCATGATCCTTACGGTTTTGATCATGTTGTCAGTTACATCAATTATTTCTACCGGATAGCCAGCAATTCGCACACTGAGCTTTGCCTGCGGAATATCTTCTAAATATTCAACGATCAAACCGTTGAGTGTTTTTGGGCCATCAGTAGGGAAATCCCAGGACATTTCTTTATTAATATCTCTAATAGTCGCACTGCCATCAACAAGATAACTGCCGTCGGGTTGTAGGTGCACCTCTTCACTGGGGGTTGGAGTCATGGTCGTAGTAAAGTCACCAACAATTTCTTCCAATATATCTTCTAAGGTCACTAAACCTTGTATATCCCCATATTCATCTACAACTAGACCTAAGCGTTCTTTGGCATGCTGAAATTTTAATAGCTGTATGTTAAGTGGTGTGCCTTCAGGAATAAAGTATAACTCTCTCACCGCTCTTAAAAGAGTAGCTTTGGTGAATTGGTTTTTAGAAAGTAATTTAAGTGCATCTCGCACGTGGATATAACCAACAGCGTCGTCGATATTATCTCGATATAAAAGCACTCGGGTATGACTAGACTGGGTTAAATGTTTTTGAATTTTTTTCCAATCTAAATTGATATCAATGCCTACTAATTCATTACGAGGGATCATTATGTCTTCAACAGTAACATTCTCTAAGTCAAGAATACCCACTAGCATATTCTGGTCTCGTTCTGCTAATAACGCGCCAGACTCATTAACAACCGTCCTTAATTCTTCGCTACTCAAACTATGTTGCTCTCGCTGCTCTGAGCTGATACCTAATATCATTAATATGCCATTAGTGATCCAGTTAATGGCAATAACTAGAGGAAGTAGTATTTTTAGTAACACAGATAATATGATTGAACTTGGAAACGCGACTTTCTCAGGGTACAGTGCAGCCAACGTTTTTGGCGTTACTTCAGCAAAGATTAAAATCACAAAGGTAAGGATTACCGTGGAAGCGATAAAACCACCAAAATCACCCAGTAGCCGAGTGCCAATTATTGTAGCAATAGAAGCTGCGGCAATATTGACTAAATTATTACCTATTAAAATTAAGCCAATAAGGCGATCGGGGCGCGCTAACAATTTACTCACGCGTTTCGCACCGCGGTGATTATTTTTTTCGAGATTACGAAGTCGATAACGGTTAATCGACATCATGCCTGTTTCAGAGCCAGAAAAATACGCAGATATAAATACGAGAATGCCAAGGATGACAAACAGCATATTGGTAGATATGTTGTCCAATAGGGGGTCCTAGATTGCCTAAAAAAATGTTGTTTAACTAAACATGGAGTCTAAACAACCTAAATCAATACACTTTATACCTTAAATACTAAGATAATAGAAATTCTTTCACAAATCTGCTGCCAAAGTATGACAAGGTTAATATCGATGTCGCGGTAGTTGTCAGAATCAAGACTCTATGACCACGCCAACCTCGTTTAAAATGTCCCCATAAAATAACTAAATACATGACTAGGGCGACCAGTGATAATAGCGTTTTATGGAGCGTACCTTTCGCAAAGAAGTTTTCCATAAAAATAAAGCCACTAAGCGAACTTAATATCAAGCAAAGCGTGCCCATGGCCAATATTATAAATAGTTGTCGTTCAACTTGCATTAAAGGCGGTAAATGGCTTACAGCCGTTAAATTTTTACTCTTTAGCTTATAGTTAATATAGGCGACTTGAAAGCTATATAACGTTGCAATAACCAGTACACAATAAGCGATCAACGATAAAATGATATGAGTGAAAACCACAAGTTTTTCCGCGGTTAACGGGATTTCATGTAAAGGGGGAATAATTAAAATGATTAATTGCCATATTCCGGCAAAGCCGTAAACCACCGGTAACAATAAATTGACTTTAAATCGCAGTGAAATCGCGGTAACAGCTAATGCTATGAGCAAACTCACTAAGGAGATTACATTGGGTAAATTAAAATTAATGGTATCGTTAGCATACAAAAATTGAGTATCGGCAAGGGTATGGCCAATAATAGCTAGACAGCCGAAGGTTAAAACGAGTTTTAAGTTTGGGCCATCAGGATGAAATAAACGCGTGAGGATGGCAATCGTCGCCAAAGAATAACAGAAAACGGCAACAACAGAGTATATATCCAATAATTCCACAAAGTGCTCCAACACTATAAAAAATCAATCATTAATTTTTATTGAGGTCATTTAAAACCTGCGGTTTGATTCTATCAGATTGATAGGTTGACACCAGATATAAAGCATAAATTATCTTAATCTAGATCAGAATCTGGTGTTGTTTCGGTTTACTCATTGCTTTTGTTCATTGTTAACCTGCAACGTATGTCTTCATTACTGTATTGCGCAAGGGCTTTATCGCGAGCAAGGCAATGATTAGGGCTGATGTTAATCCCAACCACTCTGGTAAAAGCTCATGGCTGTGTTCCATTTGCTGAATAATATCTATCTGATAATAATGTAAACCAATATCTAATAAATAACCAAAGGCGATAGCACAGACTGCTATCCCTAGTAAATATCGTACCAATACAGAAAGACCCATTTCATTTTTAATGACTCCCAACGTTGAAATATTGGTTGCTGGGCCCGCCATCATAAAGACTAATGCTGTACCAGGTGATAAACCGGCCATGATAAATCCCGCAGCTATTGGCGTTGATGCTGTTGCACATATATACATCGGGATTGAGATCAGCATCATAATCAACATGGCAACAAGGCCGCTGCCGTAACTTACTAAAAACGTTGGCGGAAGAAAGGTTTTTACTAATGTGGCGAAAGCTAATCCAATGATGAGCCAAATAATAAGATCATCAATTAATTGTGTTGCCGCATAATGTATGCCTGATAGGGTTTTACTAAAAATGGAGTCGTTTTTCTTTACTGTTTTGGTCGAGCAACAACTATTGGTTTGCTGTGACAGCGCAGTTTTTGCTTGGCTCGCACAACAACTACTTTTCACTTTGGTATTTTTTGGCGAGGTATCCTGAGTGGTCGATACCAAAAAACCGGTTAAAATGGCTGATAGAACCGCCGTTATCGGGCGGTATATAGCCATAACTGGACCTAATAACGCGTATGATACTGATATTGAGTCCACACCTGTTTCTGGCGTTGCCACTAAAAATGAAGATGTTGCTGATGTTGAAGCGCCACTTCTTCTTAATTCGGTAGCAACAGGAATAACACCACAAGAGCACAAAGGTAAAGGCGCCCCTATTAATGCAGCTTTTATAATAGCGGATTTACCTTGGCCTAGATGACGGCTCATTATATGCGTTGGAACCCAAGCTTTCATTAACCCAGCTATTAACAAGCCTAATAATAACCAAGGGCTCGCTTCAGCGCTTAGCGAAATAAAGTTATTTAGCATTAATAAAACTACGTCCACATTAGCTACCTATTTATCAGTTTAAACATTGGAGAAATATTCAAGCGATATAACGTGATCATATCACCTAATGGCAATTTGTATTAACTTTACCTATAAGAATCGTCAATGCGACTAGGTGTGTTAATCTACTATTTGTTAGGAGAAAACCATATCGCTGTTATTTTCTGCTTTCGATTATTAGACTCGAAGGTATAATAACAGTAATTTTTGTAATAGTACCTGTGACATTGAGTAGTGCATGTTTGAAAATCTTTCCGATCGTTTAACTAAAACGTTAAAAAATATCAGTGGCAAAGGCCGTTTAACTGAAGACAACATAAAAGATACATTGCGAGAAGTACGTATGGCACTTCTGGAAGCAGATGTTGCCTTACCTGTTATTCGCGAATTTATTAGTAAAGTAAAAGAGCGAGCGCTTGGTCAAGACGTCTCTAAAAGTTTAACGCCAGGGCAAGTATTCGTAAAAATCGTTCGTACCGAACTTGAAGCGGCGATGGGTGAGGTTAATGAAGGCTTAAACTTAAAAGCGACCCCACCAGCGGTGGTCTTAATGGCCGGTTTGCAAGGTGCTGGTAAAACAACATCTGTAGCAAAGTTAGCAAAGTTTTTAACGGAACGTGAAAAGAAAAAAGTACTTGTGGTCAGTGCTGACGTTTATCGTCCAGCGGCAATTAAGCAACTAGAAACATTAGCTAATGAAATAAATGTTGAGTTTTTCCCAAGTGATATCAAACAAAAGCCAATTGATATAGCAAATGCCGCGATTGCGCATGCCAAATTAAACTTCTTTGATGTATTGATTGTTGATACGGCTGGTCGGTTGCACGTTGACGAAAGCATGATGGGGGAAATCCAAGCACTTCATGCTGCTATTAACCCAGTTGAAACATTATTTACCGTTGATGCAATGACAGGTCAAGATGCAGCCAATACTGCTAAAGCATTCGATGAAGCATTACCGTTAACAGGGATTATTTTAACTAAGACCGATGGTGACGCCCGTGGTGGTGCAGCCCTGTCTATCCGCCATATTACCGGTAAGCCAATCAAATTTATGGGGGTTGGCGAAAAAACAGATGCGCTTGAACCTTTCCATCCAGATCGTATCGCTTCGCGTATTTTAGGTATGGGTGACGTACTTTCTTTGATCGAAGAAGTCGAACAGAAAGTTGATAGAAAGCAAGCGGAAAAATTAGCGAATAAAGTTAAAAGTGGTAAAGGCTTTGATCTTGAAGACTTTCGCGATCAACTCGTGCAAATGAAAAGCATGGGGGGCATGATGGGCTTAATGGATAAGTTGCCTGGTATGGGTAATATGTCAGAGCAGGTCAAGGGGCAAATGGACGATAAGATGACGGTAAGAATGGAAGCGATTATTAATTCCATGACACCGGCAGAGCGCACTCGACCCGATATTATTAAAGGCTCGCGTAAAAGACGTATCGCTGCTGGCTCAGGCACACAAATTCAAGACGTGAATAAGTTATTGAAACAATTTACCCAAATGCAAAAAATGATGAAAAAAATGTCAGGTAAAGGCGGCATGCAAAAAATGATGCGCAGTATGAAGGGCATGATGCCTCCTGGTGGCATGGGTGGGCCTGGTGGTATGTTCCGTCGCTAACCATTAACTACATGTTTTTTATTTATTTAATCAAGGTAGCTTAGGCTACCTTGTTGTTATTAGAGTCTTGATTAGCGGTCTAAAAGTATTACCATAGTTTAATGATGGTTGATGAATCTCAACCATCCCCCACCTAACATAAATGCGAATCCCGCATTTACCAGCAAATATGAATGTATTAATTCATAATAATGCTATTAAGCGTTATATAATTCCTTGCATTTTTACGTTAAAAGCGTAGAATACGCGAGCTTTTCTGTCACTGTGGTGACGGAAGTGTCTGGAAAATTCGTTTAACACTTAAATAAATAGAGGACGATATGGTTACCATTCGTTTAGCTCGTGGTGGCGCTAAAAAGCGTCCATTCTATCAGGTTGTTGTTGCAGATAGCCGTAACTCTCGCGATGGTCGTTTCATCGAGAAAGTTGGTTTCTTCAACCCTACAGCACAAGGTCAAGCAGAAAAATTACGCTTAGACTTAGATCGTATCAACCATTGGGTTGGTCAAGGTGCTGGTGTATCTGATCGTGTGGCCAAGTTAGTTAAAGACGCTCAAACAGCAGCTTAATTAACCTGGTAAGTTTAGGAGTTATCGTGGAAGCAGTAGATAAAGAAGTCATCTTGGGCAAAGTAGGCGCAGTTTACGGAGTCAAAGGTTGGTTGAAAATTCACTCGTTTACCGATGATTCTGAAGCTATCTTAGACTATTTTCCTTGGTCTTTAAAATTAGGAAATAAAGTTCAATCAGTCGAAATCACTGATTGGCGCAAGCACAACAACGGCCTCATAGTTAAAGTTGCTGGGATTGACGATCGAGATCTTGCTCAAAGCTTGGTTGGTTCGGAAATTTTTGTTAGTGAAGAGATCTTACCTGAATTATCAGAGGGTGAATTTTACTGGCGCGACTTAATGGGAATGAACGTTGTGACTACCCAAGGTTACGATCTAGGGAGTGTTTCCGACATAATGGAAACAGGTGCCAATGATGTACTGGTTGTGAAAGCAAACCGCAATGATGGCTTTGGTAAAAAAGAACGATTAATTCCGTATCTTTTTGAACAAGTGATCAAATCGGTAAGCATTGAAAATAAACAAATTTGTGTTGACTGGGACCCAGGCTTTTAGCTTGTGAGTAACAAACGAATGTGGATAGGGGTTATTAGCCTTTTTCCTGAAATGTTTGATGCGATAACCAAGTATGGGGTGACAGGCCGAGCGATCCGTAATGAATTGATTGAGTTTCATCAGTGGAACCCGAGAGATTTTACCCATGATCGACATCGCACTGTAGATGACCGTCCGTATGGCGGTGGTCCAGGGATGTTGATGATGGTACAACCATTACGTGATGCCATAAAGGCAGCAAAAAATGCTGCTGCTATGGATGCTTCCCTTAATGGGGGAAGTCAAGCTAAGGTTATTTATTTGTCGCCGCAGGGACGTAAGTTAGACCAAGCTGGTGTGCGAGAATTAGCGCAGCATGATCGACTTGTATTTATTGCAGGAAGATATGAAGGCATTGACGAAAGATTGATTGAATCGGATATCGATGAAGAATGGTCTGTCGGTGATTACGTGTTAAGTGGTGGTGAATTAGCTGCCATGAATGTAATCGATGCTGTAGCACGCTTTGTACCGGGTGTATTGGGGCACGATCAATCTGCTGAACAGGATTCATTTTCTGACGGCTTATTAGATTGTCCACATTATACTCGGCCAGAAGTATTAAATACTTCTGATGGGGAACAAGTTTCCGTTCCCAAAGTGTTGTTAAGCGGTAATCATGAGAACATCAGAAAATGGCGACAATTTAAGTCTCTAGAAAGAACTTGGACTAGACGACCAGAACTTTTAACTAACCTAGCTCTGACTGCGGAGCAGGAAAAAATGCTTAACCTTATTAAAGAAAACTCTAATAAGAAAAATGAGCAGCAACCTGTTGATGACAGTGAAACCTAGGAAGAAGGTATTATGAGTAATATTATTAAACAGCTCGAAGCCGAGCAATTAAAAACTGACGTACCAGCATTCGCACCAGGCGATACGCTAGTCGTTCAAGTTAAAGTTACAGAAGGTGATAAAACACGTCTTCAAGCATTTGAAGGTGTTGTTATTGCTATTAAAAATCGTGGCATAAATTCTGCTTTCACTGTTCGTAAAATTTCGAATGGTGTTGGTGTAGAACGTGTATTCCAGACACATAGCCCAATTGTTGATTCAATTGCAGTTAAACGTCGCGGTGATGTTCGTCAAGCTAAATTGTACTATCTTCGTGAGCGTTCAGGTCGTTCTGCACGTATCAAAGAGAAATTGGCTAAAAAATAAGATTTTTTTAGTTAAGTTTGATGATGAAAAAAGCCTGAATATTAAATTATTCAGGCTTTTTTGATTTGGTGCGTACCATTAATGTACCAATATCATGTTTTATACATTAGTTTAAATATTCAATTCTTTTACTTGCACTTTCTTTCCGCAGTGGAGGGATATTATTCTTTTGGTAGATTTTTTCTTCGGATTTTTCCCCTCTTATATTTTGATTACTTACAAATTTAGGGATCGTTCTGGCACTGTCTGAATTTTAAATGCCATAAAGTCCTGCTTCGATCCTTTTAGTTCATTACTCTGCAAGTCCATGTTAGCAAAATAGGTATGCAATTAAACTTGCTTTGATTTCGACAATTTTTGTTGTTAGGCTTTTGGTGACACCAATAATTTCATTTTTTGCTTGGCACAAAACTACCTTAAATTATTAAAATCATAGCGGAAACAGTTTACTTGGTTTGTTAAAAATAATTTTTGCGAACCGTTTATTGCTGATTAAGGCGGCGTTTTACTAAAAAGCGGTATAGGAGTTATTAGCAATGAGTAAAAAAAGTAACTTTAAGACGCCTACCGTCACAGTTAAAGGTGATGGCACAGAACGTCTGGTAGGGTTTGAACTTGAATTTTCTGGGCTGTCACTAGCGCAGACTGTTGAAATTGTTAAATCGTCGCTTGATGGAAGCTTGGGTGATAAAACGGCTGCTGAGCAGATTGTTCACGTTGAATCATTGGGTGATTTTAATATTGAACTTGACTGGGACTTTCTTAAACGCATAGCGGAAGATAATGAAAATCATGGAGAAGATCCAGCATGGTTCGAGCAGCTAAGTAAAGCTGCTAGTATGTTGGTGCCCGTTGAGGTAGTCAGTCCACCGATATCAATTAATCACTTGAATGTTTTGGAGCCTATGATATTGGCGCTGCGTGAGGCCGGCGCGATGGGAACTGAAGAGTCACTTATTGCGGCTTATGGCGTACATATTAATGCAGATATTCCTAAGCTAGATGCTGAAACCTTGTTTGCCTATTTGCGATCTTTCGCGGTTCTACAGTGGTGGTTGGTTGAGGCACATCAGGTTAATGCCGCGCGCAAAATTAGCCCTTATATCGATCTATACCCAGAGAGCTACGTCAAGTTGTTATTGTCCCAGTCAGCTCCTAATATGGATCAAATATTTAGTGATTATTTAGAGTTCAATGCTAGCCGTAATAGAGCACTAGACTTACTTCCGATGTTGGCTGAAATAGACAAGGAGCGAGTATTCGATACCGTTGATGATCCCAAAATAAAAGCTCGACCGGCCTTTCATTATCGCTTGTCTAATTGCAATATTGAGCACAAGGACTGGTCACTGGCTCGATCATGGAATACTTGGTGGATAATTGAACAACTGGCTCATCGCCCAGATGATTTAAAAGAACTCAGCACTGCATTTCTTGATGCTGAGCAACCAATTATAGGAGTAATTCGAACAAAATGGGTAAACTACTTGGATCAATGGTTAAAAGACCACAGATTGGTGTAAGCGGTAACGCAAAACGTTTGTCTCCAAGTTGGTGGTGCACGGCATTAGTACTGATATTAGCCGGTGCCACCCCTAAGCGTATCAGCGTGCGCCACCCCCAAAGTATCAAAAATATTGATGGTTTAATCGTTGGCGGGGGCGATGATATTAGCCCTGAGCATTACGACGGTGAGATTGATAATAAAATCAAAATTGACATTGAACGTGACCAATTAGAAATCAGCTGGATCAATAAAGCACTTCAAAATAACATCCCACTTATTGGGATTTGCCGGGGAGCACAGCTGATTAATGTTGTATTGGGCGGCACTCTCTACAAAGATATTAGGCCTTTGCGTCGACTCACCTACAATCGACCAGGCTTGCTGCCGACTAAACAAGTTCGATTAGCACAAGACTCCGTATTAGCCAAAGTTTGTAATAAGCTTAATTTACGGGTAAACAGTCTTCATCATCAGGCAATCAAAAACATCGGTAAAAATCTAAGGGTCGTAGGAAGGGATCTGGACGGCATTGCTCAAGCGGTGGAGTCAACCCAAAATAACATCATAGGCCTGCAATGGCACCCTGAATACTTATTTTATTTTATTTACCTTCACAATTTACGATATTTCGTTGGCTGGTTAACCGTAGCCGATGATATTGAATTTGGGGATATGAGTAACGCGAGGTGAAAAGTCACTAAGCGTTATGTTGTTGGACGATAAATTAAGAAAAAACTCACTAATACACCGGCAGGTGGTTAAGGTGCATGTATCTTACATTTTTACCCTATATTCTAATATTTTTTCGGCCAGTTTAAGTGCTTCTTTATTGAATTCATCAGAAGAATATTTACGTTGTTTGTTCTTAGTCATATTTCACCTCTGTAAGTTTAGCTTGCTCACTTGACGAGGTGTCCAAAACTATTGGAGCAGCTAGAGGAACAGACAATTAGTTCCTCTATCTTCATCCCAAGTTGGGTTATTCATTTTGAGGTGAAAACATTGCCATACTTTCTTTGGCAAAACCAACCCCAGCTTCATTATAAAAGTTAAATACTTTATCAACACCAAGTCTTTGCAGCTTTTCCCTTTCGTCATCAAATCGCGCAATAGCGGCAATTTTTCCATGGTAGTTGGCAGCTTTTAATTGTGTGGTGATATTCATAATATCTTGAACACTAGGTAGCGCAAGCAAAATCAAATCAAGGTGATTTAATTCAATGTTTTCCCAAAAATCGGCATCTTCGGCATCTCCATAATAAGCACGAACAGCATTCTCTTTTAACCAAGAGACCTTCTTTTTATCGGCATCTAAACCCCAAATAAGCTGTGGCTGATGTGCGGCAAGTGCCTTGTATGCACCCATGCCAACCCTTCCCATACCAATAATTACAATTGGGGCATCACAAGGTTGTTCAAAGCTGTCTTCTTTTAATTTTACTTGATGCTCATAGCGCTTAAATACGCCTTTATGACGGGCAAAAAAGACGTGGGCATAGTTATAACAAATATTGGTGAAAATAAATGATAAGGTCACTGCCAGCGATAAAATCACCAGCCACTCTTTTGGTAACCAACCTTCTTTTGTGCTTAATGACGCTACGATCAAACCAAATTCACTAAAGTTACTCATTACCAATGCAGATAAATACGCGGTTCTTCCTCGTAACTTTAATGCGATAAACAAGAAGAAAAACAAGGCAAACTTTACCGGTATCAGTAAAGTCAGCAAGGTGGCAATACCTAACATTTCCCATGTCGGTAATGCGGTAAAGCCAATCGTTAAAAAGAAACCAATTAAAAATAGATCTTTGAAACTTAATAATGATTTTGATATTTCACTGGCTTTGTTGTGAGACGCAAAAAACATTCCCACTAGTAACGCGCCTAAGTCACCCTTAATATTGACTAATTCAAACAACTCGTAACTACCAAAAGCGAGAAAAAAACCGGTTAACGGGATTAATTCGCCATGGCCGACTTGGTTGATTAGTTTATGAAGCAAAGGCCTAATGAAAAAGGCCAGAAGTAATAACCCAGCCCAATATGAAGGTAGTTTTCCGGTTGCTGCAACTAAGAATATGACGGCGATGACATCTTGCATTACTAAAATAGCAACGGAGAGTTTGCCATGACGTGTTTTCAATTCACCATGATCTTCGAGCAATTTGACCACACAGACAGTGCTACTAAAACTTAGGGCAAAGACAATTAATAATGCTGTTGACGCGTTTAAGCCGGCAACAAAACTAATAGACATTAAAATAAAGGCTTTAAATAAAATGGTGCCAATAAGGAGCCATAAAATTGTGTGACTGAGACTTCCAGCCCAAACTTCGGTTTTGAGTAGGTCTCTAATGTTTAATTTAAGCCCTATAGTAAATAACATTAGGGTGATGCCTAAATTAGCTAACTCCGTAATAGTGTCATCAGCTTGAAACCCAATAAAATGCAAGATGAATCCAGCGAGTAAGTAACCTATAGAAGGGGGTAAAGAGACTGTCTTGGCAACAAGGCCACAAGCAAAAGCGAAGAAAATCCAGATAAAATCCATAAAATTTGCCTTTAAAATTTAATCATTATTTGTCGTAAAATACGGTTTAATTGAACTTGGCCGCTATAGAGTCTATTAACCAAATGTTGTCAGTTATTTTCGTAAGCCAGTTTATGAACCCGATGTGCATAAAAATCAATACAGGACCTGCTTGGAAGCTTTATGGATAAAAGAATAGACACGCTCCCACCTACCTTATGAATAACGTTAATGGTCTCATACTTAGAAAACCGCGAACCTTCAAGTCATCCCCTATATATAAGTTATCAGAAATTAACTATTGAAAGAAATGTCATTCATTTCGCTAGTAAGTGAAAAAATTGAAATATCTTCAACAATAAAACGTTATAGCCATTATACAGTGAAATATGTTTTAACTGACCTTTTAACCATTTGTTTTTAATTATTTATTTTTTCTATAGCCTTTTCTAGGCACTAAGCCCAATTGTTGATTCAATTGTAGTTAAACATCGCGGTGATGTTGGTTAAGCTAAATTGTACTATCTTCGTGAGCGTTCAACTTGTTCTACACGTGTAAAAGATAAATTGGCTAAAAATAGAACTCTTTATACAAGCGCTTTACTGTACTGCCCGATAAAACCTGTGTAGGCAACTGCACAGGTTTTATGTTCAAATTATTTGTATGGTTAATTATTATGAAATAAGCGCTATACCTGCAAGATTTTTAAGTGTAAGATATTCATTACGACCAATGTAATTAAATCTTTACGAAAAGAAAGTGAAACTCAAACTCAACCACTCATATCGATATTATTTTTACCTCTCATTTTTTTGCTAAGCAATTGCTTCGGCATTTTATTCTATATTTATTTTAAAACTCGCTGTAAACACTGGAAAAGCCATGTCAGAAATCAATACAAACACCGTATATAAAAGTACGCTTAATGATATTCATGTTAATGCTGAAGAAGTATTAATTACCCCGCAACAATTGAGAGAGCAACTACCGCTGAACCAATCCGGTCGCGATTATGTCACTCAGGCGCGCCAAATTATTTCGAACATTATCCATAAAAAAGACCCGCGTTTATTAGTGATCTCTGGTCCTTGCTCTGTTCATGACGTTGCGGCAGCAAAAGAATACGCTCGGCACCTAAAAACATTGCATGATAAGTATCAAGATACTTTGTATATTGTTATGCGAGTTTACTTTGAAAAGCCAAGGACAACGGTTGGATGGAAAGGCTTAATCAATGATCCTCATATGGACGGCTCTTTTGATGTGGAAGCAGGGCTGCGCAAAGCGCGTGAGTTGCTACTTTATTTGACTGAACTAGGCTTACCACTAGCAACGGAAGCACTTGATCCTATTAGCCCACAATATTTGGCCGAATTGTTTAGTTGGTCTGCGATAGGTGCGCGAACAACAGAGTCGCAAACACATCGTGAAATGGCGAGTGGTTTATCTATGCCAATAGGGTTTAAAAATGGCACCAATGGTAGTCTTGATGTTGCTATTAATGCGTTGCAATCGGCGGCGTCTGCTCATCGTTTTATGGGGATTAATCGCCAAGGTCAAGTCGCGCTGATTAAAACCTCAGGAAATCCTGATGGGCATGTTATTTTGCGCGGTGGCAAGCAGCCTAACTACGATTCCGTGAATGTTGCTATTTGTGAACAGCAATTATCAAAACAAGGGCTGGTGCCGGGGATTGTGATTGATTGTAGTCATAGCAATTCTAACAAAGATTATCAGCGTCAGCCGTTAGTGGCCGATAATGTATTTAATCAAATATGTGACGGCAATAAATCGATTATCGGTATAATGTTAGAAAGCAATATTAATGCGGGTAATCAAAGTGCAGAATTGCCAAAAGATGAATTACAATATGGTGTTTCTGTCACCGATGCCTGTATTGATTTAACACAAACAGAAGCGTTGTTATCTGCCGCTAACGATAAATTGGCGACAGTGTTAAGCGCTCGAATCAACAATAATTGATACATTAGATGATGTGTGGATTTTAAATGACAACTCCGGAATTCGATGCACAATTACAGTTATTACGTGATGATATTGATGATATTGATACTCAGCTTGTTAATTTACTCGCAAAACGACGTAAGGTTACCACAAAAGTAGGAGAGTTGAAGAGTCAGGTTGGTATGCCTATTTATGCCCCTGAACGCGAGGCTGAACTGCTTAAAGTCAGACGAGAACAGGCGATAACTCACGGTCTGTCTCCTGATTTAATAGAGGACGTTTTACGTCGATTAATGCGAGATTCTTATATTAGCCAAGATGCTAGTGGCTATCGTTGCGTAAATCCTCAATGCAATAAAATTGTTGTTATTGGTGGACGAGGGCAATTAGGAAGCGTGTTCGTCGATTTATTTGAACGCTCTGGATACAACGTTAATGTGTTAGAGCAAAATGATTGGCCTAATAGTGCTGAAATCCTCACTGACGCAGATGTCGTTGTTGTCGCGGTACCTATTCGTTTAACCTCAATGATCATTCAGAAACTAAAACACTTACCCAGTCATTGTATTTTAGCCGATGTTACCAGTGTTAAAGAATCACCACTGTACGAAATGCTTAAAGTGCATCAAGGGCCAGTGTTAGGCCTGCATCCGATGTTTGGGCCCGACGTTACGGGTTTGGTTAAGCAAACGATTATTGCGTGTGATGGTCGATTTCCCGAGCAATATCAATGGCTACTAGAACAGTTTAGGGTATGGGGCGCTAAAATATTTCCGGTTGAATCGAGAGACCACGATCAGGCCATGGCTATGGTGCAAGTCATGCGTCATTTCTCAACTATTGCTTATGGATATCATTTGATGACCGAAGGCGCTGACATTGCGCAACTGGTCGAAATGAGTTCGCCAATATATCGCTTAGAATTGATTATGGTGGGACGTTTGTTTGCTCAAGATCCTATTTTATATTCTGATATTATTTTTGCTAATCCAGAT
This sequence comes from Colwelliaceae bacterium 6471, assembly GCA_040779335.1. Taxonomy (GTDB): domain Bacteria; phylum Pseudomonadota; class Gammaproteobacteria; order Enterobacterales; family Alteromonadaceae; genus JBFONV01. The sequence continues at coordinate 664,004 of JBFONV010000001.1, forward strand.
AATATCGCTATGATGAAGCGTTTCGCTTATCGATTTTTGGAATTACTTGAAGATGTAGAAATGGGCGATAAAGACGCTTTCGTGTCGATGTTTAATCAGGTAGCTCATTGGTTTGGTGGTTATGCTGACGAATTTTTACATGAAAGTACGGCGATGTTGTTAAAAGCAAATGAATTAAAAAAATACTAAAAATAAAAAATACGAAGAAATAGGTTTTTAATGAGTAATATTTATCGAGTTGCCATCAGTTTACTGGTGAGTGTCAGTCTTAGTGGTTGCGCGGGTGATATACAACCGATGGTGTCAGTGCCAACGGGCGAGATGAATGAAACAGTGCTGTTGGCTGAGCATGAAAAGTTTAACAATAGTTATCAGCATTTCATTGTGAGTGACCGTCAGCTAGCACAAGTTAAGGCGTGGCCAAGCGATCTTGTGATTGATGTCTTTTTTGGTACTTGGTGTCATGACAGCGAAAGAGAAGTGCCTCGTTTGCTAAAAGCGCTTGCTAGTTATCCAGAGATAAAGGTAAATTTAATTGCGCTTGATACTAATAAATCTGAACCTGCGGGTAGAGCATTAACGGCTAGTGTAAAATATACACCGACCTTTATTGTGAGTAGGAAAGGAACCGAATTGGGGCGTATAGTCGAAGCGCCAGTGGACGATTTGGTGGCTGATATCAGCGCTATGCTTGCACTGCATTAGTCCACTTAATCTTTTGCTCTTTGTCAATTAAGAACAATAAAAAGCGCTAATATTAGCGCTTTTTTATCATCATTAATTGATTCAAACCTACAAATATCTATAGTTACTGCCTTGGTTTGGGAATAAAAGTACTGGCCAGATTGGCGATATCTGCAACACTTTTCTCTAATTCGATCATCTGCTCATTAACATTATCTGTTTGCGACCAGGTTTTGTTAGTTGCATTGTGAAGCTCAGTAATATTGTGGTTGATCTCTTTTGACACAATGTTTTGCTGTTCTGCCGCTGTAGCTATATGACTAGCAACATGAGTAACACTTTGTACTTTTTCGACCACCAGTTCAATTTTTTTGTTGGATTCTTCAGCGGTAGCGACACAAAATTCTGCTTCTTGCTTGTTTTTATTCATTAGCGCCACCCATTGCTCTATTGTGGCTAACATAACGGATAAACGTTCGTGTATTTCTTTGGCGGAATCTTGGGTGCGTGAGGATAAGTTTCTTACCTCATCAGCAACAACAGCGAAACCGCGGCCATGCTCTCCTGCTCGGGCGGCTTCAATCGCGGCGTTAAGAGCCAATAAGTTGGTCTGATCGGCAATCGACTGAATAGCTTCCATCAGCTCGCCAACACTGTTTGCTGACTCTGTTAAGCCATCTGCTGATGCTGATGCAGTTTCTACTTCTTTTGCTAAGTGTCTTATTTTATCTGTAGTATTATAAATACCTTGTTGTGCTTCTTCGCACTGGACAAAAGTATCATCGAGATCAGCGGCAGCGGTAACTGTGTTATTGGCAATATCATTAGTTGATGCTTGCATTTCATTCATCGAGATACTTAGTTGCTCAATTTCGTTTTTTTGCTGCTCTAGGTTTTCTCTTGTAAGGCTAATGCCCTCAGTAACATTATTCATTACTGCTTTAAGGGGTTTAGCGACATCGAGTGTTCTTTCCAAAATAGCTTTTAATTTTGTCTTCAGCATCGAAAAATTGAAATCAAAAACACTTGCTGTGCCTTTACCAAAATATATTTTTCTGGAAACAGAGTCATAAATATTTTGCATCTTTTGTGCGCGTTGTGCGGTCGGGATTATATCGTGCCAAAATACCGCAATAGGGGTGACGGCACTTAATGCGGCAATAAGGGAAATGAACCAGCCAAATTGAGTAAAGATATAAACTTGGGCAAGTATTGAAAGTAACACTAAAAAGGTAAATTTATGATTTTTGGTAAACTCAAAAGTCGCTAACTTTTGCTGATTATTAATGCTGCTATAGATGTCCTGAGCTCTAATGACTAATTCATTATTGGCTAATCTACTGACGGATTGATTGCCAACCGCGATACCGTGCTCATATTGAGGAGTAATAAATGTGTCTAGCCAAACATCTTGCTGTTGTTTGGTTTTTATCCGTAATATACCCTGCCAAGAAAAGCCTTTGTTGAGTGTTGAAGAGAGCTCTTTAAGTACATCAGTCGGCATATCGTTATGGGTAAGGTTACGACTGTCCATACCAATTAATTCTTCTTGGCTATAGCCTGACTGTTCGCAAAAAAATTCATTTACATATACATAACGTCCATCGGCGTCAGTAACGTAAATTAATTGTTTATCATGGGGTGTCGACATATCTTAATTACACTTAGTTCTTTTAGCGTGAATATACTAGGAGTTAACAGTGCATGTTTTGATCTTAATCTAAATTATCACATTCTTTTTGCAGCCGAGTATTTAAACTTAGCTACAAATTAAAGGATAAAATTATTTAGTTCTTTAAAATTTATATGCCACACCGACTGATATGGCGGTATCAACCCATACTGCCCCATCGAATTGCGCAGAACACGCTTCTGCTTGGCAAAATACACCGTTTTTATCGTCAGTTAAACTCGCGTAAGCTCTCAATTCGGTAACGAGTGAGAGGTTCGTATCTATTTCATAACGCGTCCCGAAGGCAGCGGTAAGAGACGGATATAGTTCTTCGCCACCGTTAGCATCAAAATATGCACCACCTAATCCTAACGATACTGTTGTTACGTAGTTTTGCTGACGAAATTGAGCGACACCACTAAAGTGAGCGTAATAGATGTCAAGAGATTGGTTTAGGCCACTGGCTTCATTAGCAAAATCATGACTTACAGCGTTGATTAATATCTGTCCTTGGCCGTTTGGAGTATCTTGCCAGGCTAGTGCTAATCCAACATGCATATCGTTACTAGCCGAGATGTTTTCACCAGATTCGGCGCCAATTAATTCTGAACTAAACATCTGACCAATAAACGGTGTAAGCTCATAATCACTGGCAAATGATGGGGCTGCGATAAAGACAAGGAAGCATAATGCGCTACCCATAACTCGCTTAATATAGTTCATAACGAAGAGATCCCTTTTTAAGTGTTCTGTTTTAATCGCTAGCTTTTTAAGTGCTAGCCTTTATTAATAAACCTTCTAACCATAATATATAGCATTATTTCACTATAAATTAATATTATGACTCAAAATATGGTGACAACTCCGACAAAGATCACCTTACCATCTCATTAAAGCTAACCTATTTTATTGAATAAATCTGTTAATTTCTTTTTTGCCTTATCTTTTATCGTATCTTTTATTTGCTCTTGTTGTACTTTTTTAGCTGATTTTAAGATGGCGGAAAGTATTTTTTTCGTGACTTCGACACCTAACTGACTTGCCGGAAGTCCTTGCGCTCCACCAACCGAAGATAAATTAATATCTGGCAGCGTTAACTTATGCTCTTTATTACCCAAATCACTTAAATCAAGCGATAGTGATACGCCAGCTAATACTATTTTATCGACACTAAGTTTAGGCTCTTGAGTGTTTTCTTTATTTGCTTGTTTATCACCGGTAGTTGGCATATTTTGTTCAATGGCATCAATAATTTCTTTAATATTGATCTTGCCGTCTTTTTTGACTTCAACAAAAACCTCTGGCTTTTCAATAATAATAGCATCGATAACAATAGGCTCATTACTGAGACTGGCAAGGTTTATATCTAATTTGATATTACTTAATGAGAACGCTTGTGGATATTTATAATGTGCGGGGTTAGCAAGAGTCAGGCCTTGTATGGCACCGGAACCGTTTGTTAATTGTATATCAACGTTGTTTACTTTAACGGTTTGCTGGGTGGCTTTTTGACCGTTAATTTCTATTTGCGATTTAATAAATTCGTTAAGTGAACCGCTGGCTAAAAACCATAATATTCCACCACAAAGCAGCAAAATAGTAACAATTAGAGGGGCAAGTTTATTCACGTGAGTTCTCAAGGTTAAGTTCCATTTTCTCGATTATATATCAATAAATATCTGTTTCACTGTATTTTTTATGCAAAATTGCGTTTAACTCAATATATTCTAAGGTGAGTTACATCGTGCATATTTGTTTACTATTATAAAATATGCAATCACACCAACTGGAACGGTTAGTTCGTCCAATTGGCATTAATTTAACTGAGAATAAATCATTATGCCTAAGTCTATTTCCTATCGTTTACCTTTGTTAGTGATGTTGTCATTTTTAATTTTGCTCGTGACTTATTTGCTCTGGCCAGTGGATGAAGCTAAACAACGAAAATATCAACGGGTTGTTTCTGTTAAAACAGCTGCCGCCAGTGAAATAGAATTTAGAGATGTTATTGAGGCTATCGGCACGGCTCGAGCTAATGAACAAGTATTGATCACCACAAAATATTCTGACTTAGTGGATGAAATATCGTTTGATGATGGCCAAATGGTCAAAGCAGGGGATATTTTGATCCGATTAAATAATCAGGAAGAAGCGGCAAAAGTAAAAGAATTACAAGCTAATCTTGCTGAAGCCGTTGCTCAGTTGAATCGCTTTCAAGATCTATTTAATAAAAAGGCCACCTCTAAATCTTTAGTCGATCAACAAGACGCTAAGACTAAAGCTATTGCTGCGCAATTATTAAGTGCCCGTACTAAATTAAATGATTTAACCATTAAAGCGCCATTTGACGGTGTTTTAGGCTTTCGACAAATTAGTGTTGGTGCATATGTTGATTCTGGCGAGGTCATCACTAGCCTTGATGATTTAAGTATCATTAAGATAGATTTTGCAATTCCTGAACGCTATTTACCTACTGTTTCGATAGGGCAGAGCATTAGCGCATATACTGCGGCTTATGGGGAGCAAGAATTTGTTGGCGTGATCACCTCTATTGATTCGAGGATCGATAACATCACTCGGACCTTAAAGGTGCGTGCAGAAATAGTCAATGAAGCGCTTAAACTTCGCTCCGGTATGTTAATTAACGTGCAGGTTGAACGACAAGTTGACGTGGTTTTACATGTCCCTGAAAGGGCAGTCATCCCAATTGAAGACAAGCATTTTGTTTTTACAGTAATAGACGGTAAAGCGGCTCGTAAGCAAATAACTATTGGCCGTCGTCAGCCGGGAATTGTCGAGATCCTTTCGGGCCTAGAGCAAGGTGAAGCGGTGGTTGTTGAGGGAGCATTAAAGCTTCGTGATGGTAGCCAAGTTAATGTGTTGGAGCCATAAGCATGATTCTATCTGATATTTCAGTTAAACGTCCGGTATTTGCTACGGTAATAAATTTACTACTGATCACCTTTGGCGTCGTGGCGTTTTTGATTCTACCGCTCAGAGAATATCCGGATATTGACCCTCCTGTGGTCAGTATTAATACCTCATACCCTGGAGCTGCAGCCGCGATTGTCGAAACTAAAATCACTCAGGTACTCGAAGACAGGATCAGTGGTGTCGAAGGGGTAAAAAATATCACCTCAAACAGTCGAGTTGGTCGTTCCAATATTACTATTGAATTTGATCTAGATCGAGATATTGACGCCGCAACGAACGATGTTCGCGATAGAATCTCTAGGGCGCGTAATAACTTACCTGAACAGGCGGAACCACCAGAAGTATTTAAGGCTAACGATGATGAAAACGTAATTGTTTGGTTTGTTTTACAAAGTGAAACCATGTCTACGTTACAATTAACCGACTATGCGCAGCGCTATATTGTCGATCGTTTTGCAGTGGTTGATGGGGTTGCTCGAGTGCGAGTTGGTGGTGGTCGAACTTATGCGATGAAAATATTTTTAAATCGGGTCGCAATGGCTGCACGTGGTGTTACCGTTGATGATATTGAGTCAACGTTACGATCAGAAAATATTGAGTTGCCTGCCGGTGAAGTGGAATCAATTGATCGTGATTTCTCTATTAGAGTTGAGCGCAGCTATCGCACGGTAGCAGACTTTTCGGCCATGGTTATCGCCCGCAGCAGTAGTAACGATTTGGTTCGCTTAGGTGATGTTGCACGTGTTGAAGTTACCGCCCAGGACGATGAAAACATGTTCCGGGGTAATGGTGAAAATATGGTCGGACTGGGGATCATTAAACAGTCTAAAGCCAACACCTTAGAAGTCGTTAAGGCGGCACGCAAAGAGATGGTTGCGCTGCGTGATACATTGCCGGTGGGGACAACGATCACCAATAGCTATGATTCATCGGTGTTTATTCAGGGTTCTATTGACGAAGTCTATTATACGCTGGCAATCGCCATGATTATGGTTGTTTTGGTCATTTTCCTCTTTCTCGGCAATGTCCGTGCGACCATAATTCCTGCGGTGACTGTTCCTGTTGCCCTTATTAGCTCGATGATGGTGCTTTCATGGCTTGGGTTTTCGATTAATTTACTGACATTGCTAGCGCTGGTGTTGGCTATTGGTCTGGTCGTTGATGATGCCATTGTCGTATTGGAAAATATTTATCGCCGTATTGAAAATGGTCAAACGCCGTTAATGGCTGCTTATGAAGGGGGCAGGGAAGTCGCTTTTGCGGTGATCGCAACGACCTTGGTATTAGTGGCTGTATTTGTGCCGCTTATTTTCCTATCGGGTAATATTGGTCGTTTATTTACTGAGTTTGCACTCGCTATCGCCGCTGCGGTTATTTTTTCGAGTATCACCGCTCTATCATTAACGCCGATGATGTGTTCAAAAATGTTAAAGCATCGTGAGCGCAGTTCGTCATTTGGACAATTGCTTGATAGAGGTTTTGCCAAATTAGAAGTTTGGTATGGTAAAACTTTAGCGCAAACTATTCACCAACCATTATTGATATTATCGACAGTAGCATTATCACTAGTGGCAGTTTATTTGTTACTGCAACAATTGCCATCGGAATACACGCCAAAAGAAGATCGCGGTAATTTGTTTGTCGTCATGCGCAGTGCAGAAGGCGCGAGCTATGAAAATAATGTCACTAATATGCAAAAGATTGAACAAAAGTTAATGGCGTACTATCAACGAAAAGAATTAGATCGTGTCATCGTGAGGGTACCTGGCTTTGGGGGCACTGGTGGTATTGCTATTGTTGGTATGCCCGATTGGGGAGAGCGCTCATTTTCGACCTTTGACTTTATTGACCGGTTTAATAAAGAATTAAGGGAGGTTACAGACGTCAGGGCATTTGCCATGATGCGCCGTGGTATTGGCGGCGGAGGTTCAAGTTCGCCAGTAGAATTTGTTTTACAAGGTAATACCTATGAAGAACTGGCTCAATGGCGCGATATGGTTATTGAAAAGGCGCAAGAAAATCCAAACTTGTCTGGCATCGATAGTGACTATAAAGAAACCTATCCGCAGTTGTTAATTAAAATAGATCGTAATCGGGCGTTTGATTTAGGAGTACCGATTGGTGACATTGCTAAAACGCTTGAAACTATGCTCGGACAGAGACGCATCACCACATTTGTTGAGCGTGGTGAAGAATATGATGTAATGATCGAAGGGGAAGAAAGTGATTATAAAAGTCCTCAGGATATAAATAATATTTATGTACGTTCACGCACGAGCGGGCAATTAATTGCGCTATCAAATTTGATCTTAATGGAAGAAAATGCCACATCATCACGATTAAATCGTTATAACCGCTTACGCAGCGTAACAATTACCGCAAACATAGCCGATGGTTACTCCTTAGGTGAGGCATTAGATTATCTTAACAAGATTGTTGATGAGAATTTACCTGACGAAGCGCAAGTCGACTACAAGGGGCAATCTTTGTTAATGAAAGAGTCCGGAAATTCAATTCTGTTTATTTTTGTACTCGCTTTGTTGATCACCTTTTTGGTGCTAGCGGCACAATTTGAAAGCTTTATTCATCCGTTTGTTATCTTGCTTACGGTGCCTTTGGCATTGGTTGGTGCCTTGGCGGGCTTAAAACTAATGGGCATGAGTCTTAATATTTATAGCCAAATCGGCATCGTCATGTTGATTGGTCTAGCAGCTAAAAATGGTATTTTAATTGTCGAATTTGCGAACCAACTTCGTGATAGAGGGCAAGCCTTTGAACAAGCACTGATTGGTGCTGCCCAGCAAAGATTAAGGCCTATTATAATGACTACCTTTACCACAGTAACCAGCGCCATTCCCTTGGTATTGGCCGCAGGACCAGGTGCTGAAAGTCGTATGGTGATCGGTGTCGTAATTTTTGCCGGCGTTTCACTTGCTAGTATTTTTACCCTATTCGTGGTTCCTGGTGCATACTATTGGTTATGCCGTCATACTGGTTCACCGTTAAAGATCACTAAAGAGATAGAATCATATCAAAGTAAAAGTCTCTAGGAGGTTAAACTATTTGGATGTTTAAGCTTAAATATGGAGTATTGGCGTTATGCTTATGCTCTTTTATCTCAACTGCTAAAACATGCGAACAGACTATCCGTGTTGGCTTAGGCAGTATTTGGCCACCATATTATTACGAGATTGATGGTCAGCCTAAGGGCATCGAAATAGAGATCATGGAACTGGTTTTTAAACAGGCCAATTTTTGTGTTCAATATAAAAAAATTGTCACTATGGCGAGGAATTTAGTCGAATTACAACAAGGTAATATCGATGCTGTATTTGCTGCGAGTTTTAATCAAGAACGTGAAAAGTACGGTATTTATTCCATACCCTATCGAACTGAAAGGGTGCGGATTTTCTGGCCTGAACCACAAGATAACTTATTAAACCGTGCCGACCTTCATCAGCTGATAAGCGCTGGGCTCGTTGGTGCTATCAATGTAGGCAGCTATTTTGGTCCTCAATATGATGAGTACCTCAACGGTAAATCACGCAATGAAATCGTAAAGATCCCTACCATCAGTCGTAAAGTTAAAATGCTGCAGCATCATAGAGTTGATTTTATTCTCGAAGACGAAATCACCGGATTATATTATCTAAAGGAAAATAACATTGAAGGCATTGTGTTACATCCTTATGTAGTTTATCAAAATGAAGTCGCTTTTCTTTTTAGTCAAAAAACCTTTTCAACCGATCAGTTGTCTATAATAAATCGTGCGATACGCGAAAATTTACCACAGATAAATGCCATATTGGCGCGTTTTCAAGGGTAAAAAATTAATGCTAATGGCGTTATTTAGCATCTTGTCATACCCATAACAATGTTCTCAATCATTAACAGTGCAGTGTCTTTATTTGCACTTTATAACGATTCATTAATTCAGCATTTCTTTTAAGCCATCACAACTTCATTATTTTAACTATAATTAACATACGTTGTTTTGGACGATAGAAATATATGCGGATAATTATCATCACCATTTTGTTGAGCTTACCTTTTTCTCTTTACGGCCAAAACTGCAAATCATCAATAACTATTGGCTTGGGGAGTATCTGGCCTCCTTATTATTTTGAGCAGCAAGGGAAACCCACAGGTATCGATATTGATATTATGTCGACGATATTTGAGCAAGCGCAGCTCTGCATTCACTATAAAAAAATGTCCACTACACTCAGAGCCTTTGTTGAGTTAGAAAAGGGGAGTATTGACGTACTGTATGCTGCTAGTTTTAATGCTGAACGGGAAAAAATAGGCTTGTACTCAAAACCTTATCGTCATGAAAACGTTCGTATATTTTGGAAAAAAAATGATGTTTCTAGTTTAGTTAATGGGGATCTTTATACATTATTGAATGCTGGTTTGACCGGAGCTATAAATGCTGGCAGCTATTTTGGTCCTACTCATGATGAAATCATCAATAGTGAATTAATGGGAGCTATCTCAAATATTCCAACGATAACGAGTAGAATGAAAATGTTAGCTCATGGCCGGGTCGATTTTCTCATCGAAGATGAAATTACCGGGCTTTATTACTTGCAACAAAATAAGATTGAAGATATCGAGTTGCATCCATTCTTGGTTTATACCAATGATGTATCATTCATTTTTAGTCGAAAAAACTTTACGTCGATGCAAGTACAAGAGATTGATGATTTATTGCAAAAAAATAGTACGCTTATCAGTAAAATTATTAAGGGTTATGCGCCTTCGCTGCATCATTGAACGTTAACTTTACTAGATCGCTATATTGCCCTTTACATAAAAAAGGAGCATATAAAGCTCCTCTTTTTTGTTGGTGAATTACTTTAGTTGCTAGCAGATTCAGATCAACTTTATGATTTTTAATTTGCTAGCGCACTACTTGGAACACTGGTTGGGCTAATGTGCTCGATAGGGTAGCAACCTAATACTTTAATAAAATTGGTCATCGCTGTTAGCTGGCTAATGGCTTCTTGTAGACCAGTATTTTTCAGGTTAGCTTCAACGTCTAAGTAGAACATTTCTTCCCAAGGACGTCCTTGAATAGGGCGCGACTCAAGTTTACACATATTTATGCCTTTGTCTTTTAGCACGATTAAACACTCAACCAATGCCCCTGGCTTTTGACCAGTTGCTAGAATAATCGCAGTTTTTGCTGGAATTTGTTCGGCGACATCGACGGGCTTACGTGCCACCAAAATAAAGCGGCTGTGATTTTCACTTTGATTGGCAATGGATTTTTCAACGGCATGTAATTTATAAAGATGGCCACCTTCTTCACTACCAATCACGGCAACGCTTGGATCTTTTAATTCGTACACTCTAGCCATGGCATCAGCGGTACTTTCACAATATTCAATTTTGATGTTTTTTTGTTTATCTAAGAAATTACTGCATTGGGCAAAGGGTTGACCGTGGGCATAAATCGTTTTGATTTTATCAAGGCTGGTATTTACCGCACTGAGCAAACAGTGCTCTATTGGTTGAGTAATTTCACCAACAATTGATAGATTAGTGTGCTGCAATAGATCATAAACTTCGTTAATACTGCCTGAGCTAGTATTTTCAATCGGTAAAACACCATAATCGACATGTCCGGCTTCGACTAATTGCATTATCTCACCAAAACTTTGACAACCTGACTCAATGATTTTTTCTGCTCGCCTAGAGAAATAGCGATGACTGGCTAAATAACTATACGAGCCCTTGTCACCTAAAAACGCGACACTAACGGTTGGAATTTGAATATTTGGATTGGCAAGTTGTTGCAAGTAGGCTTGTTGGTTGAGCACTGAGTCTTCAATGATGGTTTGAAAGACACTGGTCACATAATGTGCGTCTAAGCCTAAGGTTTTGCCTTGTTTGATCAAACGGATCAATAGCTCTTGTTCGCGCTGTTGATCTCGTACAGGCCTAATTTGATGAGCTTTACTTTTAGCGACATTAAGGGTGAGAGCACGACGCTTAGCAAACAATTCGAGTAGTTGTTGATCGAGTTGGGTAATGTCTTCGCGTATCTTATTTAAATCTAATGTATCGCTCACCGTATGATCCTCGTGATTTATGCAAATAGGTTAATTTTTATGGCAAAAAAAAACCTCCCTAGAGGGAGGTTTTTCATCGTCTTTTTCTTTTTACGACGTAAACGCTCCCTTAGCGATAAAGGATAAAAAAGAAATGAAAGAGGATGATATTAATAATTTTGTTCATGTCCCTAATGTATCTAGGCAAACTCAAGAGTTCAACTGTTTCTTTATATTCATTTGATAGATTTTATGCAAGTTAGCCTATTTGGGGTAAATATGGGGGAGCCTAGGGCAGACATTGCCAAATAATTGCGAGTGAACACCCCAAGCCTATTGCCCATACGATTGAGCGCAACGTCCCCACGTTATAAAGATAAAGTAAGTTATATAAAATTCGGGCAATAATATGGGTGATAGCGAGTAGCGCAATCGTGTCATTGATTGTTTGTGTTGCGATAGCGGTCAAAATGGCGGCAGAAAATACGATCAATGACTCGAAAGCATTTTGATGAGCAGCAAGTGCCCTAGCACCAAAACCAGTAAGTTTGGCTTGCTGGGCTCTTGGGTGATTGTTGTCATAGCCGCCAAGCTTGTTCATAGCATAGGCAACAGGGGCTTTGGCGATATAAGGTAATATCGCGGCGATAAATAGGCAGCTAATTAAAATAGTCATATTGGCTTAATCGTCCATTGGTTTTATGTATGTAGCTTTAAGTACTCGTCATTAGTAACTCAGTAATGTGAGCGTATATTTGGTTTTGCCGGGTAAAAATGGTGAAGCTTTACCTTGTTCCCAGTCACTGTGACCGACACCATAGTACGGGCTCCAAGGGTGACCTGCTTGGCTAGTCGGCATTTGTAGTATACCACCTTCTTCATGCCCTGGAGATACCACCATACGCTCAGAGGCGCCAAACGCAGCACCTTGAACTCGAGGCATGTAACTATCACCTGCTAGCGGTGTAGCTGGCATATCTAACCAACGACCCAGTAGCGGAACTGCCTTACTTAACGGGTGTTGTATTTGGGCGGTATTTTGTTGTCCCCATGTTGCTTCGCTCAGCGGTTGTGATTGGGTCATATCGTCGATGGTGGTCAGCATGGCTTGCTCAAACAATTGTTGCCAACTATCTTCATTGCGCCATAAAAAATTATCTGGCTTAGTATTAATTAATTGCCATAACGGGATTTCACTTTGATGACGAATGCTACTAAATGCGAAGCCTTCATCTAGTTCGCTGAGTCTGCTGTTAAGCTGAGCAAAAACGTCGTTACGCAGATTGAGTCGAAAATTTCGTACTATTCTATAGGCGATAGAGTCGACATCTGCCTTTAGTTGTTCGTTGATTAATAAATCATGAATGTCTTGCCAGTTAGCATGTTGCTTAATGGATGATTCAGTTACGACATTATCGAGGATAAATGCTTGCCAACGTTTTAGAAACAAGGCTTCATCATCTAAGGCGATAGTTAATAAATCTTGTTCTGAAAAGGACGGTTTTTCAAATAAGTCGTCGCGTATTTGGCTTGCCCGAGCGCCAAGAGCGTAGCCACCATTACCGAGTTTATCCAGCATTTTTCCACCGACAACTCTAGCATTAGCGGTCCATAAACGGTGATCTTCAGGGTTTTTAATGTTGGGATACTCTTCGGGAGATAAATAATCTAACCAGCCATTTTCTCCATTTGCCCAACTTGTCGGTATGTCACCAATGTTACCTTTTTTTCTAGGGATCGGTCCCATGATGGTCCAGCCAATATTGCCCTCACTATCACCAACCATAAGGTTTTGCGCTGGGATACCGGTGCGACTTGCCACGGAAAATGCTTCGTCGACCGTTTTGGCCATTTCTAGTTCTATTTGGGTCATGTTGACGGCGTTAACATCGTGCGCGACCCAACGATAGGCCAGCAAATTGCCTTGACTATCACTGCCGATTACAGGTCCCCATTGGGTTTCTTTTAATTCAATTTCGACCGACTCTTGACCTTTTACTGCGATAATCTGTTTGTGATAAATGAAAGGTTTATAGCCTTGAGGCGTCATATAATTTTTTTGTGATTCATCTGTTTCTAATTTGATGACATCACTCCAATCACCATAACTATTGGTGTACCCCCAGGCAATGTTACCATTGCTGCCAATGATCATGTTGGGAGTGCCAGGCAGGGTAAGACCGGTAATCTTTGCCTGCTGACCGCTGTTGTTTGGATATTCAAAAGACGCGCGAAACCAAGTATTAGGCACCCTTAGTTTTAAATGCATATCGTTGGCAACGATAGCACTGCCTGTTTGACTAATATCTCCGGCAACGGCCCAGTTATTAGAGCCCGGAAATTGCTCAGTGGCGTATTTTTCTTCGCTATTGGTATGTTTAAGTTTTGTGTAGTGAGCGTCTGAAGCAATATTATTGAGTGCCGATACAACTGAAGGCCACGCTCGACTTGGCATCTCGCTCGGCTTGAATTGACTGCGATCAATAGCCGCATCCCATTGACTGCCTTTAGGGTTTAAGAAAGCGTACACATCTTCACCGAGTAAATCGTTGATAGCGCCCAGTGTTCGTTCACGTTTACCATCATGATATTGCAGATCGATATACATGCTTAACACCGCCAGAACAGAGTCTTCTTCTTGCCAGACGACAGGGGCTTGGCGTAAGAATAAATATTCAAATGGCGCTGCCATTAAGTTGTCTAACCCTTGATTGACACCTAAAGTATAGGCTTTTAATAATGCTTGTTGCTCAGCTGGGAGTGCTTGCACAATAATGCGCGCCCGCTCTCTAAAACGATGACGACGAATTGATTTATCGTAATCTAACGCCTGCTTGCCAAACAGGCTTGATAATTCTCCTGCAGAGTTTCTACGCAATAAATCCATTTGAAAGAAACGCTCTTGAGCATGAATAAAACCTGTAGCTAGGGCAATATCGGTTCTGTTACTCGCTTTAATTGTAGCAATGCCTTGTTCGTCGCGTTCAATAATGGCAGAAGAAGACAAACCAAATAAATTTTTCTTACCGTTTAATATCGGCAGAGCATCTTCAATTTTACTGTAAACCCAAGTAGACATCGTGGCAGCAATAAAGATAAAAATAAAAAAAATACTGACTAATACTTTGGTGACTCGATTCATTTTATTGGCGGACTAGGTAAAGTTAAACTGTACTAAGATTACCTGAAAATTAATGAGATAACACCTTAGGAATACAGAATAAGTTGACATTTTTTCATCTAGGTATCAGAGCGTTAAGGGCTACGTAAACAGCAGGAATGGGGTAAATTTTTAGTGACTGTATCACTGTTTTTTACAATAGTGCCATTGACGAATTAAGCCGCTATTCACTTCGCTCCTCGATGTCTTTTCAAATATAGTGCAAAAATGAGTTAAAATATGGCCGTATCTTGGTTGTGTTCCAACCATAAAGAATATTTATCTTTATCAATGCAGGTGTTTTTTTTATATTATTACCGTTATTCAAACTCTTTATTGGTAATAGATTAATATCTGTTACCATTTTTCATCATAGTATTTTGGGCGGGACAACTGTAGTCATGGCTTCTTTGCAAGAACAATTATTAAAAGCAGGTTTAACAACGAAACAAAAGGCTCGGCAGGCCAATAGCGATAAGCGCAAAAAAAACAAACAAAAGCGCAGTGGTGTTGAGGTAGAAGCTAGTTTACAAGAGCAAGTAAAAAAAGACTTAGCAAAAAGTCAATCTGAAAAACTTGCCAAAGATACGGCATTAAACGAACAGAAAAAGCAGCAATTGGCAGAAAAAGAGCAACATTTACGTATTTTACAAATACTCCAGCATCATCAGTTAACTAATATTAATGGCGAGACTGAATATAACTATACCTTTGATAACGTTGTCAAAAAGTTACATCTCGATGCAGTAACCCATAAGGCGCTAGTTAATGGTCGATTATCAATCTGTGGCTTAGACGGTGTCACTTATTTAGTGACCAGTGAAACTGCCGCGAAACTGGCAGAGCTTGATGAAAAGGTGATCTTAGTGCAAAACGATAAAGTGCACGATGAACAAATTGATGAAGATGACCCTTACGCTGAATTTCAAATTCCCGATGATTTAATGTGGTAGTCGCTAACAACTGTTGACTTGATATCACGTGACTAAATAAACGTCACTATGCTAAACTCGGTCGCTATTTTATTGTCGGTACAGCGCGAATATAAAAAGCCTGTATAAGTTTATTAAGAAGTGAGCAGTATGTTTGTTATTCGTTGGGTTTTAGGTCGTATCATTTTATTTTTTGATTTTATTTTTTCTCCAAGCGCGCCAAAAAGAAGCGCGCAACAGCAAGCAGAAATCGATGGTAATACTGGGCATTTACATTTATATCAGCTACCAGCGTGTCCTTTTTGCGTAAAAGTACGTCGAGTGATGAAACGAGAAGGGCTAAATATTGCGCTACGAAATATTAATAGCAGTGAACAATACCGAGATGAGTTGATTAAAGAAGGCGGTAAAAGAACTGTCCCTTGTTTACGAATCGCTGAAGTTGATCAACCGGTACAATGGCTCTATGAGTCAAAGGACATTGCTAAGTATTTGCAGCAGCTGACGCGCTGATCCCCGCCGTATTCTTCAATAATTGGCGTATTTTACCTAAGCACTTTAATGGGTATATAATCGAATCATCGATTATGCGCCCATTGCACTATTGATATACCCTAAGTGTTTTCAGCTAATCCACACTATTTTTTATGCTAACAAAAATATCCAGGTGAAATTTATTTTGTTTAACTAGGTCTATGACTATATATCAAGTTGTTTGATTAATGAGTCTGATGGGGCTTATTAGAAACGGAGTAAATGATGCTTATAAAAACGCCGCACAAAAATAGTTTATCTGAAAATGACATCACCCCTGAAAATATCTACCACGATAGACGCGATTTATTAAAAAAAATGGGCTTTATTGGTGCTGGCGCGTTACTTTCATCTGCTTCGGCGAATGCCGGTGCACTTGATTTTTTTAACACAAAACGTGCACGTAATTTTGTCACGACACCACTGACTTATAATAAAGTACCAACTGATGCCTCAGTGGCACAACTTACCCCTGAAAAGAAAGTTATCTCGCACAATAACTTTTATGAATTTGGCGCGCAAAAACAACAACCGGCTGAGTTAGCGCAAGGGTTTAAAGTGAATCCGTGGCAATTAAGCATTGGCGGCGAAGTTGATAATCCGATGCTCTTAGATCATGACGATTTATATAAGAGTTTTGATTTGGAAGAGCGTATTTACCGCCTGCGTTGCGTTGAAGCTTGGTCAATGGTGGTACCGTGGATAGGCTTTCCGCTGGCAAAATTGTTAAAAAAAGCGCAACCTAATTCCAAAGCAAAATATGTCGCTTTTGAAACCTTATATGATCCTAAGCAAATGCCGGGTCAGGCAAGTAGACGCTTAGGCGGTGGGATTGACTATCCATATGTTGAAGGATTGCGTCTTGATGAAGCGATGAATCCGTTAACCCTAATGAGCGTTGGCTTGTATGGAAAAACCTTACCCCCGCAAAACGGTGCGCCAATTAGGCTTGTGGTGCCGTGGAAATATGGCTTTAAAAGTATTAAATCGATTGTTTCCATTAAACTAGTCGAAAAAATGCCGCCAACAACATGGAATATTTTGGCACCCAATGAATACGGCTTTTACGCCAATGTCAATCCAGCTGTCGATCACCCTAGGTGGAGTCAGGCAAGTGAACGTCGGATCACTTCTGGTGGTTTATTTGCCAGAAATCGTATTGAAACCCTGCCATTCAATGGCTATGGCGAGCAAGTTGCGGACCTTTATAAAAACATCGATTTACGGAAAAACTATTAATGTTTCATCAGAGATTTTCCAGTAAAAATAAAACCTTACTGTTAAAAGTTGTGATCCATTTAGGCGCATTCATTCCGTTAATTTATATGTATTATTTAGCCATTGGTGATCAATTAGGTGGTGATCCCGTTGAAGCTATTATTCATTTTACCGGTATTGGCGCATTCAATTTATTGCTAATTACATTACTTATCACGCCGTTAACGAAACGCTTTAAGTTAAAAATGTTGATGAACACCCGGCGTTTACTTGGCTTATATGCGTTTACCTATGCAATGTTGCATATTCTTAATTTTCTTTTTTTCGAAGTACAATTTAACTTGTCATTGTTTGTTGAAGAGATATTCGACAGGGCTTATATCACGGTAGGTATGCTTGCTGCCCTTTGTTTATTGGCGCTCGCAGTTACGTCATTTAGTCGTGTAAAAAGAACCATGGGAAAGTCTTGGCAAACACTGCATAACCTTATTTATTTGATCGTATTACTGGTGGCTATTCATTTTTATTGGTCGGTTAAATCAGAGATTATTGAACCCCTTATTTATATTGTTATTACTGTGTTTTTGCTTTCGTTACGTCACCATAAATTCAAACGTTGGTTTCGCCGCGCTCGTTAGTATATAAAATTTTCGGCACTTACCGCATTTTAACCACTATTCAACGCAATTTTCTTAAAGTTCCTCCTGCGGAGCTTGTCGTTGGTTTTGATTCGTTATATTGTACTTCGCTAATATAATAAATATCAGCAGGGCTTTTGATAGTAAATCATCAAATATCAGTGACTGATAATAATGATTACCCATTTCACAATATTGAATTCACAGGACTTAAATATGCGTAAATTTGTGCCACCGTTGTTGGTGACAGCAATATCTATTGCTACTAGCGGTTGCTTTGAAGTAGAGCAGCAAGACGCAAAAGTGATCATCAACAAAAATCCTTATCCAAGTACTTATCAACCTTTGCCTCAACAAAAAACACTTATTACGAACGCAACTTTGCTTACGGGTACCGGTGAGCGTATTGATGAAGCCGATGTACTATTTGTTGATGGTAAAATCACTCAAGTGGGTAAAGCACTCGTCGCTGATGATGCCACCAAAATTGATGCTCAAGGTAAATGGGTAACTCCAGGGATCATTGACGTGCATTCTCACTTAGGTGTTTATCCTAGCCCGTCGGTAGAATCTCATGCTGATGGTAATGAAATGACTAACCCTGTAACCGCACAAGTTTGGGCTGAACACAGTGTTTGGCCACAAGATCCCGGTTTTCAAGCCGCTCGTGCTGGTGGTATTACTACATTACAAATTTTACCTGGCTCTGGAAACTTAATTGGCGGTCGTGGTGTAACGTTACGTAATGTGCCAAGTGAAAGTGTTCAAGGAATGAAATTTCCGGATGCACCATATGGTATGAAAATGGCTTGTGGTGAAAACCCTAAACGTGTTTATGGCGGCAGAAAAGTGGCTCCATCAACTCGTATGGGTAACATGGCGGGCTATCGCGAAGCATGGATCAAAGCGAGCGAATATAAGCGTGAGTGGGAAAAGTACAATGCAGAATATGAAGCTGGAAAAAATCCGACGCCACCTAAACGTGACCTAGCGTTAGATACGCTTAGTGGTGTAATCGATGGGGAAATACTGGTTCATAATCATTGTTATAAAGCTGAAGAAATGACGCAGATGATCGATTTAGGTAAAGAGTTTAATTACCATTCAGGCACATTCCATCACGCAATTGAAGCATACAAAATTGCCGACTTATTGGCTGATAATGGCAACTGTGCTGCAATGTGGCCAGATTGGTGGGGTTTTAAGATGGAAGCTTATGACATGGTTCAAGAGAACGTAGCCATCGTTAACGCCGTTAAAAACTCATGTGCAGTCGTGCATTCAGATTCAGATACGACCATACAAAGGTTGAACCAAGAAGCTAGCAAGGTATTGTTCCGCGGTCAAGAAAGCGGTTTTGATATTAAAGAGGAAGATGCCATTCGTTGGATTACGGCTAATGCCGCTAAATCATTAGGTTTGAGTGACAAAACTGGCTCATTAGAAGCAGGTAAAAACGCAGATGTTGTTATCTGGAACGGAAATCCATTTAGTGTCTATGCAAAAGCTGAACAAGTGTTTGTTGATGGTGCTAAAGTTTATGATCGTTTTGATGAAAAGTATCAAGCGAAAAGCGATTTTCTTCTTGGACAGAAATAAGGAATTGATGATGAAACTATTTAAATCTTCATTGCTGGCAATGGCATTAACGTCAATTACTTCAGTGGCTCATGCACAAAGTGTGGCAATCAGCAATGCAACAATCTATACCTCTACATCTCAAGGTGTGTTAACTAACGCAACTTTAGTGGTTGATAATGGCAAAATAACATCAATTAATCCTGCAACTGTGTCGGCTGATATTACCATTGACGCGCAAGGGAAAGTATTGACTCCTGGGTTTATCGGTACCATGAATACCTTAGGGCTTGTAGAAGTAAGTGCCGTTGCTGGCTCTCGTGATGCAAGCGAGAAAAAAGCGGATATGACTTTTGATCCTAGTATGGCGTTTAATCCACTATCAACGGCTATCGCTTATGCTAGAAAAGGGGGCATCACGACAAATGTTGTTGTTCCTCAAGGTGGAGAGTCTATTTTCAAGGGACAAGCCTTTGTGGTTAATTTAACTGGCAATATGGACAGTGTTATTGGTAATCAAACGGCTTTATTAGTGTCTTTAGGTGCTAAAAAAGAAGGCTCTAGAGCCTTTGATTTGCAAGAGCTTTTCAATAAATTTGACGATGCACAGCAAGCGTTGAATAAAGCGAAAACGAAAGCAGATAAAAATAAAGAAGACAGTGATAAAGAACCTAAACGTGATGAGAAAATTATCAATGCGGTACTCGCTGGCACTATGCCGTTGTTGGCCGAAGCAGATCGCGCCAGCGATTTATTGGCACTTATTAAGCTAAAACAAAAGTTTGGTCTTGATGTGATCATTGCTGGTGGCGCTGATGCGGTATTAGTTGCTAAAGAATTGTCGGAAGCTAAAATTCCGGTGCTTATCGATGCTATGCGCAATTTACCGGGTAGTTTTGATTCTTTGCATACTTCATTAGAGAGTGCGGCGATGTTGACCAAAGCGGGGGTAAAAGTTGTGCTATCAGCTGGAGGGGCTCATAACTTATATCAACTTCGCTTTGATGCAGGTAACGCAGTTTCTAATGGTTTGTCAAAAGAACAGGCGATAAACGCCGTTACTAAAAATGTTGCCGATGTTTTTAATTTAGCATCTGGTAGCATTGCGGTTGGCAAAAATGCGGATCTAGTGCTTTGGAGTGGTGACCCGTTTGAATTTAGTTCAAAGGTAGAGAAAATGTGGATTGATGGCGAAGAGCAATCAACACAGAGTCGCCATGACAAGTTACGCGACCGCTATATGACTAAATCAACTATGCCTAAAGCTTATACAAAATAAGTTTTATCGTTGATATCTTTATTAAAAGCCACGCCATGCGTGGCTTTTTCTTTTTTGTTGTTTATTGAGCAATCCGTCTTTTTAAAACAGTGACTTTCATTTTGACGATAAATACTTTTAGGCTTTATTACCGCCAGACTTTTTTCTATTATGCAGTTATTACATCATCTATTGAGTAGGTTTTAGTGTGTCGTCCGTTATTAAAGCAAATGAGTTTGGCCAAGTTAGCGAAGAAATAATCAACGAGTTTGCTCGTATTCTGTGTATTGAACATCCTGCGTGTCGTGCTAGGTTAAGTTTATATGGAGGCCAAGTACTGAGTTGGCAGCCAAAAGAACAAGACGAAGTATTTTGGTTGAGTAAAAGTGCTGATTATAAACAAGGGCGTGCAGTTAGAGGTGGCATTCCTTTGTGCTGGCCTTGGTTTGGTGATTTTAACGGGGCGGGTAATCATGGTTTTGCAAGACAAAGCCACTGGCAGTTAGAAGATATCAGTCTTACCAAAGAGGCGGTGGTTATTGTCTTGTCATTACAAGGAAATCATTGCCATGAGTTATGGCCAAACAGGTTTGCCTTGCAGCAAGTGCTGACGTTTGGCGAGGAATTTAGCCAAACGCTTTCAATGACTAACTTATCTGATGATGACGTTAAGTATACCGCGGCATTACATAGTTATTTTAATGTTAGCTCACCGTTAGAAGTGCGCGTCGATCAATTATCTGCAGTTAATTTTGATGATAAGCTAACCGCAGAGTTACAGGTGAGTGCAGCACTAGATCATTGCGCAGGCCCGATTGATCGCATTTATTATTGTGATGTACCGATGAAAATAGAAGATAAGGGATTGAACCGCGTTATTAGCATAATTCCATTAAATACTAAACAGTGGGTGTTGTGGAATCCTGGTATTGAAGGCGCGCAGGCGATTGCGGATATTCATGACCACGGCGAACAAGAATATGTTTGCCTAGAGGCGGCGAATACTCAGTGGCAAGTTATTTCACCAAATGAAACCTTAAAAATAGGACAGCATATTAGCGTCAGCTCATATTAATTCTTGTTTTTGGTGAATAAAAACTTGATTGCGACCATTGTTCTTTGCTTGATAAAGGGCTTTGTCAGCTTCAGCGATTATCTTATCTAAGTTGGCATTATTAAGTTGACACAAGGTGATGCCAAAGCTAATTGTAACGTTTTTAATCTCTAACGCGTTCTCATTGATAATGGTTAATTGCTCAATGTTTTTGCGTATTCGTTCCGTGATGTCGAAGGCTTGTTCAACCGAGGTGTTGGGTAGTATCATTAAAAACTCTTCACCTCCCCAACGGGCAATTAAATCTATCTGCCGTAAACTAGTAGACATTTCATTAGCAATTGCTTTTAGAACATTATCACCCGTGAGATGTCCATGAGTATCGTTTATTATTTTGAAATGATCTATATCTGCAATTACTACACAGGCCGACTGATAGGTATCGGCGAGCTTCTTGAATTTCCAGTAAATAAAACTTCGGTTTGGTAATTTTGTCAGAAAATCAATTTTTGCATCTTTGAAAATTGATGATTTGAAGTAGTTCACCGTTGTTATAAAAATCAAATAAAGGGCTAAAGAGATAATGGCAAAAGTACCAAATTTACTTAAGAAAAGTTGCCAATATTCTCTTTGTTGCGATGCCGGCGGTGAAACTATGTATAGGTGCCATTTCAATGCTTGAATGGGCATTTGGGAAACCAGCATTGCATCGTTAGAGTCAGGTCGCAGTTCAGTGGCTGTATGCTGCTTGGTTAGCCATTGCTGGTACCAAGGCAAGGTATCAATATTGATTATTTCATCACGACGATGGTGTTTTTCAGTTTTCATCAAATAATTTGACGACAAAGTGATGTTGTTGTTCTCATCTACGAAGTAGAGTTCAAAGCCAAAGCGACGGTAAAACTCAGAAAACTTTTCTGCAAAATAATTTAAATCAACACCGGTACCAATAAAACCAAGAAATTCTTGTTGGTGATATAGTTTTATATCAAAAAACAAATGAGGGTCGTCAACATTACCAATGTCTGCGAATTGATCAGCATCTTGCTTTTTTAAACGGTGGAACCACTCCGCACTGCCGTCGCCTAACGTTACTTGTTTATTGTTTGAGTCAATCATAAAATCATGCTTTTCAAGTGCAATAAACGTAACCATGTCATATTGCTTAGCATAATGTTCTAAATAGTTGAGTAAAACGTTTTTATCGATAGTGTCCTGCTGTATGTAGTCAATGACCAATTGGTCATTAGCCATAAAATGAGAAACTGAAAGTGGCCGAACAATATCACTAGTGATCAGTGCAAAAAGGGGAACAATAGCTTCTTGTTGGCGTTGATGGTGAATACCGACAACTTCTTTAAATGCATAGTAAGACGTTACGATGATCAGGATGATCGTAATAAAGAATATGGCGGTGATATAGTGATTAAATTGCCGAACAAATTTCATTAATTATTACTGTTTCACTATGGCTAAGACACTGTTAAAAGTTAAATTATGAATTGTACCTATCAACAAGTCTTTACTACTTTTTGAACAATTACCATGTTTTTATAAAAAATATTCAAGAGTATATGTTCTTGTTGTAATGGAGTAACTCTTTCTTTGTTAAGAATTTATGTTGATTAATAGATTCTCAAATGTTTTTTTATCAGCATATGAGTAAAAGGGGTTTTTAGATAAAAACCACGAGGCAATGTTAAAAAAGGCTTACCATGTCGGTCAAAGGCCTGAGTTTTAGCTTGGCTGTTTGCTGCTTTAGGACGAAGTTGTAAAATTTGGCCATGCTTGCCATTAATTTTTTCGACTTCACCAAGCACAATCATATCGGTGAGTTCTTGCCAATCAAGTGCTAATAAATGTTCTTCTTCGGGGGAGGGCGACCAAATAAAAGGCGTACCAATCATTCTTTGTGAGATAGGAATGGTGCGCTCAGAAATTACTGGCACCCATAAAACCCGCGCTAACTTATTGCGTATATGACTTGTCGCCCACGTTGCGCCGACTAAACCTGTTAATGGCGCAACACATACAAACGTAGTTTCAAGTGGTTTGGCATGACGATCGATAGGTAATGACTTTAGTTCTATGCCTAAATGAGGAAAATCAGGCTCAGGTCGAGAACCCGCGCTAGCACCCAATACACGCTCAAGTAACAAACCTATCCAGCCTTTTTCACGGCTTAAATCTGCAGGTATAGCAATATTCGCTTGCTCAGCTATTTCGCCTAGGGTAAACCCCGCCAATTGTTGTGCGCGTTCAAGTAACTCTGCTTCAGACGTTGGAATATCGATCATATTAATAAAGTGATTGCTTGTGCTGATATTATCTTAGTGCGCATTGTAACAGGCAAGTAATTAATTATGTATTGATTGTCATTGCTCAGTTCAGGGCTAAGTGTTCATTTTTACAGATAATTCTTATTTAATTAGCAATGAATTTAACATATTCATTTGCTAGCAGCGGCAGTTTATGGAAGAATCAATGCATATTATAAAGCAAAGATTTTACAGGAGTTCCTGTGATAGATGCCGAAGGCTATCGAGCTAATGTCGGCATAGTAATAATCAATGACAGGGGACAAGTGTTTTGGGCGAGGCGCTACGGTCAGCACTCTTGGCAATATCCACAAGGTGGAGTTGACGAAGGTGAAACTGCAGAGCAAACAATGTATCGGGAGCTATATGAGGAAGTCGGACTAAAACCTGAGCATGTGAAAATTGTGGCCTCAACTAAACATTGGTTAAGATATAAATTACCGAAACGATTAATTAGACACGACAGTAAACCCGTGTGTATCGGACAGAAGCAAAAGTGGTTTTTATTAAAACTCACTGCAAATGAATCAGCAGTAAATTTGTTGCATTCTGGTCACCCTGAGTTTGATGATTGGCGATGGGTAAGTTACTGGTATCCGGTCAGACAAGTTGTATCGTTTAAACGTGAGGTATATCGAAAGGTGATGAAAGAGTTTGCGTCGTTAGCATTACCTTATCATCGTCAAGATCGTCGTAGGCGCCGAGCCTGATTATTATTATGCGATACTAATTGCAGGATGTGATTAGTATCAGTTACTTCACTGAGTAACGTAGATTATTGCTGTGTTTTCTTCATGAAATGTAAATCAGTAATTTAATCATTCACTTCACCGACTTCCAACGTTCAGTAATTGTGTCGATTAATATTATTAAGCTGCTATAGGGATTTTCATGTTAACAACGCTGCGTCGTATCGTACTAGAGTTCAGTCAAGATCCCGAACTTGAGAAGGCATTGTTTCGCATGGTTAGCGATGTCAAACGTGCGATGTCTACGGATTGTTGCTCTATTTACTTGGCTGATCATCAAAAGCAACATTACGTATTGATGGCATCAGATGGTTTGGCGCAAGATGCTTTTGGTCAAACCACCATTGGCTTTACTGAAGGTCTTGTTGGCTTTGTTGGTCAACGTGAAGAACCAATTAACATTGCTAATGCTCAACAGCACCCCCATTTTATTCATGCCCCAGAAGTACAAGAAGACGAATTTAATGCCTTTTTAGGTACGCCTATTATTCATCAAAGAAAAGTGCTCGGCATTATTTCCATTCAACAAAAAAATGCTAGACAGTTTTCGGAAGATGAAGAAGCGTTTTTGGTGACGTTAGCCGCGCAGCTAGCGACGTATTTGGCGAATGCGGCAAATTACGGTGGCTTGTTAACTGACAAAAACAGTGAAAAAACTAAACATTTTATTGGTATTGCCGGCGCGCCGGGAATAGCGATGGCAGAGTTGCATGTATCACTGCTTAATGCTGATTTACGTAGTATTTCATTAACAAAGAGCAATGATAGTGCCGAGCAAAGCGAAAGGTTTGTTGATGCGGTGCTCAAAACTCGCGCTGACTTCGAACAAATGACGCTAAAACTTAGTGGTATTATTGCCGATGACAGTTTAAATATATTTGAGTTTTATAAACAACTTCTCGATGGTTCAAATATTGGCCATGAAGTACAAGCGCATATTAATCAAGATTGGGATGCTGAAAGTGCATTAAAGTTGGTGATCGAAAACTACGTTATGCAGTTTGAGGCCATAGAAGATAGCTATTTAAGAGAGCGTGCCAGTGATATACGCGATTTAGGCAATCGCGTTTTGTTTAATTTACAATTAGAAAATAAGAAAAAGCGGGACCTACCGAAATCATTCATTCTTATCGCCGAAGATGTCACCGCCTCAATGTTGGCTGAATTTCAGCACAAAGGCTTAAAAGCTATTGTTTCTTCATCTGGCTCTAATAATTCACATGCTGCTATTCTTGCGAGGGCATTGGGTATTCCTGCTATCATGGGCATAGACAGAATTCATCTCGGTCAGTTTCATCAGCAAACAGCTATTGTTGATGGTTATAGTGGTGAATTATTTATTGCTCCGAATGAGCTGCTAAAAAATGAATATTTACACCTTATTGTTGAAGAGGATGCGTTAACAGAAAAAGTTAAGCAAGTTAAAGGTTTACCTGCTATTACTCAAGATGGTCGTGCAATAGAGCTACTGATGAATGCTGGATTGTCTACCGGTTTTGAACATTCTAAAAATTCTGGTGCCATAGGTATTGGTCTATACCGAACAGAAATCCCGTTTATGAACAGAAGTTGCTTCCCGTCTGAGTCTGAGCAAACCGACTTATACCGACAGGTTTTAAGCGCCTTCCCTAAACAGGCTGTTACCATGCGAACTTTGGACGTTGGTGGCGACAAATCGTTACCTTATTTTCCCATTTTGGAAGATAACCCGTTTCTTGGTTGGCGTGGGATCCGTATCACTTTAGATCATCCTGAAATATTTCTAGTACAAGTCAGAGCAATGATCCGGGCAAATCAAGGTCGGAATAACTTAGAAATCATGCTGCCGATGATCACTAGTGTCACTGAGGTTGACGATGCTGTTCGATTGATTAATCAAGCTTATTATGAGGTGAATGCTGAACTATCGACAACGCAGCAAACACTTAAAATGACTCGCCCTAAAGTAGGGATAATGATTGAAGTACCAGCAGCGATTTTTCAATTACAAGAATTAGCCCATCGCGTCGACTTCTTTTCGGTAGGTAGCAACGACTTAACACAGTATTTGTTAGCCGTAGACCGAAATAATGCTCAAGTTGCAAACTTGTATGACGCTTATCACCCTGCGGTTTTAAGGGCGTTGAATATGATCGCCGAAGAGTCGCGCAAATACCTAGTGCCACTGAGTTTATGTGGTGAATTGGCCAGCGAACCAGCAGGGGCATTGCTGCTCATCGCGATGGGATATGATAAATTAAGTATGAACCCACATAATATACCAAGAATTAAATGGGTGATCCGTCATATTGATTTTCAGCGCGCGAAAGTTATTTTGTCGCATGTGTTAACATTTAGCACAGCCAAGCAAGTGCATGGGTATTTGAATGAGCAACTAGAACAATTAGGCCTAGGTGGCTTTATTCGAGCGGGTATGTAGTACTCATAAAATAAAGTGAGTCATTTCAAATCAGTAGCTATACTTAATACGTTTTCGAATACCCATCACTGCACTTTGTATAACTCATTAATTTTATTGTTGCTTGTTAAAAAGTTGTTCAGGGGAGATTAAAGTAACCGATATGTTAATTACCGTTTTTATCGCTTGTATTGGACTAGGCGCATTGGTTGGCTTTCTTGCTGGCTTGCTTGGTATTGGCGGTGGTTTGGTTATCGTTCCTGCGTTAGTATATTTGTTTCATTTTCTAGATATTTCAGTAGAGATTGCTATGCCGATGGCGTTAGCAACATCATTATCATCCATTGTCGTGACGTCATATTTTGCTGCTTATGCTCATAATCGTAATCAGAATATTCCGTGGGATATTACTAAAAAGCTGATGGTAGTTGTTGCTGGTGGGGCACTGCTAGGAGCAACCATCGCAGGACATCTATCGGTTTCTGCCTTGAAAACAATTTTCTCTATTGCGGTGATTTTGTTGGCGTCCTATATGCTGGCGTCTATAAAAATTAAACGCACAAGGGCGATGCCAAGCGATCCTATTTTGCAAATAATAGGCATAGCAACTGGGGTGTTAGCAAGCTTAATGGGGATTGCTGGAGGGGCTATTTTAGTTCCTGCATTAAGTTATTGCGGTATGTCATTAAGGCATACCATTGGCGTGGCAACTGTATGTGGCATGATGGTGGCCTTATTTGGGTCATTGGGCTATGCCATTATTGGCTTTGGTCATCCTGATCTCCCTCCTTGGAGTTTAGGCTACATTCATTTGCCTGCACTATTGGCTATTGTCATTACTTCATCGTTTTTTGCCCCGAAAGGAGTGAAATTGGCCGCCAAGTTACCCGTTGATTTATTAAAAAAATATTTTGCGGTGTTTTTGATCTTAGTTGCAATTAAAATGATGGTTTATTAACAAGTATTACGCTTGTACATTACGGTTGAGCGTATCTTTCATTAGCAGTTTTTTTTAGGTTGTATACTTGGACAATTCGTATTTTATCCTACCCACTTTTGATGCTGTGCTTTGCTCTTTCGGTCCTTTTTCTGTGCACTGGCTTGCTGTACTAATTTTTATTAGTTTGCTCATCGTATATGTGTTTGCTCACCAAACGGTTAAGCAGGGTGAGGCAGTACTCGCTGATGAGGCACTTAATAACTTATTGTTTTATAGTATCTTGGGCGGATTTATAGGTGGCCGAATAGGTTATTGTGTATTTTATCAATTTGAATATATGCTAATTAATCCTGGGTTTATTTTCGATGTCAGACAAGGTGGTATGTCTTTTCATGGTGCGTTATTAGGGGGTGTTGGCGCATCGTTGATTTACGCGATTAAAATGAAAATAAAACTTTTTGATTGTCTCGATTTGTTAGCACCATTTGCACCAATTGTTATTATTGCAACTCATCTTGCTCATTTTATTACTGGAGAGTTGTGGGGCAGAGTCACTCAGGTACCTTGGGCGGTAGTTTATGCAAAAGATGAGCTACACTTGCCGCGCCATCCTTCGCAATTATATGAGTTAGCACTAGAGGGGATATTATTGTGGCTAATATTATATTTTTCGCAGCGTAAAATAACGGCGAGAGCGGTAATATCGGGGCTGTTTTTATCTGGTTATGGAATTTTACGAATATTTGCTGAATTTTTTAGAGAACCGGATCTACATTTAGGGTATTATTTTTCTTCAATTTCTATGGGGCAAATATTAAGTATTCCTATGGTTATTGTCGGAATTATTGTTATTTATTGGGGCTACTTGAATCAAGCCAAAGAGTCGATCATAGGACAGAAAAAATGAAAGCATATTTAGACTTATGCCAGCGAATCGTTGACGAAGGCGTTTGGATTGAGAATGAGCGCACCCAAAAGCGCTGTTTAACCGTTATTAATGCTGATTTGGAATATCGTGTTGATCAAAATCAATTTCCTTTGATCACCACCCGTAAAAGTTATTGGAAATCGGCGATTGCTGAGTTTTTAGGTTATATTCGCGGCTATGATAATGCTAAAGATTTTCGCCAGTTAGGGACAAAAACTTGGGATGCAAACGCCAATTTAAATGAAGCTTGGTTGAATAATCCACATCGTAAAGGTGAAGATGATATGGGACGAGTCTATGGCATTCAAGGTCGTTCATGGGCTAAACCCGATGGCGGTTCTATCGACCAGTTGAAAAAGGTCGTTAATAATTTGAAAAATGGTATCGATGATCGCGGCGAGATTATCACCTTTTATAATCCTGGTGAATTTGATCTCGGGTGTTTGCGCCCTTGTATGCATACCCATAACTTTTCGTTATTAGGTGATACGCTCTATTTAACCAGTTATCAGCGTTCGTGCGATGTGCCACTGGGGCTTAATTTTAATCAAATTCAAGTCTTTACCTTTTTGGCATTAATGGCACAGATCACCAATAAAAAAGCAGGTATTGCTTACCATAAAATTGTTAATGCGCATATTTATGAAGACCAATTAGCGTTAATGAAAGACGTACAATTAAAAAGAGAACCTTTTCCACTGCCTTCATTATCGATAAATCCTGATATTAAATCACTTGAAGATCTGGAAACTTGGGTCACTATGGATGATTTTGAAGTAAGTGGCTATCAATGCCATGAGGCCATCAAGTATCCTTTTGCGGTGTGATACGCCTGAGCTTATTGATGATGAGATATTAAGTAAATAAAAAGGAGCCAATAGCTCCTTTTTTAATATGACGTTAACAGACTCTACCTTTTAGGGAAAAGGATCATCGTTAACCATGCATACGATGAAATTTAGCTAATAGCGTCGCTTCATCTTCTTTATACTCAGGATCGGGATCTATGCAATCGATTGGGCATACCGCAACACACTGAGCTTCGTCATAGTGTCCGACGCACTCCGTGCATTTATCGGCGTCAATTTCGTAAATCTCTTCCCCTAAACTGATTGCTTCGTTTGGACATTCAGGATCACACATATCGCAGTTGATACATGATGCATCTATTTTAAGAGCCACCGTTATTGCGCCTGATTTTGTGCAAAAGGATGGCGTGTGGTGCCGC
The DNA here is from genome assembly GCA_040779335.1 of Colwelliaceae bacterium 6471. Classification (GTDB taxonomy): domain Bacteria; phylum Pseudomonadota; class Gammaproteobacteria; order Enterobacterales; family Alteromonadaceae; genus JBFONV01. Next base: position 694,283 of record JBFONV010000001.1, read on the forward strand.
CCTCATCGAGAAAACGCATAATAATACCAAAAGATAAATCTATGTCGGTATCTAACGCTATCGCGACTTTGTGACCAGAGCCTTTGGCATCATCAATTGCTTCGCCTTTAAGGTTTTCCATATGCGCTAAGGTGAAGGTTATATTTCCTTGCGGCGTCATTAACTCTAATTTATCGCCCAGCAAAAATTTATTTTTCACATCAATTTCAATATATCCGGTTTGATCATTACGACCCATTACTTCACCGACAAATTGTTGAGTATCGCTTTTAGAATAACCATAGTCATAATTTTGGGTATCGCCATGTCGATGACGTTGTAAAAACCCTTCGGTATAGCCGCGATGAGCCAAATGTTCTAAATCGGTATTCAGTGATGGATTAAACGGTCTGTTCGCCAGTGCGTCATTAATGGCCTGTTTATATATTTGTGCCGTGCGCGCACAATAGTAAAATGACTTAGTGCGGCCTTCTATCTTAAGCGAGTGAACGCCCATTTTGACCAAACGCTCGATATGCTCAACGGCGCGCAAGTCTTTTGAGTTCATAATGTAAGTGCCGTGCTCATCTTCAAATGCCGGCATATACTCACCCGGACGACCTTGTTCTTGTAACAACACAATATCATCTATAGGCTTTTCTTCTGGTGTATAAATCTCAATAGGCTTAGTGGCAATGACATCGCCAGTGTCTGTTTCTTTCGCTTCATGGGCATCATACTTCCAGCGACATGAATTAGTGCATGTACCTTGGTTCGGGTCGCGTTTATTAATATAACCAGATAATAAACAGCGTCCAGAATATGCCATGCATAAAGCGCCATGAACAAACACTTCTAGCTCTATATCGGGGCATTTAAAACGAATTTCTTCTATTTCATCTAATGATAGCTCTCGCGATAAAATAACTCTTTCAATACCTTGCTGTTGCCAGAATTTCACCGTCGCCCAGTTAACAGCGTTCGCTTGCACGGATAAGTGAATAGGCATGTCGGGAAAGTTTTCTCTGACCATCATGATCAAACCTGGATCGGACATAATTAATGCATCAGGTCTCATTTGAATGACAGGGGCTATGTCTTTTAGAAAGGTTTTTAATTTACCGTTATGGGGCGCGATATTGTTCACTAAATAAAATTGTTTACCTAATTGATGCGCTTCATCAATACCGAGTTTTAAATTTTCTAGGTTAAATTCATTATTACGCACTCGCAAAGAATACCGAGGTTGGCCGGCGTACACAGCGTCGGCACCATAAGCAAATGCATAACGCATATTTTTAAGGCTGCCAGCGGGAGAGAGAAGTTCAGGTTTAAACATAAGGCTTATTTAGTGATTGGTGTTAATTACAGTTCGCTATTTTAAAAGTTAGCCGCAGTAGAAGCAATCTTTCGCGGCTAATTCCCATGATTTTTTTATGGTTAATTATATTCTACCGTTATTCTCGCAGAGTAGAGTATCCTTTGTCTTCACAATGGGTATTTCTAAATGGTTTTTACTCGTTTAACGACGAAGTTTTCGCTTGCGTTTACGATCGTAACTGTTATTTATACTATATTGAAAAATTTATAGTTTCTGTTGAATAAAATGCTTTGAGATACAGAAATGTGTGCTACTTTTTATCATAGAGTAACAAAAATAATTAGAGGTGATTCATGGGAGCTAGGAACGCGCTGTATACTATTTTAGTTGAAAAAATAAAGCAGGACGCCTTGATATTGCCAACGCTGCCTGAAATTGCATTAAAAGTACGAACCGCCGCAGATGATCCTGATGTAAATTTACATCATATGAGCGAGGTTATTGCTCAAGATCCAGCACTGTCAATGGGTATGATCAAAGTGGCTAACAGTGCACTACTAGGGCGTGTTGTGAAGGTCGAAACCGTTAATCAGGCGGTTAATCGAATTGGTCTGAGGCAAATAAAAAGTATTGCCACCGCGATGGCCGTTGAGCAGGTCTTTGTTTCAGAAAATAAAATCGTATCCTTATACATGAAAAAATCTTGGAGCAAGACTATAGATGTCGCCTCAGTCGCTATTGCCTTAATGACTTTGTATTTAAAAGAACACAAACGTACCTCGTTAACATTAGATACCTTAACTTTAGCGGCATTGGTTCATAATATTGGGGTATTGCCCATATTAACTGAAGCGGAAAACCATCCTGATATTTTTGCTAACCCAACTTTTTTACAAGAGGCAATCGTTAAATTGAGCAGCAAGATTGGTGGTGCGGTAACCACTGCTTGGGGATTATCTGATGAGCTTATTAATCTTGTTGAGCATTGGAGTGATTTGTCGGTTTTACCTAAAGAAGTGCATTACTTGGACTTTATTCGAGCGGGGGCTATTTATCATGATATCTTTAAAAACGAAGCCACTAAAAAAGCATTGTTAAAAACGTTTGTTGAGAAAGGTATAATGCCTGATGAAGAATTTATGCAGAATGATGAATTTACTGAGTTGACGGCTAACGTCAAATCGATGTTTAGTTAACAATATGCTTGAAAGCAATAAAAAGCGCCTTAAGGCGCTTTTTTGTTGTTGAATGCGAAGCAAGTTATTCTGGTTTGTCTAAACAATCTGTTGCTTTAAGTGAAAATTCGGCTAGCAAATCATCAATAAATCGATTTAATTCGCCTGCCATTAACGCGAAATCAGCATCTAATTTTGCCAACACATCATCGCTATCAATATCGTCATTTTGCTCTTGAAGCACATCGAAAAATTTAAGACTTTTAACCGCTAAATCGTCACATAAAATGAATGACAATGATTCATCCCACTCTAATGCAAGCTTAACGACATACTTATCTGCGTCTAAATGAGCTTTGATCTCATCACTATAAAGGTCTTGTTTTTTAACTCGGACAATGGCACCGTCGTCACCTAAGGCATTAAATTCAGCTTCCATCCCTAGTTGAAATTTATTGCCTAAATTTTTCTCAACAAGCCAGTCAGTCATGATCTCATCGGGTGCGGTATCAGGTGATAAACTAGTCACTGGTAACGTCCCTAACACTTTCCGTAATAGCGCTAGAAAATCTTCCGCTTTACTGCGGCTGCTAGTGTTGATGACAATAATGTTATGAGCCGGACTTACGTAGGCGTGAGTATCGGTTACACGAGAAAAAGCTAGGGGTAATAATTCGAAGATTATATCTTCTTTAAATTGCTCTTTTTCTTTTTTAGTTGCACTGCGGCTTTGCTCTGCTTCCAATTGCGCTATTTTTTCTTCTAATTGATCTTTAATGACTGGCGCGGGCAGTATTTTTTCTTCTTTTCTTGCACATAGTAAGTAGTTGCCGTTAACACCATGGACAATGGAATTGCCATGTTTACCTAATGCATTAACCCAACCAAAATGCGATTGCTCTGTAGATGCACAAGGAGTAAATAAATGCTCAGCTAAATGTTTTTCTAGATCTTGTTCAGACCATTCAAATGGACGAGTAAAGGCGAAAAAATATAGGTTTTTAAACCACATGAATATATTTCCTATGCCCAAATCTTAGGGCTGTTGAGAATGTTTAAAAATACCAATTGTGCTAATTAATTACGCTGCTTGGCATAAATGGATGACAATAATATATTAATTACCGACAAGACGCATCTGAGAATTGTGTTAGCGAAGTATAACAGCAATGTTCGCAGTAAAAGCGTTGATAAATATTAGCTAGAGCAAACTTTTGTTAACCTTAATAAAAATATACTAAAGTGATAGGTTTTATAACGGGATAGGGGCTTGGGTAAAATAAATAACGTTTAATGTCACCTGCTTTATCACTGGTTAATAAATGTTCACCTAAACGTAAGCTATTAGGTGAACATTTAACGATTAAACTTTTGAAAACGCTGGTATCTCGCTTCAGTTAGCGGTTAATGCATGCTTTCAAATTCAATATCATAGCTTAGCCCTTTACCTTCTTCGCATTCCGCATGAATTTTACCATTAAGGGTATCGACAACCAGATTATGGATAATATGGGTACCCAGTCCTGTGCCGCCTTCGCCTGATTTTGTGGTATAGAAGGGATCAAAAAGTTTGGGCATTTGTTCTTGAGCAACGCCACTACCATTGTCTTGATAATGAATATGCAATCGGTCATTTTGCATGTTAACACTAATAGTTATAGTGCCACTTTCAATATTGTCAAAGGCATGTACTAAAGAGTTAATGATCATGTTGGTAATAATCTGAGCAATAGCGCCAGCATGACCATATATTTCAATATTATCAGGACAATCTATCACAATTTTATGTTTGGTTTTTTTCAGCTTGGGATGCAATGAACTGATAATCTCATGTAAATACTTATTGATATTGATCAGCCTGATTTTATCACTGGTTTGGTCAACGGCGATTTGCTTGTAGCTACTAATGAGATCAGAAGCTCTTTCTAAGTTTTTGATGAGTAACTCAATGCTGTGATCGGCATTTTTAACAAAGTCTTCAAGTGAACGTTTCGTTAATGTTTGCGAATTTACATCTTGGCTTAACTTTCCGATTAAATCGGCCAAATAAGTCGTTGAAGTGATACTGACACCAATTGGCGTATTAATCTCATGCGATACTTCAGCAGACAAATTACCCAGTGCGGCCATTTTTTCCGCTTCGAGCAATCGTTCTTGAGCTTTATTTAGCTCTAATATTGAGCTTTTAAGTTCTACATTGGTTTTAGTTAAGGTTTTTTCTGTTTTGCTGCGTCGCTCATTCTCAGCTTTTAGCTTGCTTTGTTGATCTAATAATTCGCGTTGTTGCCGTTCCATTTTTAACATGGTGGTACTTAATGACGAGGTTTTTTTCGCGACTTCTTGCTCAAGCATCAAGTTTTGTTCATCGAGCTTATAATTGGCCGAAATAACTTCATGCTGCGCTTCGGCGAGTTGTTCTTTATATTGGATCAATTGATCGATCAAGTTGTTGTATGCGTTCTCTAATATGTTGAGTTCATTTTGCTCATAACTCATAGAATGTAGTTTTGAACTTTCAGGATCGTCAATGTCAAATTGTTTGATTTGTTCGGTTAATTCATTGAGCGGATTGGTTAACAATTGAGAAAATGCCAGTGAAAATAGAAAAACAAGCGCCGCTGTTTTGATCATGGCATTACCGATAAGGAAATAGATCCCCACTTCAATACGATTAAAAATAACTTCGTTGTTAGATAACAAGGTAACCGTGCCTACACGGGTTGTACGACCTGAAAACTCGAAAATAAGTGGGAATGTGTGACCAAATAGCCCACCTGAAATTGAATTTATTTTTAAATGTCCTTCTTGTGAGTCGTCAACGCTCCCAGACTTTATTGAGGCTTCATTAACTATTTCGCCAAGTTGGGCAATAACCTGATTGTTTTCATCGGTTACTGTGATGCCTTTGATCATCGGGATTGCAACTAAGCCTTCAGCAATATCAATGGCCTGTTGTGTATTTAGCTCCCAAACAGCTCGAGTAAGACTGCCACTAAAAGTTTTTTCTAAGGTGAGTAGTTCACTAGTAATGTGGCTTTTGGTGTTGAAATATTCGGCACCGATCTGCGCACAGGTCACCATAAAAGTTAAGATGAAATAGAATGATAATACTCGGGTGAGCAGTTTTCGAGAAATGCTAGTGACCTTCATATAGTTTATCTTTTTTATGATATCTAATTAGATTCTAGCCATTTTATTGAATGATAAAAGCTTTTTTTTCAAGCATCTTGAAAAATTATAACTATACATCTAGTTTTAGGTGGGAGTTAATAGCTGAAGAAACACACTAAATTGATGGTTTTATAGGTGATTCGTCACCTGTTTGACATTGTTTGTTCTTATTTTCGTCACCTTAATATAAAAAAAATACATATTGTCACAAAAGTGTCACAGTTTGTTGGCAAAATGCGGCACAATTGATTTAAACACTTAATTATTAAATAGGTCACAGCATGAATTTATTGAAAAGTACTCTTGCAACGGTTATTGGCGCGTCTTTATTGATGCCTGCAATGGCAGCTAACATTGAAATTTACGGCAAAGCAAATTTGTCTGTTCAATCATCTGATGAGGGAGAAGGTTCTTTTACCGAAATTAAGAGCAATGCCTCTAGAGTCGGTTTCAAGGGTACTCATGATTTAGGTGATGGTTTGGAAGTAATCTACCAAGCTGAGTTTCAAGTTGATATGGACGGTGATAGCGCTAAAGGTGATAGCATTACTGATCGTAATCAATTTATTGGTTTAAAAGGAAGCTTTGGTGAAGTATTGCTTGGTATTAACGATACCATCCTTAAGCAATCTCAAGGGAAAATTGATCTTTTTAGCGATTTAAATGGTGATATTAAAGTACTTTGGAAAGGTGAAAACCGTAAGTCTGATACTTTAACCTATAAATCTCCAAAGTTTAATGGTTTCCAATTTGGCGCGACTTATATTGCTGAAGATAGTGTTGATGCTGAAGATGGTTATTCAGTCGGCGTATTTTATGGTGATGCTAAACTGAAAAAATCAGACGTGTTTGCTTCAATCGCTATGGACAATGATGTTAAAGGTTATGATATTACCCGTGCTTCGGTACAAGGTAAACTTGCTGGCTTTACGTTAGGCGCTATGATTCAAACTCAAGAAAAAAGCACTGGCGGTTCAGATATGGACGGTTATATGGTTTCTGCTAAATACGGCATCGATAAAGTGACGTTAAAAGCACAATACCAATTAGCGGATCATGACGGTGGTGATGATAAATCTGGCTTTACTGTTGGTGCTGATTATAAGCTAGCGAAAAACACTAAGCTTTATACGTTCTATACAACGTTTGATATGGATAGCGAAGCTGACGAAGATTATTTAGCAGTAGGCGTAGAATATAAATTCTAAGGTTGCTGTTATGAGAAAAAGCCGCCATTGCGGCTTTTTTTTATGTCTAATCATTACTTATTGCTACTAGCGAGTAAGATTAAATGCTCCGAAATTTTATTTTAAACTGTTATAATTTTATTTAAGTCATAAAACTGTCATATAAATTTAGCAAAATGATTGCACAGTCTTAAAAAGTATTACACTTGGAAGTTTGCATGAATAGACAAATATTGGTTGTTGAAGACGAGACACCGATCCGTGAAATGATCACTTTTGTTTTAGAACAAAATGCGTTCAATGTTATTGAAGCTCAAGATTATGATCAAGCAATGACCTTGATTAAAGAGCCATACCCTGATTTGATCTTGCTCGATTGGATGTTACCTGGTGGTACAGGAGTTAAGCTTGCTAAGGCACTTAAGTTAAACGAATATACGCGTAATATACCAATTATTATGTTAACGGCCCGTTCTGACGAAGAAGATAAAGTGAAAGGTTTTGACGCTGGCGTTGATGATTATGTGACTAAGCCTTTTTCACCGAAAGAATTAATTGCCCGTATTAAAGCGGTTATTCGCCGTGTCGCACCTACAGCATTAGAAGAAACGATTGAATTTCATGGTATGAAACTAGACCCCGTTTCTCATCGAGTTTCTATTGATGAGCAAAGCCTAGATTTAGGACCAACAGAATTTCGATTATTACATTTTTTTATGACTCATACTGAACGTGTTTATAGCAGAGAGCAATTGTTGGACAACGTCTGGGGAACCAATGTTTACGTTGAAGACCGAACCGTTGATGTACATATTCGCCGATTACGCAAAGCAATTGCTGGCAATGGTCATGAGAACTTTATTCAGACAGTAAGAGGCTCAGGCTACCGTTTTTCTGGAAAGCTAAGTTACTAATCTATGCATTTTAAAATTTCAGCCAAAACGTTATTTATGCGTTTGGCGGTTTGGCTTTTATTGAGCTTTGTCTGTGGATATCTTATTGGTTATCCATGGCAAACCGTCGTTGTTGTCAGTATTGGTTTATTGATCTGGAACTATCATCATCTTTTCCTGTTGATCCATTGGTTATGGCAAAGTAAAGCTATTTCGCCTCCTCAGGCACAAGGGATGTGGGGCAGGATATATGACGGTTTATATCGGCTGATAAGGCAATATCGTAATAAACAAAAAATACTCAATGAAAAAATCCGTCGATTTCGAGACGGTGCTGAAGCGCTTCCTGATGCTGCATTGGTGCTGTCTGTTGACCTGACGATACTTTGGGGAAATAAAAAAGCTCAACGTTTATTGGGTATTCATTTGCCTGGAGACGTTGGGCAACGTATCGATAACTTGATCCGCTTCCCTGAATTTGCTCAATATATAGAAACGGGTAATTTTGAAACACCTTGTCATATTCCATCACCTATTAATAATGAGTTGCAGTTAGAACTGCGATTAATGGCTTACGGTAGTGAGCAAATCCTTTTTTTAGCACGCGACATCAGTAAAATACATCGCTTAGAAGAAATGCGCAGAGATTTTGTTGCTAATGTCTCTCATGAATTGAAAACCCCGCTAACCGTTGTACGCGGCTATGTTGAGATGATTCAAGCATCAGAACAAGATTTTACCCCTCATTGGCAACGTGCCTTTAAAAGTATTGAATCTCAAGTATCCAGAATGGATAGATTGGTTGAGCAACTACTTGTGTTATCGCGGGTGGAAATTAATACAGATCAAGATGCTAAGCACGCCATCAACATGCCCAAAATGTTAGATTTACTCATTGAAGACGCTTATTGGCTGAATCAAGATAAGCAGCATTCAATCGACGTTTATATAGACCGAGAGCTCAATTTAATTGGCTATGAAACGGAGATAAAAAGTGCCTGCTCTAATTTGTTGTCTAATGCGATTGCTTACACTCCTGCACATGGCAACATTAAAGTGACTTGGCAATATGATGGCAACAAAGCTATTTTTTCTGTTCAAGATAATGGCCCAGGGATACAGCCAGAAGACGTTAATCGACTCACCGAAAGGTTTTATCGTGTTGATAAGTCACGTTCACGGGATACTGGCGGTTCCGGCTTAGGTTTAGCCATAGTAAAACATGTATTAGCGCACCACCATGCTGAATTAGTGATCACCAGTGAATGCGGCAAAGGCAGTGAGTTTGCTATTTATTTTGAACAGAGCAGCGCGTTAATCAATAATAATAGCCAAGTGACATTCAGCAAAGCCTAATACCTATAGAACTGATATTTCCAAGTCGTATAGCGTTAGCTCATACCAATATATTTCGCCATTTAAAATAAAGCAGCCTAACTTGCTATTACGCTGTTTTATCATTGTCATGGAAATATCTTCTTTGTCATATAAGTGTCACATAGTTTAAATATAATTGTCACACTAGCTTTATATAGTAGCTGAAAAATTAAATTGAACTCTCACTGGAGAATACTATGAGTTTTAAACGTGCGCTTAGTGTTATTGGCTTATCAAGCCTTATAAGCTTTTCATCTTTGGCAATTGACAATGATTTACCTGAATATAAAAAAGTTAGTGGTGTATCAGGTAACTTATCATCTGTTGGCTCTGATACTTTGGCAAATATGATGACATTTTGGGCGGAAGAGTTTAAACGTACTTACCCTAATGTAAATGTTCAAATTCAAGCGGCAGGTTCTTCTACTGCGCCACCAGCATTAACTGAAGCAACTTCAAATATTGGACCTATGAGCCGTAAAATGAAGTCTCGTGAAATTGAAGCATTCGAAAAGCGTTATGGTTACAAGCCAACAGCTGTACGTGTCGCTATTGATGCATTAGCAGTATTTGTGCACAAAGATAATCCGATTAAAGGATTACGTATTGATCAAGTTGATGCTATTTTTTCTAGTAACCGTAAATGTGGTGCTGAAAAAGAAGCAGACCGTTGGGGTGACCTAGGTTTATCGGGTGAATGGACAGGTAAAGACATTCAATTATACGGTCGCAACTCAGTATCTGGTACTTACGGTTACTTTAAAAAGAAAGCACTTTGTAAAGGTGACTTTAAAAATACTGTGAATGAGCAACCAGGTTCTGCGTCAGTAGTTCAATCTGTTTCAGCATCATTAAACGGTATTGGTTACTCTGGTATTGGTTATAAAACTTCGGGTGTTCGTGCATTACCGCTTTCTAAGAAAGATGATAACTATGTTGAAGCGACTATGGAAAATGCGGTTTCTAAGAAATACCCATTATCTCGCTTCTTATATGTTTATGTTAACAAGCATCCAAACAAGCCATTAGCACCAATGGAAGCAGAATTTTTAAGACAAATTCTATCTAAGTCTGGTCAGAAAATTGTTGAAAAAGATGGCTATATTCCTTTACCAGCATCAGTAGTTGAGAAAGAGTTAAAAAAATTAGGCTTAAGTAGTTAAGTGCTACGACAAACGCTTAATATTTGAAACGCCTGCCATTGCAGGCGTTTTTTGTTTAAGCATATAAAAAATTTATTTGTTAGCAATCATTAATTTTATATCAAGTATTTTAAGCACTTGCTGCTCATGAAATAGGTCAACTTTAACTAATGGTCGTTCTATTAACCACTGCTTAGGGAATACTAAATTCAATTGTTTTTCACTGGCTGATATTTGATAACTGGGCAATAGACTCAATTGCCGTTGTTGACATAATAAAATAGCAAGGCGCAACAACGCACATATTTTACTTAATGGTTCTATATCAAGTACGTACCATTGATAGGCAATAGGCGAGGAAATCTTTTTTCGCTGGTTGCCAATCAGCCAAGCGAGCGCATATTGGTATTCTTGGGTAAAGCCAGCCAAGTCCGCGTTAGCGATAATATATTCACCATGTCTGTGGTACCCAGAGGGATTAATTTCAACACCTAATTCATGTAATTGTGCAGACCAACTCAATAAATCACGGTAGTGTTTTTTATTGAGTCCCCAACTGTGTTGAATTCGGTCATAAAAAGATAACGCAAGCTGCTTAACCTTATCGGCTTGGCAAATGTCAATGGCAAATCGCTTGGTTAGGTTATCAACGGTTAACTGTTTAATATTATTAGCGTGGAGAATGTCTAGTTGCTCATAGAGCACTCCTTCACGCAAGGCATATTCACAGAAGTTTATTGCTTTAATGTCGAGCATTTCGACGAGCGCAATGGTTATGGCTAAGCCCGAGCATAGTACGTCGCGTCGGTTTTCTTTAAGAGTATTAATGTTGATGTCATCAAAGTGTTCAAATTTGAGCAATACTTCTTTGAGAGCATGTAGTTGTGAGAGTGTAATAGGTTGTGGAATTTGATTGTTTGCATTAATTATCCGGTGAATACTTTTTATTGTCCCTGATGTCCCCGTAACTGCTTGCCAACCACTACGTTTAAATCTATTTTCAATTGATTCCAACTCTCTTTTGGCGGATAAAATGGCGCGTTCAAAATATTTTTCATTGATCTTTCGTTTAGCAAAGAACTGTTGCTGATAACTCACACAGCCCATATTTAAACTTGCCAATGCTGAAATTTCTTCTCGCTGACCAATCACGCATTCTGTACTGCCACCGCCAATATCAATCACTAACTGTTTTTTCGTTGGCTCACTGTAATGGGCAACGCCTTGATAAATTAGGCGTGCCTCTTCATGACCCGAGACAATTTCAATCTTAAAAGGAAACACCTTAGCTGCGGCCAATAAAAACTCTTGTGCATTGGTCGCTTGTCTTAATGTGTAGGTTGCTACTACGCGAAAGTTGTCTGGTGTCAGATTTTGTGTGGTCGCCGCTAAATTTGTGAGAGTGCGGATGCCACGGGCAATGGCTTGTTTTGAGAGCTTGTTATTAGCATTTAGACCATCCGCGAGCTTTACTCGATATTTTTCGGTATGAAGAATTTGTACGTTGTTTTCGTGTAATCGTGCAAAGACAAAATGAAAGCTGTTAGAACCTATATCCAGTGCCGCGAGATAGTTCTCCGGAATCGCGCTGTTATCCTCTGCGTTATCACTCATATTGATTCATTCTTATGTTATTTGCGTTGTGCGTCAAACTGTACTTTGTCATTTTCTTCTTCTTGCACTAAATAATCATATATGGCTAATTGGGAGCGAATTTTCTTCCTGTTGCCGCGTGGCACATAGCGGTTATTCTGACCTTGATTGATAACTCGAGCCTTAGTGGTATCTTTAAAGTGTAAGTCAAGGGTGTGAATAATGCGTTTTTTTAAGGTCTCATCATAAATGGGGCAAGCAACTTCAACTCGGTGATCTAAGTTACGCTCCATCCAATCGCCAGAACTAATATAGACTAACTTATCGCCATTATTATTAAATACCATTACCCTTGGGTGCTCAAGGAACTGGTCGACAATTGAAATAACCTTAATGTTGTCACTCACACCTTGTTTTCCTGGGATAAGGGAGCACATTCCTCTGACAATGATTTTAATTTTGACGCCAGCACTGCTTGCACTATAAAGACGATTGATAAGCCTTTTGTCCACTAAGTTATTTAACTTTAAGGTGATAGCCGCTTTGTCACCTTGCTCAGCAAATTTTATCTCGTTATCAATGAGTTGGTAAATGCGTCGACGCGAAGTCAGGGGCGATACCAGCAAATGTTTAAAGCGGAAGCGTTTGTAACTGTGTGAGATAAATGAAAATACGTTGTTAACTTCTTGGCAAATATCTTTGTTTTTTGTAAATAGCGCAAAATCAGTATAAATACGGGCATTACTTTCATGGAAATTACCGGTACCAATATGGGCATAATTAACCATTCTTTCGTCTTCAATTCGGGTAATCAAGCACAGTTTTGAATGAATTTTTAAAGTGTCTATGCCAAATTCAACATTAATACCGGCGTCTTTCATCAGCTTTGCCCATTCAATATTGGCTTGTTCATCAAAGCGGGCACGCAGTTCAACCACAACGGTCACCTTTTTGCCATTTTTAACCGCTTCCATCAGTGAATGTATGATGCGAGAATATTTAGCGACACGATAAATATTAATTTGTATTTCACTGACGCGAGGATCGAATGTTGATTGGCGAACAAACTCAGTGAAATGACGAAATTTATGATACGGGTAATACAGTAAAATATCTTGATGGCTAATAGCGTCAAACACTGATTGAAAGGCGACAAAACGCTGAGAGTCAATGGCTTGTAACTCAGGGTTTTTTAAGTTCTTTCTCCCTAAATTAGGGAACTTGATAAAGTCTTTAAAGTGCCGGTAACGAACCCCCGGTACGAGATTGTCTTGTTCTTTGGATTTTAGACTTTTTTGCAAAAACTTAGTCATATAGGCTGGCATATTTCTGTCATAGACCAAGCGCACTAGATCGGCTTTTAAACGTTGCTTTAGGCCTTTAGACATTTTATCTAACAGACTTTTATCTAGTTCATCGGTAAGGTTATATTCGGCGTCACGGGTTAATTTTATTGAAAATGCTTCTATTGATTGGTATTCGGTAAACCCGTTATAAATATCATCAATAAAGTAGCGCATGACATCATCGAGCAATACCACGTATTTTTGCTTTTTCGTTCCTTGGGTTGGCAAGATAATGAAACGGTCTTCTTCCAATCTTGGTATTTTTAGCAAGGAAAATTGCACGTTGTTATCAAGTTGTTTTAGCGCGACTAAAAAATAAATACCATCATCGTCTAAGCAGTTTGATAGGTGAGTATTCGATTGAATGATGATCGGCGTTATGTGTCTGATGATCCTATTTTCAAAGTACTGTTTCAGCCAAGTCAGTTGATGTTCGGTAAGTTGTTCGTTGAAAATACGAGAATCGTCGTTATTAAAAATAACGTGAATATGGTGAGCGTTTAAATCTTCAAAAATGCCGTCTGCGATTAATTTAAACTTTACGGTTAACTGATTTACTTTATTGTTGATATCTGTGAGTAAGTTAGACCAGCGGCGTTTTTCTTTATCGTGGGCTTCTTCTAATAGGGCTCGACGGCGGATGTTAGCGACGCGCACCCGGAAAAATTCGTCTAAATTAGCCGAATATATGCCAAGGAAATGAATTCTTTCTATTATTGGGACTGAGGTATCAGCGGCTTCTTGTAATACTCGTTCATTAAAAGAGAGCCAACTGATTTCTTTATCTATATACAACTCTGGATCATGCATGTAATTGTGCCAATGACGACTAAATAGAGTAGGCTAAGCTTCGATTGTGTCTGTAATATTACCGCGGTCACTAAAAGATGACTTTAAATTAGCGTGATATATCAACCATTAAATCATCTGCAAGGTTTTCTAGTGCGTCAATAAGTGGAGTTGTTAAATCGTCATTTATAGCAATGCTTGCTTTCGCTTTAAAAAGCGTGTGACCACTATGGGCAGCACTTTCTTGCACACTCACTAACTTTAATAGGTTCCCCCCTTGCTGATGTATAACAGACGATATTTCCTGGACAATACCGGCACGATCATTTGCAGTGAGTTCTAGTACGATATTCGCTTTGGAACTAGGGGCTTCAACGGTGGCCACTTTAATGACAGAATCAAAATCAGTAATTGCTTCAATGTCAGCACGCAGAGTATCTACGTGTTCGTTTTCTATAGCAACTTCGAGGACACCAGCAAATAATCCAGACATTTGATGCATGCTGCTTGCTTGCCAGTTGGCATTATAACGAGAAATTATATTGGATAAAGTATCGACTAAACCAGGACGGTCTTGACCGACAAAAGAAATTACCAGATGTTTCATATAAGATCCTTTAATCATTGAGAGAATATTTACCGGTATCTATTGATCATTCCGCTGAGCGAGTAAGTTGTGATAATTCCTTGTTCAACTGAGTTTCATCACCCAAATTTAACTCAACCAAACGTCTTAAATGAGAAATGCTATCAATATCAATGGCGTTACATTGTAAGCCCATTTCGTCATTATCTTCGTGAACAACGGCGATGTGCATGACTACTTCAGATACGTCATCACTTAGTAAAAACTGCAAGGTGCCTAACTTTCCTTTTAGGCTTTTTTCACTGTCAGCTCGACTAACGAGAGCGCCATTAAGTGAAATATCGTGAATAGAAACAGGGTAAGTGTGGTCTTCAACTTCTAGTGTTGCTTTAATTGAAAACAAAATTCGGGTGAAATGACGTCTATTTTCCATTAATTTTCAAAATTTGGCTGCTACGTACCCTTAGCATAGCCTTAGTTGAAAAAAAAGACACCTTAATCTCATGTTTTAAAGTGTCTTTTTCTATAATTAGCCGATTTTTTTATATTTGATCCTGTGGGGTTCTATAGCCGCTGCACCTAAGGTTTTTTTCAACCATTCTTCATATTCAGTAAAGTTGCCTTCAAAAAAGTTAACTTGTCCTTCATCTCTATAATCTAGAATGTGTGTAGCGATACGATCGAGGAACCAGCGATCATGTGATATCACCATTGCACAACCAGGAAACTCTAATAATGCTTCTTCTAATGCGCGCAAGGTTTCAACATCTAAATCATTGGTGGGTTCATCAAGTAATAATAAATTGCCGCCCGCTTTAACAAGCTTGGCTAAGTGCACTCTATTGCGTTCACCGCCCGAGAGGTCCTTTATAAACTTTTGCTGGTCGTTACCTTTGAAATTAAATCTACTTACATAGGCGCGGCTTGGCATTTGAAAATTGCCAATTTCAATAATGTCATGGCCTTCAGAAATTTCTTGATAAACAGTATTGTTGCCATCCATGCTATCTCTAAATTGATCAACACTAGCAAGTTTTACCGTATCCCCTAATTCTACCGAACCAGAATCGACTTGTTCGCTACCAGACAACATTTTAAATAAGGTTGATTTACCTGCGCCATTTGCCCCGATAATACCGACAATGGCGCCTTTAGGAATACTGAAACTTAAACCATCAATTAATACCCGATCGCCAAATGATTTAGTTAGGTTGCTCACTTCCAGTACTTTATCACCTAAACGAGGCCCAGGTGGAATATACAATTCATTGGTTTCATTGCGTTTTTGGTGATCTTGGTTGTTAAGCTCTTCAAACCTTGCCATACGCGCCTTACTTTTTGCCTGACGGGCTTTAGGGTTTGAACGTACCCACTCAAGTTCTTGCTTAATCGTTTTTTGCAGCGCATTTTCACTTTTACTTTCTTGTTGAAGACGCTGATCTTTTTGCTCTAACCAAGAGGAGTAATTGCCTTCCCACGGAATGCCGTAGCCTCTATCAAGTTCTAATATCCACCCAGCGACATTGTCTAAGAAATATCTATCATGGGTGATCGCCACAACGGTTCCAGAATAGTCATGTAGAAAACGCTCCAACCAAGCGACAGATTCGGCATCTAAATGGTTAGTTGGTTCATCGAGTAATAACATGTCAGGCTTTTGTAATAATAATCTACATAAAGCAACACGACGACGCTCACCACCACTTAATACTTGTATTTTTTGATCCCATGCAGGTAGGCGCAGGGCATCGGCTGCACGCTCTAAGACATTGTCGATATTATGACCATCTTGAGAATTGATGATGTCTTCTAGTTGCCCTTGTTCTTTTGCCAATGCGTCAAAATCAGCGTCAGGCTCGGCATATTCAGCATATACTTGATCTAACCTAGCGATAGCATTTTTAACTTCGGCAACCGCTTCTTCAACAATTTCACGTACAGTTTTACTTTCATCAAGTTGGGGCTCTTGCGGCAAGTAACCAATGTTAGTGCCACTTAACGCCTTAGCTTCCCCTTCAAATTCAGTGTCGACACCGGCCATAATGCGCAATAAGGTTGATTTACCTGCGCCGTTTAATCCTAAAACGCCAATTTTTGCTCCCGGGAAGAAAGAAAGCGATATGTCTTTAAGGATGGTGCGCTTAGGAGGAACCACTTTGCTGACTCGATTCATCGAGTAAATAAACTTGTCTGGCAATGCCATGAGATACCTTTTGCTATTTTTAATATTGTCGATATTTTAGGTTATTAGCGAGGTAGTTAGCAACTGTATTTCGGTGCATATTATTTTATAAAAATGAAAATAAAATTTACCCGTCATAGCTGGCTTTTAGCAAAAATAGTGTGGTTTTTCGAAGAGATAGTGACAATAACGTAGAAAACTGTCATTTAACTACTATACTGAAAAATAATAAACAAATTGCCGATAGAGGTCAGTTATTAATGAAGTCGTACATAGTTGTTGCAATCATGCTTATTATTTTATCTGTTATTAGCACTAAGAGCTATGCATTCAACCTTTCACAAAATATTTGTGAATATATTGCCGCTGATGACAAAAATCGCTTAAGGAAATTATTAAAAACTAATCGATTGAAAATAAGAAATATTTTCGATGATATAAAGTGTAATGACAGCAATATTCTTATTTTTGCGGCTAAACGTAATGCAAAAGAGGTTGGTGAATTAATTATTAAGAAATTGCCAAAGTCTGTGCTGAGCGAAAATGTAGCGCAATTGGAGGGCGAGTCGGCTGATTTTGCTCAAATGGCAAAAGATCGGATTAATTAATTATCTCAATCTAATTATTGGGTATAAAGGTATAGCTACTTGAATAAGATCTCTTTATGTCGATAGAAAATTAACATGATTGAAAGAAAGCCGATGGTATTTTTTAACAAAATGCCATCGGTTTTCTTATGTAAAACTTTACTTAATTGAAGAGACGATGTAATCGAGTACTGGATTTGTCTGATTAGTGTCAATGCTTAGCGGAAACAATGCGCTAGGCTTAGGGATAAAGCCGCGTTCTATCATTTCTGAAACAATTGGATAATCGATTAAACCTGTCTTACCCACTAATAAGTTTTCAATTTTAGCCGTTTTACTCAGTTTAACGATATCTCTAAAGCCTTTTAGATAGAGGTAGTCTTTAGTAAAACCGCCAGCACGATAGGCCCGAGTGGTGATGGTAAAAGCCAGCTCACTGTCAATATCATGATTATTCATTAAGGTCAGATAAGTTTTAGCAAAATCTCCTTGCTCAAGCATGTATTTCACGGCCATAACGCGCAGTGCCAATATTTTTAGCCGATCTACGGTTAAGTTTCCTGAGCAATATTCGCTAAAAATCGCTAAACCTTCCTGGGTATGCGTGTTACCAACAAGGCCTAATGAAAATATTTTTAACGGCTGTTGTTTGGCATTTATCGTCGTCAGCATATGTATGCCAAGTTCGTGATGGGCAAATGCTTTAAGTTCTGTTAATGAAAATTTAGCGTCTTTATTGATAATTAATAAACTTTTTTCACTGTTAACCATTGCTTTAGCAACAATACGTGATGATTTTTCAACCTTGCACTTTAGCCCCCATTCGAGCGCTTTTAGTCTAAAGTAGTCAATCGCCGCATCGGCGTTATTAGTTTGTGCATCATTTTCATCTTGTTCTAAAGCGGGGGCGTGCAAAATAAATTGGGCATTAGCTACGTCATTAGTATCTGGTTCGCCGTAATACTTTAGAGAATTATAGATAAACTCTTCAGTGCCTACAGAGGTCAGTAGACTTATTTTTGTCGCCAGATTATCAATAATATGTCTATATAATTGTTGAATATCAACATCCATTACTTCATCAACAGGGAGTTTATAGAGCTTTTCTCTAAATTGGTAGGGGTTGATGTTCAGCTGTTTATAATGAAATTGAGGGTTGTAATTACCTTTTTTGGCGAGAAACTTTTTCCGCTCACTATTGATGTTTATTGGATTGATAAAGTTTAGGGTTTCAATATTCTTACACAATGAAAACAGTTCTTTATCTAGCCGGATCACCTCTGGCGCGATGGATGATGACAACATATCCGCTCTGCGCATAGATTTTCTTTTACCATAACGGCGCATGAAATAGGCGGCCGTTTCACCTATCGCTTGCTTGACACCCGCTTTAAGCTCTTCAAGTACCAGTGGATATACTTCCCCGGTTTTTTCGTCCATAAAAACTTTTTTCACTTCAACAGGTAAAACAATGGTGTTGTCAAAATGAGAGTTAACATGGGTAATTAAGTAGCCTCGGCCTTGAAATATCTCATCTGTTGCTGCATACGCGTCAATATTAGGCAATACTATTTTATTTAGCTGTTGCTCAAAATGGGTGGCAATAGAACCCCATCGTTCAACATCGATTTGAGACGATCCTATATTAAAGGTTGGTGTGGTTTTGTCGATGCGTTGATAGTTATAGGAGTGCATATCAAAAACAATACTGTTTTTGAATAATTTTTCCAGCCGAGCAATAAGGGCTTCAAGGACATTATAGAACGATTGGTGTTTAGCGTGGCTTTCACTGCGTTGTTTAGCGGTAAGTGGCTTTTGCCAAACCTGCTTATCCCATGCTGTTTTAAAATATGTCGATAATGTTTTAGCGCGATTAAGGTCGTATTCAAAGCGAGAGTCATTGCCTATCAATACAATAGGAAATGACGAAATAAGCTCATCGGTATAAGGATCTTCTTCGTAAAAGCGCTCTTCTTTGGTGAGTAAGAACGACTTTTGTAGATCTTTTCTAAGCCGATGGCCATTATGAATGGCCGCACAAACAACCGGGGTATATTCATCAATCTTGATAATAAAAGCGCCGTTTTCAACTTCAGCATGAAAACACTCACCTTTGTTAATTAACGCAATGCACTCTTTTTCAGATAATGTGAACATCGTTGATCGCCTGTCTAAATTGAGTTTTACGCAGCGTTAGCGCTTCTTTAGTATTGATAACACTTTCAACGAAGTCGATGACTTTCTTTTGTAACTTAATATTATTGAGTTTATTGATACGCATAATGCCACCAGGGCTTTGAACGTTAACTTCAATAAGTTTTTCATTAATTACATCTACACCAACGAAGTACAGTCCATCTCTCACTAATTTAGGGCCGATGTGCTTACATAGTGCTTTTTCATTTTTTGTTAAAGAGTGCTTGACCACTGTGCCACCCGCATGGATGTTAGAGCGAACATCACCCTCAGCTGGAATACGTTTCATTGCGCCAATGGGCTCGCCATTTAATAGTAAGATACGAACGTCTCCCGCTTCAGCACCTTCAACATATTCTTGTAAAATAACGTAGTTACCGCCTTTACCACTATTAATATAAAACTCGAGTAAGGAGTGAAAACTTTTTTGAGCATGTTTTTCTACTAATATCACCCCTTGACCGCCATAACCGTCGAGTGGCTTCATGATCATTTTGTCTGTTTTAGATTCTCTGAGCACTTCTTCTAAATATTCCGGTGTTTTCGATACATGGGTAACGGGAATAAACTTATTAGTCGGGTCATCAAATGAAGCGGTGTAGAGCTTGTTATTCGCAATGCGCAAGCCGTCAATGTCATTCATGATAAAGACATCTTCTCGCACTGAATCTAAAAAGTTGAGGGCGATTGGATCTAGCGGTGGGTTGGCGCGCATAATAATAGTATCAAAACCCGCAAGCGGTAAACGTGACTTTTGAAAGACAGCTTTTTTATAAAATGACACGGTATTGGTCGGCACGTTCGTATTTTTTTTAAATACTTGGCAAAACGCACTGGCGACAGAGTCGCGCATAGTTAAGTTATGCGGAGTGGTGATCGCTACAGTGTGACCACGAGTAACACATTCGTGAATCAGGCGTAAAGTTGAATCGGTTTCTGGCTCAACGCGGCTCCAAGGATACATTAAAAAAAGAATATTCATTAAATTTACCTATAACAAGGCAACCTTCATATCCCTAATCATATTGTTGGGTGGATAAATCAGAGAAGATTGCACAAAAATAACAACTAAGTCATTACTAATACATATTTTTAATTTATGTATGCACAATGAAATAAACAATTACAGCAAAAAAAACACTGAAGTGCAGGGCATTATCTACACAAAAAGTGATTTAATTCATAATTTAAAGTATAGGAATAGACTGACATAAACGGTTATTCCAATACTCTATTTATTTTTCTCCAATAATATCAAGAGATAAGAATACTCGTTTCATACCAATGAGTGTTTTTTCTTGTCGCCCGAGGTTTTCTGGTGCAGTAATAATTGCACTACAGCCATGACAAAACAGGTCTGCTTTGCCTATATTCGGCAAATATATATGATATTTATGAAAAATCCAGCAAAACTTTACGCGCGTTGTCAGCTAAAGTGTCATCATTGCAGTATGCACTGTTATTGAGTTTATGCTACATGAATAACTTACTCGCCAAAGAAGTTAAACATTGGCGTACTACTCAAGCAGTGCTTGAACCGCTTTTTCCAATAATGGCGAATTAGGATCTGAAATATCTGTACGCCAGATTATCTTGCCTTCCTTAGAAATAAAAAGTGTGGTGGGGGTGCTGCGCACTTGGTATAGCTCACTAATTTTTTCACCGTTTACTGCGGTCTTAAAACTCATACCTCGTTTGATTAACTCTGCTTGTGGCTGCGCGCCGTCATCTTCCCATAGGCTTATGGCAAGCAGGTTTAAACCTTGAGAGTGGTATTGTTGGTAAAGTTTGTTTAATCCTGGTTGCAGCTTTTTGCAGTAAGGGCACCAGGTTGCCCAGAAATGAATTATCAGCGGTTTACCTTGGTAATCTTTAAGGGATACTTGTTCGCCTTTTTCATTATGTAAGGTAAAGCTCGGCGCTTGTTGCGCTGCAACATTGAAAGAGAGAACGCTTGATAAAACAATGAATAAAATAACCGATATAGAATATTTCATAAAGTTAACACTCGCTATTAACACGATATTTTTAGTATTAGCTATCGTTTGAATTTAGCTAGACCGTAAGAGTTGATTAATACTTTCACTGTTGTTTTGGTGCAGTACGTTTTTGTCGGTAGTTATTAGCTAAAATTTTGATGATGTCGCGCCAAGTGATCACGCCAATCGCTTGGTTAAGCTCATTTACGATGGGTAAACATGAAATGTGGTTATCGTGAAATAGTAAAACTGCTTCGTTAAGTGATATATGTTTATTACTCGTTATCGGGGTTTTACTCATAACGAGGTTGATTTTTTTTTGCAGCAACATCGTATCGTGAGACGTTTCCTTACGTGTACCGATAGCCGGGCTTAAATGCTTATATAAATCTCTGTCGGTAACAATGCCGACCAGCGCTTTATTATCTGTGATCAGAATGTGGTGAATTTTATGCGCATCAAAAATATCTTTAGCGCTATTTAAATTGTCATCTATGTCTAACGTGATCACTTTTCTAGACATTATTTTTTCAACACTCATGATCTGTCCTTTTTTATCTTTATTAATTGGTCATGCCAAAGAGGAACATCGAGCTTAAAATAAAGTACAAAATGACAGAAATATAAGCAATGTTTATTTTGGCTATGTCTGTTTAAATTTATCAGTGATGGATAAAGAATTTTCAGAAAATTTGAGCTTGTAAAGAGAATGTCTTTTGGATGAAATTTGTGTGGATGACAAAGGGGCATTTTCTTTTTGAGAAATATCGACATAACACCGCACGCTCATATTAGAGTGGTCTGTCAACCATATAGGCTTACAGAACTCACAATATATCGCTAAATATCCTGATGTCACAAAACTGTCATATTATTGTCTTATAATTCACCTTGTTTAATAAACTCCCATTTTTAAAGGTAATTTGAGTGACTATAACGTCAAAATCTGCGAATAGCCGTAGGGTTAAAAATACCCTAGCACAATGGATGATCACATTGGGTGGTATCAGTGTGCTGTTTACCCTTGTACTGATATTTATGTATTTGTTGTACGTAATAAAACCTATTTTTGAATCTGCAAAGGTAGAGTCGTTGACATCAGTAAATATTTCTTCATCTAATCAGATACTTTCAACGGGTGTCGATGAACTAAAAGAGCTTGCGTACAATATTGATAAAAAAGGAGATATCGCTTTTTATCAAATAGTTGATAGTTCATTTCGTGAGGTCGGCACGCAATTACTTACTATGCCGTTACTTGAAGATAATACTGAACTGGCTTTTGTTTTAGATGCAGCATTACAAAGAAAAGTATTAGTCGATACAAATAGTAATGTTTTGGTTATAGAGCCGAAATTTAAGGCTACTTATATCGCTGATGATAGGGATATAACGCCTAGCGTTGTCTACCCACTTGGCGAAGATTACTTGCCTGTTGATGAACAAGAGCAAGGGATACAGCAATTAGCTTTTGCGATGAATGAGGAGTTCGCTATTTTCGTTGCTTATACGGATGACAATCGTCTGATTAAAACAACGTTAGTTGCTGAAGATGATTTCACTTATGACTCAGCCTATACCGCCCAATATCAAACCATTTCAATGGATAAAGGCCGTGTTGATAATATCTTAGTGACACCTGATTTGCAGATGGCTTTTGTTCGTCAAGGCAATGAAATATCTGTTTATGATTTAACTGATGAAGACGATGTTCCGTTAAAAGCACGTATAAATGCCATCGAAAATAAAAACACAAAAATTACTTCAATGGCATTGCTATCGGGCAGTAGTTCTATTTTGATAGGCGACAGTCAAGGTAAAGTCAGTCAATGGTTTGAAGTTGCAACAGATAACGGCCGTCAGTTCAAAAATATCCGTTCGTTTGACGTTAGTGCAACTGAAGGCGTAGCAAGCATTGTTACAGAGCAATATCGAAAAAGTTTTTATACCATTACCAAAAGTGGTGAAATTGGTGTTTTCTATACGACTAGCCATGCGGATCTCTGGCGAGGCAACTTAACGAATACGTTACCTAGTGCATTCGCAATATCCCCACGCGCTGATGGTATTGTGTTAATAGGGAAGGATGAGCAACAACAAGCCAATATTCAGGTGTTTGAAGTTCATAATGAACATCCAGAAGTGACATGGCGCGCATTATGGCAAGAGGTTTGGTACGAGGGATATCCCGAGCCTGATTATATTTGGCAGTCAACGTCTGGATCTGATGATTTTGAAGCGAAGTTTTCTTTGGTACCCATTTCTTTTGGTACGATGAAAGCAGCCCTTTATGCAATGATATTTGCTGTGCCAATTGCATTAACGTCTGCAATATACACTGCGTATTTTATGACACCGGGATTACGTAAAAAAGTTAAGCCAACCATCGAACTTATGGAGGCTTTACCAACAGTTATCCTAGGGTTTTTAGCAGGGTTATGGTTGGCACCTATAATCGAAAACTATTTACCCGCGATATTTTTACTGATTTTATTTATTCCTAGTGCAACGTTAGCTACTGCGCTTATCTGGCATAAGTTGCCGCAAGAGAAAAAGAATAAGTTTCCCGAAACGTTGGCGCCACTATTACTGATACCTGTTATTTGTTTAGTTACTTACCTCGCTTTTGCGCTATCTCCGTTAATGGAACATTACTTTTTTGGTGGTGATATTAGGCAATATATCACCAATGATTTGGGGATCGACTTCGACCAACGTAATGCATTAGTTGTTGGCATAGCCATGGGCTTTGCAGTAATACCAACAATATTTTCAATGGCAGAGGATGCAATTTTTAGTGTGCCTAAACATTTAACCAGTGGCTCGTTAGCCTTAGGTGCAACGCAGTGGCAAACCTTAATTAAGGTTGTTTTACTAACGGCAAGTCCAGGCATATTCTCAGCGGTTATGATGGGATTAGGACGTGCGGTTGGTGAAACTATGATTGTGTTGATGGCAACAGGAAATACACCAATTTTAGATTGGAGTATTTTCCAAGGTATGCGCACTCTGTCAGCGAACATAGCAGTTGAAATGCCAGAATCAGAAGTGGGTAGCTCACATTATCGTATATTGTTTTTGGCAGCATTTGTTTTGTTTGTCTTCACATTTGTTTTTAATACTCTGGCTGAATTTGTTCGTCAGCGTCTCCGTGAAAAATACAGTTCGCTGTAAGTAAAAGGATCAAAGAAATGAATAGTTGGTTTAAGTCTGGCTCTCCTTGGATTTGGTTATCTGCTGGTGGCGTTAGTATTAGTTTAATTTCTGTACTTGGATTACTGTGGTTAATAGCCTCTAGAGGTTTATCTTATTTTTGGCCAGCGGATATCTATCAATTTGATATGCTAGATCCAAGTGGTAAGCAAAGTGTCGTTATTGGTGAAATATACGACCGAGAGCTTATCCCAGCGAAGCAGCTGTCGCATTTAGATTTGAAATTAGATGCTGATGTTGAGTCTATTGAACGTTTGTTGATAAAAACAGGTAATCGCGAATTAGTCAGTTTAGATTTTCGTTGGTTATTGTCGCCGCAAATAACAAAAACTTCAGCACCAAAAGACCTTGTCGTTATTGAACGTCGCACAAATGGTAACGCCTATGGTTTTATCGCGGAAGTTATTCTTGACGGTAAGTCGGTCGATGTATCTGAATTAGCGATGTTGGTAGATCGTGTTGACGAGTTTCAGTCTCAAATAGAAGATCTACAAAAAGTTGATATTGGCGCGATTAATTATCAAATAGAACGTCTGCGTTTAAGAGAGCGTAAATATGCGCTAGACGGTGAATTGTCTGCAGAAGTAAAACAAGATATCGCTCAGCAAGTATCGAGTTTACAAGAAGAGTACCAGCAGTTAGAAGCAAAGTTGATGTCCTTACGCAAAGAAGTTTCGCGTGACCAATTGCGTCTTCGAGCGATGGATGGCCAAGTTATCACTGTTAATTTGGAAAATGTACTCAAGGTTACTTACAGTAATCAATTGAATATTATTGATAAATTCGGTGTGTTTTTTCATCAAATTTCTGCATTTATCGTTGACGACCCTCGAGAGGCTAATACAGAAGGTGGCGTATTCCCCGCCATTTTTGGTACTGTTCTTATGGTGTTATTGATGACAGTAATTGTTTCTCCTATGGGGGTTATCGCCGCTATTTATTTACATGAATATGCAGGTAAAAATGCCTTAACTAAATTATTACGTATTGCTGTTATAAATTTAGCGGGCGTACCGTCAATTGTTTATGGCGTATTTGGCCTTGGATTCTTTGTTTATATGGTTGGTGGTAGTTTAGACCAATTATTTTATGCTGAAACATTGCCCAGTCCAACTTTTGGTACGCCTGGGGTAATGTGGTCAGCTATTACGTTAGCGATATTAACCTTGCCTGTGGTTATAGTCTCTACGGAAGAAGGCTTGTCAAGAATCCCCTCAGCGATGCGCTATGGCAGTTTGGCTCTGGGCGCGACAAAAGCTGAAACACTATGGCGAATTATTTTACCGATTGCCAGTCCTGCAATTATGACAGGTATTATTCTCGCGATTGCGCGCGCCGCAGGTGAAGTAGCACCGCTTATGTTAGTTGGTGTTGTCAAAATGGCGCCTAATTTACCGCTTGATGGCAACTTTCCATTTCTACATTTAGATCGCAAGTTTATGCACTTGGGTTTCCATATCTATGATGTTGGTTTTCAAAGTCCAAATGTTGAAGCGGCAAGACCATTAGTTTACGCCACTGCATTATTACTAGTCAGTATTATTGTTATGCTTAATATGACTGCTGTTTCTATTCGAAACAGCTTACGTGAAAAATATCGAATGTTGGAGCATTAGTCTTTAATTTTATGAAGTAGGAAGTGTGTAAGTGTTTCCTCACTTAATGACCAAACATTGCTAATGTATCTAATAGGTTTTGCTAAATAGCAAAATAGAATTAAAGTTAAATAGAAGAGTAAAATATGATTTCTGTTACCCCTATGGCTTCAGCAAATAGCGCCGCCAAGATTGATTTAAATAATCTATCACCCGAGCAAGTGGCGTTAGATGTTAATAACCTGAACCTATATTATGGTGAAAAGCAGGCATTAAACAATATCACTATGTCTATACCTAAAGGTCAGGTTACTGCTTTTATTGGACCAAGTGGCTGTGGTAAATCTACTTTGCTACGTTGTATAAATCGTATGAATGACCTTGTTGAACATTGCCGTATTGAAGGGCAAATTAATCTTCATGGTGAAAATATCTATGATCGCCATGTAGATGTTGCCGCGCTAAGACGTAAAGTAGGTATGGTGTTTCAGCGTCCTAATCCTTTTCCTAAAACCATTTATGAAAATGTTGTTTATGGGTTGCGTATTACCGGTAACAACAATCGTAGAAGCCTCGATGAAGCAGTGGAAAAAGCGCTAAAAAGTGCGGCGTTATGGGAAGAAGTAAAAGATCGTTTGCATGATAGCGCACTGGGTTTGTCTGGTGGACAACAGCAACGTTTGGTTATTGCGCGAGCTATTGCCATTGAGCCTGAAGTACTATTACTTGATGAGCCAACATCGGCACTTGATCCTATTTCAACGCTAACGATTGAAGAGTTGATTAACGATCTTAAAAAGCAATTTACTGTGGTAATTGTTACTCATAATATGCAACAAGCAGCGCGTGTTTCCGATCAAACCGCCTTTATGTATATGGGCGATTTAATTGAATATAGTGATACCAACACGCTATTTACTACGCCAGCGAAAAAGAAAACCGAAGACTACATTACTGGCCGCTACGGTTAATGAATGACGAAACAAGGGGATAGATATGGATAATTTAAATGTTGGTCGTCATATTTCAGGCCAGTTTAATGAAGATTTAGAGCGCGTTATTAATCATGTTATGCACATGGGGGGCTTAGTTGAAAAGCAACTCAGTGATGCCTTAACCTCTGTTAGCGAAGCTGATGAAGATTTAGCTAAAAAAGTATTAACTGCTGATAGTCAAATCAATATGCTCGAAGATAGTATTGATGATGAATGTACACGTATTATTGCCAAGCGTCAGCCTGCCGCCGGTGATTTACGCTTGATAATGGCAATAGTGAAAACGATTGCTGATTTAGAACGTATCGGCGACGAAGCGCAAAAAATTGCCCAAGTTGCAATGGAAAGCTTTTCCAGTGAGCAAAAAGATTTGTTAATGAATTTGGACAATCTGGGACGCCGTGTGTTGGAAACTTTGCAAGCTACGTTAGATGCATTTACCCGCATGGACTACGAAGCAGCCATTAAAACACATAAAATAGATAAGAAAATTGATCGTGAGTATGAAGCGTTAATGCGACAGTTGATGACCTACATGATGGAAGATCCACGTTCAATTCCTCGTGTCATGAGTGTTATTTGGTCAGCACGCGCCTTAGAACGCATTGGCGATCGTTGTCAAAATATCTGCGAATACATTATTTACTTTGTTAAAGGTAAAGTAGTTCGCCATACAACAGCAGAAGATATTCAAAAGTTGTAAAAATTTAGTTAAAATTGGTGCTACTATTTTGTAGTAACTATAAAAGGGATTTTTATAGTCTAACGGCTTTCATTGAAAGCCTTTTTATTAGGGAGCGTGATTTGTGCTGGGGATTAACTCATGAAGTCATTTGCTAATGGTTTCAAATAGGGTAATATCCGCGGCGTACTAATAATAACGAGACTTGTCTCCTGGAAAATCATTATGGCCAGAAATTCAATACTTGGTGTTTTTGCAAAATCACCAATTAAACCATTAGAAAAACATATTCGAATGGTCGCAAAGTGTTGTAACCAACTTATTCCATTTTTTACTGCTGTTTCAGAAAAAGACTGGACTACAGCAGGAAAAATTCGTAAAAAATTATCAAAATTAGAACGAGATGCAGACACCCTTAAACGTCAATTGCGCCTTGAACTGCCTGGTGGACTATTTATGCCAGTTGATCGTGCTGATTTACTTGAGTTGTTGTCTCAACAAGACAAAATAGCGAATAAAGCAAAAGATATTGCTGGTCGTATATACGGCCGTAAACTTGAGATCCCAGAGAGTTTGCAAGAATCTTTTGCTCTATTTGTTGCTCGCAATATCGAAGCGACAGAAAAAGCGGCTGATGCTATTAACGAATTGGATGATTTACTTGAAACTGGATTTCGCGGGCGCGAAGTTGATTTGGTGGAGAAAATGATCGATCAACTTGATGCCATTGAAGATGATACCGATGAAATGCAAGTTGTACTTCGTCGCGATTTAATGGCAATCGAAGATACATTGAACCCAGTTGATGTTATGTTTCTATATCAAATCATCGAATGGGTTGGCGATCTTGCCGATCTCGCTGAGCGTGTTGGCGCTCGTTTAGAAATTCTCTTAGCTAGAAAATAGGGCTTAGTTCATGGATATTATTCTTTCAAACGGCTCTATGCTGGTAATGATGGCTGCTGCCGTCGGTTTTTTTATGGCTTGGGGTATTGGTGCTAATGACGTTGCTAACGCGATGGGTACATCTGTTGGCTCAAAAGCATTAACAATCAAACAAGCTATTATTATTGCCATGGTGTTCGAATTTGCTGGGGCTTATTTAGCCGGCGGTGAAGTCACCTCGACTATTCGTAAAGGCATTATAGATGCCAACTTTTTTGTTGATACGCCTGAACTGCTAGTGTTCGGTATGATCTCTGCGTTGTTTGCTGCTGCCACTTGGCTATTAATTGCCTCTATGCTTGGCTGGCCGGTATCGACTACACATTCAATTGTTGGTGCTATCATAGGTTTCGCGGCCTTTGGTGTTAGTTCTGACGCTGTAGTTTGGGGTAAAGTATTAGGCATTGTTGGTAGCTGGATCATTACACCGCTTATCTCTGGTGTGATAGCTTTCCTTATTTTTAATAGTGCTCAAAAGCTCATATTTGATACTGAAAAACCATTACAGCAAGCAAAACGCTATGTGCCGATATACATGTTTTTAGCGGGATTTGTTTTATCGCTGGTAACCATCAAAAAAGGCTTAAAACATATTGGCTTAGACAGTATAGATTTAGGCTTTACTGTATTAGAAATGAAAGGCCCGGGCGGTTATTACCTAGCAGTGTTTGTTGCTATCATCGTTGCGATTATTGGTAAGATTTTCATTACAAAAATTAATTTTGATGAAAAGGCTGACAAAAATACGCATTACGCTAACGTTGAAAAAGTATTTGCAATATTAATGATTGTTACTGCTTGTTGTATGGCATTTGCTCACGGTTCAAATGACGTTGCTAACGCTATTGGGCCATTGGCTGCTGTAGTGAGCATTGTTGACAATGGTGGTGAGATTGCCGCTAAATCAGCGATTGCTTGGTGGATATTACCTTTAGGTGGTTTTGGTATTGTCGCAGGCTTAGCGCTATTTGGGCACAAAGTAATTGCGACCATTGGTCATGGTATTACCCACTTAACGCCAAGTCGTGGTTTTGCTGCCGAGTTAGCCGCGGCCTGTACTGTAGTTATTGCTTCAGGTGCTGGGTTGCCTATTTCGACTACACAAACCCTAGTTGGAGCAGTATTAGGGGTAGGAATGGCGCGAGGTATTGCCGCGATTAATCTCAGTGTCGTGAGAAATATTGTTATCTCTTGGGTTATTACCTTACCGGTAGGCGCGGGCTTATCTATTGTGTTCTTCACAATAATGAAAGCTGTGTTTAGCTAACCATAGTAATAACTCATATCGATTTACTAAAAGCCAATCTGATGATTGGCTTTTTTTTTACTTAAAATAAGGCGTTGTAGCACTAAGATACTCGATAAAAATATTAGATAATAAATATTATAGATAACAAAAAGCCAGCAATAATGCTGGCTTTATTGTATGAATGGGGAAGTTAGCTTTTACTCGCTCGACAGTTACGTTTGATAGTTTTCGAGGCCGTTACTGCGGTGACTTTCGTTCCTGTCACAGGCAGGTGTATTGAGGAAAACATTTGCTGGAGTTTGTCGTTAAAAATTGAGGCGATCTCAAAAATTTGGTTTTTCTTACTAGGATTATTAGGCTTTATATTAGGTACTTCATTTAAGGGAAAACGCAATAAAGGCCTATTAAGCAAAAGATTAAAGGGATCTAACTGTGATAATGGGGTGGCTGCTCTATCAATGTTTTTTAATTTAGGTAGTGAAAAAACTTGAGAGATATTGACTTCGTCGTTTACTGATTGCGTAAATTTCAAGTTGGCTGAAGCGTAAGCAATAGTAAAATTTAAACCGACAGTGCTGATTGCTATGCCTAAAACTAGAGGTTTGAGTTGTATGTTCATTTTGCCTTCCTCATTATTGATATCCGTATAGAAACAGGAACAACCACATCACATCTGTAACTGAAATTTACATTTTTAATATAAACCCTTCCATGCGTCAGTGCTACTTCACTGGGATAAATGGACGGTTATTTAAGATAAGTTGCTAAAATAGCCTCTCCATGCCACTTACACGGTTATGCAGACCGTGAAAAGCGGCATTAACTTTCAAAGCTAATGCGTATATTTTATTACAAGTGTGACTCAATGTAGGCTAATACCAACGGAGTCTTTACACTTGGCATTGGCTAACAATATGATTTATCGTTAGCTAATGCCCTAACTTATAGAAAGTTTACTTTATGTGTGAAGAGGTTAATGGCTTAGCGTTTGTTTTTTTAACCGTCTAAATTGGTGAAGTACGGGTTCGGTATAACCGCTAGGCTGCTCACGTCCTAAAAATACTAGTTGGCAGGCTGCTTGAAAAGCAATGTTAGACTCGAAATCCGTGGCCATTGCTTGGTAATTAGGATCATCACTATTTTGCTGATCTACCACTTTAGCCATCTTTTTCATGCTGGTTAATATTTGCTCTTTCGTACATATTCCGTGGTATAGCCAATTTGTCATATGCTGACTTGAAATTCTTAGGGTTGCTCTGTCTTCCATTAGGCCAACATTGTTTATATCAGGGACTTTAGAACAACCTATGCCTTGATCTACCCAACGCACTACGTAGCCTAATATGCCTTGCGCATTATTATCAAGTTCATCAATAATTTCTTGTTCGCTCCAGTTAGGTTTATCGACAACAGGGAAGGTTAGAATATCGTCAATATCTGCCGGTGCTCTTTTCGCAAGTATTTTTTGTTGTTCAAAAACATTCACTTGATGATAATGTAGTGCATGTAAGGTTGCAGCGGTAGGGGATGGCACCCAAGCGGTATTCGCTCCAGCTTTTACATGATCTATTTTACTTGCTAGCATGTTGGCCATTTGATCTGGAATAGGCCACATGCCTTTGCCTATTTGGGCTTTACCGCTTAAACCACAGGCAAGACCTACATCAACGTTATTGTTTTCGTAAGCACTGATCCAAGGGGTATTTTTTATTTCATTTTTACGCGCCATTGGGCCAGCTTCCATCGAAGTATGAATTTCGTCGCCGGTGCGGTCTAAAAAGCCAGTATTAATAAACACCACGCGTTCTTTGGCTTCATATATACAGGCTTTTAAATTAAGGCTTGTTCTGCGCTCTTCATCCATTATGCCCATCTTTATGGTGTTTTGTGGCAGCTGTAATGCCTGTTCAACCGATGAAAACAATTTGTTGGCAAAGGCAACTTCTTCTGGCCCATGCATTTTCGGTTTAACGATGTAAATAGATCCTTGTGTAGAGTTACGGTACTTCGCATGACCTTGCAGATCATGCAAAGCAATTAAGCTGGTGATCATCGCATCCATAATGCCTTCTGGCACTTCGCGCCCTTGGGCATCTAAAATGGCATCGTTAGTCATTAAATGGCCGACGTTTCTAACAAACATTAAACTACGGCCCTTTAACGTCATAGAGTTACCATCTAACATAGTGTATTGACGATCATCATTCATCGCGCGAGTAAATTGTTGATCGTTTTTCGTGATGCGCTCTTCTAATGTGCCTTTGTTCAGTCCTAACCAGTTTTTATAGGCAATGACTTTGTCTTCTGCATCTACCGCAGCAACCGAGTCTTCGCAGTCCATAATGGTTGTTAATGCCGCTTCAATAATAATATCGCTAACCCCGGCGATATCTGTTTTTGCAATAGC
Source organism: Colwelliaceae bacterium 6471 (assembly GCA_040779335.1). GTDB lineage: Bacteria > Pseudomonadota > Gammaproteobacteria > Enterobacterales > Alteromonadaceae > JBFONV01. Next base: position 726,872 of record JBFONV010000001.1, read on the forward strand.
ACTGGATTTATCAAAGACAATTTCAAAGTGTAAGCCTTGATGTTTAAATAACATTAACTCTGGCGCATGTTTATCGCCTTTGAACCCAACTAAAGATTCAGGACATTGAAGTGACGTGCTAGTTTTATCCTTTAAGGTGATAACGAGTTCATCATTATGCAAAGCATAAGTAATGGCATCTTGGTGAGAGCCTATTTTCAATGGCAGAGTTTCGTCCAACCAGTTTCGGGCGAATTGAATGACTTTATTGCCGCGAATAGGGTTATAACGATTACCTTGCTCTGCGCCTCCTTCTTCACTGATAACGTCTGTACCGTATAAAGCATCATATAAGCTGCCCCAACGTGCATTAACCGCATTCAGCGCAAATCTGGCATTCATTACCGGAACAACAAGTTGAGGGCCAGCTAAAGTTGCCAACTCAGGATCAACTTTGTCGGTGGTAATGGTAAAGTCTTTGTTATCTTCAACTAAGTAGCCTATCGACTTCAAAAACTCTTTGTACTTACCAAAGTCAAACTTTTCACCTTTGTTTGCTTTATGCCATTTATCAATTTGAGTTTGCATCTCATCTCGAATATTAAGTAAAGAGCGGTTTTCGTTACTTAACTCATCAATAATATCCGCAAATTTTTGCCAAAAGTGCTCCGTAGACAAACCGGTTCCGGGTAAAACCTCTTGTTCAATAAAATGATGAAGGCATTGAGCTACCTGTATATTAGCTACCGAAATTCTGTGGTTCATATCATGCTCACTTTTGTTGAAACTCAACTGGACATCGTCAGCTAAGCTATTAGTCATTCTTTTATAGGGAATGTATTGATATTGCATAAAGGTTGCAATAGCTCAATAATAATTATCACCAATAGTGATAATGTCCCTCTGGTTATTGTTTATATGAATAGACTTGCATCCCCATGATAAATAAGTGTTTTTGTTTTGGTCGCGTCGCGTCGTTGCTACTAAAAATATAAATATTGGACTGATTGATATTTGTTATTCATGCGGTGAATGTATTTTTAAATAATAATACTTTTTAACTATTTTCAAGCGCCATTACCAATAATGGAATTAAGGAAGGGCTGAGCACCGCGGTGATCACAGCAGAAATAATAAGGGAGAGTGAGCCATAAGCACCATGCTCATAACTTATTTTACTGATGGTTGCCGTTCCTAAGGCATGACTGGCTGCACCGATAGCAAGTCCTTGCGCTTTCGCTGATTTTACATTAATAAAGTTTAGCCAAGTTGGGCCTAATAGCGCGCCAAAAAGTCCGGCGAGTATAATGGCAAAGGCGGTAATAGAGCTGTTACCGTTGAGTTGTTCGGTAAGCGCGATGCCAATTGGCGTGGTGACAGATTTTAACGATAAGGACACCGCTATTTCTGGCAAATTAATCAGTAAGTTGCTCAGAAAAAAGCTGATGCTGATAACGATAATGACACCAAAAATAATCAGCGACATGATCACTTTAAATTGTTGCTTAATGGTTCTCAAATGCTGGTAAAGCGGAAAACCTAAGGCAACAACGGCGGGTTCTAACAAACTGTGTAGCGGCAATGTTGCTTGGTAATATTGTGCAAACGATATATTTGCCCAAAGCATAACAGGGATGAGCGCGGCGATGCTTAACAGCATTGGATTTAACCAAATCGCCCCTATTTTACGTTGTGCCCAAGCAAAACTTTGATAAACCAATAAGGTTAAAGTGATCAACATCAGGGTATGAATGACATTAGACATGGCAGATATAAACACTCTTTGGTTTTACGGCCGCTGGTGTTTTGAGGTTATTTTTCATACTTAACCTCACCATTTTTTCGTAAAGCGAAATGTTCGTAGCTTAGGCCTACTGTGGTAAGCAAAGCAAAGGTGCTGATAAATATAATGGCGACAATGGACAAGCCAAATTGTTTGATCAACTCAAAATGGTTGATAATGCCAACCCCTGCGGGAACAAAGCACACGCCCATGTGTTGAATGATCCAAGCAACCGTATTTTTTATTTTATCGGCGCTGACAATATTGGTATGCAGGACTAAACTAAAAAGTATCATGCCATAAAGGCTCCCTGGCAGGCCACCAGCAGTGGCGCTGACAAATTTACCGAGATAAAGACAGCAAAAAATAACGCCAACACTGTAGGCGGGATCTATTATTGAGCGCAGTGGTTTCATCATTATAAAATTGCCCTCTAGCGCTCTTTAATTGTTTTTAGCTGCTTCAATGACAAGTTGCCTAAACCAAATATGACTCGCATCATGATGCAGTAAAGGGCTCCAGATCATTTTTAACTCGATATCAGGTATTTCAAATGGAGGCTTTAAAATAGTGTAGTTGCTGTCATTTTTATGCAGCATTGCCGCTTTTGTTGGCAATGTTGCAATCAAATCATCTTCATAAGCGAGTTGCATCGCAACATGATAATTACGTGTAAACACTTTAATATCACGTTTTTTACCAAGTCTTGCTAGCGCCTCATCAACCCAACCCAGTTTTTGTACATCCTTTGGATCCATACCAACACCGACACCAAAGCCCGTTTTCGATACCCAAACGTGCTTTGCAGACAGATAACTATTGAGGTTGAATTTGGAAACAACAGGGTTGTCGGCACTTAATAAACAGGCGAAGGAGTCGCGCCAAATGGTTTTTTGATGAAATGATTGCGGTAATTCATCAAAGCGGTTAATAGCCATATCAATTTTACCCGCTTCAACGTCATGAAAATTAACATCACTGGGGGTCATAATATCTATGGTGACGTTAGGGGCTATTTGATTGATACGTTTAAGTAGGTTAGGCAATAAGGTAGAGGCGGCGTAATCGCTGGCCATAATACGAAACACCCGTTGACTGTTTTTTTCGTTGAACTCTTCTTCACCTTGCAGTGCTTCTTCTAATTCCAATAATATTTTTCGAATAGTTGGTGCTAAAGCTCGCGCTCTTTCTGTAGGTACCATGCCATCAGAGGTTCTCACCAAAATAGGATCACTAAATAAAGTTCTGAGCCGTTTTAATCCGTTACTCATAGCGGGCTGGGTAATGTTTAATTGTCCTGCGGCTCGGGTAACATTTTTTTCTCTTAACAATACGTCAAGATAGATTAATAAGTTCAAATCAATTTTAGATATATTCATAGTTATGATGTTTTCCCAAGAAAATATAATTGAAATAAATACTATTACTTGGCGTGCAAAGCAAGTCAATTATTAACATGTAGCGATATTTCTCTTATCAGTAGGCTGGATAAGGGAAAGTGTACCTTTTTACATCTTATTGTATTTTAAGTTATTTACAGTGAAGCGCCTTTTCAATGATATTAAAACCATCCATTCATTCATGCTGTGAATGGCCGTAATAATAAATATATATTTTAAAAATGTTAGAGTAATGAACTAACATAAGTTTTGTTCAGTGTGACAACTTTCATAGCGGGTTACACAATAATTACTTAACTGGAGAGAGTGATATGTCAAATTATCAAAGTGCTATTGAGGCTGTTACGGCCATTAAAGAAAAAGCCGGTAGTTCATGGAATGCTATCAATCCTGAGTATGTTGCTCGTATGCGTACGCAGAATCAATTTAAGCACGGTATCGACATTGCAAAATACACAGCAGATATTATGCGTCGTGATATGGATGCTTATGATGCTGATAGCAGTAAATACACTCAATCTTTAGGTTGTTGGCATGGTTTTATTGGCCAACAAAAAATGATCTCTATTAAGAAACATTTCAATAGTACCGATCGTCGTTACTTGTATCTTTCTGGTTGGATGGTTGCAGCACTTCGCAGTGAATTTGGTCCATTACCCGACCAATCTATGCACGAGAAAACCTCGGTAGCAAGTTTGATCGGCGAGTTATATACATTTCTTCGCCAAGCGGACGCCAGAGAGTTAGGTGGCTTGTTCCGCCAGCTTGATGCTGCTCGAGATGCTGATGACATGGCAAAGGCCAAAGAAATTCAGTTTCAAATTGATAATCACGTTACCCATGTTGTTCCTATTATTGCTGATATTGATGCGGGTTTTGGTAATGCTGAAGCGACCTATTTAATGGCCAAACAAATGATTGAAGCCGGTGCTTGTTGTATTCAAATAGAAAACCAAGTATCTGACGAAAAACAATGTGGTCACCAAGACGGTAAAGTTACTGTACCTCACGAAGATTTTCTGGCAAAAATTCGTGCCGTTCGTTATGCGTTTTTAGAATTAGGTGTCGACAATGGCGTTATCGTTGCTCGTACCGATTCATTAGGTGCTGGGCTAACTAAGCAAATCGCGGTAACAAAAGAGCCGGGTGATTTGGGTGATCAATACAACTCGTTTTTAGATTGTGATGAAGTAACCGCCGACGAATTGGGTAATGGCGATGTTGTTATTAAACAAAATGGCAAATTGGTACGCCCGAAACGTTTACCGAGTAACTTGTTCCAATTTAAAAAAGGCACTGGTGAAGCTCGTTGCGTACTTGATTGTATTACTTCATTGCAAAATGGCGCGGACCTTATTTGGATAGAAACTGAAAAACCACATATCGGTCAAATCGGTGGCATGGTTAACGCTATTCGTGAAGTCGTTCCTAATGCAAAATTAGTTTATAACAATTCACCGTCATTTAACTGGACTTTGAATTTCCGTCAACAAGTGTTCGATGCCATGGTTGAAGCTGGTCAAGACGTATCCGCTTATGATCGTGAAAACCTGATGAGTGTTGAATACGATGAGACTGAATTATCAGCATTGGCAGACGAAAAAATTAGAACTTTCCAAGCGGATGCGGCGCGCGAAGCAGGTATATTCCATCATCTAATTACCTTACCAACGTATCACACTGCCGCGTTGTCAACCGACAACTTAGCGAAAGAATACTTTGGCGATCAAGGAATGTTAGGTTATGTCGCGGGTGTACAACGTAAAGAAATTCGTCAAGGTATCGCCTGTGTTAAACATCAAAACATGGCGGGTTCAGACATCGGTGATGATCATAAAGAATACTTTGCGGGTGAGGCTGCGTTAAAAGCTTCAGGTAAAGATAATACTATGAACCAATTCTAGTAACGTTCAATAAGACTTTTTAGTACTCTAGAAAAGTTGTAAAGGCCAGTAACCCAACCTACTGGCCTTTTTTATTGCCTATCTCAATGTTTGACTGAAACTATTGATATGTTTATCGGCAATGTTCTAGTTACAAAGCTAAATTTGAAATGGCCTGATTACTTCTGGCTTACCCATATGCTGTCCTTCATTTCATTTAGCGATTTTTCGTTGCACGCCACGTTTTGATCACATGAAATATTTGGAATTCGGGTGCCTGTTGATTTAACGCGCTTTCTAAACCCTGCCAACATGTGGTCAAGTGTTGAATTTCTATGCATTGCCGTAACCGTTATAACTTCTATATTATCAGATGCTGCCATGTCGTAATTCTCTAACGGATTTGCCTCAAGGGCTTGATGTAATAATGGTAAATTATTCAAATTAAAGCTTTCAACCTGCTGTGTTTGCTTGAGCCAGCTAGCGGTTTTTTTGGGGTGGCTTTCGTAAACCATCGTTAACCAGGTATCTGCTTGATCGTACTTTTGTTTAGCAAAATAACTTTGTCCCAATAAAAAAGCGGCATTTGGTTGGCCTTTTCTAGATGCCCGCTTTAACCATTTTATGCCATCGTCAAAGTTATAAAGTTCCTTGTCAGTAAGTAGTAGTAATCCCGCTTGATACTCTGCTTCGCGCACGCCTCTCATGCCTGCCTTTTTATAAAAGTTTAGAGCTCTAGCTTTATCAATCTCAGTGCCAAAACCATAATGGAAAAACTTCCCTAAATTATACATGGCATTTTTATGTCCCCGGTGTGAGGCTTTTTTAAATGATTGAAAATAGCTAACACATTCACTTGTCATGCACTTTGTAATTTCAATTGCAGAGGTATTAAAGGCTAAAATCAAAGTACCTATTGTTATTATTTTTGCTATTTTAGTTAACATATAATTTCCTTATTATTGATTTATTGTTGTACGATTTCTTACCACGTTACATAAAATATATCTGTTGTACAACACCTTTCGTACTTCATGTTTGGCGTGAATATTAGCTTGTTGAATTTTGTTTTGGTAAAAAGCACACCAGCATAACGGTTTATTTGGTAAATATAAGTAGAATAATTAGTAGCCAATTGTGAGGTGAATATGAGCACTATTTTGTTAAGAAATTCGTCAAGGTATCGCCTGTTTTAAACATCAAAATATGGCGGGTTCAGATATTGGTGATGATCATAAAGAATACTTTGCGGGTGAGGCTGCGTTAAAAGCTTCAGGTAAAGATAATACCATGAACCAATTCTAGTAACGTTCAATAAGACTCTATTAACTATTCGTCGACAAGCAAGTCGTAGTTTTCGATTGCAGAGTATCGAAACGCTCTCTAAATAAAGGCCATAGCTATGCTATGTCGCCTAAAATTTGTCAATTGATTAAATTGCATTTGACGGTGCATGAGTGGGATGTTGATTCTACGTCAGTCGCTGATATTCTGCGTTAATAGTACCGTGGTCATGCATGCTTAAAATGCTAACGAGCATTACCTATGAAAACTATCTCCTATTAAAACTATTTCTTATAAATACCATTTTCACTAAAAACTATAACACTATGAAAATCAATGAGTGAGCTTTTATCTGTACTTTTATTGTACAAATAACTCGCTAATCAATATATATCTACTAGAGTTTAGTCGACCCTATCTCGTAATGTGGTAGTACGTTTGTTGTAGTTTTGTCATTGCAAAACATTAAATGTCACTTATTCGAGCGCTTTTCAGTTTACTTATGAACTGATGCTCATGGAGAGAAAAATGAAAGTAGGAATATGCTTAAGTAAACTCTGTTTGATCGCTCTGCTCTTAATCTCTAATTTAATTTACGCGCAAGAAAATCAAGTAACTTTAAATCCCGGAACAATTTCAGGTTCAGTTTCGTTAAATGGTTACACCATTAATAAAATAATCGTAAAAGCATTAGATACCAATCATGTATTTTCTGGGACGGTTACGGTTGAAGTTCCAGAAGGCAATAATTCAATAGATTATGTTTTAACCCTAGAAGGAGACAATCAATATTATTTGATGGTCGAAGCTTTTATTAAATCCGATGACTATATCAAGGCGTTAATTCCACCTCAGGAAGCAATTTTTGTCCCCATTGACGCAAATGTTATCTCTGATATTTCGATGTCACCTGCGATAATCTCTGGCAATATCTCAACAGGTAACGACGTAGAGGTTGATATAGCATACCGCTTAGGCGCTTGGCTTGATATACCTGAATTTGAGGTTGAACCATGGCCACATCAGTCAGAAAGTGTTATCTCTAAGCAAAGTGTAAATGGCACGCAGGGTATTGATTACACATTATTGGTTGCACCTCAAACTGAATATCATAATGTGCGAGCGCAAATATCTATTGATGGGTTTAATTACAATATTAATGATGCGAATGTTCTCACTCCTATATCGGGGCAAGCATTAGTTCGAAACTATCTTGTTAATTATGATGCCGCAACTATTTCTGGGCACTCTGATTTAATTGGCGTTAACCTTAGCAGTGCAGAAGTTTTTGGTCAGGCACCAGCGCCACTGCCAAGAGGAACAAGAACCTCTACCGCAACATTAAACAACGGAGTGTTCTCCCTTCCTGTTGATGAAGGGACATGGAATTTAGTCTCAATATTTGAATTTCCGCTTCCTAATGAAGAATTGAAAGATTTAACGGGGTTGATATATGCAGGTTGGCCAGCAAGTATTCAGGTTACTGAAAACCAGTCAGCCATAGCTGATTTTGATATTACACCGGGGTTTATGCCGGGACAATTGACCTTATCTGGCGCTAATTCCAACTTTTCTCAAGGTCGTATAAGAGCCAGTGGTGCACCAGGAGGCTTAAGCCATAGTGATATTTCACCTGAAACAGGAAAATTCTTATATGTATTGCCGCCAGGAGACTGGCAAAGTGATAATCGTTTAACTATGTGGTTTGATTATGATGATGACGCCGATAGCTTTTTAAATTCATTAATATGGCATCAATACCGCAATGTAGATAATCATCTTGATTATCAAGTCGTGATTACTGGTGGAGAAACGCTCGATACGCTGGAGCTTAATTATAATACCAGTACCGTTAAGCACTTGTTTTCTGTAGCAGGCAATGGCGTATTAAGTCACCCAACCCTCAAGGTTACGCGCTTAAATTCAGTGCTAAGTATTGCCGAAGGGCGAGGCTCTCCAGTTGAGACTACTTTAGGGCAAGCCATGGTAACTCTGCTTGAAGCGGGTAGTTATTCAGTAGAAGCCTTTGCCAGAGTAAATGGCTCTGTGACAGAGTTTGGCACAACCATTATCAATGTTGAAGGAGGCGATTCTATTGTTATTGGTGGTGCTAATAAGCCTATCCTTAAAGTAAGCAGTTTGGCTGATGGTGACACAACTTGTGACGAACAAGTTGAAATTATTGGCACGGCAACGGATGAGCAAGGTATAGACGCTGTGTATATTAATGGCGTTTCTATTCCATTTACCACGACGAATAATTTGCAAGATCCTAATGAAGTTAGTTTCAATTATTTATTTACGCTTGAAAAAGGTCAGGAAAACAATATTGAGATAAGGGTACATGATATTGATGATAGTGGTGAAACCCGTTTAATACTTAAAATAATGCAAGAAAATTGCACACCTGAGCCTGACAATAAAACTGTTTTGATAGACATAAAACCGGGAAGCTGTAAAAACCCTGTTAATGTGAAAAGCAAAGGTGTACTTCCTGTCACTGTTTTTGGCAATGAGAATATTGATGTTTCCAATATAAACCTTGAGAGTATTAGCCTGCATGGCGTAGCCCCTCTTAGAAGCACTATTAAAGATCTAGGGCAGCCTTGGCTAGGCTTGGATGATAATAGTGCTTGTGAGGATAAAGAACCTGACGGTTTTAATGATTTGTCGCTGAAATTTAAAACACAAGAAATTGTCGCGGCCATTAAAGCATCAGGTATAGCCATAACGGATGGGGCAATAGTGCAACTTACACTTGAAGGACAAATAGAACCATTGGTTGAAATTCAGTATTTTGCAGGGCAAGACACTATTCATATTATTAAAAAGTAGCTTAAATTGAAGCAGTAAAAATCAAAAGGTATTTTACTGCTTCAATCAACTGAGTAACCTTATTAACTATCTATTGTTACGGATATTATTGCTCAATATCTACCGGAGATTGCTGGCGGTCATCCAAACCATAATCACGCAAAACATTTGCAACACGCAATCGATAATCTTTAAATAAATTATTTCTTCCTTCGTTTTGCGCCTGACGATGAGCAAATTGATTTCGCCATAATTTCACCGACTTTTCATCCTGCCAAAATGAAAGCGACAGATATCGACTTGGGGTTGTTACGCTCTGAAATCGCTCTATAGATATAAACCCATCCATTTCAGATAAAACCTGTTTCAAATCGCCAGCAATTTCAAAATATCTATCTGTAGCGCCTTCTTTTGGCGTCACTTCAAAAATAACCGCGATCATATTGAATCCCTTGGCGGCTGTTTGTAGGTTGCCGGAACAATTTTTAAAAATGAGCGATTTTCTTGGACGATGAATTTTTCTTTTTGAGCAAAAATGAAGTTTTTCTTGCCTTCATTATTTTCTTTAAGCCTAGCTCTGTATCGCTCGTAATCAGCCAAACTGTTAAAGCTGATCAAGCCAAATGCGGTGTCATTTGTTCCTTCGTGGGGTAAAAAGTAACCTATTAAATCGCCACCGCATGCAGGTATGATTTTACCCCAGTTCTCAGCATATTCTTGAAACAGCGCAAGTTTCGATGGGTCAATTTTATATTCAATAAAGCATGTTATATTCATTGGTATTGCCTCCTTTGTTTTTTTCATGCAGTCTATCGTTTAAAAAACACATTGCTTCGATACGCATCGAACTATAGAGAGACCGCTAAATTGCAACCCAATATTTCTTTCATTTCTAGCTTGATAGGAGAGCCAGCTCGTGCCCGTATGCTAACTGCATTAATGGGCGGGAAAGCACTAACCGCGACTGAATTAGCATTAGAGGCGGAAGTTACCGCACAAACCGCAAGCAGTCATTTGGCAAAACTGGTAGACGGCGAGTTATTAATCGTTCGAAAGCAAGGTCGCCACAAATATTTTCAACTGCATCGACAAGAAGTGGCTCAGCTTATCGAGCAATTACTGAATGTCACCTCCAGTATAAATCATCCTAAAACGACTACCGGACCTGCCGACCAGAGCCTTAGACAAGCACGTGTTTGCTACGATCATTTGGCAGGAACGTTCGGTGTTGCACTTTATGATGCACTTACATTCAAAGGTCATATAGTAGATAAGGGATGTGAAACTATTTTAACCGAGCAAGGGCAGTCATTTTTTCAGGCCATAGGTGCCAACTTTGCAGATATATCGACAAGCAAGCGACCAGTTTGTAAGTCTTGTTTAGACTGGAGTGAAAGGCGCAATCATTTGGCCGGTAGTTTAGGTCATTGGATATTAGAAGATTTATTAGCAAAAAAATGGGCTGCTAGAAATCTTGATTCCAGAGCGATTACTTTTTCCTCAAAAGGGCTGGCATCGTTCGCTAAACGGTATGATATTGCCAATTTATCTCGGTCTGCGCCGAGTGATTGATGCCGTGCTTGTTAGGTATTTTACTTGGGATACTTGATATACCAATATGGCTTATCTTGTTCTTTAGCTAAATACCAATTAAAAACATCTTTAGCTAAAAGGTAAGGTTTTTGTAGCTTAAATAATTTGTCCCATAAATTTACTTTATCAACACCTACAGATCTAGTTTCATGAGTTTTTGCATGAATAAGTGAATCTCTGCATTCTTTTAGTTTTTTATAACTTACCCAAATAGGGCTTTTTCCTTTAGGTGAATCAACATTAAAAAACTCTGGTAAAACTTCATTGAGTTTTTTTTCCATAGAGAAAAACCTTTGTGCAACTTTAGCGCTAACTTTCAAACGCCAGTCTGTCTCATCCATGCCGAACTCTCGAAATAACGCCCACATAAGGAGCTGGTAATGTTTGGCTAAACTTGTGAAACAAAGCGTAAGTGAGCCAAAATTTCAAAGTGCCGACACTAAATGTGCTTGTTAGCATTTATTTGCACCGTATTCCAGATTTGAACATAGGGTATACAGTCGCATGTTGAATCATACGGCCTAGAACAATACCTTTGTCATTTTTAAAAGTTCTTCCTGCAAGAATATCGTAGCCTTTTGGGCACAATTCAGAAGCACGCTTACTCCACAACTCTTTTACTTTTACCTCTGAAGTTTCATTATTACCGTGATATTCAACTATATAAAGATTGTCTTCTATTTTTTTATCTTTATAACCACCGGGAGCACTATAAGGTCTGTACCCAGTTAAATCATTAGTTGAACAACCAGCTATTAGTAAAACACATCCTGTAATTATTGATATGAATTTCATTTTTGCTCCATGCTTTTAATTAAAGACTAACAATGTAACCGTGCGCGAGTTGCTTATTGGTGTATCGCGACATCGCTCAATTTTATTTATTAGTTATTAATATCAAACTTAATAAGTTATTGCTAGATAAAGAAAAAGTATTAGGTTCTATTAATTCGTTTAAGGACTAAAAAGGGGATTTGCTCATTTTCTTGACTATAGGAGAACGTGTCATTTTTGGATTAGAAAAAGAGTTGATAAAACACGGGGCGTCTCAATGCATGATTTCTGCCATTAGCACCCATTGTCAGTGCTAGTTTAAGCAGCAACGAATGAGTTTATTCTCATCAAGCATTAGTCATTACGGGTAAAAATTTTCTGTAATTTTGATTTTACTGAACGCCAATGGGTGGTGGGCTTAGTGGGAGCTTTCTCTTTTAAATGTAGATAGTCATTATGGGTCAAAACCACTTCACCGCCATGAGCGAGTAATACTTTATCAACCTTGAGTTGCTCTAATTTTTCAAGAGACTGTTTATATCTATTGGGATAAAAAACCGGGAATGGCGGAATGTATCGGCCTTTAACGGTAACGATAAGGTCAGCGACATAGATCACGTTGCTGGGCAAATGTAATAGCGATATATCTCGGTCGGTATGCCCTTGAGTCGAGACCACTTGCCATTCATTAAAGCCGGGCAACATATCGCCGTCATCAAGGTGAATATCGGTCGCTAAATGACGCGCATACCATAAAGATTTACGCGGTTTTCCTAAACGTTTAGCCACCCATTTTGCTAGGGCAATGTCGGAAAAATGCATCAATATTCCGTCTATTCCGCGATACCATTGTCCTGCTACATTGGCGCTGGCTATTTTGCATTGTGTTAGCTGTCGCAATTTGTGCGCGCCACCAGCATGATCTGGATGCATGTGGGTGACAACTACTAACGCTAAATCGGTAAAAGGGCGGTGAAGTTTATCGGTAATAAATTGACGAACGGTGTCGATGTCCGCACGACTGCAACCGTCTAACAGTAAAAGTTTGTCGTGATATTCAACTAAGTAAATGCTTTGAATATAGCCGCTAATTTTGTGTAACTTCATCTTGTTTTATATCGATTATGGTGAAGGCGCTTTCACTAGGCGTTAACCTTGATAATCGTCATGAGCTAGGCTGCGCCGTTATTGCCAACTCATCGGATCTGTTAATCACTTTAACGTGTTGTTGGCTATATATCTATAAAATAATGTCAGCGCACAATCTATAAATGAATGAAATATCAGTACGAGTTAGCCTAGCTAATAAGGTAAAATAACTGCAGAAATAACCGCTTGGGAGACTTCATTGTCTGAAGGTAAAATATTTATTATTGGGTTACCGAGAACTGCGACTACCAGTGTTTGCCTGACTTTACTGGGGTTGGGATATAAGACCGCCCACACTGTTTATACTGAAAAAGCGATGACGCAGGCGACGGTTCAGGCCGATACCCCTATTTTTTGTGATTATCAGCAACTCGATATGTTATATCCCCATGCTAAATTTATCTATTTAACACGAGATTTTTCAGATTGGCTGCCTTCTATCCGTCAATTGTTAAGCCGAATGTTAGTTAATTTGCTCCGTGATGATGGCGGTTTCAATCCACTGATCAAGCGTTGTTATCTTGAAATTTTTCCTGAACTATCTGCTGAAAATATTGCTAGCGATGACTATTTGATTAAGTGTTATTTAGCGCATCAAAATGCTGTTGAGGCTTATTTTAATAACAGAGTAGGGGATTTGTTGACCCTAGATGTTAGTGAAAAAGATAGCTTTGCGGCGTTATTGTCTTTTTTAAATATTGACGATAGTGTTCATCAAAACGCGTGTTTTGAGCACGTTAATATTGGCGGCAAGGTAACCGCTTGGAATCAGGTTAAGCATGCCAATAAAATTGAGTCAACTCAGGCTGGGCGAGTAGATAAAATCTGGTATTAATGTTGGTAAAAACCAGCAAATTTGTTTTAGCTCTTCATAATCATTTCATTCACAGGTAGAATTCACGTTTTTATCATTATCCGATGTTATGTTTGAATTAAAATACCACACACCGTTCGCCTGGACCGAAGCTGTTTTAGCTGATTTCGACGCCTTTTTACAAGATCATGCCGCGGCAGAAAAAAAAGCATCGGGCATGGCTATGTCTATGCTGTCTCATTATCCTGATCGACGTAAATTGGTGAAAGCCATGACTGATTTAGCGTTGGAAGAAATGATCCATTTTAAACAAGTGCTTAAGTTATTAATGGCCCGTGATGTTGATTTGGCAGATGATAAAAAAGACGATTATATTAAAGAAATTCGTAAGGTATTTCGTAATGGCCGAGAAGTGTTTCTTTTAGACCGATTATTGGTTGCTGCGGTTATTGAAGCGCGTGGACATGAACGTTTTTCTTTGGTTGCACAAGCCTTAGATGCAGGCAAGGATAAAGATTTTTACGTGGCTATTGCCAAGTCGGAAGAAAAACATAAAAATCTTTTCGTTGAATTAGCCTATGAATATTTTGATAAAGAAGAAGTCGATATTCGTTTAGACGAAATTTTGACCGCAGAAGCAGATATTTGTCAAAAATTACCGTTTAGAGCGGCTTTGCATTAGCAATTATCACTGAAGAGTAAAGTCATTTGGATGATGGGCTATTGCTCGTTGGTCTTCATACTCTTCAAGTTGGCGATCACAATATGACTTGACCTTGTCATCCGCTTGTTGATATGTAGCTTTGACTTGGTTTATTAACGACGCTTGCGTAGCAATGTTGGCAGCTAAATAAAGCTGCCTTTTTAATTCATTAAGCGTATAGATTTTTTCAATATTTTTAACCTCATCGGGATAGTTTCGTCTCATTACGTTAAACCGAGCACCAGAGATAATAATTAAATCGGTTCTCTCTTTTAATAACAAGGCGCTTAACTGATTAATGGTATTTACCATTACCAGATTTTTCTTTTTCTTAATTTCCTTTCTAATTAAATATTCTTGAATAGCATTGTCTCGTGCGATACCGATAATGTATTTCTTGAGGTCGGAGGGGGACTCTATTTGAATATCAGAGCGAGATTTTTTCTTATAAATATTGATATTGAGTTGGCATAGTGGAAATAGCCAATGGAATTTATCTTTCCTAAGTGGCGTTCTGATCATGGAATAAATAAAAGCATTCTCGGTATTTTCGACCATTTTGTATGCACGCGGCCAAGGAAGTACCTGTATTGAATAATTAATCCCTATTTCATCAAAAATGCTTTTAACTATGTAGGTTGTTAATCCAGTAATTTTTCCTCCCTCGCTTGCTTGTACTTGGTACGGAGGAAAAATTTCAGTGTAGATGGTTACAGATTCATTTGCTTTGCACACAAAACATAGACACATTAATACGTTAACTGCGAAAAAATTATGCATTTATTGCTGCCAACATCATCACAAGCGCATACCTAATTCTAACTTCAATAGTATTAAGTCTAAGCTATATTCAGCAGATTGGTAGAACACTAGCGACAATTATCCGCTTGGTATGGGCCGTGCGAGTGCTCCTTGATGCGTTAAATGTTCCATAATTGGCGGCTAATTTGTGGTTGCAATAACACTAAGAAGCGCTTGATACACGAAGTGTTAACTGTCCGATAGCGAGCTATGACTAAAGTGCGTACCAAGTAACGAAAGTATGCAGTAAGCGGTAAAATAGTAAAAACCTAAACCTACGGTGGACAGGGTTTCGCTACTGATCAGTAAATCCATTCTAAAGCCCAATATCGATAATTGTTGTCCATTGGTAGTTTCAGCGTGATTAGTTGATAGCACCGCTAAAAATATAGCGACAACAAACACATCTGCCATCGACCATTTCCCAATTTTACTGACAAAAGCTAAAATTTTTCGTTCGGCTTCTGTATGTTTTTTAGCGTAAGAAATACTGACTAACAACGTTTTTACTATTGGAATACAAATAGAAAATAAAAATATTAACATCGCGACCATAAAGCGCTCGTCTTGCCATAATTCCTGAATTGTCGCGATTAATGATAATTCTTTATCGATTAAATCTGATGACAAACTTGATGCACTGACTTTAGCGGTCATTTCCATGGACAGAGAAAACATCGGTAATAATATACCGGGAATAAAGAGTAAAATGGCAATGATATTAAAGCCAAATCCAATATGTTTTTTCATCTGTTCGTCTACCTAGTAAATAATGCTGATGTTAATAATGACAACGTAAATTATCGCCTATTTCAATTTATGCACGCTTAGGAATAATTTGAATTTCGACGCGGCGGTTTAGGGCGCGATTTGCTTCGCTGCTGTTATCTGCGATTGGTTGAAGCTCGCCAAAACCTTGAGTACGTAATCTTGCTGCTTCAATTTGCTTATTGAGTAGATAGTTTTTTACACTCAACGCTCGTTGCTCTGATAGCTCTTGGTTAAACGCGACACTGCCAACGTTATCGGTATGCCCGTCTATGCTCAACAAGGTTTTATTATATTTTACTAATACCTTAGCAATATCATCAAGTGTAGGATGAAAAGCTGCTGAGATATACGATTGCCCAGTGGCAAAGGTAATGTTTGCAGGCATGATCAAACGTAGGTTGTCACCTTCACGTACGACATCGATCCCCGAATTGGATAATTCTTGGCGAAATTCTTGCTCTTGTTTATCCATATAATCACCAATGGCAGCGCCTGTGATCGCCCCAATTGCTGCGCCCCAAACCATTCTTTTGTCTTTGTGATTGCTGGTTGCCTTACCTAAAACTGCGCCCGTTATTGCCCCTATGGCAGCGCCTCGTTCTGCATTGGTAGAAGCACACCCTGACATTATTAACGAGCTTGTAACGGCTACTAGTAGTATTTTTTTAAACATTTTTATTATCCTTAAACAGTGAATATATGGGGAAATGTATCATAGTAATCTGAACCGAAAATGAATGCGGTATTTATGGCTTTTTTTTGCGAGTAATCTTAGCACAGCACGGTTAGCACTATTGACTGAAAAGCGAGCTGTGGATAAATGGAGCAAACGCTAATATCAATGCTTGAGTATAAGTGCTTTCGCGTGTTGCCACATGATTAGTTAATAAGCCCATTGCGCCACCTTGCTGTTTGATGTTTTTGGTATTGAATAATTTGTCCATAACATCGCCTAATTCTTCCCCTGATTTTAATGCATTATACACCGATACCGGCAAGGGCAGATTGGCACTTCGACCTATCGATTCTTGTTTATCATTGGCAATAACCACGTAAGCGAATGTTGCGGGGCCATAGGAAAAACTATCAACACCACCTTCTATTGCTACATAGTAATCGGCCGAAAAATTTTCCTGGCAATAGTTAACACGATTAATGGCACCCTCGCGTGTTTCTGTTGTGGTCATCGGTTGGTCGGCAACTCCAGAAGGGGCATGTTCACCGCGACAAGAAATATCACTATTGGGGAAATAGCTGACGAAACTGTTTTTCACCGCATTAATTTTTACTGGGTTTTTAGAGCCAACGACGATTGATATTTGATTTTGTTCCATGGTGTTTGCTAGTCCGAACCCTGTGGGATAAATATGTTGGTGTTTATTCAATGAGTGCTGCGTAGATTATATGATGACTGGAGCAAGCAAGGAAGTACCTAGCCTTAATTGATTTTTTTACTGTGCTCAATGGCCAAAGTTAAGGTGTTTTTGTATTGCTCATTTGGCCGTTAACGGTGTAGATTAGTGTCGTTATTTAATCAACTTGATATAAGTGACTTTTAGCGTTTTAATCGTATAATTTTGCCGATTGATAATAGGGCAAATGAACAAGGAGTTTAATTTTGGCCGCATCGAGTTTATTAGCATTAATTGATGATATTGCTACCGTGTTAGACGATGTCGCAATATTGTCAAAAGTAGCGGCGAAAAAAACCGCAGGGGTGCTAGGAGATGATTTAGCATTAAATGCCGAGCAGGTTTCAGGGGTAAAAGCCAGTCGCGAAATCCCCGTTGTTTGGGCGGTCGCTAAAGGTTCTTTTATCAACAAGCTGATATTGGTCCCCGCGGCATTAGCGATAAGTGCCTTTGCACCGCCTTTAATTACTGTGTTGTTAGTAATTGGTGGCTTGTTTTTGTGTTATGAAGGTGTTGAAAAAATTGCCGAAAAACTGTTGCACAGTAAAAAAGAAATGGATAATGAGCATCAGCAGCAATTTAACGCTTTAGTTGATGAAAATGTCGATTTTGTCGTGTTAGAAAAACAGAAAATAAAAGGCGCGATCAGAACTGATTTTGTCTTGTCTGCTGAAATTGTGGTTATTGCTTTAGGGACAGTAAAAGATGCTGCGTTTGAAACACAAGTGTTAGTTATATCGGGGTTAGCGATGCTAATTACCGTTGGTGTATATGGCCTAGTCGCGGCGATCGTCAAGCTTGATGATTTAGGTTTATATTTACTCAGAAAGTCAGTGTCGGGATCTTTTAATGCATTACAGCGTGCATTAGGTAGAGGGTTACTTATTTTTGCACCACAAATGATGAAGCTACTCTCCGTGGTCGGCACTATAGCGATGTTTCTCGTTGGCGGAGGGATATTAGTTCATAATTTTCATTGGCTACATCAACAAATAACGCAGGTATCACAGTGGTTTAACGCGCTAACAGGGCCGATGTCAGCAAATATTGTCTCTATGGCGATGGAGGGGATGATCGGTGTTATTGCAGGGGCAATCGTTTTAACCGCGATCAGTATGATCACTAAGCTAAAAAATAAAAAACGTAAGCCAGTTAGCTCAAAATAATAACGGCGACGCTCTGCATCAGCAGAACGTTCGCGCGATATTAAATGCTTTTATAGAAGAATGCTCAATAACGACGTGGCTTTTCGACAATAAGTCGATTAAGCAACAGACGTGATTGGAGAATTATTCACCACAACAGCCATACCTTCATTGGCTGCTTTGTCAAAAGCTTGTTTTAATATTTGATGTTCTAAACCGCTGTCGCTAGCGATGAGCTCGGTTTCGGTGACTAATATATCGTCCCAACCAAGGTCATTTAGATAACTTTCTATAGTATCTAATATACCTTCAAAGTTTTCGTCATTTGAAAACATGGTGAAAGAGTGCAAATCACCTTTAGCATATTGACCATCTTCACCACAGTATTGGGCAGTTCCACTAATTACAAGCATGATAAATCCTATAGTTACTCAGTGTTATTCATATTACTTACATCTGTATTCTTTTCAAGTCGCGTCAAAATTTTGTTCAACTTGAAAGATACATGTGTAAAGCATATATCGTTCCAATATTAAAATCCTTTATCCTTTTCCATTCTCGCGGAGGGGGAAACAACATCATCAACTTGGGATAATACACATTCGGTGAAACTAATTTTTTTTCAGTGGTGAGGGTATAAAAACGGTGTGTATATGTCGGAAAATCGACCGCTAGTGAGCGATCGATTTTCCGAATATTGTGTTATGAGCAGTGGAGGGTTTATTGGTAACTTGCAATCCAATCATTGATCTTTTGCTCTAACACCGTCATAGGTACAGCGCCGCCTAGTAGAACGATATCGTGAAATGTCGCCAGATCGAATTTATCGGCTAATGCGGTTTTTGCGTGGTCACGTAAAGACAATATTTTAAGCATGCCTAATTTATACCCTAAGGCTTGTCCTGGCCACGCCATATAGCGTTCTATTTCAGAAACCACATCCGACTCGGCAGAACCCGTGGTTTTTGCCATATAAGCAATGGCTTGCTCTCGGGTCCAGCGTTTATGATGCATACCAGTGTCAACCACTAATCGCACCGCCCTAAATAGCTCAGCTTGTAATCGACCTAAATTGCCAAAAGGGTCGTTTTCATATAAGCCTAATTCAGCAGCTACTTGTTCAGAATAAAGCGCCCAGCCTTCAACATAAGCATTATATGGCGCGATGCGACGTAAAAAAGGTAAACTTTCTTGTTCCATATTTAAGGCAACTTGCCAATGATGCCCAGGATTGGCTTCATGATAAGTCAGCGTTTTTAAACCAAATTTAGGATTGGCCTTCATGTCGCGTAAATTAATCCAATAGATCCCTGGCTTGCTACCATCCACTGATGGCGGAGTGTATTCACCTCCTGGTGCGCCGTCTTGTATTTCAACTGGAAATGAACGTACTTCAACCTGGTATTCGGGTTTAGTTTTAAATAACGGTGACATTTTTTCGGTAATTTCGGCGATATAACCGTTTAAGTCTTGTAATAATTGAGCGCGTCCCGCAGCCGAGTCCGGATACAGAAAACGTGCTTCACTGTTAAGTGAAACCATACGTTCGCCAACAGAGCCTTGTGTATATCCCTGAGCAATAAGTATTTGGTCCATTTGCTCACTAATACGTTTTACTTCGTCAAGACCGATAGTGTGGATTTCATCGGCACTTAAGGTGCTGTCGCCCAATTGTAAAATCGCATCTTGGTAATAACTGCTGCCATTAGGTTGTGCCCAAATGCCAGATTCTTCGCGAGCTTTAGCTAATAACGTTTTAGTTTTAGCGGTAACAGAACGGTAGGCGGGGTAGACAACGTTGACTAAGTTTTGTGTTGCCAAAGCGGTAAGTGCTGTTTTCCTTTCATCGGAAATCGTCGGAATTTTTGTGAGTTTATCAACGAAGGAAACAATCAGTGGATGCTCTGTTGCACTAGAGCTAATAAAACCTTCTAAGTAATGAATTGCGCCATTTAATGTCACTTTAGGTGGGATCCAGTTTTGCTCGGCATCTGCTGCCTGCTTTGCTTCGATACTGGCGACGAGCTGATCAAATTTTCCTAACCGAGCGATATAATCTAATGCGTCTTTCTCGTCATTGATTTTTTGATCGCTTTGCATATAGCGTGGAATACTGATTAACGGACCATTAATTTGATTGACGATAAAAGGTGAAAGCCCCATCCAAGTGTCAATATAACCTATTGGAAAATCAGCATGTCCGGCAAAGTAACGTGTTAAATTTGCCATAACCTTTTGATTATCTATGTCGGCTTGCAGCGTGGATGCTAGCGGAAACTTAGTTGTTTTTTCCGATAAGGCGAGCAAATCGGCACGCAATTTGGCTTCATTAGCGGGCGAAAAGTCTTCCATTTTATCGGCATAATATTGTCCGACGCTTTGCTCAGATAGACCAAAAAGCGTTGCGGATAGCGCCCTGTTTTGAAAGAGTATTTGCGTAGCTTGCTGATAAAGCTGAGTTAACGACTGTGCTTTTACGCTTGCTTGAGAAGATGATTTGTTATCCTCACTTTTAGTTGCTGTCGTCTCTTTGGGCACTGAATTGCTATCGCATGCCGAGATAAGTAATAGGCTTGCAAGCGCACTGGATAATAGTTGCTTTTTCATATGTTAGTTATTTCCTAATTATAATTATTTAGCTCATCTATGCTACTTGGGAAAAATCCATCAATGATGCTTTGACAGGAGTAAATTATAAGGCCTCTAGATATTGTATACAATTTATTCTTGGATAATATTGACATGAAATATCAGGGAGTTATGTCGATGTTGAAAGTTTAAGGTTAAATCCGTATGCTAGCTTTAGTGGTCAGACCTTTTCTGCATAGGGTGTTAGGTTTAAGAGAATGAAGCAAGAATCTTTATATATTCAAGATGGTGAACATCAGTTACATCTGCGGCATATTTACCAAAATCTTGGTGGCACGCCCGTGTTAATGATACATGGAGCGGTGGAAAATGGTCGAATATTTTATACAGAGAAAGGCAAGGGGCTGGCCTGTTATTTAGCTGAGCAAGGCTTTGATGTCTATGTCGCCGATTTGCGAGGACGGGGTAAAAGTAGGCCAGCAATACAGGCAGATGCCAGCTATGGGCAATACGAAGCCATTACTCGTGATATTCCACTGTTTATCGATTTTATTGCGGATAAAACTCAGCAAAAAATACACTTGATTTCTCATTCCTGGGGCGGAGTATTAATTGCCAGTACTTTGTCTCGCTTTCCGCATTACCTTGAAAAAGTCTATAGCAATGTCTGCTTTGGCACTAAACGCTCGGTTAAGATTAATAATTTAGCCAAATTTATTAAAGTGAAGTTGTTTTGGAATACGTTTGCAGTGCGTCTGACCCAACGTAAAGGGTTTTTAAATGCAAAAAAATATAAATTAGGCTCAGATAACGAAACCATTCAGTCGGTTAGTCACAGCGTTGCTTGGGTGAAAAAAGGTCATTGGATTGATCCCCAAGATGATTATGATTATTTTGCTAGTGCGCAGCTGATTAAATGGCCACCGACATGGCACTTAACTGGGGTTAAGGACAATGTTTTAGGTCAGGCTGGTGATGTGCTAAATTTTATTGAAGAAACCGCAAATGATCAGGCAAAATTTACGTTACTGGCGATCAAAAATGGCAATTTAGTTGATTATGACCACATCGATATTTTGACGCATCCTAAAGCAGTAATCGATCACTTTCCTGAAATAGCATGCTGGTTGAAGGAAGTACAAAAAAAGTTACTTAATTCACGGCTTGAACGGTGATTGTTTCGGGTGCGCAGATAAACTCATTAAGAACACCATCTTCGTTCTTGTAACGGAGTCGTTGATAAATTAGGTCAATATTATAACTGCCCGACGTTAATGAATAAGCCTTGCTTAAATCAAGCTGTATTTCATGTTTAGTATGTGCAGGAATAAGCAAAAAGTCACTTGGTTCGGGTGATAAGCGTTTTACCATAATGCCTTGGTAATTGATTAAGCTACCAGCCTCATCGGTTATTTTAAACAAGTTAGATAAAAAACCTTCAAAAGGGGTATACCAAGATAATAACTGAATATTTTCATTAAGTGGGTTGTGAATGGCAAAATTAAGCAATATACCAGCAGATAATGACTGTGGACTGGAAATAGTCATAGAGCAGCTTACGGGTTGCTTGTTGGGGGATGCTTGAATGTCTGAGATATTTATTAGCATACCAATAATTATCATCCATGTAATGTTGCGCATTGTTAATGTCACTATCTATTAAGGTTAGATAAGCAATGTAGCTTATCTAACCTTATTTTTTCAACAGATCTTCTTTAATTAACCTTAGTTAAGGTTAGGCGTATTTTCGGCAAAATATTCATGGCTGTCGGCATTGTTCAATGCTTGATCAGGATTAGAAGTCGCAAGACTTTTTGCACCTGATTGTCCGTAAACAACATCATCAGTACCTGCAACGGCATTAAAGTGGCTTAATTCATGGATAATAGTGCCAGCTCGTGAGTCAGTACCTAGCTCGTTAGCATTCCAAAAAGCGCTACACAAATAAACTTTATAAGGTTGAGTTGGATAAACATAGGCAAAGTAAGATTTTTTACAGCTACAATCGAACGCAACTGGTTGATTGTCAATGGCATCATTAATTGCATCGAAGTGAGCTACAGCGGTGTTATAACGAGCAGAGGTTGCTGCACCAAACCAGGTTTCATAACGCGCAGAAGTATTGTTAGCTGAATGCGAATTTAAATATGCAACTGAGTCATTAGCAATTTGATCTGCCGCCGCTAACGCGCTAACGATGTCAGTTTTTTGAGCATTACTACAACGGCCAGTAAAACACGTTCCACCGATACAATCAGTTGAACCGCCACCGCCAGGCTTACCTTTGTTAGCAGAACCTTTGGCTTCAATACCTTCTAACCAAATGATCGCAGGTACTGATGTTAAACGCTCAACTCCAGTTCTTTGGGCTTTATTTTGTTGGCCTTTATTACTGTATAAATGAAAAGAGCTAACGTCGTAACTGATTTCGTAATTGCCGGTAACGCTCATATCGTATAAAGACGTTAATTCAAAGGTTTTGCTAATTGATTGGCCAGATTTTAGTTTTATAAAATCTTTATCGCTAGGGGCTGGGCGTTTGTAATGTGGACCGAAGAACTCCACTTCTACTCCGTCTCGCTCAACTTTAAAAATATGCTCTTCTTCTAGGTCAGTGTACCAGCCGAGGATTTTTTGTTGACCGTTGCCGTTATTGGTTATTGTTAGCGTTGCATTAACGTTGCCGTTGTCTGCATTGGTAACACTAACTTCTACATCTAGTGGCGCTTTTGCTGCATTTGCTTGTATGGCTATTGCTGCAGTAAAAATTACCGCAAGTTTAGAGAAATACTTCATTGACATGATCCTTCTATATCTTAGTGTTATTAAAACCCTAAGGGAGTTTATTGTTGTTATATATGTATGTTGTATCAACGTATTAATAATGTTTAGTATTTAGTCAACCTGATAGTAATAAAGCGCCAATTTTTAGAACAAAAGCGACATTTATCAATAATTTCAGCCACAATAATGAATGATTTTTGCTGGTAATTACTAGGCTAACGATTATTTATATCAGTTGATTAACGGTAATTATTTATTTAACTCATCCGAATAGCCGATATAATCAATTGATACTTTGCATAACAATAGTTGGATCTTCCATGCGTTTTCTTTCTCGTCGATTAGTGTTACCCAGTGATTTAAATTATTCTAATTCCTTGTTCGGAGGACGGGCACTTGAATGGATTGATGAAGAAGCGGCGATTTATGTGATCTGTCAGCTGGAAACGAATTGTTTAGTGACCAAACATATTGGCGCGATCAGTTTTGAAGCGCCAGCAAGGCAAGGGGATGTGGTTGAATTTGGACTGGAAACGAAAAAAGTAGGCGCTACTTCGATTACGGTGACCTGTTTGTTACGCAATAAAGCGACAAAGAAAACTATTTGCTTGGCGGATGATATCGTTTTTGTGCAAGTCGATCCTGAGTCAGGAAGACCTATTCCTCATGGAAAAACCATGGCAATGCTAGAGCAACAATTGCAAGACGATATAAACCTTTAAAATTAGGAGGGTGATATCGTTATGGCATAGTGACGCGTGGTCGCCATGAGTAAGTGTATTCACAATGCCATAACCTAATTGTTATAATAATAACCCTGAGCAACTAAAAGTAATACTCTAAACTTAAATGTAGATAATCGTCCTGACGTATACTATATAAGCTCTTCGCGAGTATTACTGGCTAAAAACCATGCGTCGACGCGCCACTTCCAGTTGTCATTAATTCGACTCGACGCTTCGGGAAAGGCACTATGAGTATCGTTATTATCAAGGTTTTGCACGTAACCCACCAATACTTCTGTGCCGTTAACATCATTTAAGGCTAATCGAGTGCCAAGCATCAGAGCATTGTTGTATATGCCTTTAGTTGCGGTATTTCATAAGTTCAATAGAAATTAATTTAAGGAATGAAAAAATGAATGAGCAAAAAAGTAGCCAAAATGTCCATATTTATGGGCCAAGTTTTTCCAATTTCGTGCGCAGTGTCATGTTGATATGCGAAGAAAGAAATATAGGTTACACCACGGGTTTTGAATTAAATGGTAATAAAATCGCGTTTCAAGGTGACGAGCATTTAGCGTTACACCCATATGGCAAGCTACCTTTGCTATTTCATGGTGATTTTGTTTTAGGTGAGACAAGTTCAATTTGCCGTTATTTGGAAAAGCATTTCCCTCAAGATAACGATGCTAAATTGACGATTCAACAACAAGCAAAGAGTGATGAATTTTGCGCTATTACTTCAATATACCTAGATAAAGCCATTGTACGGGATTACTTGCTTGAATTTGTTTTTCCTAAAGGTGAAGGAGGAGAAATCAGACTTGATGTTGCCAAAAATGCTCAGCAAGAGGTACATAAAGCACTCGCTGTGATTGAAAATGAACTGGCAAATGCAGACTTGTTAAACAAAAAGTATTTGTCGATTACTGATGCTTTAGTGGCACCAATGCTCCATTATTTATCAACCTTACCGACAGGGTTTAACTTACTTTTTGAATATCCAGCATGTACAGAATATTTAAATACGCTAATGAAGCGAGAGTCCTGTAAAAAAGTATTGACTGTTAAAGGTTAAGTAAAATTTGTTAATTTAAACTACAACAGAAATAGCCGCCGAAAAATTGCGGCTATTCATCAAAATATTAAATTATTGTTAATACGTCACTAATTTCCAGCCTACCTCTTGATTAGAAGCAAGGATCAAGTATCAATTAATGAAAACGTGACGATTTCTGCCATACTAATTTGTATACTTCTAAGGCAATTACACTTTATAGTAGTGCCAATAGTAAAATTATACATGTCATATTTTATGAAGGAGTTTGTATGTCAACGAGTGCACAAGAATATGCCAAAAATGCCGAGAAATTATGTGTATTACCCGATATCTATCTGCGATTAAGAGAGGTAATGGATGATGAACAATCGACATTAAGCGACATCGCGGACATTATTTCTTTAGATCCTGCTTTAGCAGGTACCTTGTTGAAAATTGCTAACAGCGCATTTTTTAGCTTCCCACGTGAGGTTGATTCTATTTCGAAAGCTATTTCAATATTGGGAATACAAGAAGTTCGTAATTTAATTAATACCTACGGTACAACTGCAGCATTTGCCGGAGTCGATGTTAGTGGCATCGATATGGATAGATATTGGGAAATTAGTGTTGATTGTGCATTAATGTGCAAATTTTTGGCTAAGAAAAGAGGCATTAAAAACACGGAAAGCTTATTTATATCAGCATTACTGCATAATGTTGGTGAACTAGCGATATTACAAATGGATCCTAAAAAAGTTCAGTATTGCGAAGACTATGATAAGCATGAAACTCCTTGGCAACGACAATTAGATGTTTTTGGATTTACCTTTGCAGATTGCAGCGCTGAGCTTTTAACGCTATGGCAACTTCCTGAAAGCATTATCCAACCCATTAGAGATTTTCATCATGCATACAACGAGGAAAAAAGCGAAGCGGCTTCTTTACTCTATGTTACATCTCGTTTGGCACTGTTAAATTCACATCCAGGTATGTACCCTAAAAAATCTTTTGTTGGTCAACATGTCATGGAAGATCTTGGTTTGACTATGGATGACTTAGATGAAGCTGTAAACTTTTGTAACATCGAAGGGATGAATATTATGTCGGCGCTTTCGCTGAAAAAATGATTTTTTTTCAATCTCTTGTGTTTTTTATTACTATTTTTCATTCAAAAATAGAACGTATGTTTTAATCTAAATGTAACAAAATATTTGTTTTTGGTTGAAAAGTGAGCGACTCTGGGTGGGTAGAAGAATTTGGAGTCTAATATGAAAATAATAAAAACACTGCTTCCAATATTCATTCTCGCCACCTCAGCTTCTTATACACAAGCAGCGAATAGTGACTGGATCTTTTGTACTGTGACGGATGATTATCATAGTGCAGTCTATTTTACTAAAGTATTTCACGGCGAATATGACTTATTGGAACAATATGAAAATGACTTTTTTCAGCATGTTAAAACAAAATATGGTGGAGATATGGATGAGTCAATTTCCTGTTCATTTGAAGCAAAAAAAGCCGCAACAATTGATGAGTTTTCAGAGCAACTAGCTGATAGTGAAGAGTTTTACGACAAGGTCATAACGACCGCTTGGGCAAGATAATATAAATTATATCTGCAAAGAGATTTTAAGTGCGGTGTTGTTTATAATGCATCGCACTTTATAATGATGTTTTGCAGTTATGAGTGCTGGGTCAATGTCATCAGATAAATTGGGTTCAAGTCTAAATTATAAGCGTCAAGAACAAGGTTATAGAGATAGAGCTCTTAAGCTTTTTCCATGGATTTGTGGTCGGTGCGCGCGTGAATTTGAATATTCAAATTTAAAAGAATTAACGGTTCATCATATTGATCATGATCACACCAACAACCCTAATGATGGTAGTAATTGGGAGTTGTTATGCATTTATTGCCATGATAATGAACATGCAAAATATACCGAGCATGCTAACTATCAAACCGAGGTTAGTGCTGGGACGAATGATCAACCACAGGCTACTTATAATCCATTTGCCGATTTAAAATCGATGCTTAAGAAATAACGATTGCTGGTTATTTTGCTGAATATTTATCAATACTGTCGCTTACCGTTACGTAATTTAAGCTTGTTTGTAAGCGTGTAATTGTATTTATATCCATTTCTTTGTGTGCTGCCAAGTATAATTTGTATTGTTGTTGAGGAAGAAAGAATTCAGTGACTAGCAAGCTTGGATCGTATCCTTGTACAATAGCGGTTAATTTCAGTAATGGTAGATCGGCAATAAATATATCTATTTTTTGTGCATACAATAATTTCAGTAACTCTGGAATACTAGAAAACAGCTCATAATTGCGATCATTAATAAAATTATTTCTGTCTAAATAACCTTGAGTAAAATCTCCTCGCATAACTCCTAACTTATAACGCTTGGCATCATCAAGTGAAGTAATACTGATATCGTCACCGGTTTTTAATTTGATGAACCCTAGTTTCATCGTCAATAATGGGCCAATCCAAGTAAATTGCTGTTCGCGTTCAGGTGTGCGTATAAGCGGGTAAATTAAGGCATCGCGGTTAGATTTTGCGAACTCATATGCTCTGGCCCAAGGGTACATTTGAATATCCGCTGAGATGTTGGCATGTGCAAGCATTGCGTTAACGATTTGCGTAGTTGGCCCTTGTATTTTTCCCTCTTTTATAAATTGAAGGGGCGGCGCATTTTCTGTGACCACTTGTAGTTGCTGTGCATGCCCGATATTGAGCAAGCTAAAGCCTATGGCTAGCAGGCAAACAAGTTCAGCAGGAGAGTAGAATTTATAGCGCAATTGTTATGTTCCTAAGCTAAGAAGAGTGCTCGTCACTCAAGTATTGTTCATAACCATCAATAGCAAAATATCGAACAGATTTTTTCAGTTTGATTTTCTTTGCGATCAATTTATCTTGGCAATATATTTTGACAACTTGTTTGTCACCATTATTATCGGTGTCATATAAATAATCTTCATTTTGTCGCAAGTTATCAAACTCGGTTTTCATGATTAACTTCATATAAAAACTCGTTATTTAGTCTTAAACCTCAATCTGACATCAAGTAAATTAATTGGCATATTAACTATAGTTTATTAATTTCTTTTTGTACTGAATAGCCTTCATCAGTGACAATTTTCTCTAGTACTTGTATTCGTTCTTCTAACGCTGAGATTTGCTTGCTAAAAGCTATATTTTGTTCATCCGCATGTTGATTTCTATTCATTGTTTTTTCTTTGAATTCTAAGTGCTTTTTGTACATGTCATACATGACACCAAATCCAACTGAAATAAAAACAATAGCAACAACCATAGCAGTGCCTGTCATGATGATATTCTCCATTTGTTATTTTTTTAATTATAGTTATTTTCAATAGGTAGTCATAAAGATTCGAGCCATTTTGTTAGACTGACTATTGGCAAACAAATTTAACATAATAAGTCATCTTGAAAAAAATTTATGATAAAAATCATCTGATTATTTGAGATTTTTTTTGATAGTACGCTATAGTGATAAAAACATATTTTTAGTTGCATTATGACTTTTCATCCTCAAGCATTTCAACTTATCACCTTTGTTGCTTTGCTCGCTGTTATTGCGAGTTTGGCATGGGGAGTAATGGCTTACCCTTTAAAAATATCCCCTCGTGCAAGTATACGATTTTGTATTGCTAATTTACTTGTTGTTATTGGTATTCTCTTATTGTCATTTCGTACCGAACAACCTAATTATTTTTACTGGTTGGCTTCTGACATATTAATTTTAGCTGGGTTTATACTAGTTCGACTTGGGGTGCAGCGGCTTTTTAAACTGGCCAATACCACCAAATATGATTTTGCCCAGTTGCTTTTTTTTGCCGCAATAATGCTCAGTCAACAGCATGATCCCACTGACAATAATATCTTAGGGATAGCGTTCTCTATTAGTGCTGCGATTACCCTATCTTTACTAACAAAAGATGGGTTTTTCGCGATTAAAGAGGAGTTTGACGTAACCAATGCGTTTATTTTGATACTGCCTCATTTAGCAATGGCTATTATTTTTATTTTCAGAGCAATAACTCTCATATTATTGCCCGAGACACACGCTACGTTTGTTGCAACTCATACCGTTGAGGCGGTACCGATATTATGGACATTTGCCACTCTGACACTTTGTTTAAATATCAGTATCTTTGGCGCAGCATTGACTCATTTAGTAGCGAAAATTCGATTATTGGCGGATAGAGATCAACTAACAAATTTATGGAATAGGCGAGCAATTATGACAAAAATTTTGGCCGTCCATAAATCATGGCGAAAACACCATATCCATTACACAATTGTAATGGTTGATTTAGACTACTTTAAAAGCATTAATGATAATTATGGCCATTCGGCGGGAGACGCTGCTCTGAGCCAAACGGCTTCATTGATGAAGAACGTCATGCGGGAAAGTGATGAAATTGGTCGTTTTGGTGGCGAAGAGTTTTTAGTGTTATTGCCTAATACTAATATGCAGTCTGCACGACATGTGGTTGAAAAAATCAGGCTAGCAATAGAGCAATCGCCACTTATTTGGAATGGTAAGCATATTGCTTTATCGGCAAGTGTTGGTTTTTCAACAGTGTATGAAGGGGGAGATCCCAATGTGTTGATTGCTAAAGCAGATGAGGCGATGTATCGAGCAAAATCGCTAGGTAGAAATCAGTCTTGTCAGGCTACTTAGTGTGCGTTGTTTCTATTTTTAAGTCGTTTGGCGATAATTCAAGTTGGGTAAGATAAAGCCTTAAGTCAAACTCTATTTGGTGGTAGTTTGGTAACATGTGCTCACATAATTGATAAAAAGCCTTGTTATGTTCTTTCTCTTTTAAATGTGCCAATTCATGCACTACTATCATATTAAGAAATTCTTCTGGGCATTTTTTAAACAAGGTACTGATGCGTATTTCATTTTTTCGTTTTACTTTTTTACCTTGTACTCTGCTGACATAACTGTGTGTTCCTAATGCGTTTTTAATTACATGAATATGCTTGTCAAACTCGACTTTGCTTAGAGGCTCTGATTTCTTTATATATCGATTTTTTAATCCCATGACATAGCTTTGCAAGCTTCTATTGTCATTAATCGTATGGATAGTGGGATATTTTTTGCGCAGCAAAGTGGCGAGCTGTTTTGAGCTGATTAATTCGCGTATTTGATTTTGTATCTGTTCAGGATAGCCACTGAGATATTTGAGTACGAATGACATCGGCGTTAAATAGTAAAAGATTTACTTAATTGTACCTCGATTAATAGCGTCAAAGATAGCCAGTTTATAGCAATGAAAGCGGGATAAACTGGCTAAGCTATGTCAGCTTATTTAGCGATGGAAGCAAGCTCTAAAGTGACTTGCTCTAGACCTTGCTGGCTAATCCTTCGGCTTAGTTCCGCTTGTTTACTGCTAAGCAAAGATATGCCTTCAACCACCATATCATAAGCTTTCCATTGCTTGGTCTTTTTATTTTGTCTCATTTTAAACGCGATATTTATGGTGGGTCTATTCGGGTCTAGTATCTGAGTATTGACCGAGACTATTTTTTTATCTTGAGTAGACTTTTCCGGCTCAAAGATAACTTTTTGATCTTTATATTGCTTTAAAGCGTTTGCATAAGTGCGCACTAAGTAATAACGCATTGACTCAACAAATTTATCTCTTTGTTCTTTACTGGTTGTGCGCAAATGCTTACCCAGAATGCGGTAAGCCGCGTACTTATAGTCAACTGAAGGCATTAACTCTTCATCAACAATCTGGCGCATCAGCGCGGGGAACTTCTCTAACTCTTGCTGGTTGGCAGCTATACGGTTGAACAGCTTTTGTCCGGTATTTTCCAATACTTGATAAGGAGACATTTCACTCGCAGTGCTTGTCCATGAAGCGGTTGTAAAAACGAATGTGAAGAGAAAAACAATAAGCGTACGCATGAGTCAATTTCCAATATTGATAACGAGTTAATGAACTAGGCTAATAGTAACATACCGACCGCGCGGTCTGTCAATCTGTAACTGAAAAAAGCTTATTCTTATTTGTGCTATCTAATGAGTTATTTTTTTAACGCGCGAATATATTGGCAAAGTTCGTTGATGACTTTTTGAAACAGCTCTTTATTGAGTGAGCTTTTACTTAGGCTACTCGAACCGTGAAAGGTAGCGACAATGAAGTATGATACTTGGCTAAAGTCAATATCATTTCGAAGTTGCTGACTTACTTTTTGTAAGTTTGTCGATATCATTTGATTAAGCTGCTGCTGCATAGTTAATATTCTTAATCTAAATCCTTCATCAACACTTGCCATTTCTTGACAGAGGTTATTGAGTGGACAACCACAGATAATATCTTCACAAGTCATATTTTCAGACATTGCAGTAAAAAACTGGCAAAGCCCTTCAATGGGATCTTCTACTTCTACAGCAGGTTGCCAGGTTGCTAAAAACATCGGTGTATATATTTCTTCAAATACGGCATAACCGAGCTCAAGTTTATTGGCGAAATGGTGATAAAGTGCGCCCTTAGAGATTTCACATTTGGATAAAATCACCGATAGGCTGGTCGCATTGAAACCATGTTTGTGAATTTCATCTGCTGCAATCGCTAATATTTTTTGACGAGTTTGCTCTGCATCTCTCATATAACATACAACTTTAATTAACACCTGCACCTATATTAACAGACCAAGTGGTTTGTTGGAAAGTTTTGGTCTGCTTGGCTAAATTTGCTTGTTAATTAAGGTACTGGCGCGCCCATTCTGTTTCGCTGTACAAATCTGCGGTAGACTCCACTCTATCGACAAAGGTTATACCATTTAAGTGGTCTGCCTCATGTTGGAATACTCGTGCGAGAAATCCTTGAAAACGCACTTTATGTAGCAGAGCGTTTTGATCAAAGTAACAGACATCAATATCAGTATAGCGAGGCACAAGCCCACAAATTTTGGGGACACTTCCTAATTCGGCAATCCTTAGCGGGTGAGTCATAGTTTTTGTCACTGCTCCTAACTAAAAATTGCTTTCATTAACGTAATTACTTGTTCAATACTTTTGCCATTTTGCACTTGGTGCACAATAGAATCACGCTTTTTTATAATAAATTCAGGAAGGTCGCTGTCAAGTAATGCTCGATCAACTAACTCTTCAATTGATGCTTTACTGCGCTTTGGCACCGAACTCGTGATTGTGTTCACGTTTTTCTGTTTACTAATTTGTTTGATGTAGTTGGATTGGCTTGCTTGTTCATCGTCACAATAAAAGTACAGATCAATCAATATGGCCCGAACTTGCCATAAAGTCAGTTCATTTTGTGTTTCAGGTGCGTCGGATTTCCACCAAGAAAAAGTGCGCATGGTCGCAATAAGATCATACCAATAACTGTCAAAATCGGTGTTATTAAATTTGGCGATACCAAAAGCTTGGCACATGACGTCAATTTTTTTGTTGGGGAATGCAACAAATTGATCGGGACGTCGCATCGCTAATAAACGCGTTGCAGCAGACAAGGTAATTTTTTCGTCAGCTGCGTAAATTTTAAATATTTCACTATAGGCGGCGACAAAGGCCTGATAATGCAAAGTGCTGATCTCACCGTTAATGGGAATATGTGCTAATGCCTGATCAAACTTTTCAGGATACTGCGTCAGTAACTGGTGAAATACCGTTGATGTTTTAGTTGAGCAAAACCATTCACAATCAAATTTGTAGACGCTAGTGTCATGTTTAATCGTATGTTTGCCAGCCATTGCTAAGCGGTCTTCCTCTATCATTTCGGCAAGTGGTGTTTGCTTTATCTGCTCGATGTAAGCCAGCAAACTTAAGCGTTCTTCGACACTTTGTTTTAATGAGCATTGAGTAATGAAATCATGAAAAATTGGCCAAGGAGCGATACGCAGCATTCTTAATTGAGCAAAACTGATGGCCTGCTCTAATGCAGTTTGCAATTTTTTCAGTGTCGGGAGTTTGCTTTGCTCTAGTAATTCGAGATTAAGTTGGTGCTTGCATAAACGAAGTAATTCGTTACACCAGTCGAGAAAGTTTTCCGGCCGGTTTTCTACTTTTATGGCCATTAAATTAAGCAAAATGTCGGGTACATGCTTAAGTATGTTTTGATAATTAATATTGTCTGAATCGGATAAATTCATTTTTAGCGGAGAGGATAATAATTTTCTCATTAAGGTAAAGGAGGTTCCAGGGCTATTGATTG
The DNA here is from genome assembly GCA_040779335.1 of Colwelliaceae bacterium 6471. GTDB lineage: Bacteria > Pseudomonadota > Gammaproteobacteria > Enterobacterales > Alteromonadaceae > JBFONV01. The sequence continues at coordinate 760,538 of JBFONV010000001.1, forward strand.
GCGAAAGATAAAAGCCGGGGATCATACGTAAAAAAAAAGGGAGTGCAATGGAATACTGCGCTAGGTGTTTTAGTTGATGTTATTTTAAGCGTTAGTGTATAACTTGCGTACAGTGGGGAGAAAATTTCTGTTAATACTAGTAAGATCACTACCAAGAACTGAACGGCGAGTTTTTGTAATAAAAGGCGCTAATTGGTTTTATTTCAGTCAAATAAAGAGTAATCTCGTGGTAATAAAGTAATATCGTCTACAATCATAGACGTTGCCACTAAATTATTTTTGAGCTCGTTATTAGTGAAGTGCCTTTTTTTATTTTTTCTTATCACCTTTAACATATGCAATGCACAAGCCTATGAAAAAACGCTTGTCAGCATTTATGCGTATCACCTTAAACCTCCTTTTATTGTTAGTGAAGAAAACCATCAAGGGCTCTATTATGATTTTTCAGAGTATTTAAATGAAAAGAGTCAACAGTATACTTTTAAAACTGTATTTGTACCTCGAAAACGAGTCGAGTTGATGGTCGATAACGGCCAACTTGACGGCATGCTACTTGGCGTTAATCCTATTTGGTTTAGAGATAAGCAAGAAAAGAGATTTTTGTGGAGCGCAAATATTTATCATGATCAAGATGAAATGGTTTCCTTGTCTAAAACGCCGACAGAGTACACTGGCCCAGCATCCTTGAAAGGTAAGGTTTTAGGAGGGGTACGAGGTTTTTCTTATTTTGGCGTAGATGACTTAGTCAAATCAGGAGAAGTAGAACGGCATGATACTATTGGCGAGCGAGAAATATTGATGATGTTGCTGGCGGGCAGAGTTGATGTCGGCATTGTTAGTCGTTCTACTTACCAATATTTGTTACGTAAGGAAAATTGGCAGAACATTTTTCATCTTTCAAAACAACCACACGATAACTATCAACGTCGTTTAATGGCACCACTGCAGTTAAAAAGTATATTTGAGCACATTGCCCCTATGATTGAAAATTTGCCAGACGATCCCAAATGGCAGGCTATATTGGATAAGTATTAGAATACGCTAATTCGTTAGTGTTAATTTTGAGCGATTGCTAAACTACAAAATTTACACTTGCATATATAGTGTTGGTTTACGGCGATTTTTTTTACTTCTAACGTCTAACCATTTGCTATCTATTAAATCACTTTGTCGTCTGTCTTTACCTTGGCGACGTTCGGTAAAATCCCAGACAATATTTTCTCCATCGATTAAAGTGTCAGTATTATCGTTTTGGCTAAGGTTGCTTTGATCATCTTTAGGGTAAAACTGTCTCTGCTTTTTATCTTTACTTGAACTTTCTGCTTTGATTAAACGCATCTGCGGTAATAATTGATTGATATAATTCATGTTATGTCCTGCTGCTGTAATTAGCCTAAACCCCACGTTAAAACTGTTACTAAACAATATATCGACCATTTCTGCGCTTAGTTTAATTTTTATCTATACTTTGAAATGCTAAATGAAAAATATTTGTTGTGCCCAATTAGAGTTTGTTACCAATATTGTCACCATTGAATAACTTTATTGGTGAGTTAATGGGGGATATTTCCTTATTCAGAGAGACGTTATGGTTTGAACATTACTGATATGATTAACTTGAATATTGCTTCCCTGAATGGAAATAGAGCATTTTGAGCCATATTGGAGTTTGTTGCTTTACGCTCTTTATTATTTATGTGCTATAGTGCGCGCTTTTTTTAACTGGTCTAATTTCTATAGAAAATTATATTTATGGCTAATGAAACACTCGAAATTCGAGAAAAGACAATTTTTGATGGTTTTTTCGTTAAATACATATTGAAGTCGTTGTTCAAGGGGTGGTTTATGTTAACTGGATGGCAGTTGACAAAAACGACTCCTGAAGGAGCTGGTGTAGCAATTGCGGCGCCACATACCTCTAACTGGGATTTTTTTTACGCGCTTGCTGCGGCTATTTTATTAGACGTAAAAATATATTTTTCAATTAAAGACAGTTGGTGTCGACTACCTGTTATTGGGCGTTTTATGATGTGGTTAGGCGCAATGCCAATCAATCGACAAGCCGGCGGTTTAGGTCAAGTAGAGCAAATTAAAGCCTTTGTTGAAAAGCAAAAGTTAATCGATAGCCACCGATGTATTTTCTTCCTTTTTACGCCTGAGGGTACTCGGGGAGGGGTTAAAAAATGGAAAACTGGTTTTTATCATGTCGCACAAGATTGCCAGCTGCCAATATTTTTAGCTAAAGTGGATTATCGGTTAAAAGAATCGGGTGTATTTCATTCTTATCAGGTTACTGAAGATAAAAGTGAGGATATTCAAGCTATTCAAGAGTCTTATAAAAATATTTATGGAAAGTATCCTAACGAACAGTTTCCGCTTTATGCCGGACCTATTCCGACAATTTCCGAAACAGAAGCAAAAATTTTACGGGCGATGTACTCGTTTAAAGGTGTGGCGACTTTAGTTGATATTTCAGCAAAAACAAAATTGCACGAACTCTCCAGTGCGATGCTCGACTATTTGGTTGAAAAAGGTGTGATGGAAATGAGTGGCGACAGCAACACTGTACCTGCCTATAAACTAACCTTTGCAGGCAAAGGATGTTTGTTACACCTATACCCATCACTGTCGGCGAAATAACCAACAAACTAATAAACCAGTAACCTAATAAATTAAATTATTAGGTTACTCATTTCTCTTTATTCTAATTGCACTAACACTATACTGGTGTAGTCGACCATACCTAGCACATTGCTCTGTTCAATGACGGGAGCGGTGTGAATACCAAAACGCTCAAAAAGACGAGCGCAATATCTAACATCCATGGTCGGAGATACCGATAATATAGGCTTAGACATCACCTCATATAAGTTCACTCTTTCGGGAGAGCGATCTTTGGCAATCACTTGTTTCGCGATATCTGCTAACATGACTAAACCATACTCATCGTTATCATGGCGTTTGTTAATTATTAAGGTAGAAACATTCTTCTCTTTAGCGAGTCTAATACCTTCAGCAACGGTTAACATGCCATCTGCAAATTGGTAACTATCAAGCTGCATTGCGTCTTTAACTTGTATTAATTTGTGGTTCATAGCTCTTCCTCAATTTTGCCCTTTAGCCGTTCTACTTGATGGGCGACCCCTACGGCATCATCTACATCAATTTGAATAGCAATACCTCTACCTGGCTCTTTATCAAAGCCTGCAATATTAGCAATACGCTCTAAAATTTTTCGGCTCAGATGCTGCTCAACGACAAATAGCAACACATCACGCTGAGTTTCAAGTTGCATACCAAAAAAGGTACGTTGACGCTTGATCCCTTCACCACGGGCATTATTGATGATGGTCGCACCTGTGGCACCGGCCATTCTCGCTTCTTTCATCACTGCATCTGTGACACTGTCTTCAACAAAAGCAATTATTAATTTAAACTGCATCTTCTTTTCCTACTTTAAGCTAATAGCTAATTTTCTCGTTCAATGGTGCTGCGAATTTGTGTTAATTGGGCATAACCCATTACTGATATTATTGGAAATAAACTAGCAAAGGCAATTAAGCCAAACCCGTCAATCAATGGACTTCGCCCTGGAATTGTACTCGCCAAACCTAACCCTAATGCTGCAACTAGCGGCACTGTAACGGTTGAAGTGGTAACGCCACCAGAATCGTAAGCAAGTGGTATAACAAGTTTAGGGCAAAACCAAGTTTGAATAACCACGACTATATAACCAGCAATAATATAGTAGTGGATAGGATCTCCAACCACAATGCGATAGCTGCCAAGAGCAATACCAATAGAAACACCGATGGCGACAACGATGCGAAGGTTAGTTGCTTGTATACCGCCACCGGATACTTCTTCTGCTTTTATTGCCACCGCTATTAGCGAAGGCTCAGCAATTGTCGTGCTAAAACCAATGGCGGCCGCAAAAATGTATACCCAACGATAATCAAGCCAGTTGACAGTATCAGTGAGTTGAGCGCTTGCATTAATAAACTCAGCTGCGGTTAGTTGTTCCGCCATGACTTTTCCTAACGGAAAAAGTGCTTTTTCCAACCCTAGTAGAAATAAAGACAAGCCAAGCAGTACATAAAAAAAACCAAAAACGACTTGTTTTGCATGTGGAATAGGTTTGCGGATCACCACCAATTGAAAAACCAATAAAATAGAAATAATCGGCAACACATCAAGGATGGTCGCTTTAAAGGTTGCGATAAATTCCACGAGTAAACTCAAATCGTTTTCTCCATTAGGCCAACTGTTAACTTATTGCCATGCCATAAATCATTACAAAGATCATTGGTGTTAATGAGGCAAAAGCAATTAAACCAAATCCGTCTATCATCGGGTTCCTGCCTTTAATTGCTGATGCTAAACCTACGCCTAATGCAGTCACTAGCGGGACGGTGATTGTCGATGTGGTGACTCCTCCCGAGTCGTAAGCGATGCCTATTATCCATTTTGGTGCGATAGTCGTCATTAATACAACTAGTACATAACCGCCAAGGATAAGATAATGAATAGGCCAACCACGCAAAATCCTTAGTACGCCAATAACAATTGCTAGTCCTACTGCAAAGGCGACTGTATAGCGAAGCCCATTGGCATAACTGCTTTGCTCTTCTATTCCTGCAGATATAATACCCCCTGATGCGGCGACTATAGCGGCTTCTTTAGCAACGGCAATAAGCGAAGGCTCAGCCACGGTAGTACCAAATCCTAAACAAAAAGCAAACGCGATTAACCACCAAATACTGCCTTTACGAGCAAAGGCTTGTGCCATGGACTCACCAATGGGAAAAAGCCCCATTTCTAAGCCATAGATAAAAAAAGTTAAACCGAGTACCACCAACAATAATCCGAGTAGGATATCGGCGATATTGGGTAAAGCTTGTTGTAAAACCCCAAACTGGAAAAATGCGATCACGACTACAATTGGCAGCAAATCTTTAAAGCTGCCGACGAGTGCTTTGAGAAAAACAATCAGTTGCTGGATCATATTACGGAATATTGTTGCTTTTAAAAGAGTATAAAAACTTAACGAGTAAATGTCTTTAGATAAGGGAGGGGACTTTGATCTTAATCATGAAAATCAAAAGAGAACTTTTAGATAAATAACAAAAGCTTGAAACTGAAGTGCTTAGTTAGTATTTAGCATCATACAAATCTATTAACACTATTTCGCTTGGTGTGGCATCTTAATGCCAATGGCTCTCATTACTTGAATAACTGAACCGTAGTATTAGTGAGCTTAGAATAAGCAAACAATAGTTTAAACATGCTTATAATGCTTTTCATTAATTGACCGATGTTTTAATTAACTTGATATAACTAACTATTGGTGCTGTGTTTAGCATTCACTGGATTTGCATACATAGTAAGTAACCACTTTTTTTGTTGCGCGGTTAAATGTTGCATGCGTTTATTAAGTGTTGAAACAACAGAAGAGTCCGCGGGTTGATTATTCAACGTGGCATATGCGGCTAAATTGCTATCATACAGACGGTAATGGCCAATAATTTGTTCGTCTATCGCCGCCGCTATTGATTTACTATCGGCAAAGTCCCCTTGAATAGGCTGACAAAACTCAATATGAACTCGTCCTTTATTGCCAATTAAACCTTGGGTAATACTTTGTAAATCTTCATTTTCTGCTTTTTTGTATTCTCCAGTGGCTTCTTTTGCGGCAAGCTCTATCGCTTTGTCGCTATCGCATGGATCAAATTCATAAGAAATGGACACAGGAATAATGTTTAGTTGCGTTAAATAGTCTTCAATCGATGTTTGTTTGTCTTTATTGAGTAACAGCATTGAAATCAGCGCGGCGTTGGTTTTATCAATGCCATCTTTGGCTCGACCTTCACGCTGAGCGATCCAAATATTTTGATGATTGTCGGTTAATGCGTGATGAATATAGGCAGAAAGTTGTTTAGAGGCTTGTAATAGGGCTCTCTTATTTTCCGCGCTTCTTTTCACAATAAAACTTTTATTGAGCCGCATCAAATCAGCAACCCAAGGCTCGTTCAGTAAGTTATCCCCCACTGCGGCGGCAACGGTATTGACGCCACTTTGATGCAGAGCAATATTAACTAACGCCGCGTCTAACACTATATCTCTATGATTACTAATAAAAAGAGCTGGTTTAGTCGTGTCAATTTTATCCAGACCGTTATAAGAAAAACCTTGAGTGCTTTTATCAATTAAATGATACAAATAATTAGCTACTTCATGTTGAATATCTTCAATAGACTTTAGTCGTTTTACTTTATATTTTAATGATAGCTTAACTAACGCGCGACTGAGCTTGGGCGCGAATTGGTATAGTTTAGGCATAACTAAACTGGCGATAGACGATTGAAGTCCTTGTTCATTTACAAGTTTCTCTATCACAGCAGCAACCTCATCATCATGATAAGGGCGAATATCATCAAACATTTAAAAATCTCATGTGGTGGTAATCGTTAAAAAGCGCGCGCTATTATATCGTAAAATTTTACTTTGAAACGTTTTTTCTAAAAATAGACTTTTTATATAGTGATGTGACCTGTTAATAAACCCTAAAGTTATTTTATTTAGATTGCGCACTGTATCATCATGATATCAATATGATTCTACATTAATCGCGTAAATACACTAGGTGACTATTATTAAATTGATATGAATCAAATATCGCATTTTTTTAATTTTACATAATACTTAAAGTACTTTCAGTATCGATTTAGGTGAGGATAACGAAATTGGACAAGCCAGACAAAAATTTATCTGAGAGTATAAATACAGACTTAATAAACATCGAAAAAATAAAAGACACATATACCTTGCATTTCTTTCTTTTGCCCCAAGTCTTTATAGTGAAGTAACAATTAAAAGGAAATACAATGAAAATAAATCTTTCTGGTCATCACGTAGACGTTACTGATTCAATCAAAGAACATATCGAGGAAAAATTTTCAAAAATTGCTAGCCACTTCCCCACATTAATTTCACTTGATGTTACTATTGCTAAAGAGCATGGTCGACATCAGGTTGAGCTTCGCACTAATTATGAAGGTGGACGAATATCAGCATCATGCAACGATGAAGTGATGTACCCTGCAATTGCTTCTGCAGCTAAAAAATTGGATGCCGCACTTAAGCACCGTAAAGGTCAACTAAAAGCAAACTTGCATGAGAAACCTTTTACCAGTGCGCCAGATATAGCCCATGAAAAAGTTCAGGAAATGAACTTAGAATAAAAAGTTAAACGGGGCTATTTATAGCCCCTTTTTCCCTCGATAATTCACTTGCTATTATGACTAGTTTTTAGTTTAGGGGTATATAAAAAGAGTGAACAAAGTCACTATCGCTCAAGACGAAAGTTTATCTTTTAAAGTTAGTCATCAGCTTAAGCCGCTAGATCAACAACGCATCGACTTATATTTTTCTTTACCAGATGATATGGGGATAAGTCCGAGTACGTTATCAGAAGAACATTATTTTCATAGTAATATAAAAACCCACAGTGCCTACTATTCCGATAAGTTACATTTGCCGTTAGTACGCAGTCGTTACATCAGCCAAACTAAAGGTGAACAAAGCGATTATCGTATTAACCTCAATTTATTTTCTTATCAAGTCCGCATTGCGCTGGCAGTAGATATCAAACAAACACAAAAATTAAAGCAGGCAGAAGAGTTTTATCCTGCTGCTATTGAGCTTGCAGAACAAACGATGGCTTTGCTCAAGAAGCTACGTCGTTATACACCGTCAGATACAAAACTCAGTTCATTTTTTGAAAATGCTGATAATTATCTTAGCTGGTTTGTCGAGCAATCTTTTTTAAGTTTGCTTGCTGATAGTCCCGTGAGCAGTGATTTTACAGAAGAGCGTGATTACTTAATTGGATTTTGTCGCGCAGAAAATGAATATCGCACTGAAAACCAATACAATTCACAAGTTACGGTAAATGATCCAAATCGTATCACCAATAAGATGAGATTGCTGCGGCGGCTCAATGAATATGGTGTTGTCTTTGCTAAAGAAACTAGGTACTTAGATTTAAATTTAAAACGATTGGTGCGCGGTAGTGTCACAGCTGTGATCATGGCATTTGTGATGTTGCTGGTTCTAAATGCTCGAACAACCTTTACTGAAGTTACCATTGCTTTGGTTACTCTTTTAGGGGTGTTATACGGCTTAAGAGAAATATTTAAAGAAGACATTACTAGTTTAATATGGCGTAAAGTTCAACGTGGTCGACCGAAGTGGCAAAACGTCTTTGATAATAGCGCAACCCAAAAGCGTATTAGTAACCAAACAGTTTGGTTTGAATATATTAAAGCAAAAGAATTACCTGAACTGGTTAATGTATTGTTTCAAAAAAGACGTCAACAAAATAAACAGGATGCGCAGTTGATGCATTTTCGCAGTGATACGAAAATTGTTCCTAAAGCTTTCTTGCCCGGTTACGAAGAGATACAACAGCAAATCACTTTTAATTTAGCGCCATTTGTGCAGTATTTAAAAAAAGGACATGGTCGTTTGTACTCGTTAGAGGACAGCGAGATCACCGAACAAGCGGTAGAGCGCCGTTATCAAGTCAATTTAGTCCTTGTGCACACCGACAGCAAGTGCAATCAATATTTGCAACGATTTAAAATAACCCTTAATTGCTCAGAAATTATCAACATTGAAGCGATGGATATTGAGTATAGCTCCAGCAAGTAACATTTTATTCGCGTGCTATAACTGCAGTTGTTATTATAGTTAACTTATACATATCACTTTAGGGGATTGCGCATATTTCATGTTAGAAATTTCTTCCAATGTTTCCATTAATGATGACGAGATTGAATTAACGGCTATCCGAGCGCAAGGAGCGGGCGGGCAAAATGTTAATAAAGTGTCTTCCGCAATCCATTTACGCTTTGACATAAACCGTTCTTCTTTACCCGACTTCTATAAAGAACGATTACTCGCCCTTAAAGATCACAGGATAACCAAGGAAGGCATAATCGTTATTAAAGCGCAGCAATTTAGGACACAAGAAAAAAATCGAGATGATGCGTTACGACGATTAGTAGAACTCATTAAAAGCGTCGCTGTTGTGCAAAAGGTAAGGCGTGCGACTAAGCCGACTAAAGGGTCTAAGCTTAAGCGTTTGGACAGTAAAGCCAAACGCAGTAAATTAAAATCAATGCGCACTAAAGTATATTAAATTTCAGACTACTATTTTCTTCTTTTGCTGTTTTACTGCTACATTATCTGTAGTATGCTACATATATAGTAGCAATTAATGGTAGGTCATATGTCGCTTCCACTCCCCGGTACATCAGTAAGAGGCTCGCAAACAGGCAAACCTATTATGGCCTTGTTTGATTTGTTGGGGCGAACCTGGGCATTAGGTATTCTTTGGAACTTGCGTGATAGTCCAGCAACCTTTAGAGAGCTGCAAATACGTTGCGAGCATATCTCTCCAACCCTATTAAATAGCCGCCTGAAAGAGCTAAAAGCAACACTGTTGGTGGAGAAAACTGGGGCAGGTTATGCGCTTACTCATGATGGTTTCGCTATTTTTAAATTAATTGAACCTATGGAGGCATGGTCAAGGACATGGCAAAAAAGTTTACAAAAACAAGGAGTCATAAAGTAATGTCAGGGTCAAAATTAACCTTCAGTAACATGTCTTTAAATAGATCATCGGCGCAGCGCAAAGATGATCATTGGCTTGCTAATCACTTGTCGACAACTAACACTTTATTGATCCCTATTTGGCGAGATAAATATCTTTTCGACAATAATGAATTAGTGACTTTTTTAACTAATGAACAACACGCATCGAAATTAATCGAGTGCTCATCTGAACGGCTGTTTTTAGGGATTGATGATCAACAAGCTGTGTATGTGCTTAATTTTTCATCGCTATCACTTGAAGAGGTTTCTCAATTATTTAAGCATGGCACTGAATATCTCGACTTACGTAGCATGTTAGGTGATTTAACCGCTAAACAAGCATCAATTCTAGCTTATGGAAAATCGCTTTCTTATTGGCATGATGGCCATCAACATTGTGGGAGTTGTGGCCATAAAAGTGCGTCTCATGACGGCGGACATATGCGAAAATGCTTAAATGAAGCTTGTGCCCGTGAGCACTTTCCTCGAACTGATCCTGTGGTGATTATGCTCGTTGAGCATCAAGGGGAGCAAGGCCCTGCAATGTGTTTATTGGCTCAGCATCATCGGCTGCCTCAAAAAGTTGTGTCAACGCTGGCAGGCTTTGTTGATCCAGGAGAGTCACTGGAAGAGGCGGTTGCTAGAGAAGTTTTTGAAGAAGCCGGGGTGGTAGTCGATACCGTGGAATATATGGTCTCTCAACCTTGGCCATTTCCTGGCTCATTAATGATCGGTTTTTTGGCGACGACGTCTAATCCAACACTTAATATAGATTATGATGAACTCTCTGGAGCTCAGTGGTTTAGTGCGGAGCAAATGAGCACTTTCAGTAATTGGGGGGATGCTGATGATAACTATCAATTGCCACGCAAAGAATCTATTGCGCGATTTTTGATAGACACTTGGTTAGTCAAACAATCTGAAAAAGACGTTACTTTGTCGTGAAATGCTTGCACTGAGTAGGGCAAAACACATAATAACTGACATTAAAATCAGCCACGTTAAATAATTAAAAAGAGATCTCATGTTTTTAAAAAAAAGCTTAGTTGTTATTAGCATAGCACTGCCCATTTTTCTTGCACCCAGTAGTTTTGCGGCTAAAAATCAATTTGAAGTAGATGAAAAGGATAAAACTAATTCTTGGTCTTCTCTGTCGAAAAAAGGGCTTGCAGCGGTAGAACAATATGCCACTGATTATAAAGACTATATTTATCATTCACCGACTGAATTAACCTTTGTTTCTGAAACTGTTAAACGCGTTGAACAACAAGGCTTTAAACGGTTAAACTCGCAGAGTAAATTGTCGGTAGGGGCACGTTTTTATGATGTTAATCGTGATCGCGCTATTACCTTAATGGTTATTGGTCAAAAACCTCTGGAACAGGGTGTAAGAGTCGTGGGAGCACATATCGACTCTCCTCGACTCGAATTGAAGGGACGTCCGTTATATGAAAAGCAAAAGTTTGCTTTATTTCAAACTTATATTCATGGTGGCATCAAAACTTATCAATGGGTAAATATACCGTTAGCCCTCGTAGGTCGTGTCGATAAAAAAGATGGGAGCACGGTTAATATTTCAATTGGGTTTGATGACAATGATCCTATTCTAATAGTTCCTGATTTAGCACCACACGTAGATCATGATAACCGCAAACGGCAGGGACGAGACGTCATTAAAAAAGAAGAGTTAGACGTGATTGTTGCCTCTAAAGGCAACCTTGAAAAGTCGGTTAAAGGCTTGGTAGGTGAATTTTTATATAAACAGTACAACATTACCGCAGACGATCTAGTTTCCGCCGAGTTAGCGTTAGTGCCGGCGACTAAACCAAGAGATGTTGGATTAGACAGGTCTATGATCGCCGCCTATGGTCATGATGATAAAGCGTCTGCTATTGCCGCAGTTAATGCGATTATTGAGCAAGAAAAGCCTGAATATACGTCTGTTGCTTACCTTGTTGATAATGAAGAAGTTGGTAATATCAATAATACAGGGGCAAGTTCTAGCTACTTAACTGACTTAGTATCTGACATGCTTTATCGTCAAATGGGCAGTAGTTACAACGATCATTTTTTACGTAAAGCTCTACGAAATTCAAAGGTGATTTCTGCCGATGTTAACCCCGGTGTTAACCCTAATTGGCCAAATGTTTGGGAGTTAGCAAACGCACCCCACTTAGGCTACGGTATTAACTTAAAGTTATATGGTGGCGGTTTTAATGCTAATTCTGAATATACCGCATGGACGAGGAACTACCTTGATGAGCATAATATAAAATGGCAAACCAGTACGTACAAAGGGAAGGCATCTGGTGGCACTATAGGTAGCGATTTATCAAACGATAATATGGAAGTGATCGATTTTGGTATCCCAATTTTATCTATTCATTCACCTTATGCTATTGGCTCCAAAGTGGATCTTTATTCCCTTTATCAAGCAATGTCAGTGTTTTATCGTCAAAAGTAACTGACAAAAAAGTACAGGATAATAAAGGCCAGTCTTAAACAAGATTGGCCTTAAAAACATTAGGAGAGGGGATCGGCTCGATCGTTTAGGTTATTTGCTGTTTTCCTTGAGGGCATTTTTCTGCTCATTCTTGAGCTTTCTGCGTTGTTCAATAACCGTTTTAATTTCACCACCAATATGACTTTCTCCACGCTGGTTGGCGAGTTCTATTTGCTTTTGACGTTCCTTAAAGCGACTACGTTGCTCATCAGTGCATTTGTCATAACACTTAGGACAACTAACCCCTTTGGTGTATTGCGGGCTTTCTTTGTCTTCTTCGGTGATCGGAAATCGACAGGCAAAGCATTGATCGTATTGTCCCTGCTCTAGATCGTGATTAACGGCAACACGGCCGTCAAAAACAAAGCATTCCCCTTGCCACAAAGTGTCTTCTTCTGGCACTTCCTCAAGGTATTTTAATATCCCACCTTCTAAGTGGTACACTTCTTCAAAGCCTTGTTCTTTAAGGTAAGCAGTTGATTTTTCACAACGTATACCGCCAGTACAATACATAGCTACTTTTTTATGTGTATTCTTATCGAGGTGGTCTTCTACATATTGAGGAAATTCGCGAAAACTCTCGGTATTAGGATTTACGGCGTTTGTAAAAGTTCCTATTTCAATTTCATAATCATTGCGAGTATCAATAAGTAATACTTCAGGATCTGAAATCAGTGCATTCCAATCCTTAGGCTTAACATAAGTACCAACGACTTGGTTTGGATCTATACCTTCAACGCCCATAGTCACAATTTCTTTCTTTAATTTGACTTTAGTACGTTGAAAAGGATTTTCTTGATGATAAGACACTTTATAAGATACTTCGACGAGTCGAGGGTCTTGACTTAAGTGTTCAAGTACTTGGTTGATGCCAAATTCGGTACCTGCAATGGTGCCGTTAATGCCTTCCGATGCCAGTAACAGAGTACCTTTAACATCGTGTTTTTCCATGACGGCAATTAGTGGCGTTCGAAGTTGTTCGAAATTTTCTAAGCGCACGAATTTATACAGCGCACAAACAGTGATTTGATTCATTAGTATTACCCATTGAGCGAGCCAAGTTGTAAACCTGGAGCTTTAGATTAAAAATTATAATATTTAAAGTTACGTGTTATTGCACATCCTTTAAAAAGTCGCGGCGCATTCTAGCAAAAAAAACGCAAAAACCATATGCTTGTTTTTTATTCGCTGCTCTTTGGTATTAAGAACTGCACGATAACATTGAACACCCGGCTTTTTCTTTGGCCCAATCAGGTCGAATTTGGGCATATTTTTCATACTCTGGTTGTTCATCATATGGATGTTGCAGTATTTTCTGTAGCCGATGGATCTCGCTGTAATCACCTTTCTCTGCGCTTTCGATGGCTTGCTGCGCTAAATAATTTCGTAACACGTATTTAGGGTTGACTTGATTCATTTCTGTCATTCGACTGTCAAAGTCTTTTTGCCCAGTAATAGCAAGCTTAATGTAGGTGTTTAACCAATTGGAAAACAAAGACAAGTAGTTTTCATTAAGTTGCTCTTTGGCGTAATAACAGGGCAAAAGTACGTCTAGCCAAGCGTTGTCATCAAGCACAGATTTTTCCATGGGTAGTTTAGCCAGTTGACGATAGAAAACCGTCATATCGGTGTCGACCATACATAGTAATGATTCTAGCTTACTTAAAAAACTCTGTGCTTGAGTACTGTCTATATTTTTTAGCCCTAGTTTTTTATACATCATTTTTTGCCATAACTCTTGGTACTGAACGGCGTAATTATCGATGATTACTTGTAATGGCTTAGCGTCTTGAATGAGCGGATATATCGCATTGGCAAGTTGAAATAAGTTCCACTGACTAATCTGTCCTTGTGCACCAAAACGGTAACGGCGATTTTGTGCATCGGTGGTATTTGGCGTCCAGTTAAGATCAAAGTTATCTAACCAACCGTAAGGCCCATAATCAATGGTTTCACCTAATATAGACATGTTATCGGTATTCATCACGCCATGCACAAAACCAACGCGCATCCAATTGACTACCATGCTACATGTTCGTTGACATATTTCTTCAAACCAACGTAAGTAAGTCGATTTATTAGGAGAGCCTAAGTGAGGAAAATCAGTGGTTATTGAATAGTCTACTAGTTGAGTTAATAGTGAATGCTCACCTCGTTGTGCCGGTAATTGAAAATTGCCAAAACGCATAAACGATGAGGAAACACGGCAGACTACAGCGCCAGGCTCTAATTTTGCTTCGCCATTATAAAACATATCACGCATCACTTGTTCACCGGTCAACGTTAAACTCAATGCTCTGGTGGTTGGAATGCCTAAATGGTGCATGGCTTCTGAACAAAGAAATTCTCTAACAGACGAGCGAAGTACTGCTAGGCCGTCTGCGGTGCGAGAGTATGGCGTCAGGCCCGCGCCTTTTAATTGTAATATTTGATGGCCTGCGTTTTTTGTTGTTACTTCGCCTAAATTAATAGCTCTTCCGTCGCCAAGTTGTCCTGCCCAATGTCCAAATTGGTGCCCGCCATAGCACAATGCATAAGGTTGCATGCCTTCTATCAATATATTGCCAGTAAAAACATCAACAAAACTTTGCTGATTTACGTCGTTTTGAGTAAAGCCAAGCATAGTGGCAACTTCTTCAGAGTATGCAACTAGTGTTGGTTTTCGTACTTTGGTGGGGTTAACGAATGAGTATGCCGCATAATTGACTTGACGAGGATAAACATCGGTTTCTGGATCCCCAGGAAGTTGTTCAATAAATCTATTAGTAACCGTAAGGTTGTTGCATGGCATTGTATGTGAACTCAGCTATCGCTATATGAAGGTTATTCCTATTATACATACAATAATCGTGAAAACCTGTGTTCAGTTGCAGTGTTGTATAGTTGCCTAAAGGTCTTAAGATTAGCGAAAGGGATGAAGTAAGAACGAGTAAAAGTAAATTTAACTATCTACTTTTTACTCGTTCTTAAAATATTTCTTTTATTTTTTGCGAGCACAAGACAGCAAAGCTATAAATAAAAGCGAAAACCAAGATATGCTTCCTCCACCAGAACCACTTTCTTTAGTTGGGGGAGTAATAACTTGGTCAATTAAAGTATTTTCAACAGGATTTAGATCACTTGCTGTCGTTGTAGATGAATCAACTATAGTAACTTGATGAATCGTGACAAAATTTTCAGCACCAGGGACTAATCCAGACGAGCAATCTTGAGCTGAATAATCTGGCATGGGAATTTCGTTACATAGAGTAAAGGTAGAAATAGTATTAACAACAGCCATTCCGTCGCCAATTACTTGACCGAAAACAGTAAAACCCCCGTTTTGAACATCTAAGTTACTACTATTATCAGCTAAATTTATAAACCATTGACTGGTTGCACTATTGGCATTATTGGCTAGTTTTGCCATTGCAATGGTGCCTTGCTTATTAGAATAAACAGGCTCATTTTCTATTGAAGGCCTCGTTACTATAGGAGACAAATTTATGTCACCTTCAAACTTAAAACCTCCACCTTGGGTGACAAAATTAGGGACGTTTCGATGTATGACAGTTTCAACATAGTTACCATCGTTGACATAACTCAAAAAATTATCGACTGTTTTCGGTGTAGCCTCATCAAATAGATTTACTTGGAAATTCCCGAGCGATGTTTGAAACTCAACAATTGTGGCGTGTAAGGGGGACTGGAATAGTGCAGTTGCCGCAAAAACTAAGTAAATAATCGATTGTTTTATGTTTAATGGATGCATAGTGAATTATGATTTATGTTAAAAACAAGAGATACTAAGTCCCTTAGCCGCACAGGGCAAGTAATTTAGTGGTTAATACAGCTAACTCTTTGCTTTTTGTTAGAAGAGATATTTTTATCATTCACGTTATGTATCTATCGCTTTTATATGGTGCATTATAACGAATGAAAAAATCGCTCTGAACGGGGGATAAAGTAATTATCGTAATCTAACGACACCACTACAGTACTTGAACGCCCAACAATTTCTTTTCTTGGCACAAATCCGATAAACCGTGAATCTGCACTATTGTCGCGATTATCCCCTAAAACTAAATATTGCTTTTCAGGCACAGTAACAGGCTCGAAACTGGCGAAACGGTTGTTATTGTTTAAAGTGCGAATTTGGTGCTGATGATTGAGGAGTTGCTCAATTTTATCTTGCTCATTGGCTTGTTGATAACTCAATGTTTGACCATTTATAGTTAATACATTGTCTTTCATGTAAATTATATCGCCAGGTACGCCAATAACTCTTTTTACCAACCTTTTATCTGATATTTTTGAATCAAAAATAATGATGTCATTACGCTGTGGATCCGACAATTTTATCAAAGAGGTATGGGTAAAGGGGAGGCGAACATCATAGGCCATTTTATTCACTAATATCCTATCACCCTCTATAATAGTAGGCTTCATTGAGCCTGTAGGGACGTCACTCCAATCTGCGACTGCACTACGAAATACGAACATTAAACTGATGAAAACAATCAGCGATTTATTGTTTTGCCATGCCTTTACTAATCTGTGCATCATAACTGAACCTTCTATTCTTGATTTAAAAATATCACCGATGAAATCACTGCCATTGGCAGACAATAAGAATATGGATAGGTTAGCAATCAATAAGTTCATTGTTATTGATGAGTGTGATGTAAGAAAGCGTAACAATATATTTATTAACGAGAGACATTGTTATATTTAGAAGGATAACCTGGGGGTTACCCTTCCAGAAAATAATGTTCGCTATTTTAGCTAGTTTTAATAAACATCGCGTCAAGCTATGTAATATTTTGCCATACCATTTAGGGAAGTATTTAATCCACGTAGCCCCAAGGCGCTGTTGGAGCAGTGATTGGCGCTGTCAAATCAAAATCAACCCGAAATTCACGTCCTTGCCTAGTCAGCCTATAGGTAAATTTTTCCGGATAAATATACATATGCCAAGTATTGCCGATGGATTGAGGAATGCCTTGTTGAACAAATAACTCTTTTGAATATTGATCAGCTGGAAATGCTTGTGCCTGCGCCCAACCTTGGTCAATTGTATGACCGCCGTACATAGTTGACTCATCATTTGAGCCATCTTTTTTTCTATGGTCGTGTTTAAGTGATATTCCTGATCCCGTTTTAGTCAATATCCAAGTTCGAGACGCGTTTTCACCAACATGAAAAGGGATCTCGATTGTTTTATTTGAACAACGTCTAACGTGCATAACGAGCTTTTTGTTGTTAAAGGCATCACTAGGATCGTTATCAACAGTGACTTTACCCAAAAATGCTTTGCCACATAAATTAGAGATAGTTTGCCAAAATTGATCTTGGGGGAGGGTTGACACTAATGGCGCATTGGCCAGCGCTGCTTGGCTAAGCATTAGTGCCCAGCCTATTGATAAACATTTTATTACTTTCACTAAGTTAGCCTTAAACCAATTGAATTGATTAATTTATATTTGTTAGTTTTTTCAAGTTATACACCAGTTGTGAGGATATTGTCATGTTATTACCATTTTATCTTTAGGCTTGTGAATTTATTAAAAGCATAGGACAATTTGCGATCTTATATATCAGCTAGCGACTCAGCGCGTTTTAACTTAATTATGCAAAATTTAATGGTTAGTATCGGTTTAACAAATCCTAAAAGTCCTACTAATGTTGGTGCGGTGATGCGGGCGGCAGGATGTTACCAAGTTGATCAGGTTTTTTATTCTGGGCAACGGTATCGCCGAGCTGCAAAATTTAATACCGATACTAAAAGTGCGGTGGCAAATATACCGCTAACTTGGGTGGAAGAACTTACCGAACATCTCTCTAATGACATCCAAATTGTTTGTGTTGAACTGGTTGAAGGGGCAACACCATTGCCTGAGTTTGTTCATCCCAATAATGCCTTTTATATTTTTGGACCTGAAGATGGCACTATCAGCCAGAAAACAGTGGATAAGGCCGATCATGTTGTCTATGTGCCTACTATAGGGTGCATGAATTTAGCGGCTACCGTAAACGTACTGTTATATGATCGTTTAGCAAAACTGGCTTCAATAGATGCAAACGATGATTTAGTTCGGCTGAGTCGCGATACCAACAATAAAGTTAAAATGAAAAACAATACTAAGTAGAATTCATTATCCTTGTTGACATAAAATTAACCTTTACTTAACAGGAATTCGAACTTTAAGAAAATTTTCAATAAGGCGGTCATGAAATAAGATAAAATACCTTGACTACTGATAATAATGCTTTAAGATCCGATTCAGCTTGAAAGTACGACCTATATTTATGTATACCATTTCGATGTTTAATTAGTACCTCGTCCTGTTTTAATAAGTAATAGCAACACTTCCAACAAATCTGTCATTTTTAATGACTTAAATTACTCTTAAATGAATAGGATATTATTATGTCTAATACAACTACTGGTACAGTAAAATGGTTTAACGAATCTAAAGGTTTTGGTTTTATCGAACAAGAATCTGGTCCAGACGTATTTGCTCACTTCAGTGCAATCTCTGGCGACGGTTTCAAGACTTTAGCAGAAGGCCAAAAAGTACAGTTTACTGTTACTCAAGGTCAAAAAGGTCCTCAAGCAGAGAACATTGTAGCTCTTTAATTAGTGCTCACTGATTTAGGCATTCATCGTGAAAGCGTATGTCAGCTAATCAATTAGTTAAGCTAGTTGATATAAATATGAAAGGGTAAGACTTAGGTCTTACCCTTTTTCGTTCATCTATTAAAACTCTTCGCGTAAACGTAAAGTATTGTAATGAAGCAAGCCTATCAAAAACGCGTTAACGACAATAGACTTAGTCATGATGTGCAGCAATTATATGCATTGAATGCATTGTCAGACCTAGCCACTGAGTTAATCAGAAAGCAAAAATCTGTTAAATATTTTTCTGTGTTACACCATTTATTACCCAAGCAAAGCAAAAAATTACCAGTGCAGGGCATTTATTTTTACGGAAGAGTTGGTCGCGGTAAAACCATGCTGATGGATTTGTTTTTTGAGCATTTGGCAATAAAACAAAAGAAGCGCGTTCATTTCCATCGCTTTATGGAAGAAGTTCATAACACCCTTAACATACTGTCGGGCGTAGATGATCCCTTAATGTATATTGCCACGCAATGGGCAAAAGAAGTTAAAGTACTGTGCTTTGATGAGTTTTTTGTCTCTGATATCGGCGATGCAATGCTTATCGGTGGTTTACTGGAGGCTTTATTTTTACAAGGCGTTACTTTAGTCGCAACTTCTAATTGTCCGCCGGATGGTTTATATCGTAACGGGTTACAACGACAAAGATTTGTCCCAACGATTAAACTGATCAAAGAAAATTGCCAAGTAATATCGGTGGATGGAGATATTGATTATCGACTTCCACAAGACAATGTCTGTGGTGGTTATCGCGATTATTATTTTCCAGTAGCTGAATATCAATTGGTTGAACGTTTTTTTATGTATACGAAAAATCGACCACAACAGGGGACTATTGCCATAAATGGACGGATTTTGGCAACTAAAGGTCAGCAGGGAAAAACTATCTTTTTTGATTTTAATGCGCTGTGTTCAGGACCTCGTAGCCAACGAGATTATATATTTTTAGCGGATAATTTTACTACGCTTATGCTAGATAAGGTTCCTCAATTTATCGGTGAGCGTATTAATACTGCTACTGGCGGCATAGAGGATGGCTATAAAAGGGATATAGTGATGAGTGAATTACAAACTTTAGACGATGAAGCAAGGCGATTTATTGCTTTAGTCGATGAATTGTATGATCGCCGTGTCAGGTTAATTATTAGTGCAGCTGTTGATATACAAGAATTGTATCAAGGTAGTCAACTCAGTTTTGAGTTTGCACGTTGCCAATCTCGCTTGTTTGAAATGCAAAGCCTCCATTATTGCTCCGATTAAACATCTTTTTATGTGGTTAAATTGACCATATTTTTGTCAGTTAAGCTAGTTTTTAGTTCTGCAAATATTAAAGTGACGACGCGTTAGTATTTATCTAATTGATTTTTATAGGTAATTAACCTTGGCATTAGACTTGATATAGAAATGTAAAGTATGAAATTAATCATTGAATTGGTAAAAAGGGAATAATATGAAAACATTAATCGCAACGGCTTTACTATTAGCTACTTCAGGTGCATATGCTCACGACTCTTGTAATGTTAACTTAGAAGGTGGGCTTAAAATCAGTAAGCAATCAATTGAATTTTATAATAAAGATGAGTTGTTATACAAAATAAATAATGATCAAACCTTAATTATAAATGGCGAGGCGTTGAGTTTAAACGCGAGTCAGCAATCGTTAGTTTCCCAGTATTCAAGCAGTATTCATGCAGTTGTACCTGAAGTACAAAGCATCGTAATGGACGGTTTAGACTTAGCTTCCGATGGTGTCAATATGGCGTTTAACGAACTATTAGGCGAAGGGAATGATGTTGGTAGAGATTTGAGTGAAGAGTTAGAGCATATTCGCACAAAACTAAATGCAAAATTCTCCAGTGATGAAGGTTTTTATATAAATCATGATGGCATTGATGGCGGCGACTTTTTTGGTGAAGAATTCGAACAACATATTGAGTCTGTTGTTGAGAATGCAGTAAAAAATTCAATGGGCAGTATATTAATAGCGGTTGGTCAAGAACTGTTATACTCAGGTGGAAATACGGATGCGTTTGAAGCTCGTATGGAAGGTTTTGGTGAAAGAATAGAACATGAAATGGAAACCAGAGCGGAAACCATTGAAAAACGCGGTAATGAACTTTGCGAATCAGCGTTGAAAATCAATGAACTTGAAGAGTCAATGAAAGCTGAAATTGAAGAGTTAAGTGACTTTAATATCATTTCAGTCAGTCAAAGCAATCATGACGAAGCGTAATATCTTCAATACAAAGCTATAACGTCAAATAAAAGCGAGCCTTAAGCTCGCTTTTTTCATTTCAGCAATACATTATTTAAAGCAGACAATTCATTGCTATGACCTTACCTAAATTGTAGAGTAGCGGCTGAATAATTTAACGAGATTATTATGCACGCCGTTCATCAGCTTTATCAGTATCGTAAAGGTTTAAGTACCACAGAATTTAAAGCTCGTGGCCAACGAGTTAAACGTTGCGAGCTGTGCCGTTTATCGATAGATTATTGTATTTGTGAGCATGTGCCTAAAACAAACAGTGGCGTAGGTTTTTTATTGCTAATGTATGATACTGAAGTGCTAAAACCGAGCAATACAGGCAGACTGATTGCGGATTTGATCCCAGATACCTATGCATTTTTATGGTCGCGCACACAAAAGAATCAACAGCTACTCGATTTACTTGATGACCAGCAGTGGCAACCTTACGTGGTTTTTCCTAAACAGTACGCAGATAGTGAACGTAAAGTTTATACTTCGGCTGTGCATGCTCCCATAGGCAAAAAACCATTATTTATCATGCTTGATGGCAGTTGGCGCGAAGCAAAAAAAATGTTTCGTAAAAGCCCTTATTTAGAAAGGTTTCCGATGATTTCAATCGACCTTGATATGTTTGTAGGGGATAAATCTCGATATCAAATCAGAAATGCTGCAATAAGTAATCAATTAGCGACTGCTGAAGTAGCCGCTCGAGTACTAGAAATGGCGGGGGAAGAATACAATGCGCAATTGCTTGATTTATGGTTTGATGTTTTTAATTTTCAATACCAAAGAAGTGTTTGTCAAACCAACAAAGGCAACCCTTTAGCACTAGAATATCTTGATGAATTTGTAAAACAAGGAGGAAGTAAATGGAATCGATCTCTACAGAACGTTTAACTTTAAGGCCTGTTGAGCTGGACGATGCCCCCACAATATTGACGCTTTTTAATGAACCCGATTGTATAAAGTTTATTGGCGATAAGAATTTGCAAACCATAGAGGACGCTCAGCAATATATTATAGGTGGACCGCAATCTAGTTATAAAAAACATGGCTTAGGCTTACTAGCGGTTTGTTTACATTCGGGGGAAATGATTGGTTTATGTGGCCTATTAAAAAGGGAAGAGTTAACTTTTCCTGACCTAGGGTATGCAATCTTATCTAACCATTATAGAAAGGGTTATGCGAAAGAGTCTTGTCAGGCGGTGCTATCATGTTTTATTGAAGAGAAATCTATTTTGGCGTTGACTCACCCAGGAAATAAAGGCTCACAATCATTATTGCTTCAGCTAGGATTCACTTTTGATGGTATTGTTGAAGACATTAACAAAGATACTTTTAGTAATCAGTATATTTTAAACAGATAACCCTATTTTAAATATGATCAAATAAAAAGCCGTTGCAAAAATATTGCAACGGCTTTTGTTATTCATGAAACAACTAAAGCGGCAGAAAACTCCGCTTTATTTAGTGTAGCCTATGGATTATAAGTTACATCAAGATTTAATCCACTTACTGCACTATATCCGTAGATCCCAATGTGCCAAGTATCTGCTACAGGGTTAGTGAATGAGCAAGTTTCCTCGTTACCACTCTCATAAGGACGACAATCATAGCTAGAAGACGTTGGCTGTGAACCACGCTTAATATACATATCAGCATCACCAGTACCACCACTTGTAACAAAGTCTAGTGTAGACATGCCGGCAGGAATGTCGATTGTGTAGTATTTCCAAGCGCGACGTGAAATGCTGATGTCGGTTACAGAAGCGCTACCGCCAGTTGCTCCGCCACCACCAGTGCTTGGTTCAGTATATGCACCCGTTAGACTTACGCCTGTAAAGGCTGAATAAGCAACAACTTTAACATAATAAGTACCTGCTTGCGCATTAGCGATAGGGCAACTTTCGTTGTTACCACTTGCGTAAGGACGGCAGTCATAGCTTGAGCTTGTTGGTGCAGAGCCAAATTTAATATAAAGATCCGCATCACCAGTACCACCTGTCATATCGAAAGATAAATCAGTTGCTCCAGCAGGAACTTCCATGGTGAAATTAAGTTCCGTGCTTGACGCTAAACCTGTTTTTGCTTGACCGTTAGCTAATACATCATCGCCAGTAGTTGGTGGTGTTGTACCGCCACCACCACCTGAACAACTGCTCGCCAATGAGTCAGAAGCTGCTTTTGCTTGTACTAAACCATAACCTGTTTTGTCATCTCGTCCTGCAGTTTCTAAATCAATCGCTGTTGATTTTAACGCACTACGTACTTGATCTGCTGTACAGTTAGGGTTGTTGCTCCATACTAAGGCTGCAACACCAGTAACGTGCGGTGTAGCCATTGATGTACCATTATAGTAGGCATAGTCTTGTGAGCCATCTACCGTTAATGTTGCGTTGCTACCAAGTTGAGACATTAACTGTTGACCCAAAGTGCGGTTTACAGAAACAGTAGGAACGGTAACATCAGTATTAGCATCAACGAGGAAAGGATTTTGTAGACCTGGACGAGCACTATTACTGTATACAATAATGCCTGAAGCGCCGGCATCAGCACATGCTTTAGCAGGGTTGATTTCTGGGTAATTACTGCCAATTTGATTATCATTACGCTCGGCTAAACAAATATTACCATTAACATTTGAACAGCTATAGCTACTACCAGAAATTGTACAGCTTGCTAATACGCCGTTTGCTGCGCCATCGACGTTGCTAACAACATAGCTACCACCACTTTGAATATAATGAGTTTGAGGAACTACATTATCATTTCCGTAGGTTGTAGAGCCAACAGAGATATAACCTAAGCGACCATCTCCTGCAACAGTTGATAAAATAGCTTCACCAGGAGCTGCAACTTCTACTTGACTAGTATATTGTGAAAATTCTGCATGTTGACGGTTTTGGTCAACAGCACCTACTGCCATAACGATATCATATGACGCAGGATAAGAAAGAGATGAGTCACCATCGTTACCTGAAGCAGCGATAAGTAATACGCCTGCATCAGCAGCTGCTTGTAAGCCATTTTTCTCTGTATTACTTGAACCTGCACCACCTAAGCTCATGTTAACCACTTTAGCGCCATTGTTTACACAAGTATCAACAGCATCAACTAATTCGCCTGTATAACCCCAGCCTGATTCGTTGAAAACTTTAACGATGTGTAAGTTAACGTTAGTGTTTGGCATTATACCGACAACACCTTCGCTGTTATTTACAGCAGCAATAGTACCGGCAACGTGAGTTCCGTGTGAACCACCATTTTGATACCAGTTACCTGTACCTGAATTGTTGGTACCAGAAGCATTATTGGCATTTAGGTCAGGATTGTCGCGTTGATAACCCGAATCGATAATACACACTGTCATGTTCGCAGCATCATTATCGGTAAGTAAATCTGATTGTGTGTCACTAATACCCCATGGCTGATTTTGCGCCATGAAATAACGTTTGTAGTCAGGTTCAACTGAATCGACAGAAGCGTCCATTGCAAGTTTTGCTGCAAGTGCTTTTACTTCTTTAATATTTCTTTCTTCGCCGAAAGAAATAATATGTTTACCATTTTTAAGGGTTTTTACGTGAGTGAGCTTTGTTTTGCCACGTAAAGAAAGCTTTTCTAAAACATTTGCATTTTTGTTCAATGAGTCAAGAGCGTTTAATGTTGAGGCACTATCGTTTTTGTATTTGATAATTAAACGATCTGTGAAATCACGTTTTTGTGCTTTTTGCTTATTTTGCCATTCAGCAAAGCTTAATTTATTTGCTGCAACGCCTTTAAGCTGCTGCTGATTGAATTTTTCAACTTGCTTAAGTGATGCTGTATTTGCGGCATTACTTGCACTTGTTACTGTCATAACAGAAAGTGCTACTGCACTTAATATTAATTGCTTGTTTGGTTTCATCTGACATTGACTCCATCATTATTGGGGCGTTCATAACTTATGTTTTTGTTTTTATATAACGCATATTTTTATTACGTTGCTATTCATAGCTAACTTCTACAGCATGCAATTTTATGAGATTTTAAAATAGTAGATATCGGACGGTGTTTCGCAAAAACACGACTCTTTAAAAAAATAAATATCGACTAAGTTATTGTTATTTAATATCTAAACAGTCACGTGTCGTAAAAGTGCGAAAAGCTGTCGCAAATTTGCTAGGTGTGTTCTTGGCAACTGTTAGTATCAGTTTCATGCAAGAGGCAGGATGTCCCGTTAAAGAGCATTATTAAAGTGGAATGGATCGTAATTCCAATAAAAATTAAATAACGACAATAACAATAATAATAACGTTACCCAAAAAATAAGAGACTGTGGAGTACATATGAGAATTTCTAAATTTGCTACATCGATGATTGCATTAGCTGTTACAACAGCTTTTACTGCCCAAGCTGCAGACGATCGTTATATCGTAAAAGTTGATGAGAGTAAAAAAGGTGTTGTAAAAGCACTTGCCAAAAAAATGGGCGCTGAATTTAAGGTTGATGGTAACGGTTTCTTTGCCGCTTCATTTGCAGGTAAGAGCCTAGACGAAGTGAAAGGCTTATTAAATAATCCACATATTGAGCTGATTGAAGCTGATGAGCGTCGTATGCCTTTAGCACTTGCTTCAAGTTACAGTGATGATATGGGTAACGCAATGGCTGAGCAGTTAACGCCTTATGCTGTTTACCAATCTCAAGCGGATCAAGTAACATTTAATGCTAATGCAGGCATGAAAGTTTGTGTTATCGATTCAGGTTTAGATCGCTCTAACCAAGATTTCCTATGGAACAATATCACTGGTGATAACGATTCAGGTACGGGTAACTGGGACGAAAATGGTGGTCCACACGGTACTCACGTAGCTGGTACAATCGGTGCTGCAGACAATAATGTTGGTGTTGTTGGTATGGCGCCAGGTGTCGATATGCACATTGTTAAAGTATTTAACGCCGAAGGTTGGGGTTACTCTTCTGATTTAGCTTATGCTGCTGATAAATGTTCACAAGCTGGCGCTAATATCATTAGCATGAGTCTTGGTGGCGGCGGTGCAAACAGCACTGAAGAGAATGCATTTAAATCATTTACTGCTGCGGGTGGTTTAGTAGTAGCGGCCGCGGGTAACGACGGTAACAATGTTCGTTCTTACCCTGCTGGTTACTCATCAGTAATGATGGTTGGTGCCAACGATAATGCTAATAATATTGCTGATTTCTCTCAATTCCCAAGCTGTACAGTTACTAGCGGTCGCGGTAAACGTCAGACGTCTACTACAGACGAAACTGTTTGTGTAGAAATCACTGCAGGTGGTGTTGATACTTTATCTACTTACCCTGCTGATATGGCAACAAGCGCATCTATGACTGTTGACGGTACAGTATTCGCCTCATCAGCGATGGAAATAGCGGGTACTGCAACTGGCAATGTCTATAATATGGGAACAGCTGAATCTATTGATTCTGCAGCGAACGGTAAAGTTTGTGTTATCGAACGAGGGGTTATTTCGTTTTATGACAAAGTTTTAAACTGTGTTGATTCAGGAGGTATTGGCGCGGTTATCTATAACAATGAGCCAGGTATGTTATACGGCACGTTAGGTGAAACTGGTCTTGAGTTGATTACTATTCCGGCAGTAGGTGCGACGCAAGAGGATGGCGCAGCGTTACTTGCAGCAACTTCTATCAATATCAACATTGGTACTAGCGACTATGGCTTTATGAGTGGTACATCAATGGCAACACCTGCTGTTTCTGGTATTGCTGCTTTAGTATGGTCTAATCACAATGGTTGTACAGGAACTGAGATTCGTGATGCATTAAAAGCAACAGCAGCAGACAGCGGTGCAGCTGGTCATGATGAGTATTTTGGTCATGGTATTGCACAAGCTAAAGCTGCGAGTGATTACCTAACGGCTAATGGCTGTGGCGGTGGTGTTACTCCTCCTACAGGTGGCGATATCACGATGGACGCTACTGGTTATTTTTCAAAAGGTAAAAATAAAGTTGATATTAGCTGGAGCGGCGCTTCAACATCGAGTGTTGATATCTTCCGTAACGGTTCTTTAAGAACAACAACGGCTAATGACGGTGCTTATACCGATAGCTTTAGAACATCAGGTACCTTTACTTACAAAGTATGTGACCAAGGTACAGATAATTGTTCAACTGAAGTAACAGTGACATTTTAAGTAAAAAACAAAGCGCTTGATGTAGTTCCCGTCAAGTGCTTGATATCCAGCCTATTTATTAGGCTGGATATTTTTGTTTAGACGGTTAGATATTAATAAAGACATTTTTATAACGAAATTTGTAAAAAAATATTACTAAAAAGTTATTGCGGTTTGGGTACTATTTGGTTTATGTTGCACACTATTGTGTTTTTTGTAACCTATTTTTAACATGCAATTTGATGTTAAAAATTAAATAGCCTTACAAAGTTGTAAACGAAGTACACCCTGATGTTTTAAAAAATATTTAAATAATATTTTGAAAGATGTATTGGGCATAGGGGAATAAACATGTTGTACACTTCAAGAAAACAAATAATAAAACCACTTATAATTTTAAGCGTCATCATCTCGGTGGGGCTAGTTGTAGGCTTTAAATATTCGCCTAAAACATCAGGTAAAGCGATTTCATATATCGTTAGTGCCAAAGATTACTCTTTACTCAAGACTAACTTAAAAAAACTTGGTGTTATGCCAAGCCACGAGTTAGCCATCATAGATTCTGTTGCCGTAAAATTAACCACTGAGCAGCTAGAAAAATTGCAAAAACAGCAGAAAGTCGATGTCTCTATAAACCATAAAGTCGAATTAAGCGGTGTTGCCCGTGGGCAACGTAGATGGCAGCCACAATCAGTGGTTAACGAGCAAGTTGATGCGTCTTACGTTCATATGTTTGGTAACTATGGGCAAGGTGTGACTATCGGCTTTTTGGATACTGGATTAGATCAGTTGTCCGGTTTGGCTAATGATTTAAACGGGCATGATAAAGCTTGGGGTACCTATGACGCGATTAATAATACAGTCAGTAATTATGATGACGAAGCAAACGGTCATGGTACACATGTAGCCAGTATTGCAACCAACAGTGATTATGACAGTAATGGTCGTATTTATGGGGTTGCGCCCAATGCAGCTCATGTCGGTATTAAAGCGTTTGATGCAGAAGGTAAAGCGACTTATGCTGACGTTATTCGCGGCATAGACTGGGCATTACAAGTTAAAGATCAAATAAATCTTCGTGTATTAAATATGTCTTTTAGTGGTCCCGTTCGTTCAAATTATTGGGACGATCCATTAAATAAAGCCGTAATGAAGGCATGGCAAGCAGGAATTGTAGTAGTAGCATCCGCAGGTAATACAGGTCCAGACCCTATGACGATTGGTGTACCGGGTAATGTGCCATATATCATCACCGTTGGCGCCATGACTGATGATTACACTTCAAGTTATTATTCAGATGACAAATTAGCGAGTTTTAGCTCAGCTGGACCTACACCAGAAGGTTTTGTCAAACCCGATGTTTTAGCGCCAGGTGGCCATTTATCTGGTTTGATGTCATTTGATTCGCAGTTGGTTACAGAACATCCAGAATTTCACGATGGTGGTCGTTATTTTGAAATGTCGGGTACATCACAAGCTGCAGGTGTTGTTTCTGGAATTGCTGCGTTGATTTTAACCGATAACCCATTGCTAACACCTGATCAAGTGAAATGCCGTTTAATGGATGGTGCGTATCGGGCTAACAATGCTGATGGCAGTTTGCGATATAGCGTCTTTCAACAAGGGGCTGGACTAGTTAGTGCCTATTATTCAGTTGTTAGTGAAGCGGATAATTGTGCTAATTCCGATTTAGATATTGCTAAAGATTTAGCCGGCGATGAACATTATTACGGTCCAGCTAATATAAATGATGATGGAAACTTTTATGTTGAAGGGTTGGGCGATGAATATATTTGGGATATGGATCTGGGAGCCTTGGATGGGGACGTACTTATTTGGCGAAATAGTGTTGGTACTGAGCAAATAACTTGGAAAAATAGTGCAACTACAGATGTTTTAATTTGGCGAAATAGTTTTGATACCGATGTTTTAATTTGGCGAAATAGTATTGATACAGATGTCTTGATTTGGCGAAATAGTATTGGAGCAAATGAAATTGCTACCATTAGTGTTAATAACTGGGTTGATCAAGAATAAATAATTACTATTAGTAGCCACGGTCCCTTACTGTGGCTACTATACTTACAGCAATGATCAGAGAACACACTCCTTTAAACTAAAAGATTTATCTATTGAATTTTAAACTATTTATTTTTTTGTTAAGTTGTTTACATCTCAGTGCACTCGCTAAAGATGTAAAACTATTCAAGAATTTCCCCAATGATAATCCAATGTCTTATAAGTTTGTCCGTACCATTGCCCAAGACGATGACGGATTTATGTGGTTTGGCTCTTCAGAAGGTCTGGATAGATTTGATGGATACAAATTAGTCAGTTTTCATCATGATAGTGAAGCTCCTAGTTCTCTTAGTTCTAATGTTATTGGTAAAATTCTCGTCGATAGTCAACAAAACTTGTGGATTGGAACAAGGGGAGGGGGATTAAATTTATTTCAGGAAGATAGTCAAGATTTCCTACATTTTACGACCAAAAGCAACAACACAACTTTAACTAATGACACTGTTAATGCTTTACTAGAGGATAGTAATGGGAACTTATGGGTAGGTACAGACAATGGGTTAAACGTATTAATCAATGGCGCTGAAAGTCGCTCAGTTAAGCAAATAACTCAAGAGTTAGGTAATCCGAATAGCTTAACTCATAATACCGTTTATTCTTTAATAGAGACCAAAAATAGAGAAATTTGGGTTGGAACTAACGGTGGTGGAATTTCAGTTTTTGATTTGAACGGAAATTTCATCAGAGCAATCAAATATCAAGACACTAATAGCTCGACCTACATTAATAAATTCATAAATAGCTTGTATCAAGACAAGCAAGGTTATATATGGATAGGGACAGTTGACAATGGGTTACTTAAATTTGATTCGAAAACTGCAACGTATGCGCATTATCAATATGATAGTGAAAATACCTCTTCTATCAGTAGTAATGCAGTAACTCAAATTTATCAGGATTCAGAGCAAAACATTTGGATTGCAACTGATAATGGCCTGTCAATATATAACAGTACTTCCAATGAGTTTATCCAGTACAAGCATATCGCTAATAGTCCATATAGCTTAAATAGTGACTATATATTAACTTTCTTTGAAGATAGCAATCGAATGATGTGGATTGGTACCTTCACTGGTATTAATCGCTGGGATCCTAAAATGACTGTCTTCAGTCAATATAGCAGTCAAACCAATCCTGAATTAAGCAACAATAATATAACCAGCTTTACCCAGTTGGATAATAACAAACTTATTTTTAGTACATATAGTGGCGGATTATATCAATTTTCATTAAATGATAATGTTTTTATCCCTTTAGAATTTAACCCCTATTTTTCTGAACGCAGACTAATGACTGTTTTTGGTGAAAAGAATACTTTATGGGTGGGAACGCGTGCTTCGGGATTGTTTGAGATAGATTTGACAACTAAAAAGATTAATCATTATCAAAATGATCCTAAAAACAATAAAAGTTTATCTGCAAATAGCGTTACTGATATTATTAGAGATTCGAATGGAAACCTATGGGTCTCAACTTTTCATCAAGGTATAAACCGATTAAATAAAGACGGTTCCTTTACGCGTTTTATAAAAAAAGAAAAGTCGCCAGAGCAAGGACCAAGCAGTAACCATATCCTGCATGTGCTCGAGGATGGAGGAGGAGATATATGGCTTGCTACCTACGGCGGAGGTCTTAATCGCTTCGATAGTAAATCGGAAACTTTTCACCATATTCGCTATAGTGATGACAATGAGAGTAGTATTTCTAGCGATTTATCTTGGGTCATGTTACTCGATAAAGACAATAATTTATGGGTGGGCAACCAAGAGACTGGCATAGACATTCTCTTAAATGAAAAATTGCTTAAAAAGGATTATTCATTTAAACATCTAGATACTAAAGATGGCATGAAAAGTCGTACAGTATATGCCATGGAACAGGATGCTTTTGGCGATATCTGGATAAGTTCTAATAAAGGCATCTCCCGTTTTTCACCCGAGAAGCAAGCTTTCAAACACTTTGATTTAAGCCATGGTTTGGTCGACCTTGAATACAGTCATGGTTCGGTATTTAAAGCTAATAACAACACTATATTGTTTGGCTCTGGTAAAGGGGCTACGAGTGTCGATGCGGAAAAAACCAATAGTTATTTACCTGCGCCTAAAGTGAGATTGACAAATATTTTAAACTTAAATGAGCCCATGATGTTAAAGAGTTCATTATCACATTTAAAAAGCTTGGAATTAAATTATAGTGATCAGTTAATTTCTTTCGAATATGTCGGCTTAAATTACTTCAATCCCGAGTCCACACGTTATAAATATCGCCTGTTAGGTTTTGATAAAGAGTGGATCGATGCCGGTAAATCTCGTCGAGCTACCTATACCAATTTACCCGCAGGTAATTTTCAATTGCAAATCATCGCAGGTAATAATGATGATATTTGGAGCGATCCTGGGTTAGCTTTAGATATCACGGTTAAACCTGCGCCTTGGAATACCTGGTGGGCCTATTTGTTTTATACCATAATGATAGCATTGCTATTATTAGCCTATTCGCGATTTTTAAATAGAAAACTGTTAATAGAGCAACAACAGAAAGTCTATTTAAAGCAACAAGTACAGGAAAAAACGCAAGAATATCAGTCAAAAAATATAGAGCTAGAGCAGGCTAACAAACAACTCGAAAATGCCGCAACAGTTGATAAGATCACTGGGGTTAAAAGTAGGCGTTATTTAGATATCTATATTGAGCAAGCCAGCCAATTAATGTCGCAAATCCATGAAAATATTTTGCCAGTGCAACGTAGTATTCTGCCGCGTTTATATCTTGTAATGATAAAAATCAGCGATGTTAGTGAGGTAACTAATAGCCAACTGGTAAACTTAACCGATTTATTGCTGTACAGCCGAAATAAAGACGATCTTGTGATCAGATGGTCCGATGATGCCTTTGCTATTATTGGCTATGAAAAGGATGATAACGTGCGCGAGCTTGCGAT
Source organism: Colwelliaceae bacterium 6471 (assembly GCA_040779335.1). Lineage (GTDB taxonomy): Bacteria > Pseudomonadota > Gammaproteobacteria > Enterobacterales > Alteromonadaceae > JBFONV01. The sequence continues at coordinate 792,779 of JBFONV010000001.1, forward strand.
ACGCCTCTCTCACCGTTTTGAGCAAGTGTTAGGTCAGAATACTCAAGTCGATTTGGCGTATTCATTCTACCCATTCAATTTTGAACAACCTATGGAACTCTCGTGGGATCAGGTCAGTGTGATCGCTGAACATGGCTTGAAAATTGTCAATAACAATAAAGAAATAAACTGGCTGGGATTCTATGCACCGAAAACCCAGCCATTTAGTTATTTGGAATTAATACAAGTAACTAATCTTGAAGAGTTAAATAAAAGCGTAAAATTAAAGCACGGCTAATCTTGATGTAAATGCTTTTGTTGGTATTGCTTCGGCGTACAGTCAAATGATTCCTTAAAGCACCTGCCAAAATAGGTTTGTGACGAGAAGCCAACATCAAGCGCAATACGACCAATTTGTGAGCCATTTAAAAGTAACTCTTGAGCCTTTTTAAGGCGAAATTCTTTGATGAAATTATTGGGTGTACTGCCTAACATTACTTTCATTTTTCGCTGTAATTGACGTTCACTCATGGCGAGTTCATTGGCCAACATTGAAATATCTAAGTTAGGTTCTGTATATAATTTGGCGACTAATTTTTCTAGTTTTTGCAGAAACTTATCGTCTAAGCTTATTTGTCCTTCTGGGCCCTGCGCTAATTTAGAAACATTGTCTTGACTGACTGATTTTCGTTCTGCTTTTTGTTCATTAGTAAAATGCTGCAAATATGTTTGCTGCAATTGTTTTCTATTATCGATTAAGTTTTGAATACGCGTGAGCAGTTCATGTTGATTGAAGGGTTTACTTAAATATTCGTCTGCGTTTAAATCTAGCCCTTGTAGTCTGCTTTCTAGGTCTGAACGAGCCGTTAGCAATATCACAGGAATATGTGCGGTCATTTCATGGCTTTTGAGCTCTTTAAGCACTTCAAAGCCATCTATTCCAGTTAACATTAAGTCACAGACTATAAGGTCTGGAATATACTCTTGGGCGAGCTGAAGCCCTAGCTCACCGCTACCAGCTAATATAACATGATGCTGTTGTTCAATAACTTGTTTAATATGGCTTTGCATATCAAGATTATCTTCAATCACTAAAATAACTTGGTGAGAATGGTTTATTTGTTCGCTACTGACACTGCGTTGTTCAGTTAACAGCGATGTAACTTCATTTTCAGAAAGACTCATAGGCGTAGAAATTTCGCTTTCCAAAGCGCTAGCCAAAGGAATAGAAAGGCTAAATTTACTGCCGTGCCCTTGATCGCTAACCAAACTGATACGCCAACCGTGAGTTTTAACTAGCTCATTAACTAACGATAATCCTATACCAACGCCAAATGTGGATTGGCTACGTGGATCGTCAGCCCGCTGAAAGCGTTCAAAAATTTTGCTTTGATTATCTTTGCTTATACCTATTCCAGAATCGATTACATCTAAAATTACCGTATCTTGCTCTGCATAAGCATTAACTTGAATATCGCCTCCTGCAGGCGTGTATTTGACTGCGTTTGCTAGCAGATTAAAAATAATCTTTTCAAATGCTTGAGCGTCGCATTCAATCCACAAATCGTCTGGTATGGTACTGGTAAATGAAAGTTTACTTTGTGTTGCCAGTCTGGAGAATGAGTCAACGGGCATATTCATTAATGATTTCAAGCGAAATGTACTGAGTGTTAACTGCGGGTTATCGGCAAGTCGCGACAATTCTAAAAGCTGTTCAACCATTCGTACCAACCTTAAACCATTTCTTTTGGCGGTCGTTAAGTCTTCCGACTCTTCTTCTTTTTCAGTTTTGCTTAAGTACCTGTCTATAATGCCGTTGATTATGGTCAATGGTGTTCTAAATTCATGTGAAATATTGGCAATGAATTTATCCTTTAATTCAAGGGCTTGTTTTTCCGCCAATTTTCTTGCAGATAGATTAATAAATGTAATAACAATCAAAGGGTTTTCTTCGCGTTCAGCCCATTGTAACTCTGCTTGAGCTGGAAATTCTGTGCCATCTGATCGCAAAGATATACATTCTATGGAAATCCCTAACTCTTTTCTTTGCAATGAGTAGACATTACTTTGGTAATCAAAGAAAAAGTGCATTTCGTCTTTGTCTGAGAATAGTTTACTGACATTCGAACCTTTAAGTTCATGCTCTAAACTTTGAAACATTTGTACCGCTGCAGCGTTAGCCGATAAAATAGTACCCTTGGTTGATGTGGTCAAAATAGCATTGTTGGAGACATTAACAATTGCCTTGTCTTCACTATTTAGTAGCGACACAGTGAGTTGATTATTAAGTTCTGCTAACTGAAGAGATTGCTCTTGTTGATGCTTTAATTTATTTTTAAGCTGACTTGATTGTTTAATTCTAGCGTAAGAAATACTCAATATTAGTATTGCGCCAACAAAAAGCCATAAACCAATGATAATTGACTGCAAACTTGAGCCGACCGCATAAAATAAATGTTTTTCAGTACCATACAAATGTATAAAGGCTAACGTTCCCATTAAAAACAAGATATACGACTCAGCATTACTGGTTTTTTTTATGGTAACGGGTTTTTTCTTGCTGCTTAATGATATGTTGGCAGCAAGCATGACAAATAAATACGGCAATAATGGCAACGCGAGAGTAAAGTAGCTGGATTTTGTGGCTTCGCCGTGCAGTATTTGCATAAAAGCTGCCAGATTGCCGATTAACAAAAAACTGCCTGACAAGGCCAATAATGCAAATGTATACCGCCAAAAATCCCCCTGACTGTTTATCAAACAAAATAATATCCTACTTAAAATCAGCACGTTAATTATGATATGAAATAGCAGTGTTGGTTTGCTTGCGTCTAATGTGTTTTCCGCTAAGTCTGTAGGGATAAGCACAAAATAACTAAAACAAATTACCGTAAAAAATATCGCTGGAACACGGCCACTAATATATTTGTTAAGCGGTACATCGCTTAAATGGGGATTGGTTTCAATAGCTAATAAAATAAAAAAATAGATGAATAGTGACGCAAAGTTTCGCGTTAATTGTTGCGTCACATTGTTTGCGTCATACGGCAATAAGCGGCTAATTAGTGCGCAGATAAGGGCAAAAAATATATATTGCCAGAATAGTCTTAAGGATTGCGAATTTGCTTTTTTATAACAAATGAACAAAAACAGACATGCAATACTTTGAATGAGAAACAAGGCAATATTTTGTTGTTCATCCATCGGCATTGAGATCACGTTTACCAATAAATGATATGGAAATAAGGCAACAATAGATGCTACGACTAAAATCAGCGCTCTAGTTGATATGGGCAATTGAAGTTCCTACGGATCAGCTGTATTTATTATTATAGTATTAGTGAACATTTCAAACAGAAATAATTCAACGACTGTAATCTATAATAACATTTTGTTTACATCAAGTTTGCAGGTTTATTCTTATCATTTAAATAACTCATAGTGTAAAGATATCCTGCTTTTAGGTGCTTTAATCACCATATTTTAATTACATTTAGTGCTAGGGAATTATTTATTTTGTTCTAATAAATTAACGTATGAATTTAAATGTCGACTCAATTATATTGAGCATAAATTACAATATTTGACAGGGTAAATGGCTCTCCGAGCCCGCTCGGCTAATGGTAATAAATATCAGGATAAAACGGTGATGTCGATATTTAGCCAATATATGAGCTAGGAACAGAGAAACACAATGGCTGTTACAAGAGTTATTTAACACTACTTGAATGTGCTATATGTAGTGTTAATCTCATCTGTTCGACATTGTCATTTTCTTTGGTTAACGTTGTCGAACAGCGAGCTAATTTTTTTAAACTGCATCAGCTACTGGTTTTCTATGGTCGCGAAGATGCAGCGAATTATTAGGTTATCACTAGCTATATTCTTATTAGCTTCTTACGTGACCATCACCAGCGACTAAGAATTTTTCGGTCGTTAATGATTCAAGACCCATTGGGCCATAGGCATGTAATTTTGTTGTTGCAATACCAATCTCTGCGCCTAAGCCAAGTTGACTGCCATCAGAGAAGCGTGAAGATGCGTTAACCATAACAACGGATGCATCCACACAGCGTTGAAAACGTTGAGCACGCTCAGTGTCTTCAGTACAGATAACCTCTGTATGGTTACTGCCATGTTGATGAATGTGGTCGAATGCTTGGGTCATGTTATCAACCACTTTAATGGCTATTTCTAATCGTAAATACTCTTGCCCAAAGTCATCGTTTGCTATTAAGGTTCCACCTTCAAAAAACGCTAAACTCGTAGAGCATGCATTAACAGTAACATTGTGAGAACTTAATTCTTTAGCTGCCAATGGCAAGAATTCGTTAGCAATATCGCGGTGAACAACCAAACCTTCAAGAGCATTACAGACACCAGTGCGCTGAGTTTTACCGTTGAGTAGAAGCTTAATAGCTTTATCAAGATCAGCATGTTTATCAATATATAAATGACAAACCCCTTTAAAATGCTGAATTACGGGGATCTTACTGTTATCCGTTACAAAGTTTATTAAACCTTCTCCACCACGAGGAATGATCACATCAATATGATCTCGTTGCTCCATTAAGTCCATTAATAGGCTGCGATCAGCATTGGGGATCACACTAATTAATGCTTTTGGTAAATCAAACGAAGCAAGTGTTTTTTGCAATATGGTGGCGATTGCTAAGCTTGAATGCAGTGCTTCTTTACCACCTCGCAAAATAATTGCATTACCTGATTTGAAACACAGCGCGCCAGCATCAGCAGTGACATTCGGTCTGGCTTCATAAATCATGCATACCACTCCAAGAGGCATACGCATTTTACTAATTTTGAGACCGTTAGGTTGTTCTCCTAAGTCTCGAAGTTTACCTACAGGATCAGGCAGCATGGCGATGGCCTCTACTCCTTCAGCCATTATTTCGATGCGTTCTTGAGTTAGCAATAAACGGTCGAGCATCGCATCAGATAAGTTATTCTCTTTAGCTTGGGCCATGTCAACCTTATTGGCACTTAAAATTTGTGCACTTTCTTCACGTAATGCACTAGCCATAACAAGCAAAATGTAATTCTTTTTTTCTTCAGTTAATTCGATTAGTTTACGTGAAGCGAGCGAAGCTTGTTTTGATATTTCTGTTACTAAGTTCATACGTTCTCCAAAACGGCTAAATGTTCCTTTGATATAATTGAATTGTTTTGTGGAAGAAATTGTCCATCAACGCAATCCTTGTCTTGTTCTTGTGCGATATAATTAAGCAAGCAACTGCTGTAATTAATTTTGGCCTTGGCAACTCTAGTACCGTCCTCTGTTGACACTACTATGGTGTCGCCAGCAGAAAACTGTCCTTTGATTTCGAGAATGTTGTCACTGGTTAGTACCTCTTTATCGCCAGTAAAGTCATGCTCGTCATCATCGATAATTACCTCACCACATTCTCGAACGGTATGCGTCATCCAGTGAATAGCAGGGCTCATAGGATCAGGGTTTGGTAAAAAGTGAGTTCCCGGATTTTCTCCCGCTAAAAGCTGCTTGAATGACTCGACTTCAAAACCGTTGATAATTAAAGTGTCTATACCATGTGCCGTTGATTTTTCTGCTGCTTCAATTTTTGTTTGCATACCACCAGTACCAGTAGAGCTAACTGCACCTCCTGCCATTGAATAGATAGAGGGAGTGATTTTTGAAACACTTTTCAACAATGTTGCGTCATCATTACTATGTGGATTTTTATCGAATAACCCATCAACATCAGTGCACATGATCAGCATATCAGCATCAATTGATGCCGCCGCCATTGCAGCTAAATTATCATTATCACCGACTTTTAACTCTTCAGATGTGACAGTGTCATTCTCGTTGATTATCGGCAAAACGTCATGTGCTAGCAGTTCTTCGATTGTTTCTTTAATACTGACATAACGCTCTCGATTACATAAATCAGCGTGGGTCAATAGAATTTGTGCTAAAGGAACGTCTAACAATTTTGCCCAAATAGCCATCATGTCATTTTGACCTGTGGCGGCCATCGCTTTTTTCATCGCTTTCGAAGGTTTGGTGGTATTAAACCATTGTCTTCCAGCTGCTACAGAGCCAGATGAAACTAAAATAACTTGTTGGCCTCGTTGGCGGCATTGTTGGATAAAGTAGGCTATATTGCGCAAATGCTTGGTACTACAGCCGTTGCTACCAGGCGCAATTAATGCGCTACCTACTTTAATAACTAAGCGTTTATTTTTGTTTAAATACATAATTTCTCTTTATGGTGAGCGTTGTATTAATCGATAATTTACTGTTTTAAATGTCTGTAATATCTATAGACGATAAAGCGTTCCGTAAGCCGGAACTTCAATAACTGTAGCGTTAATGAAGCGGTGTACCCCTTTAATCACCCAACCGACGATGTTGGAAGCTCTAGCGGGAAGAGCGGTAACTTGTACGCTAGTTTTTCTGCCGCGCAACATACCTCTTACATAAAACGATGTAGATGTTTTTGCGGCGTACAAAGCTAGTGTGAGCATTAAAAAAAAACGTAATGCCGAAGTTACATAGATATAATTCATTACTTCCCTGATTTATTGTTTGTATTGAATTTATATAATTTATAAAACGGATACAAAATGTAAGTACTTAATAGTAAGCATAAACAAATTAAACTTATTGAATTATCAATAAATTTATGTGTTTTTCTTTTCGTAACAATGTATTTTTTTGGTAAATTCATCTTGTCCATTAAGTTATACCACTAATAGTTAGTGTACTAATTATTATTATGACGAATTTAGAGTAAAAATTCAACTATTAAAGAGAAAATGTATTAATAACTTGCATTACTGCTTGTTTTGGTTGTTTTTATTGTTTTTTGTATACAATTTGTTAGTATTGTAATAATTAGTGTTGTATTGAGTTTTTGTAAATGGAAAAGTATGAAGAATTATTGGTATCTCTGCGTAAAGTGACGCGAGCGATTGATTTATATTCAAAAAAGTTAAGTAAAGAAACAGGACTGACAAGTCCGCAATTGTTGGTGTTAAGAGCAATTGCTGAGCGTGAAAACGCTATGGTTAAAGAAATAGCTGAATCAATAAATTTAAGCTCGGCGACGATCACCAGTATTTTAGATAGATTAGAAAAACGAGAGTTGGTGACGCGTAAGCGTTCAGAAACAGATAAACGTAAAGTTGGAGTTAATCTTACTGCTCTAGGGGAAGAAATTGTAAAGGATTCTCCAACCCCTTTACAAGAGCACTTCATTACCCGCTTTGAATCGATGAAAGAATGGGAGCAGTCACAAATGTTGGCGACAATGCAGCGTATTGTAAATATGATGGATGCCGAGGAATTAGACGCTTCACCAGTACTAGAAGTTGGGCATCTACATCAGCCCGTTCAGACACACCTTGGTGATTGAAGCGAGTCATGCCTTTCTATGCATCGGTTTTAGACACACTTACAGAAAAAAATTTTTAATGTAATAGTTGTTTGTCTTTCCTGTCGTTGTAATAACGAATAGGAAAGTAAAGCAACATCAATACTACGATGGCAAATAAGAACCATTTAGTGCTTGTCAATAAGCTTGCTACAAATGCTAAGGTTCTATTTTCAAAAGGATATTGGCTTAGCAACGATATTATACTTAGGTTTTCAAAAATATCAGCAACCAAAATTGTGTACGGAAATACTCTAAGATAGTTAATTTTATCGTGTGAGCCGTAAATGCGTGTAATAAAAAAAGTCAGCACTAACCCCAAAAACGTGGAGTAACAGAGAGGGTAGAGTATATCTATAGTCGCAGAGCCTACTATATATGCTTTACGGTTTTCTTCGCCATAGGACGCGATTAACTTAAAAGCCTCATCTGCACTATAGTAAAGATGAAGGTCAAGCGGGCGTCCTTCTGGCAATATCATCGGTAATAAGTAAAGAGGGAAAATAAAATAAACGATGGTCAAAATGATCAGTACTTTTGGCGTCGCCCATTTTTGTTGAGCTGCCATTAATTTAATGAGCATGGTTATCCCTAATAGATTCACTTACATTGCCTGACTATTGATTGGCGCTATCTTCGCGTTGTTGTTCTCACGATGTCGCTGTGACTATTAGCCAAAGGCCTTTTATTGGAGTATAGAGCAACCGTCTAAGTAAACAAAATCAGTTTTTATTAGAAAAGAAAAAAGACGCTAAAAAGCGTCTTTAATTCTTTGTTTGGTGGAGCTGGGGGGAGTTGAACCCCCGTCCAAAAAACCTACATCCTCGGTACTACATGCTTAGTCGATTATTTATTTAACCAATTGGACGCCAGTCGACAGGCTTCGTCATGGTGAGCTTGATACTATTTCGCGGTTCAGCCTCAAGCGTGCTTCCCTCGCTATCCTATTTAGGGTGACCATCGATTCTCAAGACAATAGGAGAGTCCTTAAGGCGATGGCTAGCATTAAGCTGCTAGTGCGAACGTTTCGTCGTTTGCAATTATAGTTTTGCGGCTTTTTACCAGGCCAACCGCCCCTGGGCATGCACCTTGGGTTTCGTGAATCTTGTCGAATCCTGAATCAGCCCCAAAGTATTTTGTTGGACATTACGTCTAACGAGCGCATTGTACCGCGCTTTTCTTGATTAAACAATCTGACAATTTCTAATCAGTTTTGTTCAAACTTTTATTTTTCATTAATCGACCTTTATCAACCTGCCACTCTCTGTCTTTAATGTCGGCACGCTTATCATGATCTTTTTTACCTTTACCGAGATAAAACTCAAGTTTAACCCAATTTTGTTTCCAATACATGGCTGTTGCAATGAGAGAATATCCATCTCTATCAACAGCACCCGCTAATCGGTCCAACTCTCGACGGTTTAATAATAGCCTGCGCGAACGATTAGGCTCACAAATAACATGGCTTGATGCAGCATTTAACGGCATTATTTCTGCGCCGACAAGAAATGCTTCACGGTCTTTTATGAATACGTAGCAATCAGAAATATTCACCTTTCCGCTACGTATGCTTTTGATCTCCCAGCCTTGCAAACTAATGCCCGCTTCAAACTTTTCTGTAAGCGTATAGTTATGACGAGCTTTTTTGTTCAACGCAATGGTGTTGCTGTTTGATTTGTTAGATTTTTTCTTAGCCATTTTTTTTCCAATAGTAACGGCGGCCATTATACGGAGAATTTTCTGCTTTTAAATCCAACGATAGCAATATTTACAAAAAAATATCAATAAAACTCATTTTAGTGAGCTTTTGTTATAGCTTTGCTATGATAGCGCCAGAATTTTAGGAGGGGTAATGCCAGCTATTAGCCGAAGCGCGCTAGTGATGTATAGCGCAGAAGATATGTATATGTTGATTAATGACGTTTTATCGTATCCGAAGTTTGTTCCAGACTGCAGTGACAGTAAAATCATCTCAGTAAATGAGCATGAAATGATCGCATCTTTATTGGTATCAAAAGGTGGCTTGAAGAAGTGGTTCACCACTAAAAATACCTATATAGAAAATCAAGAGGTTTCACTCACGCTGGTAGACGGTCCCTTTAAAAAGCTAACCGGAAAATGGCGTTTAATCTCTTTGTCTGATGATGCGTGTAAAATATGTTTAGATTTAGAGTATGAGTTTTCTAGTAAAGTATTTGATTTAGCATTTGGTCGCGTTTTTAATCATATGGCAAATAATATGGTACAAGCTTTTACGCAAAGAGCCAAAGACGTGTATGGCCTAAAAGTGGGGTAGTTAGATGTCAGTGAAACAAATAAAAGTCGAAGTGGTGTACGGTGTGCCGCAAAAACAAGAGCTCATAGCCTTATCGGTTGATATTGGTACAACCGTCGAACAAGCTATTGCTATGTCGGGAATCCTCGATATTTTTAAAGATATCGACTTAGCGGTAAATAAAGTAGGTATTTGGAATAGAACCGCAAAGTTAACCGACACGCTTGAAGATTTAGACCGCATAGAAATTTATCGACCTTTAATTGCTGATCCTAAAGAAGTGCGAAAACGTCGTGCTGAAAAAGCTAAAGAAGAAGGCCGTGCAGATAAAACCACTGGTGGAAGGGTAAACCCGCTAAGAGCGAATAAAGAACAGTAAACAGACCCGCATGTAAATCATATTTGTAATATAGTATTGAAAAAAACGGCAAAAAGCCGTTTTTTTATGAAAGTTTTATAGTGAAGCTAAAGCAACCAAAGTCGCTACCCCGTTAATTTACCATGGGTGTATAAAAACTTTCCGGCAGTTCAAAGTCACCTGATGCTGATACTAATTTATTGTCTTCAAACTTTATAATAAACTTTTTTTGGGTGTTAAGGCTTTCACTGCGTCCAGACTTTAAACGATAAACATAATGCCAAGTGTCGTTTTCAAAGGCATCTACAACAACAGGGCTTCCTAAAACAAACTTCACTTGTTCTTTTGTCATGGCTATTTGTAATTTATCAATATCTTTTTGTTCAAGATAATTACCTTGCGGAATATCGATACGAAAAACCCAACTTGAACAAGCCGAAAGTGTAACTGCGAAAAAAATAACTATAACTCGAAACAACATTTATTTTCTATTCATCCTATTAATTGTGGGAGGGATAATAACCAAGCACGTTCATTTATACAAAAATTATTTATGCCATCTCGCAATATAATCACTAACTGGCCAATAATTCTTCAGCATTTGCTAAGCTGTGTGCGGTTATTTTATCCCCTGCTAACAAGCGAGCAATTTCTTGGACGCGACTTTGTGCAGATAGTTCCGTAACCGATGTTTCAGTATTTTCTCCATCTGTTAATTTTGCGACAAAAAATTGCTGATGGCCTTTGCATGCCACTTGCGGTAAGTGGGTAACACATATCACTTGAGTATTATTAGCAAGTTCTTGTAATTTTTTACCCACCATTGCTGCGGTTGGACCGCTGATGCCCACATCGACCTCATCAAAAATCAGGGTTGGTGTGATCACTTTGTCAGCTAAAATTACTTGCATGGCTAAACTGATCCTTGAAAGTTCACCGCCCGAAGCTACTTTGTGCATTGCTTCTAGTGCTTGACCCGGATTAATACTCACTTGAAAGTTCACGTTGTCGATGCCAAAAGTTGACATGCTATTATCATCGTTTTGCTTCACTTCTATATAAAACTGCCCATGAGGCATATTCAATTCTTGCATACTAGCACTGATTAATTGGCTTAAAGAGTCCGCGGCACATTGGCGAGACTCAGACAGCGCTTTGGCCGCATCGTAATAGGCGTGTTTTAGCTTATCTATTTCTTCTAGCAAAGTGCTTAGTCGTGTTTCATCAGAGCTGATCAAAGTAAGTTCTTGTTGAAGCTGCATATGCAATTCGAATAATTTTTCTGGCGACACTTGATGCTTTTTGGCTAGTTGTACTGCGAGGGAGTACCTTTCTTCTATTGCGTTATAAGCTTCTGGGTCTAACTCCAGTTTGTCGTAATAATGTCTAAGATCGTTACTCGCTTCTTCAATTTGAATGAGAGACTCTTGGAGTAATGTGGCAATATCACTAAGTTCATGATCAAAAGAGCTAAGCGCAGATAAGCTATCAAAGCTGCGTCTGAGTGTATCTATAACGTTAAACTGCTCATCTTCAGAAAGTAACTGCATAGTGTGCAAGGTTTCACTGAGAATATGCTGTCCGTGGCTATGACGCTTATAGTCATGTTCAAGGTGTTCAAATTCACCTGCTTGCAGAGAGAATTCATCTAGTTCATTAACTTGATATTGCAGTAATTGCTGTTTAGCTTCTCGTTGCAGTTTGCTTTCTTGCAGTATAGATAGCTCTGCCGTCAGTTGACGCCATTGTTTAAAGTAGTAATTAACATTATCGAGCAGGTGGGGGTGATTGGCATAGCCATCCAATATACGACGTTGTTCACTTGCTTTAACAATTAATTGATGATCATGCTGACCGTGAATATTAATTAGTAACTGACCAATGTCTTTAAGTTGTGCAAGAGGAACTTGGCTACCATTAATATAGGCCTTAGAGCGGCCTTCTGATGAAATTACTCTACGTAAGATACATTCGTCATCCAACAGCAAATCGTTAGTCTTTAACCAATCTTTTGCCAACGCATTCTTTGCAACACAAAAGGTCGCAGCCAGCTCTGCTTTCTTGGTGTTAGGCCTAACAACATTGGTAGTAGCTCTGTCTCCTAAACATAAACCTAGGGCATCAATAGCGATAGATTTTCCCGCACCTGTTTCGCCAGTTATTGTGGTCATGCCATTTTGCCAGTCAATATCGAGCGAGCGTACTATGGCAAAGTTTTGAATATTGAGTTGTAAAAGCATAATGATATTACTGTATAAAAATATAGGTGTTAATTTATACAGTAAAGAAGAAGAGTGCAACAATTAAGTTGTATTTTCTTGTTATTTTACCGTCTCTAATGGCGGGGTAATATGATACTTGTGATAAATGCTTTGTAAAATGTTTTCGGATAACAAAAGCTTAGTTTGAGAATCATAGTATTCCTTTACTGCTTGCCCTTTTTTATCGTTGCTAAAAATTAGGTAAAGGTTAAGAGTGGAAAGGTTTTGAATTTGGTAATTTTGCTGTTGCTCTGCGGATAAAGTGGCAAGTTGTGCTTCAAGCATGGGCTTAATATCAAGGTAGTAATCGACTTTACGATTAACTAATAACTTTAACGCATCGGTTCTATCCTTAGAGGTGATCGCGTTGATATAAGGCGCTATCTGAGGTTGCATCAATTCTTGTTCATACATTTCGGGCCATGTTCCAATTAAGCCAGCTATTTGTTGGAGTGAAAATTGTTGACTATTTACATTGACTAGAATGCTAATAGGCTGTGTCAAGATAGGAACGCTTGCAAACAGGTACTGATCATTTAGCGGAAGGGCACCGCTGATTTGAGCTTCGTTTTTGGCTACATGATTGAGCGCTCTTCTCCAAGGAAGATATTTAACTTTGATGTTATATGGAGATTGCGCAAATATTCTAGACAACAGTTCGTGGTACAATCCTGTTCCATCTTTATTGGTATATTCTGGCCAAGATTCGGTTACCCATATAATATCGATTGATTTTGCTGAAAAACTGGTAGCATTAAATGACAGTATACTAATGAGCATCGTTACCAGATAACAAAGAACAGTTTTCAACACTTTTTTATTAAACATTAATAAAGTTTATTGCCCCAGCTGAGTTTATTTCTTAATACGTTAAAGTAACTATGATCAAGTGGATGAATTAACCTAATCGTGTATTCGCTTTTGCGGATAATAACTTCATCACCAGGCATTACCGCCAAAATAACATGACCATCACAACTCACTTGTAAGTTTTCGTAATTTTCGTTGGCAAGGATGAGTTTTATTTCACTGTCGCCATCGACCACAATTGGCCTACTGGTAAGTGTGTGCGGAAACATAGGAACGAGTGACAAGGCGTTCAAATTAGGTGTTAATATTGGTCCGCCAGCTGACATTGAATAGGCTGTTGAACCTGTAGGAGTAGATATAATTAGGCCATCTGAGCGTTGGCTAAACATGAAACTGTCGTCGATATAGACTTCAAATTCTATCATGCTTGCAACCTTACCGGCATGAAGCACAGCCTCGTTAACTGCACTGTTGGAGCTTTTTAGTTTACCATGTCTATATACTTCTGCTTCAATGATAAAGCGCTGTTCACTGCGTGATTCTCCTTTTAAAATAGCTTCTAGAGGAGGAATTAAACTGTCTGGTGATAAATCGGTAAGAAACCCTAGATTACCTCGGTTTACACCAATAACGCCAATGTCGTAACAGGCAAGCACTCTTGCTGCACCTAACATATAGCCGTCGCCGCCAACAACAATAGCTAAATCGGCTAATTCGCCAATTTCAGTTAAAGAATGAATTTTCATACCTTTAACATCAACGGATTGTGCAACGGAGTTTTCGATTAATACTTGATAGCCATTTGATAATAGAAACTCATAGAGCGCTTCTATGGTGGTTGAAGCCCCATCATGATGAGGCTTTCCTATTAATCCAATTGTTTCGTATATTTTAACCATAGCAACAGCAAAGAGTCGTGTAAAAACCAGTATTTACACTCAGTTTCGCTGGTATTGGCCACGTTGTAAAGTTCACTTTTTATTAATTCATTTGCAATTGAAGCTTGAATCATAAAAACAAAACCCCATAATTAGCACAATTATGTTTTATCGTGGAGTTTTTCATGACTAATAAGTCAACAGAAAATAATAATGGTGCTGAGCTATCTGCTGAAGAGTTAGCAGCACAAGAGATCATTCAACAAGCAGAAGAGCAAGTTGAAACCCAATTTGATGCTGCGGCTGAAAACATTAGTGTTGAGCAAGAAAAAATCAATGAACTTGAGCTAGCACTTGCTGCTGCAAAAGCAACAGTTGCGGATCAAAAAGATTCAGTGATCCGCGCTAAAGCCGAAGTCGATAACGTTCGTCGTCGTGCCGCGCAAGATGTTGAAAAAGCGCGTAAATTCGCGTTGGAGAAATTTGCTGCTGAAATGTTAACGACAGTAGACAATTTAGAACGTGCATTGCAAAACATCGATAAAGACGATGAAAATAACAAAGCCATTATTGAAGGTCTAGAATTAACTTATCAAGGTTTGTTGGCATCATTAGAAAAATTTGCCATTAAAGCGATAGATCCTCAAGATCAGCCATTTAATCCAGAATTACATCAAGCAATGTCTATGCAAGAAGTAGAAGGTGTTGCGCCTAATACTGTCATTGCAGTGATGCAAAAAGGTTATGAGTTAAATGGTCGTTTAATACGTCCAGCTATGGTGATGGTGTCTAAATCGGCTCCGAGTGTTGATACCTCGGCCTAAACTTTTTAACACTTTTACTTGAATAATAGCAGTAAACGCCAGACTAAAATCTGGCGTTTTTGCGTGTTATCCCCCCAAAGATTACATTTCTTTTTATAGTACAGCGGTTGAAATGAACACCTCTGTGAAAATATCACTTATAAAAAGCATGGTTTTTCATAAAGATTTCATATTTTTTTATCTTTTCCTATTGAAAAGCTTTTTCCCGCCCCCACTAATTGTTCATCGACAGATTTAATCTTTATTTTAGTATTCGGAGATCCTCAAGATGGGCAAAATAATTGGTATTGACCTAGGGACCACAAATTCATGCGTTGCGGTCTTAGACGGTGATAAAGTTCGTGTTATAGAAAATGCAGAAGGGGATCGTACAACTCCTTCAATTATTGCATATACGGAAGAAGGTGAAACGTTAGTTGGTCAACCGGCTAAACGTCAATCAGTAACAAACCCTAAAAACACATTATTTGCAATTAAGCGTTTAATTGGTCGTCGCTTTGAAGACGAAGAAGTACAGCGCGATATTAAAATTATGCCATTTGGCATCGTTAAAGCGGATAACGGTGATGCATGGGTAACAGCACGTGACAAAAATGTTGCGCCACCACAAGTGTCAGCAGAAGTTTTGGCAAAAATGAAAAAAACTGCCGAAGACTATTTAGGTGAGAAAGTGACTGAAGCAGTTATTACTGTTCCAGCATATTTTAATGACTCTCAACGTCAAGCAACTAAAGATGCTGGTCGCATCGCTGGTTTAGACGTAAAACGTATCATTAACGAACCTACTGCAGCAGCGCTTGCTTATGGTATGGACAAGCAAAAAGGCGATAAAGTTGTTGCGGTTTACGATTTAGGTGGTGGTACTTTCGATATTTCAATCATTGAAATCGATGAAGTTGAAGGTGAACACACTTTTGAGGTTTTAGCGACTAACGGTGATACACACTTAGGTGGTGAAGATTTCGATAACCGTTTAATTAACTACCTTGTTGCTGAGTTCAAAAAAGACCAAGGCATGGACTTAACGACTGATCCTCTAGCGATGCAACGCTTAAAAGAAGCGGCTGAAAAAGCAAAGTGTGAACTTTCTTCTGCACAACAAACAGACGTTAACTTACCATACATCACTGCTGATGCGAGTGGTCCTAAGCACATGAACATTAAAGTGACTCGTGCGAAGTTAGAGTCTCTTGTTGAAGATATGGTTAAAGCAACATTAGAACCATTAAAAATAGCGCTTAAAGATGCTGATTTATCAGTAAGTGACATTAACGACGTTATTTTAGTGGGCGGTCAAACGCGTATGCCTATGGTGCAAAAAGCGGTTACAGACTTCTTTGGTAAAGAACCTCGTAAAGATGTTAACCCAGATGAAGCGGTAGCTTCAGGTGCAGCGGTACAAGCCGGTGTTCTTTCTGGTGACGTAACTGACGTATTATTGTTAGATGTAACGCCATTATCTCTAGGTATTGAGACTATGGGCGGAGTGATGACTAAAGTTATCGATAAAAATACTACGATCCCAACTAAGCAATCGCAAACGTTCTCTACGGCAGATGATAATCAAGCCGCAGTTACCGTGCATGTTGTACAAGGTGAGCGTAAGCAAGCTTCAGCGAATAAATCTTTAGGTCAGTTTAACCTTGAAGGTATTGATCCTGCGCCACGTGGTACTCCGCAAATCGAAGTAACCTTTGATATTGATGCTGATGGTATTTTGCACGTAACAGCCAAAGATAAAAATACTGGTAAAGAGCAGAAAATTACCATTAAAGCATCTTCAGGTTTATCTGATGATGAAGTTGAACAAATGGTACGTGATGCTGAAGCAAATGCAGATGAAGATGCGAAATTTGAAGAACTTGTTCAAACACGCAACCAAGCTGATGGCATGATCCACGCAACACGCAAGCAAATTGAAGAAGCTGGTGACGATTTACCTAGCGAAGACAAAGAAAAGCTTGAAACGGCGTTAACTGAGCTTGAAACAGCCCTTAAAGGCGACAGCAAAGAAGAAATCGATGCCAAGTCTCAAGCGGTTATTGAAGCTTCAGCTAAGTTAATGGAAATAGCACAAGCTAAAGCGCAATCACAGGCTGGTTCAGCTGAAGGTGCTGCTGAAGGTGCTGCATCTGGAGCCGACGCATCAACGGGTGACGATGTTGTCGATGCAGAATTTGAAGAAGTAAAAGACGACAAATAAGTCGCTCTTTAACCCTTCAGGATACTCTGCATTGCGAGAGTAATTAAAAGCGCTGGTTTCAACACCGGCGCTTTATGCGTAAAAAAAACATCATATTTGTAAAGTAAACAGAAGTAGACAAGAAGCCACATATGTCAAAACGCGATTATTATGAAGTGCTTGGTGTATCTAAAGATGCCGCTGAGCGCGATATTAAAAAAGCCTATAAACGTTTAGCGATGAAGTTCCATCCTGACCGCACTCAAGGTGACAAGACCAAAGAAGAGCAGTTTAAAGAAGTGAAAGAAGCTTACGAAGTGCTCAATGATGATCAAAAGCGTGCCGCTTATGATCAATATGGTCACGCCGCATTTGAACAAGGCGGTCACGGTGGTGGCGGTTTTGGCGGTGGTCACGGTGATTTTGGTGATGCCTTTGGTGATATCTTCGGAGATATTTTTGGTGGTGGTCGTGGGCGAGGTGGACAATCTCGTCAGCGCAGAGGCTCTGACCTACGTTATAACTTAGAGTTAACGCTTGAAGAGGCCGTTAAAGGTAAAACACTTGAAATAAAGGTGCCTACCTTTGTTAGCTGTGAACCTTGTAATGGCTCAGGAGCGAAAAAAGGTACCAGCGCTAAAACGTGTTCAACTTGTCATGGTCACGGGCAAGTGCAAATGCGCCAAGGCTTGTTTGCTGTGCAACAAACCTGTCCAACCTGTAGTGGTAAAGGTAAAGTTATTTCCGATCCTTGTACTGCTTGTCGCGGTCAGGGACGCGTTGAAAAAACTAAAACCTTATCAGTTAAGATCCCTCCTGGGGTTGATACTGGCGATCGTATTCGCCTATCTGGGGAAGGTGAAGCCGGAGAACATGGCGCACCAGCAGGTGATTTGTATGTTCAGGCTAACGTCAAAGATCATCCTATTTTTGTTCGTGATGAGAATAATTTGTACTGTGAAGTACCGATTAGCTTCACCACGGCGGCACTGGGCGGAGAAATTGAAGTACCGACCTTGGGTGGTAAGGTAAAGCTTAAAATACCGAAAGAAACTCAAACAGGTAAAATGTTTCGTTTACGTGGTAAAGGGGTTAAGTCGGTTCGTAGTGCATTAACGGGCGATTTAATGTGTAAAGTTGTTATTGAAACTCCGGTGAATTTATCGGGTGATCAGGCGGCATTGTTACGTCAACTTGAAGAAAAGATGGGTAGCAGTAATGCTAAGCACAGCCCGAAAGAAACTGGTTTTTTTGACGGTGTGAAAAAGTTTTTTGATGACTTAAAAAGTTAATATACAACACTTTTATTACGCAATGTTAAATCCCGCTTGTTTGCGGGATTTTTAATGTCATCAAAAAATAGTTATATTGTTTATACTCTATGATCTCGTCTATATTGTCAGTAGCTTTTTGTTGAATCCACTAATAATTATTTGGACGTTTTTTAACGCTAAAGTGATTAATGACAATTCATTAATCCACTTGGTAAATATTGGAATATTAAATGATGTGCCCCAATGTCCTTAGCGCAAACAGAGAACAAGTCTATGCATAAATTTATATTATTTACGTTACTGAGCTTAATGACTAATGTCAGTGTAGCTATAGCAGCAGACAATGATCTTCCGCCGTTGGATGAGTCCTATATGGGCACCCATGGTATGGTATTGATGAGTTACAATTCGAACGTATTTGCGTCGCATTTACCTTTGTATCATAAACCTCATGATGTGCAGTTATTATATAAGCTAGAAGTTAAAGATTTAGCGCTTATGCAATTGGTTAGAGATGCAGAATTAGTGACAATAAAACCTGAGCCGTTTAATTTACAGCGCTTAATGCGTGGCGAAAAAATGACTATTAATGCCGATGTCTACATGGGACACTTTGAGCGAGATGGCATGGAAGTTTATAACAATATTGCGCTTACCTTCGACAAATTACTTTATGTACGTTCGTTAGCTGACATTGAAGAATCTAGTACTAAACAAGTATATGACGCGGTTTCTTATCGTAAAAATAATAAGATATATGTGCATAGAATACAAAAAGCCCCTAGTTTTGATCATTTAATTCACATTGATGAAAATGCCAGTTGTTCAGGAAAATTTAACACTTCAAGCGCAGTACCTGAAGAGTCTGAATTACAATATAAATTTTTGAATTGTGGCACTATGAAGCCGCTGTATTTTGAAAAGCAGGATTTCAGCAAGTATTAGTGGCTTAATACACAAAGTCACTCACCAATTTATTTGGAAAGAGTTAGTCTTTAATTGACATAAAGATTAAGGCGCATTCAACACAATAATTCTATTTATTGTTTATGCGCCGTTAAGAACTGCTTACAACTTTACTCGTCGTCAAAAATAGGTAAAACGCCACTACGACTGTGCTCAAAGATCAGTGATGTTTCAACAGTCGTTACTTCGTCACGAGAGGTGATGGCATTAAAAACAAACTGCCTTAAATGCTCACTATCTTTCACTGACATATGAATAAAATAATCGTAACTCCCGCCCATGTGATACAAATTGATAATTTCTGGCAACTTCAATAAGTCATCGCGTAATTGGTTAACAATTAGTTCCGAATAGGGTTGTAGCTTAATGGCAGCAATTGCTTCGATATTACCGCCAATGCTTTTAAAGTTAATATCAATAAAAGCATTTTTAATGACCTTACTATTTTTCATGCGCTTAACACGCTCTAAGCAAGTAGATGGTGCAATGCCAATTTGTGCGGCTAACTCTTTGTTAGTGATATCTGCATCTTTATATAAAATGGTTAATATACGTAAATCGATATCATCTAGCTTCTTCATTGAGTAACGTTTCCTGAATTTAGTAAGTTATTGAATTAAATGATACACTTATTAAATATGGATTAGCCAACTATAATTGAACTTAATTTGTATTTTTGTTTATTGAATTGTTATTTACCGAATAATAGTCTAAATCAACGTGATATTTTTGAATGAGTTATTGTATTATCAATTATCGTTAAATTTGGTATGAAGATCTTCTTTGCAATTTCGAAGTAACTTTGACATATTATGTCTTTGAGTGAGTATAACTAGGAATAAAGAATCTATGCCCGTAACCACTATTCAAACATTTTTAAAGCAAGAGGCATCAAGCGGCATTATTCTAATGTTCTCAGCTATTTTGGCGATGATTTTAGCCAATTCTCCTTGGGCACATTGGTATGATTTATTGCTCGACGTGCCCGTGGTTGTCGCCGTAGGGAGCTTCGAAATTGCTAAACCTCTATTGCTTTGGATAAATGATGGCTTGATGGCGCTGTTTTTCTTTTTGGTGGGGCTCGAGTTAAAACGCGAGTTTATCGAGGGGGATTTATCTCAACCAGGGCAAATATCTTTGCCAGCCGCAGGCGCCATTGGTGGTATGCTTATTCCCGCGCTGTGTTATGTTATTTTAAATTACGATGATGCTAATGCCATAAACGGCTGGGCAATACCTACCGCAACTGATATAGCTTTTGCGCTTGGTATACTTGCTATTATCGGGAGTAAAGTCCCTTTACAATTAAAAGTGTTTCTAA
The DNA here is from genome assembly GCA_040779335.1 of Colwelliaceae bacterium 6471. Classification (GTDB taxonomy): domain Bacteria; phylum Pseudomonadota; class Gammaproteobacteria; order Enterobacterales; family Alteromonadaceae; genus JBFONV01. Next base: position 813,322 of record JBFONV010000001.1, read on the forward strand.
CCTCTTTAGCTATTTTTGATGATTTGGGCGCTATCATCATTATTGCTTTGTTTTATACTGAACAACTTTCTGTTTTATCATTAGTCGTATCGGCGACAATTTTGGTAATTTTATTTGGCTTAAACCGTCAAAATGTCAAGAGTACATCACCTTATATTTTCTTTGGGATCATACTGTGGATTGCGGTGCTAAAATCTGGTGTACATGCAACGTTGGCTGGAGTTGTCTTGGCATTTTTTATACCAATTAAAGGAGAGGAAGGTGAACCATCCCCGCTAAAATCGCTAGAACATAATTTGCATTCAATGGTTGCTTTCATTGTTTTACCTATATTCGCATTTGCCAATGCAGGTATTAGTTTTAGTGGTATAGGCATAGAACAAATAACTTCTCCCGTGCCACTAGGAATAATATTGGGATTAGTGGTCGGTAAGCAACTGGGGATATTTGTTTTTTGTTTTGCCGCGGTAAAATTAGGGTTAGCTAAGCTACCTGAGCACGTAAATTGGACCTTACTCTACGGTGTTGCACTACTGTGTGGTGTTGGTTTTACCATGAGTTTATTTATTGGCTCTTTGGCATTTGAGCAATCCTCTACATCACCTATATATCAAGATCGCCTCGGTATTGTGATCGGCTCTTTTATTTCCGGTTTATTAGGATACTTTGTTATTAAGCGGGCCGTAAAAAAACTTAACGATTGATAATTGAAAGTAAATCAATGCAAAACGGCGATGCATCTATCGCCGTTTTTAGTTAGAATGCTGCTCAAAACAGGTTAACCATTTTGCGGTCATGCAGCACAACTTTGAAGATTTAATTCGCATCTTTAATCAAACCTTTGCGGAAAAATTTAATACACAACTGGTAAAAGGCGGCGATGAACCGTACTACAAACCTGCCAGCGATTCGTGCTCATATCATCAAATTATTTTTGCACGTGGATATTATGCCAGCGCACTGCATGAAATTGCCCACTGGTGTATCGCTGGTAAAGAGCGTCGTCAATTAGAAGATTTTGGTTATTGGTATATTCCTGATGGTCGTAATGAAAAGCAACAACAAGCATTTGAACAGGTTGAAATATGCCCGCAAGCAATAGAATGGGCATTTTGCGTTGCTGCTCAAAAAAAGTTTACCGTATCATCGGATAACCTAAACGGTTGTGGCTCAGACTCTGCGACGTTCAAGCAATTAGTACAACAGCAGGTCTTTAACTATTTATCTGCAGAATTTCCTCCACAAGCGCAAACATTCATTAACGCGTTGGCACAGTTCTATCACACTCAATTACCATTAACGAGGGAGCATTTTTTGTTGGATGACCCCTGTTACCAAGGAGCAATGTAGTGGCGACCTTTAAACTTGGTTTGATCGTTAATCCTATCGCTGGTATTGGCGGCAGTGTTGCCTTAAAGGGCAGCGATGGCGTCGACATAGCAGACAAAGCTATTGCGTTAGGAGGAGAAGCGAAAGCCAATATGCGCACGCAAATGGCGCTTGAGCTATTACTGCCATATAAAGAAAACATCGTTATATATACCGCAAGCGGATTAATGGGCGAAAACTCGGCCAAATCTTTGGGCTTTAACGTTAACGTGATTTATCAAACCGCTAGTGACAAAACGACGGCAAAAGATACTGAAGAAGCCGTAGCTGAATTAATAAAATGTGGTGTAGATTTATTATTATTTGCTGGCGGCGACGGTACTGCGCGAGATGTTTGTCATGTGGTGGGCGATAGTTTTACTGTGCTAGGCATTCCAGCTGGATGTAAAATACATTCTGGTGTTTATGCCGTAACACCCAAAGCCGCTGGTCGAGTGATTGAAATGATGGTCACTGGACAACTAGTTACCCTAGACGAAGCGGATGTCATGGATATTGACGAAAGCTTATTTCGTCAAGGAGTCGTCAAAGCAAAACGCTATGGTGAAATGCATGTGCCAACGGAATTGAGGTATATGCAATCGACAAAAGCGGGAGGCAAAGAATCTGATGAACTTGTTTTACATGATATTGCCGCGTTTATTATTGAAGAAATGGACGACAATGTCATCGTGATGGGCTCAGGGTCAACAACTGCGTTTATTATGGACGAGCTTGGTCTCACTAATACCTTATTGGGTGTTGACGTTATTCAACACGAGAGCGTGTTGAAAAATGACATTACTGAGCCAGAACTTTGGCAGCTGATCCAAAATCACCAAGAAGATACCATTAAGCTTGTTATCACGCTCATTGGCGGGCAAGGGCATATCTTTGGTCGTGGTAATCAACAATTAAGTCCGAGGGTTATTCGCGCTATCGGCAAAGACAATATTGTTATTGTAGCCACTAAAAGTAAGCTGAGCGCGTTAAATGGTAGACCGTTGATTGTTGATACTGGTGATGGTGAGTTAGATCAGGAATTAGCCGGTTTTATTAAAGTAATAACGGGTTATAAAGATCATGTCTTATATCCTGTTGCCAGTCCGCAGTAATATTTATATTAGTATCACTCAAATGAAATTAGGTGAGAGAAAAACGATTATGCAATTTGAAAATTTATCCGCTCTGTATCAATATTTTGATGATCTTGTTTGCCATGATGACAACGAAGATGTGTTATTTGCCAGTAGCTATATTCGCGGGTTTATTAGTTTATCTGCCAGCGGATTCGGTGATGAGACGCAAGTACTGACTGAGCAATTAGCTGATGACGTTACTGACAAGCTTGAGCAGGCAAAAACAGAATTGTCGCCACAAGATCGTGAAATTATTAAACTCTACTGGCATGATTTAAAAGCCTATTTCACCAGCTAATAACTGATTAATAAAATAGGCTCAACGTTTGTATTCGTTAGCTGTCAAATTTACGCTTGATGATATCTCTGATCACGAAACGGTTAGGCGATAGGTTAAATAACATTTTATTATCAACCGGATAGGGCGTACCACTTAGTTCTGCGGTTAAAATATCGGCAAGTAGTGGCGCCGAGCATAATCCTCGTGCGCCTAGCCCCGTTATCACATATAAATTGTCGATACTTGGCGGGCTTTGGTAAAAACGCCAATTTTTATCTTTAGCCAAATGCGCGTACGTTGGCTTATGTGCCGCTATATCTGGCATTATACCGACCATAGGTAAATGGTCTGGGGTTGAGCAACGCAGTCTTGCTTTACTGCCCGCAATATCTTGCTCTTGCCAATCGGTTAAGTTGGGGAGGCATTTTTCGAGCATGGCTAAGTTAAATCTATCATCCTCAATTGAAGACTCAATATTAAAACTATTTTTGTCGAATGTAGCGCCAATGCAGTGTTGATCTCTATGGGCTGGCGTTAAATAACCTTTGTGGCAGATGACCGTCGATAATTTATTGATGGTTTTATTGCTCGACATGCGAGTCACTTGCCCACGAACTGAGGTTAATGGTAATTGGTTAATTATATTAAGTTTTATACTGTCTGCGCCGCCGCAAACCACCACAACAGTGGCTTTAAACGTTTCTCGTACACTGTGTAATCGCCATGATTTATCGGCCTTTTGTTCAAGGTGAGTTATCGCGACATTATTTTCTATTCTTAAGCGGTTAGTCAGTGATGCGGCTTTAAAAAGTTGCTCAACCAATTCTTGTGGGGCGATCCAGCCCGCGTTTGGCATAAACAGTCCACCGTAATTAAGCTTTAGGTTAGCTGCTTTGGACGCGCCATCGTTGTCTATGCTATGAATTAATGCTTTGGGCCATTGAGCTAATTGTTCAAATGCCTTTTGTCTTTTCTGCAGGGTCTCTTTATAGGACACTTCAAGTAGGCCGCACCAATCGTGACTAAAATGAAAACCTTGGTCAAGCAACGATTGATAAAGCGATTTTGCATGCCAAAATGCGTGCTCGTAAAATGCACTAATATCATCTCTTTGTTGGTGAATAAGCGGAAATAAGGCGCCAATAGCGTTACTTGAAGCCCCTTGCGCCACTTTGTTATCTTTACAATACAAGGTGACTTTAATGCCTTGTTTGGTTAGCGCATAAGCAGCACACGCCGAGGCAATTCCGCCACCAATAATACTGACGTGTTGTGGTTTAGTGATCAAAGGGCGTAACTGGTAGCCGTTGCCGGATTTTTTATTATGTTGATATTTGGCATAGAGCATCTCTTTTTTATCACAGTCAATGGCTCTTTTCTCGACACGAAAGCCAATGGCATACAATTGTCTTCTGACAAATCCGGCAACTGTAAAAGTGCCTAATGTTGCCTGCTCTTTGCTGAGCCTAGCGATTTGCTCGAAAAGTGATTCACTCCACATGTCAGGGTTTTTTGCCGGAGAAAAGCCATCTAAAAACCAAGCATCAATTATTCCTGTTTTAGGGGCTTTTAGTTTAGTCAAAGCATCGGCAGCATCATCAAAAATAAGCTGCAGTTTCACTTGGCCGTCAAAAAAGTTTAACAGACATTTCTTTTCCGGCTTGCCAGGATATTGAGACGTTAGTAAATTTGCGTAGTAGGCAAGTTCGGGCCAAATCGCTAGCGATTGAATGAGTTGTGCTTTTGACAATGGATATTTTTCAACGCTAATGAAAGAAAGCGCAGGCAGATAGGCATTTTCCTCACTATTTTTAAGCTCAGTGATAACCTGATGATAGGTTTGTAAGGTTAATAAAAAATTTAAGCCAGTACCAAAGCCAGTTTCCGCAATGGTAAACGAATTTTTTTCCGTTAATAAGCGTTGATAAATATTGTTACTTTTTATAAAAACGAGTTCACTTTGCTGACAACCCGATTTAGTGTCGAAATAAATATCGTTAAAGTGAGTTGAATATGGCGCACCATTGGCCTGAAAAGAAATAGAGTTTTGGTCTGTCACAACTTGTTTTTGATCCGATTATTAAAAAGTGAGCTTGATTCTTGTTGATTGAGATATTATTTTACCTCTACTTTCAATAGCATGCCATCGACTTGAAAGAATCAGTGTACAAGTGTACGCTGGACAGACCAGTATGAGGGGCAAAAGTCGTTATGATACGCCCAATTTTTAAAATTTAATATGGTTATTAAAATGAAACGTGTAGTGATCACCGGTTTAGGAATTGTATCGAGCATTGGTAACGATGCAGAGGAAGTTTTAGCGTCATTAAAATCTGGACGTTCAGGTATTTCTCGTTCAGAGAGCTTTGCTGAAAAAGGCTTACGTAGTCAAGTTTGGGGGCAACCAAACATAGATACAAAGGAACACATTGATCGTAAAGCGTTACGTTTTATGGGCGATGCCGCAGGTTATGCTTATATTGCCATGCAACAATCCATTGATGATGCGAAATTAACGCCAGAGCAAGTATCAAACGTTAGAACGGGGATCGTGGCTGGTTCAGGTGGCGCCTCGTCTGCTAATGTTGTCGCCTCTGCCGATACTTTGCGCGAAAAGGGCGTCAAGCGTGTTGGTCCTTACGCCGTACCTAAAACCATGTCGAGTACATGTTCAGCGTGTTTAGCAACACCGTTTAAAATTAAAGGCGTTAATTATTCTATTAGCTCTGCTTGTGCAACCAGCGCTCATTGTATCGGTCATGCGGCTGAGCTTATTCAATTAGGTAAGCAAGATATCGTTTTTGCTGGTGGTGGTGAAGAGGTAGATTGGTCATTGGCAATGATGTTCGATGGCATGGGTGCATTATCCTCTAAGTACAATGACACACCAGAGTTAGCGTCAAGAACTTACGATGCAGACCGTGATGGTTTTGTTATTTCTGGTGGCGGCGGTATGCTTGTCGTTGAAGAATTGGAACATGCGCTTGCCCGTGGTGCCCATATATACGCAGAAATCGTTGGCTACGGTGCAACGTCTGACGGTTACGATATGGTTGCTCCAAGTGGTGAAGGTGCAGTACGTTGTATGCAACAAGCTATGATGGGCGTTGAAGGTGAAGTTGATTATCTTAATACCCACGGCACATCTACTCCAGTTGGCGATGTTAAAGAGCTTGGTGCTATTCAAGAAGTGTTTGGTAAAAAATCACCAGCAATAAGTGCAACTAAAGCGATGACTGGCCATGCACTAGGGGCTGCGGGTGTTCACGAAGCAATATATTCAATCTTGATGATGGAAAATAACTTTGTTGCACCATCAATTAATATCAATAGTCTAGACGAGCAAGCACAAGGTTTAGATATCGTTACTGAAATGCGCGAGGCAGAGTTGGACTTAGTAATGTCTAATAGTTTCGGCTTTGGCGGCACTAACGCTACTTTAGTGATGAAAAAATATAAATAATTAGCTTTATATTATTTGCATAATAAACCACCTGTTATTTGTTAACGGGTGGTTTTTTTTCGCCTCCATTTTTTGATCTACTCCTTAGTTTATTATTTCCAAACTCTATAAAGTACGTGATTTTAATCTACTAAATCGCTTTGGAAAATATACAAGCAAATAATATTTTCGTTACAATACCGCCAAATCTGTTTCTGAATAAGTATTGTGGTGTTGTCTGCTAAGCCCACCGTTTTTTTATAATGAAACTCAGTTTTATGAAGCTTACAATAAGTATTCATTATCGTGCGATGGTTATGGTTTAATTTGGAAAATCAATAGGAATAAAGTGAAAATATTTTATGATGAAAACATGCCGTTTGCACCAGAGTTTTTCGCGAGTATAGGTGAATTATACCCCTTTGCAGGTCGAGAACTAACGCCAGAGCAAGTGCAAGAGGCTGATGTGTTATTAGTGCGCTCTATCACTAAAGTTAACGAAGAATTACTTAGCCGCAATTCAACATTATCTTTTGTTGGCACTGCCACCATTGGTGTTGACCATATACAGCAATCTTATTTGCAACAACGTGGTATTGCTTTTTATTCCTCGCCAGGCTGCAACGCTATATCGGTCGCTGAATATGTGATCAGCGCGCTGGTGGTTATGGCTGAGCGTTATTTATTAGATATATTTTCGTTGACGGTGGGCATAGTTGGGGCAGGAAATACTGGCTCGCGTCTTAGTGAAAAATTAACGGCGTTAGGGATAAAACATAAGTTGTGTGATCCACTCTTAGCGGCCAAAGGTGATAACAGAGCCTTTGTCTCACTTGAAGAGGTATTAGCGTGTGACGTTATTTCCCTGCATGTGCCTTTAACGATCGAAGGTGAGCATAAAACCTTTCATTTACTTGATGAAGTCAAACTCAATGCCTTGAGTGAAAACCAGATCTTAGTCAATGCTTGTCGTGGTGAAGTGGTCGATAATCAAGCATTATTAAAAATGAAACAAGCTGGTCATGGCCTTAAGCTAGTATTGGACGTATGGGAAAACGAACCTGACCTGCTAGAACCGCTGATCGCCTATACAGATATAGCGACAGCACATATTGCCGGTTATAGCTTAGAAGGAAAAGCTCGTGGCAGTGAAATGCTCTATCAGGCATTATGTTCAAGACTAAATATTGACGCTACGTTAGCCTTGAAAAATTTTTTACCTGCATCGGCAATAGAGCAGGTAAAAATAAATCAAGCATTCGATAAAAATATACTAAACCAGTTAGTAAAAATGGTTTACGATGTCAGGCGAGATGATGCAATATTTCGTCAACAGATCCACCAACAAGGTTTTGATTATATCCGCAAAACATACCCAGCTCGCAGGGAGTTTTCGTCATTAACAGTAACCTTTAAAAATGAGGCTGAGAGTGATGTGCCACATCAACTTGGCTTTAACAATGTCAATGATAACTAATTGACGTTTAACATTTATAAGAGAGAGAGGAGCATGGCACAGAAATTTGATGTTTGCGTACTTGGCGCAACGGGCTTAGTTGGCAAAACAATGATTGAAATTCTTCAGCAAAGAGATTTTCCCATAAATAAATTATACCCATTAGCAAGTGCTCGCTCTGCTGGGGAGTTTATAGAATTTAATGGTGAAAATGTTGAAGTGCTCGATGCTGACAATTTTGATTGGAGTCTAGCGCAGATAGGTTTTTTCTCAGCGGGCGGCAGTATTTCGGCAAAGTACGCCCCTTTGGCAGGTGAAGCAGGTTGTATCGTTATTGATAATACTTCTGAATTTCGTTATGAAGCCGATATTCCGTTAGTCGTACCAGAAGTAAATCCTGATGCGTTGGCTGAATACCGCAATCGTAACATTATCGCCAACCCTAACTGTTCAACTATTCAGATGTTAGTAGCGTTAAAACCAATTCAAGATGCTGTCGGTATTGACCGTATTAATGTTTGTACCTATCAGTCAGTTTCAGGTGGTGGCAAAACTGCAATGGATGAATTAGCCCATCAAACCGCTAACTTATTGCAAGGTAAGCCAATTGAATCAAAAGCTTTTTCTCGTCAAATAGCCTTTAACGTTATTCCACAGATTGATGTTTTTTTAGATAATGGTTACACCAAAGAAGAAATGAAGATGGTGTGGGAAACCAAGAAAATTTTTGGTGACGAGAATATTCGTGTTAACCCTACTGCGGTACGCGTACCGGTATTTTTTGGTCATGCAGAGGCTTTACACATTGAAACAAATGCACCTATTTCAGCTGAAGAAGTTAAAGAGTTGTTAAGACACGCGGATGGTGTTGTGCTATGTGAAAATGATGAAGATTTTCCGACGCAGATTGGTGAAGCAAGTGGAAAAGATGCCACTTATGTGGGCCGTATTCGTGAAGATATTAGCCACAATAACGGCATAAACTTATGGGTTGTTGCAGACAATGTTCGCAAAGGTGCCGCCACTAACAGTATTCAAATTGCTGAATTACTTATCAAAGAATATTTGTCATAATATTCGTCTACTTTGCTAAATTATTAAATATAAGTTAGCAATTTCTAAAGAAAATCAGAAATTAGTCGTTATAAACTATGACTAGTTTCTGATCTATTCAAATACTATAATTAATTGAACATTCTAAGAGAATTATTTTCTAAGATTGGTATGATATAAACAGTTGGAATAAACATTGCTTTGTTTTTTCTGATCTTGGATGAGCCAAAAGTTTGGCGATAGTGATAATAATTAGGAAAGCCTTGATGCAAAAACTGTTGCGCCTGTGCCTGTGGCAGGTAATTTTTATAAGCATTTTTTCTGTTAATCTACATGCACGTGCTGCAGAAGATGATGGAATTCGTATTCGTGGACCTAAAAGCTCAGACGCCTTTCCTTATGATCAATATGGGCCGATAACCCCGAGAGATACCTTGTGGAACATCGCTCTCAAGGTGCGTCCAGATCCTAGGTTGTCTATTTATCAAGTGATGCAAGCCTTATATCAAGCTAACCCACAGGCTTTCGCCGAAAATAATTTAAATCATTTAGTAGATGGTCAATATTTAAAAATTCCGTCCATTAAAGATATGCGGGCTATAGACAGCCGACAAGCACAGCAAAAATCTGATAACGATGATAAAATTTGGGATAAAAAAGTTGTAAAAACCCAAGTAAAAAAAGAAATCCTGCCTGAAGAACAAGTCGCTAAAAAGAAAGATTTAGACACAGTTAAACTCGATATCAACAATCAATTACAAACCTTAGACTTAAGCCAGCAAGAGCGTTTAACCACCATCCAAAATGATGTTTTAGATTCTATCGATGGTCTGCAAACTATTTTAAAAGAAAACGAGTCGTTACGTGGTCGAATATCAGCGTTTAATGATCAGCTTACTAATATTCAAGAAGAAGTCGCTAAAAGTGAACAAGTTAAGCTGCAAATGGATAGTATGCTTAAATTGCAACAAGAATTGTTGGCCAAGGCTGAAGCGCGCGAAGCAGAATTATTATTAGCGAAACAACGCGCAGAATTAGAAAAAAATAACTTTATTACCAGTACGCCAGGGCTGGTGATGATGTCGACGTTACCGGCATTGTTAATGCTGGGTTTGGTTATCTTGTTCCTAAGACGCAGAAATGCGGAACCAGTGACCGCAACGTCAACCAAAAAGGTTAAATCTAAAGGTAAATCAGAACAAGCTAAAGAAGTTGAAGACATTCAAAGTTTAGATCAAGAGTTGTCTCTTGATGATGAACTATCATTGGACGAGGAATTGTCACTTGATGATGAGCTATCGATAGATTTAGCTGAGGATGATAGTGATTTATTCTCTGAGAATATTGCTGGAGATAAAGAGCAAGATGATGGTGTTATCCATTTGGACGATGAGCTAGACGATCTCGATGACTTAGACGATTTAGGCGATCTTGATGATTTAGACTCGCTTGATGATTTTGAAGAAGTATCTTTAGATGAAGATGTGTCTTTAGACGAAGATGATAGTAGCGAGCCATTAGAGGGCGGGGAATTAGGTCAAGGTGATTTAGATGCACTCTTATCAGGATTGGATGAAGAAGCGCCCGAAGACGATTCATCTGATGAGGAGCAACAAGAATCAAGTGAAGCCTTGCCTGATGGTGTATTAGATCAAAATGCACTAAATGATTTGCTTAATGAAGAAAGTGATGACGATCTGTTAGACCCAGACAGTATTGTTGATGATATTCAACAAGAAGAAGAGTTGAGCGCAGAACTGACTGATCCTGATGATATTGATGCTCTAATGGACTCAGTGGCTACAGCAGACACAGAGCCAGAAGAAGACTTGAGTGCTGAGCTGACCGATCCCGATGATATTGATGCCCTAATGAACTCAGTGGCAACAGCAGACGCAGAGCCAGAAGAAGACTTGAGTGCTGAGCTGACCGATCCCGATGATATTGATGCCCTAATGAACTCAGTGGCAACAGCGGATGCTGAACCAGAAGAAGACTTGAGTGCTGAGCTGACTGATCCCGATGATATTGACGCTTTAATGAACTCAGTGGCAACAGCGGATGCTGAACCAGAAGAAGACTTGAGTGCTGAGCTGACCGATCCCGATGATATTGATGCCCTAATGAACTCAGTGGCAACAGCGGATGCTGAACCAGAAGAAGACTTGAGTGCTGAGCTGACCGATCCCGACGATATTGATGCCCTAATGAACTCAGTGGCAACAGCGAACGATGAACCAGAAGAACAGCCTGTAGAAGATTTCAGCGCAGAACTCACTGATCCCGATGATATTGACGCCCTAATGAACTCAGTGGCAACAGCAGATGCAGAGCCAGAAGAAGAGTCAGTAGAAGATCTCAGCGCAGAACTCAGCGATCCCGATGATATTGACGCCTTAATGGACGCAGTGGCAACACCAGATGCAGAGCCAGTAGAAGATCTCAGCGCAGAACTCAGCGATCCCGATGATATTGACGCCTTAATGGACGCAGTGGCAACACCAGATGCCGAACCAGAAGAACAGCCAGTAGAAGATCTCAGCGCAGAACTCACCGATCCCGATGATATTGACGCCTTAATGGACGCAGTGGCAACACCAGATGCTGAACCAGAAAAACAGCCAGTAGAAGATCTCAGTGCAGAATTGACCGATCCTGATGATATTGATGCCTTAATGGATTCAATGTCAAATGAGACTGAAATAGCGGAACCTGATGATATTGATGCGCTGTTAAATCAAGTTCAAGGCAATGAAGAACTGGATATTTCAGAAGCTCAAGCGGTGACCGATAACGAAGATGTTTTAACTGAAGAATTACCTGATAAGGTCAGCGAAAGCAAAGCGAAAATTGAAGCATTTACCGACGATTATATAGCGCCATTTCTAGCGGTTGATCTGTCTGATTTACGGAGCGATACCACAAAGGGTGATAATGAAACAGAGGGTTCAGGAGAGGTTGATACAGCAACTGATAGTGCGGATGAGCAAATCAGTAATGCAGATGATATTGATGATCTGCTAGATGATGTACAAAATACTGCTGTCGATGAGAATCAAGGTTTTGATGAAGAAGAGTTAGATGTAGATTCACTTATTGCAGAAGTTAACGGTGAGCAAGCGCCCGAAGATGAGAAATCAATCGATATCGGTGATGACTTTGATAGTGACCCTAGTAATGAAGACGCTGTTGATGATGTTACCGAGGCATTAAATAGTGACTTTGATGAGTCAACGTTAAGCCAATTATTGACCGACGAAAAAGATGAACCATCAAACATCGAACTTTCACCAGACTTTACCGATAGCAATGTACTGGCAGATCTATTATCTGATGATAGTGAAGAGAAAGACGCTGTTGTTGAAGCAACTGAAATAGAGGATATTCAGGAGCTTGATAGTTTAGACTTTGACGAGTTATTGGCCAATATAGAAGAAGAATCAACCCCTAGTGATGAAGATGATATAGACTTATCAGCAGATCTTGATGACGAAAGCTTTGATATCGGAGATGATATTTTGTCTGTTGACGATGGTGAGTCTGTGGAACTAGATAGCGACGAAACTGATTTTGTTTCTGTAGATTCGCTGTTATCTGATAGTTTGGACATTGATGCAACAGAAGAGCCTTATAATAAAAATAAAATTGATGTCGGTTTAGATGAATTCCCTGAGTTTACAGATGGTGTTGAGCCTTTTGATGTCGATGAAGATGATGATAACGGTATGGCGGCTAAACTAGATTTGGCAAAAGTCTATATTGAAATCGGGGACAATGAAAACGCTGAAGTCATACTATTAGATGTGCAAAGTAATGGTGATGCGCAACAGCAGTTTGAAGCGCAGCAATTACTGGATAACATGAAATAATAGTGCGTAAGTAATTCATAGTTTTCTTACTATAACGTGAAGCCACCGAGTGTAATACACCACTAAGAGTGGCTTCATATATTTTGCTATTCCAATCGAAGTAAGCGCCCACCTCGAATAGTTCTCGGGGGAAATTCTTGGCACATTAATAAAAATCATGGATAATGCGCGACCAAAGCAATTGGAGGTCGATATGCGTTATGCGTTAGGGGTTGAATATGACGGAACTAATTACTGTGGATGGCAACGACAGAAGAGTGTAGTCAGTGTTCAGCAAACGCTAGAAGAAGCATTGTCAAAAATTGCCGATCAGCCTATTGAGGTCATTTGTGCAGGCCGAACAGATACTGGCGTAAATGCAACCAATCAAGTAATCCATTTTGACACCGATAAAGTCAGAAAAGATGTGGCCTGGACATTAGGAGTTAATACTAACTTACCTAAAGATATTGCGGTGACTTGGGTAAAGGAAGTTAATGACGAATTTCATGCCCGCTTTAGCGCTACCGCGCGTCGATATCGTTATATTATCCATAACAATCAGTTGCGCTCGGCAATATTAAGCCGAGGGCTTAGTTTTTGCCATTACCCATTAGATGAACAATTAATGCATAAAGCGGCACAGTATTTAGTGGGGCGTCATGATTTTACTTCGTTTCGTACTGTTCACTGCCAATCTCACTCACCACACAGAACCTTGCATCACTGTAATGTTACGCGCCAAGGCGAATATATTATTTTAGATGTAAAAGGGAATGCATTTTTACATCATATGGTGAGAAATATCGCCGGTAGTTTAATGAGAGTGGGACAGGAGTTAGAATCTGTGGAATGGATTAAAGAGGTTTTAGCGGCTAAAAATAGGTGTGTCGCCGGTATCACTGCACCAGCAAGTGGGTTATATTTTGTCGGCGTGGATTATCCAGAGGAATTTCAGATCCCAATAAGAAATATGGGACCTTTATTTTTAAATTAACCTAAACTTGTGCTAGCGAAAGCTTATTACCAGTAAATATGTAAAGGTTAAAAAAGTAAAACAAACAAAACAGACCAGTTTTTTATATAAAAAATGAGTTAAACTATGTTCTAATTCGCGGTTATATTTGTTTTCATTATATATTTGATGATTTCATGGTTATAAAATCATCATTAATCGACACTAAATCGTTGCAACAGGCAAAATTTAAATTATGAGCTGGATAGAAAAAATTCTCCCAAAAGCAAAAGCGACTACTAAACGCAATATTCCTGAAGGTGTATGGAGTAAGTGTACATCTTGTAATGCTGTACTATATAAAGTGGAATTGGACCGACAAATGTCTGTGTGTCCTAAATGCGACCATCATATGCGTATCACTGCGCGTAAACGTATTGAAGGCTTTTTGGATCAGGGAGAGCGTGTTGAAATAGGCGAACAGTTTGAGCCACACGATATTTTGAAATTTAAAGACTCAAAACGTTATAAAGATCGTCTCAGTGCGGCGCAAAAAAGTACCGGTGAAAAAGACGCATTAGTTGTCATGAAAGGCGAACTACTTGGTATGCCAATTGTTGCGGCAGCTTTTGAATTTTCGTTCTTAGGTGGTTCAATGGCTTCAGTGGTTGGCGCGCGTTTTGTTGCTGGCGTAGAATACTGTTTGGAGCACAATTTACCATTTGTTTGCTTTTCAGCAAGTGGCGGTGCACGCATGCAAGAAGCATTATTTTCATTAATGCAAATGGCAAAAACAAGTGCGGCACTGGCTAAAATGAGTGAAAAAGGTCTCCCTTATGTGTCGGTATTAACCGATCCTACGATGGGCGGCGTGTCTGCAAGTTTAGCCATGTTAGGTGATATTAATGTTGCCGAGCCTAAAGCATTGATTGGTTTTGCCGGACCTCGTGTTATTGAACAAACTGTCCGTGAGAAATTACCAGAAGGTTTTCAACGTAGTGAATTTTTACTAGAGAAAGGTGCAATTGATCTAATTGTTGATCGCCGCCAGATGCGAGATACATTGGGGCGCCTTATTGCTAAATTTACTGGACAACCAAGTCCTAATTAGTCGCTAACTATGTTCTCACCTTCAAAAAGCCACTCTCAAGCAAAAAGCCTAGCAGAGTGGCTTTCTTACTTAGAAACTATCCATAGTACTGAAATAGACTTAGGGTTAGCTCGAATTCAAAGCGTTGCGACGACTCTTGGCATAGACTTGAGCTTTGCTCAGGTGATAACTGTTGCCGGTACAAACGGTAAAGGGACAACTTGTGCCTTTCTTGAGAATGCATTACTTAATGAAAATAAGTCTGTTGCCGTTTATTCCTCGCCACATATTGAACGTTTTAACGAACGTTTAAGGCTTAATAAGCAAGATGTAGATGATAGCAGCTTAGTCAGTGCCTTTGAAATTATCGAAGAAAAGCGCGGCACAACATCGCTAACCTACTATGAGTATACAACCCTTGCAGCCTTTATTGTGTTGATGCAAACTCGTCCTGACTTTATCATTTTGGAGGTTGGGTTAGGCGGAAGGTTAGATGCAACCAATATTATTAATGCCAATATAAGTGTTATCACCACCGTTGACTTAGATCACCAAGCATTCTTGGGCAATGATCGCGAGTCTATTGGTTACGAAAAAGCGGGCATTATGCGTGGGCACGGTATTACGGTAGTAGGTGATCTCATGACGCCAAAATCAGTGCTTAACTACGGCGAGAAACTTTCCTGTACCATGTATGTGCGTGAACGTGATTTTTTGTTAAGTAAAAATGATGGTATTACACCTTGGCAATGGCACTTTAATTCATATCATTTAGCTAATTTACATCAGCCAAATATCCCAATTGACAATGTTGCAACGGCATTGACGGTATTAGCATTGCTTGATGTGACGCTTGATGAAGAAAAAGTAAATGGCCTGATCGATATGACTAAAGTGTCTGGGCGTACTGAGTTATTTCATCGTAACTGTGATGTTATGCTCGATGTCGGCCATAATCCTCAGGCGGCTCGTTACTTGGCTGAAGTTGTTGCTCGTAAAGGCTATAAAAAAGTTTACGCCGTGGTAGGAATGTTAGCTGATAAAGATATTGAAAATACTTTAAAGCCGCTGGGCGAAATCGTTAGCCATTGGTACCTAGCAAGTTTACAAGTGCCACGGGCAGCCGATGCAAATCTTGTTAGTGAAAAGATAGCCGCTGTGTCATCGCACTTCAATTGTTTTGACAATGTCACTCAGGCATTTACAATGGCTACTAAAAATGCAGAAGCAACGGATTTAGTACTGGTTTTTGGTTCCTTTTATACCGTCGCTGAAGTAAGGCGTTTGCTAGTTTAGGAGTTTCCTTTGTCTACACCTTTTCAAAATAGATTAGTCGGTACTATTATTGTGGCCGCAGCTGCAGTTATATTTTTACCCGATATCCTTGATGGCGATAAAAAAACAAAATTGGCTGACTTTGAAGGACTTCCTAAAGCACCCGTCATTGAAGCAAACGGTGCGAGCAAAGCCTTTCCCGAAGATAAACTTAAGCAATTACCGCAACAAACTCTTAGTGATGAAAAAGCGCTAGACGATGAACCTATCGCAAGTGCTGCTCAGTCACAGGTAGAGCCAATGTCAGTAGAAACAAATACCGATATGGTACGAGTTGATACCATGGCTAAAAACGATTCGTTTAAAACTATTGACGTCGACAACACGGTCAATACAGAGCCAAAAGAATCAGCGACTCAATCCTTACCGGAGCGCGCCGCAGTAAATCAAGCGTGGGTGATACAATTGGGCAGTTTTCGTCATAAAAAGAATGTCGATGAGCTGGTTGCTAAATTAAAGAAAAATGGTTATACCGCATTCACTAAACCAATAAAAACAAAAAATGGTAATTTGACCAAAGTCTTTATTGGTCCAGAGTTATCAAAAACATCTATTGAAAAAAAGTTACCTAAACTTAAAGACTTAACAAATGTTCAGGGAAAGTTGGCGCGTTTTTACCCGACAAAATAATAAAAAAGTAGGCATGTGAAGCTAGCTTCTGGTAGACTACGCGCCTCTAAATAATGAGAACTCTCGATTTATGGTTTGGATAGATTATGCCATCTTGGCTGTTATTGGCATATCAACATTAATCAGTTTAGTAAGGGGCTTTGTTAAAGAAGCAGTCTCTTTAGTTATCTGGATTAGTGCTTTTTTTATTGCCAGTACATTCTATGCAAACCTTGCTACTTATTTGACCAATATTTCAGATCAATTCCTGCGTAATGCAGCAGCTATTGCTATCCTTTTTGTTACTACTTTAATCCTTGGAGCGTTAATTAATTACCTTATCGGGCAATTAGTTGATAAAACAGGATTAACTGGAACAGACAGAGTGTTAGGGATCGCTTTCGGTGCGTTACGGGGTGTGTTAATTGTTAGTGCTGTGCTCTTTTTTATGGATGCATTCACCCCCATGGCCCAGAGCCAATGGTGGCAAAGTTCGCAATTAATACCTGAATTTCAATTGGTTATTGAGTGGTTCTTTGAGTATCTCAAGCAAACATCAAGTTTTCTAACTTAATAGATCCTTCAGCGGAGATAAGTTCATGTGTGGTATTGTTGGCATTGTTGGTAAAACACCCGTAAGTCAGGCATTGTACGACGGATTAACGGTGCTACAGCATCGAGGTCAAGACGCAGCTGGTATTGTTACTATCTATGACAATACGTTTAGATTACGTAAAGCAAATGGTTTAGTTAAGGATGTTTTCCACACTCGTCATATGATGAGATTGCAGGGAAATATTGGTATAGGTCATATTCGCTACCCAACTGCCGGTACGTCTAGTTCATCTGAAGCACAGCCTTTTTATGCTAATTCACCCTTCGGCATTTCTTTAGCGCATAATGGTAATCTAACCAATGCTGAAGAACTAAAAGAGTGGTTATATAAAGTGGCTCGTCGTCATGTAAATACGACGTCAGATTCTGAATTGTTATTAAATATTTTGGGTCATGAACTTCAACATAATGATAGTTTAGATCTTACACCTGATGATATTTTTTCCGCTGTAAGTAATGTTCATCAACGAGTTCGTGGTGCTTACGCTTCTGTCGCGCTTATTATTGGCCATGGCATGTTGGCATTTCGTGATCCAAACGGTATTCGACCACTTGTTTTCGGTAAACGTGAAACAGAAAAGGGCGTGGAATATATGGTCGCCTCAGAATCGGTTGCTTTGGATGCGAATGAATTTACTTTTGTTCGTGATGTGGCGCCAGGTGAAGCTATTTTCTTTACCGAAGATGGCCAATTACATAGTCGTCAATGTGCACAAAACCCTACTTATAGTCCATGTATTTTCGAGTTTGTTTATTTTGCACGCCCAGACTCTACCATCGATAAAATTTCCGTCTATGGTTCTAGAATTGAAATGGGTAGAAAATTAGGTAAAAAAATTGCACAGGAATGGGCCGATTTAGATATAGATGTGGTTATTCCTATTCCTGAAACCTCGTGCGATTCAGCGTTGCAAATCGCCCAGCAGTTAAATATACCGTACCGTCAGGGCTTTGTTAAAAACCGTTATATTGGTCGCACCTTTATCATGCCGGGGCAGGAACAGCGTAAGAAATCTGTCAGACAAAAACTTAATGCCATCAAAGCTGAATTTGTTGGTAAGAATGTATTACTGGTAGATGATTCTATTGTTCGAGGAACCACTTCTGGTCAAATCATTGATATGGCTCGAGCAGCAGGCGCTAAAAAAGTGTACTTTGCCTCAGCGGCACCTGAAGTTAGATTTCCAAACGTGTATGGTATTGATATGCCAAGCGCGAACGAATTAATTGCTCACGGTCGAGAATTAGATGGTATTTGCGACATGATCGGTGCTGATAAGTTGATCTTTCAATCAATTGAAGATTTAAAAGCTGCCGTATCTGTAGGTAACCCTGACATCACCATGTTTGATACCTCGGTCTTTGATGGCAATTACATCACCAACGATATTGATCAGTCATATTTAGAAAAACTTGATGCGATGCGCAATAACGAAAGCAAGGAGACTTCAGATAAAAATGCAGACTCGATCATTGACATGCACAACGAAGGTTAATTGATTTGTTTAGTTAATATAATAAATTTAACCATTAAAAAAGGCATCAAATGATGCCTTTTTTGCTCTCGGGATATTATCTCGAAATATCTTTATATTAAAAGATGCTTAAGGTATATATTCTGAACCAAATCCCATCGCGAGCATTATCGCACTGATTGCCATTAAGCTGACTAACATCACCAAGCCGCAAGTGACTACCGAACTAGAATAAATAAAGCCTTTCTCTTCAGGAATATTCATCATAATAGGTACACCGGAGTATAGTAGGTAAACTGAGTAGGCCAATGCGGCTATTCCAGCTAACGCTACAAACCATAAAACAGGATATAGTGCGGTAATACCGACCATCAGTAATGGCGTTGCTGTATATGCAGCTAACTCTAACGATTGAGAAAATTCAGGTGTTGAGTCAAATGTTTTTGCCATCCATTGAATCAGGTAGGCTAATGCAAAGACACCAAACACTAGGCCTAAATACATGGCGATTGACATATACATGGCATTTTCTTGTGGTAATCGAATGGGATTGCCAGCGCCAATTGTCCAACCAATGTGTGCCGCAGCGAAATAACTACAAATCGCCGGAATTAACGCAATAGTTAGAATGTGCACTAAGCTATATACCAAACTTTCGTGACGTTTTTCTATTGTTTGCCACTCTTCTTTAGGGTGAGCGTAAAGCCCCCATATATGATTTAAAATCATAAAAATTCTCCTATCGCTTTCCCCAACAAATATTAACGATTGTAAATTTTTACAATGGTCAACACGATACAGTTCAACGTTTTTATTTTTATTGTTGACACTCTATTTATGTAAGATGGTGAGACGTTCGTCAAGTGTTGATTGAAAAATCGGCTAAAATAAATTACTTATATACTCAATATAAATAAAAAGAATGGTTATTAGTGCTAAATGCTATTTAAGAAACGCGAACTCTGACAATATTCATGATTTCTATCTCAAATCCGGCAACAACCTCTTTGCTAGGGTAGTAGGTTATATTGATACGTTGTCCATTTAAGTTTTTATAAATCTTTTTGCGTTTATATTTAAAAGGCACATCGATACCCTCCAGCATTAACGTATTAATAAACCACTCTTCTTGTTCACGTTGAACATGTGAAATGACTTTTATTTCATCAGTTTGGATGAGTTCTTGATGCTTTTTTAGTAACTTTTCATTGTTGGTTTTCATTATGATGACTTGTTTATTAGTGGTAAACCAAAGGGCGTTTATTCACTATAGATACTATCATAGAATTCCCTTTGAATGTTGCCTATATGGAAGATTGCCTAGTGAGGGCTTGATGAAGAGGATTAGTAATTATTATTGTGAAAATATAAATGCAAACGGATAATGGGCCTTAGAAACCTGCAATATCTTGGTAAAGTTTGGTTGGGGTATTGAGATCAGTATTGCGCTGTGTTTGTCCGATCAGGCCTAACATCTCATTAATTTTGATTAACCCCTGCTGCGATGATTGCTCTAATGATTGGAATTCTTCGCTGCTGAAGAAGGTATTAAAATCTGTCTGCGCTTTGGCTATGGCAATATTGTTAACCGCTGAACCAGATTCTAATTGATTAAATGTTTGTTTTGCGGTTGTAAGGGGCTCTATTAAAGGATGATTTGGACTCTCTGCTTTTAACGCGTCGGTGAGATCTGTAACAAATATCGATAATTGACCATTGCCACTCTCTGTTGCGTTGTCTTGCCTGTTACCGCCAAGACTTTGATATTGTGTACTAGTGATCAAGCCTTTTTCATGGAGCTTATTAACGTAGTTGGGGATATCTTCAAACGCAAGTTTACCGCCTCTGAAAAATTCAGCGTTTAGCTCTTGCAATACTTTGCTGCGTGTTGAAAGCGACACTGTGTTAGATGATGGCAGTTCCTCAACCTTGTCTGTATCTGATGCATTATTTAACGGAAGCGCAATATTTTCTACTTGACCATTACTAGGAGTAGAAATATTAGTTTGGGAAAAAGGAGTGATAGTTGTCATTTTTGTCAAAATTTAGTTGTTACACTGATGGTGTTTCTGCACGCAAATTACGGACCATAAGCGCTATTTTTATGTTTGAATAAAGAAAATTTGCCCAACTTTATGCTAAAATGCCGCGTTTTTTACTTTCTTACCGAGGTTTTAGTGTCAACTACTCAATTATTAGCGCCGATTAAAGATTTTTTAAAATGTGAGACTCCACAATCATGGCTATCGGAAGCGGTAAAAAAAGAGAATTTACCGATGATATTAATTGATCATTTAATTTGTGAATTAAAAGCGGCGCAATCCGCGATGTTTTTAATCCGTAAATATGCTGTAGATAAAGAGAGTGGTGATATATTACTGGCTTGGCTGAAACCATTTGAAAACTTCATTTATCGCCGAGAAGGTGATTGGCGCACCTTACCATCAAAAAACAACTTATCTAAATCGGTTATACCTAAATCAGATTCACCTTATGGACAAGACTTGATTGATAAAATGGTCTTGCTGATCAAAGAAGAACTACATCATTTTTATCAAGTGTTGGAGATAATGGATGAATATGATGTTTCATATCAAAGTATCACGCCATGTCGTTACGCTAAGGGCATGCTGCGACATGTTAAAACATTTGAGCCTGATGCAATGATAGATAAGCTTATCATTGGTGCATATATTGAAGCGCGTTCCTGTGAGCGCTTTGCTAAATTAGCGCCCCATGTTGATAAAAGACTCGGCGACTTTTATATTTCCTTGTTGCGCTCAGAGGCGCGTCACTATCAAGATTATTTGACGCTTGCGGAAGAAGTTGCAGGCAAGGACATTTCTGAGCGTGTAAAATTTTTTGGTGAACGAGAAGCTGAGCTTATTTCATCAGATGATGAAGATTTTAAGTTTCATAGTGGTAGTCCTGCGTCAGTTAAAGGCTGACACAGCAATTACGACCAGCATTTTTTGCCTGATAGAGCGCTTTATCAGCGCGCTTGAATAAAGTACTCCAATTCTGGTCTTTATTGGCTTGAGTTATACCAATTGAGACCGATATCGGCGGTAAGAATGTATTTGACTGTCGTTGCATGAGTTTCAGTCCAGCAATGGCGAGACGGATATTTTCTGCAGCTTTACGCGCTTCATCAATGGTTTTATTGACTAAAACTACGATAAACTCTTCGCCACCAAAGCGCACCGCCAGATCTGATTCTGTGACATTTTCTTTGATCACTTTTGCGATGCGTTGAATAACTTTGTCGCCAATAAAATGGCCGAAGGTATCGTTAATATCTTTAAAGTGGTCAATATCTATCGCCATAGAAGAATGGACATCTTCAATATCAAGATCTTTAAGTTTGTCTTCACAACCTCTTCGATTTAATAACCCTGTTAACGCATCTAATATCGCTTCTTGTCGAGAATCTTTTAGTTTGGATTTTAAATGATTAACTTCTTTATAAGTTTTGGCTAACTCACTACTTAATGATTGATGCTGAGCTTGTGAACTTGCAATGGTGTCGCATAAAAAGCTGACAATATTCTTAATCGGCTCATGATGTTCAGAGCTAGACAACACTTTATCAGCCTTTTTTAAACTAGACGCAATTTTTTGATCGCTAAGCACTTGAATATTGATTTTTTCTAAAGTTGCAGTCAGTGATTGTTCAAAGGGGGTCAGCACAGACTTTTCAATATTTCTGGAATGAGAAACATATTTAACGAATAGGTTATCAATGAACACAGAATCGATGGCTTTATCGGTACTTAATCGTCTATCTATTTCAACATTGATCTCAGCATTGCGATTACTGACATATAAATATACTACCGAATAGTTGACGGGACTTGGCGCTATATTGTGACGTGTAAGAAATTCGTGGGTTCTATCACTATATTTGGTGGCATTTTGCAGGCTATCTTGAATGATCATATGCAGTTCCCTAAATAGCTCTGAGTAATTCCCTAACTCGGACTGCATATCGAATTAAAATCAAACTTAATGGAGAGTGTATTAACGACTCGGTAAGCTATATATTATTATTTTTTTAATCTGTCTTTTTATGAGTGTTAGTCTATCAGCAAGTGTGGCATCGCTTCAATACAACTAAAGTCTAAATTGACTGTTTTTATTGCTAACGCGGAAAACTTTTGTAAAACTTGCTGGCCGTTTAATCCCTCAATCGAATAAGTCGTTACAAAGTCACTATATTAATCTAAGTCTATTTTGTATATTATTTTTAATTATTCGTATAAATATTTACATAGAACAATAAAAAAACAGGAATTCAAACAATGAAAACCATGCTTACGCTCATTGCGGTAGGAATTTTAAGCGCATGCCAGCCTAATTCAACATCAGTAGAGTCCGCCAATAATTCAGCAGTAGAACAGCAATCAGCAGTTGAAACGGCGCAATTGTCAGAAAGTGAACGGTTAAATCAGTGGTTTGCTGAAAAGTATGAGCAACAGCTGCAAATGAGTCCGTTTATGCTGACTTTTTTGGGACGTAAAGAAAAGTATGATCAACTTGATGACATGAGCGAGGCTGAAGAAAAGAAACAACTTGCTTGGCGTAAACAAACGGTTGAAGAGTTAAAAAACACTTTTGATTACAGCAAGCTCGATGAAGAAGCAAAAATTTCGTACGACATTTGGATTTATCAGTATGAGCAAGCGGCTGAAGGTCAAAAGTTTAATCACAACAATTATGTCTTTACCCAATTTAATGGCATACAGGCATTCGCAGCACAGTTTCTAATTAACTTCCATAAAGTAGACGAAGAAAGCGATATGCTTGCGTATAACAAGCGTATAGGCGAAGTTTCACGCGTTATCGATCAATTATTGGTGCGAGCCAAAGAAAACGCTAACAACGGTGTCAGACCGCCAAGATTTGCTTATCAAGGTGTTATTGAACAAGCAACAAACCTTATCACTGGAGCTCCGTTTACTGAAAGTGAAGCAGATGCGCCATTATGGTCTGATGCTAAACGGAAGATTGCGACACTATTAGAGAATGGCAAAATCGACCAAGCAAAAGCGAGCGAACTAGAAGAGCAAGCTAAAGAGGCGTTAAATAGCAAATTCCTTCCTAGTTATCAGGCATTAGTTGCTTGGTTTGAAGCTGATATTGAAAACACAGACGCTATTGCGCAAGGGGTTGCTAATCAGCCTAACGGCAAAGCGTTTTATGATTTTAGATTAAAAGCGTCAACAACAACGGATTTAACAGCAGAAGAAATAAATACCATTGGTGTTAAAGAAGTTGCACGTATTACCACTGAAATGAACGCTATTAAAGATAAAGTTGGCTTTGAAGGTGATTTGCGTGAATTTTTTACTTTTATTAAAACCGATGAGCAGTTTTTCTTTGCCAATGATGATGCCGGACGCCAAGGATATATCGACGAAACGGAAAAACATTTAGCAGCGATAGCAGAGCAGTTACCTAATTACTTTGGTGTGCTACCCAAAGCTAAATTAGTGGTTAAGCGAGTAGAACCGTTTAGAGAGCAAGATGGTGCTGCTCAGCATTATTTCCCAGGTACACCAGACGGCTCTAGACCGGGCGTTTATTATGCGCACTTGTCTGATATGTCGGCAATGCCAAAAAATGAAATGGAAGGAGTTGCATACCATGAAGGTAATCCAGGCCATCATATGCAAATTTCTATTGCACAAGAATTAACGTCAGTGCCTCAGTTTAGAACACAAGCCAGCTTTACTGCATACAGTGAGGGTTGGGGATTATATGCTGAGCTATTGGCTAAAGAAATGGGCGGTTATAAAAATGAATTTTCTGATTTCGGCCGTCTAGTGAATGAAATGTGGCGTGCGGTAAGATTAGTAGTTGATACAGGACTACATTCAAAAGGCTGGACAGAAGAGCAAGCGATTGCTTACTTTAAAGAAAAAACGCCAATTGCAGAAGAAGCCATTGTTTCTGAGGTCAGAAGGTATTTGGTTATTCCAGGACAAGCGACCGCCTATAAAATAGGTATGCTGAAAATTATGGAGTTAAGAGCGACAGCTGAGCAAATTCTAGGCGATAAATTTGATATTAAAGGTTTTCATGATACGGTGCTAGGAGGCGGAGCAATGCCTTTACCAGTGCTTGAGCGACGTGTAAATGACTGGATAAAAAACGTCAATAACGCATAGCGCTTCAATATTGTAAGAATCAAAAATAAAAGCCCGTATCGTGATACGGGCTTTTTTGTGTTTAAGGCTTGCTAATAAAAGGTTGATAAAGTAATTCGGTTTTATCTTTAGTGACTTTTAACCAAGCGCCTTGCTCGTACCAATCACCTAATACTATTCTTTTAGCTTCATGGTTGTTGACATCCAATTCGTGGATATCAGGTCGATGGGTATGACCATGGATCATTAAGTTGCAATGATACCTTTCCATACAGTTAACCACTTCCTGTGGGGTGACATCCATTATATCCTGAGCTTTCATTGCCGTAGCTGCAGCACTGCGTTGCCGGTAGTTAGCGGCTATTTTACGTCTTATAAATAAAGGCAAGCTCTTTACCATCGTTTGCCACCACCATGAGCGAGATTTCTTTCTAAAGGCTTGATAGGCGATATCTCTAGTGCACAGTGTATCTCCATGCAAAATAACTACAGGTTTGCCATAGAGATCAATCAAACTAACTTCAGGTAGCAAAATCATTCCTGACTTATCAGCAAATTTTCGTCCGAGCAAAAAGTCACGATTACCATGGATAAACAGTATTTCAGTCCCAGTTTTTTTCAAGGCTAGCAAAGCGGCAGCGACATCAGTCACAAAAGGACAGTCGTCATCATCACCTATCCAGCTTTCGAATAAATCGCCGAGAATGTAAAGTTTTTCTGCTTGCGGGGCTTGGTTTTTAAGAAAAGATAAAAAACAGGCCGTAATATCAGGCCTGTTTTGCGCTAAATGCAAGTCAGCAATAAAATAGGTGACTTGCTCAGGAATAAAATGACTCATTAAAAAAGCGTGAGCTTATTCTGCTATTGCGGACTCAATAATAATCTCTTCTTTAGGAACATCATCATGAAATCCCATACGTCCGGTTTCAACTAATGTCATTTTATCGACAATATCCATGCCTTCGACAACTTCACCAAATACACAATAACCCCAACCCTGAGTTGATTCATTTTTGAAGTCTAAGAAGTCATTATCAGCTAAGTTAATAAAAAATTGCGCAGATGCAGAATGTGGATCTTGAGTACGAGCCATTGCAAGTGTGCCACGTTTATTACCTAAACCGTTACTTGCCTCATTTTCAATTGATGCGCGTGTTTCTTTCTCACCCATACCTGAAGAAAAACCACCACCTTGAGCCATAAATCCTTTGATCACACGATGGAATATAGTGCCGTCATAGAAACCGTCTTCGACATATTGTTGAAAGTTTTTAGCGGTAATAGGGGCTTTGTCAAAGTCCAATTCAATTTTGATGTCGCCTAATGTGGTTTTTAAAGTGATCATAATATTCTTCTCATAATGTTAGATGTGGGCATTTTAACCTAAAGTGCGAATCTGTAAAGGGAAGTGATGATCCTTGCGGTTAGTTCGGGTACAATTATCGCGATTTTTTACTATCAATTGATAATTAGCCAGGAGACAGCAAACCTCATGTTACAAATATACAATACCTTAACCCGTAAAAAGGAAATCTTTACACCAATTGAACAAGGTAAAGTTGGGCTGTATGTTTGTGGATGCACGGTTTATGACTTATGTCATATTGGCCATGGTCGCACCTATATAAGTTTTGACAATATTACTCGTTATCTCAGATTTTCAGGATATGAAGTAAACTATGTGCGCAATATCACCGATGTTGAAGACAAAATAATTAATCGCGCGGCCGAAAATAACGAAACACCCGAGCAATTAACAGAGCGAACCATTGCGGCTATGCACGAAGATTTTGATGCACTAAATATGATGCGTCCAGATCTAGAGCCAAGAGTGACCACTCACATGGACGAAATTATTGCCATGATAGTGACACTGGTTGAAAAAGAGCATGCTTATGTTGCAACTAGTGGCGATGTGCTATTTGACGTGGCAAGCTACCCTGATTATGGCAAGCTTAGCGGCCAAAATTTGGAGCAATTACAAGCAGGTTCTCGCGTAGAAGTTGATGAAAGTAAGAAAAGTCCGCTAGATTTTGTGTTATGGAAATCGGCTAAACCCGGTGAACCTAGTTGGTCATCGCCATGGGGACCAGGTCGTCCAGGCTGGCATATTGAATGTTCAGCAATGAATGCTAAAGAGTTGGGTGACCACTTTGATATTCATGGCGGCGGTTCTGATCTTCAGTTTCCTCATCATGAAAATGAAGTAGCACAAAGTTGTTGTGCACTTGACACTCCTTATGTGAACTATTGGGTTCATACAGGAATGGTGCAGGTCGATCAGGAAAAAATGTCTAAGTCACTTGGCAATTTTTTCACTATTCGTGATGTATTGAAACAATATGATGCAGAAACCACGCGATTTTTCTTAACCTCAGGACATTATCGTAGTCAGCTAAACTATTCGACCGACAATTTAGAGCAAGCACATGCCTCTCTTGAGCGTATATATACCTCTTTGCGTGGTGTGACTGTGTCCGATAATTTTGTCTTAGACAAAGCCAATCCGTATGTTGTTGAATTTTGTAAAGCCATGGATGATGATTTTAATACTCCACAAGCCATCGCGATTTTATTCGAATTGGCTAAAGAGCTCAATGTTGCGAAAAATGAAAATAACGCGAATGTCGCGACTTTAGCAGGGACATTAAAAGGGTTAGGCGGAATCATTGGCTTACTGCAATTAGATCCCGAAACTTTTTTACAGGGAGCAGGTAATGATGATGAAGTTGAGCTTATCGAAGCGTTAATAAAACAACGTAACGATGCCAGAGCAAGTAAAGACTGGGCATTAGCTGATGATGCTCGCGATAAGCTAGCGGCAATGAAGGTTGTGCTAGAAGACAGTGCCAATGGCACAACATGGCGTAAAGGCTAGCACTTGCATTGCATCTTAATTAAAAAGCCAGCTTGTAAGCTGGCTTTTTAATGTTCAATGATCCAATAGGTTTAATCTTTTCAGGTAAAAAACACTAACACTTGCTATGAAATTCTTCACAGGCAATCAAGGTATTTTCAATTAAACTCGCCACTGTCATTGGGCCAACGCCGCCGGGGACAGGAGTAATATAAGCTGCCTTATTTTTAGCTAATTCGAAGCCAATATCGCCAACAAGTTTGCCACTATCAAGACGATTTATGCCTACATCGATAACAATAGCGCCGTCTTTAATCCATTCACCAGGGATAAACTCAGGTTTACCAACCGCAACCACCAGTAAGTCAGCATTTCTAACTTTATCTTCAAGGTTTTTAGTAAAACGATGCGTTGTTGTCACAGTGCAACCCGCGAGTAATAACTCCAATGTCATCGGACGGCCGACAATATTTGAAGCACCAACAACAACTGCCTCTAAACCATGTGGTTTTACACCCGTTGACTCTATCAGTTCCATTATACCTTTTGGGGTACATGGGCGCAGGCCGGGTTGTCTTAAGGCTAACTTACCAACATTTGAAGGATGAAAACCGTCAACATCTTTATAAGGATTAATGTGTTCAATCACTAAATTGGCGTTAAGGCTCTCTGGTAAGGGTAACTGAACTAAGATGCCGTCTATAGCATCATCATTATTAAGTTCGTCAATTAAGGTGAATAATTCCTGTTCTGAAGTGCTCGCAGGTAAGTCATATGAGCGCGAAACAAAGCCGACTTCCTCACAGGCTTTTCGCTTGCTGCCCACGTAAACTTGCGAGGCTGGATCTGAGCCCACTAATATTACGGCAAGTCCGGGAGCCCTGAGGCCATTTTTGACGCGAAGCGCGACTTTTTCTTTAACGGACAGTCTAAGTTGTGCGGCAATAGTTTTGCCATCAATTAATGTTGCAGTCATAGTGCTTTATCTGTGCTCAATCGGAAAGGTTAAATACTGCCGTATTTTCTCATAGTTTCCAGTATAGTTGTATATGAAATTTGTAATGAGTCAATATACATACTACTGTCAAATGCAGATTACTTGGTTGTGAAGGTTATTTTGCTTCTTATTATCGAGTTGTCTGTTTTTTTAGCGAAAAGTGGTGATATTCCATCAAGCTGCTGTAAAAGTAAGCTAACGCGTTTTTTTTTATAAAAAAGGTTTGACGAGCTTGCACCAACTAGGTAATATCCGCACCCGTTGAAAGCGTCATCGTTTTTAACAGATGTCGGTGATTAGCGCAGCTTGGTAGCGCACTTGGTTTGGGTCCAAGGGGTCGCAAGTTCGAATCTTGCATCACCGACCACTTTCTCTTATCTTGTAAGAGTAAGTAGCTTCTGTAGGCAATGTGCGCCCTTAGCTCAGCTGGATAGAGCAACGCCCTTCTAAGGCGTGGGTCGTAGGTTCGAATCCTACAGGGCGTGCCATACAGTGGTGGCTGTAGCTCAGTTGGTAGAGCCCCGGATTGTGATTCCGGTTGTCGTGGGTTCAAGTCCCATCAGCCACCCCATTTATAAAATGCAGTAAAGTATATCGGTGATTAGCGCAGCTTGGTAGCGCACTTGGTTTGGGTCCAAGGGGTCGCAAGTTCGAATCTTGCATCACCGACCACTACTTAATTCTCTCTATCTATATCTCTTATTTGAATCATAATATTTATAAATCACGCCAATAATTGGTTATAGCCGCTACTGTGCTGTAATTTTTCAAGCTGCTTTTTCAATCGTCACAATATCGAATTTTGTGTTTAATCTTCTGTTTTATAAGAATATTTGTCTTTTTTTTAGTTATTGTTTTGTTGTTTGTAATTTCCTAGATCAAAAAAAATTATAGTTTGACTCGACTCTTTATCTAACCACCGCTATAATTTCGCGTCATTATTTTAATCTGAACATATTAAATTCGGATTTTCCAAGCTTGTTTGACATCGGTTGATATAAGCTATGAGCGATAAACATTGCTGTTTATCTGTTATATGTATAAAGATACGTTATTGAAGCGTAAAAATCGCTAAGTTTTGAGGTAATTAAATGCAAGTTTCAGTTGAGACTACACAAGGTTTAGAACGTCGTTTGACTATTTCTGTTCCTGCCGACACAGTAGATGTGGAAGTTAAAAACCGTCTTCGTCAAATCGCTAAGACACAACGTATCAACGGTTTCCGTCCTGGTAAAGTGCCGCCGTCTGTTATTCAAAAACGTTACGGACAATCTGTTCGTCAAGAAGTTGCAGGCGAGTTAATGCAACGCAACTTTGTTGAAGCAATCGTCGCTGAAAAAATCAACCCAGCCGGTCGTCCTGAGTTCGTTGCAAAAAGCAATGAAGTTGGTAAAGCGTTAGAATTTGAAGCAACTTTCGAAGTTTATCCCGAAGTTGAATTAAAAGACTTAAATAAAATCGCAGTTGAGCGCCCGTCAGTTGAAGTAACAGATGCAGATTTAGATGAAATGTTTGTTACATTACAAAAT
This sequence comes from Colwelliaceae bacterium 6471, assembly GCA_040779335.1. GTDB lineage: Bacteria > Pseudomonadota > Gammaproteobacteria > Enterobacterales > Alteromonadaceae > JBFONV01. Next base: position 843,519 of record JBFONV010000001.1, read on the forward strand.
CAACATAAAACGTGGAAAGAAAACAAACGTAAAACTAAGAAAGGCGATAAGTTAACTATCGACTTTTTAGGTCGTGTTGATGGTGAAGAATTTGAAGGTGGTAAAGCTGAGAATTTTGAACTTGAATTAGGTGCTGGTCGTATGATCCCTGGTTTCGAAAAAGAAATCACGGGTATGAAAGCAGGTGAAGAGAAAACGATTCAAGTGACTTTCCCTGAAGACTACCATGCTGAAAACCTAAAAGGTAAAGAAGCAGAGTTTGATATTGTTGTTCATAAAACTGAAGGTCCAGTATTACCTGAAATAGACGAGGAATTTGCTAAATTGTTCGGTGTTGAAGAAGGTGGTGTTGACGCGTTACGTGAAGAAGTAAGCAAAAACATGACTCGTGAATTGAATCAAGCAGTAAAAGCGAAAGTGAAAGAGCAAGTGATTGAAGGCTTATTAGAAGCTCATGATCTTGGTCTGCCATCAGCGTTAGTAGCTCAAGAAGTTGATGTTTTACGTCAACAAGCTATGCAACGATTCGCTGGACAAATGGACCCTAAAAACTTACCTGAGTTACCGGCAGATATGTTTGAAGAACAAGCTAAGCGTCGTGTAAAAGTTGGCTTGTTATTAGGTGAAGTGATCAAAGTTAACGAATTAAAAGTTAACGATGAAAAAGTCAAAGAGCTAATCGCTACTGCTGCTTCTGCTTACGAAGATCCACAAGAAGTTATTGAGTACTACAACAATAACAAAGAATTGTATCAACAAATGCAAAACGTTGCTTTAGAAGAGCAAGCGGTTGAGCTTTTAGTTGAAAAAGCAAAAGTTAAAGATAAAAAAGCTAGCTTCAAAGAAATTATGAATCCTGAAGCTAAATAAGCTTTTAAGATTGACAATAGGCTAAGCAATAGCTTAAATGGCTTGTATGGGGACATACGAGCCATTTTTTTATATTAAGGATTTATCAAGTTGTTTACTTCTCATCAAAATTCTCAAGATTTAACAAGTATCACCGAAAGTGCTTTAGTGCCTATGGTTGTTGAGCAAACCGCAAAAGGTGAGCGTTCATATGATATTTATTCTCGACTGTTAAAAGAACGTGTCATTTTTTTATGTGGTCAAGTTGAAGATCAGATGGCCAATTTAATTGTTGCCCAATTATTGTTTTTAGAATCAGAAAGCCCAGACAAAGATATTTATTTATACATTAATTCACCTGGTGGGTCTGTCACCGCAGGTATGGCAATATACGATACCATGAAGTTTATTAAGCCAAATATTTCAACTGTTTGTATTGGGCAAGCGGCTAGTATGGGGGCATTTTTACTCTCAGGTGGAGAAAAAGGTAAACGCTATTGTTTACCAAATGCACGTGTGATGATCCATCAGCCGCTAGGTGGTTTCCAAGGACAAGCATCAGATTTTGAAATTCATGCGAAAGAAATATTGTATATTAAAGAAAAATTAAATCGGTTGATGGCTGAACATACCGGACAGCCGATTGAAAAAGTATCGGAAGATACTGATCGAGATAATTTCCTTAGTGCGGAAAGTGCTGTTGAATATGGTTTAGTTGACGCCATATTAGAACAACGAGTAGATCAATAATAGTAAGGAGATTTCGTGACTTATACAGTAAGACGATAATTACTTCACGAAATAGGAAAGACCTTGTTGTTATCTGCGCAAATTATGAAATACTTAACAGTATTGATGTTTAGAATTAAATTTAGAGGTACCGTATGACCGATTTGAAAAAAGGTGACGGTGATAATGGTAAATTACTGTATTGCTCATTTTGCGGTAAAAGCCAACACGAAGTTAGAAAGTTAATCGCAGGACCATCGGTTTTTATTTGCGATGAATGTGTTGAGTTGTGTAACGATATCATTCGTGAAGAAATTAAAGAAATCGCGCCTAAGCAAGACAAAGAAAGCTTACCTTCGCCAATCGAAATTCGCGAAGACCTAGATGATTATGTTATCGGACAAGACCACGCTAAAAAAGTATTAGCAGTTGCCGTTTACAATCATTATAAGCGTTTACGTAATGGTGACTCGCATAACGGTATTGAACTAGGTAAGAGTAATATCTTACTTATCGGTCCTACGGGTAGTGGTAAAACTTTACTGGCTGAAACGTTAGCTAGGTTATTAGACGTTCCGTTTACTATGGCTGATGCAACAACGTTAACTGAAGCAGGTTATGTTGGTGAAGATGTTGAGAACATCATTCAAAAATTACTGCAAAAATGTGATTACGACGTTGAAAAAGCTCAACGTGGTATCGTTTATATTGATGAGATTGATAAAATTTCTCGAAAATCTGACAATCCATCAATTACTCGTGACGTCTCGGGTGAAGGTGTACAACAAGCTCTGTTAAAACTGATTGAAGGTACGGTTGCTTCAGTCCCGCCACAAGGTGGTCGTAAGCATCCTCAACAAGAGTTCTTACAAGTTGACACATCAAAAATTCTCTTTATCTGTGGTGGCGCCTTCGCTGGCCTTGATAAAGTAATAGAGCAACGATGCCATACTGGAACAGGTATTGGTTTTGGCGCGGAAGTGCGTGGTAAAGACCAGCATAAATCTTTGACTGAACGCTTCCAAGAAGTAGAGCCTGAAGATTTGGTGAAATACGGATTAATTCCAGAGTTCATTGGTCGACTTCCAGTAGTAGCCACTTTAAGTGAATTGGATGAAGAAGCATTAGTGCAAATTTTGCAAGAACCTAAAAATGCGTTAACCAAGCAATTTACCGCGTTGTTTGATATGGAAAATGTCGAACTTGAGTTTAGAAAAGATGCATTACTGGCTATTGCGCATAAAGCGATGATCCGTAAAACAGGCGCTCGAGGGCTACGTTCTATTGTTGAAGGGGTATTACTTGATACAATGTATGAATTGCCTTCGATGGAAAACGCGGTGAAAGTCGTTGTTGATGAAGCGGTCATAAAAGGTGAATCTAAACCAATCATCATTTACGAAAGTCAACAAGATCAAGCGGCATCTGATAGTTAACTGTCAATTGTTATTAAAAAAGAGCCATATTGGCTCTTTTTTATTTTTGTCTGTTGAAACCTAAATGAATAGCCCCATATACTTTTTAAAGTTTAATTAAATTATGCGATTTTCGTTATTTAAATTGCGTGTTTAGTTACCGTTCACCGAAATTGATTTCCGAGAGAGTACCCTATGACCGAAGAGCAATCTGGCGTAGTTGAGATCCCCGTACTGGCCTTGCGTGATGTTGTAGTATATCCGCAAATGGTAATTCCATTATTTGTCGGTAGAGAGAAGTCTATCCGATGCTTAGATATTGCGATGGAAAATGATAAGCAAATATTTTTAGTCGCACAAAAAGACGCGGCAATTGATGATCCTACTGCGGATGATGTTTATTTAACGGGCACCGTAGCAACGATTTTGCAAATGCTGAAGTTACCAGATGGCACTGTTAAGGTGTTAGTAGAAGGTGTACAACGTGCAAAAATCACTTCATTTGTTCACACTGAAGAATACTTTACCGCGGATATCGATTTTCTTGTTGTAGAGCATGACAGTGAAGAAAATAGTGAAGTGTTAGTGCGCTCCGCTATTTCTCAATTTGAAGGTTATGTAAAGCTAAACAAAAAAATACCTCCTGAAGTACTAACCTCTGTTTCGGGGATTGATGACGCCGAGCAACTTGCAGACACTATGGCTGCGCATATGCCGTTGAAACTCGCCGATAAACAAAAAGTTCTTGAAATAAATAATGTCGCTGAGCGCTTAGAATACTTGATGGCGTTGATGGAAGGTGAAATTGATTTATTGCAAGTCGAGAAAAAAATTCGTACCCGCGTTAAAAAACAAATGGAAAAAAGTCAGCGTGAATATTATTTGAATGAGCAAATGAAAGCGATTCAAAAAGAATTGGGCGATGACGAAGAAGGGGCGAATGAAGTTGAGCAAATTGAAAAGCAGGTAGAAGAAGCTCAAATGCCAAAAGAGGCAAAAGAGAAAACACTCGCTGAATTAAAAAAATTAAAAATGATGTCGCCAATGTCAGCTGAAGCTACCGTGGTGCGCAGTTATATTGATTGGATGACGAGTGTACCGTGGAAAAAGCGCAGTAAGTTAAAACGTAATTTAAAACTCGCGCAGGACGTTCTCGATAAAGATCATTACGGCCTAGATAAGGTTAAAGAACGGATTTTAGAGTATTTGGCAGTGCAACAGCGTGTTAGCCAACTTAAAGGACCTATATTATGCTTGGTGGGACCTCCAGGTGTAGGTAAAACGTCTTTAGGTCAGTCGATAGCAAAGTCGACAGGACGTAAATATGTTCGTATGGCGCTAGGCGGTGTACGTGATGAAGCTGAAATACGAGGTCATCGACGCACTTATATTGGCTCTTTACCGGGTAAGCTCATTCAAAAAATTGCCAAGGCGGGCGTTAAAAACCCATTATTTTTGCTAGACGAAATAGATAAAATGGCCTCTGACATGCGCGGTGATCCAGCGTCTGCGTTATTGGAAGTGTTAGATCCTGAGCAAAATAGCAGCTTTAACGATCATTATTTAGAGGTTGATTATGATCTATCAGACGTGATGTTTGTCGCGACGTCTAATAGCATGGATATTCCTGGGCCATTATTAGACCGAATGGAAGTTATTCGTTTATCGGGATATACCGAAGATGAAAAATTAAATATCGCTAAACAGCATCTTGTTACCAAGCAAATTGAGCGTAATGGTTTAAAAACAAAAGAGATTGAAATTGACGATAGTGCAATCATCGGCATCATTCGTTACTACACTCGGGAAGCTGGTGTACGAAGTTTAGAAAGGGAAATATCGAAGCTTTGCCGTAAAGCGGTTAAATCGATCTTGCTAGACAAATCTATTAAACGAGTGGTGATTAATCAGGATAACTTGGCCGATTTCCTTGGCGTTCAACGTTTTGATTATGGTAAAGCTGATGTTGAGAACCGCGTTGGTTTAGTGACAGGACTCGCATGGACCTCTGTAGGGGGAGAATTGCTTACTATAGAGACGGCATCCGTCCCAGGAAAAGGTAAATTGTCATATACCGGCTCTTTAGGCGATGTTATGCAAGAATCTATACAAGCGGCCATGACGGTGGTCAGAAGTCGCGCAGATACTTTGCGTATCAATAATGATTTTTATGAAAAACGAGATATCCATGTGCATGTGCCAGAAGGCGCGACCCCCAAAGATGGTCCTAGTGCTGGTATTGGCATGTGTACTGCTTTAGTGTCCAGTTTAACCGGTAATCCTGTTAAAGCGGATGTTGCCATGACCGGAGAAATTACTTTACGTGGTGAAGTGCTAGCCATTGGCGGTTTGAAAGAAAAATTACTTGCGGCTCATCGAGGTGGTATCAAAACCGTCATTATTCCAAAAGACAACGAAAGGGATTTAAAAGAAATTCCAGACAATGTTAAGCAGGATATCGCTATCCATCCGGTAAAATGGATTGATGATGTACTTGCTATCGCATTAGAGCATCCGATTGAAAAATGGAAGATTGACGGATAATTAGCCAATAAGAAGCATGTTTTGAGCGAAAAATGCAAAAAAAAGTAAAAAAACTGCAATTTTCGCTTTTCAAACGCTGAAACTATGGTAAGTTAAGTACGCTTAATTAGCTAGACGCCAATGTTTACAAGGGGTTTAGTACAGATAAAAATAATTATCTAAAATTTGAATTTCTTTAACTCAACGCTTGATGTTCAAAAAGAAGCTTGTTATAAAGTTTCTGCAGGACGCTAAAAAATAATAGATAGCGCTGAATAATAACAATTGAAGGGGAAGACACTGTGAATAAGTCTCAATTAATCGAGAAGATTGCTGCTGGTGCAGACATTTCTAAAGCTGCAGCTGGCCGTGCGTTAGATTCATTTATTGAAGCGGTTACAGAAGAGTTAAAAGGTGGTGAGCAAGTAGCACTAGTTGGTTTTGGTACATTTTCTGTGCGTGACCGTGCAGCACGTACTGGTCGTAACCCTCAAACGGGTGCAACGATTGAAATTGCAGCAGCTAAAATTCCATCTTTCAAAGCTGGTAAAGCTTTAAAAGACGCTTGTAACTAAGATTAATTACAAGCACGATACAAAGACCACCTCAGGGTGGTTTTTTTGTTATTACAAGCGTTTAAAAAGTGTTAGTTTGGCTTTAAACGTTCATATACGATAAAAATAAATTTATTTACCGTATGTGACTTCAAGCCGTCCTTTGCTTCTGTTAAAATCGCGCAAAAAGTAATACACCCTCGTGTAAAAGAGATAAAGATGTTAGAAGATATTCGAGAGAGTTCTCAGGGACTGACAGCCAAAATTATTCTTGGCTTTATAATTTTGACGTTCGCTGTCGCAGGAATTGGTAGTTATACCAATTCAGTTGATACGTCCGTTGCCGAAGTTAATGGTGAAAAAATTTCAAAGAGTGATTTTGATAAAGCCTATCAAAGCCAGCGTAATAGAATGGCGCAACAATTTGGCGAAATGTTTGAAACATTATCTGCTGATGCTAATTACATGAATAACTTCCGTAATGGTGTATTGGATAATTTGATTAATGAAAGGTTAATTGATCAAAGTACAGACGATATGGCGATCCGTATCTCTGATGAGCGTTTAAAAAATACCATACGCCAAATGCCAGAATTTCAAGTTGATGGTGTTTTCGATAACAACCGTTACCTTGCCATTATTAATCAAGCAGGTTTTTTTCAGTCTTCAGATTTTCGTGATTATTTACGAGTAGAAATGACTCGTCGCCAGTTAACGCAAGCATTAATTGGCACTGAGTTTAGCCTGCCTTACCAAGAAGAGATGATTGCGAGTCTACAAAATCAGAAACGTGACATCCGCTTTGCAACAATTTCTGCACAGCAATTTAGATCAACAATAGAGTTAACCGACGACGAAATCAGTCAGTATTACGCTGACAACCAAGATCGTTTTCAGACTCAAGAGAAAGTTAAAGTTAATTACTTAACGCTTGATGTTAATGAAATTGCCAAAACAATTGTTGTGACAGATGCTGACGTTGAAAGCTATTACCAAGAAAATATTTCAAATTACACCCAAGCCGAGCAAAGACAACTTGCACATATCTTAATCGAGTTTAACGATGATGAAGATGCTGCGAAAACTAAAATTGACGCGTTGTTAGCACGTATTAATGCCGGTGAAGACTTTGCAGCGCTAGCTAAAGAGTTTTCTGCTGATACTTACAGTGGTGAAAATGGCGGTGATCTTGATTGGATGGAACGAGGCGTTATGGATGAAGTCTTTGATGAAAAAGCTTTTGCCTTGCCTGAAGTTGGCAGTATAAGTGACGTTGTTAAAACTGAATTTGGTTTTCATATCATTAAAGTACTCGATATTAAACCTGAGCATACCAAGCCTTTATCTGAAGTTCGTGATGAACTATTTACTAAAATTAGTGAGAACCAAGCGCAAGATAAATTTTTTGAACTGCAGCAGGAAATGGCCCGCCTAAGTTTTGAATTCCCTGACAACTTAGATGATGCTGCTGGGGCAATTAATGGCTCGGTTAAAACATCTGATTGGTTGTCGCGTGGAGCAAATGCTACACCATTTAATGAACCTAAGGTTATCGACGCAGCCTTTTCAGATTTAGTATTAACCGATCAAGTGAATTCTGACGTGATTGAAATTAATGATGATCTTGCAATTGTGGTTCGTTTAAATGAATATCAACCAGCGACAATAAAACCATTAAGTGATGTTGAAGCACAAATAAAAGAGACGTTAATTGCTCAAAAAGCCTCTGACCAAGCAAAATCTTTAGCAGACGAGCTTTTAGCTAAGTTTAATGCTGGAGAGGACATAAGTGCTCAGTTAGCTGAAATTAGCGCTTCATTTGAGCTTAAGAGCGATATAACTCGCAACAGTGCGGATATCGACAGAAGCATTAGTAACAAAGCTTTCACTTTGCCTCATCCTGCTGAAGGACAAATTTCTGCTGCAACTGTAACAACAAGTAAAGGCGATATTGCTTTACTAGAAGTGCAAGCGGTTAAAGAGGGCGAAATAACCGTTGATGCTAATTTGGGGCAACAGCTGGTTTCACAGTTAGCACAATCAGCATATGGGAGCTATGTTGAAGCATTAAAAGTAGATGCTCAAATTACTCGTAAGGCATTGAACGAAACGGTTACTCAATACTAGTGTAATAAATATTCGTTACTAAAAAAGGCTGCTGTTGCAGCCTTTTTTATTGCCGTTGGTTTAATAGAGCTTACCCAGAGAATTAGGCTAATTAGTATTATTTATGTTGGAGTTGGTAGTGTTGACTCATGATGAGCTTTTTCGTGTATTGATGTTTAGGTTTATTTAGTATTTCGGTTGTTTTACCGTGTTCTACCACTTTGCCATCACATAACACCAGCATATTATCGCTAAAGTGCCGAACAATGCCGAGATTATGAGAAATTAGGATAAAAGCAAGGCCCATTTGCTGTTGTAAGTCGAGTAGGAGATTGATCATTTGCGAACGTAGTGATGGATCTAATGACGCTAGCGCTTCATCAAGAATAATAACCTGTGGCTGTAAGATGATCGCCCGAGCTAAAGAAAGTCGCTGTTTTTGTCCTCCAGAAAACATATGAGGATAAAAATTCATATGATCAGCCAGTAATCCTACCTTTTGTAACGTTTCACGGATCAACATGCTGCGTTCAAACTCATCAAGTTGAGTATTCAGCTTTAACGGTTCATCAAGCAATTGATGGATAGTTAAACTTGGGTTGAGCGTTGTTCCAGAGTCCTGGAATATCATTCTGATATGTTGACATCGTTGTTTAAAATTTCCTGGCTGTAATGTTTGACCATTAAGCTTTATTTCGCCTGTAGTTGGCATTTCTGCTCCAACTAATAACTTAGCCATTGTCGATTTTCCTGAGCCTGTTTCACCAACAACGGCTAAGGTTTGGTGGGCATTAACATCAAACGATATCGGCTCTAAAGCGATCACTTGCCGACGGTTGAACCATTTGCCACCAACATCATAGGTTTTACTCAGGTTGCTGACTTGTAATAACGTGCTCATGTTAATAAGTCCCTTTTAGGGAATAATGACAGCTGACTTGATGTCCATGATAATTAGTCACTTTAGGCGCATGCACACATTGTTTTTGGGCGCGAGGGCAGCGAGGCCCCAATCGACAGCCTATGGGTAAATGCTGTAAAATTGGGATACTACCGGGTAAAGCCATCAGTCGGGATTTTGCCGGAATCTTCATATTCGCTTTCGGGCTACTGTCTACCAACGCACGCGTGTAAGGGTGATATGGCTGATTAAAAATTTGCTCGGTTGTTCCTGCTTCTACGAATTGCCCGCTATACATCACCGTAATAGTATTGGTCCAGTGTGTAACTGTTTCTAAGTCGTGGCTTATTAATAGAATAGACATATTTTTAAGCTGATTAAGACTCGCTAATAATCTAAAAATTTGGCCTTGATTAGTACTTTCCATTGCCGCGGTTGGCTCGTCGGCTATCAGTAATAACGGACGGCCCGCTAACGCCATTGCAATCATTACTCGTTGACATAAGGCTTCATTAAGTTGATGAGCATAGCTTTTTGTACAGACTTCATGATGTTTAATGCCTACTTTGTGTAGAAGCTTGGTGGCGGCCATTTTGCGTTGCTGTCTTTTTTGCCAAAAAAAACCGTGTAATAGTTCATCATCTACCGCTTCCTCTAGTTGCTCTCCTATTGTCGCCGTAGGATCTAGACAGGACATTGGCTCCTGAAAAATCATGGCAACATCTTTGGCGATGATTTTTTTTCTTTCATCGACAGGAAGTCTTAAAATGTCTACCCCTCGCCAATGAAAACGATCGGCATCTACTTTCCAGCGCTCATCCAGTACACCCATAATAGCCTGAGCAAGTAGTGATTTGCCTGAACCTGATTCGCCTACTAGCCCTCTCACTTCACCTTCTTTCATCGACAGACTAACGCGGTCGACGGCTAATATCGGATTGTTAGCCGACTGGAGTTCTATTGAAAGGTTTCGTACATCGAGTAAATTCACTAACTTTCCTTACGTAGTTTCAGCGCGTGCCGCATGCCTTCGCCAACGAGGTTAGTCGCTACGACAGCAAACAAAATTGCTAAACCAGGCATATAGACGGTCCAAGGAGCAATATAAAACAAATCTATGCCATTTTTTAACATAGCGCCCCATTCTGGTAATGGGATAGGAGCTCCTAATCCTAAAAAACCAAGTGCTGCTATATCTAAAATTGCCGCTGACTGCGCCAAGGTTGCCTGACTTATTATTTTTTCAATGATATTAGGAAATATTGAGTAGATCAGTAACCTCATTGAGCCCGCACCATCTAATTTAGAGGCGAGTACATAATCTTTCGCAAACTCTTCGGTTACCGCATTTCGGGTAATATGGACAAATTGTGGGATCAAGACCATGACAATCGCCCACAAGGTATTCTCTAGTCCGGGGCCTAATATTGCGACAATTATTATGGCTAAAAGTAACGATGGGATAGATAAAATCACGTCAAGAAAGTGATTAAGAAAACTCGATTTAATGCCTTTGGTTAATGCTGAAATGGAGCCGATTACTACACCAATGAACATAGAAATTATGACAACGATGAAGCTAATACCAAAGGTGAGTGATGCACCACTCATAATACGCGAGAGTATATCTCTACCTAAATTATCCGTACCCAGTAAAAAGCTAATATTGCCATCATCACTCCACGCAGGAGGCAATAACAAGCTATCTAAATGGCTTTCAATGGGCGAATAAGGGGTTAATAGTGGGGAAAAAATGGCTAGTACAACTAAAAAAATGAAACATCCAAAACCTATCATTACCACAGGGTTTTGACGAAAGTTATGCCATAGCTGAAGAAGGGGAGATGGAAACTCTTCTTCCTGATATATTTTATCACGAGCCATAGTGAGTATCTCTTGCTATTGGGTTAAGTGCGGCATAAATAAAATCAGTGATTATGTGAACGATAAAAATAAAACTGGATAAGATCAATAAACCACCCTGTATAGCGGTATAGTCACGTTGATAAATACTTTCAATCAACCAGCGCCCAATACCAGGCCAGTTGAATATCATTTCGGTTACCATAGCTATTGTCACTAGGTTCGCAAATTGTAGTCCAATATGTCGAACAACTTTGACTGAAGCATTGCGAATAGCGTGGCGATAAATAATTTGTTTGAAGGTTAGCCCTTTCGAATTAGCTGCTCGTATATAGCTTGACTCAAGGACTTCCATCATCGCAGTTCTGGCAATACGGACAAAAATTGTTGCCGGGGCCAGTGCGATAACACAGGCGGGTAAAATAATATGTGAACTTGCATCTTGAAATGCTTGCCATTTATATTCACTGTCACTGAGCATAATATCAAAAAGCTGGATACCGGTGACATATTTTATTTCATAAAGCAAACTGATTTGTCCTGCTGAAGGCAACCAACCAAGTTGAATAGAAAAAACTAATATAGCTAATAGACCTAGCCAAAAGACCGGAATTGAATACCCTAACATGGCAACAGCTAAGATTATGTTATCGGTGGTTTTCTTATGTTTAATGGCCGCAATAAAACCGATTGGCACACCGAAAAACATCGCAATAATTAGTGCTGTAATGGTGAGTTCTATCGTTGCAGGCATTACGCTTAACACTTCTGTGCTAATAGCAATATGGCTACTCATAGAAACACCTAAATCGCCATTAGCAATGTGTACTAGGTAAGACCAATACTGTTCGATGACACTCTGGTCGAAAGCATATTGTTGTCTTAAAACCTCAAGTTGCTCCGGTGTTGCTAAAACTCTACCAGTAATATTAATTAACGGATCACCAGGAAATAAGTAGCTGAGGCTAAATGACAATAACGTCAGTAATAAAATGGTAAATAAAAGTAAATTTAAGCGTCGTAGAGAAAATAACAGCATTATTTCTTACTCACTTTACTGAAATTAATACCACCGAAAGAGTTTAAAATTTTTCCTTTTACTCTGTTATTTCTTGCTTGATACCTTTTAGAGTGGGCGATCGGAAACAGCGGTACTTCTTCAGCAACGATAGCTAACGCTTTAGCATAGTATTTTTTTCGTTGGTTAATATTATTTGTTGCTAATGCCGCTTGAATGAGTTCGTCAAATTTTTGGTTACACCAAAATGCGCGGTTACTGCCAGTGATTGTTGAGGAGCAACTTAGTAATGGCGTGAAAAAATTATCGGGATCGGGATGATCTGCAGACCAACCTAACAATACCGACTGATGTTCTCCTTGGGCAACCCTGCGTAAAAAAGTAGCCCACTCATAACTTACGATGTTTGCAGTTATCCCTATTTTTTGTAAATCTACTTGTATCAACTTGGCCATGGTTAGCGCATTAGGATTATAAGCTCGTTGCACTGGCATGGCCCAAATATCCATGGTAAAACCATTTTTGTATCCCGCTTGTACTAACAAACTTTTCGCCCAAGGTATTGAATACTCTTGATCTGAAATCGAATCATCGTAGGCCCAAGAAGCTTTTGGAATAATAGATTTGGCTATATCCGCTTGACCAAAGTATACCGCATCCAAAATCGCTTGTTTATTAATTGCATGGGCAACGGCTTTACGAACCAATACATTGTCAAAGGGGGGCTTTTGTGTGTTAAAGCCTAGATAGCCAATATTGAACGAAGTTTCGGCTTCTAAGATAAGATCGCTTCGTTCTCCAATCTTTTTGTGCGCGATTGGGTAAGCGATCACGTCGCATTCGTTAGTTAATAATTTAGTTAATCTACCTGTATTACTCGGTGTTATATCAAAGATCAATTGCTTTATAGCAACTTGTCCTTGCCAGTATTTATCGTGTGGGTAAAAACGTATCAGTGACCCGGCATGGTATTCTTTAAGTTTATATGGCCCAGTTCCGATAGGATAAATATCGATGTTACGTTTATGGTTTTCTAGTGCTAACTTCTGAGCATATTCTTTGGATAGAATAACAGCAAAATCTGTGGCCAAATTGGATAAAAATGAACTATCAGAGTGGTTTAGTTTAAAGCGAATAGTATAGTCATTGATTTTTTCAATTTGTTCTACCACTTGGTCAAATTCAACACTTTGAAAAAAAGGATATTGCCCACCTGATACCGGGTAATAAAAGTGTTCAGTATCTAAAATTCTGTTGAAACTAAAAATGACATCGTCGGCATTAAGTGTTCTTGTTGGTGTAAAATATTCAGTCTGATGAAAGTGGACATCTTTACGCAAATAAAAGGTGATCATTTTACCGTCACGGGTAACATGCCATGATTTTGCGATACCTGGAGCGATGGAATTATCATTGGGATTAAACGAGATTAAACGATCATAAAGTTGATTAGTGGTAGCATCAATCGTCGTTCCTGAAGTGATCGTTTGAGGGTTAAAACTTTCAGGTGAACCTTCAGAACAATAAACAATACTATTTTGGCTTAATGAGAGATCATTGTTATCCCCACACGCTGATAACCCCATCACCATGGCAATACCTGTTAACCCGTACTGTAGGTATTTTCTCACTTTATCGCCATCACTCTTCATCAGTCATATTACCATCAAGTAAGTTATATTTTTTTAAATATCCTCTAAGTTGATGATACGTTAATTCTAATGCTTCGGCTGTTTTCTTTTGATTAAATTGGCAACTTGATAGCGCTGACTTTAGTAAATCAATTTCGTAATTTTGTGAAAGCTCTTTTAAAGAGAGTGGAAATTGTAATGATGGCGTTACTAGCTTTAATGGCGTTGTATTGCTTTGAACTTCATTATCGTTATTCTTTTCTGGACTTTGGGATGTCACTGTCGCAGGAGCTATCCTATCGTGTGTTTTAATACGATTTTGTGGTCGATAGGGGGATTCAAAGGGATCAATAATCAGTTCATGAACAGGTAAGTGCGGGTTGTTACAACGATAGACACTGCGTTCAACTACATTTTTTAATTCACGGATATTACCAGGCCACGAATATTCAAGCATGCTTCGTTTGGCTTTTTCTGTAAAACCACTAAACAGCTCGTATTCAAGTTCTCTTGCCATATTAATAGCAAAGGTTTCTGCCAACAACAATATGTCTTCCATGCGCTCACGCAATGGCGGTAGAGTAACAACGTCGAAGGCTAAGCGATCGAGTAAATCGGCTCTAAATTCACCTGATTCGGCAAGCGAGGGTAAATCTTCATTGGTGGCGGCGATCAGTCTAACATCGGTTTTAATTGTCCGTGAGCCACCAACGCGTTCAAATTCTCCGTATTCAACCACGCGCAATAATTTTTCTTGGATAAGTCCAGACGTATTGGCAACCTCGTCGAGAAATAGTGTGCCGTTGTCAGCTCGTTCAAAGCGACCTTCGTGGCGTTTACTCGCACCAGTAAATGCACCACTGTCGTAGCCAAAAAGTTCGGTTTCAAGCAAATTTTCATTTAACGCAGCACAATTAAGTTTTAAATAGTTTTGTTCCCAGCGTTTTGATAAGTAATGTAGTCGGGCTGCAACCAACTCTTTACCAGTGCCTCGTTCACCGATGATCAGTACCGGTTTACTTAAAGGGGCTATTTGAGATATTTGCTCTAGAACCTCTAAAAAGCTATTCGATTGGCCTATTAGGTTATCTTGTTGACTAAATCGGGACATTTATCGACTCAATTATTGGTTTATTTCGCTAACAAATAGTGTATTTTATTAATCGGTAGGATTGAAGTCTTTTTTGAATTTTTAATAAAACCATTTAAAACAGTATGTTGCGAATGTTTGATAACTTGGCGCAGAACATGAATATAAAAAAGTGTATTTGAAAATTTGATAATTGAATGAGGAAGTTGTTATGGGTGTTTTTTCAAGGTTTACAGACATTATTAATTCTAATATTAATAATCTATTAGATAAAGCAGAAGATCCTGAAAAAATGGTGCGTTTGATCATTCAGGAAATGGAAGATACTTTAGTTGAAGTGCGTTCATCATCAGCTAAAACGTTGGCCGATAAAAAAGAATTGGCACGTCAGATCAGCCGCTTTGAAAATGATGCCGAGCAGTGGCAAAATAAAGCCGAGTTGGCGTTAAGTAAAGCACGCGAAGATTTAGCTCGCGCCGCACTGGTTGAAAAGAACAAGTGTGTTGATAGCGCAAAAGCAATGACTGAAGAGTTGGGTCATATTGATGACCATATTGCGAAGCTTCAAGGTGAGATATCGCAATTGCAAGATAAGTTAGTTGACGCTAAAGCTCGTCAAAAAGCGATTTTAATGCGAGAAAAAACGGCAAACTCTCGTCTTAAAGTTAAAAAGAAAATCGATAGCGATCGCGTTAATGATGCACTTAGTCGTTTTGACCGCTACGAGCGTAAAATTGATGATATTGAAGCGCAAGTTGAATCGTATGATCTTGGCAGTAAGTCTTTAGCTGATGAAATTGCTGATTTAGAAGTAGACGAAAGCATTGATGATGAATTAGCGCAGTTGAAAGCGAAAATGAATCCAAAGAAATCAGTTAAAAAAACTAAGTAATTAGCGCTGGCATAGGAGAAGTACCGTGGAAGAGATTATTGTTGCCCCTGTCATAATATTTATGATTATAGTCGCCCCGATATGGTTGATTTTGCATTATCGAAGTAAGCGTCAAATCAGCCAAGGACTAACGGAAGAAGAATATGCGCAATTATCTGAGTTATCAGAGTTAGCTGATAAAATGGCAGACCGCATCAAAACACTTGAAGCTATATTGGATGCGGAAACCCCTGATTGGAGAAATAAACAATGACAATAAAACGCCGAGGAGAATTGTACCGAGACCCTAGTCAAGGAAAGATTGCCGGTGTTTGTGCAGGGTTAGCGGACTATTTTGGTTGGGAAACTTGGTTAGTAAGAATACTGGTAGTATCTGGTGTTTTACTAGGAATGGGTTGGTTCATCGTTATCTACATTGCCGCGTGGTTCATTTTGGACAAAAAGAAGGGCACTACAGATAATATAGCGAACAAGTTTAAAAAGCATGTGCCAAACACTAATCACGATGAAAACGATATTGCCAATGAATCTATCAAAGTTAAGTCGAGAATATGGCAAGCAGGCGAACCGCCTAAACAAGCTTTTCACGATATTCGTCGAAAGTTTCAGGGTCTCGAAAAACAATTACGCGCTATGGAACGGTATGTAACGTCACCAGAGTTCACGGTTTCCAGAGAAATAAACAAATTATAAAGCGACGCAAGTCGCTTTTTTATGCCATTGTCTAAATTCTTATTAAAAACTTTTAGCATGATAATAATTAAGGAAGAAAAAGCTTGTTAACTGGCGTTGAAACTCGTTACCATCGTATGGAATCGACGTTCTAGTTTTTCTATGTAAACTATATAGTTAGAGAAAATGGCAATAATAGACAGAGAAAAAATTAAAAAGCTTAAACATAAAGCGAATGAGTTGCTCAACCGTTCAATCGATCAGCATGTCACCCTTGCGGTAACAGGTTTAAGTCGCAGTGGTAAAACCGCGTTTATCACATCACTGGTCAATCAATTAATTAATGAAGGTAATGATTCTCAACTGAGTTTTTTTAATCCTGTCCATCAAGGGCGTTTTATTGCGGCTAAAAGGGTACCTCAAAAACATTACCACATAGGCCGTTTCGACTATGATAGCGCCATTAGTGCGTTTAGCGAAAACCCACCGCAATGGCCAGAACCGACGAGAGGGATCAGCGAGTTACGGTTGGCGATCAGGTATCAACCTAAAGATTCGTTATTAAAATATGCGACGGATTCGGCGACCTTATATCTCGACATAACAGATTATCCAGGTGAGTGGTTGCTCGACTTACCTATGCTAAATCAAACATTTGAAGAGTGGTCTGAGCAAACTACCAAAATGTTAGAGCAAGAACCTAGGCAAGCGTTAGCAAAAAACTTTATTGAAAAAGTGGCAGCCATAGATCCATTTCAACCGGCATGTGAAGATTTACTTGCTGAAATTGCTCAAGAATATACGCAACTTTTGCATCACTTTCGTCAGAAGTTAGGTTTGTCTGTTATTCAGCCTGGGCGCTTTATTTTACCAGGTGAATTGATTGACGCACCTATTTTACAGTTTTTTCCATTTCCAGCGTTCGCGTCGCTTGACGCCAATACTTACCAAAATGCCGGAGACGATACTTTTATTGGTATGTTAAGGGCGAGATTTATTGAGTATAAGGAAAGGGTTGTTCGACGTTTTTATAAAGAGCACTTTATTCATTTTGATCGTCAAATTGTCTTGGCTGATTGCTTGACTCCCCTTAATAATGGTGTGGCAAGTTTTAATGATTTAGAGCAGGCTATCACGATGATTTTAGAAAGTTTTAATTACGGCAAATCGAGCCTGTTTTCACGTTTATTTTCGCCAAAAATTGATAAGTTGTTATTTGCTGCGACCAAAGCGGATCATGTCACACCTGAACAGCATAGGCATCTTAGTGCGCTGCTCAATCAGCTCGTCTATAAAACTAAGCATCAACTTAACTATGATTCTATAGAAATGAAGACATTGGCACTGGCATCGGTTAAAACAACGAGCATAGGTAAAAGTGTCTATCAGGGGAAAACGGTTCCTGTGATACAAGGGCGATGCGAGCAAAAAGATAAACTCGTCACTGTCTTCCCAGGCTCTGTTCCCGACAAACTACCAGACGAAAAGTACTGGCAGGAAAGCCGTTTTGATTTTATGTCTTTTGCGCCAATAAAATCGATAGCTGAGCATGAATGCTTACCGCATATTAGAATGGATCAGGTTATGCAGTTTTTGCTGGGGGATAAAATGAAATGAGTGAAACTTTAGATAAAGATAAGCATCAACAGCAAATATTATTTGACGAAACCGATGTTAAGTCATCTTTGGATCTCGAAGAAACTTCTACGCAACCGATACTTTTTGATAATCAAGATTGGTTACCTGAAGATAACACTGACATAGATAGCGATGAAGATATCATTGAAGAGTCAAAACCCCGTTGGTTGTGGCGAATTATTTTTTCGTTATTTTCTGTGCTGGTTGTTGTTGAAGCGGTTGACTTTTTTCGTGTTGGCTTTACTGAGTCTCCAATCATCGCCAGTATTTATGCCATTATTTTAGCCTGTTTGGCTGTCTTGGCCGGCTCAACATTAATTAGAGAATTTAAAGGCTTAAGGCAATTTAAACAGCAGCAAAAAATACAAACTCAAGTACGAGACATTCTTAACGGTGACGGCAAGGTCAGTGCGATGGATATTTGCCAAAATATTAGCGATAAGATGCCCTGCGATGTCACGACTAAGCAAGAAAAAAAGTGGGATGATATCGTCCATGCACAATATAGCGATGCTGAACTATTACAATTATATTCTCGAGTTGTCTTAACTGATGTCGATCAAAAAGCGTTGGCAGAAGTAGCAAAATTTTCAACTGAATCGTTAGTATTAATTGCGTTAAGCCCCATTGCCATTATTGATATGTTTATTATGTTATGGCGAAATTTTAGAATGATAAATAAAATAGCTGGTTTATACGGTCTTAAGTTAGGTTACTGGGGGCGAATTAAACTGGTTAAGCAAGTATTTGTGAATATGGTTTATGCTGGAGCGAGTGAATTAGTCACTGATTTTGGCAGCGATATGATTGGCGCGGATGCCTTGGGTAAACTATCTGGTCGTTTAGCTCAAGGTCTAGGCGCAGGATTGTTAACTGCCAGACTTGGACTGAGAACCATTAAGTTGTGTCGTCCTATTCCTTTTGAAAATGATGCCCCCAAATTAAGCCATGTTCGCAAAGAAATAGTCATTAAAATTAAGCAATTAATGTCTAAATAATCGGTCACCTTGCCTTAATTGGCATTGTTCGTATTCTTTTGAGGAGAACATGGCATTAAATCTTAGCTTTCGGGTAGAATGTATACTCACTCGTTGTCTTCGCGATAGGGATTAGGAATAGATGTCTCCAACAATATTTGCTCAACTGAAACGCATTTTGATGTGGTTAGTTGTTGTTATTTTTATCTTATATTGCCTCATTTGGGCGGTTTCTTCACCGCTGATCAAGTATGTTTTAACAACTCCTCTTGCAGAATATAAGCTGACGTTATCTTCAGACAGTCGATTTATCTACAACCCCTTCCTTACAAGACTGTCGGTTAAAAATGTTGTTATTACTCAGCAAGACACCCGTGTATTAGCGCTTAAAAAATTGGATTTACAAGTGTCATTATATCAGTTGATATTTGACAATGTGGCCATACAAATTTTTAATATTGATGAGCTTTATCTTGAAGCGAATATTGAAAAAGATCATATTGTTGTCGCAGGGATTGATATAAATGCCTTGCAGAAAAATAAGCCTACTGATACTGAAAAAAGTGTAACCGTAAACGAACAGCCGGCCCGAGTGTTGCGAGTATTAATGTCCAAATTGAACTTATCCAATAGCGAGGTTGTGATTAGTAACCAAGGAGAGACGCATCGACTGGTCCTTAATGCATTGAGTATTAAAAATGCTGAATTAACACCATTACAGCAAACATTTAGCCTAGATCTCGATGGAGTAATCGATGAGGGGAAGTTACTGCTTAACGCAGCGGTCGATATCAAAGGTCAAGCAGGAGTGATCCATTCCAATTTATCGTTACAGCAGTATCAACTTGAGCCGCTCAAGTCTTTACTGCCGCAATTACATCAATTAACTGGAATATTTGGTGTGCAAACCGAGCAAGTGATCACTTTACAGAACAATAAAGTGACGGCTGATATAAAACTGGCTGACATCTCTTTGCAGGATGGCGTTGTTGGCCAAGGTGATTTTGTTTTTAAACTAGCCAATTATGACAGTGGTATTGAAAACCTCAAGGTTACCATCATACCTGAAGAGAGTGTTGCGATTACTGGCACTGTCAGCGTAACTTTGTCAAACGGACAGCTATTGTTGGGGGATGAAAAAGACGAATTGCTGAGGTTTGAAAATATTGCTTTGGATAAAATACTGTTAGCAGCAAATAGTAACGTCGAAGCCGCGGCAGATAAAGCATTAAATGTAACGATAGATAGTATTGTGGTCGATAACATTGTTACCTCTAAAAAAGCATCTCAGGATCTTCCTGCAATTGCCAAACTAACTCAGTTTGCCGCAGAAAACATTACGCTGACACAAGACAGTATCAGTATTGATAAGGTTATTGTTGATGGCCTTGATAGCTATATTCTGCTTGGTAAAGATAAGCAATTAGCTAATTTAGTTCAATTGCGATCAAACGTTGAAGATAAACCCCAAAACGATGTTTCAAATAATGAAATAGCGCCTGCTAAACCTCAGGAGGCGAGCGAAGATAATGCAGACACGCCGGCTTTTCACTTTTCTGTCAATAGTGTTGAAATGATAAATAACAACCAATTGGTGTTTACCGATAATAGTGTTGATCCTGTTTATACTCGGACCTTATTCGTCGATAAATTTAGTATGGGGGCAATTAGCTCGAAGGATAAAAATCAGCAGACACCCTATGAAATATCTGGTCGCAGCGATAAGTACACTCAATATAATTTTAATGGCTTTATGCAACCTTTGCTTGAACAGCCTATATACAAAATTAAAGGTCAGCTTGACGAACTTTCCTTGCCCAGCGTGTCAACTTATATGAAAGATGCCCTGCAATTTGAGCTGTCAAGCGGTCAACTTGATAGCAAGATTGACTTAACCTTAACAGGCGAAGAAATGGACGGCAAAGTTAAGTTAGTGATCAGAGGATTAGATACAACGGCAGCGGATGATCATGAAGTCAACACGTTAAAAGATCAAACAGCGATCCCGCTTAATGTCGCTTTAGATATGCTTAAAGACAGTGACGGGGTTATTAAGTTAACGTTACCTTTTTCAGGTTTAGTCTCGAGTTCTAAATCAGGGTTCACAAGTATTATAACGTTAGTCACTAAAAAAGCCGTCATGTCGGCGACTCAAAGCTATTTAATGAAAACTTTCGTGCCTTATGCCAACGTATTAACAGTGGTAATGGGCGCTGGAGAGTTTTTGCTAAAAGTTCGTTTTGAAGATTTAATTTATCAAAAACAGCAAATAGCGTTAAGTACTGAGCAAGAAAGCTATGCTCAGCAATTTATGCAATTAATGAAAGATAAACCAGATACTCAAGTAAAAGTTTGTGCCATAAGTACACCGGCTGAAATTGGTTTGGCGCTTGATGAACAAGTGACAGATAAAGCGGATATTACCCGTTTAAAAGAAATTGCTTCAGCAAGAGCTGAGGCGTTCAAAGAGTATGTTATTGAGCATAGTGATATTAAATCAGCAAGGTTATTGTTGTGTTCGCCACAAATAGACTCGAGTAAAAATGCAAAACCTAAAATTAAAATATTTGTGTAGAAATAAGTCTGGAACTGGCTGCGGTAATTGAGCGTTATCCCTGTGTTTAAACCAAGTTAACTATATGAATATGTTTGTTTTTATTTTTAAGTGGAAACCGATGTGTAACTAAATTTTTACATGATTTGACCTTGTATGAAAATTAGCCGTTTTCTGATGCGTGCTTTTACCTACAGCTTTGTCTTAATATTGAGTTAACTAATGTGGAATTCCACACTTTTATTAAGGTTAACGAAAATGGGTAAGGCGACTAACTATGTCTCCAAAACCACTGATGAGAATGGCATTATTCAGTGGAGCGAAGAAGAAAATCAAATCTGGCATGATTTATTGTCACGTCAGTTAGAAGTGATTAAAGATAGCGCGTGTGATGAGTTTATTGCTGGTTTATCATTGCTCAATCTACCTACTGATAGAATACCTCAATTGGAAGAAGTCAGCGTGGTTTTAAGGGAGCACACAGGCTGGCAGTGTGAGCCTGTTCCTGCACTTATTGGCTTTGGAGAGTTTTTTCGGTTGCTATCTGAAAAAAAATTCCCAGTGGCGACTTTCATCCGCACCAGAGATGAATTTGATTATTTACAAGAACCCGATATCTTTCATGAAATATTCGGCCATTGTGCGTTGCTGACTAACTCTTCATTTGCCGACTATACTCAGGCTTATGGAAAAATGGGGCTTAATGCGAGTAAAGAAGATCGTGTTTTTCTTGCTCGGTTATATTGGTTTACGGTTGAGTTTGGTTTGCTTAACACCCCCAAAGGCTTGCGCGCTTATGGCGGTGGAATTTTATCCTCACCTAGTGAAACCAAGTATGCATTGACTGATGAAAATGTTGTTCGCGAACCGCTTAATATACTTGATGTACTGCGAACTCCATATCGTATTGATATAATGCAGCCAATTTATTATATGCTTAACTCTGTTAGTGATCTTGACGATATCCGAAAACTTGAAGTATCAGATATTATGGAGTTAATTGCACAAGCGAAAGAACTGGGGTTGCATCCAGCAAGATTTCCACCTAAAGAATCAAAAATAGCGAGTTAAGGAAAAAAAATGACTGCTCAATTATCTACGCAAAAATGTGAAGCGTGTAATGTCGATGCACCAAAGGTATCGGAAGAAGAACTACAAGAATTGCTGTCTCAAATCCCTGATTGGGTGCCTGAAGTTCGCGATGGTGTAATGATGTTAGAACGTGTCTATAAGTTTAAAAATTATAAAGAAGCTTGGGCATTTGCAAATAAAGTTGCAGAATTAGCGGAAGAAGAATTCCATCATCCTGCGACGTTATTAGAGTGGGGGAAAGTTACTGTAACGTGGTGGACCCACGCCATTCGTGGCTTACACCGCAATGACTTTATCTGCGCGGCTAAGACAGACAAATTATTGTAACGTTTGCTTACACTTGATTTACTAAGCCTCCTATTACAGGGGGCTTTTTTTTGTTGTAAAAATTAGTTTACAATAGGCTTTTGTTCGATCTTTTGAGTGAGATAACGTAAATGCGTTTGGAAATCGGCTGTCATGACCGTGTTGGTATGGCACAAAAAGTGTTGGGAATATTTGTCGAACACGAAATTAATATTCGTGGCATCGAACTAAAACAGCCCGGCAGAATTTTTGTCAATATTCCGGATATAGAATTTTCCGAGCTGCAATCTTTTATGCCGCAACTCAGGTTGATTGAAGGGGTCATTGATGTAAAAACAGCGCCGTTTATGCCGTTTGAATTAGAACGTAATGAACTTGCGACGTTAATCAAAACCTTCCCCGATCCTTTTATGTCTATCGATGTTAAAGGGAATGTGCGTATTGTTAATAATGTCGCCGCATCTTTTATTGGTAGTGATGAAAAATCTATTGTCGGTGAGCATATCAGTCACTGGTTAAAAGGTTTTAATTTTACCCGTTGGCTAGATAGTGATGAAGTATTAGCGCAGACACGACGACTTAAGTTTCAGGATGAAGATTTTGTCGCTGATATTATGCCCATTGATGTCTCAGATGCGACAGGTAAACAAGTGCTTGCTGGGGCGGTATTAATTTTAAAATCTGAAGCGCGCTTAGGGCAACAAATCAGTGCATTTAAACAGGTTAATGAAAATAACTTTGCAGGCATTCAAGCAACCAGTGGTGCAATGCGTAAAGTGATCCGCGAAGCCAAACGTATGGCATTACTCGATTCATGCATGCTATTGATAGGTGAAACGGGTACAGGTAAAGAACTTATCGCCCGAGCCTGTCATGCCGCTAGTGAACGTGCAGAAAAAGCGTTTATGACACTGAGTTGCGCCGCGTTACCCGATGATGCAGCTGAATCAGAATTATTTGGTGTGGGTCCTCAGGGAGGGGAAAACAGCAAGCGAGGCTTATTTGAGATCGCCGATGGCGGTACAATATTTCTTGATGAAGTTGGCGAAATGTCAGCTAAATTGCAAACTAAATTATTACGGGTGATCCAAGACGGTAATTTTCGCCGCGTTGATGACGAGCAGGAAATAAACGTAAATGTTCGCATTATTAGCTCTACCAACAAAGATTTGCTGAATATGGTTTCAATTGGGGAGTTTAGAGAAGATCTTTATTATCGGTTAAATGTGCTAGGTTTAAATATTCCATCATTAAGAGAAAGGCGTTCAGATATAATTCCTTTGGCTGAATTTTTTATTGCTAAGTTTGGTCAGAAGGTGGGTAAGCACAATGTCGTGATGTCAGATGATTGTCGTGATTTTATTGAGCACTATCCATGGCCAGGCAATGTTAGGCAATTAGAAAATGTATTGATCCGTGCTGTGTCCTTAATGGAAGAGAATGTGTTGATGACCTCTCATTTACAACTTCCTGCCTATACACGTGAACATGGTTATTTGGAGCAAGAATTTGAAGGAACGTTAGATGCTGCGGTGAAAAAATTTGAAGCAGATCTGCTGAGAAAACTTTACCCAGCGTATCCAAGTACTCGTCAATTGGCGAAGAAACTAGGGCTGAGTCATACGGCTATTGCCAATAAATTGCGCGAGTATGACATCAATAAAAAAACTGTAAAGATTTAATGACAAATGCTTGAGGCGTAGTTAGTGACATTTAAGCTACGCCTGTTCTGTACTTGCTTTGCCCAAATTATTTTTATCATTTGTTATTTATTTAAAATAATAATAAATGATGTAAAGATAACAAGACATAATCGATTAAAAATCTTCATGGCATATGCTTTTTAATCTAGAGTTGCATGCCGTAAAATTACTGCATTACAAATAGTTGAAATACCTAACAAGTGAATATTAATCCTATTTACTTGGTTTAGCGTCTTAACCAGTTAAGGTCCCATAATGAAATTAGCATCACTTAAAAATAATACCCGTGACGGCCAGTTAGTTGTTGTCAGCCGTTCATTAGAACAAGCCGTTACAGTCGGGCATATCGCAAATACATTGCAAGCCGCATTAGATGATTGGGCAAATATTGCACCACAATTAGAAACGGTTTATCAAGCGTTAAATAACGGTGAAGTAGACAACGCAATCGCGTTTGATCAGGCCGGCTGTGAATCTCCGTTACCAAGAGCTTATCAGTGGGCTGACGGCAGTGCTTATGTCAATCATGTTGAATTAGTACGTAAAGCGAGAAACGCCGAAATGCCAGAAACTTTCTGGACAGATCCTTTGATGTATCAAGGTGGTTCAGACTCATTTATTGGACCAAGAGATGACATTAATACCGCGTCTGAAGATTACGGTATTGATTTTGAGTCAGAAGTTGCGGTTATTACTGACGATGTTCCAATGGGAGCAAGTGCAGAGCAAACAGCAAGTCATATTAAACTGTTGATGTTAGTCAACGATGTCTCATTGCGTAACTTGATACCTGGAGAGCTGGCAAAAGGTTTTGGTTTCTTTAGCAGTAAACCTTCAAGTGCTTTTTCTCCTGTTGCTATTACGCCTGACGAATTAGGTGATGCATGGGATGGCGCTAAAGTACATCTTCCTTTAACCACGCACTTAAACGGTGAACTATTTGGTCAACCAAATTGTGGTGTCGACATGACTTTTGATTTCCCAACAATTGTCGCCCACGCTGCCAAAACGCGTCCTCTATCAGCGGGTTGTATTGTTGGCTCTGGCACTATTTCAAATTATGATCGCTCTGCCGGCTCAAGTTGTTTAGCAGAAAAACGTATGCTTGAAATTATCGCTGATGGTAAGCCTTCAACGCCTTTCATGCAGTTTGGTGATCAGGTTCGTATCGAAATGTTTGATAACGATGGTTTAAGCATTTTTGGTGCGATCGACCAAAAAGTCGTTGAATATAAAGGTGCTTAATACCCATAGAGTAATCAGGTTAATTAAATGAAATTATATGGCTATTGGCGGTCTTCGGCCGCCTATCGAGTGCGGATTGCATTACATTTAAAAGATATTGATTTTGAATCTATTCCTGTGCATTTGGTTAAAAATGGTGGCGAGCAGCATCAATCTGAGTATATTGCCTTAAATCCACACCAGTTAGTGCCTACATTAGTAGATGGAGAGCTAGTATTAAACCAATCGCTGGCGATACTGGATTACATAGATGCTAAGTATCCTAACCAAGCACTTTATCCGAGTGACATGTTAGAGCGAGCCCTAGTGCAATCACTAGCATTGGATGTAGCGTGTGAAATTCACCCAGTTAATAACCTAAGGGTACAACAGTACTTAGTTGATGAATTGGGTGTATCAGATGCGCAAAAGCTAGCTTGGAGTCATCATTGGATGGCGAAAGGTTTTGCTGCAATAGAAGAAAAAATTACTAAAACGGCCGGACAGTATTGTTTTGGTGATGTCGTCACTATTGCTGATATCTGTTTGGTTCCTCAAGTTTATAACGCTAAACGTTTTAATCTGGATATGAGTGCCTATCCAACAATTGAGCGCGTTGTGCAAGCCTGTAATCAATTACCTGCCTTTATTCGTGCCTTGCCGGAAAATCAAGCCGACGCACAATAATTAAGTATGAAAAACATTCTCTGTATTACAGATGTCTATGGCGTTAAATTTAATTTAACGCCATATTTGTCTGTTTTTTAGCCGGCTATAGAAATAAATATTCTAAATTCGATATTGTCTGTTGCATGTTGATAAAAAAAGCGTTGGAATGAGTCTATAGATTATTTGATGAGTTATTGATAAATACTAAATAAGGCGCGTATGGATAGTTCAGAATACAATCAAAATCAAGCACCATGGGCTGTTATTATCGTCATTGTGATAGTTGTTGTAGGGGCGGTTGTTGCTTGGCAATTTTTCGCTCAGGATCCTAAACCCGTTAGTCAAGTGCCAGACAAAGTTGACGTGGTGGAAGTGCAAGCTGACGAACAATTGAGTGAAGAAGAACCTGCAGAAATTATTGAAACTGAAACTGCTCCGCTGCCTGAACCGTTACCTGCTGAGCTCGTTGAAACCAACCCTTTGCCATCATTAAATGATAGTGATGCTTGGGTACAAGAAAATTTAGCTGATTTAACTTGGCGTAAAGAGTTATTAAAACTGGTGGTCAATGAAGACATGGTGAGGCGTTTTGTCGTTTTTACCGATAATTTTTCTCGCGGCATTCTTGCTTATGAGTATAGCCCTTTTGCCATGCCAACAGCACCTTTTACAGCGTTAGAAGAACCATCAGAAGAAGGTATTGGACAAAACCATTGGCTATGGGATGAAAATTCTTCTCGACGGTTTAGCTTATATGTAGATTTATTGCGTTCAATCGATAGTGATACGTTAGTTGAATGGTATTTAGAAGCTAAACCGCTAATAAATCAAGCTTATGCAGAATTAGGTTATCCAGAAGACGATTTTACCCAAGTTTTACAATCGGCGATTGCACGTGTCTTGGATTTTGAAATTCCCAAAGAGCCATCTGAGCTAGTAAGACCCAGCGTAATGTATCAGTATAAGGATCCAAAGTTGGAGGCATTAGCTGATTCGGATAAATTATTATTGCGCTTTGGTAAAGATAATTTATTAGTGATTAAGTCGGTATTACTCGAAATTAATGAAAAGTTAGCTCGAGAGAGTAATAATTAGTCATGAAGTTACCTGTTGTACATGACTGTATACCAAGGACAGAAGGAAAGTTAGGGTACTGGTTAGGGAGCACAACTTTAAAAATACTGGGCTGGAAAATAACCGGCGAGTTTCCTCCGCGCAAAAAGTTCATCTGCGCTGTTGCCCCACATACCTCCAATTGGGATTTTGTTATTGGCGTTGCGGTAATGTTGGCATTGCGCCTTAAAATTAAATTTTTAGGTAAAAATGCAATATTTGTCTGGCCATTCGCGGGCCTGTTAAAAAAACTTGGTGGTATACCTGTTGACCGAAGCCATAGGCACGGCGTAGTTGGTCAAATGGTTAAGCAGTTTAATGAAAACGAATATATGATTTTTGCTCTGGCTCCAGAGGGAACGCGCAGCAAAACCGCCGAATGGAAAACGGGCTTTTTGCACATTGCTCATCAGGCCAAAGTACCGATCGTCCCAGTAAGTTTCCACTTTGATAAAAAAGAAGTGCATATTCAACAGGAAACCTTCATTGGTGATGATATTGCCGGCGAATTAGCGCGTGTTAAAGCTTGTTTTGACAGTGCTTGTGCAAAAAATCCACAAGCAGTTTGAATTATCTTAACTAGCGCTTGCATACTGGTAATGGATTAGCGATAATTCGCGCCGCTTTACATTAAAGCTATCTATGGTGACCCTTTTGGTCCCTCCGCAATGATACTCTGTGAACTCGGCCAGGTCCGGAAGGAAGCAACCGCAGCAGACGACTCATGTGCCGGAGTGTGGCTATTAGGGTTGCCACCCAACTCTTTCATTTCCAATGACTTACACTTCTTTTAGTTGTTTTGCTGCATGACGTGCTACATGCTCGCTGCTAAAGTTCCCTATCTACATTGTAGAGATGGTATTTTTTACGACGATATAACGCTGCCGAAATCGCTAATGAGTTTTTAGTGGTTACTTTGATGAACATTGATAATTGATCATTTAAGCAGATAAAGTAAGCTTCCCTATTAAAATCCATCTAGGCTATAGTTAATTAAAAGAATTGGTTATGCCTGAAGCATTTATGGAATTTTCAACAGTGAAAACTAGCAATTATTGACCGATTAGCATCGCTTTAAACATATTTAAATAGCTATTTTTACTCATTGGCAGAGTGTCAAAAATGGAAACTACATGATCCGTAAAATCCTTTTACCGACAATATTTATATTATTAACTTACGGTTTTTGGTTAAGTCCTGATTTTAAAGTGATCACTGCCGGAGTAGCGATCTTTTTGTTTGGTATGTTGGCTCTTGAAGAAGGGATAAAAGCTTTTACGGGAGGAGTGCTTGAAAGCATATTAAGGCGCAGTACTAATAAGCTTTGGAAAAGTATTAGTTTTGGGTTTTTTACTACAAGCCTAATGCAGTCTAGTTCGTTAGTTTCTGTGATCACTATTTCGTTTTTGAGTGCTGAATTAATTACTTTGGCTGCAGGGATCGGTATTATTTTTGGTGCAAACCTTGGTACGACTACTGGCGCTTGGCTGATTGCAGCCTTTGGTTTAAAAGTTAAGCTTTCAGCATACGCAATGCCCATGTTGGTATTTGGCGTGGTGCTCATTTTTCAAAAGCTTCGGCTTTTGAAAGGTTTAGGCTATATATTGGCTGGCTTGGGATTTCTATTGCTGGGCATTCATTATATGAAGGACGGTTTTGAAGCCTTCAAAGAAAGTCTTGATTTAGCTAAGTATGCGATAACCGGTTATCCCGGGTTATTTGCCTATGCGTTAATTGGCATTATGGCAACTGTCATTATGCAATCAAGCCATGCTACCTTGGTTCTGGTCTTAACCGCATTGGCAGTACAACAAATATCATATGAAAATGCACTCGCATTAGCGATTGGCTCTAATGTTGGTACGACTATTACCGCTATTCTCGGCGCTATAGGCGCAAATGTGCAAGGTAGAAGGTTAGCAACAGCCCATTTAGTGTTTAATGTGGTAACCGGGCTTATCGCGATTATATTTATTAATCAACTGATATTATTTGTAGATTGGATCGCGAATAGTGCAGGGATGGAGAAAGACAATTACACCTTGAAATTAGCAGTTTTTCATACCATTTTTAACGTGTTAGGCATTATTTTGATGGTGCCTTTTATTCATCGCTTAGTGAGTTTTCTAGAGCGAGTGATTAAAGTATCTTTGCCACATGTCGAAAGGCCTCGTTATTTATCTCAAGCCTCTGCTGCAATCCCTGATGCTGCTATTGAAGCCGTAAGGAAGGAAACCGTTCGCCTATATGATATGGCCGTTGACGTAATTACCCACGGACTGAGTTTAGATAAAAAAATAATTAGTTCAGGTGCCGACATCAACAGCATCATTAATCACTCTAGTCATATTCGATTAACTGAAGATATTGACGAAGTTTATGACCGACGCATTAAGGCGGTATATGCGGCTATTGTCGAGTTTACCACGCGAGCACAAGGGACTATGAGTGCCGAACAGGTTGATAAACTCTTCTTATATAGAGACGCAGGTTATCGTATTGTGGAATCGATCAAAGGTATTAAACATTTACAGAAAAATTTGAAGGTATATTTGACCTCAAATAACACCGAAATCCGTCAAGAGTATAACAATATCCGTATTCAAATTTGTCAAGTGCTCAAGGAGTTACGTATTCTGCAATCGAACGAAGATGACTCGGCAACGGTGTTGTCTTTAGATCAGCTTAAGCTTGCCATCAGTGAACGGGATGATATCAGTCATAAAGGGGTCGATAAACTGATCCGGAATAATCATATTAGTGCGCAAATGGCGATATCTTTAATGAATGACAGTGCCTATTGTCAGAGTATTTGCAGGAATCTTCTTTCTATAGGGGCCAGTCTGTTTGTTTCAAAAAATAAAAACAAACGTGATGCAGAAAATCGTATTGCACTGGATGATACTGAAATAAATGAAA
This sequence comes from Colwelliaceae bacterium 6471, assembly GCA_040779335.1. GTDB lineage: Bacteria > Pseudomonadota > Gammaproteobacteria > Enterobacterales > Alteromonadaceae > JBFONV01. The sequence continues at coordinate 873,957 of JBFONV010000001.1, forward strand.
TATTGACCAAACGAACCGAGAAGGCTAACGGATGAATATCATAAAACTCCTAGATAAATTGAAAAATTATCTGGATGCAGATAGGCGTGAACAAATTGCTGAATATGATTCGGTGAAGCGTATTCTAAAAAAGTTAAAGAAAAAAGAAAAGGCCTTAAAGCAGCAGCTTAAAGCCGAACAAAATGAAGAAGTGATCAACCAATTACAACGAGAAATAGATGTTATTTTTGCTCAGCGCGAGAAAGGTATAAATCTACAGAAGAGCTTAAAGGAAGCTAAGAAGTCGCGATAAGGTGAGCGTTTTGCTCATCAAGTTGTACTATGTAAAAATGAGCTTACAGTATGTTACGTGGGACGACATTGATATAAAGTAGCCATGCTTAATTAATTCATGGCTATTAGATAAATAGCGTTGTTTAAATCTAAGTTTAACCGCGATGATTTTGCATAAATTCTAGCGCTTTACTCACAGCAACTTTAACGTTGTTTTCCATTTCAAATCGTTCAGATGCCGGCAAATAGAAAGCCATATCAACTTCATGTCTAATGTATCGAGTTGGTAATTGATTGAGTACCACGCAGATGAGATCGGCAATAAAATCTTCATCATATTTCTCTTCAATTTTAAGTGTGTTGAAGTGTTGTAATACCATTTTTTCGTAATAATTATGGATGTCATCAGAAATATTCATTTAATCTCTCTTTTTAAAGCCTTTACTTCCTAAAGCGTAACCCGAGTTAAAAAAAAAAGCTAACAATTCACGTTAATTTAAGTGTATAACTTTGCAGGATAATAACTATAAAGATATAACTATGAATAAACCAATTGAACCTTGTTACTATGGGGATTATTTAAAATTAACCCAGTTTTTAGATACACAAAAACCGATCAGTGGCCAGTATGGTGAAGAAGCGCACGATGAAACGCTTTTCATCATAGTACATCAAGCATACGAATTATGGTTTAAGCAGATTTTGCATGAACTATCGTCTGTACTTGAGGTGTTTAAACGTGATGAAGTTAAAGATCAACAATTAACCACCGTAGTACACCGATTAAAGCGCGTTATCAAAATTCAAGCACTGTTGAATCAACAAATTGAAATTATTGAAACCATGACGCCTCAAGACTTTTTGGATTTTAGGAACTACTTAGTTCCAGCTTCTGGGTTTCAAAGCATACAATTTAAAGTGTTAGAAATTAGTTTAGGATTAAAGTCTCAATACCGAATAGATTTTGACCAACAGTCTTTTTATAATCGCTTAACCGATGAACACCGAGAATTTTTACAGTCATTGGAGTTGCAACCAAGCCTTTTCGACGTCGTGGAAAAGTGGTTGGAAAGAATGCCATTTTTGGAGTTTGGAGATTTTAATTTCTGGCAACAATATAAGCAAGCGACGGACGAAATGCTTGAGCAAGAGCGAAAAATAATTGAGAGTAACCCGTTTCAGACTTCTGAAGAAAAAATACAACAATTGAAAGAGCACGAGAATACGCGTGCTAATTTTGATGCTTTACTCGATAAAGAAAAATTTGCGAAAGTGCAGCAAGAAGGGCGGATCAGACTTTCTCATAGAGCGACATTGTCGGCATTGTTTATCAGTATGTATCGAGAAGAACCTATTTTTAATCTGCCATTTCAATTTATTACTTGTTTAACCGAAGTCGATGAAATGCTAACGTTGTGGCGTTATAAACATATGATGATGGTGCAGCGTATGCTGGGCAGTAAAATTGGTACTGGCGGTTCTTCTGGTCATGATTATTTACGAAAAACCACTCAAAGCAATCGAATTTTTACTGATTTCTTTAATTTATCGACGTTTTTATTACCTAAAAATGCGATGCCGGTGTTACCAAGTGCTGTGAAAAGTGCGTTAGATTATCATTTTTCACAAACAAAATAAGGTGAAAAGGATATCAGACTGAATATCTTTTTCAGTCTGATATCTACTGGCTGAGGTTAACTATCAAATGGCCATATTTCTAAACCATGAATAGCATTTCGTATATCCATACTAATATTTACCGTTTTAATGATTGCGCCATTATTCATATCGTAAACAGAAATAGTTGAAGGGGAAGAGCCACCAATAGCAATATTTTCTTCTAACGTACATAGGCCTCGGCCGAATGCTTGTCTAGCTAAGTTCTTGTCACCTAATTCAGTATGAGTAAGGTCATCGACGTGGTAATTTGGGACAGTGGCTACTACGTAATCATAGTTAGACATATACACGACTTGGTCTGATTCTGTATCATTAAATATAATACCATTATTGTATTTTTTAGCGTTATGGGTCCCCAAAGGAAGCTTACAAAGCATTTTTGCTTTGTCTTGATAAAAGTGGAATAGGTAAGGGGCATTTCTGCCACTTACGTAAAGCCCCTCGCTATCACAAAAAACGTTATTAATATGGGTGGTATTTCCTGGCTCTGGTCCGAATGGTTCTACAGGTTCATATTGATTCAATTCCATACTACCACTGCTACTTATTCTTATTAGCCAAGCGTGTTCAAATACATTTGTGGAAAGGTTAAAACGTAATACTGAATCAAACCCTGTTGAAGTAATATAGAGGGAATCTCCATCTACTACTATTTCATGGGCATGTTTTAGATAAGGGTTTTTATATGAATCTACTATAGTAAAATCTTGATCAAAACAGAATAATTCGTCGCTAGAAGCAATATAAATATGCTCATTGTAAAAGCATATACCACGAAGGCCTCTATCCCAGCCGCGTCCGCTAAAGTCTATATTACAGTTATCCCAATCTACTACTTGTTTGTACGTTTCATTATTTAAATCGATCAAGTAGACACCACCATGGCTCTCATTCTGGTGTGCTCCTCGGATAACCGAAGTAGCAATAACTTTTGGTAACGTAATGTTTTTTCTCGGTAATAATGCTTTTTCTAACGATTGTTGAGCATGCCTTTTTTTCAAAACCAGATCGAAATCTGGTTTAAGTACTGCGGAGGTATTATTTTCAGGGGGTAAATAATCAATGATTAAGTGAATACGTGCCTCGTCGCTTTTGTTTTCTACCCAATGAGGTACTCTGTTATTTAAGTTATATAGCCTACCTGCTTGCATAACTATTCTTTCATTGTCGACCGTAAAATGTATGTTTTCATTTGTTTGAAGTGGAACATGGAGGCGATGGCATGAGGTTAATAACGGGCAAGCATCTACATGGGAAGGAATTTTTGCTCCAGGTAGCATACGGGCCATTTGAACCCTCAAAACAACCCCGTCTTTTGGAAAATGTGATAACGCATAATCGAGTATAGGCTGTACTTCTGCTTGCAAGTACTCTGATGCCATATAATGGGGAACGTCATCCTGAGTTATTTTTCTATGCTGGATTATGTCGACAAACTCTTCCGTGGTAATAACTTGTAAAAAGAGAGATTGAGTTTGGCGGTTCCCTGCGAGTTTCTGCTTGAGAGCCTCATCAGCATCCCATAGTGCTTGTGGTTGGCGATTTAGAGCTGTAGTTAACTCCCTAATGTCTACTTCACCAAGATCATGACAACGTGCTGCGAGCCACATTTTATAAACCCTTAAATACTGTTGGAAAAGGAAGATTTAGCCCTTGTTTAGGGCGTAAGCAGAATAAACGTTCTTATTTATTTAAGCAAGCATTTCGCGGGAAGTATAACCTTTCATTCAGTTCAATATTAATCAATCTGATGAAGAGAATTCAACCTAGTTTTAGAGGGACTTGAAGCGATAAGGAACATTGAAGTTGGAAATACCAAACACTCTGTTCTAATTGATAAGCTTAGGTATATGTTTAGTGTTTCTGAGATGATTTATATCCAAATCATCTCAGAGTAAATCTAAATTACATTCATTTTTTTTAACTAGGCTTACCGTAATCTTCCTTGTTATAACATTCAAAGATTAAATGTATTCGGTCCGTATCCCCGTCGTTATATACAGCATGGCCTTTTTTGTTATTTACTTCGATGATGTGTCCCACTTCCATGTGCATTTCCTGATCGTCAACGTGAAAGATTGTTTTAGGATTGGTCATTAAAGGAACATGAATTTTATGAACATAGTAACTTGCATGATTATCAATATGTGGGTGAATGCACGCCCCTGCGGGGAGTCTCGCTAACATAATACGTGGAAACACGTATTCTTTATAACCTAATGCTTGAGCAGCTTGGTGCATAATCGAAGATAAAGCATCATCCCATTCATCCCAAAGTGCTTTATCCTCATAATCGTAAACATTATTAAAGTCCTTAATAAACCGAAATATTATATGGCTAGCGTCCACTAACGCAGCACCTTTATTTTGGTGTCGGCTATTTTTTGCTGTCCATATTGATTCGGGAAGTACACTGACCCGTTTTATCAACTCCTCGATATTAGCATCACCTAATTTTCTAAAGAAATCAGTTTTTGGATATTTAATTTTGTCCATGATTATTCCAAGATGTTGTATTATTGTTTTTCACTACTTCAGACTTTTAACTCTATATATAAAACGCTATGAGAAGAACGTTAGTTAGATAATTAGTAATAATATAATTGATAAATTTAAAAGCTATATCCAAATCGCTCTATGATGTATTTGTCTTTATGCTCAACCAGTTGTTGCAGCTCTTTTGAATAGTAACTTTGATATGAGGCTTCTCTATCGCTGCTATTTACTGGTACTCCCTGTTCTAGATATCGAGAAATATCCTTTGAAATCGGCGTACCTGTTTCTTTAAAAAGCTGTAATACATCTTGGCGAAGATATTCAAAACGACCAATACTTATCGTAGGCTTTTTATTTGACGCATACATTAATTGAAACAACCAACTATAGTAGCCACATTCGGGCGGGTAACTTGCAAAATCATTCGAACACAAAGCCGGTCTAGATACTCTAGGATCCGTTTTTGCGTTTATCTCAGTAGGGCAAGCTAAAACTAATTGTGCTAAAAGCTTATTACTTGTTGAGCTATTATCACCCAGTAATAGGTAACGAGAAACCGTTTCTTCGAAGTTCAATTTTCCATCTTCAGAAATTATTCTAAATATATATTGCCCTTTATGGCGATAGTTAAAATACATGGACACGTACCAATCCCAAGGATTTCTCACCAAGCCTAGAACAGGCAAACTATCATAAGCATCAGGAAGCATACTTAAATGCCCATGATACTGAATACCTTTAGCACCAGAAACATGGTTTAGTATCAATTTATTCAGAAATGTTCCAGCATGACGTGAAGTATGAATATAAACAAAATGGTCGGTAACGATCACTAATAATTCCAAATCTATAAGGTGTATTCAGCTATTTGTGTGAGCGTTAGTTTCAAATTTATTCAACTAACACGTAAACAAATACAAAAATAAAAAAGAATACCGTCCCTTGCGGGTTTAAGCAAGTTGTTAACCTCACTCAACAGGAAAAACGGGCAGTGGCAATAGCTATCAAAATCCATTTTTGTAACACATTAACAAGTTTTGCAATTTTAAAGACAATAAACTCAGCTCTATGCTATTAAATTCAATATGAAGTTCATATATGTTAATTCGTTATTTTCTAAAAATTGAAATATCCCAAATCACCGAATGACTAGTAAATAAAACAAACGAGTAGATACCCTTTTGTAAAATAACGTAAGAGACTATTTTGCCTATATTGGAGTGATTTTAAACCAGAAAACAAACGCTTTTACCCGCGTTTTTCAGCATATTCTATTTGCCGTTCTATTTGCGAAATAGCGTGACGACATCGTCCTAACCTCTGGTGTAGTGCCAAAACTTCTTGTGACAAGGTATTTGATGTTGCATTACTTGATTGAGTTCTTTGTTGCTCTCTGTCATTAAGCATTTCGAGCAATCGCCTTTCAAACTCGTGATGTTCGGATAGTTTTTGATATAGATCTTGGGTAGATTGAACAACATTTACTAGCGCTTTTTTATACCTTTTAGCTTTTATTGATTTTAATCTACTTAAACGTTGTGCTGCTTCTTGGTGCATACTTGTATTTGCGTTTAGTGCGTTAAGTAATGCTAATATTTGTTGTTCAATTTGTGAAATAAGGTTTTGGGCAAAATCAGTTTTATTTGCTTTTATTAACCTGTCCAGCTCATGGGTTCTTTGTTCTACCTCTCTAACATAAGGTAAAAATTTGTCGCTATAAGTAGTGAATAGTATTTTGGAAAACAGCGCATTATCTTGCAATACAGAGTGACATTTTAATTGAGAATTTTCCTTGTCTACCGCCTGTGCTTGTTTTGAAAGTTGTGCCAATACTGTTGATATTTTGTTTATTGCTGAAAGAGTCATAAAACGTCACTTATTGCCATGCGTTATAGGCTAAATGAATAGACATACAAATAACAACTAAGATAAACACTGGCCGAATAAACTTATTGCCATACCTTATTGCAGAATGGGCTCCCACCCATGCCCCTAACATGATAAATATGCCCATCGAAATACCTAGGATAACGTTTACGTATCCAAGATAAATAAAAGTTAATAAGCTGCAAAAGTTACTGACGAAGTTGCCAGATCGCGCAATGCCGCAGCTTAATAATATATTTATTTTGTATAATGCAGATGAACTTGTCATCCAAAAGGCTCCCGTCCCAGGACCAGCGACGCCGTCATAAGCACCAAGTACAAGTCCTTGGGATATTTGTTTTGCATACAAACCATTATTTTCAGGGGGAAGCTTATTGTGAGCAATATTTACAGACTTACCAAATAGAGTATAGATAGCGGTTAATACAATAATAATGGGTAATGCTTTTTCTAGGAAGTCAGTGGACAAATAATTAACAATTAAAGTCCCTATTATTGCTCCCACCGCAGTTGATATTAATGAGTAACGCCAGAAATAAGGATCAAACAACTTCTTTTTATAAAAGGTCAATGAAGCGGTACAAGAGCCAAAAGACGCAGCCAATTTATTTGTGCCTAATGCAATGTGAGGAGGCAAGCCAGAGGTTAACAATGTTGGTATTGTTAACATTCCACCACCGCCAACAATGGCATCGATAAATCCAGCGATAAATCCAACACTACATAAGACCAACAACAAATATATATCTAAAACTGGTTCCATTAATGGGCCTTTTAAAGTGAAAGCGGAAGTCTAGCACAATTCAATAATGCCAGTCGTATAAGTTTTAGCTATTTCCTTTGTCGCAGTTACAAATTATTTACAAGTAGTTAATTTGATTTTGTTCTCTTATCTTTACGTTGATAGTCGGATTGACCCTATCTGTTTGTTTTTGTTTGTTTTTATTTATCTTTGTTTCAGTGCTTTGTGTCTAGAAAAGAAAATTTGGTTCAACTGCTTTGTTGATTGCTTTGTTTTTAGGTGATTGAAAAGTAAGAATAATATGGTTTGTTTTTGTAATTATATCGTCAACATCTATTCAAGTTTTAACTAAATTTTAATAGATAGTTAATATAATATAAGTTAACACTGAACTGCTGTGTATTTTATTGTTTTTATTCGTAAAAATAGTGTTTTTTGAAGTAAGTATAAATGTAACTGGTTATTGCAAAATGTTAAAATTATTTGTATTTGGTTATAAATGCTATTGACCACCTAAAGCGATTGCGTTTACTATCTATGCGACAGATCAGGTCTCAGCACCATTTAATAACAAAAAAGACATTTTAATAGTCTTGTAATTAAAACACTAGAATCACATAAATGTGGTCCAGGGAGTAAATAAATGTATCAAAGTAATAAGCTTACTAAAGCTATTCGTTTAGCTATTGTAGCAGGCGCAACAACTACTGCGTTATCAATGCCAAGTGCCCTTGCATTTGCAGATGAAGCAGCGGAAGAAAGCGTTGAACGTATCCAAGTTACAGGTTCACGTATCAAACGTGCAGAATTAACAGCTGTAACGCCAATCATCAAAGTAGATGCGCAAGAATTTGCCATCTCAGGTAACTTAAACGTAGAACAAAAATTAGCAGAATTACCTTCTACTCTTCCATCATTTGGTCCTAGTTCAAACAACCCAGGTGATGGTACTGCGCGTGTTGATTTACGTGGTTTAGGTAGTTCTCGTACACTAGTTATGGTTAACGGCCGTCGTTGGGTTCCTGCAACTCAAACAGGTGTTGTTGATTTGAACACAATCCCTGCGTCATTAATTGAAAACGTTGAAATCATCACTGGTGGTGCATCAGCGGTATACGGTTCTGATGCGTTAGGTGGTGTTGTTAACTTTAACATGAAAGATGACTTCGAAGGTGTTGAAATTTCAACATTATACGACGTTACTACTGAAGGTGATGCAGAGAAATTTAACCTTGACCTTACAATGGGTGGCAACTTCGCTGATGACCGCGGTAATGCAGTTCTTTACGTGGGTTACTCAAAGCGTGAGTCTTTATTCCAAGGCGACCGTGCATTTTCTGATAAAGCGTTAACAGAAGGTGACGGCGAGCTAATTGGTGGTGGTTCATCTGGTATTCCAGGTACGCGTTTATTTGCGGGTCCTACGTTGCCAAATGGCGATAACTTAGGTCGTTTTTTACCAGACGGTTCTGGTGCAGCATTTACCGGTGCTGATCGTTTTAACTATGCACCTGATAACTTCCTACAGTTACCACAAGAACGTTTAACAATGAGCGCGTTCTCTCATTACTACATTAATGATGATACTAAGCTCTATGCTGAATTGTCATTTATTCGTAACGAAGTGCCACAAGAATTGGCACCAACGCCTGCTTTCTTAGGCTATGTTGAAGTTAACCCTAACAGTGCATTTTTTGCCGCTGACGTGCAACAAGCGTTTGCTGACGATGACCGTGGCTTAATGAATGCTGACGGTACTATCTATACACTACCATTTATTGGTCGTCGTATGGTAGAAAACGGTTCACGTCAAGCACTTGATACACGTGATGCAATGCGTATTTTAGTTGGTATTGATGGTTACATTAATGACGATTGGTCATACGATGTGTACTACAGTCGCTCACAGTTAGACCAGTCTAATCTTCTTAACAACGATGTATCTGACTCACGTTTCCGTCAAGCTATTTTAACGAATGATGCAGGCACAGAATGTCAAGACACTTCTGGTGGTTGTGCGCCGTTAAATATCTTTGGTGAAGGAAATATTTCTCAAGAAGCTATTGACTTTATTAATGTTGGTGCGTCTAACGTAACGCAAGTTAGACAAGAAGTATTCATGGCAACTGTATCTGGTACCTTAGATTTTACTATGCCAGGTGCTAGTGAGCCAGTTGGTGTGGTATTTGGTTATGAAAAACGTCAAGATGAGTCTTCTTTCCGTCCTGATGAATTCTTGTCAGCGGGAGATGTTTTAGGCTTTAACGCAGGTAAGCCAACTATTGGTCACTACAGTTCTGAAGAAGTATTTACAGAGATTTCAGTGCCGTTACTTAGCGGTAAAGCATTTGCTGAAGAATTAAGCTTATGGGGTGCTGCACGTTCTGCTGATTACTCTAATATAGGACGAGTTACTTCTTTTGCTGCAGCACTTAACTGGGCACCTACTGATTGGATGAGTACTCGTATTGGTTTCCAACAAGCGGTTCGTGCGCCTAACGTATCTGAGTTATTCCTTGGTCAATCCAATGGTTTCCCAGGTGCAACCGATCCATGTTCAGTTGACGGCTTTGTTGAAGGTGTAACTTCACGTTCACTTTGTGAGTCTATGGGTGTATCGCCAGATCAAGTTGGTGTGTTTACACAGTCTAACACTCAAATTGAAGGTATGTTTGGTGGTAACCCAGATCTTAAAGAAGAGTCGTCTGATACTTTCACTGTTGGTTTAGTAATGCAACCAATGGAAGGTTTAGACCTTACAATAGATTATTTCAATATCGAAATAACAGATGCGATCAATGTTTTAGGTGGCGGTGTACCAAACGTATTGGATATTTGTTACAACCAAGTTAAAGATGCTAACAGTGCATTCTGTCAAGCAATTGATCGTCGTGCAGACGGCAACGTTTCTTTAGTAAATGTACTTAATGCAAACATTTCAACTATTGAAACTGCGGGTGTTGACTTTAACGTAACCTATAACACTGAATTCGACGCTGGTCTATTTGGTAACGGTTCAACGTTAAATATTCAATATCGTTCAACGTTCCTAACTAAGTTCGATACATCACCTGTTGCTGAATTAGCAAGAGTTGATGAATGTGCGGGTTACTACGGTAACACTTGTGGTACTCCATTGGCTGAATTCCAAGCCAATACACGTGTTAACTGGACAACAGGTGACTTAACGTTATCAGGTTTAGTACGTTACATTGGAGAGTCTGATGATGATCAAATCATGACAGGATCTGCAACTGCTAGTGACTTAGTAGTTTCTACAATTGACGCTGCTGTATATGTTGACCTAAGCGCTAGCTACTTAGTTAACGATGCGTTATCTGTTAACTTTGGTGTTAAGAACGTGTTTGATGAAGAGCCTACTGCTTTAGGTGATTCACAACAACAAGCAAACACATGGCCTGAGCTTTATGACGTAATTGGTCCACGTGTATTCTTAAGCGCTTCTTACAAATTTGATTAATTATTATCTTTGATGATGAAACATCATCATTAACTGATAATAATCACTTTTAGTAGTGTAAAAATGGCCAACATTCGTTGGTCATTTTTTTTTAAGTAAAGGGTGAACGGTATGTCGCGGTGACAGGAGGTCAGAGAGCGACGATGTACAGGATGTCGAAGAATAACGGTGTATCGTTTTAAATACTCTATATTTTTTACTGTAATTGTTTTATTGTGAAACCCGCAATGCAATCTTAAGTAAGCACTTCCATAACATTTGTAGAAAAACACATGCCAACACACTTAACACCAACTACCGCACATAAAATGCAGCACTTATTTGCAATGCTCCAAAGTGGCCATATCAAGCAAGTCGTTCAAGAGTTACAATCATTGCTACTTCAGGTGCCGAACAATAAAGATGTATTTCATCTCGCGGCATTAGCTTATAAAGCGGATAAACAAGTTGAGTTAGCGGTTACTTTCTTTAAGCAATCGCTAATGTTAGATAATAAGCAACCACAAGTGCATAACAATTTAGGCAATCTTTATAAGCAATTGGGTCAGCTTGAACTTGCAGAAAAACATTACCAGCAAGCGGTTGTGTTGGATAAAAAGTTTGTTAGTGCATGGAAGAACTTAGGGATTCTCTTGTTGAATGCCAAAGAGTTCGAACGGGCAATAAAGGCTTTTAATAGTGTATTGCGATTAAACAGCAACGATGTTTCTGCCTTGACCTCGATGGGAAATATTTACAAAGCTCAAGAAAAATTCCCTTTAGCCATTGATTACTACCAAAAAGCGTTAAAGATTGATCCTAATTATATCAATGCCTTGAATAATTTGGGGATGACTTATCGCTTATTAGAACATTTAGATTCGGCGTTAGTTTGTTTCCAAAAAGCAAAAGCTGCTTCGCCTAACATGGCAGAAATTGATTTCAACGAAGCCAATACTTTGTTTGACAAAGGGGATTACGCTCGTGCGGAGAAATCCTACTGGAGTGCGTTAAACAAGGCGCCAGATAATATTGAAGTGCATGACACATTAAATGAGTTTTATTGGCAAACAGGAAAGAAGAATGAGTTTGGCAAAAGCTATAAATTAGCCATAGATCACCTTCCTCACAATATTGTGTTGCGAAAGGGGTATATTGAAAGCTTAATGTCGGCGGGAAATATAAGTGAAGCAAGTGTGATTTTAGAAAAATCACTCACCATAGATAAAACTCCTAGTCTTATGTACCTAAAGGGGAAGATTTCAGTATTACAAAATAAGTTGACTGATGGCATTCAGGCGTTCGAATCCTCCTTGTCAATGCATTACGACTTGGCTGTCGCCCTAGATTTTATTGAGCTGCTTATTTTCGACTTTCAATATGAAAAAGCATTGCAATATATTAACCAAGCCGAACTTGTCGCCCCTTTTAATCAACTGCTAATCGCCTACAAAAGTACTTGTTGGCGCTTAATGAATGACGAACGATATGAATGGTTGATTGATTATCAAAACCATATTAAAGGTTACGATATTCCTGTTCCACAGGGATATAGTTCGAGAGAAGCTTTTTTGTCTGAGCTAGAACAAGTATTAGTGCCCATGCATACTACACAACATGAGCCGTTAAAACAGACGTTAAAACATGGAACTCAAACGCCGGGTCGTTTATTTAATAAACCTATCCCTCAGATTCAAGCATTAAAACACTCTTTTGAGCTGGTAGTGAAGGACTATATTGATAGCTTGCAAACTGACAGCACACATCCATTATTATCCCGAAAAACAACAAAGTTTAGTTTTGCAGGTTCTTGGTCTGTCAAGTTAAAGCCCAATGGTTTTCATGTAAATCATGTTCACCCTCTAGGTTGGTTAAGTTCCAGTTTTTATATTAAGGTGCCAGATTTCTCTTTACACTCACAAAGTTCTCACAATGCTGGCTCAATTAAATTTGGTGAAAGTTCGATGGGGCTTGGAGATAGAGAAGTCATCAGCCGCATCATTGCGCCTACGGCAGGGAAGGTAGTTATTTTTCCATCCTATGCATGGCATGGCACAATCGGATTTAACGGAGGTCCTGATGATAGTAGACTTACTGCTCCTTGTGACATCATTCCCCAAGGGAAATAACTATGGATAAAGTCGACGCGTGGTCATTATATTGGCTAAGTGGTAATCAAGATAGCTGTATCCCTGTGGACAAAGGTAGAGATGGTTTAATTCTATCATCACTTTGGCAACGTTTTTCTAAAAAATTAGTTAGCCAAGCACAGGTGCTTGATCTGGCCACTGGTAACGGTACAGTGCCAGTTGCATTGTTGTCTGCTCAAGATGACCTTAATATAACAGGCGTAGACTATGCGAAAATTGACCCCAAAAAGTTTGTTAGTAATAACGCATTGGCAAGCGTTTCGTTTTTTCCAGAGGTAGATATTGCTAATCTACCGTTTAGTAACGACTCATTCGATGCAGTAACTAGCCAGTTCGGATTTGAATATGCTGAGTTGAGATTAGCTACAGAAGAATTTGTCAGAGTACTAAAACCTAGAGGATTGTTTACCTTTGTATTACACAGTAAAAATAGTGAAGTCGTTAAACCAGCGATTAGAAAAATAGCTGAATTTGAGCTAATAAAGACAACGGATGGATTACTTGAAAATATCAGCGACTATATTAGCGACAATATATCGCTTTTAGCCCTAGAACAAAAAGCGGAGCAGATAGTAGCTGAGCATTCTAAAAGACTCAGTGAGGCTATATCAGGACAAATTTTTACTGCTATTGGCCAATTTATCGCATTCAAAAATCAAGGTATGAACAACCAAGAAGTACAGACTATTTTTGACAGCATGAAAAAGCGAATTTTTGCTGAAGGATGTCGGTTAGAGCAATTAGTTTCTGTGTCGTTAAGTGAAAATGACATTATGGAATTTCAAGAGCATCTCAGCAGTTTAGGTGTCAGCGTAAGCTACAGTAAGGTTTTTTTAAACAATGATGATGAACATCTTGCTTGGAAAGTTACAGGAATCAAGTTGTAGGCATGAACGAAAAATTAAATGAAATAGAAGATGCATTCAAAGCTCAGAACAACGCTCAGGGGCTAAAACTGTTGAGGGCATTTGTAGATGAATATCCAAACAACGTAGAGCAGCTATATCGTTTGGCTGTGATTGAAGAACAGATTGGAACAGTGCAAAAGGCAGAGGCTTGCTATCTAGCTTGTTTAAAATTGTCTCCCATGAATGTAATGGTACACCTTTACGCAGGTTATTTTTTCCAGCAGCAAGGGCAACTAGAACGGGCACTCGCCATTTATTCACTGGGGAACGACATCGACGGTCAGTTACAATGGTTACATTGGCGTGAGGATGCCTCTTATGAAACCCGGTTACGTTCTTACACGGCCGAAATAGCGCTAAAAGACCATTTTACGTCGCTACATAAAAAAAGCCTAGAAAGTGCGAATACATCGTCAATTATCAATTCTGCGATATGGCCTCAAACTCACAATCAAGCATTCTCTTATTTACACCCACATCAAAAACCCCATTTGTTTTATGTGCCACGACTTTTGGCCAAACCTGTTCACGATAAAACATTATTACCATGGTGCGAAATCGTCGAAAATAATTATGAACGTATTAGCGGGGAATTCTCTAATTTAATTGAGATGATCACGGCTAAAGGAACGCCTTATATAAACAAGACGTTTGTGGAGAAAGAGTTTGAAGCACTTGCAGGCTCTAAAAATTGGACTGCCTTGTACCTTTACAATAACGGTGTTGCTAATAACGAATTATTAGACCTGATGCCACAGACCGTTGACTTATTGAAGGCACTGCCTTTGTACAATTTAAATGAAAATCCTTATGAGGTGTTTTTCAGCTTACTAAAGGCTGGGCAACATATTAAGCCTCACTTTGGACAGTCAAACCATAGTTTAACGGTGCATTTGCCTATTATTGTGCCAAATGGTGGGTATTTGCGCGTTGCCGATGAAAAGCATTGTTGGCAAAAAGGTAAAGTTATTGCCTTTGATGACTCTTTTGAACATGAAGCGATAAATACTACCGATCAAGACAGAGTGGTATTGATTTTCTCTGTTTGGCATCAAGACTTATCAGAAAACGAAAGACAAGACATACAAAAAAGCTTTTCAGAACGGGACGTGTGGCTAAAAAACCGGCATCAATTTTTGCTTTGAACTAACGCATTGTAAGCCTTTCTAAAAGGTGAAAATTGTTTTTCATAATGTCGAGAAAAATTAATTTTACTGGTATTTATGGGTTGCCTCACTTGCACTTCACTAAAAGTAAAGCTGCTTACATTCTTTTTATGAAAATTTAGATAATCGTCATCCCATGTCAAATTACAAAAGTTATATATTCTTTTTGCTGTTTCTAAAGGGATTTTAGCCAAGTCTTCGTAATTTACATCCATAACATTCTCCGGATATTGCTTGCACCAAAAATCCATTAGCTTGTTCGCATGATAAATCGAATGTGCAGTATCTTCCAAGTCTGTTGCATAGTTGTGGTGCAATGCAAAGGGATGGGAAAAAAGAGACAATGCCAAATCTTCGGGGGTTCTTCGCATTTGAATGATTTTGACATTTTTAAAAATAGCGACCATAGCACCCACATAAAGAAAGTTGTGAGGCATTTTATCGACGATAATGTCAGAAGAAGTGGGCATTTCATTGCTATAATACTGAAAAATCTCACTCGAGAAACCTTTAAGAAAAGTGTCCCAATTAAAATCTACGCTATGTTTATTCTTGTTGGCTCTGTGGTCTACAGCGGTAGCTAATGCTTCGCTTTCGCCACAGCTTGTAACAGAAGGGTGTTGAGAAATAATGCGATCCATCAAGGTGGTTCCGGAGCGAGGCATGCCAACGATAAATATATTCTTAGTTTGAGCTGACAAATCATTGATAGGAGATGCCCTCAATGCTTTATAAAACATATGATCTTTAACTACTTGTTCCTTTATGTAACCTAGGCCAGCCATTTGTTGTTGATCACCTTGCAATTTATTCGCTTTCTCAAAACACCTAAACGCTAGGTCGAAGTTTTCTAATTTTTCGTAGGCTTTTGCTAACGTAAACAGATTGTGTTGGTTTTCATACGTGTTACTAATACTATCAGTATAAAGGTGGTGTAAGTTTGTCACACATTCTTCATACTCTTTACTTAGCTCCAGTTTGATTTCCCAAGCAGTGTGACTTTCTTTTGCCAGAGAAATTGTTTTGTTGGCGGCTACAATAGCCTGCTCAACATTGTGCTCTAATCGACAAATACTCGCTTCAAGCTCATAACGCGTTAGGCTGACGTCATTGAGGGAAATTGCATAGTTCAATTGCGTTCGTGCAGTGGCTAAATCTTTTGAAATTATACATAAATCCGCATATTTCAAGTGATTTATACTGCTTTTCGGCGACAACGTCATGAAAGTCTCAAAAGTGCTATTGGCGAGCGCATATTCTCTCAGTTTCGCTGCACAAAGTGACAGTTTTTCCCAAAAAATAGGTGTCGAGGGCGATTTTTTACTCAAACGTTCCCATAGTTGTTTTGCACTTTTCCAATCGTTTAAGGCCATGTAAGCACTAGCGGTTAAAGAGAAAGATTGCAAATCACTAAGTTCATATAGCTTCAAAATATCAATAACCAAACTGGGTTGGTTCAAATTTAAGGCAAGGTGTGCAAAAGCAATTAAGATATGCTGATCATTTGGCAAGTTTGATTTAATTGTGTTTATTACTGATATAGCTTTATCTTTTTGGTTAGCAGCTTGTAAGCATAATGAAAAATTTAATGCTATGTCGGCGGCAAGGGGCTCTCGCTGCAGGGCGGTTTCAAAAAGAGGTAAAGCGTCATCAAACAAGGCATGTTGTGAATACAAAGTAGCTAAACCATAAATGGCGTCATTGTGATTATACGTGTTGATAATTTGCAGATACTTTTGTTTCGCTACATCAAAATTCCCATTTCTGTGTGCATTTTCAGCACTGGTCAATGATTCCGTTAAATTCATGTTGATTTTAGCGTACCTTTGTTATTCACTAATGACATATACCAATATTGGTTACTTAATTTAGTTGAAGGATAATACATTAAAATAAAAACTTATTAAATGTGTTTGCCCTCAACCACAGAGACAAAAATGAATTTATCGATCGCTAATAAAAATAGTATTGAAACTTTGGTTCAGTGTTATCGTGAACATGGATATGTAAAGGTTCCTAATGCGTTGGTGGATGGAGCCGCCGAAGAAATTTTTGCAAACATTTCAACACAAGAACAATGGAATTTAGTTTTTGATCATAATGGCACGCATCAAGATTTAAATAATATTGAAGTGGCCCAGTGGGAACAAAAAGATAAAGATAATTTAAATCACCTCGTTAATGAACAAGCGGCGTATGGTTTTCAATATTTTTATGAAACTATCCCTATCTATGATATTTTTCATAAAAATTTGATGCCAGGTCATTTTTTTAACGAAATTGTTAAGTTTTTGAATTGTGATTTAACACTCGATTTTTTTCGGAACTTAACTTGTGCTCCTGAAATAACATTTGCTGACGCTCAAATTACTCGTTTTAGTGCTGGGCACTTTTTAAATTGCCATAGGGATGACGTGGATAATAAAAATAGAATTGCAGCATTTGTTATTAATTTAACAAAAGATTGGCGTGCTGATTGGGGAGGAGCGCTACATATACTCAATGACGATATGCAAATTGAGCAAAGTTTTTTACCAACGTTTAACGAAATTAATATTTTCAAAATTCCGGTAGAACACTATGTGGGTTATGTAACTCCATTTACGAAAGAACATCGCTTATCTATAACTGGATGGTTGAGAAGCGGCAAGAATCCAATGGCTTTATAGGAAATATAATTGACTTTATCTGTGAATGAAATTTTAAATGTCGATATGCTAAACAATACGTTTTTAAAGAATGGTATTGTCAGAATATATGACTTTTTAACTACAAGTAGTGCCGAACAATTAAGGCAATGTTTAGAATCAAAAATTGATTACGCAAATGCTTTTCATTTGGCTGGAATGAATAGGCAAGCGAGCGACGACGAAATAGCTAAGTTAAACAATGAAACTAGACTAGGGCTATATAATGACATATATAAAGCTGCGGCAAAAGGTTCCGGTTTTTTGTACGGCCGCCACAAAATAGAGCCTGACTCAAAGCCGGAGCTGACTAATGCCTTAAGTCTTTTAAACTCAGCTCACATGTTGGATTTAATAAAAGTAATTACCAATAAAAACTCACTTACACATGCGGATGGACAAGCGACTCGTTTTCGAGTCGGGGACTTTTTAACTCGTCATGTTGATGATATTCCAGGAGAGACTAGACAGATTGCTTATGTACTAGGGATGACTGAAAATTGGCATCCTGATTGGGGAGGGCTATTACAATTTTTTGAAAAAAGTGGTCAGCCGACAGATTCATGGTCACCCACTTTTAATTCATTAACACTTTTTGATGTAAATAAGATTCATTCAGTTACTTCAATAGCACCGTTTTCAGAAAAAAAACGTTATTCAATAACTGGTTGGTTTAGAAGTTAAGGAACCTGTTAATAATATTTTGTGTTAAATGTTCGATTAAGTTTGACTTAATACGAAAGAATTAGTAAAACATATAACAGCAAATTTCAGTTCATATATTAAGGGTATCGAATTTCATAAAGTCTAATTTGTAACTTTAGTTACAAATATAATGTACTAAACTTTACTATCCTTCGGGGAAATCGTTACAAAATAGTTCAATTTGTTAATAATTTGAGAAATGAACTACCTTTTTTGTGTACTTGGTTGACAGCGAAGCTGTCGTCTGGGAGTATTGCTTGGTTTTATTCTAGAGAAATTAAAACTTAAAATGGCAGATTATTAAATTTGCGTTAACAATAAATTTGTTATCAAAATTAAATAGCAACTGGTTGGGAACTATGTCCAAATTAAGCAAAAAAAGCCTTATCGCATCAACAATAGTTGGCGCATTAGCACTGACAGCTAGCAATATCGCTACTGCAGATGTATTAAAAGATCTACAAAAGGCAGAAGCTCAAATTTTCAAAGCCTCTGTGAAATCTCAAAGCAAAATCAACAACATTTACGAGCAAACTCAAGAGCTTTTAGCTGAGTATCGTAATACCGTTGATGAAGCTGATGTTCTTCGTGGCTATAACGATCACGTTCAACGTATGGTTGATGATCAAAAAGCAGGTATTGCATCATTAGAGCAACAAATTGCTGGTATCGATAAGATCAAGCAAGGTGTAGTGCCATTAATGTACAAAATGATCGATACACTGGAAAAATTCGTTGAACTTGATGTGCCAATGAATATTGAAAGTCGTAAAGAACGTGTAGCTACATTGCGTAATGTTATGAGTGATTCAAACGTAACGACTTCAGAGCAGTTCCGTCTTGTATTGGAAGCTTATGAAATTGAAGCGGGCTACGGTACTATTTTTGACGCTTATCAAGGTGAACTTGATTTAGGTGACCGTACTATCACTGCGGACTTTGTTCATATGGGACGTATTGCGCTAGTAGCACAATCTCTTGATATGAAAAATGCTTGGGTATGGAATAATGACTCACGCTCATGGGATGCTTTAGGTGACGAATATCTTAAGTCTGTTACTGACACCATTCGTATGGCGAAGAAACAATTACCTATGGACTTAACTCGATTACCAGTATTTGCAGCAGGAGCAAAATAATGAAAAAAGTTATTAATTTTGTATTACTTGCTGCTTCATTGACAGCAGGTTACTCAGCAACATCAAACGCAAATGAGCTTGATGATTTGTTGAAACAAGTTAAATCTGATCGCATTTCAGAAGCCAAACTAGATAAAAAACGTGAAGCAGAATTTTTATCAGCTCGCTCTGACAAGCAATCTTTGTTAAACAAAGCAAAAGCTGAACTTAAAGCTCAGCAAGACCGTAATGAACGGTTAACTAAAGAATATGCTGCTAATGAAATTAAATTAGCACAAAAAGAAGTTGAATTAGACAATGCTACTGGCACCTTAGGTGAAATGTTTGGTGTAAGTCGTGGCGCAGCTGCTAATGCTTACGGTCAAATCGCTACATCTATTGTAAGTGCTGAATATCCAGGACGTGGTGACGTATTAAATCGCATCGCTAACGCCAAAGAGATTCCAGCATTGGAAGATTTGGAAGAGTTATGGTTTGCTTTGCAAACTGAAATGACACAATCAGGTAAAGTTTCACAGTTTAGTACTGAAGTAACAAACCTTGACGGTTCTAAATCTACTGAAACAGTTACTCGTATTGGTACATTTAACTTAGTTAGCGATCAAGGTTACTTGAACTACAATGATGAAGTTGGCCAAGTACAACCATTAGCAAAACAGCCTGCAGGATACATTTCTTCATCTGCATCTGATTTCTTCAATACGACTTCTGGTTATGCTCCAGTTTATGTGGATCCATCTCGTGGTGCTATCTTAGCGTTAGAAACACGTAAGAAAACATTGATGGAATTCTACCATGAAGGTGCTGAAGTAGGTTACGCAATCACAGTATTGTTGTTCTTCGGTTGTTTAATTGCTCTTGAGCGTATCATCGTATTAGGTTCAATGACGTCGAAAATCAAAGCGCAAGAGAAAAACCTTGGCCAACCTAACGAGAACAACCCATTAGGTCGCTTGTTAAAAGTTTATCATGACAACAAAGCGGTAGATGCTGAAACGTTAGAATTGAAACTTGATGAAGCGATTTTACGAGAAACTCCTAAGGTGGATCGTGGTATCAACTTAATCAAAATGTTTGCAGCTATTGCACCGTTAATGGGTTTGTTAGGTACGGTTATCGGTATGATCATGACGTTCCAAACAATTACATTGTTCGGTACAGGTGACCCGAAAATTATGGCGGGTAACATTTCATTAGCACTTGTTACAACAGCGTTAGGTTTGATTTGTGCACTTCCTCTTATTTTAATTCACAGTGTTGTTGCTGGTAAGAGTAAATCTGTGTTGCAGAAACTAGACGAGCAAAGCGCGGGCTTAATTGCTGCGATTGCTGAGAAGGAGTCTAAATAATGTTATTCCTGATAGAGCTTTGGGAATCTGTCAGGAGTTTTATTGCGACAGGTGGTAATGTACTTTACGTTGTTGCCTTCGCTCTCTTATTGATGTGGGTGATGATGATAGAGCGCTATTGGTTCTTATCAAAAGTTTATCCAAAAATGAAAGACGATATCGTCGGACGTTGGAATGCCAGAGAAGATACTACTTCTTGGTACGCACATCGAATTAGAGATACTTGGATCTCCGAAGCGACAGAATTATTAGAGCAACGCATGCTCACAATTAGAACGTTAGTGGCAATGTGTCCACTGATTGGTTTACTTGGCACGGTAACTGGTATGATAGGTGTTTTTGAAGTCATGGCTCAGCAAGGTACAGGTAATCCGCGTCTGATGGCATCAGGTATATCTATGGCAACAATTCCTACTATGGCAGGAATGGTTGCAGCATTATCAGGTGTGTTTTTTAGTTCAAGATTAGACGCTAAAGTTAAACTAGCAAAGGCTAAACTGGTTGACAGTTTACCTCATCACTAGAGAGATATTCGAATGGCACGTAAACGTATTCGTGAAGACGAAGAAGCAGCAATCGATATGACACCGATGCTGGATATCGTATTTATTATGTTGATATTCTTCATCGTAACTACCTCTTTTGTTAAAGAGGCTGGTATCGAAGTCAATAAACCAAAAGCAGCGAACCAAACTAAACAAAAATCAGCTAACATCTTTGTTGCAATTAAAGATACGGGCGAAATTTGGTTAGATAAAGGTCGAGTTGATATCGAACGAGTTGGCGCTAGGATTGAAAAATTACTAGCGGAACAACCTACAGATGTTGTAATCATTCAAGCTGATAAAGATGCAAAACATGGCATTGTAGTAAAAGTTATGGATGCAATTAAGGAAGCGGGTATAGACCGAATTTCTATTGCTGCAGCTAAGGGGTAGTTTATGGTTCGCTTTTTAGTATCAATACTACTAGGCGCAGCAGTAACTTTTGTATTATTTTCATTTATGGCTTTCCTTGTTTCTAGCGGTGATAGAAGCAAGGATGAGCAACAAGAAAATATTATTGTAGAAGTTAATACTACGCCACCTAAATCAGCAGCAGAGCAACGACGTCGCGTTCCACCGCCACCGCCGCCGCCGCCTAAAACACCACCTAAGCCTCAGGCTCCAGAGCCAGAAGCTAATAATGCAAACAGTGGTTTAAGTTTTAATATGCCAGGCGTTCAGTTAGCAGGTGCTAATACTGGTATTTCTGCTCCAGGAGCAGGTTTTGGTCGAGATGGTGACGCAACACCAATCGTTCGTATAGAACCGAAATACCCAATACAAGCAGCGCGAGATGGTAAAGAAGGCTGGGTAAAATTGTCTTTTACAATCAACGAAATTGGTGGGGTTGAAGATGTCGACGTGATTGACGCTGAACCTAAACGTGTTTTCGATAAAGAAGCAAAACGAGCGCTTCGTAAATGGAAATACAAACCAAAAGTTGTTGATGGTAAACCACAAAGACAAGTTGGATTAACTGTTCAACTCGACTTTAAAATGGATGCGGGGGGGTAAATTATGAATAAATTAATAACTTCTTTGGTTTTACTTGCTTCTATATTGGTCGCTCAATTACCAATGTCTGCAGATGTTCATGCAGAAGAAGAAAAGAAAAAGCGTCCAACTCAACTTGTGGGTCCATCAGTTGGTAAAAAAATAGGCAAAGCTTTTGAACTCTATACTGCAGATGATATAGACGGAGCTTTAGTTATGTTACTTGATATAGATGCAAGTAAAACTTATGACCGAGCTTATGTCGATCGTTTTATTGCCGTAATGTATGCAACTAAAGGTGATCAAGAGCAAAAAGCGATTGATTACCTTAAAAAAGCTGTTGCTCCAGATATACTCAATGAGGCTGACCATGGGGAATCGCTAAAGTTATTAGCTGATTTGCAAATGCAAACTAAAGCTTATAACGATGCGTTAAAAAACTATTATGCTTGGATGGATTTTACCGGTAAATCTGACGGTAATACGTGGGTTAAAGTAGCACAGGCATATGCAGAATTAAAACAATTGGATAAAATTATTGTTCCTGCAGATAAGGCTATCGCAGCTTATGGTGATAAGCATAATCAAAACCCTTATATCCTAAAAGTTATGTCTTATTATGAAAGGAAGATGTTTAAAGATGCTGTTAAAGTTTTAGAAACAGTATTGCAACTTTTCCCTGAGAATAAGCAATGGTGGACGCAACTTGGTATGTTTTACTTACTAGTTGAAGATTATCCTAAAGGATTGGCAACGCTGGATTTAGCTTATAAGCGTGGGTTTTTGGAAAAAGAATCTGAAATTAAAACCTTGGCTAACTTATATGCATCTAACGAAATTCCATATAAGTCAGCTAAATTGCTTGAAAAGCATATCGATTCAGGCTTAGTGAAACGTGATGATAAAAACCTAGCTGCACTAGCTAATGCTTATCATGCTGCACAGCATATTGATAAAGCCGCCAAGTATTATGGTGAAGTTGCTAAATTGACTGGTTTAGCTAAACACTACCGTAAACAGGGCATGTTGCTAAAACAAGATGAGCAATTTAAAGCTGCGATCGTTGCACTGAACAAATCGCTTGAACTTGATGCTAAAGATTCAGGAAAAATTCAGATGAGTATTGCTGAATCTCACTTCTATCTTGGTCAATATAAGCAAGCTTATGCTGCTATTAAAAAAGCAGTTCAAGATCCTAAAACAAGTAAGTCAGCTAAGAGTTGGTTGAGCTTTATAAAAGATACTGCACAACGTAAAAATGTAGCTATCTAATTTATGTTACTTGTAAAAAACCAGCCTAGTGGCTGGTTTTTTTTTGCCCACGCTGCTAGATGTTAGTCCAAGTTTTTGCATTATTGCCTATTAAGGAGAGTGAGTATCTCTTGTTTATTTTTAAGTGGCTTTACTAGCTGAAATAAAGTTTCTGCTTGTGGATATTGTAATCGTAAATATCTTAACCACTGTTTTAGACGACTGGAAAAATAGTAACTTTTATCTCCCAGCAATTCTAAATCACAATAGTTTAACAAAAGTGTACGCATATCTAACCAACTCATCGGTTTATGACCAAACTTGATCACGTTAGCTAAATTCGGTAGTGCTAAAATACCTCGTCCTAACATTAAATGGTTAGTTTTTGTTACTAGTTTGCACCTTTGAGCATCTTCATTTGACCATATTTCGCCATTAGCAATAATAGGAATCGGAAAGTTATTATTAATTTTACCTATATAGTCCCAATAAGCGGGTGGCCGATAGCCATCAGTTTTGGTTCGTGCATGTATAGTCAATAGATCTGCGTTGGCAGAGACTATCGCGCTAACATTTTCATCAAGTAAGTTACTATCCTCAAAGCCCAATCTAATTTTTA
This sequence comes from Colwelliaceae bacterium 6471, assembly GCA_040779335.1. Lineage (GTDB taxonomy): Bacteria > Pseudomonadota > Gammaproteobacteria > Enterobacterales > Alteromonadaceae > JBFONV01. Next base: position 898,007 of record JBFONV010000001.1, read on the forward strand.
CTGAGACGTCAATATCTTTACCCACCGCTTGCTTTACCGTTGATACTATTTTATATATCTGTTCAGGTGTTTTTAAGAGTATTGCACCACCTTTACTTTTATTAACCGCTTTTGCTGGACAACCGAAATTTATATCAATACCGTGAGAACCTAGTTCAATCGCTCTAATTGCATTTTCTGCCATCCAGGTAGGGTTTTGTCCAAGGAGTTGGACTCTCACAGGCGTATTAGCGCTAGTGTTACCATTGCTATGTAGTTCGGGACATATTTTATAAAATATATGCTTAGGAACTAAGGTGTCGACGACACGAACAAACTCGGCGATACAGAGGTCAAAGTCGTTGACGGACGTTAATACTGATCGCATTAGTCCATCTACTACGCCCTCCATAGGCGCTAGACAAATTAGATTTTCTTGAATTTTCATAAGTATGTGAGTAATCTCAATAGTGCGAGGGGAATTTTACCCTCAGGTACTATTATCAAATAATTTTTTTTAGTTTGAAATTTATTTATGTAAAAAGTGGTCTTTGTTATCAGTCTTAAACTATAGATATAAAGTCTAAAATTAAAATAAAAGGTAAAACATAATGAGTGTAATTAAAAAATCTTCAATTTCTATGTTAGTAGGGTTATTAGCTGCTACTTTTTTTGTCACTATGCCAGCAAAAGCTGAGGTAAATCCATTTGCTGCACAAGATGTTATGACGGTAGTCAGTGATGATGCTAAGAAAGACAAGTGTGGTGAAGGTAAATGTGGCGAAGGAAAAACTAAAGCCAAAGGTAAATGCGGCGAAGGAAAATGCGGTGAAGGAAAAGCTAAAGCCAAAGGGAAATGTGGCGAAGGCAAATGCGGCGAAGGTAAAGCTAAAGCCAAAGGTAAGTGTGGCGAAGGCAAGTGCGGCGAAGGTAAAGCTAAAGCCAAAGGCAAGTGTGGTGAAGGCAAATGCGGTGAAGGAAAAGCCAAAGAAAAAAGTAAAAAATGTGGCGGTTAAGCGTTAACAAGTACTAATAAAAAACGGGCTATTAGCCCGTTTTTTATTATGATAGTTCCAATAACAATTGGCTCACTTGGTTAGCTCAATCGTTATCTGAGATGTTTCAGTCATCTCTGTCAATTCTATGTATTAGTTCGTTGATCTAGATCAAATATAACTTTCCTATAAGTGAGGATTAGGCTAGAATTCGCGCCTTTGATTTTGTAGTGTAGGAACCTAAAAATGTCTCACAACGAAGAATTCCAAGATTCGACAACTATCTTTCATTGGCTTATAGCGATAGTAGTATTGTTTGCGATGCCTTTATTACCGATGCTGATGGGGAGGTTTACATTTCTTTCATAAATAAAATACAAGGGGCTATGTTTTGAATATTTTAATTGTTGATGATAATACTCAAGTATTAACTACTATTCAGCAGTTGCTGAAAAAGCATAGCCACAATGTTGAAATCGCAAAAAATGGACTTGAAGCATTCGAACTAGCTCAAAATAGAACCTTTGATCTGTATATTGTTGATCATTTGATGCCAGTTATGAATGGGCTACAATTGTGCAAGAATTTGCATAATAGCTGTAAAGCGTCTAAGCCCAATATTATATTTATGACAACGCAAAATGCTCAGTTGTTGATTGAAAGCCAAGAATCAGGACTATTTCTGTTTATATTGGAAAAGCCCATTAATGAAAGATATTTGCTGGATCTAATCGAATCCGTCTTTAATCAAAATACTCTAGTGCATTCACTATAAATCTTCATAAAATTGCTTTATCCTTTCATCATAACAATTTACTCAATGTAGAAAATGAACGATAAGCAAATATCCATTCTTAAAGCAGCTATACACACTGTACCTAATTACCCGATTGAAGGGGTTATGTTTCGCGATATCACTGGAATTTTAGAAAATGCCGAAGCATTTAATCTCACTATTTCTTTGATGACAGAAAAATTTTCCAATCAAGGCTTCACAAAGATAGTCGGCACCGAAGCTCGGGGCTTTTTATTTGGCGCACCTCTTGCGTTGGCGCTAGGTATTGGCTTTGTACCAGTGCGTAAACCCGGAAAATTGCCAAGAAATACTTTTGCTGAAAGTTATCAATTGGAATATGGTCAAGACAGTTTAGAGATCCATCAAGATGCGCTGTCGGCCGACGATAATGTTCTTATTATTGATGATTTATTGGCGACAGGCGGAACAATTGAGGCAACGACAAAATTGATTCGTAAACTGGGAGCTACGACTGCCCAAGTCGGTTTTGTTATTTCATTACCTGATCTTGGTGGAGAAAAAAGGTTGACCGAATTAGGGTTATCCGTTTATTCGTTGCTTGAATATGATGGTGAATAGGCAAACGATATGAGTTATCAGGTTTTAGCAAGAAAATGGCGTCCAAAAACGTTTCAACAGCTCATGGGGCAAGAACACGTAGTCACAGTGTTGGTGAATGCATTGTCTCAAAAACGTTTGCATCACGCCTATTTGTTTACTGGAACACGCGGTGTTGGTAAAACAACCATAGCGCGAATTTTTGCTAAAAGTTTAAACTGTCAACAAGGCATTACTGCAACTCCGTGTGGAGAGTGTGATGCCTGTATAGATATAGATCAGGGTCGCTTTGTCGATTTACTGGAAATTGATGCTGCATCACGCACTAAAGTCGATGATACCAGAGAAATCTTAGACAACGTTCAATATGCTCCAAGTAGAGGACGTTATAAAGTGTACCTGATTGACGAAGTACACATGCTTTCTCGCAGTAGTTTTAATGCTTTGCTTAAAACACTTGAAGAACCGCCAGAGCACGTCAAATTTATTCTCGCGACTACAGACCCTCAAAAGCTCCCGATTACTGTCTTATCGCGCTGTTTGCAGTTTCATTTAAAAGCATTAACGGTGAGCCAAATTGAACAGCAGTTGATGGAAACATTAGCGCAAGAAAAAATTACACATGACGCAGGCACACTGACCTTATTAGCCAAAGCCGCCAGAGGCAGTATGCGTGACGCATTAAGTTTGACCGATCAAAGTATCGCTCAAGGCCAAGGTGTCATTTCAATTGCGAATGTGCAACAAATGTTGGGTGGAGTAGACCAGAACTGGGTTTATAAAATATTAATTTTATTAATAAAACAAGACTCTGCAGCGTTGATGGCATTATCACAAGAAATTGCTTCCTATGCGCCCAACTACGCACGCCTTTTAGCTGAACTTATTCAATTATTACATCATATTGCGTTAGCCCAAATTGTCGATTTACAGTTTGATTTATCCGCTGAGCAAGCATCTTTACTACGTAAATTCTGTCAGGCGATATCAGCTGAAGATGTGCAGCTATATTATCAGATAGCGTTAAATGGCAGGAAAGATTTACCTTATGCTGCGAATGAGCAAGCGGCATTTGATATGGTGTTACTGCGATTACTTGCGTTTAAACCTATGCAATATGCTGATGCTAAGGTAACCCCAGTACAATTGACCGATGTCCCAGATTTTGATGATGTTGAGTTAGCAGACACACAAATTAGTGGCAACAACAATGACTATCAGAGTGATAAAACAGCTCAAGAAAGTCATGCAACTCATGCCATCCCTGATGAAAGCGACAATATTGAAACTGTTAAAAGCATAGATAATGTGCTTGAACCCTCAGTTAGTATTACCCCCTCGGCTAGAATGGATGATGCTTTATCACTAGAACAGGTTTCATCAACCGAGACTGAACAGGTATTAGATGCAGAAATGCTTGCGATTGAACGTTCAGCGCAAGAGCAGGGGATGATGACATCAGACAATATACCATGTGAAAATTCAAATGATATTATCGGCCAAGAACTGTCCTCATCGGAATCTAATGAAATTGAACCTGATTTATTTAATACCACTATCGAGGAACTTGTCTCAAACGATAGCCAAATTTATAATGAATCTCAATCAGGTAACCCACCTTTAGCGCTTGATGATACTGCAGGTAATTTACAAGGGGAGACTATTGCGCCTCAATTAGATGCTGAACCAATACATAAAGTTGAAGAAGTAACGGCATCGAATATAGAATCCTCGCCAAATAATGCTCCTTTGCTAGCTACACAGGAAGTCGAAGAAAATCAATATGCTTCTCCGTTAGAAGCGGTATTGGCGACGCGAAATATGCTCCGTAGTCGTAAAAAACAGTTGGAAGATAAGCCAAAAAAGCCTAGTGACGCCAACGCGCGTCACGAAATAACGCCTGACACTCAGCAAGAACTTGAGACAAAAAATAAAGACAGTTCAGTAACCGCTGTGAAACCTAAAAATAAGTTACCAGACTTAGAGAGTTTGCCTGAGCAACCTTATAGCCCTGACATTATTGATCCTACTAGTATACGGTTTGCGAATCAGGTCGACCGTTGGGCCAACATGATTGATACTATGGCGTTAACGGCCAGAGTAAGACAGTTAGCCATACATGCAACCATCGGCGAGAACTCTACTGATGATTTGCTGGTACTTAATTTAGATCAATCGACCAAGCATTTATTTAGTGAGGCGGCTCATCAGCAGTTAGAGCAAAGTATTTCAACTTTTTTAACGCGTAAAGTCACAGTTGAAGTAAACATTGTTGAGCAAACTATTGCTGATCCCTATCAAATACAAACAGATATAAATGATAAGAGACTCGAATACGCGATTGCTTTAATCCATGATGATGACGCGGTTAAAACGTTACAGCAAGAATTTCAGGCTGAACTTGATGAAAGTTCAATAGTAGCACGATAACCAATACTTGAATTTTAAGCCGTTAAGCACTAAGGTTGGCGGCAAAATATCATTGGAGACAAAATTATGATGAAAGGTGGTATGGGCAACTTAATGAAGCAGGCCCAACAAATGCAAGCTAAAATGGCTAAAGCTCAGGAAGAGTTAGCGAAAATGGAAGTTACTGGCGAGTCAGGTGCAGGAATGGTTAAAGTAACTATGACAGGTAGCCATAGCGTGCGCAGAGTCGACATTGACGAAAGTTTGATGGAAGACGATAAAGAAATGCTGGAAGACTTAATCTCAGCAGCATTCAATGACGCAGTTCGTCGTGTCGAAGAGCAAAATAAAGAAAAAATGGGCGCACTTACTGGTGGTATGCAATTACCACCAGGGATGAAAATGCCTTTTTAATCTGGTAATCCCTAGAAATTATTAGATTAAGCACTGGTGCTCGTTGTGTTTCTATCATGAGGACATATCAGAGATAAAATGCCTAATGTTATTAGTATCATTTGGCTGTGCTTCATTAAAAAGCTCAAGACATTCTTGAGCTTTTTTCATTTTAACTTCCAATATTTTTCATCAAGATTTTTACCATACCTTCAACAGCTTACTGGTTTAGGGATTTCTATGCTGGTAAAGAGAATAGTAGGTTGGAGGCGCGTATTGATGTAACTTAATTAATATATTCTTGTTGTGGCTAATCTAGAGCGCTTCTAGGATTTACTATTCTCTATTAAAAAGACGCTTCTACATATTTCTTTTTTATACGCATTTTTTACACATTTTTTGCACATTCCTTCGTTATCATTCCTCCCATCCAAGTCGAACTTTTCTGAATTATATTAAGGTCTAATTTTATTGTATGAATATTCAAAAGAAATTCTTTTTAATATTATTTTGTTTTAGTCTGACATTGGTTTTACTGTCTGTTTTGTTGATGCAGTGGAGTATTAACAAAGGTATGGTTGAATACGTAAATACTAAGGAAGTAGAGCGACTAGCGCCAGTAATAAATGAGCTCGCGGCTGAATACGAAAAAAATTATAACTGGCAAGGAATGGATAAAAAACGCGATAAATTACGTCACATAATTTCATCTCACCTATCGGACAGTGAATTTCCAAACAGACCCAACTCTTTGACCTTGCCATATAAGTCATTGTCTATGCCTCCACCTTTACATCCACCACTAGAGCTGTTTATATCAAAAAGAAATTTACTACTAGGTAATAATTTACACCTACCACCACCACCTCACGGCGATAAAGTTCATTATGCCTTACTCGATAGCGACGAAGCTTTTATTACCGGTAAAGTGCTTGATGGTGTTGAATATAGTAAATCCAAAATACGGGTAAACGATAAGGTCGTTGGATTTTTGGCTATCTCTAAGCGTAACCAGTTAACTCAAGGATACGAATTAGATTTTATCGAACAGCAGCAAGTATATTTATGGTTCATTGGCGTACTTTTAATGAGCTTAGTTGCATTGGTAGCTTTACCTCTAGCTCGGCACGTGGTTGAACCTATTAAACTCATTACGCGAGGTGTACACAAGCTAACCCAAGGTGATTATCAACAGCCTATTCATTTGAAAAGACAAGATGAGCTTGGCGCGTTGAGCCGAGATTACAACGAACTGGCGGTGACATTGTCAGAAAATGAAACGGCTCGGAAGCGTTGGTTAGCCAATATATCTCACGAACTTCGAACACCTATTGTTATTTTAAGTGGTGAACTTGAGGCCATGCTTGATGACATTAGGCCATTGACGAAAAACAATATTGCTTCGGCTTATGATGAATTGCAGCAACTAAAGCGACTTGTCGAAGACTTACAACAGCTTACTTGTGCTGATATTGGCGGCATGAATTATCGCAAACAACATGAAAATTTGGCCAAATTGTTAAAAAATGAGATGGATAAATATCATAGCTATTTATCCGCTGCAGGCATGATCCTTAACTTGGATATTACCGATGAACATATAGCTGTGTATGCAGATAAAACGAGGCTATATCAATTGTTTGAAAATATAATTACCAACGCAATTAAATACTCAAATGGTACTGAACTAAACATATTGTTACGTGTTGAAAAAAAATCGGAGCAGGCGATAGCGGTAATAACCTTTGAAGATAATGGAACTGGTATTGAAGATACGCATTTAAATAATCTATTTGAATATTTATACCGTGTTGAAAACTCTCGGAATAGGAAAACCGGTGGTTCTGGATTAGGTTTGTCTATTTGTCGTCATATTGTCCTCGCACATCAAGGCAATATCACTGCAGAACACGCTTGTTCAGGTGGATTAGCTATTGTGATTAAACTGCCAATAGCGCGAAGTTTTTCGGACTAATCAAAGATAAATTGTTAGAGAACCTATATGACAAATAATATGAAAAATTCAATATTGATTGTAGAAGATGAAGTTAAGCTCGCAAACTTATTATCCGATTACTTTAAGGACTCAGGTTTTGTGCCAGATAAACTTCATCATGGCGATAAAGTTGTACCGTGGGTTAAGGAGCACAACCCAAAAGTTATATTACTCGATATTATGTTACCAGGAAAAAATGGCATTGAACTGTGTAAAGAAATTCGCCAGTTTTCAAACGTGCCTATCTTAATGGTTACTGCAAAAGCGGATGAGGTTGATCGACTCTTGGGCCTTGAACTAGGGGCGGATGATTATATATGTAAACCTTTTAGTTTTAGGGAAGTCGTTGCTAGAGTTAAAACGGTATTGCGACGTATTCATAACCTTGGAACCCACACTAATACCTTACATCTTAATGAACATCGCTTTACTGTGACCTTTAATCAACAAGAAGCGAAATTAACATCGGTAGAGTTTCAATTATTAAAGCCTTTGGTTGAAAAACCTGAGCGTATTTTTACGCGAGCACAACTTATGGAGAATATGTATTCTGATCAACGTATTGTTAATTATCGAACCATTGATAGCCACATAAAAAAATTACGCAAGAAATTGGTCGTAATCAGTGATGGTAAAGATTGGATAGAATCAGTTTATGGTACCGGCTATCGTTTGGTTTTATAAGGTAGTATGTCACGTAAATTTCCTTTGTTTGTGCACAGTTTTTGCAATTTCTGTTGTTACGCTTGTCTTGAAAGTTAGTTCAACAAAACAGGTTACAGGAGATTTCTATGAGAATTTATACCAACCCCATAATCGCAATTTTGCTGCTGCTTACTGCGGCTAGTGTAGTTCAGGCAAAAAACATGGAGCTCAAAAATGAAGGTGCACATCAACGACCTAGCTTTAAGTCTATTGATGCAAATGTTGATGGCGATGTTGATTTTGATGAGTTTGCATCGCATGAGCTTCCGCATGGTGACCATCAAACGGTTTTTAACCTTATCGATACCGATAATAACGGTGTAATAAGCCAAGACGAATTTGATAATCATAAGCCGCCATGCCCTAAACATGCTAAAGGAGGCCGCCATGATTAATTCAATAAACTCAAACATGTCAATGCCACCACCGCCACGGACAGAGAGAACTTTGACAGAAGAACAGCAGCTACTTATCTCTGATACTTTGTCGCAATTTGACGCGGGAAATCTCACTGAATCTGATGCTCAAAGTATTGTTGAAGCGTTCTCAGAGGGAGGTATTCAACCAGGATCTGCGCTTGAAAAAGCCATGTCAGATTCTGGTTTTGATGCAAAAACGGTGGGAGATCTCGCCAACGTTTCTGGCAAAGGTAGCATGCCACCACCACCGCCTAAGCAAGATACCGACGAAATAAGCTCAATGGTTGATTATTTGAATGAGCTTTTGGATGAAAAGTTGTCTGCAAACGGTGATAGTACTTTGAGTGATGAAGATAAACAGTCAATTCTGACTCAGATACTAGAAAAATTTGGTAAGAAAGATGATGAATCTATAATCAATACCTCTGCATAGTATCTAATTATCAAAAGAACATTTTATAAAAGCCATTTCTCATGAGAAATGGCTTTTATATTTACGCTAGCCCTAGAGTAAATAGCGATCTATTAGCGTTTGAAGTATTTAAATTGCTTTAAGGTGCATTTTCCTCATTTTGTGCACATTGTTTGCACCCTTATTATATAAATTAGTCGCTCAGTTAATACTAATTTGAGATCGATTTATGAAATATTCCCCCCATATATTATGCTCACTGTTGATAAGTAGCAGTGTGCTTATTGGTTGCGGAGGTTCAACTGACGCTATTGATACTAGCTCGGATACCGATACTACAACCTCTGATAACACCACACCAACTTCATCAACTTTAGTGATCAATGAAATTGTTGCTGATGCTATCGATGGTGATAACGATTGGATTGAATTGTATGCACTTGACGGGACTGTAGAGTTAGCAAATTACAGCATAGTAGATGACAACAGTGACCATGTTCCTCAAGCATTACCTGATGTGTCTTTGGCTGAAGGTGAGTTTATTGTTATTCATGCCATTGATGAGGCTGATACGCCACCAGAAGGCGGCTATTACGTTACCTTCAAGTTAGGTAGTGATGATGCGGTTATCTTATTTAAAAATGGCGAACAAGTAGATGAACTTGATTGGAACGAAGGGGATGCAGCAGAGGGCACAAGTTATGGCTTATTTACTGACGGCACAGGCAGTGCGCAAACATTGTCGCCAACCAAAGGCGAACCCAATCAAGCAGCAATAGAAACTGAAACAGTGGTTCGTGATTTAATCATTAATGAAAATGCGCTACTACGCATCAACGAAGTTGTCGCCAAAGATAGTGCAGGGGGATACGACTGGATCGAGCTATTTGTCACCGGCTCTTCTTCAATAAACCTGAGTGACTATACTATTGCCGATGAAAATAATGAATTAGTGAGTTTACCTAATGTTACCCTAGCTTCAGGTGAGTTTTATCGTATATACGCTACGACAGACGTTGCAGAAGAACTAAGTAGCGTGAGCTTTAAGCTCGGTGCAAGTGATCAGGTTAGCTTGTATCGAGGAGATGATTTAATTGACCAGTTAACGTGGAAAAAAGGGCTGGCACTTATTAGCTATAGTTATGGTCGTTTTCCTGACGGTAGTGATGCAACCCAAATTCTGTCACCTTCACCTTTAGCGACCAATCAACGCGCACTTCATGGCTCATTAGTGATTAATGAAATTGTCGCTAATGATATTAATGACGGTGATGATTGGTTTGAATTGTACAATAATTCTAATGAAAACATATCACTCGGTAACTACCACGTCATTGATGAAAGTGACGATATTGAACCTGCGAGTTTGCCAAATATTACACTTGCTCCGGGAGAATTTGTGGTGATTTTGGCTAATGAAGACTCTGATAACGATTATTCTGTGCCATTTACATTGGGAAACAACGATGAATTAAGCCTGATACTTAATGATGAAACGGTGGACTATATTGATTGGGATGCTAGTGATGTTGTCGCAGGTTTTAGTTACGGACCAGGTGCAGTAAATAATCTAACCACTAGCTGGGATAAAGACTTTTTAACGCCAACTCAAGGCGTTGAAAATCAGTTGGCCAGCGCATTTAATGCTGATGTTGTTCATGATTTAGCAATAACTATTACCACTGACAATTGGCAAGATATTTTAGCTAACCCGCTTGACGAGGCATATCATGATGCAAGTATCACATTTAATGGCGTAACGTTAGACAGTGTTGCCATTAGAACCAAGGGAAATTCAAGTTTAAGCAGTGTTGCTCGTTCAGGTAGCGATAGGTATAGCTTTAAAATTGACATAAATAAATATGTTGATGGTCAAAAATTCTTTGGTTTGAAAAAATTCACCTTACAAAATTCGTTTAATGACCCTTCTTATATGCGAGAAGTCATTGCTTATGATCTACTTAAAGAAATGGGCGTCGCTAGCCCTGAACATGCCTATGTAAATGTTTATGTAAACGGCGAGCTCTTTGGTTTCTATCTGATGGTTGAAGCAATTGATGGTGAATTTTTAGAAAACCATTTTGCCAATGCCAATGGTGACCTTTATAAACCTGATGGCGTTGGCAGTGATCTTCTTTGGATAAATGGCGATATTGACAGTTACAGCGATATAAATTTACAAACAAACGAAGACACCACTGATAACGGTGCTTTTATTAACTTTGTCGACAGGATGGATGAAGGGGAAACCGATATCATTGATGTTGATAGCTTACTCAGATACATGTCAGTCAGTGTTGCGTTATCAAATTTAGACAGCTACCACGGTTCGTTGGCACATAATTACTATCTCTATGAACAAGATGGTGTATTTAGTTTATTACCTTGGGATCTTAATGAAGCGTTTGGCTCATTTTCTATGGGGTGTGATGGTGTTGACGTCAGAGAACTTTATATTGATGAACCGATAATCGGCCCACTTGCCGACAGACCAATGGTAGCGAATGTATTTAATAGCCAAGAAAACCTAGCTACTTACCATGATTATTTATGGCAATTAATTGAAGGCCCACTATCAAGTGATGAATTTGGTGCTCGCGTAGCCAATATTGCCGAACTAATAAGCGAACATGTTGCGAATGATCCTAGTGCCTTTTATAGCTATGACGACTTTGAGCGCAACTTAAATACAACGGTAGAACGCTTTTATGGCTTAACTGAGTTTATGGACTATCGCGTCAATAATATGGTCCAGCAATTACAGGGTAATTTACCTACGTCAGGAGATGGTAGTGGTTTTTGTACCGGCGGTGGACCACCGCCTCCCCCTTAACATCTAAGTTACTTGTTTATTGGCAAAACCAGCAACTCGTTTATTTTGCCAATTTTCTTCCGCACTGTTATTTACTGTTACTGAGAGATCAACGTAATGAATCAATCACCATCGACCTATGATGACTCTACAAACAATTTTACTGGGTATACGCCTAGTTCAAGTTTGCTAACAACACCGTTTGAATGTGGAAATTCACGGTCCGAACAAACAACATCAGTTAACGAGAAGTTGTTAGCTCAAGTACTAACTGAATTCAATTGCCATGGCTTAGATGATCTTGATAACGCTAAGCTAATGAATAGAGTCGATAGCAAATTTATATTGCCGATCTCATTTTTACCTAACTTACTGCTACAACTTAAGGGCTTTTATAGTGTCTTGGAAATCAACGATAGAAGAACATCAAATTATCATAATCAGTATTTTGATACGCAAAATATGGCACTTTATCGTGATCACCATAATGGTAAGTTAAATCGTTATAAAGTGAGACGTAGGCACTACCTAGATACGAATACCGCATTTTTAGAAGTTAAACTTAAAAACAATCAAAAACGAACCATTAAAACTCGCATTAAACTTTCAGGGCAAGCAGGTGAATATGCTTTATGTGCACAGTTTATCCAGGAGCAAATGGGTGCGACATCCAATAATTTAGACATTAGCCAGCAAAGTGGCTACCAACGCATAGCCCTTGCTAATGAAGCACAAGCTGAACGGTTAACACTTGATTTTGATCTTTGGTATCAAAATAGGAGAGGGAACAACAAGGTTGCGTTGCCAGGTTTTTTTATTGCTGAGTTAAAGCAAGCCAAAAAATCTAAACAGTCGCCTTTCTATCAAATAATGAGTGCAAACAATATTTTTCCTAGTGCTTTTAGCAAGTACTGCATTGGCTGTGCGCTTTTATACCACTCATCACTAAAGACCAACCGATTTAAGCCGATTTTGGCACAGTTAGAAAACTTTAATCAAAACCAACCTGTTCAAAAGAGTAATTAATATGACCGAATTAGACCTACTTTTTGTTTCCCGCTTTGTTATCAATTTACTGTCGTTAATACTACTGTGTTATGTGTGCTATTTTCGTGTCAGTAAAAATTCAACCGTAGCAGGCTCTTTTATTTTGTTTGGTGTCGGCGTTTTTATCATCACATACTTGCTTCATGGCGTTGATATGTCGATGGAATTTGCTTTTGGACTGTTTGCTGTTTTTACCATGCTCAGATACAGAACAGAGTCAATTTCTATTAAAGAAATGACCTATCTATTTTTGGTCACAGCGATTGCTTTATTAACCTCTGTCGGCCAAATGAGTTTAATTGATTTAACAACACTTAATGCGGTTATTTGTTTACTTGCTTTCGTTATCGATTCAAATATTTTTAGTACACGCTATCAAGAGCAAAGTATTTGTTATGAAAGAATTGAAAATATTACCCCAGAGAATCGTACTACCTTGATCCGTGACTTGAGAGATAGAACGGGTTTACAAGTGGAAATGGTCACTATTGAGCATATCGATTTTTTGCGTGATACCGCCCAACTAAAAGTCAGCTATCTTCCGCACAGCGAGTCGAATGAATGCGTAGGTGAGCCTAATAGAAAAATAAAGGTAATGCCATGATTACGGGGGATTCAGGTAAAAAATTGACGATATTCATGGCGATGTCGTGTTCCTTTATTGCTACTAAAGCTTTGACCAAAGATATAAAGATTAGTGGTGACTTAATGTTAGATCATGACAGCTTTCAATCGGGATTTTTAGAAGGTGGGGGGGACAATGGTGCTCAGCATACTTCTGACATTCGTCGCGCGAGCTTAAGCCTTAAGGCAAAACTAATAGATGATTGGAAAACCAAATTGAAAGTAGACTTTTCAGATGGCAATGCTGAAATTAAAGATGCCTATATTCAATATAAAGGCTGGGATCGGGCTGATATAACCATAGGGCAACAAAAAGAAGGTTTTGGTTTAGAAAAAGTAGCCTCTTCTCGTGATGCATTAATGATAGAAAAAAGCGTCGTTACCACAGCACTGGCACCGGGCCGATCGTTAGGCATAAGTCTAACTGGCGGGGCAGATGATTATAGTTGGCAATTAGGATATTACCGACCTGATGAAAGTGAACGTGCGGCCGCTATTACAGGGCGAGCCGCCTGGCTACCTTGGCGAAAAGAAAATGATTTAGTGCATTTTGGCGTCGCTTTTAGTGAGCGAGACCTTAACGGCAGTGATTTTCGTATTAACGAAAAAATGGAAGTTTACTTATCTGATTCATTGATTGAAGGGGAAAAACTATTTGCTAATGAAGCGTCTTTACAAGGTGTAGAGTTTTTATGGCAGCAATCTGGGTTTACAACCTTAGCCGAATGGCAGCAATCAACTGTGACTGATATTAATAATGCTGAGTATCAGTATCAAGGGGGGTATGTGCAGTTTAGCTATCAGCTCTCAGGTGATAATAGAACATACAAAAATGGCAAACTTGGTTCTGTTACAACGCCTGGATGGGAGTTTACCAGTCGGTATAGTCAGTTTGAGTTAATAGAAGAGTCAACGGAAACACAGATATACTCAGTGGGGGTAAATTATACCGTGAATGATAATCTTAAATTAATGGCCGACTATATCAACGCAAAGCAATTTGAGGCAACGAGTGAAAGTGACTTTAATCATGCAATTTCACTGCGAGTGCAATACTCTTTTTGAGCGATAAATTATGACTAGTTAATGTATTGTAAACCATACCCAATTGGAAATAATTCAGTTGAATTTTTGTTTTTATCTGATGTTGGCGTTTTAGGCCACGGGAAGGATAGTTTTCCTTGAAAATCAAAGTCGCCAAAAAGCATGTCTGCAATACCTTGGCCTTCTGAGCCAGGCAACCAAGCAGCGATAAAAGCAGCAGATTTCTCTAGTTCAGCATTGATAATTAATGTTCTACCTGAAATCAGAATAACGACGACAGGTATGCCTTTATCAGTGAGGCTTTTAATCTGTTGATAGTCCTCTGGATGTAGTTTCTTTAACTCTATAGAGTGGCCATACGGTTGTGATATATTTACTTGGCCGTTTATCTGCGAGCCAGCCTCGATGATGAGGTTGTCACAATTCCGAATATCACCAAGCCCTTCTGCATAAGGATATTCACCTACGACAACGATCGCTAAATCATGTTCTTTGGCTTTTATTTTCGAAACATCACTCCTACTATTCAATACCGCATTAGGCGCTGTGTTTTTAATACCTTGCCAGATTGAAGTTGCTCCTAGAAATTCGTCATTTCCTGAAACTCCCTGCCAATCGATGGTGAATCCACCGCATTGATGGCCAATATTATGAGCATTTTTTCCTGTAACAAGAATGCGAGCATCTTTTGTTAAAGGGAGTGTCTTGTGGTCGTTTTTTAAAAGAACAAGTGATTTTTTGACTGCTTCTTGAGCAACGTTTCTATGCTCAGCTGAACCAAAGCTATAATGGTTTGCCCAAGGCCTTTTACTGGGGCATGGAGCTTCAAACAAACCACTCGCTATTTTTACCGATAGTATCCGTGTCACCGCATCATCAATTCTTGAAATAGGAACGGTTCCTAATTCAACGTGATTAAGTAAATGTTGAATAAATTTCTTCCAGTTGTCAGGAAACATAAACATATCTATGCCTGCATTTACTCCTTGGGCAACCGAGATATAGAAATCATCAGAGAGATAATCAATACCATCCATATCAGAAACGATAAAACCAGAAAAATTTAACTCATTTTTTAGAACATCAGTAAGTAAGTACTTATGGCCATGACATTTGTTACCATTCCAACTATTAAAAGATGCCATAATTGTCATCGCACCGGCATTTATAGCGTTAATGTAAGGACTCATATGAGTATTCTTAAGATCTTCAAAAGAAATACTAATGTCACCCTGATCAATACCATGCGCAGTACCACCATCGCCTACCCAATGTTTAGCGCAGGCTATCACGCCATCAGTATGGAGCTTGCCATGTAATCCGTTTACCATACTACCAGCATAGCTTTTTACTAACTCAGGAGATTGAGAGTAGCTTTCGTAGAAACGCCCCCATTGGTTATTTTGGGCGACAGCAAGATTAGGAGCAAAAACCCAATCCACTCCGGTTGCTAGAACTTCTCTGCGCGTTATTTTCGCAATACGCTTTATTAAGTTTGGATCATGAGCAGCGCCTAAACCTATGTTGTGAGGAAAAATCGTTGCTCCTTTTAGATTATTGTGACCATGTATTGCGTCGACTCCATATAGTATTGGAATAGGTAGATGATTCTCATCTTTGCACATGGATGCATGCCAATAACTATCGGTTTTTTTAAGCCAACTTTTAACGTCATTACTTTCAGGACAAGAGCCTGCACCGCTCATTACTGAGCCCAAGTGATATTTTATTACATCCTCTGGCGCGCAACTTAAGCGTTCCGCTTGGGTCATTTGCCCAATCTTTTGCGCTAAAGTCATCTTTGACATTAGCTTACGCACTCTTTTTCTTACTGATTGCTGGCTAAGTAGTGGGTGCATTTTTTATTATCCAGTTAATTTTTAATGTATTAAATTTTATATACAGCGCCTTTATAGTTTTGTAATGGCTCGTAAGTTATTCATATTAGTGAGTAAGAATTGCTAGAAATATTATTTTGTACTGATATTTTTAACGACAATACAAGAAGATTATTCCTAATGTAAAAAGACACAAGGGAAATACGCTAAGGTGGACTTATGAGTAGATTATCTGGATTTGTAGCTAGGTTTGTATTTACTGCTGACCATTTCACCGTTTTAGCAAGGTCATTTCATCGCTTTCGTCTTGAGTTATGTAAATAGTTATATAATGTTATTTTTTAAGAACAAAGCAAATGTTACTGGTTTGATTAAGTCTAATGGATGGGCGCAATTTTAGTCATGGCATAATCTAATAATAATCGTGGAATAAAATATGGCCGAAAATATCGAACAAAATAAAAGAGATACAATACCTTTTATTAAAAAATTCATTTATGGCTTAGGTGCATTTGTTAATAATTTATTGGGTGCAGCAATGAACACTATGGTCATTGTGCTCAACTTAGGGTTGGGAATGAACCCAGCTTTAATGGGCTTGTTAGGCGCTTTACCTCGTTTCATTGATGCTTTCACAGATCCCTTAATGGGTTATATCTCTGATCATACCAAATCTAAATGGGGCCGACGTCGACCTTATATCTTTGCTGGCGCTATTATTTCGGCGGTTGTTTTTATTTTATTATGGCAACTACCAAGGGACCAAAGTGAAAGTTTTTATTTTTGGTTCTTTTTAGTGGGGTCAATTCTTTTCTATTTAGCTTATACCGTATTTGCTACGCCATGGGTTGCATTGGGTTATGAGTTAACCCCTGATTACCATGAACGCACTAAAATAATGGCCATTCAGAATTTTATGGGGCAATTTGCTTGGTTAGTGGCGCCATGGTTCTTGTTGTTTATGCAAAACGAAACACTTTTTAGTGATATGGTCGATGGTGCTGGTTGGCTCGCTATTATCATAGGCGTTTTTACGATTTGCATTGGTATTTTACCAGCAATATTCCTCGTTGAACGTCATATGCCAACGCCTGCTCCAAAAAATATACCTACAAATGCGGTACAGCCAGTTGATAAAAAAGGCTTGGGCTTTGTAATCTCAGATTTCTTAAAAGGCTTTTTAATTACTATTAAATTCAAGCCGTTCCTTTGTTTATGCGGAGCAACGTTTTTAGTCTTTAATGGTTTTATGATGGTTTCGGCATTCCAGAGCTACGTTATAATTTATTATGTATTTGGTGGTGATCAAGCCTTAGGCGCTGAATATGTTGGCTGGGCCGGTACAGTATCATTTGTTGCTACCTCCTGTGCAATCTTTATTGCCACTAAGCTGTCGACTTTGTATGGCAAACGACATGCCTTTTTTATTACTATCGGTATTTCTATTTTTGGATATTTACTCAAATGGGTTTGTTTTACGCCAGATAACCCTCTATTAGTGCTTATTCCTCCAATGTTTTTTGCTTTTGGCTTAGGTGGTCTATTTACATTGATGGGCTCAATGGTCGCTGATGTGTGTGATCTTGATGAATTAGAAACGGGTGAGCGCCGCGAGGGTATGTTTGGTTCAATTTTTTGGTGGGTTGTTAAATTAGGCCTAGCTGCTGCTATGGCCGCAGGTGGATTCTTGCTTTATGCGACTGGCTTTGATGTAGCTCTAGGAGGTGCTCAATCTGCTGATACATTAACGTACATGCGACTAGCGGATGTGTTTGTCCCTGTTATTTGTTCCATAATTGCTATCTGGTTGGTTGTATATTATCCGATAACGGAGGATATAGCTGTTGAGGTACGCAAGAAACTTGAGCATAGACGTGGAAAAATGATCACTGATTATGAAGAAACTGATTATGAAGGAACTATGCAAAATACAGAGCCAGCTGCTACGCCGTAATGTCTTTCACAAGGATACCCAATAAAGCAACCAATATACTTGAACAATTCGAGTATATTGGTTGTTTTTTATTGGGTATCCACTTGGGCCTCTGAACATGAAAAATGGGGTTGTCATTCTTATAAAACGTCTAAAACCACCATCAAAAAAAACTAAAAGAAACATTCGAATAAACCAATTCATCTTGTTTTGTCCACTTCAACTTCTTACTAATCCGTCTTACCGTATTTCAATGCTATTTGCTAAATCATTGTGCTACAAGATGTTAAAGCAATAATTTTATTTTGTTTACGACTATATTTATTTTAACGTTTTTTTATTTATTAAAAATAACGAACATTCAGTATAAGAATGATCTTAGATATAGGGTTGAATATCTTTGGGGGAGAACATGACAATAATTAACAATGCTAAATTTAGAACACGGAGCTTGGTCGCAATAATAAGCCTTGCTGCAACGGCAGGCCTTGCTGGGTGTGGTGGCGGTGTGGAAACCAAAACTGACTCAGCTAAAGTTGATCCACAGCAACCTGTATCTGATTGGGAAATGGTGTGGAGTGATGAATTTGATGGTGACGCGATTGATGCCAATAAATGGTCACATGAAGTAAATTGCGACGGTGGTGGTAACCAGGAAAAACAATGTTACACCGACAGTCCGGAAAACTCATATGTTAGTGAAGGTACGCTGAAGATTGTTGCCTTACCTTCTGACGATGCTGCTCTCCCATACACTTCTGCTCGTATGATAACTAAAAACAAAGCTGACTTTACATACGGTAGATTTGAAATGAAGGCTAAATTGCCAAGTGGACAAGGCAGTTGGCCAGCATTTTGGATGTTGCCAACTGATGAAACTTATGGTGGTTGGCCTAAATCAGGTGAAATAGATATTGTTGAAAGCGTTAATTTAAAAACAGTAAACAGTGACGGTGCGGTTGAGAACAACGTGTACGGCACTTTGCATTACGGTAAAGAGTGGCCAGATAATGCTCAATCGGGTAAAGCGTATAGTTTACCTGATGGAGTTAACCCCGCAGACGATTTTCATACCTATGCGATTGAATGGCAAGAAGGTGAAATTCGCTGGTATATGGATGACTACTTATATGCAACACAACGTCAATCAAAAGTACGATATAACAGTAAAGATCAAGCTGTTGGCCTAGCCCATCAAGGCTGGTTTGCAGAATATTATGATGCAGTTACCGGTGAGTTAACAACTCATTGGGATACGGCTCCTTACGATCAACGGTTCTTTATGATTTTAAATTTTGCTGTTGGCGGAAGTTGGCCTGAAAACGTTAATAATTTGGGCATTGATGCTGCAGCTTTTGAAAATGGGCAAGCCTTTGAAATTGACTACGTTCGTGTTTATCAATGTAATCAAGACCGTGATACCGGCAAAGGTTGTGAAACAGTTCGTGCTGGATATGACAGCCTTGACGATGCCTTAGTTGAAGGCAAAGCGCCTATTCCACAACTACCGTCAGTAGCTGCTCCTGAAGATCTTGTTATTTTCTCTGGTACAATTAATCCTAACTGGCCTGCATGGGACTGTTGTGGTGGTTCAACACCGACAATTGTTGCAGATGCAGATAAAGGCGATGTAATGGAATTTTCTGTTGGTGCCTCGCCGACGGTTAATGGTTTTATCTCAAGAGAAGCCTTTATTACTGATGAAGCAGGTAAACCAAGCCCATTTGATGCTTCTCCAGCGATAGCAACAGGCTCTGTTCGCTTTGATATGAAAGTAACATCAATGCCAAGCGATTCCGCTACTGATTGGCGTTTTAAAGTTGAAAGCTCAGATGGTGCGACGGCAGTTGAAATGTCTTTAGCGGAAAGCTCAGAAGGCGCAGCTCCAGCAGCTGGCGAATGGCAAACTTATACTTATCCTTTACAAATGTTAGCTGATGCTGGCTTAGATATTAGTGCAATAGACGTCATTATGGTATTCCCTGCATGGGGTGCTGGTGAAGGCGCCGTATATACGATGACCAATGTTGAAATTGACTCTGGCGTAAATACAGCTTCTCCTGAATTGGTAGTCTTTGAAGATGCACAAAACCCTAGTTGGCCAATATGGGACTGTTGTGGTGGCTCTACACCAATTGTCGTAACTGATGAAGATGATACTCATGGCGCGGTAGCAGAGTTTGCTATTGGTGCAAGTCCAACAGTAATGGGCTTTATTTCAAGAGAAGGCAACACCGATCAACCTGCACCATTTGATGCTACGGGTATTCTATCTAATGGCGTTATTCAATTTGATATGAAAGTAACTTCAATGCCAAACGATACTAGTGCTGACTGGAAGTTTAAAGTTGAAGCGGATGGTGGTGCAACAGCGGTCGAATTATCGTTATCTGAAAGTGTTGAAGGTTCATCTCCTGTTGCAGGACAATGGCAAACATACACGTTTAACTTAGCAGACTTAGCGAATGCTGGCTTAGATCCAAGTGCTATTGACGTATTGATGATATTCCCTGCATGGGGTACTGGTGAGGGTGCTGTTTATCGCGTTGATAATGTTAAAATTTATGATCCGAATGCTTCTAGTGGTTTCAATGGACACGTATTGTTTGATGATAAAGCGAAAGATCAGTGGAGTATTTGGGATTGTTGTGGCGGTTCAACACCAACGCTAGAAAACGATGATACTGAGCATGGTATTACTGCTGAGTTTGTTATTGGTGCATCACCAACCGTTATGGGGTTATTGGCTGATGATGATGTTTACTTAGATGCATCAAGCTTGTTAGCTAATGGTGTTGTTCAATTTGAAATGAAAGTCCTTACTGCGCCTAATGACGCAAACGCTGTTTGGAAATTCAAAATTGAAGCCGGTGATACTTCTTCTGCTGTAGAACTAGATCTTAGTGCAAGCCAAGAAGGTGCAGTACCAGCTGTTGGTGAATGGCAAACTTACACATACTCTTTAGAGAGCCTTTTTGATGCTGGTTTAGAAATTGATCAAATCGACGTCTTGATGGTTTTCCCTGCATGGGGCAGTGGTGAAGGTGCTGTTTATCGTTTAGATAATGTCATGATTTATGATCCTAGCAGTGTGCCAGCACCACAAGGGATAGTGATTTATGATGATGCTCAACATGCTGACTGGGCCATCTGGGATTGCTGTGGTGGTTCGACGCCAACAGAAGAACAAGATGATGCTGAACACAATATGGTTGCTGAATTTGTTATCGGGTCAGCACCAACGGTAATGGGATTCTTGGCGAGTGATGATGTTTATTACGATGCCAACGCTATCTTAGCAAACGGTGTTGTTACATTTGAAATGAAAGTAGTTAATGCACCTAATGATGCCGGTGCAGCTTGGAAATTTAAAATAGAATCAGGTGATGCAACGGCTGCAGTTGAACTCGGATTAAGCGATAGTCAAGAAGGTGTTGACCCAGTCGTTGGCGAGTGGCAAACGTACACATTCCCACTACAAGATTTATTCGATGCGGGACTTGATATTAGTGCTATCGATGTATTGATGGTTTTCCCTGCTTGGGGAACGGGTGAGGGCGCTGTTTATCGTATTGATAATGTAGCGATAACAGCTCAATAATCTCGTTAATTAAAAATGTTACGCGGTACTTGTTTTAAACAGTATCGCAGTTTTTAAAACTAATTTAAGAAAGTAGGGTAAACATGAAACATTTAAATTTTTCTAAAAAACGCTTAGCCGTATATATATCAGCAGCATTAACTGCTGGATTGAGTACAAACATAATGGCGGAAGAAGCCGCTGCAAATGAAACCAAAGAGCAAGAAATTGAAGTTATTACTGTTACAGGTATTAAAGGAAGCTTACTTCGTTCGATGGATTTGAAAAGAAATACGTCAGGTGTAATGGATGCTATTTCATCAGAAGAAATGGGTAAGTTTCCAGATACTAACTTAGCCGAATCATTACAGCGCATTACAGGGGTTTCGGTTAGCCGTGAAAATGGTGAAGGTAGTCAAATTACCGTCCGTGGTTTTGGTCCCCAATTTAACATGGTAACGCTCAATGGTCGTCAGATGGCCGGTACCGGTTTTACTCGTTCGTTTAATTTTGAAAACCTATCATCTGAAGGTGTCAGTACATTAGAAGTATATAAATCCGCGCGTGCAGATGTGCCAACTGGTGGATTGGGCGCGACAGTGAACATTGTTACTTCTAAGCCATTTCAAAATAGAGGCGAAAAATTCTCCTTTATGGCAAAAGGAATACACGACACTTCTGTGGAAGCCGGAGATGATCTAACACCAGAAATTGCAGGGATTTATAGTAATACCTTCGATGATGACAGGTTTGGTGTCTCGGCAAATTTCTCATACCAACGCAGAGATTTTCAACGACAATCCGCCAATGTGCGTTCGTGGATTGTTGATCCGTCTTTGACAGTTGATGATGAAAACATTATTGATAATCGACCGATGGATGCAGATGGAAATGCAATTCCTATGTTTACGGATGAAAATGGTGAGCTCACTACTGCCTCTTTCTTCCCGCAAGAAATAAGTTTTGCTAAGGACGATGTCGAGCGTGAACGTACCAATGCACAGATAACTTTTCAATTTGCAGCAACAGATGACTTGATTTTCACACTTGATCACACCATAAGTAATGCAGTAACAGGAAACAACTCCCTTTCTTGGGGGATGTGGAATGGCTCATTTGGTGGTAATGCAAATTCCTATGAGTTAGATGAAAATGGTACTGCAATTTACTATAACTCTGCGGGCGATGATGGCTCATTTACCTCATTTCGTGAAACGACTGAAGTAGATTCCGCAGCGACGGGGTTTAATGTTGAATGGTTTGCTACTGATAATTTAAGTTTTAATTTTGATGCACATACGTCAAAAACCACAACTGATAATGGCATGGATTCTGGGCTTGGCGCTAATGCCAGAATAATCTTGGGTTCTGCAGATTTAGCAAACAAAGAATATTTCTTTAGAGAAGGTGATATTCCTGGATACAATATTAATTGGAATAACGGCTCTCAAGAAGTAGCTCCGAATCAAATAGGCTCCAATTTCAGTATCTTTACCAGAACACCGGGCGAATCTGAAGTATCTCAAGTTCAATTTGATGGAACATGGTTAGTTGAATACGATTTCGGATTACGGACAGTTAAATTTGGTACCGCCTATACTAAGCAATCGTTAAGTGGTTGGGGGGGATCAAACAATGCCAATGCGCCGGGCTTTAATAATGGTACCTTTGCTGAAATCTTCCCTGATGGCATGTTTGAGCGAGTTGATCTTAGTGATTTCCTCGATGAATTCTCTTTTGGTTCTGGCGGTGTTGCACCTGGTTATGCTTACACGTTTGACTTAGATGAAGCCTTTAGCAGACAGCTTGCCTATTTGACATCAGATGTTATTGGCAGTGACGTGTATCAAGTAGGAAGTTTTGGTAGTGATAAATTCCCTATCAACAAAATTGAAGAAGAAACTATTAGTTTATATGTTTCAACAGAATGGGAATTTGAAATCAGCGACTATTACGTTGAAGTCAATTTAGGTGTTCGTTATGAAGAGACCGACATCGTCAGTCCTGCAAAGAGTAAAGTTGCAGAACTTGTCTACTGGGCTGGTGGCTCTGAGTGGTTAACACAGTTTGCCAGTGGTGGTGAATTTGTTGAAGTTGACTTTGAAGGTAACTATGATTTGCTATTACCTATGTTAGACATAAAAGTTGATCTAAATGATGATTTAGTTGCACGGGCATCTTGGGGACAAACAATCACCAGACCTGGACTTGGTGATATGCTTGGAAACCTTAGCTTGACGCCTTCACCCAAACTTGGTTCTAGAAGTGGTAGTCGAGGTAATCCGAATTTGAAACCATTCAAATCAACTAACTTTGATCTCAGTCTTGAGTATTACTATGGTGAAGCCAGCTACGCATCAATTGGTTTGTTCTGGAAAGATGTTGATGACTGGATTGACAATTCAAATGTTACGACTACATATGATGGATTGCACGATGTCTATTTAGGTCAACGTTGGAATAATGCCGTTGAAGCCATATTAGCACGGGGTGAGCAAGCGACTGATGCAGCGATATACAATGAGATTGTTGCTAATGGTGTAGGTATTGGTGAGAACAATCGAATTTTACCAGATGCTGCTACAGACCCGTTGATTGAGTGGGATATTAGTTCTCCAGAGAATGTTGGCACACGTAAAGTTAATGGTATTGAAGTAGCGATTCAGCATTTGTTTGGCGACAGCGGATTTGGTGTCGGTTTTAATGCAACCTATGTTGATGGTGATGTTGAATACGATAACTATGTTCTAGCTTCTCAAGCCGTACTTCCTGGGTTGAGTGATTCAGCTAACTTACAAGGTTTTTATGAGAAAGACGGTTTGTCGGTAAAACTTACTGGCGCATGGCGTGATCAATATTTAATTGGACAAGGTCTGCCTGATTCCGGTGCTACTGCTCCTCCGCAATATGCTGATGACTTTCTTCAATGGGATTTAAGTGTTAACTACGATATCAATGAGAGCATGACCGTGTTCTTTGAAGGTGTTAACTTAACTAATGAAACTGAACGCCAATTTAGTCGTTTCGAGAGCCAATTTCTGGAAGCAAATCAGTATGGCCCAAGATACGTGCTAGGCTTCAGATACACCATGGATAATTAACCATCATCTACATTAGAGCTGCTTGTTTATATGAGCAGCTTTGTTGATGTGTGTATTAATGCAGCCTTTGATTGTAACGAAAAGCCATATTTATCCGCGGAAGTTGATCAGCGGATAATTATGGCCACTGTTAAAGCTTAACTGCTAGATATGGTTTCAACTATAAGCGCAGTTTAAAAAGCGCGTAGAGAGCAAACATTAAATAGGCCTATATTGTTTTTTCGATATAGGCCTATTCCTTTTATATCCAAACCCTACTTTTGTAACCCCTTGTTTTATTGGTTTTTTTTGTTGACGATGTTTAGGCCTAGCTTAATGAGATGTAAAATGAACCATTTTAAATTATTGAATATCAGCCATATAAGTTGCTTGGTATTAGAAAAAATTGAACATACGATTAAAGTTAGTTTCGTTTTATTTATGCTGCTAAGCATGGTTTTTATTACGGCTTGTGGTGGCGGTTCAGAGACAGTATTGGAAATTGAACCACCCGCTATTACAGAGCCAGATCCCATTGTAGAGGGGACAAATTTAAGTCAGCTTGCTTTTTTAACCGTACATAATCCTGATCTTAATAATGATATTTATTTAAACATCAACAACAATCTCATTACTGGAAGGGTAGGAAGTAATGCTGGTGTTGATGGGCTGGTTGCTACCTTTACTCATGATGGCGCTGAAATTAATGTTAATGATGTTATTCAAGAAAATAGTTCAACAGCTAATGATTTTACCAATATCGTTACTTATACCGTAAAAACAAGTGCGGGCTCCCAAGAAAGCTATCAAGTCGATCTAACTAAATTTACCGGCCTCCCCATCGTTTATCTTTCAACGAACAATGGTGCATCTATTGAATCTAAGGAAGATTATGTTGCTGGTAGTGTTTTATTAGACGGGGGCAGGCATGTAGATAGTATGCCGCAAGCAGCAATGAAAATTAGAGGTCGAGGCAACTCAACTTGGTATACTCATCCTAAAAAGCCTTTTCAAATGAAGTTTGATAATAAAACTTCATTTTTAGACATGCCTGCTGACAAAAAGTGGCTATTTCTTGCCGAGTACTCTGATAAAACCATGCTTAGAAATCGTATAGCATTTGAGATGGGATATATTAGTCAGCTCGACTGGACACCACAAAGTGCTTTTGCCGAGGTCTATCTTAATGAGGAATATAATGGCACTTATAACATTACGCAAAAGGTTGAAGTTTCTAATAATCGCTTAGCATTGGGTGATGCGGGATACTTACTCGAAATAGATCAGTTGGATAGACTTGACGCTGATGATGTTTATTTTTATACAGGAAATTTCTTGATCAACATAAAAGAGCCAGAACTTGATTTGGGCAGTACCGAGTATAACTATGTAAAAAATTTACTAAATGAATTTGAAACTGTTTTACACAGCGCCCAGTTTACAGATCCAGCTTCAGGCTATGCCAAATATATTGATATTTATAGTTTTATTGATTGGTTTTTGATCAGTGAAATTACTAAAAATGTTGACTCTAAATTTTATTCAAGCATCTATCTAAATGTCATACCGGGTGAAAAAATAAAAATGGGCCCGCTTTGGGATTTCGATTTATCCTTTGGAAATGTTGACTATGCGGATAGTCAGTATGCAACAGGGTTTTGGGTAAAAGATCATCCTTGGTATACAAGGCTTTTTCAAGACCCTGAATTTGTCGATAAAATTAATGAACGTTTTGCTTACTTTAGAAATAATCAGAATTACATCCTAGATAAAATTGATCAGCAAGCGAATGCCCTAAAGTGGGCGCAACAGGAAAACGATAATAGATGGCAAACGATTGGTGTTTATGTGTGGCCAAACCCAGTCGTATTTAGTACCTATGGTGAAGAGGTAGCGCACCTGAAAAGTTGGTATATAAAACGTATGAATTGGTTAGAGAGCGCGTTTAATAATTTAAAATAATATTAAGGGATGCGATAAGCATCCCTATTATTGATATTTAAGGAGAGTGACGCGAAGCTGTTAATACCATGCTTCTAATACCATGCTTCGTGCTTTACCCAATCGACTTCCATAACCCAGTCTGCCGTCATGGGCGAATCATTAATCTTGGCAAAATTTAAGATGGCGAAGAAGGGCTCAGCTAGTTTATCTGCTTCACCAGGGAGTCGATATACTTCAACCTCATTTAGACGAAAGATAACATCATCACCAGCCCATTCCACCGAGTAATCATTGTATTCCTCCAGCTTAGCTTCTTGAACCAACATCAACGCTTGCCAATCTCCGCCTCCGCATTTGCCATTACTTTTAATGGCTCTTGCTGCATAATGATCTGGGCCGCCATCGCTGTGATGCTCAAAGATATCAATTTCACCTGAACCTACCATTGGCCAACAAATGTTTTCATCAGGCTCTTGCACTGGTGGCTCATTATTTCGAGCGCCGAGTAGCCACCATGCCGGGAACATGCCTGATTGACCACTATTTTCGACTTTTAAGCGCGCGGTCCACTTGCCCTTAACAAATTCCTTGAGGTTCTTAGACGCGATTCGACCTGCAACATATTGAGTATCTGGATGTTGCTTGCCATGTTTATCAAAATTGTCACAACTGCGTTTTTCACCAGTATCGACAACTTTAAGCTTGATAGTACCATTGCTTACTTCACGCGTACCAAACTGGTTGTCTGGAACATAACATTGGTCCTCATTATTAACCCAAATACGTTGATCTTGCCAATTTTCAGGGTTAAACGTATCAAAGTCATCGAAAAAATCGACATGCCAACCGCTCGCAGTATGTTGTTGCTTATTTAGCTCGTTGGTTGCCATATCGGCAGAGCATGCACTCAGCAGTAGAGCTGATGCGAGTGGGACCAGAGTTAAAGTGGACTTCATGTTTCCTCCAAGAGTGTTAAGTACTTATTTTTATTAGGTAAAGGTGGTTATGTAATGTGTATATCTATGTGACTTTAATAATCTTGTAAACCAAAGCCAAATTTAAATAAGGCATGCTCTGCGTAAGGTGACAATGGTATATCGGTCACAGTAACTGGCCATGCATAAGGTGATTTACCTGTCGGTTTGAAGCCACCAGTTGCAAATAAAAAATCGGCAACACCAGTGCCTTCTGAGCCTGGCAACCAAGCCGCTATAAACGCATCACTGTTTTCTAAATCTTCGCTGATCGCTAAGACCCGACCAGAAATGAGTATGACAATCACTTTTTTATCTAAGTCTTTACAGCCAGTAATAAGTTTTTTGTGGGCATCACTTAACCATAACTCATCACTGTCACCAAATCCTTCTGCATAAGGGGCTTCTCCGACAACGACAACGGCTTTGCTTGCAAGCATACCTGGATAGCAGCCATGTTCAGCGTATTCAACATCGGTTCCTTGAGCTTTAATTCCCTCAAAGATGGTCGTAGCTCCAAGGTAGCTTTCTGTTTGTCCTTGCCAATGAATAGACCAACCACCGCTTTGTAAGCCGCTATTGTTACCATGTTTACCAATAACAGCAATTGAGTCTGAGGTGCTTAGTGGTAATACATCATTGTTACTTTTTAATAACACCATTGATTCTCGCACGGCTTGTCTGGCCACAGCGCGATGCGCTTTAGAGCCTACCTTTGCGGCAAACTCTTTTTTTGCGTAAGGATCAGTGAATAGGCCAAGGTTAAATTTCATCGTTAAAATTCTTCGCACGGCATCATCAATGCGGCTCATCGGGACTGTTTGATCAAGAACCGAGGCTTTCAGTTTTGCCATAAATTCATCGTGATTACCTGGCTGCATAGCAATATCAATACCCGCGTTGATCACAGTATGAGGATCGCCAAAACGTAATCCTCCATTCCAGTCGGTAACAACAACCCCCTGAAAGCCAAGTTCACTTTTTAATACATCAGTAACTAAGTGAGTGTGTTGATGCATATTTTCGCCATTGTGGGAATTGAAACCGACCATGATAGAAGCAATGCCTTGATTAACCGCAGCGCGATAGGGGGGCAAATACTGCTCTCGCATGACATGCTCTGCCATAATAGCATTTCCGCCTTCAACTCCGCCCATCGTAGCACCATCACCGATAAAATGTTTAGCCGTGGCGGCTACCGTATCACGATTAGCGAGGCTTGTTCCTTGATGCCCTTGAACAGAGGCGATAACGGCTGCGGTGGTTAAATCTCTGTCTTCGGTATAGCCTTCATAAACTCGTCCCCAGTGTTCATGTTGCGGCATGGCAATACATGGTGAAAACGTCCAGTTAAAACCTGTTCCTGCTACTTCCAATGCGGTGATTTGAGCGGCTTTCTTAATCAGGCTCATATTTCTGGTTGCAGCCATACCAATGTTATGAGGAAAAATCACCGCTCCTTCAAAGGTATTTTGGCCATGCACGGCATCGACAGCAATCAGTA
Source organism: Colwelliaceae bacterium 6471 (assembly GCA_040779335.1). Taxonomy (GTDB): domain Bacteria; phylum Pseudomonadota; class Gammaproteobacteria; order Enterobacterales; family Alteromonadaceae; genus JBFONV01. Next base: position 927,049 of record JBFONV010000001.1, read on the forward strand.
ATGGAATACCCAAACGTGTTTTTAATGCGCTGGCTTGAAACTCATTAAACTTATTGATCCAGTCTATGGCATTAGGGCCAGGGGTGGGGCCTTCAGTGTGAATGATGGATCCAATGGCTCTTTCGCGGATAACGTCAGGGGAAACATTATTGTGCCAAACCGACTGAGTCATTTGGCCAATTTTTTCATCTAGGTTCATCGCGAGTAAAAGCACTTCAATTTTCTGTTCTTGTGTTTTGTACTGGCACAAATCGAGCTGCAGTGTTCCCCATTTACAGATCTCATTAGCATCAACTGTAGTATCTTTTGTCTCAATGCTTGTGCATCCCAATATCGCGAAGGATAAAATCAATAACCACAATGCTTTCATTTTTGCCTCTTTTTGTTCTTATCCTGTACTTTATTGGAACGATATTTTGTATTTACTTAGTTTATTTAGCCTGACATGGGGCTAAATATTTTCTTCCATGTCAGACGTTTTAATGTCAAAGGTTTAACAACCTTCAATATTATGTCTGTCGTTAAAAAAGACATTAATTGGATAAAATTGCAGGTCTAGCGAAAAAGTTACAGTAAAAAGCGCTCAAACGGACTACCTAGAAGACGAAACGAATTCCGCCCTAATTGAACATTGCTTTTAACGAATTACAGACTATTGTTTCTTGAACTATTTGGGCTGCATATTTGCATAAATAAGCACCGAAAAAATAACGATTTGTCGTATTTACCGCACTCTCAGTCCGTTTTAACTTGTTTTGATTGTCATTATTTGGCGCTACTTTATTGTTGAATATAAATATTAAAAGTCAACTTGAGAATGGTTTGTCTATTTACTGTTGTTTAAGGTTCGAGAATAAAGGCAATTAAGGCAATTAAGGGCTCTCAAGACAGTTTCATTTTTCAAAAGTATCGTTAGGGCGATTTAAACCTTCAACAGCCAATAGATAACGGCAGTTAAGAAGTGATTTTTAAATTTGCAGAGCCTGAAAGTGTTGAGGTTGGAGATCGTGTTTTTGATGTTTATGTTCAGGCAAAACGAGTAATTGATGAACTGGATGTCAAGCTTGGCCCTATGAACATCCTTATCACATCATTCTCAATCTAGCGGTGAGAGGTATGTGGAGTAGAGCTGGTGGACCAATCGGTGACAGTATTTTTCCTGTTTCAATAGAAGTTGACTACGTGAAAGTTTTTAAACCTTTAAGCAATTAACCTTAAAAGCGCTAAGCATATAAGCATTAAAAAATAACGAGTAGATACAGATATAAAAGCAAAACTGTACACACTAATCTGAGTATTTAAGTAGTAATACCAATGCCAGTAAGCAAATATTTATGAGTATTGGTATATATATACCTTTAGTTTAGGTAGGAATTAAAATGAAAAATTGTAAAAAAAACAGTAGCCAAACCACTGGTGAATTTATCATGTTAGATGGTGAACGTTATTACGCCATTAATAATGTTAACCATATGTCTCCTTTTTTTATCAGTGTCATTTCAAATAGTGATCATTGGTTATTTGTATCGTCAACAGGTGGGTTAACCGCAGGACGAGTTTCGCCAGAAACAGCGCTATTTCCCTATATAACCGTAGACAAAATATATGAAAGTGACCTTCATACTGGTTGTAAAACGCTATTACGAGTTGAACATGATGGTGATACTGTAAATTGGGAACCTTTTAACCGAGAGCACGACAACCGATTTAGCATTACCCGTAATTTATATAAAAACGTTTTGGGTAACAAGCTCTGTTTTGAGGAAGTAAATAACGATCTTCAACTTAAATATAAATACACATGGTCAACAAGTGAGCAGTATGGTTTTGTGCGCCGATGTGAGTTGGTGAATTTATCAGACAAGCCCTTAACTGCTGAGTTTATTGATGGTTTTCAAAATATTCTACCCGCGGGAGCCCCACGCTTTACGCAAACTAATTCAAGTAATTTAGTTGATGCATACAAGTGGACAGAACTAGATGAAAGTTCAGGACTGGTATTTTTTACGCTTTATTCGGGCATTACTGACAGAGCAGAACCATGTGAATCATTAAAAACTAACACGGTTTTTTGTTTAGGTTTAGAGCAGTCAAAAATATTACTTTCGTCTGATCAACTTGCCGATTTCCGCAACGGTACACCAGTAAAACAAGAAACACATAAACGTGGTATTCGTGGCGCATTCTTAGTTAATGCAACGATGACACTCGAGCCTCTTGCACATAAAAATTGGCAGTTTGTTGCCAATGTAGAGCAAAGTCAAAGCCAAGCGATTGAGCTGCGCAGTGAGTTATCGCAATCAGCAAAACTAGAAAGTAATATATTGTCTTCTATTGCTCAGGGCTCAGATGACCTAGCGCGGATTATGGCAACGGCGGACGGTTTTCAAGCGACAGCAGAAGAAAATGTTTCAGTACACCATTATGCTAACGTACAGTTTAATGTCTTGCGCGGTGGTGCTTTTGCAGATCAATATCAGATATCGTTAAAAGATTTTTCAAGCACAGTTAATTTGTTTAATAGTGAGGTCTATTTACGTCATCGAGCGTTTTTTGAACGTTTACCCGAAAGTATCAATATTGAGCAACTGCTTGAACTTGTTAAGCAACAAGAAGACCAGCAGCTAGAGCGACTTTGTTATGAGTATTTACCTATATTTTTTGGTCGAAGACATGGAGATCCGAGCCGTCCATGGAATCAGTTTTCTATAAAATTAAAAGATGATAACAACAATAGTTTGTTGACCTATCAAGGTAATTGGCGAGATATTTTTCAAAACTGGGAAGCATTAACCTTTAGCTACCCTATGTTTATTGAAAATGTGATCGCGAAATTTGTTAATGCATCAACTATTGATGGTTATAACCCTTATCGAATCACCAAAGAGGGCATTGACTGGGAAGTCGAAGAGCCAGACGATCCGTGGAGCTATATTGGCTACTGGGGTGATCACCAGATCATTTATTTACAAAAAATGTTGGAGCTTTCCAAAGAGTTTCATCCCGAAAAACTGAGTGAACTTTTACGTCAGCCACTCTTTAGCTATGCGAATGTGCCTTACAGAATAAAACCTTTTAATGCTCTAGTTAAAAACGCTAAAAGCACAGTGACTTATGATGAAGACCTCGCTTTGAGAATTGAAGACCGTGTGAGCAAAATTGGTGCGGATGGTAAGTTGATACTTGATTCAAATGGTGAAGTCTATCAAGTTAATTTGCTTGAAAAGTTAATGGTGCCCTTACTTTGTAAACTGGGTAATTTAGTGATAGATGGCGGTATTTGGTTAAATACCCAAAGACCTGAATGGAATGACGCTAATAATGCCTTAGTTGGTCAGGGCGTATCTGTAGTCACTTTATATTATCTGCGTCGTTATATTTGTTTCTTGCAAAAATTATTAGCGAATGAATCTGAATCGGCCATTATTTCTAAAGAAGTGAATGAGTGGATCGCGGATACGGCTAGCGCATTGAACAAAGTTCGTCCCTTATTGAACAATGCGCCGATAAGCGCAAATGAACGTTTTCAATGTTTATCAGAACTGGGACAAGCATCAAGTCGTTACCGCGAAGCAGTTTACCAACAAGAAGCATTCTCTGGACAAATGTTGCAGCCGATTGGGCAAATTAAGTCAATGCTGGAAGATGCTTTAGCCGCTATTGAACACACAATTAATACAAATGAGCGTGAAGACGGTTTATATAATGCCTATAACTTACTTGCATTTGAGCAAGAGAGTTTAACGATTGATGACCTTTACCCTATGTTGGAAGGTCAAGTAGCGGCACTTAGTTCAGGTTCATTTAGCGCTGAAAAAGTTATATCTGTAGTAGAAGCATTATTTAAAAGTGATGTTTACCGTCCTGATCAAGACACCTTTATGCTTTACCCAGACCGAAAGCTACCTAGCTTTTTGCAAAAAAACTGTGTTGATTCCATAAAAGTTGAAAGTAACCCATTGTTAAAACAAATGCTTGAAAAGCGAGATGAACGAATCATTTTACAAGACCATGATGGTATATATCGCTTCAACGCAGACTTAACTAACGTTGATGATTTGATGACGCAGCTTGATTCATTATCTGGTGCTTATGAAGATGTAGTTGAAATATCTCGACATTCACTACAAGCCCTTTATGAGGAAGTATTTAAACATCAAGAGTTTACAGGACGCTCTGGCGGTATGTTTGGTTTTGAAGGGTTAGGTTGTATATATTGGCATATGGTTGCTAAATTATTGTTAGCGGTAGAGGAAAACTTTTTCAATGCATTAGATAATGGCAATGATGAAGTTACTTGCAAGAAATTAGGTCATTTGTATTACCGAGTGCGCGAAGGTTTAGGCTTTAACAAAACGCCGACTGAATATGGTGCATTCCCTGCAGATCCTTATTCTCATACACCGAAACATGCAGGTGCGCAGCAACCAGGTATGACAGGTCAAGTTAAAGAAGAAGTATTATCACGTTTTGGAGAGTTGGGGATCAGAGTAAAAAACGGCTCGGTGCAATTTAAAACGAATTTACTTCGCCCATGTGAATTTGTTAAAGAAGCAATCCCTTTCACTTATTTGGATGTTGACGCCAATTGGCAAAAAATAACGGTGCCTGAGTCGGGGTTAGCCTTTACTTGGTGTCAGGTGCCGATTATCTACCAGCTAAGTGATAGCAAAGAACCGTCACTAACGATCACTTGGAAAGATGGAACACAGCAAACGTTAAATCAATTGGCGTTACCAGAGAAAGAAAGTTCAAACTTGTTCTTGCGAAATGGTCAAATCCGTCAAATTTCATTAAGCTTGCATTTGGCTCAGCTTTTCTCTGAATGAGATTGTTAGTAAATAAAGAAGCGATATTTTTTGGAGAATAAGATGTCGAATAAACACTATAAGCACATGTCATTAGCGGGAATGAATGTTGGTCATTCGTCTCGTGAATCATTGCAAAGCGCGGTTACTAAGGTTCTTGATAATAAGATTCATGGTATCTCCTTTAGCCCTTATGTAGAAGGACAAGGGCCAGGGACGATGATAACTGAAGATCAAATAACTAAACGATTGGCTATTATTGCTCAAAATATTAACTGGGTTCGCTCTTTTTCTTGCACTGAAGGTAATGAAAATATTCCAAAGATCGCCAAACAACATGGATTAAAAACCTTAGTTGGTGCTTGGTTAAATGACGATTTAGAGAATAATGAAAAAGAGATTAATAACCTTATAAAGGTTGCTAAACAAGGCTATGCCGATATTGTCGCCGTGGGAAATGAAGTATTACTTCGCGAAGATTTAACGGAAGAACAATTACTTGCATATATCAACCGTGTTAAAGAAGCATTACCTGATATAGATGTCGGGTATGTTGATGCCTATTATGAATTTGAAGTACATCCTAATATTACCGATGCTTGCGATGTTATTTTGGCAAACTGTTATCCATTTTGGGAAGGTTGTGCGCTCGAGTACTCTATTCTTTATATGAAAGACATGTATCGGCGTGCAATGAAAATAGGTAACGGTAAAAAAGTCATTATAACTGAGACCGGTTGGCCGAACGAAGGCCCTGCAGAATGGGGTGCTGTTCCTTCTTATGAAAATGCCATCAAGTACTTTATTGGCACCTATCAGTGGGCCGAAGAGGATGACATTGAGGTGTTCTACTTTTCATCATTTGATGAAGTGTGGAAAGTGGAAGATGAAGGTGGAGTTGGTGCACATTGGGGGCTTTGGGATAAAGACGGGAATTTAAAGTATGTTTAAAAAGCACAGTGATAAAGTAGCAACAATTAGTTCGATGAATCTAAGTCATGGCAATGCTATTTGTTATTCTGGCTATCGTGAAGGGCAAAATCCAAGAGAGGGGATTTATCCAACGTATGAGGAAGTAAAAGAAGATTTACTTATTCTCGCGAAAAATTGGAATTATCTTCGCATATACGATTGTGGACCACACGCTGAAATTGTTTTAGATGTTATACACACTGAAGCTTTGCACTTTAAAGTAATGCTTGGCGTTGATATGGCTGCTGAAATGAGTAACCCTCATTGTCCATGGGGGGCTGAGTTTAGCGAAGAAACACTAAGTGCAAACCGCCAAAAAAATTGTAATGAAATTCATAAAATGATCGAGCTGTCAGCGAAGTATGACGATATTGTGTTCTCTGTCTCTGTTGGCAACGAAGCTAGTGTTGAGTGGACTGATCATATGGTGCCCGTTGAACGACTCATTACCTACGTGAAGCAAATTAAAAAGGAAATTAGGCAACCCGTTACCTTTTGCGAGAATTATGTTCCTTGGACATACAAATTAGAGCCTTTAGTTGCGGAATTAGATTTTATTTCTATTCATACTTACCCTGCATGGGAGTTTCGTACCATGGAAGATGCGCTCGAATATACTAAGCAAAACTACCATAGTGTGGCGAATCATTACCCAGATAAGCCAGTTATAATTACAGAAGCGGGCTGGACAACGGCATCAAATGGTAGGGGGATAGAACCTTGGAATGCTAATGAAGATTTGCAGTCACACTACTATGAGCAATTGCTTGCATGGACAACACAAGAGAAAATTTTAACCTTCGTCTTTGAAGCCTTTGATGAACCTTGGAAGGGCTCTCCTGACCCACTAGAGCCTGAAAAGCATTGGGGATTGTTTTACGTTGATCGTACTCCCAAGTTAGTTATGAAGGATATTTATTCCAACATAGTAAATATAAAGCAAAAGGATAATGTCGCTTAATTTGCTATAACAGTCCAACAACGCTTTATTTAATAACCCTCGTTTGATCAAAAAAAACGGGGGTTATTGCGTTTATACATAGATAACCAACTAAAATTTCATCTTTTTATAAAACTTGGGTTAAGGTAGAGGTTATATGTGACGTTTAGGTACTTTACGCTCGATTCTGTAAATAACTCGTTGTAATATAATTTGATGAAAATAGAGGGACAATATGTCAGAGCACTTTTTACAACAAAAATATAATTCTATATCAGAAAACCCTATTTACCTCTTTTGGTTTTTACAAATATGTTTTTGGTCTTTTGTTTCCTTAGTTAGTCTCGTTTCATTAACCCTTTGGTATGTTCAAATTGATGTCGCCCACCTTAATCATACCTTTTGGCAATCGATTGTCGGTATAGCATTTTCATTGCCTTTATATTGGGTTTTTATGAGGTGTTGGAATACCGCTCTTTTTAAAAGAGTTACGGTGAGTATTGTTTGGGTGTTATTTATTTCTTTTGCTTGGACTGTCGTTAGAGTTGAGCTGTATGTAAAGTTGACTAATACCGATAAAACTTGGGCTGAATTTGGTGGGTGGTATTTTAGCAGTATCTTTATTTATTTTTGTTGGGCAGGTTTTTTCCATGGAATTCGCTATTATCAATTGTTGCAATTTGAACATAAAATTATGCTCAAAAAGGAAGCTGAGGCAAAATCTGAACAATTACAAAGGTTAAGTGCTCAATCAGTTGCGCGTGATGCGAAAATAAAAATGCTTAGATATCAATTAAACCCACATTTTCTTTGTAATACATTGAATGCAATTAACTCATTGATTGAATCTGAACTAGCAGAAAAAGCACAGTTGATGACAGTTCAGTTAAGTAAATTTTTACGTTATTCACTCGATAATGATCCTGATACAAAAATAGCACTAGAATTTGAAATAACAGCATTAGAGCTTTATTTGGAAATTGAAAAAACGCGCTTTGGAGAGCGATTACAACTTGATTTTCAAGTATCGGAAGCGGCAAAAAGCGCTTTAATTCCCAGTTTATTGCTACAACCTATTATTGAAAACTCGATGAAGCATGTTATTGCACAAAATGAAGAAGGAGGCATCATTAGCCTATATGCTGATGTCATTGATGATTCACTAGTTTTGGAGTTGAGTGATACGGGGTGTGGTATTGGTGTAGACAGTAATAAAATTAAGAATAAATCCGGCAGAGGGGTTGGGCTGCGTAATATAGATGAGCGATTGAAAGTACTGTATACAGACAATTATGAATTTAATATTAGTGTCAGAACTTCTGGTGGTTTAAAAACTACCATTAAATTACCGCTAGAAAGTCAAAAGTAAGCTGATATAGTTGACTACGCATATAAATCAATAAGGAACAGTCAGGTTTATGCCTAAATTAAGAACAATAATAGTTGATGATGAACCATTGGCACTTAACCTTTTACGTGCCAAACTCAATAAAAACCCTGAAATCGAAATAATTGCTGAATGTAAAAATGGTAGAGAAGCAATTGATAAAACGATGGATTTGGCACCTGATTTACTTTTTTTAGATATTCAAATGCCTGGCGTTGATGGATTTGGTGTTATTAAAAAGCTGCAATCGGACATCCTTCCTTTGGTTATTTTTACAACCGCCTTTGAGCAATATGCATTAGATGCTTTTGATGTCCATGCTGTTGATTATATTCTTAAGCCTATAGATGAAGAGCGAATTAATCGAGCCATTCAGCGCGCAATCGTGCGCTTTGAAACTGAAGAAGAGACTGATAATAAGTCGAGAATTATTGGCGCGATAGATTCTATTGATGAAAGAGAGAATAGTACTAATGTAAACAAGGGGAACCTTGAGCAGAAAATAATTATTAAAGATAAAGATGATATTACTTTGCTAAATCAGGCTGATATTGAGTGGGTTGACGCTGCAGGGGACTATTGTTGTGTTCATGCTCAAGGTGTTACTCATATAAAGCGTAGCACACTCAGAAAATTGTTAGAAGATTTAGACCCATCAATATTTAAACGGGTTCACCGTTCAACAATTGTAAACCTTAATTATATACAAAAAGTTATTCCTCATACTAAAGGCGAGTATTTTTTAAAACTTGGAGAATACGATCAAGTTAAAGTGAGTCGCAATTACCGAGAAGTAATAAAGAATTTTTTATCTGACTCATAGCGTAATAATTCTTTCTTTTTTGTATTTGCTGATAGTTATTAATATAAATACATTGGTGTTTTGGGATACACGCACAGATAGTGGATAAAAGAACAAATTTAAATCATCGATGTAAACATATCAAAAAGTGCATTGTTAATTGAAATGTATATAACGCCTGTTTAGATGTTTGTTGCGCAAGGCTTTTTTAAATTAATGTAAATAATGACTTGTCACATATCCTCCCACTTACCGCAGTAGCAATCCGCTTTGCCGTAATACTGTTGTCTTGTTGAAATCATCATTAGATGATGGAGCAATAAACAACAGCTAAAATCCTTGTTTGCAGAATTACCCTTAGAAATAACAATCCACTTATAGAGCACTATATGAAAATGATAAAAGTTAAAAGCGCTGGTTTGGTAATACTTATTATGACTTTTGTTTTCCAATCTAATCGTGCATATTCAACTGATACCCATGCTCCAGATAGAACAGAATATTTTGCACCTTATACAAGTAATGCTCCTAAAATTGATGGTGTCGCCGATGAAAGTGCTTGGTCATTAGCTAAATGGCAAAACCTTGATCACCGTTGGTTAGGACCAGAATATTCAAAAGAGGACTTCCAAGGCCGCTATAAAGTGGTATGGACTCAAGCAAAACTCTACATTTTGACTGAAATTGTCGATGATATTTTAATTGATACCCACCGTGACCCATTAATTCAATATTGGGATGATGATACTTTAGAGATATTTTTAGACGAAGACTTTTCTGGTGGTGAGCATCAATTTAACCATAATGCCTTTGCTTACCACATGTCGTTAGACAACCAAGCCATTGATATTGGCACAAACAAACTTGCACAAAAATATTCTCATCATGTTGAAAGCCGTTGGTTACAACAAGGTGACAAGCTGATTTGGGAGGTAAGTATTGATGTTTATACTGACTCTTATAAAGACCAAGCAACTGATAACCAAGCGGTTGAGTTACATGCAGGGAAGGTTATGGGGTTAATGGTTGCCTACTGTGATAACGATGGTAGCGAATTAAGAGAAAACTTTATTGGCTCTGAATCAGCTGCAGGCAAAGCGCCTGACCGTGGCTGGAAAGATGCTGGTATGTTTGGCAAATTAATTCTATCCAAATAGCGAGTGTTAGTAAGACCTATTATCTAATAGTATTTTCACAAGTGGAAACTAAATGATGAAAAATATTGCAATTATAGGCGTTATGTTTTCTATAGCGTTGGTGGGTTGTACATCTCAAGAACAAGGAGCTCATGTGAATAACAAGGTGTCAGAAACTAGCTACGAACTATCCAAAACAAGCACCATCTTGTTAACGAGTGAGGCCGGCGCTAAAATTTCTCCGCAGCCAAATCTGACCTTTGTAGATGGTTACGCTCAAGGCAAAGTCGTTACTATTAGACCCGATATTATTAAACAGAACATTTTGGGGATTGGTACTTCTTTCACAGAGTCTTCTGCTTTTGTACTTGCGCATTTAAGTCAAGAGAAAAGGGCAGAAGTCATGGAAAGTATTTATGGTGAAAGCGGAGCCAACTTTTCTATTGCTCGAACTCATATTGGTGCGACAGACTTTGCTGTAGATGGCCGGTATTCATATGCACCAGTAGAAGATGATACAGAGTTAAAATCGTTTAGTATCGATGTTGATTACGATGGCTTTAAACAGCATGAACATGCAGGTATTAAAGATGAGCAATTTGATTTATTACCAATGATTAAAGAGGCCTATGAAATTAAAAGTAAACAAGTTGATAAAAATTTACGGATCATAGCATCAGCTTGGACAGCACCACCATGGATGAAAGACATTGAAGATTATTACATCAAACCGACTCCAGCAAATAACTACCAAGGAACAGGTGGGGAGTTGAAGCCTGAATATGTTGCTAGCTATGCTGATTACTTAATTAAATATCTTGATGCATATAAAAAACAAGGGGTAGATATTTGGGGTCTTACACCTGTAAATGAACCTCATGGTAACAGCGGACAGTGGGAAAGTATGCATTTCACTCCTAAAACTCAGAGTACTTTTATAAAAGAGCAGTTAGGACCAAAGTTGAAAGCAAGCGCTCATAAAGAGGTGAAGTTACTTATTTATGACCAAAACCGTGATGAAATGGAACATTGGACTGATGAAATTTTAGCGGATAAAGAATCGGCTCAATATGTTTATGGTACAGCTGTTCATTGGTATGAAAGTACAACTCAGGTTAATGAAGATGTTTTTGATCGCGTCCATGATAAATTTCCTGAGTTTTCGATAATTCACACTGAAGGCACTATTGATGATTTAGGCAAAGATGCTCCCAATGGAATTTTAGACCCCGTTCGCTTTAAAGAATCTAATTGGTTCAATAATGATGATTTTTGGTGGAATGAAAATGCGACTGATTGGGCATATACCGCAACATGGGCGCCAAAACCTGAAGATCATCCTATTTATACTCCGGTTCATCGCTATGCTCGAAATATTATTATTAGCTTAAATCATTGGCTTGAGGGCTGGATTGACTGGAATATTGTTTTAGACCGTCACGGCGGTCCTAATCATGTTGGTAACTTCTGTGGCGCCCCTATTATGATCGATACCGAAACAGGGGAAGTATACTACACTCCTATTTATCACGTTTTGTCACAATTTAGCAAAACAATTCGCCCTGGTGACAAAGCGCTGCAAGTTGATACTCAATTAGATGGACTTGATAGTGATGCATTGCATGCGAGTGCGGCTGTTAGTAAAAATAATTTGGTTAGTACACAATTGTTAAATACCACCAAAGCTCCTATTAACTTTGCTTTACAAATTGGTGACCAATTTATTGACGTATCTATTCCAGCCAATTCTGTTCAAACTATTCAGGTTCAATTGTAATGGCTTATACGCAAGTTCATATTTAAAGTTCTTGCGTATATTCAAAGTGAGATAATTTAGTGTCTAGTCAAATAGTGGAAGCTCATCCTTTTGAAACCTTAGCGCTGCCAAATGGTGCTAAGTTACTCTTTACTCCTTGCCCTGGAACCAAACAGGTTAATCTTGATGAGTCATTGCGACAACTTAAGCAACAAGGGGTATCGATGCTGATCACCTTAATGTTTTCTAAAGAGATGGTAGAGAATGATATAAGTGAGCTGCCAGAGCTTTGTGATGCATTGCAGATTAAATGGTTACAACTGCCTATTGTGGATGATGAAGCACCACAAGAGTCGTTTCAGATAAAATGGCAAAAATATAAAGAGTTAATACTGAATGAAATTGCTAATAAAGGTGTAGTTGCAGTGCATTGCAAAGGAGGCACTGGTCGAACGGGCACTGTAATTTCTTTATTGCTGATACAACTTGGCTGGTCAGTCACTAAAATCAAGCAAGAAGTACAAAAAGTAAAACCTAAAGCACTGCGCATTCAAAAGCAGCTAGATTATTTAAATTGTCAGGTGACTATGTCATCAGAACGTTTTTAATAGGAATAGTGGTGTTTTTAAGCCTTATATTGATTCTGAAACGGCTTTTTTGACGATACCCAATTAATATATATGTGAGTTCAACAGCCTACTATCATTTTGCCAGCATTTAAAGTGGACAGCATATTCCATTTATCGCGTTTTTATGTGAGTTGCCCCCATGTCCATTGCAATTTTCATTGTTTATTTGAGATTATCACAACATTAAGTGGCTACGTTTTGCTATGGTGTGAATTAGTATAAACACTAACCACCTAAAATATGAATGTTAAAATTTATGATATTCTTATTTATCTTATAAGTCTGTGGTTTAAAATCAAAAATAACAAAGGACTCTTTATGTTTAATAAGTCGATAATCATTCCTTTGCTCGTTGGAGCAAGCATGATATCAATGCAGTCGAGTGCCTCGATAGATACCGATTTACTTGCTGGTATGAAAGCACGAAATATTGGGCCTGCGGCCACCAGTGGCAGAATTTCAGATATTGAAGCTGTTATTAGTGATCCTAATATTATCTATGCTAGTGCGGCATCTGGCGGTGTCTGGAAATCTGTTAATGCTGGGGTGACTTGGCAACCTATCTTTGATGAGCAAGATTATGCCTCTATAGGCGCTATTGCCATTTACCAACAAACACCTGATATCTTGTGGGTAGGAACGGGTGAGGGTAATGTGCGTAATTCCGTTTCAATTGGTGGTGGCATTTATAAGTCTATTGATGCCGGTAAAAGTTGGTCATTAATGGGGCTTGAAAAGACCGAACGTATTAATCGTATTGCTTTACACCCTACCAATCCAAATATTGCTTATGCTGCAGCGATGGGAACACTTTGGTCAGAGAATCAAGATCGAGGGATTTATAAAACTGTTGATGGTGGGAAAAACTGGCAAAAAATTCTGTATGTTGACAAAACCACTGGCGCCACCGATATCAAAATGGATCCCAGTAATCCTAATAAATTATATGCATCAATGTGGCAGTTTAAACGTTGGCCGTATCGATTTGAGTCAGGTGGCCCAGGTTCTGGGTTGTATGTTTCGGTTGATGGTGGCGAAAGCTGGCAGAAGAAAACTGAAGAAGACGGTTTACCTTCTGGTGACTTAGGCCGTATCACTTTTGATATTTCAGAAAGTCAGCCTAACACTGTATATGCGTTGGTTGAAGCGGAAACCAGTGCTTTACTTCGTTCAGACGATGGTGGCGAGCATTGGCGTAAGGTTAACGAAAGCGTAGGTATTGCCGATCGTCCATTTTATTATTCCGAAATTGAAGTTGATCCTAAAGACCCTGATACGATTTATAACATAGCGACCTTTTTAAGACGGTCAATTGATGGTGGTAAAACCTTTTCTCAACTACCACAAATTGCATGTTGTGCAGCAGGCAACACTATTCATATTGATAATCATGCGCTTTGGATCAATCCAAATAATCCTAAACACATTATTTTAGGCAATGATGGTGGTGTGCAAATAACCCAAGATAAAGGCGATAGCTGGCGTTTTGTGCAGAATTTACCTTTGTCGCAGTTTTATCATATCCGTGTCGACAACGCACATCCCTATAATATTTATGGTGGCTTGCAGGATAACGGTTCATGGCGCGGCCCAGCTGAAATATGGCAAAGTGCAGGTATTAGAAATGTGCATTGGCAGGAAATTGGTTTTGGTGATGGCTTTGACGCTATGGCGCTGCCGAACGACGTCACCAAAGGATATAGTCAATCTCAAGGTGGTTTTTTAAGTCGCTGGGATCTCAATACCGGCGAAGAAAAGCTGATTATGCCTAATTCTCCGAGCGAAGATGTTGAGTTGAGGTTTAATTGGAATGCTGCGCTCGCACAAGACCCATTTGATGACAGCACTATTTATTACGGCAGTCAATTTGTCCATAAATCGACAGACAAAGGCGAAACCTGGACGGTTATTTCTGATGATTTATCGACTAATAATACAGCATGGCAAAAGTATAAAGACTCAGGTGGTCTTACACCAGACGTTACCGCGGCAGAAAACTATACCGCGATTATTACTATTGCTCCAAGCCCTGTAAAACAAGGGGTTATTTGGGTCGGAACTGATGATGGACGAATTCATGTTACTCAGGACGGTGGTAAAACGTGGACAAGTGTCGAAAGTAAGGCGAGAAAAGCACCTAAAAATGCCTTTGTACCCCATATAGCACCATCACATCACGATGCGGGCACGGCTTATATTGTTTTCGATAATCATCGTAAAGGTGATATGAAGCCCTATATTTTTAAAGCGGAAAGTTTTGGTAAGAAATTTAAAAACCTTACCACTAAAAGTCTACGCGGTTATACCTTATCTGTGCAAGAGGATCATGTAGATCCCAATCTACTATTTTTAGGCACAGAACTAGGTTTGTATGTGTCGACAACCGCAGGTAAAGACTGGTTTAAGTGGGATCAAGGTGTTCCTACCGTATCAGTAATGGATATGGCTATTCAACAGAGAGAAAATGATTTAGTGCTGGGTACACATGGCCGTTCAATTTTTGTTCTTGATGACTATAGTGCGTTGCGAGGTTTATCAGAAAAATCTTTTAGTGAGCCACTCGCTGTATTAGCAACAACCGATGGCCAACAATACGTTTCAAGTCGCGCTCCGTCATCACGCTTCTGGGGGAATGCTGCTTATGAAGGTAAAAATGAAGCATACGGGGTAGTATTAACCGTTATGGCGTCAGGTAAACACTTACCGCATCCAGATGAAAAAAGAGAAAAAGCGCGCAAAATAGCACTAAGAGCTGATAATGCGAATAAGGAAAAAGATGATCAGGCTAAAGACGCTGATGACAAGCTTTCTAATAAGGCGCGCATAGAAATACGTAATGGTAGCGGCGAACTAGTAAGAACATTTGTTACTAAGCTTAATCAAGGGGTTAACCGGATTGTTTGGGGCTTAGAAAGTGATGGCGCTAAACCTATGCCAGGGCAAGAGCCAAAGGACGACAAAGATATTTTGCCAGCCGGTCCTGAAGTAACTCCAGGCACGTATACCGTTAAAGTGATACTTAATGAACATGAAGTAGAAACAACGGCTAAAGTGCTGATCGATCCTCGTTATCAAGTCACTGTCGCTGATTTAGAAAAAAATTATCAAATGCAGCACCAAGCCGTTGATATGTTTTCTACGTTATCAGATGCGGTCGGTAAATTAGTCGATAGCAAAAAAGACATTGAACTTGTCAAAACAATGGCAGATAGATCTTTAGAAGATGTTAAGGAAAACAAGGATGATCATCCTCTTGCTGAATTAAGTAAAAGTGCTGATGAATTGCTAAAGAAAATTAAAGAGCTAGACAAGAACTTGCGCAGTATCCCTAAAACAAAAGGAATTGTTGATGACAGTTATAAAGTCACAAGTAAAGTAGGTACTGCATGGTATTACGTTGGCAGCACTTATGGCAAACCATCTCTGACTGCACAGAAATACTTAACGGCAGCACAAGCGAGTCTTAGTGAAGGTGTCGGACAAGTAAATGTATTTTTAAATGAAGACTTAACGGACTTTAAAAAGGCCTATCACGCATCGGGATTATCGCTATTATCGCAAACGACTCCTGTTAAAATCGCGTCAGCCACGAAATAAGCGGGATCAGACTGCTATTGACAATGACTTTAAGCCCCGATGATCATCGGGGCTTTTTATTTACCGAATAATCGTTTAATTTTTTACTAAAACATCAACGTCATTTTTATTTGGCTATGATAAAGTATCGACTTTGTAAAATATCAACTACCTTAATTCACCATTATGAAATTTAGTCCGTTAGTACAAGAACTTATCGAATCACTGAAGTGTTTACCTGGCGTAGGTGCTAAGTCTGCTCAACGCATGGCATTTCACCTTTTAGAGCGCAACCGTACCGGTGGGCAAAAATTATCGACATCTTTAGCGCAAGCAATGGAAAATATTGGCCATTGTCAGCTATGCCGAAATTTTACCGAGCAGGATTTATGTGATATCTGTCAAAGTGCTAAACGCCAAATGACTAAACAACTATGTATTGTTGAGGGACCAGCAGATGTTATTGCTATTGAGCAGACTGGCGAATATCAAGGACGTTATTTTGTCTTGATGGGACACCTATCACCAATCGATGGTATTGGCCCTGAAGAACTTGGTTTGGACGTACTTGCTAAGCAAATTGCATCAGGGGAATTTGATGAAGTGATTTTAGCAACGAATCCAACGGTAGAGGGGGAAGCAACGGCTCATTTTATTGCTGACTTAACCCAGCAATACCAAATTAATCTTTCACGTATTGCACACGGCGTGCCTGTTGGCGGTGAACTGGAATACGTTGATGGCAATACTTTGTCTCATGCTTTACTTGGACGCAAAAACTATAATCTTTAAAGGATTTATTGTTCTCCCCTTGAAATCTTTTTCATTAACCCCACATGTTAACTATCAATGCAGAGGTTACAAAGCGCTTTTGCATTGAACCTTATTTTTATTAATTGCGAACAGATGTTATTGCTAACTTGGTCGCAATTAATGGTGAAACCTTACTTTATTAGTCCGTTTAAATTAGGAGATGTTTCAGATGGCTGAGACAAGTCAAACAGAAAACCATTCGTTTAGTACCGACGCGGCTAAAGTGCTGCAACTTATGATCCACTCACTGTATTCAAATAAAGAGATCTTTTTACGCGAGTTAGTATCAAATGCTGCTGATGCGGCGGATAAATTACGTTTTAAAGCATTATCAAATGATGCGTTATATGAAGGCGATGGTGATTTACGTGTACGTGTAAGCGCTGATAAAGAAAATAATACTGTCACCATTTCTGATAACGGCATTGGCATGTCTCATGATGACGTCATTGAGCATCTAGGAACGATTGCAAAATCAGGTACTGCTGAGTTTTTCTCAAAGTTGTCAGGCGATCAAGCGGCTGATTCTCAACTTATTGGTCAATTTGGTGTTGGTTTTTATTCTGCCTTTATCGTCGCCGATAAAGTCACTGTGCGCTCTCGCGCTGCCGGAGCACCTGTCTCTGAAGGGGTTGAGTGGGTTTCTGCTGGTGAAGGTGAATTTACCACGGCTAAAATTGAAAAAGCGAATCGTGGCACCGATATTATTCTTCACCTGAAGGAAGAAGAATCTGAATTTGCTGATGACTGGCGATTAAAGTCAATCGTCACTAAGTATTCAGATCACATTTCAGTCGCGGTAGAAATGCTAACGCCAGAAGTACCTGCGGTTGAAGCGGTTGCAGAAGAAAAAGATGCAGACGGCAATGTTACTCGCCCAGCAATTGAGGCGAAAGAGGCGGTTCCAGCACACTGGCAAGCGGTGAACAAAGCGACAGCGTTATGGACTCGTGAAAAAGCAGATATTCCTGATGAAGAATATAAAGAATTTTATAAACACGTATCACATGACTTTGGCGACCCATTGTTGTGGGAGCACAATAAAGTAGAAGGTAAAACAGAATACACCAGTTTACTTTATATTCCTGCTAAAGCGCCGTTTGACATGTGGAATCGTGAAAAGCAACACGGTCTGAAATTATATGTACAGCGCGTATTTATTATGGACGATGCTGAACAGTTCATGCCAACTTATTTACGTTTTGTTAAAGGTTTACTCGATTCAAATGATTTACCACTGAACGTATCGCGTGAAATTTTACAAGACAATAAAGTGACTCAAGCTATTCGTAAAGGTTGTACCAAACGAGTTCTGAAAATGCTTGAAAAATTAGGCAATAAAGACAAAGAGCAGTATCAAATTTTCTGGAAAGAATTTGGTCAAGTTTTAAAAGAAGGTCCGGCTGAAGATTTTGCCAATAAAGAACAAATTGCTAAGTTACTGCGTTTTGCGTCAACCGAACACGACGTAAGTACGCAAAATACTTCATTGACTGAATACGTTGAACGTATGAAAGAAGGTCAAGATAAAATCTATTACGTGGTTGCAGATAGTTTTGAAGCGGCGAAAAATAGTCCTCATTTAGAAGTGTTCCGCAAAAAAGGCATTGAAGTCTTATTAATGTCTGATCGTATTGATGAATGGCTAGTGAGTCATCTAACGGAGTTTGATGGTAAGCAATTACAATCGGTTACTCGCGGTGGTTTAGATCTGGGCGATATGGAAGATGAAGCCAGCAAAGAAGCACAAGAAAAGCTTGAGCAAGAATTTGATTCAGTTGTATCGCGCATTAAAACTTCGTTAGAGGGCAAAGTTAAAGATGTGAAACTATCACAACGACTAACAGACTCTCCTGCATGTATCGTGACTGATGAGCAAGACATGAGTAGCCAGATGATGAAATTGATGCAATCTGTCGGACAAGAAGTACCTGAATCTTTGCCTATTTTTGAGATCAATGCCGAACACGATTTAATTCGTCGTGTTGCTGATGAGCAAGATGATGAGCAATTTAAGCAATGGGCTGAAGTGCTATTTGAACAAGCGATGTTAGCCGAAAGAGGTAGTTTGAAAGATCCTGCCAGCTTCGTTGCTCGCTTAAACAAATTAATGCTAAGTCTAACAAAATAAGTCTAAGCGTTAGGGGCTTTTGAGCTTTCGAGGTTACTTTTACAGCCGTTTGTTTGACCTTTAAACAAGGCAGAGTGCATGATGTGTAGCTTGCTACTCGAATGTGCGATAACGCCGTATAAGGGTCAAACCAACGCTGCCCTTTGGGTTCCTTTAAAGCGCCTTTACTCTTTGTTGCTCGCTTTTTACATAGAAAAACTATGTGACAAAGCTCGCGCCGTGATTAAAGACGTTTTAAATTGAATAAAATTTAACCATGAAAGAACAACAGTCCCTAGACTTTAGTATGAAAAAGGGGCTTTTAAGCCCCTTTTTTGATCATTGCGGGGGATTGTTACTTGTTTGCATACAAACGAACTTGTATAGTGTCAGCTTTTAATTAATACCAAGTGAATTGATCAGTTCAATCGGTATGATCCGTCGATAAACAATACAGGGCTTTATTAAATGCGCATTATATTATTAGGTGCTCCCGGTGCAGGCAAAGGTACACAAGCACAATTTTTAATGGCTAAATTCGGTATTCCACAAATTTCTACAGGCGACATGCTTCGTGCTGCAATTAAAGCAGGCACTGAATTAGGCAAGAAAGCGAAAGAAGTAATGGATGCTGGTCAATTGGTTTCAGATGAACTCATTATTGGCCTTGTTAAAGAGCGTATTGCACAAGAAGATTGTAAAGCCGGATTCTTATTAGATGGTTTTCCTCGCACGATTCCCCAAGCGGATGCTATGAAAGAAAATGGCGTATCGGTTGATAATGTTATTGAATTTGATGTGCCAGATGAAGTAATTGTTGATCGCATGGGCGGACGTCGAGTTCATGCTGGTTCTGGACGTGTATACCATATTGTTTATAATCCACCGAAAGTGGAAGGTAAAGACGACGACACTGGTGAAGACTTGTCAATACGTCCTGATGATGAAGAAGCAACCGTGCGTAAACGTTTAGGTGTTTATCATGAGCAAACTAGACCATTAGTTGATTACTATAAAGCTGAAGCCGATGCTGGAAATTGTAACTATTTGACCATTGATGGCACCCAGCCAGTTGAACAAGTAAGTGCATTACTGTCAGAGAAGTTATCATAGTTAATATAGTTCTCTTAGATATAGCATGATAAAAAAGCTCGCATTTGCGGGCTTTTTTATGTTCAGGACGAACGGTATGTCGTGGTGACAGGACGTCAAAGAGCGAGGATGTTCAGGACGAACGGTATGTCGCAATCACAGAGGGCGAAGTGTGACGACAAATTTCAACAGGCCCCAACGTAATAAAAATAAAATTAACATTAGAGGATTTAGATATGACTTCACTTAACATTACGGGCTTTTATGCTGGCTTACTGGCATTGCTTTTGATTGTTTTAGCGGTAAACATTATTCGTTTGCGTTACCAATTCAAGGTTGGCATAGGTGACGGCGGGCAAACACCCTTAGCGAAAGCGATCAGAATACATGGTAATTTTATTGAATATATTCCATTAGCATTAGTGTTGCTAGCTTGCTATGAAGTCAGTGGTGCAAATGTGATGTTTTTACATGCATTAGGCAGCATCTTGTTTATTGGTCGTGTTTTGCATGCTATTGGCTTAACTAAGTCAACAGGCGTGTCAAAGCAACGCCAAATTGGCATGACGTCGACTTTTATAGTGATAATAATTTTATCGATTGAAAATATTCGATTGTTTGTTTTTTAGTTTATCAGATCGTGTACCTTGCTAGGTCAATGCTCATGTGGCATTGACCTTATGCAGCATCTTCTTTATGCACCATAGATATGTGTGGAATGTTATCCTCTAAATACATATCAGATACACGAGTAAAGCCGTGCTGATTGTAAAATTTTTCTAAGTGTTCTTGAGCTGATATTTTAAGCTTTTTGTCTGGGAACGTTTGCTTACATACATCTAAAGCTTTCTCTATCAGAGTATGTCCTAGACCTTTACCACGAGCGGGCGGCGCAATAATCACTCGTCCTATACTGATATAGTCTTTATAGCTTAATCCTTCAGGCAGAATGCGCAGATAGGTTGTCATTATATTGTCTTGATAACAGAACAAATGGATAGTCTTTGGGTGCTTGTCCAAATCATCTAAATCGGGGTAGTAGCAGGTTTGTTCAACGACAAAAACGTCAATACGCAATTTTAAAAAATCATAAAGTTCATTTGTGGTTAACTGATCAAAGGTTTTGATTTGCCACAAAATACTATCGGTCATTATTTATCTCTATCACTTATTATAAAGGATAGTCTTACATGACGATAAAGCACTGTACAGTGCTAATTTACAGCAAGGTTAGCAATTAAATTCAGCTGGATATTATTCTTGATTGATAATAGAAACAGTATTCCTATCGATAAAAAATCCAGCTTGAGTATAAGCATTCACAATGCGCTTATTTTTTCTTAGTTGTTGTAGACCGATATTTATTGCCTTGATGGCTTCAGCGCCTTTAGGATGTTTTTTACTAATAACAAAATGCCTGCTGTCGTTTAGTTGTACCGCTATTTTAGGCACTGGTGCCAAGGTTATTTTTTCCATGCTAAAGACTTGGTTATTACTTGAGTGAAATGGCATCAGTAAAAAATCGATCCATTGCAGATTGACCATTCGTGCCATACTCAACCATTCATCTTCTCTTACTAGTTCTTTTAAAGGTAATGATTGTAACGTTTGCCAGTCAGTGCGCCATTTGGGGGTAGATACTGCGGTGAGAGCGCTTAAATCAGCTAATGATTTTATCGATAACGTTTTACTATTTTGGGGACTAGTATATATACCGGCGATATATTCTCCGCTTCTAATCACTGGCTCGGAAATATACAACTCGCTATTAAGGGGAGTCGCGTCTTGTCGCCAATAAGAATCAAAACTGATCAATAATTTTCCAGACTGCAACATTTTAGTATTACGAAAATTTACTTTGCCCGGAAAATAACTGAAGGTATGAGCAAAGCCACCTAGTGCTAGCGCTTGCTGGGCAATAATCATATCGACTACATCTCGACGTACCGTTTTTCCGGAAAAGTCGTTAATAGTGGTGACATCGCGTTCGCCAACAAAATCTCGATAATCGTCATAAACATCATCTCTAATGTAAATAAGAATTTCTTCAGCGTGCGCAACAGGGATAAGGGTGAATTCAACAAAACAGCAAAGAGCAAGAATGACTCGACTTAACGACATAACTTACTCTCCTCTGTTCAAATGAGATAACTTTATACACCATAGTATCAGCATAGCGATAGATAAAGAAAAAGGCACATAATGCGCCTTTCTTTAGTTATTTATCTTATTTGTTATGTCTTTGCTCTAGTACCGCCATGACCTGAGACAAGGCGATGTTTTTATCTTGCAGCAATACTAGCGTGTGATAAAACAGATCGGCACATTCTCCTAGTAAATCCTCTTTGGTTTCAGCAACAGCGGCTAGGGCAACTTCAACCCCTTCTTCGCCAACTTTTTGGGCTATTTTAGTAGTGCCACGGGCAAAAAGTTGAGCGGTATAGCTGTGCTCTGGCGCGTCATTTTTACGACTGGCGATAACTTGCTCAAGTTCGCTAAGAAAATTTTGCTGGCTAAGCCTTTGTTCAGGAAAACATGACTCGGTGCCTAAATGACAACTTGGTCCATTGGGGCGACAAGCAATCAGTAAACTGTCTTGATCGCAATCGGTTAATACCTGGCTGACATTAAGAAAATTCCCTGAAGTTTCTCCTTTTACCCATAGCGCTTGCTTTGAACGGCTAAAAAAAGTCGCTTTCCCCGATTCTAATGTTTGCTGCAGTGACTCTTGATTCATGTATCCTTGCATTAATACCGCGCCGGTATCACTGTGTTGAATAATGGCTGGAATAAGATTATCCATTTTTTGCCACGCTAAGGTGGCTATATTGTTTACGGTAACTATCATGCTCTGATCTCGATGTTATGCTTAATAAGATAATTTTTTAGTGTATCCATAGGAATGATGCCTTTATGAAATACACTGGCGGCAAGGGCACCATCGACGTCTGCCTGTTCAAACACCTCTTTAAAATGTTCAACTTTTCCTGCGCCCCCCGAGGCAATTAACGGGATATTGCAACAAGCACGCGCTTTTATTAATTGGTCAATATCATAGCCTTCACGCACGCCATCTTGGTTCATACAGTTAAGAACGATTTCGCCCGCGCCAAGTTTTTGCACCTGTTCAATCCACTCAAAGGTATGCCAGCGGGTTTGTTGGGTACGTTTCTCATCACCGGTGAATTGATGCACCTGATATAGCCCTGTTTCTTGGTCAAAGAAGCTATCAATACCGACCACCACACATTGCTGACCAAAATGATCGGCTAATCGCGCGATAAGTTCGGGCTCTCTCAACGCAGGGGAATTAATGCTGATTTTGTCTGCCCCCATCATTAATATTTGTTGGGCATCTTGTTCGCTTTTTATGCCACCAGCGACACAAAACGGTATGTCGATTACTTCGGCAATTCTACTTACCCAGCTTTTATCTACTACTCTATCATCGCTACTGGCGGTAATATCATAAAAAACCAGTTCGTCCGCGCCAGCTTCGGCGTATTTTTGTGCTAATGGTACGATATCGCCAATAATTTCATGGTTGCGAAATTGCACACCCTTGACGACCTTACCGTCACGAACATCAAGGCACGGAATTATGCGTTTAGCCAGCATGCGATTGCCTCCTCAAGGGTAAATTTACCTTCTAACAATGACCGTCCAAGTATTACTCCTGCAACCCCTGTAGGAATAAGTGCCTTAATATCCTCTAGGCTACCTATACCGCCAGAAGCTTGCCATTGAACACTGGGGTATTTTTGGCAAAGCTCATGATAAAGGCCCACGTTAGTGCCTGTTAAGGTACCGTCTTTGCTTATATCAGTACATAAAATATGCTTGATACCGGCTTGAATATATTGCGCCATAATGTCTTCTAAATTAACACCACTATCTTTTATCCAACCATGAGTCGGTAGGGTTTTATTACCATTTTCATCAATACGGATATCGAGTGCGAGTACTATTTTTTCATCGCCATAAGTGCTTAGCCATTTGCTCACTAACTCGGGATTTTTAATCGCTAAACTCCCAATAACCACTCGATCTGCACCCAATGCTAGTAATTGCTCAACGTCAGCTTCACAACGGATACCGCCGCCAACTTGAATGGTCATTTCTGGGTGGTTGACTACGGTTTTAAGAGTATCTAACTGACGTTTAGCACTGTCTTTTGCACCATCTAAATCTACAAAATGCATCACTTTTGCCCCAGCATCAAAATAGGCTTCTTGCCTTTCTTGAACTGTGTATTGATATTGGGTTTTTTGTTGGTAGTCGCCTTGAAACAAACGGACGACTTGACCATTGATAAGGTCAATTGCGGGGATCATCATGTTGTGATGTACTCCAATGCCTGAGTGGAAATATTCATCTTACATCTCCAAAAAATTTTTAATGATCTGACTACCTAACTTTCCTGAGCGCTCAGGGTGAAATTGACAGCCGATAAAGTTGTCTTTGGCAATCGCGGCAGAAAATTCACTGCCGTATTCGCTACTGGCAATGGTAAATTCACTAACAGGTGCAGCAAAACTGTGCACAAAATAAAAATAATCACCTACTTTTATGCCATCGAATACAGGGTGCTCACTGACACTTGTTAATGTATTCCAACCCATGTGTGGAATTCTATTACCACGGGCATCTAACGGGAGAATCTGTGTCGGGATCAAGCCTAAACAGGTGATTTGCTCATCTGACAATTTTATATCTTCATTTGAAGATTTTATTCCTTCAGTTGATGGCTTTATTCCCTCTGTTGAGGACTCGGCCATTAATTGCATACCCAAGCAAAAGCCTAGTACTGGTTGTGTGAGCTGTTGTAATGTCTCGACTAAATTTTTTGCACGAATATTTGCCATCGCATGTCGCGCATTACCGACGCCAGGTAAAATAACTTTATCGGCGTTTTTTATTAGGGTTAAATCATCAGTAATTTCTACTTGATAACCTAAACGTTCCACCGCAAATTTTACCGATGACAAATTTGCACAACCGGTATCAACGATAATATTAGTCACTACAAGCTTCCTTTTGAACTTGGTAAGTCGTTACCTTTTACCGCAATCGCTTGTCTAAGTGCACGGCCAAACACTTTAAACAGGCTTTCTACTTGGTGATGGCAATTACCTTTTGTAGTGGATAAATGCAGTGTAATGGCCATAGCATCGGCAAGCGAGCGAAAAAAATGTGACACCATTTGCGTCGACATCGTGCCAACATGGCTATCAGTAAAGTCGGCATTAAATTCTAGCCACGGTCTTCCAGATAAATCGATGGCGCATTCGGCTTTACATTCATCCATTGGCAGAACAAAACCAAAACGACCAATACCACGTTTATCGCCTAAGGCTTGTTTTAACGCTTGGCCCAATGCTAATGCGGTATCCTCAACACTGTGATGTTCATCAATATGATAGTCGCCATCAACCTTGCATTGCATATTAAAACCGCCGTGTGTGGCGATTTGTTCAAGCATATGGTCAAAAAAACCGAGTCCAGTATTAATAGATATATCGCCGCTGCTATCAAGGTTGACCGCAACTTGAATGTCGGTTTCTTTAGTGGTTCGTGTAACAGTTGCTGTGCGTGGCTGATTTAATAATTGTTCGGTAATCGTGGTCCAATTTAATTGCTGACGATCATATTTAATTGCTTTAATCCCCATGTTTTCGGCGAGTTGTATGTCGGTATCACGATCGCCAATAACATACGAGTTAGCAAAATTAACTTTGCCTTGCTGTAAATAGTCTTTAACGAGTCCCAGCTTGGGTTTGCGACAGCTACAGTTGTCTTCATCAAAGTGCGGACAAATGAGTACGTCAGCAAAGTTAACCCCTTGTGATGAAAACATCTCCATCATTTTGTCATGAGGAAGGTCAAAATCTTCTTGCGGGTAGCTCGAGGTACCAAGGCCATCTTGATTCGACACTATTATCAGTTTGAATCCTTTGCTCTGTAATGCCAGTAGCGCAGGGATCACCTGAGGTTCAAAAACGAGTTTTTCCAAGTTATCTACTTGTTTATCACTAACAGGTTCTTCTATTAATGTGCCGTCGCGGTCAATAAATAATATATTTTCTTGAGTCATGATTATTCTCTGTGCCTTGTTATATCGAGTGGCTCGTTGCTGATACTGTTATCGTTTGTTCGATTACTTTTTTAAGTAAGGACAATTCTCGTTCGCTGCCGATGCTAATGCGCAAACAATTATCTAATTGTAGTTGTTTAGATTGATCACGAATTAATATGCCTTGTTGCGCTAATGCATTAAAAATAAGATCTTTTTTCTGAGTAGAAAACAACACAAAATTAGCGTCACTTGGGTATACCTGTTGGCACCACTCTTGTTCGTTCAACCACGCACTAAGCTCTGCTCTTAATAAATTCGATTCTTGTACGCGAATCGAGATTTGCTGCAGTCCTTCTTTTGTTAGCGCGTTAGTGGCGATATCTGCAACTGGCGCTGGAACGGGATAGGGGGCAATGACTTTGCTCAACATGACAATGGTATCACTATTGGCAAGTGTGAAACCGCAGCGTAACCCCGCTAAAGCAAAGGCTTTAGACAAAGTGCGAAGGACAATTAAATTAGGATATTTTGAAATCCAATTGGCAACGGTTTTATCAGAGCAAAATTCAATGTAGGCTTCATCGACAACAACAATAGCACTGTCTTGAAATACATTGAGTGTTGCTTCTATTTGATCATGTGGTATTAAATTACCCGTCGGGTTTCCTGGTGAGCAGACAAAGACGACTTTGACCTTACCTACCTGCTGACGCATACCTTCTAAGTCGAGTCTATTATCAAGAAGCGGCACTTTTACTATACCTGCGCCGTGATTCTCAGCACTTATGGCATACATGCCATATGTTGGTGGGCAAATTAAAATACTGTCCTGGTATGCTCGACAAAAGGTGCGAATAATGAGTTCTATGCCTTCATCTGCACCGCGGGTGGCCAAGATGTTTTCACGAGGCTGCTGGCAATATTCACTATAGGCATTTAACAATGGTTCAGGTTGAAAATCAGGATATCGGTTGATGCAGTCACCGTTGAGTTGATAAATGCCCGGTCCTGGTGACTCATTGGCGTTCAACCATATTTTACTGTTGCTTGCCTCCGAACTCGAATATAAACGTCGTGCAGATTGATAGGGCACCATGTCTAACAATTCAGGTCGCACAAGTTTGTTGACTACACTAGTTGCACTCATGCTTTTTCTCCTTCGGTTTGCTCAAGTTTGATTGTTTCTAAGCGAATAGTGACCGCACGTTGATGTGCGTCTAATCCTTCAGCATCCGTTAATTCGTTGATACATGGAGCTAAGCTTGCTAACCCTGCTGGTGTCAGTTCTTGCACTGTATAGCGGCGTGAAAAGTCAGCAAGTGTTAAGCTGCTATACACTTTGGAGTAGCCGTACGTTGGCAATACGTGGTTTGTGCCACTGGCATAATCTCCAGCTGATTCGGGGCTATAATTGCCGACAAATATAGAACCAGCATTTCTCAAATCTTCTAGTAACGATGAGTTTTGTTGGGTTTGTATGATCAGGTGTTCAGGTCCGTACTGATTAGAAACTTGCACTGCTTGGGCTAAATCACGGGTTAAAATTAATCGACTTTGTGCTAACGCCTGTTCGGCAATACTGCGACGTGATAACACGGATAATTGTAAGTTTAATTGCTGCTTTACCTCGTTAATTATTGAGGTACTGTCACTGAGCAAAATCACTTGGCTATCAGGACCGTGCTCAGCCTGTGATAGCAGATCTGCAGCGATAAAGGCAGGAACACTTGTTTCATCGGCAATCACTAACACTTCTGAAGGACCGGCAGGCATATCGATAGCAAACCCAGGTACTTGTTGAGATAACTGTTTTTTGGCTTCGGTAACAAAACGATTACCTGGACCAAAAACTTTATTGACTGGTTGTATTGTTTGGGTGCCATAGGCCAATGCAGCAATGGCTTGTGCGCCGCCGATGGTGTAAATCTCAGTAATGCCACATAAATCTGCTGCAACTAATACTTCATTAGCAAGCTGGCCGTTCTTATCTGGCGGACATACCAGTACCGTGCGATCACATTGGGCTATTTGCGCAGGGACACCAAGCATCAATACGGTTGACGGAAGGGGTGCGCTGCCCGCTGGAATATAAAGACCCACACTCTCAATGGCTTGAGATTTCAATGTACAGCGCACGCCAGGTCGTGTTTCAACCTCAATTTCTTGAAACTGTTGCGCGTCATGGAAGCGTTTTATTTGCTGATAGGCAGTTTGGATTGCCTCGAAACGCTCATCAGTTATTGCCGCTTTTGCTTGGTTAATTTGTGTTTGGTTAACGCTCATGGTTGATAAAGCAATGCCGTCAAATTTTTCGGTCAGTGATAGCAATGCCTGATCGCCTTGTTCTTTTACTAAGGCTATGATCTCGCTCACTTGTGTTGATAAACTTTCGTTATCTGCAATTGCAGGGCGCGCTAACACCGCTTGTTGTTCTTGCTCGGATAATTCTTGCCAAATGATCATCTTACTAATCCTTACTAATCTCAACTAACCCATCATTTTTTCGATTGGCATTACTAGGATAGAGTTGCAACCTAGGGCATTTAGTTTTTCCATGGTTTCCCAGAAAAATGTTTCTGTAGCGACCACGTGCACAGCAACAAGATCATCGCGTCCGGCTAGCGGTAAAATAGTGGGGGTTTCTTTGCCTGGCATTAACGCACTAACTTCTTCTATTTTAGATTTAGGGGCGTGCAGCATAATATATTTGCTTTCTTGTGCTTTCATCACTCCCTGAATACGTGGCAGTAAGGTATCTAATATCGCTTGTTTCTCTGGTGAAATGGTCTCAGATGATTGGATCAACGAGGCTTTAGAGCGAAAGATAACTTCAACTTCTTTTAAACCGTTCGCCTCTAATGTTGCGCCGGTAGAAACTAAATCACAGATGCCATCAGCGAGGCCAACTCGAGGAGCTACTTCAACAGAACCTTTTAGTAAGCAAAATTCAATATTGATGCCATTTTCTTTGGCAAAGCGTTTGAGTAATTGTGGGTAGGTGGTAGCAAAGCGTAAACCGTCTAAACTTTTGATGCCCTGATAGTCAAATTCTTCAGGCATAGCGATAGATAACCGACAACCCGCAAAGTTTAATCCTGTGGTGCGCACGTAATCGGCTTTTTCATTGAGTAATAATCTTTCCAGTGCGGTTTCTTCTAGGGTATTGTCACCGACTATGCCTAAGTCACAAACGCCGTCCATTACTAAGCCAGGAATATCACTACTGCGCACGCGCATTATATCAATAGGTAAATTAGAGACATGAGCGAGAAGACGGCGGTCTGATACATTGAGCTTGAGTCCGCATCGTTTTAGTAAACTTTGCGTGTCGTCGCTTAATCGTCCTGATTTTTGCATTGCTATGCGTAATCGCGTTTCTGTCGTCATGATGCTTTGTCCTATAAAGTAAAAAGTTAGTAGTAAATTTTTAAATGCTTAAACGTAAAAAACCCCGAGAGAGTTGAGCTCTTTCGGGGTTTAAAAACTTCTTATTTATGTTTTAAATTACCACTGAAAGGCCCATAGCCACTCAGCGAATAAACCTGAATGACTAATCCGTATGATGATGGTGATGGAAAGTGAGCAGGTTTAAAATCATAATAATCTCTATTGAAAATGTATTTGTTTACAAATGTTGACAGTTAAATTGTCTGTATTTGCTTAATTGCTATTTACATTAATGCTAAAATTAACGTAGGGCAAGCATTAAATTGTCAACCGTTATGAATTTATTGTCTAAGTTATTAAAGTTTGACGCATCAATTCCGATAGCATGGTTGTAGTTAACAGCTTAGTAACAAATACTTACTTGTAAATATTTGATGAGGAACTGAAAAAACATGGATATTTTTACGACACAGTTAACACGCGTCGTGCAAACGCCGATCAAGCCAGCGAGCCTAAAAGTTAAGGCGTTGCTAAAGGAAGCGCGTATCGGAAAGTTAAAAGCAGATCATGACCATCTGGAAAATCATGAGTATTATTATCTAAAAAAAGATCAACAATCACAGCAACACGCTTCTTCGGACAACCCACAAGCCTTTGAGCAAGACGCTGACGAAGATAATCCCAATGACGAAGTCGCATTAGATGAAAACGGTGATCCGATCCACCATTTAGATATTTTTGTCTAAATTAACGATTAATTGCAGCTATATCGATTCATTCGCGATTATAATAGCGCTAAATACTATATTCTTCAGTACTCATGACATCGGTAGAGCAGGCATTTTCTCAATCAGGCTTATTAGCTAAAGCCGTTCAAGGATACTCTCCACGACAAGCTCAAATAGACATGGCAAATGAAGTTGCCAAAGCTATTGAGCAGCAGTCGTGCCTGATCGTCGAAGCAGGTACCGGGACCGGTAAGACCTTTGCCTATTTGATCCCCGCTTTATTAGCAAATACCGCAGACGAGCCTAAAAAAATCATTGTTTCAACAGGAACAAAAAATCTCCAAGAACAACTCTTTCATAAAGATATTCCGCTTATTCGTAAAGCGCTTGCCACTAATGCACAAATCGCCTTATTAAAAGGACGAGCTAATTACCTTTGTAATTACCGATTAGAACAATATCAACAAACACGTGGCCAACTAGACGCTCAAGCATTGGCTGATTTCGTTAACGTGCAGAAATGGTCAACCAGCACAACCAGTGGTGACATAGGGGAATTAGTGAATGTCGCTGAAGACTCCAGTGTTTTTCCTTATATCACTAGTACACTCGATAATTGTTTAGCAAAAGACTGTCCCAATTTTAAAGAATGCTATTTAGTCAAAGCGCGAGAAAAAGCGATTGAAGCAGAAGTGGTGATTGTTAATCATCATTTGTTTTTTGCCGATATGGCGCTTAAGGATACCGGGTTTGGTGAATTAATTCCTAAATCGGATGTGGTGATTTTTGATGAGGCCCATCAGATAGCGGACATTGCCAGCGAGTACTTTGGTGAAGCGTTTTCAACACGTCAGTTAGTTGATTTGTGCACCGATGTCCAACAAGTGTATAGAACCAGTTTGACCGATGTAAAGCAACTGGGCAAAGCAGCGGAGAAACTACTAAAAACTTGCCAAGAGTTTAGGTTGTTGTTTAACCATGATCCTGAAAGAGGCAATTGGCGAGAAAAGAGTAAACAGCCGCGGTTGTCTTCGGCATTTTCGTCGATAAAAACCGACCTTGATTTTCTGTATCAAGTGATTAAATTATGTGTTTCCAGAAATGAAGCAATAGACAACTGCTTCGATCGTGCGGTTAATTTGTTGTCAAAATACGAAATTATGGCAAATGTTGACGCGATGGGGATCAGCTTTTGGTATGAAACTACGCCAAGACATGTGGTGTTACATAAAACCCCCTTAAGCGTTGCGGATAAGTTTAGTGACTATATCGCTCAATCAAATGCTGGCTGGATTTTTACTTCGGCAACTCTAGCGGTTGATGAAAAATTTCACCATTTTGCTCAGCAACTAGGCATTGAGAACGCAGCTCAGTTAATGCTGGATAGCCCTTTTGATTATCAACATCAATCGCAGCTTGTAGTGCCGCGCTATTTACCTGAAACCCATGATAAAGGCAGGGCACGTGCCTTAGTAGATATTGCTAAACCGCTTATTAAAGCAAGCGGAGGAGCATGCTTTATGTTATTTACCAGCTATCGTATGATGCATCAGGTAGCAGAACTACTAAGTGAAGAGATAGACAATCCTTTGCTGGTGCAGGGGCAAATGGGCAAACGTAAATTGTTGGCCGAATTTGTTGAGCAACAAGACGCAGTGCTTTTGGCTACCGCCTCTTTTTGGGAAGGTGTCGATGTTAGAGGCGACAAGCTCACTTGTGTTATTATTGACAAACTCCCGTTTGCATCACCTGACGATCCGCTATTACAAGCGCGTAGCGAAGATATAAAACGCCAGGGCGGAGAACCTTTTAGTGAAATACAATTGCCGCAGGCCGTTATTGCTTTAAAACAGGGGGTTGGCCGTTTGATCCGCGATGTCAGTGATAATGGCGTACTGGTTATATGTGATAATCGTTTGGTCAATAAACCTTACGGAAAGGTATTTTTGAAAAGTTTACCCCCGATGCAACGCAGTCGGGATGTTGAGCAAGCGGCGCAGTTTCTTGCCGAGATAAACACCTAATAACCGTTTAACTTATAGAATAAATTAGAGAGAACAAGTTTGAATTATTTGGCTTTAGACGCATCAACCGAAGCATGCTCCGTTGCATTAATTTATGATAATAAAATTTATAGTCGTTATGAATTTAGTCCACAGTCCCATAGTTTGTTGTTGCTACCTATGGTGGATAGCGTGCTAACAGAGGCCAATTGTAAATTGCAGCAACTCGATGGATTGATCTTTGGCCAAGGACCGGGAAGCTTTACTGGTGTTCGTATTGGCGTTGGTGTTGCTCAAGGACTGGCTTTTTCTGCAAACTTGAAAGTCGTAGGGGTTTCTACCTTGCAAGCCATGGCTCAACGCGCATATGCATTGCATCAACAAACAAAAGTGATCGCCGCCATTGATGCTCGCATGTCTGAAATTTATACCGGATTATATCAACTTGACGCCACAAACATTATGCAGCCTGTGCAAGCTGAAGTAGTAATACCGCCTGCTGCTGCAGTTAAGCATTATCATAATGTTAAAGATGCCTGCGGAGTTGGGACTGGCTGGGATGCATATAGTGAACATTTATCATCACTAAAAACCAACCTTGGCAGCCCCGAGATTTTATTTCCTCATGCAGAAAATATGCTGACAATTGGTCAAGCGAAGTTTACTAATGGCTTAGGAGTATCAGCAGAACTAGCGCAACCTGTATATGTTAGAGATACTGTATCTTGGAAAAAACTTCCAGGGCGCGAATAAGCACCATTATTATTAAATTAATGAGTATCGCTGGCGATGGCATGCCGTTCTTAAAGAATATTTAAAGTATTTTCGGTAAATGTTTTGAGCTTTTATCAATCTTTGTTAAATTAATATCATGCAAGTTAATAATTCAACCACTATTAGCCAAACGATCGGTGACCTTAATACGCAACGCTTGACCAGTGATCAAGAAACGAGAGCGCGTGCGGTTAGGCCTAAAGATGAGCAAACTACAGCCCGTCCAGAGCGTTTAGATATTGATAAAAACGTACTTGCTCAGGTTGAACAACAACAAAGTTTAAAAGCAACGCCTCCAAATTATCAAGCCGCTAGTACTGGTTATGATCAGCCCTCTCGTCAAAATCAGACTGCGGTGGCTGCCTATCAATCGGTTGATAACCAAATTCAGCGTGAACAGCTTAAAAGCACCTTTGGAGTAGATTTGTTTGCTTAAACTGCAAACTAACACTTCGGCACATAAACCCTTCAGACACTCTTTTTGGTTGTTTTTGCTGGTGGCTATCATCGCAATGCAACTACCGTTCGTTTCCATTCCTTTTAAATGGCTAGAAAGTTTTTTTCATGAAATTAGTCATGGTTTTGCTGCAATATTAACGGGTGGAAAAATACTACAAATAGAGCTTTTTCCTAATGGTGCAGGTCTTTGTACAACAAGAGGCGGAAGTCGTTTTATTGTCAGTTTTATGGGCTATAGTGGCGCGATAGTGTGGGGAAGTATTATTTATATGATGGCGTTGAGCCATCAACGGGTTAGTCAAATATTTTCAGTACTACTGATCATATTATTATCGTGCACGCTACTTTTGTGGGTGAGGGATGTGCTGACATTCTTGATCGTTATCATTTTGTTGGCATTATTTATTGTTAAGCTCAAAATGAGTAATTTACAATCTTTACAAATGATATTGAGATTTACCGGACTGATGGTTTTGCTTAACAGTTTAATGAGTCCATTTTATTTGATTGACGGTCGCAACATTGGTGATGGGAACACACTGGCTGCTTTAACGGGTATTCCTGAAATTTTTTGGGTTATTATTTGGTTTTCTTTAGGAATAAGTGCAAGCTATTTTTTAGCGAAAAAGACCCCGTAATTGTATGATTAATTGGCCGTTATACGCTATATGACAGAGGTGAAATATATTATGAACAAGCTAATCGTGATAGTGACAGCAGCGCTGGCTTTGTCAGCTTGCTCGTCTGTACCAGAAAAACTTAGGGCAACCGATAACCAACCCTTGATTAGTTTTGAGGAGGTAAAGGGGCAGGTCAATGCCAATATTGGCTTAAGTGCTCGTTGGGGGGGAGTGATCGCAAAGGTTGAAAATTTGCCTGAAAAAACCATGATCGAGGTGGTTAATCTTGAATTGACAGCTTCAACGCGGCCCAAACCCAGCCAAGAAACCTTGGGGCGTTTTCGCATCTATTACTCAGGTCTATTAGACCCTGTTATTTATAAACAAGGGAAAACCATAACGGCTATTGGTATTATTACCGAGTCAGAGCAGGGGAAAATTGGTGAGCATGACTATCAATTTCCAGTTCTTAATGCCGATAATGTTTATTTGTGGAAAGACATAAAGCGCGTAGACGTTAACGTTAATCACTCACCATTTTGGTATACACCTTTTTTCCACCCTTATTATAATCCTTATCATCACAGAACAACGGTAGTGATCAAAGATCCCAGTGCCAATAAACCACGCATTAACGTGCCCAAAGATAATCAGTCGCGTAACAAAAAGTAATCGCACTTTAGTGAAGGGAAGTAACACAATATGCAGCATATCGAAGAAATTTGTTATGATTTGGGGGATCAGTTATTACACGGATTGATCACAGGGAATGATAGCGATAACTTAGTGTTATGCCTGCATGGATGGCTAGATAATGCCGCGAGTTTTTTGCCTTTGATGCCGTATTTGGATGAACATCGTGTATTAGCAATTGACTGGCCTGGTCATGGCTTTTCGTCGCATCGCAGTGAAGACGCTCATTATCACTTTATTGATTGGGTATATGATTTGTTAAAACTTTTTGAGCTTAATCAATGGCAAAATATTGATATTGTTGCTCATTCTATGGGGGGGATGGTGGCGTCTGCATTTGCAGCGGCTTTTCCTGAAAAAGTAAAGTCATTAACTTTGATTGACTCAATTGGATTTATTAGTGCCAAAGCGGAGCAAACCACTGAGCAGTTAAGAGAAGGTATGCTAAGTCGTCTCAAAGGCATGAATAAAAAGAAAAATTTTCACGCGACGCCAGAATCTGCGATCAATGCTAGAATGCAAGTATCTGATCTTCGTTATCAAGATGCCGAGCATATTGTTAAACGCGGTATAGTAAAACAGGCCGCTGGGTATATTTGGCGTTCAGATAGTCGATTACGCGCTACCTCACCATATAGGCTAACGCTTTCCCAAGCTGAGCAATTTATTCGTGATATTGATGCGCCTGTGCAATTGATACATGGAGACAAGGGCATGAATATGGTGTCATCGGGTATAAAGCATTTTGGACCTTTGTTTGAGCAGTTTGAGACATACGAGCTTGTCGGTGGTCATCACGTCCATATGGAGCAAGCAGAGCAAACCTCAGTATTGATTAAAGCGTTTATTTGTACTAATAAATAAGTATTACAGGCAAGCACTAGGTTTTTTCTTGGAAATATGAAATTATGCTGGACTTTTATGTAAACAATCGATTAAAACATCTGTTTAAATTTAATGTTTGAACATTGTGGCTCAATCATATTGTATGATGAAATTAAAATAATAATGAGTGACAAATAATGATTAAAGTAGAGGAGATAAATTGTGGATAGAGTCTGGCTTGAGAAAAGTTATCCTCCAGAAGTACCGTTTGAAATAAATCCTGATAAATATGCCTCGTTAGTTGATATGTTTAACAAGTATGCCGGTATTTATGCTGACAGAACTGCGTTTATAAATATGGGCGCTGAAATTAGTTATCGGGAACTGGAGAATCAAGCTAAAGCTTTTGCCGCCTATCTTCAACATGAGCTTGGATTAGTTAAGGGCGACAGATTTGCCATTATGGTACCTAATACTTTGCAATATCCTATTGCTTTGTTTGGTGCATTGCTTGCTGGTTTAGTTGTGGTTAATGTTAATCCTCTTTATACCGCTCGTGAATTAGAACATCAGCTTAAAGATTCTGGCGCAAAAGCCATGTTGGTTATTGAAAACTTCGGTCAAACTTTAGAAGAAGTTATTGATCGTACGCCGGTTGAACATGTTATTTTAACGTCTTTAGGTGACCGCTTAGGGATGGTAAAAGGGGGGATAGTTAACTTTGCGGTGAAGTATGTTAAGAAGTTAGTTCCTAAATTTAAACTCGCCGATGCGATACGCTTTAATACAGTGTTATCAAAAGGTGAAAATTTACCTTATACCCCAGTGCTACTTGAAGGTGAAGATTTAGCCTTTTTACAATACACCGGTGGTACCACAGGGGTCTCTAAAGGAGCAATGCTCACCCATCGCAATATGGTGGCCAATCTTGAACAAGCTAAAGCGGCGATTAAACCTCTATTAGAAGAAGGAAAGGAATTAGTTGTTACTGCCTTACCGCTTTATCATATTTTTGCTCTTACTGCGAATTGCCTGACCTTTATTACATTAGGTGGCACCAATTTATTGATCACTAATCCACGTGATATGCCAAGCTTTGTGAAAGAATTATCTAAATATCCGTTTACCGCGATTACCGGTGTTAATACGTTATTTAATGGTTTGTTACATACGCATGGTTTTAAAGATTTAGACTTTAGCCATTTAAAAATGTCGTTAGGTGGTGGGATGGCTGTACAACGACCTGTTGCAGAGCGCTGGCAGAAAGTGACTTCTACGCGTTTGTTAGAGGGATACGGTTTAACAGAATGTTCACCTATGGTGACTTTGAGTCCTTATAACTTAGAGGCCTATGATGGCAGTATTGGTATTCCTGCATCGTCAACCGATATTCGCATAGTAAAAGACGATGGTAGCGAAGCCGAAATTGGTGAAGCTGGCGAAATGTGGGTTAAAGGTCCACAGGTAATGAAAGGCTATTACAATCGTCCTGATGAAACGGCGGAGATCCTAAAGGATGGTTGGTTAGCAACAGGTGATGTTGCCAGTATGGATGAACGAGGTTTTTTCAGAATAGTTGATCGTAAAAAAGACATGATCATTGTTTCTGGTTTTAATGTCTTTCCAAATGAAATTGAAGAAGTGCTGATGATGCACGACGGGGTGCTTGAAGCTGCTGCTGTAGGTGTTCCTAATGATATTTGTGGGGAAATCGTTAAAGTATTTGTCGTTTTAAAAGATCCTAAAATCACCGAAGAAGATATCATAAAGCATTGTCGTAAAAATCTAACCAATTATAAAATCCCTAAATTAGTTGAGTTTAGGGATGAGCTCCCTAAAACCAATGTTGGCAAAATTTTAAGACGGGAACTACGTTAGTTAAAGTGATATAGAAAAGCCGACATATTGTCGGCTTTTCTGTAGCTACTATATTCACATAGCAATTTACCGCGTTTTATTGAGCATTCAAAGTTTTGCCATTACATGACAAACTGTCATCACTCATCAAATACACGTACAAAGGCATAATATCTTCAGGAGTTGCTATATTGCTTTTATTTTCAGCAGGGTAGGCACGGGCGCGCATACTCGTATTGGTTGCACCAGGATTTATTGCATTAGTGCGTAGCGTAGACTCTTGATATTCATCAGCAATGACTTGCATCATGCCCTCTGTGGCAAATTTAGAGATACTGTATGCCCCCCAAAACGCACGACCTTTGCTGCCGACACCTGAGGACGTGAATACCATAGAAGCGTGCTTGGCCTTTAGCAATACCGGTATCAAGGCTTGTGCCATTAAATAATGAGAAGTAACGTTAACCTGCATTACATCATTCCAGATTTGTTCATGTATCTGAGTAAATGGGTTTAATTCGCCCAGCATAGAGGCATTAAATAATACTCCATCTAGATGGCCAAATTGCTCGGCAATTGTCGCAGACATATCAATATAATTTTGCTTGCTGGCACCTTTTAAGTCTAACGGGATGATCGCTGGTTCGTTTGCTCCAAGTGCGATAATTTCGTCGTAAACTTGTTCAAGCTTTTTAACCGTTTTCCCTAGTAATATAACTGTAGCGCCTAACTGCGCATAGGTGAGGGCTGCTTGACGGCCAATGCCATCGCCTGCACCGGTAATTAAAATAGTTTTATTGGCAAGGCAATTTTGTTTAATTTGATAGTCGAACATAGTACATCTTTAGTCATTTTAACGTGGCGCAATTCTACTCTTTGACAACAGTGCTGACGAGTGAAATATCTAGAATAAAGTCCTAAAATAGACAAAATAGTGAATATTTCAAAAAAACAGCTAGCACATTGCCAGTTCTTGGGTTAAGTTTAACTGGTCTAACTAGTTAGTTTTGACAAAAATATTACAACAATTATTTTTGCTAAATTATTACCAGTTTAAATATATAAAAAGAAAAGACTAGTCCTCGGGGAGATATAATGAAAAAGCTAGTTCTCAGTCTCGCAATTGCCAGCACACTTGGTTTAACTGCGTGTGACGATGAAACAATTAAAGACGTTCAACAGGAAGTGGCAGAGAATGGTAGCGCGGTAACCGCATCAGCTCGTGTTATCTTTGACCCTTCAAACGGGGTTTTGTCGGTACCAAACGATTTACTTTTTTCTGGTAGCCAAGATGGAACATTAAATATTCCAGTTACAGATCCTACTAACGGTGGAGACCCATTTGTCGCATTAAATGCACTGGATGGTTGGTCGACGGTTAATCCTTTTGTATTGGGTATTGATTTCCCAGAAGGTACTGAACTTGACGGAAACAGTGTTTTTAATCCCGCTTCAGTTCGCATATTTGAAGCAACGATGGGCGGAGATTTAGTTGACGCTGACTGTAGTAGTGTTCAACGTGGTCTAGCATGCAAAATTGTTGGTGAATTAACGTTTGGTGTTGATTTTATCGCGCAAAAGTCTGGTCACAGTATAGCGGTAGTACCATTAAAACCATTAAAAGGTAAAAGCACCTATCTATTAGCACTAACTAATAATATACAAGATACTAATGGCCGTGCTGTTGATGGCTCAACAACCTATGAGTTAGTGCGCCAAGACATTACGACTAAGCCATTAGGCAGTGAAGCGCAATTAGGCTTGCAAGCGGTTATCAATAGTTACGAAAAAGCCGTTACTTCTGCAGGTGTTGACAGCGAATCAATTATCTACACCTCGGCAATGACTACTCAGTCAACTATCGATGTTTTAGCGACGATTAAATCAGTGATGGCTGGCAATGCTCAGCTTGGCGTGGTGCCTACTATAGGCGTACAAGATACTGGTGCATCTGTTGCAGATATTCTTAATGGTGTTATTCCTGATAGTTTAGTGCCGTTATATTCCACCGCAAATTATATGCAAGGCTCTATTACCTTACCTTATTATTTAGGTGTACCTACGGCTGAAAATCCTATGGCTCCAGTTAACGAATGGTGGACCAGTTTGTGTGATTCAGCAGCTATGCTTGCTGGTCTTGCCGCTGCTAACCCTGCGGCTATTCCTGAAAATCCTGTTAGCGTGAATGATGGTACTTGTATGGCAATCGCGCAAGCGGCAGGACTACCGGCTCCAGGCTTACGCGATTTAAGCACGGTGTTACCGCTAGATACTGAGCGTAACTTAACTAAATATAGCCCAGTGCCTGCACCTAAAGCTATGACGCCATTGACTGTGCAGGTAACTACACCAGATATTTCACCTGTTACTGATGCGGTGCGTGCAAGTTTTGGTTTACCTGCTTTAACTGCGATGCCTGAAAATGGTTGGCCTGTGGTTATTTTGCAACATGGTATTACTTCTAAGAAAGAAGATATGTTGGCGGTAACGGGGATTTTGTCGACGTTTGGTTTTGCAACTGTCGCTATCGATCATCCACTACATGGTAGCCGCGGCTTTGATTTAAACCCTGCTGCAGAAGGTGATGAAATTAACGCATCAACAGTTTCAGCAACACATTATATGAACTTAGCAAGCCTGTTAACAACCCGTGATAATTTGCGTCAAAGTACCGCAGATATTCTTGGTTTGCGCTTTGGTTTGAACTTTTTAGGCGGTGTTGACTTAAATGGCAATCCAATTAAAGTTGATACAACTAACGTTCATTTTCTTGGCCATTCATTAGGTGCCATTACGGGGATTAATTTTATGGCGCTTACTAATTCGCCGTTAAATCCTGCTATCGACCCAATGTTTAACGTTGTCTCTAACTCATTAGCGATGCCTGGTATTATGGTCGCTAACTTCTTAATGGAGTCTGGCGCATTTGGTGATGTGATCAAAGCAAGTTTAACGCTTGCGCAATCGACCGATTTTCAGGCGTTTGTTATTGCACAATATCCGCCATTGGCAGATGGTCAAGTACACAGTGCATCTGAAGCCGAGCTAGTGGGGGCTTATCGCATGTTTTATGATGCGCTATCACCAACTCAACAAGCTGGTTTAGAGGGGATCTTTGCTCAATTCGCATTCGCTGCGCAAACCGTGACTGATTCAGGCGACCCTATTAACTACATTGCTGCTATGGCCGCAACACAAACACCAACTCACTTAATTGAAGTGGTCGGTAACGGTGTTGACAATCTATCTGATCAAGTGATACCAAATACAGTTTCTACCGCACCACTGGCTGGAACTGAAGGAGCCGTAGCTTTACTTGGGTTGTCAGGTGTTAGTGAAACATCGCAAGGCTCAGGTGCTGTTCGCTTCCTTGTTGGTCATCACGGTTCAATATTGAGCCCAAGTCCTCGTCCAGAAGCCTCAGATCCGGTAATGACTGGAAGAGCGACACAAGAGATGCAATCTCAAGTTGTTGGCTTCTTTGCAACAATGGGGCAGCTGATTCAAGTAACAGATACTGATATTGTTTACTAGCAATTAGTTATGGTAAAAAGCCCTCTACGGAGGGCTTTTTTAGTTTTAGTGTTTGAGCCACTCATCTTAAGTCGACATCAATGAGATTGGTCTCAGTGAAAAATAGTGTAGAATTGTCGATGATTTTTTGAAAATAAAACTATCTCAGGAGAGAAAACTTGGAGTTCATGTACGAATACGGCTTATTTCTGGCCAAAACAATTACATTTGTCTTAGCGGTTATTGCCATCATAGTGGCTATTGCCGCTTCTGCAATGAAACAAAAGCAGAAAAAAGGTGATTTGGAAATTACTGATTTGTCTGAAATGTATGAAGAGACAGAGCAAGACATGATCCATCACTTGTTGTCAAAAGAACAGTTAAAGAAAAAAGAAAAAGAAGATAAAAAACACGCTAAAGAAAAAGCTAAGCAAGAAAAAGATAAGGCAAGTACAGATGCTGGCTCTCGGTTGTTTGTAGTGGACTTTAAAGGCAGTATTGATGCCAAAGAAGTAACTTCTTTGCGAGAAGAAATTTCAGCAATATTGATGGTTGCTACCCCAGAAGATGAAGTATTTGTCCGTTTGGAAAGTGGTGGCGGTATGGTTCACGGCTATGGTTTGGCTTCATCACAGTTAGACAGGGTGCGCCAACAAAATATTCCTTTAACTGTTTCTGTTGATAAGGTTGCCGCAAGTGGTGGCTATATGATGGCTTGTGTTGCTAATAAAATCATATCAGCTCCGTTTGCAATACTGGGCTC
Source organism: Colwelliaceae bacterium 6471 (assembly GCA_040779335.1). Taxonomy (GTDB): domain Bacteria; phylum Pseudomonadota; class Gammaproteobacteria; order Enterobacterales; family Alteromonadaceae; genus JBFONV01. The sequence goes on from JBFONV010000001.1 coordinate 968,768, forward strand.
AATAGGGGTTATAGCGCAATTACCTAACTTTAATAAACTCCTGAAAAAAAATAATATAGAGTTTGAACAGTTAACGGCCGGCGAATATAAACGCACCTTGACTATGTTTGGTGAGAATACCAACAAAGGACGTGAAAAATTTATTGAAGAACTCGAAGAAACTCATGTACTTTTTAAAGATTTCGTTGGTGGTCATCGTCCAAGCTTAGATATTAGTAAAGTGGCGACGGGTGAACATTGGTTTGGTACTAAGGCCAAAGAACTTGGTTTAGTTGATGAAATTAAAACCAGTGATGATTACTTGCAAGCGGCCAGTAAAGAGAAAAAGGTGTTAGCCATTAAATATGTGTTACATAAAGGATTAGCGGAAAAGTTCTCGAAAGCGATATCACTTTCTGCAGAAAATATAATTGGTAAAATTTGGCAAAATAACCGTATTTTTCCAAGTTAACATTTAAAGGAGACGAAACTTTGCGTTACGTTTTCATTACCAATTAACGCAGTACTACCTGAGTGGACATTAAATAATGGATGCTAAATTTTGGCACAATTGCTGGGAACAAAATAGTTTAGGGTTTCATCAAGAACAGGTTCATCCATTCTTGATTAAGTATTTCGATACTAACCTGCTACCAAGTGATAAGCATGTGCTGGTGCCATTGTGTGGTAAATCATTGGATATGGTCTGGCTCGCTGAGCGCATGGCAGTATCGGGCGCTGAACTTAGCAACATTGCCTGCAGAGATTTTTTTGAGGAAAAGTCTCTGCCTTATCAACAAGAGATTATTGATGAATTTAATCGGTTTAATTTCGACCAATTAACGCTATGGCAAGGAGACTTTTTCAAGTTAACCCCTGCAATGTTGGCACCTGTGGATTGGATATATGATCGGGCTGCGTTAATTGCTCTACCAAAAGCAATGCAGCAGCAATATGTTGAGCACTTGAGTTTGTTTATCGCTAAGCAAACCAAGATGATGTTGATCACTTTAGAGTTTCCTGAAAGTGAACTCAGCGGCCCGCCATTTCCGGTATTCGAAACTGACATTAAGCGATTATTTGCTGATTTTAATGTTGAATGTATTGCATCGCATCAGTTGAAAGATAAGCAGTTTGCGCAACGCAAGTTTAATGTTAGTTCTTTGACTGAGCGTTTATATTTGATCAGCCGCCAGTAAGCAGATAACAATTATCATCCACCAAATATTAATAAAAAAGGACGCATACTTATTAAAAATAGCGTCCTTTATTTATCTAAATATCTGTTATACCAATTAAATTAATTTTCTTTTAAATGGTGAAAGTCAATTTCTTCTATTTCACTGCCAGCTTTAGGATTATGATAAGTTTCTAAAGAGAGTTGTTTTTCCGATTTACCAACGACGAGAGTGACCATCGAATCTCCAGTAACATTAACTGCTGTGCGCGTCATATCAAGAATGCGGTCAACACCAATGATCATGCCAATACCTTCAACCGGCAAACCGACTTGGTCAAGTACCATGGCTAACATGATCAAACCAACTCCAGGGACACCTGCAGTACCTATTGATGCTAACGTTGCCGTAAGAATAACCATCAAGTAATCAGAGATTGAAAGGTCAACATTAAATACTTGTGCGATAAATACAGTCGCAACCCCTTGCATGATTGCCGTGCCATCCATATTAACCGTTGAGCCAAGCGGGATGGTAAAAGAGGCAATAGAGTTGTTTACTCCCATTTTTTTAGTAGCGGTTTCTAATGTTACCGGGATACTGGCATTGCTGCTGGCCGTAGAAAAAGCAAATAGCGCGGTAGCACGCATCTTTTTCAAAAATATCAGCGGGTTGAGCCCCGTTAATAGTTTTAAAATAATTGGGTAGGTAAAAAGTCCGTGGACAAGTAACGCGAAAAGCACTACTAAGAAGTACTTGAGTAGGTTGCCAAAAGTATCGATAGACATATCAGTAAATACCGTGGCCATTAAGAAAAACACTCCATACGGCGCTAAATTCATCAAAATAGTGACTAGGCGCATAATGACTTCATTGAGATCTTCAAATACCTTCGCTAAACGCTCTCCCGGAGCACCCGAAAGCGCCATAGCAATACCAAATAGCAGCGCAAATACGATCACTTGTAACATATTCCCCTTGGCAAACGCTTCAAATGGGTTGCTGGGGAACATCTGAATAAACACTTGTGCTAGTGAAGGGGCTTCACGACCAGTAAAAGTTGTATTAGGCACCATATTAACCCCTTCGCCAGGGCTAATGAGTAATGCCAGTGACATCGCAAAGCTAATTGCTATCGCGGTTGTCATTATGTATAACACAATCGCTTTGCCGCCAATACGTCCCAATTTTGTCGTATCTTTTAAGGAGCAAGTACCACAAATAAGCGATACAAAAACAAGCGGAACAACCAGCATTTGCAAGCAGGCAACAAATATTTGTCCACCAGCAGTAAAGACGCCATCGACGAAAAAACCTCTTAGGGATAGATCGGTGACATATAACGGAATAATAAAGTCACTACCATCAGGCATCAGTAGCCTAAATATCTGCCCGATAATAATACCGGCAATCATGCCGATGATAATACGCGTTGTTAAATTTGTTGCTTGTTTTCCGCTCATAATTTATATGTTCTTATTAGCTATATATTGAGGTGATATTTGAAGATATATCTAGCCTACCAATAAATAGATGAATTAAAAACTGAATTATTGAAGGTTTTTGCATAAGTTAGTCACCTTTTTCTTGTTTATCAGTTAAGATAAAAGTAGTTTGATTCATATATTTGATAATAAGAAGATCAGGGAGATGCTTTTATGGGCTTACTTCGACGCTTAAGTTATGTAATGTTACTTACTGTTTTCGTTGGGTGTGGTGGTGGTAGTTTGGGTACTGACACTGACACTGGCGGTGGTGGCTCTGATGAAGCCAAAACGATATCTTTGGCTATTAGTACGACTGATGTTACTGGTCAGAACCCCGGGATTATCAGCGCAACTGTTAAACAAGGTAATGCGGTTGTTTCTGGCGAGGTGGTTACGTTTAGTACTAGTATAGGAGCTTTGTCTCCAAGTGATGGTACGGCACTTACTGACTCTAGCGGTGTTGCAACTATGGTTGTTACTGCTGGCAGTGTTAGAGGCGCTGGTACCGTTACCGCTTCTCTTGCGTCAGGCGAAGAGTCAGCGATTAGTTTTGCTACACAAGGAGATGATATTGGTGTTGTTGGTGATATCAGTATTTCTCTGCAACTTGTCGATTTATCAGGAAACACTACTGATACCATCACTTCCTCTAAACCAGGCAAAGTGATTGCTACCGTTAACGGTATTACTTCTCCTGTTATTGTCACCTTTGCCACAGATAAAGGTGAGATTCCTGTTCCTACTATAGTGACTGATGATAATAACCAAGCCCAAGTAGATATACTTGCCGGTGCTGACGTTGGTGCGGGGACTATAACCGCGTCTATTGTTAGTGGTGAATTTGGCACTAAATTGGTTACTATTGGCGCCTCAAATGTCTTTATGGGCAGTGGCACTCCTTTTGTTGAAGACGTTGCCGATATTAGCTTATCAACAATTTCAGCCGGTGGCACAACCGTTGTATCAGTAACGATTATCGATGACCAAGGTAATTTATATACTGAGCCAGTTGATGTTAATTTCTCGTCTCGCTGTACTAGTTTAGCAACGCCTTCGGCAACACTTAGTAGCCCAGTAACGACATCAAATGGCACAGCGACCAGTACCTACTTAGCAAAAGGTTGCGTCGGCGATGATACTATTAGTGCTACGGCTAATGCTGGTGGTATTAATTTATCCGCAACTGGCGTGGTAAATGTTTTACCCGCTGACGTCGGCAGTATCGAATTTGTTTCTGCAACCCCTGAAAATATTACTATTTTAGGTACAGGTAGTGTCGGTGGCTCTGAAAGTTCAACCGTAGTCTTTAGAGTGCTTGATACCAATAGTAATCCGGTGAATAACCAAGTGGTGAATTTTGCTTTAAATACCAATGTTGGCGGTATTGAATTAATTCCTGATAGCGCAACTACTGATAATAACGGTTTGGTACAAACGGTTATTAATTCTGGTACAGTTGCTACCAGTGTGAGAGTGCGCGCGACCATAGATGGCAGCGATCCACAAATATCTTCTCAATCAAGTTTACTGGTAGTATCTACTGGTATTCCAGATCAAGATAGTTTCAGTCTATCAGCAAATATTCTTAATCCTGAAGGCTGGAGCGTTGATGGTAAGGAAGTTGAAGTAACCGCACGCTTGGCAGATGCCTTTAACAACCCTGTTCCTGATGGTACCGCAGTAAGCTTTACTACTGAAGGTGGTCGTATTGAAGACTCATGTGTTACGGTGAAAGGAAGTTGTACGGTTATATGGAATAGTCAAAACACTCGACCTGAGGGGCGCCAGCTTACTCACCAAGGGTGCTCATTTGGTGCCGATAATAATGATACTATTGAGTGCGCTGAAGTCTGGAATACTTTAGGACAAAAATATGGTGGTCGTGCAACTATCCTTGCAACCGTTATTGGTGAAGAGTCGTTTGCTGATTTAAATGGCAACGGTCGCTTTGATGCTTCTGAAACAACAGTATTTGCAGGCACGGATATCAGTGGCCAACCTTACGATTTAAAAGAAGCCTTTGTTGATCATAACGAAGATGGTTTTTATAACCCAGATCCAACTGAAAATGAAATGGCACCTGTTGACCCGAATGACGCGGACAGTGGTATATTAGAAGAGTTTGCAGATTTCAATGTTGATGGCTCCTTTACCCAAAATGATGGTAAATATAACGGCGTATTGTGTTCTATTCCAGCACATGATGGTTGCTCCGATCAAAAATCTTTAAATGTACGTGGCAACTTGGTACTAATAATGTCTGGTAGTAATGCTTTCTATACCATTAATTCAACTAGTGATGCAGTGAGTGAGTATTGGGACCATGATAACGACCCATTAACCGAAGAAGTTAATGATCCGATTAATCCTAATTTAGACTCAACTGATAATACTGTATACATAGCTGGGGAAAATGTTGGTTCAGCCAGTGTAGTCATAGCTGATTTACACAATCAACCTATGCCGGCTGGGACTATAATAACCTTTACTTCGACGGTGGGGTCGGTACAAGGTAGTAGCACTTTTGTTTGGCCGAATGATAATCATAATGGCGGTAGCTTATTCGGGGTATCAATTAAAGGTGAAAAAGAGCCTAAATCAGGCAATTTAATTATTGAAGCAACGAGTCCTGATGGTGTTATTACCGCATTTTCAGCAATAAGTATTGTTATTCAGTAGTGCTGTAGCCACTAACAAAAAAAGCTCCTATAAGGAGCTTTTTTATTGTCTAAAATTAGCTAGGTAAGTTAGCGTTTAGCCATTTCCTTGATCAGAAAAGCAGAGATATCACCGCCTACTTTTAACGTTGTTTCCGCGCTTTCTGCGCCGCGTCCTGAACTATCAGTAAAAGGAGCTATCTCCATCATATCAGCACCAGTGATAGGGCAAACTTTAGCAAGTGCTTGTAATATTTCCATCGCTTCATCTGGATATAAACCATCTGGCTCTGGTGTTCCAGTTGCTGATGCATAACTGTCATCAATGGCATCTATATCAAAACTAACGTAAAGCTCGTCAATCTTTTCAGCTTTGAGCTGTGCAACGATATTCTCAATAATTGGCGTAACTCCCTGCTCACGTATTTCATGGGCCCAATGTTGTTTAACGCCAAAGGTGTTTTCCCAGTGAGACTTGGGTTTGCCGCTTGAGCGAATCCCTAGTTGAATTAAATGGCTATGATCGTTTAAATCATCCAATATATGTGTACACCAAGAACCAAAACATAAATCAATCCCTAAACGCTCAATTAATAAGTCGGTATGAGCATCAAAGTGAATAATAGCAGCACGGATACCTTGGGCTTTTTTCGCTTGTAAGTACGCTTTGGTTAATGGGTAACTAACCGAATGGTCGCCGCCGATGCCAAAAATACCTTTTTCAGGGAACTGAGCGTAAAAATCGTGAAGAACATCTTCCGTGATGGTTAACGGACTTACCGCGTAGGCGCTACTATCGTCTTGATATAGCGCTTTTCGGCAATTAGCTAAGGTTGCATCGTTTAAGTATTTATCATGCAGTAAATGAGGGATAACGCGCACGTCACCTAAATCAAAGGCTTTTACTTCCGGATGTTGTTCTAATAAAGTAGAACGTACAAATAAAGGTCCCCAGTTAGCACCGCGTAAAATTCCGCCACCACAATCCGATGCTATACCTAATACAACTGCGTTAGAACCAGTCGCTAAGTTATCTAGAGATGCTTTCCATAAATTTTCTACATTATTAGCTTGACCGAAAATAGCTTGATGTAAACGCTCTTTACGTTCTTTGGCCGTATTAACAGTAAAGACTCCATTACCAGGAGGGCAAAGGCAATTTTCTAGTTTATCTTTAAATTCAGTCCACGATGTTGTCATAAGTAATCTCTGTTGTTCATCCAGCGTATTTTAGGCAGAGTGCTGGAACTGTTCAGGAGTATTGACGAAGATTTGTTATTTTGCGTACTTTCTTCAAAAAAACGAGGAAAGTAACTTTATTATGGTTCGCCTCTTAAATTCTCTGGCAAAGTCTATTATGATGGCGCCGGAAAATCGGCCTTATTATAACGAAAAGTTGTAAATAGGCGAATATATAAAAAATAATTGCTTGTCAGCTTGGATAATTACAGATATATCTAATAGTAATTCCATTTTCGTAACTTTATTTTTAAGTCTTGGTGAAATAAACGCTGTTTTGTAGCTCGCAAAAACACGTATTGAAAGACCACAGAACACTAGTGATAGTATGCACTGGTTCAGTAGGAAATTATAATTATATGGCAAAATCTCTGGTAATTGTCGAATCGCCAGCCAAAGCGAAGACAATTAACAAATACCTTGGTAAAGACTTTATTGTTAAGTCTAGTGTTGGACATGTCCGCGATCTCCCCACCAGTAGCACTGGTCAAAAAGCGGCAACCAAATCCCCCGCTGAAGTGCGTAAAATGTCGCCGGAAGCGAAAGCGAAATATAAACAAAAGCGCGACAAAATAGCTTTAGTTAATCGCATGGGCATAGATCCAGAAAAAAACTGGAACGCAACTTATCAGATATTACCGGGTAAAGAAAAAGTTGTTAATGAGCTAAAAAAATTAGCGGAAAATGCTGATACTGTCTATCTCGCAACCGATTTGGATCGCGAGGGAGAAGCGATAGCCTGGCATTTAAAAGAGATCATTGGAGGTAGTGATGATAAGTTTAAGCGGGTTGTTTTTAATGAAATAACCGAAAATGCTATTCAACAGGCCTTTTCAACACCTGGCGAATTGAGTATGCCGGGCGTCAATGCCCAACAGGCACGCCGATTTTTAGATCGTGTTGTTGGCTTTATGGTTAGTCCTTTATTGTGGAAAAAAGTAGCGCGGGGATTATCGGCTGGGCGTGTGCAATCTGTTGCCGTAAAACTGGTTGTAGAAAGAGAGCGTGAAATTAAAGCGTTTGATCCACAAGAATTTTGGGAAGTTAGTGCCGATACGCTTGCATCTAATAATCAAGCGTTAGCATTAGATGTTACTCATCAAAATGGCAGTGCATTTAAGCCGACCAATGAAGCGGATACGAAAAAGGCATTATCGGTATTAGAAAAAGCTGCGTACACCATAAGTAAGCGGGAAGATAAACCTTCTAAAAGTACGCCATCAGCGCCATTTATTACTTCTACCTTACAGCAAGCGGCAAGCACTCGTTTAGGTTTTGGTGTTAAACGAACTATGGGGCTAGCTCAAAGACTTTACGAAGCGGGCCATATTACTTATATGCGTACCGATTCAACTAATTTGAGTAAAGACGCTGTTGAAATGTGCCGTAATTACATTGCTGATAATTATGGTGAAAACTATTTACCTGAAAACGCCAAAACTTATGGTAGTAAGGCTAATGCACAAGAGGCTCATGAGGCGATCAGACCGTCTAATGTTAAATTAGAAGCCGCGTTGTTATCCGATGTAGATGCTGACTGCCGCAAATTATATGATCTCATCTGGCGTCAATTTGTCGCTTGTCAAATGACTGCTGCTCGATATACCGTTAGTACAATCACGGTCAGTGCTGCTGAATTTGATTTAAAAGCCAAAGGTCGCGTGATGCAGTTTGATGGTTGGACGAAAGTACATCCGCAGTTGTCTAAAGGCGATAATGATAAACATTTGCCGGATCTATCGGTTGGTGAAGTTTTATCGTTAGAAAAATTAACACCGTCACAACATTTTACTAAGCCGCCAGCCCGATATGGTGAAGCGTCACTCGTTAAAGAGTTAGAAAAACGTTCTATTGGCCGGCCATCGACTTATGCATCGATAATTTCTACCATCCAAGATCGTGGCTATGTACGTTTAGATAAAAAACGATTTTACGCTGAAAAAATGGGTGAAATCGTTACCGATAGTCTCTCGGAAAGTTTTAAAAACTTGATGAGTTATAATTTTACCGCTGAGATGGAGCACGAGCTTGACGAAATAGCGGAAGGTAAAATTGATTGGAAAGCGGTGCTTGATGAATTTTATAAAAACTTTACCGATCAGCTGGTTCGTGCTGATAAACCGTCTGAAGAAGGCGGAATGCGCAGTAATGAACCAATATTAACCGATATTGATTGTCCAACTTGCGGACGTAAAATGGGGATAAGAACGGCTTCTACAGGCGTGTTTTTAGGCTGTTCGGGTTATGCTTTACCACCTAAAGAGCGCTGCACTACGACAATGAATTTAACGCCAGGTGAAGAGGCGGTTAGTGTTTTATCAGAAGATCAGGAAACAGAAGCCTTAATGGCTATGCACCGTTGTAAAAAATGTGGCACAGCGATGGATAGTTATTTGATTGATGAGACCCGCAAATTACATGTCTGTGGTAATAATCCTGTTTGTGATGGCATTGAATTAGAAAAAGGCACCTTTAAAATTAAAGGTTATGATGGACCTTTACTTGAATGTGATCGTTGTGGCTCAGAAATGCAATTGAAATCAGGCCGATTCGGCAAGTATTTTGATTGTACTAATGATGAATGTAAGAATACCCGCAAACTACTCGCCAACGGTGAAGCAGCGCCACCGAAGGAAGATCCTGTTCAACTGCCAGAGCTTGCCTGTGAAAAATCGGATGCACATTTTGTCTTACGTGATGGTGCCGCGGGGATCTTTTTGGCGGCGAGTACATTTCCTCGCTCCAGAGAAACGCGCGCACCTAAAGTTGAAGAGTTACAACGTTTCAGAGATCGTATTTCGCCTAAGTTCTATTATTTGGCTGATGCACCGGCTCAAGATCCTGACGGTAATGCCGCGATCGTTCGTTATAGTCGTAAAGCAAAGCAACAATATGTAATGACCGAAGTAGAAGGTAAAGCAACGGGTTGGACTGCTCACTTTGTTGATGGAAAATGGGTTGAAGAAGCCGCTAAAAAGAAAGCGACTAAGGCTAAAACCAAAGCTAAACCTAAGGCTAAAAAATCGGCTAGTTAGTTTGGTTGTAAATTTTGTAGATTAACATTGAAAAACGCTCTTATGAGCGTTTTTTATGTCTATGGTGAGATGAGTCGAGGTTAAATAAGACCGAATAATCAGCTTATAGCAGCGAATCAAGTGTTTGGTTTACTCAAGCCATTCTATTTCATCAATCACTTTGCGTGCTGCCAATAAAGTACAATCGGTTCGGGCCATCAGTTCGTTTACAGTAATGCCCGATTTTTGTTTAGCTATATGAAGTAACGCATCGTGTGTTAGCTGTTGCTTTTGTTTGCTTAAATGTGTCGATAGCCAAAGCCAGCTTGCTTCATCTTGTTGTTCTATAAAAGTTATAATGCTCTCTAGTTGCTCAAAGCTCGCTTTAAGTTGCCAATTTCTTGAACGGCCTATTCGGTGTAACTCACACCCTAGCGCACGTATTTGGGCCTTGAGCGCATAGGCTTTCATGGTGCGTCGTAAAAACGAAGGTAGGGTGATGGTTTGTTCGGTTAGCAAATTCATTTCTCGTAGTGAGCAAAAAGCCAGCAAAGTGCTGGCTTAATAATAACATGCGTGGTTTATTACCATTTCTTTTTAGGCTGAAATAACATGTCCAAATCGTCTTCTTCCGCTTTCGCTTTTTTGGCGGCATCTTTGGCATTGGTATTTTTTAAAGCTACGGTTATTTCTTCGAGTTTATCTTCAAGCTCGGCTTTTCTTTGTACGGTATATTCCGATTGCATTGGATGATCGGTTAATGTTTGCATTGCTTTTTCAAAATATTGACGAGCAGAGCCGAGCATTTCTTTACCATAAGCCTGATTACCTCGTTTCATCATGCTTTCGACACTTATCTTAAGTTGAACTGCATCTAAGCGTTGATCTTCTTGCATAAATGTAGATGCGTCGAGAGCACCTTTTGATTGCTCAGACTTTAGCACCGCTCTTAACTTTTTAATGCATTGCAATATAGCGACAAGTTGTTGTTCATTATCTGGAAGAATAAAGTTTTCTTCTTGACCATGACTATTTGAAGCAAGTTCTTTGGACGCCTCTAAACGAGCTTCCATTTCTTGTACTCTAGATTTGATCGCCTTAGAACCAGGCATTAAAGATTTAATGACTTTTGCGGCATTTAAACTACGGGCGTTAAGCACACTGACAATACCGGGGTTATGAGGAATATTAACTAAATTCATGGTTAATTCTTCAGTGTCGTCAATAATAGCTTTTAACTTAGCAACTTTGGCACGTCTTTCTTGTTCTAGTTTTTCTTTGTGCTGCTGCATCGCATTGACGATGACAACAATAATAATCAGTGCGACGATTAAGCCGACGATAATCATGATCATAGTTATTACTCATATCTGAAAAAACAAACTACAGTTATTGCAGTCTACAAAAATTGTCTTGCTTCGCATAGAACTAAGTTTGTTTTTAATAATATATCTTGTTGATTTCTAACAAAGCACGCTCAACTATCCCTAGTATAGAATAATCTTATCAGAATAACTTTGCTTTGATATTAACCAAATGTAAATAAAAAGTTAAATCGACTAAAAAAGCGTTTTTGTTGCAAAATATTTACAGAAAGTTTAAAAATAATATGGAATAAATTTACGATTAAGTATATATTTTTCGAATAAGAGACCCTTTGAACTATCATTATGAAGCTGCAACAACTCCGCTATATCGTCGAAGTACTTAATAATAATCTTAATGTTTCTGCAACCGCAGAAAGTTTATACACTTCTCAGCCTGGTATTAGTAAGCAAGTAAGAATGCTCGAAGATGAATTGGGCATACAAATTTTTGGTCGCAGTGGCAAACATCTCACTCATGTTACCAATCCAGGCAAAGAAGTGATCAATATTGCCACCGAGATATTATCTAAGGTCGAAGCTATTAAAGCGGTTGCTCGCGAGCACACTCAACCTGATGAAGGGAAATTGCGCATTGCAACCACTAATACACAGGCGCGATATGCTTTACCAGATGTGATCAAAGGTTTTATCAATAAATACTCAAAAGTTTCCTTACATATGTATCAAGGAACGCCTGCTCAAATTAGCGATGCAACAGCGAAAGGCGACGCAGATTTTGCTATCGCTACAGAGTCGTTACATCTATATAACGATCTGATCATGCTACCTTGCTATCACTGGAATCGCAGTATCATCGTGAGAAAAGATCATCCGTTGGCCAAAAAACGCGATATTGGCATCGAAGATATTGCTAAATATTCGCTGGTTACTTATGTCTTTGGTTTTACTGGTCGTTCTGAACTTGATACGGCATTTAATCGTGCAGGTGTTGAACCTAAAATTGCTTTCACGGCAACTGATGCTGATGTCATAAAAACCTATGTTCGCTTAGGGGTTGGTATTGGGGTGATAGCCACTATGGCAATGGACCCTAATCAAGACAATGACCTAGTGACTATTGATGCCAGTCATTTATTTAAAGCCAGTACCACAAAAATTGGCTTTAGACGTGGAACGTTTTTAAGAGGTTATATGTTTGATTTTATCGAACGTTTTGCCCCTCATCTTAATCGTGATTTAGTCACCAGAGCAGTGTTGTTAAAAAATAATACTGAAATAGACGAGCTGTTTTCTGATATTGATTTACCGGTTCGCTAACGTACTATTATTATTTTTGAAGTCAAAAAAGCGCAATGATAACGAATTAACATTGCGCTTTTTTAATGACTAAAATTAAGCAAAGCTTATGGTTAACATTCGATAATGTTGACCGCGAGTCCTCCACGTGAGGTCTCTTTATATTTAGTTTTCATGTCGTTGCCCGTATCCCACATGGTTTTTATAACTTTATCCAGCGATACTTTTTGCTTACCTGAGCCACGCATCGCTAATCTTGACGCATTAATAGCTTTCACCGCGCCCATGGCGTTGCGTTCAATACACGGAACCTGCACTAGACCACCTACCGGATCACAGGTTAATCCTAAGTTATGCTCCATACCAATTTCAGCCGCGTTTTCAACCTGATTAGGTGTACCACCCATTATTTCTGTTAAAGCGCCGGCAGCCATTGAACATGCAACACCTACTTCTGCCTGACAACCGCCTTCTGCACCTGAGATTGTTGCGTTGGTTTTATACAAGATACCAATTGCAGCAGCGGTTAATAAATAGCGAATGCAATCGTCATCGCTTACTGGTTTGATAAATTTGTCGTAATAACATAATACGGCAGGAATTATGCCAGCTGCGCCGTTAGTTGGTGCGGTAACCACCCGGCTTCCTGCGGCATTTTCTTCATTAACCGCCAAGGCAAATAGATTCACCCAATCCATTGCTGCAAGCGGATCGCTATTTTTCTCAACGGTTAAAGAACGATGCAGCGCCGGGGCTCGGCGAGTTACTTTTAAACCACCCGGTAAAATACCCTCAGTTACTATGCCTCGTTCAACACTATTTTTCATGGCTTGCCAGATATTAACTAAGCCAGTACGAATACTTTGCGTGTCTTGTAAGCATTTTTCATTGTCCATCATTATGGTACTGATGCTTAGACCCGTTTCATTCGCAAGATTAAGCAACTCATCCGCTGAAGTAAAAGTATATGGGCGTTTAATGTTGGTATGGAGTGATAACGCTTTATCTTTTTCTTTTTCAAAATCGCAATCTTGAACGATAAAACCACCACCTATCGAGTAATAGGTTTCTTCGAAAATTAGGTCATTATTAGCATAGGCATAAAGGGTCATTGCATTTGAATGCGCAGGTAACGTTTTACGACGATGATAAATAATCGCGTCATCTTTGGGAAATGAGACTGAATGTGAACCATCTAGCATGATTTTTTGAGTCTCCACGACACTGGCTAAAATAGTATCAATGGAGTCAACGGCTATTTCTTCAGGAGACTCACCAGATAAACCTAAAATAACGGCTTTTCCAGTACCGTGTCCTATTCCTGTTTGTCCTAATGAGCCAAACAATTCGCATTTTATGCGTTCAACCTTAGTCAATAAATCATTTTGACTAAGGTGTTCTACAAACACTTTAGCGGCTCTCATGGGGCCAACCGTGTGAGAACTTGATGGACCAATACCGATGGAAAACATATCAAATACACTAATCATGATTAAACCTGAATAATAATTGTTGAAGTTGTGCTTACTAAGAATTTTCTTCGGTAATGGTAACTGAAGTTTATGAAGGAGAACAACATAAATTTCTTTAATAGCAACTGAGTTAACTCATTATGTATCACTATAGATGGAAACCTTAGTTATTTTAATTAATCAGTATGATTTGTTTCTCACCCACGCCAAAATAGTTTAGATCCAGTAGTAGCAATCACAATAGTTAACGCAGTTATTCTACTGATGTGATATGGGTCGCTAAATCTTTAAGCATTGCCGCAGTAGCGCCCCAAATATTGTAACCGTTATAAGGCATAAAGTGCACAGGATGTGGTTTGCCATTGTGATGGACAATCACCGATTGTAAATTTTTACTGGTTAAAAAGTGCCGTAGAGGCACGGTAAAGATTTCTTCTACTTCGTTTTGATCTATGGTGTATTTCTGGTCTGATGAAATCAATGCGACGATAGGGGTGACGATAAATCCTGTTATCGTTTGATAGGGGTGTAATTGGCCGATTACTTCTATGTCGCTAGGTAAAAGCCCTATTTCTTCTTGTGCTTCGCGAATAGCGGTGGCGGTTAAGTCATTATCGTAATCTTCTACTTTACCGCCCGGAAAGCTAATTTGACCGCCATGATGCTTTAGATGATCGGCTCGTTTGGTCAGTAATACTTTTAGCAAGCCATCTTCTTCAAGCAAAGGAACGAGTACCGCGGCTTGTCTTAATTGACTATGATAGCGATATTGATGGGTCGACGCTAACAAAGGATGTAGCTGAAAGCGTTTTAAAAACTCATTCTTGGTCATTGTTTTTCAGTATGTAACGGCATCTAACTATAATTTACTTAATACGGGTAAGATATGATGCACCTTATCGAATGTTTCTTGGTATTCACTATCCACATTAGAATCTGCAACTAAGCCACCGCCAGCCCAGCAATATATAGTGTTTTTCTCACAAACCAGTGTTCGAATAGTAATACTGGTGTCCATGTTACCACAAGCAGAAATATAACCAATAGAACCACAATAAACACTGCGTCGATGTGGCTCTAATTCTTCAATGATTTCCATGGCTCTAATTTTTGGCGCACCAGTTATTGAACCTCCTGGAAATGCGCCTCTTAATAAATCTGTGCCATCAAATTTAGGATCTAGTTTTCCCTCAACCGTACTGACTAAATGATGGACCGCCGGAAAACTCTCTATCTCAAAAAGTTTGGGTACAATAACTGAGCCGGGTTGGCATACTTTGCTGATGTCATTGCGCAACAAATCAACAATCATTAAATTTTCGGCGTTATCTTTAGGTGCGTGTTTGAGCACTTTGGCATTTGCCTTATCGATAGTAGGATCTTTACTTCTTGGCCGTGTCCCTTTTATTGGTTTGCTTTGTACGCTGCCATTTTTTAATTGCAAAAAGCGCTCGGGAGAAATACTTAACACACAGCCTTTCTCAAAGCGCATAAACGCAGAAAAAGGGGCTTTGTTTTCTTCTCGTAGTGACAGATAAGCGAGAAATTCTTCGCCTTGATAATGCGCAGAAAATCGTTGCGCAAGATTGATTTGGTAACAGTCACCGCTTAGTAAATAATCTTGAACTTGCTGGAACTTCTTTCTGTAATCCTGCTCACTGATATTAGAGTGCCAAGCAGAGGTTAATTGAAAGTGTTGCAGTTTTTGGGTGTTCTGAAATTGTTCGACAAGCCAATTTTCAATGCCTGAACGTTCATTATCAGGGCAAACTAAATAATATTGTTCGCTGTTATTGTCAAAGATAATTGCCTGAGTATAAATACCCACCGCCATTTCTGGTTGGCTAATATCTTGTTCGGCATACTCAGGAAGCACTTCAAAACGACGACCTAAGTCGTAACTAAAATAACCCAGACTTCCCCCCATAAAAGGTAACATCTCAGCATTTTTCTTGATTGCTTGGTAAGGAACGCCTGTTATTGAAATATTAGCAAATATATCGGCTTGAATCTCTTTAACGAGTTGTAAAGGATCTCGTTGGCTGGTAATTTTTTTATCATTTTTAAGCCAATGAATGTCAGTGTCATTGCCGTAGGTCGTCAACGTTGCTTTTGGTTGCCACACGATGATGTCATAACGACTGTCAACATGTTTACTGTTCGCTGAATCCAACCAAATAGACCAAGGTAAATCCTGCACTAGCGCGAATAGTGTTTGTGATGAGTTTAACCCTGTTAACGTTAAAGGCTTACCGGCTAAGTTAATGAATGAATTATGTGACAATGTTTTCTACTTTTAGATCCAAGTAACAATGTAGCTACTGGGCGTAGCGACGACAAAGTGCTGCATTCAAGATAAGTTACTAGCAGCGTTTTAACAAGCAAGGTATCATATCGGCAAAAATTTAACTTTCAACTATAGATTGATATTCACCAGCAATTCTTATTTTAAATGAAGAGACTGTTATGGCTATTATTAAACAACAAGATTTGATCGAAAGTGTTGCCGATGCGTTGCAATACATCTCCTATTACCATCCACTTGATTTTGTTCAGGCACTTGAAAAAGCTTACCATAAAGAAGAAAGCCAAGCTGCAAAAGACGCCATTGCCCAAATCCTAATTAATTCTCGTATGTCTGCTCACGGTAAACGTCCTATTTGTCAAGATACCGGTATTGTCACTTGCTTTGTCAAAGTAGGGATGGCGGTGCAGTGGGATAAAACCGATATGACGGTTCAGCAAATGGTTGATGAAGGTACTCGCCAAGCGTATATGAATCCAAACAATCCGTTACGCGCCTCTATTGTTGCCGATCCGGCTGGCAAGCGCATCAACACTAAAGACAATACGCCAGCAGTCGTTCATGTTGAACTAGTGGCTGGGGATGAAATTGAAGTAATGATCGCAGCGAAAGGCGGCGGCAGTGAAAATAAAACGAAAATGGTGATGTTAAATCCTAGTGATTCAATTGCTGACTGGGTAGTAAAAACCTTGCCAACCATGGGTGCTGGTTGGTGCCCACCAGGAATGTTAGGCATAGGTATTGGTGGAACTGCTGAAAAAGCAGGGGTGTTAGCGAAAGAAAGTTTGATGGATCCGGTTGATATTCAAGAGTTAATTGAACGTGGCCCTGAAAATGCTGAAGAAGAATTACGCTTAGAAATTTATGATCGGGTTAACAAGCTTGGTATTGGCGCGCAAGGTTTAGGCGGTTTAACCACGGTTGTCGATGTCAAAATTAACTCAGTACCAACACATGCCGCGTCTAAACCTGTGGTAATGATCCCAAATTGTGCGGCGACACGTCATGTGCATTTTCATTTAGACGGCAGTGGTCCGGCTAATTTAACACCACCTAAATTAGAAGACTGGCCAGAAATTACTTGGGAAGTCGGTGAAAGCGTTCGACGCGTTAATGTAGATGGTTTAACTAAAGCGGATATTAGCGATTGGAAAACCGGTGAAACGGTTCTACTGAGCGGCACTATCCTTACCGGACGCGATGCAGCACATAAGCGTATTCAAGAAATGTTGGCGGCGGGAGAAGAACTGCCAGTTGATTTTACCAATAAGTTTATTTATTACGTAGGCCCTGTTGATGCTATTGGTGATGAAGCGGTTGGTCCCGCAGGTCCAACAACTGCGACGCGAATGGACAAATTCAGTGAAATGATGCTTGCTCAAACGGGCTTATTGGGCTCTATAGGTAAGTCTGAGCGCGGTGCAGAAACCTGTGAAAATATTAAAAAACATAAGTCTGTTTACTTAATGGCAGTGGGCGGTGCCGCCTATTTAGTGTCAAAAGCCATTAAAAAGGCACGAGTGGTGGCCTTCGAAGATTTGGGAATGGAAGCCATTTATGAATTTGAAGTGGAAGATATGCCAGTCACCGTTGCCGTTGACTCTACAGGTGAGTCGGCACATGTCACTGGTCCTGCTATTTGGCAGGTGAAAATTGAAGAAATGAATAAAAAATAGTCATTGTAGATAATAAAAACGCCCAATAGGGCGTTTTTATTATCGTTACGACGACTTTTATAGTATTTGCACTGTTTAAATCACAACATTAAAGTTTCCGTAGAGAAAATTATGAAAAATAAACTGTTATCTTTGGCAGCACTGGCGTGCTTTACGGCGCCAGTATCGGCCGATATTTTTACCGTCGATACCCTTAATCATTTAAATCAACTACATGACGTTACTATTTCTCCTAAAGGGGACGTCATGGTTTATGGGTTAAAACAAGGCACCGCGTCTCGTGACAATCATTTGTATATTCAAGACCTTCAGTCGGGCAAAAGCCGACAATTGACCAGTCATCAATCGTCTGAAGCAAACGTTATTTTTTCATCAGATGGTCAACGTCTTTATTTCTTATCTTCACGCTCTGGCAGCTCACAAATATGGCAGTTACCTTTGTCGGGCGGAGAAGCAATGCAAGTGACCGATATGCCATTAGATATTAATGGCTTTACCATCAGTGACGATGAAAAATCCTTTGCGCTAGCGCTGACAGTAAAACCAGGCTGCGGTGATATTCAATGTACGCTTGATGCTCAAGAAAATGATGCAAACAAAAAATACAATGCCCGTGTATATGATCAGTTAATGGTTCGCCACTGGGATACTTGGAAAACTGAGTATAAAGAACATTTATTTATTGCCCATAAACCAGAGCAAGGATTAATTACTCAAGCGATTGATCTGATCCCATCATGGACTAACGATATTGCGGGTATTGGCGAAGTGAGTTTTCATCCAGATGGAAAGTCATTAGTTTTTTCAGCAAAATTCCCGAGTAAAGATGAAGCATGGTCAACTAATTTTGATTTGTTTGAAGTAGATATAGCTGCGAATACCGTGACTAGTATCACCTCTGACAACAAAGCCTGGGATGCTAAACCGGTATTTTCAAATAATGGTCGTTACTTGGCTTATCTTGCCATGAAAACACCAGGTTATGAGTCTGATAAGTTCTCCATAAAAATTCGCGATAATACTACCGGACAAGTAAAAAACATTGCTAGCCAATGGGATCGTTCTGTCAGCGAACTTACTTTTGCTGATGATAATCGAACCTTATTTGTTACCGCCCAAGATGTTGGTCAAAAAAGTATTTTTGAAATTCACCCTGAATTTGGTGATGTTCGCTCGGTTTATAATGATGGTACCGCAGGCGATATAGCGGTTATTGGTGACAGCATCTATTTCACTCGCCATTCATTAAATTCACCAACAGATGTTTACACCATAAATCGTGATGGCTACGGTTTTAAACAACTGACGCAAGTAAATAAAGCCAAGCTTAGTGATATTGATTTTGCTGAATTTGAGCAATTTAGCTTTAAAGGTTGGAATAATGAAGAAGTGTTTGGTTATTGGTTAAAGCCAGTCAATTATCAACAGGGAAGTAAATATCCTATCGCGTTTCTTGTTCATGGTGGCCCGCAAGGCAGTTTCGGCAATCAATTTCATTATCGCTGGAATGCCCAGTTGTGGGCAGCTCAAGGCTATGGCGTGGTGATGATCGATTTCCATGGTTCTACCGGTTACGGACAAGCCTTTACTGATTCTATTGCCGGTGATTGGGGCGGAAAACCACTTGAAGATCTGCAAAAAGGTTATGCCGAGGTGTTAAAAAACCAAACGTGGCTAGACGGTCAACGCGCTTGTGCGCTTGGCGCATCGTACGGCGGGTACATGATGAGTTGGATCGCTGGTAACTGGCCCAATGGCTTTAATTGTTTAGTTAACCATGCTGGTTTGTTTGATATGCCTAGTTTTTACCAATCGACAGAAGAGCTATGGTTTGCTGAACATGACATGAAAGGCACTCCTTGGTCAGGAAGCAAAGATTACAACCAGTTTAATCCAGCCGCTTTTGTTAAAAACTGGAAAACACCGACCTTGGTCATTCAAGGTGAGTTGGATTACCGTGTACCTTACGCCCAAAGTTTAGGGGCGTTTACTTCCCTGCAGCGTCAGGGAATAGACAGTCGATTGGTGATGTTTCCTGATGAAGATCATCATATTCGTAAACCAGATAACTTGAAGTTTTGGTATCAAGAAGTCTTTAACTGGTTAGGTAAGTACACTAAAAAGAACGAGCAATAAGCGGTAACCGCAAATTTTAGTGACGAAATAATCGTAAAAGGCAGGTCATTTATCGTGATGTGCCTTTTTTATTGGACTTAATAATAACGAACATGATTTAATAACTGTTAATAATTACAGTGTTTGGTGGGTGTATGTCCTATTTTATTGAAAACATTTATGTATTTTCAATGGTGTTTTTTTTCTCGGTTATTTTTTTACTTATACTTACCATGTTTCAGCAGGCAAAATTAGCGAAACAACAGCAGCAACAAAACGATGTTATCAGCGGCATGCTAGCAAGCGTAACGTTAAATAATGAAGTAGCCGATAGAAATTATCACCAGCAGCAACAGCAATTTTCGTTAAATCACCAACAATTATTGAGTGCACAACAAGAATTAAAAACCTATTTTGAGCAACAAATCGCGGATTTACGTATTAAATTACTGCGACAATTGAGTCAGCAAAATGAACAAGTAAACGAAAATCAGCATAAAGCTGTTGATCAACTTATACATCATTTAAATCAGGCGACACAAGCCAATAGAGAAGAGTTAGCTAAATCGTTAACGCAAGGCTATGAACAAATGGCTAAGCGTATTGATGGCTTAACTGAATCTACCGATAAACGCTTACAGGATATCAGTGGGCAAGTGGAAAAACGTTTGGCTGATGGCTTTGAAAAAACCACGCAAACCTTTAATGATATTCTTAAACGATTAGCGCTGATCGATGATGCCCAGAAAAAAATTACCGAGTTATCAACCAATGTGGTGAGTTTACAAGAAGTACTTGCCGATAAACGCTCTCGGGGTGCGTTTGGGGAAGTTCAGTTAAATTCACTCATTCGCAATGTCTTGCCGGAGCAGAGCTTTTCGTTGCAACATACCCTGTCAAACGGTCGCATCGCCGATTGTATTTTATTTTTACCAGAGCCAACTGGGAATGTCGTTATCGATTCTAAGTTTCCGTTAGAAAGCTACCAACGGATGATGGACAATCAACGCAGCGAACTTGAGCGCAAAGCTGCAGAGCGGCAGTTTAAAAGCGATATTAAAAAGCATATCAATGATATTAGCGATAAGTATTTAATTGAAAAAGAAACCGCTGAAGGGGCAATTATGTTTATTCCTGCGGAAGCTATATTTGCCGAAATTCATGCTCATCAAACCGACTTGGTTGAATTTGCCAATAAAAAACGTATTTGGCTGGCTTCACCAACCACACTGATGGCTATTTTAACCACTGCTCGAGCGGTACTTAAAGATGATGCGACTAAAACGCAAATCCACGTTATTCAACAGCATTTGTCTCAATTGGCGACAGATTTTGGGCGTTTTCGTGGCCGTTTTGATAATTTAGCCAAACATATTGATCAAGCGGCAAGCGATGTTAAGCAAATTCATACCTCGGCGGATAAAATCAGTAAACGCTTTAGTAAAATTGAGCAGGTTGAGTTAAGTAATCAAGAGATAGAGGCGTTTGAACTAGCCAATAATGCCGATTAACGTTAAAGTGCAATTGGGCTGTTAACACTAAATAGTGATCTAGAAAGTCACCAAGAAACACTATCTATAAAAAGAAGAATAAAGCGGGAGTATACGCTTGTCGTATTTTGTAAAAGGCTTTAAAAATACATTATTGAGCCTTGTTGGCGTGTTCATCGCCTTTGCGGTTGTTGTGCAAACACAAGTCTACTGGTCACCTTGGTTAACTATCATCGAGCATGTGGTTTACGCCGCGTTAGTATTAACCATAGTATTTGCGGCTCAATTTAATCGCAGTCGTTTTTCATTGTTAGCCGCAACATGGTTATTGATATACGCAGGCGTACAAAGCGAAATGCCTTATTCGTCATGGCTGAAACATCATAACGATTGGCTTATGCTTTGCGTCATCAGCCTATTCATCTTGCTCAGTTTTATCAAGGATAGAGGATTATTATCCGTACATTTAATCACTAGAGTAGTGCTTATTATTGGCTGCGGTGTTATGGCGTATTTGTGGTTATATGGATACCAATGGGGCGTTGAACAACTCTCCAATAGAAAAATCGTATTTGCTTATACCGCCTACCTAGAAATAGCGTTACCGGTTGCCATTGCCGGGTTAACGCTTTTACTAAGAGCGTTGGCTAAAGCCAGCCTACTTGATAGTACATTACTGGTCAGCTTTACCGTTTGGTGTTTGTATTATTATCAACTTGTTCCTTTACCATTAAGTGTCGTTTTGACCTTATTGTCATGTTATTACTTGTTGGTGATTGTCATTGATTCATATTTTTTGGCGTATCGTGATGAACTCACTGGGTTGCCCTCTCGTCGGGCCCTCAATCATCTGGCGCTGTCCTTGGGGCGAAAATACACAGTCGCAATGCTCGATATCGATCATTTTAAAAAATTTAATGATACCTACGGTCATGATATTGGCGATCAAGTGTTAAAGTTGGTCGCGGCTAAACTGACTGAGGTAAAAAGCGGCGGTAAAGTCTTTCGTTATGGCGGAGAGGAATTCACGGTGGTTTTTCCTCGCAAAAATATAGAACAATCATTGAGCGCCCTTGAAACTCTCAGACAATCAATCGCTAATTACAAAATGGTTATTCGTCATCCTCAGCGTAAAACCAAGCAAGAGCGCAGTGGCAAAAAAAATAATGATATGAAAACCGTCAGCGTTACAGTATCGATTGGCGTAGCGGTTAAAGTTGCAAAAACGAACTTTGAACAAGTGCTAAAAAGTGCCGATCAGGCGCTATATCGAGCGAAAAAGAGTGGTCGTAATAATGTTAGTGAGTAACGTTAGTGAGTAGTTTTAGTGACTTATTTACTACTGAAGCTAAGTACCTCTGTTATCAAGGTAACTGATAAAATTTAAACATGAACAATAATATAAAAGCTAAAACCTTGATGATTCAAGGGACTACCTCTGATGCGGGTAAAAGTACTTTGGTGGCGGCGTTGTGCCGACTCTATGCACGAAGAGGCACCAAGGTGGCGCCGTTTAAACCGCAAAATATGGCGTTAAACAGTGCCGTAACTCCGTGTGGCGGAGAAATAGGCCGGGCGCAAGCGGTACAAGCAAAAGCAGCCAATCTGCCATTAGATGTAGATTTTAATCCTATCTTATTAAAGCCTAACTCAGATATTGGCGCGCAAGTGATTATTCATGGTAAAGCGATTACCGATATGGACGCGGTTGCTTATCATGATTACAAAAAGGTCGCCGCTGATGCCGTTATGCAATCACACCAGCGTTTAACGGCGCGCTATGAACTGGTGATGGTGGAGGGGGCAGGTAGTCCGGCTGAGATAAATTTACGTGAAGGCGATATTGCTAATATGGGCTTTGCTGAGCGCGCTGATTGCCCGGTGATTATTATTGCCGATATTGATAAAGGCGGGGTATTTGCGCATTTAGTCGGCACGTTAATGTTGCTCTCCCAATCAGAGCAAGACCGAGTGATTGGTTTTGTTATCAATCGTTTTCGCGGCGATATTGCGCTATTAAATCCAGGCTTAGCTTGGCTAGAACAGAAAACCAATAAACCTGTGTTAGGGGTTTTGCCTTATATCCACAACTTGGAAGTAGCGGCAGAAGATGCGGTAGATACCCAGCAACGTGCTACTGATACCAGCAATATAAAATTACGAGTGGTTGTCTTGGTATTTTCTCATATGAGTAACCATACCGATTTTGATGCACTGCGGGTACATCCTGAAATAGATTGCCAATTTGTGTTTGCTCGCAATGCTAATGTTGAACATCAACATATTGATTTACCTGCTTGTGATTTAATTATTTTGCCCGGCAGCAAAAATGTGCGTGCAGATTTGGCCTTTATGAAAGCACAAGGTTGGCCCCAAGCTATCGCCAAGCATTTACGCTATGGCGGTAAAGTCTTTGGTATTTGTGGCGGATTTCAAATGTTAGGTGAATCCATTGCAGATCCCTATGCTATTGAAGGGGAAAAAGGGGAGAGTGCTGGTTTAGGATATTTCCCCATGCAAACAATTCTACAAGCGGAGAAAACCTTATTAAATGTCTCTGGTAGCATCCAACTAATGGGAGAGTCGGCTGATGTTTCGGGGTATGAAATTCATGCCGGCGAGAGTTATTTTAATGCTGAACAGGTGCCGATACTTAACCTTAATGGCGAAATGCAGGGACATATCAGTGACGATGGTCAAATTGCGGGTTGCTATTTACATGGCTTATTTGATTGTGCGTCGGCGTTGAATGCTATCATGCAATGGGTGGGCGTTGAGTTAACCCAAACCAAAAATATTAATGATATTGAAGAGCAAGCGATCAATCATTTAGCCGATGTTTGCCAGCAACATTTAGATATTAATAAAATTGATCAAATTCTCGAAAAATGGAGTACCAGACAGTGAGTTTTCATTTGAAACGACTAATGCTAATGAGTTGCATCAGTATGTTTATGCTTGGCTCAAGTGCGCTGGCTGCTAAATTTGATGGCGCCTGGGAGCTAATGTCTGGGGAATATATGGATCATCAAAAGAAATTGGTGCAATACCAAGCTTTAAAACTCAAATCTTTAAAAGTGATTGCTGATGGCCATTTTAGTTTCATTTCACAAAGCAATGACAAGTTTTGGGCCGCAGGCGCGGGTGAGTTCCTTTTTACCGACGCTGAATATATAGAAACGCCTTTTTACACTTCCTATGAAATGAAAGCAGGCACGGAGTATCGCTTTAATTACAAGCTTGAAGGTGAATTTTGGTATAACGAGCGCTGGCAAAACGGCACCCGCGTTGAGTATGAAGTATGGCGTCGTGTAGAATAATAGAACCTTTTTATTCAGAACCACTAATGGTTTAACTCAAATAGAGGTTAGTTAAAATATAGATTATGTGCGGCCGACTTAACGTATCAGACGATATTTATGTAAAAGCACTTGTGCAGTCACTTGGTATCAATGTCGCTGTGACACCAATATATCCCAATCGATTTGTAAGAGCGGCTTCGTCCGTACAAATCATTAAAGAAGTCAGTGGTCAACGCATACTGCAAGATGCAACTTGGTGGTTGTTATTAGAACAGACAGAAAAGGGATTTAAACCGTCAAAATACACCAGTTTTAATACTCGCTATGACAAGTTGAATGTACCAAGAACCGCTGGGTTTATTCCATTTCGGCAATCTCGCTGCATTATTCCCGCAAAAGGCTTTGGTGAAACTGAGTTTATTCAACAAGGTAACAAAAAAATACCAAGCCATTATCATGACCTGATAGCCAAAGAAGGGGCTATAGCTTTTGGTGGTTTATACAAAGAATACGTCAATAAATCTACGGGGGAATTTGCCACCGGCTGCTCAGTTATTACTTTACCGCCTCATGAAAAATTAAAAAATATTCATACCAAGGCAAGCCCTTTGATGTTGCCTCAAGATAGTACAATGGACGATTGGTTAAATCCCGATTTACAGGATGTTGAAATATTTAATGAATTATTAACGCCCGCTATTAGGCAGACTTTGGAAGCGGTACAAATAGATAAACCCAGTACGCATTACGCTATAGCTGAACCTTTTGTTATTGAGGCTGACTGATAAGGTTGTTAGAAACAGACCTTCAGTTTAAAACTTTTATAGATTGCTTTAAGTTCTTGCTGCCGTTTAATTTGAGGTGACTATAGTCCGCTGCGAGCGTGAAGCTGACCTTGAAATAACCTCTTAGATACTATTTTTTCATCCAGTTTTGATGCGTTTCTCCCATAGTTAGGAAAACGACCCATTGGGTTGTTTTTGTGCGTGATGAAAATCTGATTAACCCAATATGTTTATACATAGCAATTAGTTAGAATGCATGTTAAAACTGGTACAAGTTGATAAGTGACCCAAGGCTCGTTAGAAAAACGACCCAATGGGTCGATATTAAATTGTTATATGCAATTCGGATTTATGAGTATTATTCAAAGGGTCGTATGGAAAATTTAGTTGTAATTAGGGAAGCGCAGAAAAGTGATCACCCATTTATTTTTGAGCTTTCACCTTACTTAGCTGAAGTCGCTCAGTTAGATTGGCATAGTGATGAAGCTATTCAAAAAATGCAAGATGATTACATTTCTAAAATGCTTGAAGAAACACCGAAACCAAATATTACATTTATCGCTGAGATCAATAATGTTTCATTGGGTTTTATTCATGTACGAACACATGAAGATGGAATTTCAGGTGAAACATGTGGAACCATACCGCTTCTTGCAGTATCACCTAAATCTCAAGGTTTGGGTTTAGGTAAAGTATTAATTGAGCACGGTGAAAAGTGGGCTAAAAACTTAGGATGTAGGTTGTTACACCTTGAGGTCTTCGCAAATAATAAAAAAGCAGATAGTTTCTATCAAAATATTGGGTTTAAGCCTGAAACTGTTCACATGATAAAACCAATATAGAGTTTTTTGCATATAACAAGTTACTCAAACGGACGCTAAACAGTTGGCTAGCGCTCGTTCCTCGCAATTTTAGCCAACAATTTCGCGCCGCTTAGTAAGGCGTTATGTGCCAAGGAGAATCATGGCCCGGAGTAAATCTGATATTTCTAACAGTGCAATCAGAATCTTTTTGCAAGATGTTGGAAAATACTACGATGAAGCTAGAGGATTTGAGCCTTTTGGCCCAAAGGTGAAGCAGAAAGAAGAGTTATTAGAATTCTTTAATCATGCATGTTGCTTTTGTGGTGTAGAAATCACTCGTAAATCACTGTCTCAAGATCACTTAATCCCAATGAACAAAACAGCTTTAGGTCTTCATGCCTGGGGTAATGTAGTTCCATGCTGTCAATTTTGTAATAATGAAAAACAACAAAAACCATGGCAGCAGTTTATTATTTCAAAAGCAGGTGCTGACGCACCTGCGAGAGAGAAGAAAATCAATGATTTTGTCGCTTCAAAAAATTATGATCCAAGTCTCAACTTACACGAATTTGCTGACAACCTTTATGAAGATGTTGGGCAAGTAGCAATGACGTTAATAAATTTACGCTATAAACAAGCCCAAGAGGGAATTAAGAAACTAATTGGGTAAAGGCACATAACAAGCCAATTAAGACGGGACTGCTAATAGCTTGCTCAGTTTCGCTTCGCTACACATTTTAGCAAGCTATTATCAGCCCCTTATTGGGGCTACCACTGTCCGCTCATGGCACAAAGAAGTCATATTAACAGATTTACGTGAATGACTGCTTTGGGGCAGAGCTGACCATCAAAAGTAGTTTAATTATATATCGATAACACCTACTTCAGGCTTTGAGGGGCCTATAAAGTGCTTATAGAGTAACTCTGTGGTGATAACCGTTAACATTAACTGTAGAGATTTAAAGACAGTAAAGTGTTCTAGCTGGTGGTTAACCCAGCTAGATCTTGTTTGTCATAATTCTTTTAATTTTATTCAGTAAACTTTTGCCATACAGTGCAATCGCAGCCATTGCTCCGCTATACGATAATTAATGCCAGGTTATTTAATTTCCGTTTCTACAATTATGACTTCAGTGTTACCAATATTTTTCACGTTATGACTCATCGACGGCATATACAAAGTTTTGCCGTCAGGAACGTCTAGCACTTTTACTGGCGCGGTTTTATCTGCGGGGGTTAACTCTAATTTGCCCCCTTTGACAAAATAAACCACTCTATTGGGATGAATATGAGTATGCATGCCAGATTCTGCACCCGCAGGATAGGTTAAACGCACTACTTCTACCGTATCATTATCTAACAGTATTTCACGCGTACCAAGCTGTACTTGTGCAAAGGTTAAACCTGAATACATCAGCAATAGAGCCGATGCAATGGTGGTGTTACTTTTGAATTTCATTGCTGTTTCTCTCTGTTTTTCGATACGCTTTGCATTCTAATCAATGCCTGTAAAACTAATTTTTAGCTAAATTCCACCAGCTAAGTCTAAAAAATTTCCGGTGGAAAAAGACGATTTATCTGAGGCTAACCAATAAATTGCTTCAGCAACTTCTTCTGCTTGCCCACCTCGCTGCATCGGTATTTTATGTTTTAATCGTTCAATACGGTCAGGTTCACCGCCATCAGCATGCATATCAGTATAAATGAGCCCGGGACGAACACAATTAACGCGAATATTTTCAGCGGCAACTTCAAGAGAAAGCCCCTTTGTGAGCGTATCAATGGCGCCTTTAGATGCGGCGTAATCAATGTACTCATTGGGGGAACCTGTGCGTGATGCAGCGGATGAAACATTGACAATAGCGCCACCAATGCCGCCCATTGTTGTCGACATCCTTTTTACCGCTTCACGGCAACATAAAAAGTAACTGGTTACATTGTTCGTTAAAATTGCATTGATACGCTCAGCACTCAATTCAGTTAAGCGTGATTGTGATTTAAGTATACCTGCGTTGTTTACTAATACTGAAAGTGCACCGAGTTCAGTATCGACCGTTGAAAAAAGTCGTTTTACATCTTCTTCCTTTGATACATCGGCTTGTACGATGATACAGCGGCCTCCTAGTGCAATTATTTCTTGCGCAAGCTTTTTAGCGGGTTCTACTTTTGATTTATAGTTAATACAAACCGCATAACCCTTTTGTGAAAACATCCGCGCAGTTGCGGCGCCAATTCCTCGGCTACCGCCGGTGATCACAGCGACTTTTTTATTCATTTAACTATTCACTTTTCTATTATTTTAGTATGTATAAGGCGTTAAACACTTAGGTAAGACAGTGCAAAGCCTATCCACATGCCCATGAGTAAAAATAGCCCAAACAGAAATACGGCGAATCTGTGCATGACCTTGTTGTAAGTGCACTGTATCAAACTATGAATAATTCTAGAAATTACAAAAATAAAGGCTAATGTTGGTAACCAATTGGGAATATGTTGCGTGGCTATCGCCAATAAGCATAATGCGTAAAAAAGTACCGGTAACTCAAACAGATGATTGTAATTATCAGAGGCGCGGGAGTCTTGTAAACGTTCAGTGCGCTGCGCTGATAATGCGACTTTTTGTGGCGCAATTTTTCGAGTACGCATTTCTGTGATGCGAACTTTTAGCATCCTTATGGCCACTAAAAAATTCAGTAAGACAAGTGTCACAAAGGCTAACACTAATAGTTGTGCTGGGTTCATAAAATTCCCTCTATGGTATCTGTAAAAGTGTCACTAACACTTCCTGCATTTAAACGTTTTAATTCGTTATATATTGCATGAAAATGAATTTAAACATTTTTTGATAATTTGTAGTGAAAAGGCGTTACTTTCGATGAATAATAAATATAGTGAGGTTACTGTACTGTTGCTTTTAAATCAATGAGTTAAATTTAACTGGTTATTGTTTACGTGACAATAGCGAGTGATTTGCTCGCTATTGCTTTTAGAAAGAGGGGAGCTTTGTTTATTTAATTAACTAAGCGCCAACTCATCTTTGGTTAGTTGCAATAAGCTAGCGCAGCGGTCAACTAAGGTATGTATTGAGCTTGGCAATTGCTCAAGGTCAATGGCATCAATGAGATTTTTCACTTCAAGACCCAGTTCAGTATCACCTTCAATTTTTAAACGGCGTTGAAAAAACAAGGTATCTGGATCTTGTTTTCGCCCCGCAATTAGCAACAAATCATCTCCTGAGGCACTAAAGCTAACATCCTGCTCAATGCAATCACTTGGCTGGCCCATAATTAATTTATTATTAGCAAAGCTTAACCACCAGTGCAGGTTAAGATCGGTAATAGTTATTTTTAACCATTTATCTTGCAAAAATTCAAAATCACCGTCAGCGATGGCGTCACTAAACACGGAATGTAATGCTGGTAATAACGCCGATTTTTGTATGCTGTGCGGAACTATTGTTAATACAGGCCTTAGCAGCTTTGGGATAATAGAAACGGCGTGAGCGCGCATCGTTAAAGGGAGTTTTTGCATCGCAGTTAAAGTCATCAATGTTCTGTCTCATTATTTTTTGCATGATTGATAACACCGCACTCTATCATAGGGTGTTGAGCGATTAATTGGTTGAGATCAAATATTGCTTAAAACACCGGTGCTGAGCATCACATGATATTCACGTTTTGAATCATTAAGTTATTTTATGTCAAAAAAGTTGAGGTAATTTCACCTTAGAATGAGGCCATTTTTAGCAGTAACAAAGAATGTGTTATGGAACTCTTGTGTCCTGCAGGGAATTTACCTGCATTAAAAACGGCCATTGATAATGGTGCTGATGCGGTATATATAGGCATGAAAGACGACACCAACGCTCGTCATTTCGCCGGACTTAATTTTAATGATGCTAAATTAGTTAAAGCCGCTGCTTACGTGCATGACCACGGCAAAAAGTTGCATGTGGCCATTAACACCTTTGCCCATCCGAACAGTGAACAGCGTTGGCAAAACGCGGTTGACTCGGCGGTGGCCATAGGCGCAGATGCGTTAATTATTGCTGATATTGGCGTATTAGCCTATGCCGCTAATAAATATCCTGATGTTGAACGCCACGTGTCCGTACAAGCTTCAACGACCAATTTAGCCGCAATAAATTTTTATCATGATAATTTTGATGTTGCGCGAGTAGTGTTGCCACGGGTGCTATCGGTTCAGCAGGTGCGACAACTAGCCAAATCCAGCCCTGTAGCACTGGAGGTATTTGCTTTTGGTAGTTTATGTATTATGGCAGAGGGACGTTGTTATTTATCTTCCTATATGACTGGAGAGTCGCCAAACACTGTCGGTGCCTGCTCGCCAGCAAAATACGTTCGCTGGCAGGAAACCGACCAGGGGCTGGAAAGTCGATTGAATAATATCTTAATTGATCGTTATCAAGCCGACGAAAACGCCGGCTATCCCACCTTGTGTAAAGGCCGATTTGAGGTGGATAACAATATTTATCATGCCCTTGAAGAACCAACAAGTTTAAACACTTTAGAGCTGATCCCTGAGCTTGCCCAAATGGGAATTGCTTCGGTTAAAATTGAAGGCCGTCAGCGCAGCCCCGCCTATGTAGAGCAAGTTGCTAAAACATGGCGCATGGCACTGGATAGATACCAAAATAATCCTGATGGTTATCACGTCGACGGAGCATGGATGTCAACACTGGCGAATTTGTCTGAAGGCAGTCAAACCACACTCGGCGCGTATCATCGCAAATGGCAATAACAGCCGTTTTAACCTCTAAATTAGGTTGTAGATTTAACAAATTTCCAGGAAGTTAGACATGAAATTTTCTTTAGGGCCAAGTTTGTTTTTTTGGCCAAAACAACAAGTAGAAGCTTTTTATCAGGCAGCAAAAGACTCTAGTGCCGATATTATATATCTGGGGGAAACTGTGTGCTCCAAGCGCCGTGAATTACGCACAAATGAATGGCTGGCGCTTGCCAAAGATGTTGCCAGTAGTGGTAAACAAGTGGTGCTTTCTACCATGGCGTTACTTGAAGCACCTGCTGAAATACAGGTATTGCGTAAGTTGTGTGATAACGGTGATTTATTGGTTGAAGCCAATGATTTAAGCGCCGTACAAATTATGCGTGAGCTAAAACTGCCATTTGTTATCGGGCCTGCTATCAACTGTTACAATCTTGCCACACTTAAAGTTTTGCTTAAGCAGGGGATGATCCGCTGGACTATGCCTTTAGAGCTGTCTGGGGATTGGCTTAAAACTATGCTACAACAGGCGGAGCAAGAACATATTCGTGACAAATTTGAGTGTGAAGTGTTCTCATGGGGCTATATGCCATTGGCATATTCTGCGCGATGTTTTACCGCTCGTTCTGAGAATCGTCCAAAAGACGACTGCCAATATTGCTGTATTAACTATCCCACAGGACGTCAAATGAATAGCCGGGAAGGTGAGCGTATTTTCGTGCTAAATGGCATTCAAACCATGTCAGGCTATCAATATAATTTAGTTAATGAAGTGCCCGATATGGCAAAGATGGGTGTTGATGTTGCCCGCATCAGTGCCGACGGTAAAGATGCATTTGCGCAATTAGATAAGTTTAGGCAACAATTGGTTAATGCTGACAAATACTCTTTAGATGGTGTTGAACAATGTAATGGCTATTGGCATAAAATTTCCGGTATGTCAGTCGCTTAGTAAAAGTATAATTTTTAGACGCATCGTTAAGTGAATTAATATTAATCCATAAACTCGAGTTTTTTTAATACGTAGCGCTGCGCTAAGTTAGCACCTGCTCGATAACCTATATAAACAATAAGCAACCAAACAAAACCGTTTGATATATGAATAATATCAGGCCAATAGGAAAACCAAAGCGCGGCTTTAACCATATTGATGAGCGAATCAACGATCATATTTATTAAGCTGTTGAGAGTGAATAAGTTGATAAAGTCTTGAAGGCCACTCGCGTGAATGAGAAAGTTAACGATTTGCTCAACCTCTATATAAATAAAGGTGAGCAATGCCATTAAACCATAAAATCCACCGCCAAAAGTAAGCCATTTAGAATGAAGAAACAGTAATGCTTTTTTATTTTTTTTAGAGAGCTTCTTATCGGCGTGGTCTTTTTCTTGAAAGGCTTTCCTAATTGAGATATCAGGTGATAAATAGCCTTTATAATAGGCATAATAAACCATTAAAAAAGTGAAAACCCCAATTGGAACGCCAGCGTAAAGGATTGCTTTGATAACTTCGGTGATCATAGCGGGAATACCACTAAGCTGTATTTAATTGCCATTTATTATTCCGTTATCATTTTATATTTTAATCGCTACGCTACTTTGTTTGAAATCTTACATGCATACCTGAAAGTTACTTTACAGCGGAAACAGTTTTTGTTGCTTTGCTATAAGGTTCAATACTTTAAGTAGCTTCGCTTGGATATAGCTTGCTAGTATTTTTTCCTGCTCACTTAACAAGTTCAGCTCGGCATCAGTGATCGCAATAATACAGGTTATGTGTAAATCGCTTTCATTAAAATAGTTAAACACATCATCAGCAAAGGTATGCAAAGTGCCTTGGTGCGTTTGCGTGCGCTGATGGTCGAAGCCCTCAGGCGTTTCTAGGTACAAATGGATCGATAAAATATTATCTTCATCGCCATACCAGCCAGCCGTTAGGGTCTGAAAATTAAATTGTGCTTCAAGCTTATTACATACCGATTTGATTTTTGTGTATCTATCGATAAGTTCGTTATGTGGACGGATAACGATCGGCAGTTCTTCAGTCATGTCATTTTAATAACAGTAAATGTTAAAGATAGACATTATCGTTTTTCTATTAATAATCAAGCGATAATTATTAAATAAGCAGGCAGACTTAAACGATATATTGTCGATTTATAAATGATATTGCGAGTGGGGGGATTAATTAAATCCTTTTCACAAAGATAGTATTTTGCGGCGTGACTTGGGATAATAACCCTTGTTGTTTTTATCTATTATTATTTGTAGCTATGCGTCTTGATAAATTTATTTGTAAAAGTACTGAGCTCACCCGAACGGAAGCCAAAAAATTATTAAAAATGGGTAAGGTTAGAGTTAATGGTGAAATCATTAAAGACCCTGCCACTCAAGTACATGAAAATAATCAAATAACGGTAGACGGGCAGATTCTTAATGCAAGAACTTCTCGCTATATATTACTGCATAAGCCTGCTGATACTATTTGCTCTAATGTTGATGAAATCTATCCATCGGTTTTGCATTTTATTGATGTAGATAAAGCGTTTGATCTGCACATTGCTGGTCGACTTGATGCCGATACTACCGGTCTAGTATTGATCACTGACGATGGTCGTTGGTCGCATAATATTATTTCTCCGAAAAAGCATTGTCGAAAAACCTATCGAGTATGGCTAAGAGATGATATTGCCCCAAATGTCATCACAAAGTTTGAGCTCGGCGTGCAGTTACAAGGAGAAAAATCTCTGACTAAGCCGGCAGAGTTGGTGATCGTTCAGCAAAAAGAAGTACTACTGACGATTACCGAAGGGAAGTACCATCAGGTAAAAAGAATGTTTGCTGCTGTAGGCAACCGAGTAGTGGGGCTGCATCGAGAGCAAATAGGCGGTATTAAATTAGATGATAGCCTTGCGCCGGGTCAGTGGAGGTATTTAACTGAAGATGAAGTGATACTATTTAGTTAAACACAGTCAATGAGTATATGCTCTGGTTAGGCTATCAACAGATCCTAGTTTTCTGGCTTATTATTTTCGCTAGTATTTTTAGCTGTTTCTAATGGACTTCCTTTATCAAAAATCACTTTCCAGTCGCCTTTTCCGTTCGAGCGCCAAATAGAATTAAAACGGGCAACCTTTACACCATTGTTAATAAAAACATACCCCGTACTTAAGGCTAAACGGCCAGATGCCAATACTTCGACTTGATCAGGCTCCCACGAAAAAGGGGCGTTGGCA
This sequence comes from Colwelliaceae bacterium 6471, assembly GCA_040779335.1. Lineage (GTDB taxonomy): Bacteria > Pseudomonadota > Gammaproteobacteria > Enterobacterales > Alteromonadaceae > JBFONV01. Next base: position 1,002,873 of record JBFONV010000001.1, read on the forward strand.
CCATTAAAGTACTTGCTCCACAACGAGAATACTTGTTCTTTACCTTTTAAAGCTTCAGGTCCATTAAAGAAAATAGCTTCGTCATCGACAAAAGTTTTAAACGCAGCAAAATCACGATCACGCATACTCGCAGCAAAGGCTCGCTCTGCGGCAAAAACTTGCTGTTGCGCATTAATAAGAGTGCTTGGCGCATTGTTAACTGCGCAGCCAAACATAAATATCAGGGTAAATAATAACGGGATAGCTTTAATTTTCATGCTTGGCGCTCCAATTAAGCTTTCACAATTTTAGCGTAAGATTCATTTTCTATTTGCACAATTTCAACTGTTAACGATATTGCCTTTAACCCAACTTTTTCAATTGCTTGTAATATTAATTGGGCGAGTTGTTTACGTTGCTCTATGTTACGACCAGATAATATTTTCGCGGTGACATGAACAAAGCTTTGCGGTAATTCTCCTGATTGATAATGTTGGTAGGCAATGGTTCTGGTTTTGATGTCGTCTGGCTGAAAAAGTGCAGACTCGAGTGAGCCTTGATAGACAGCGTCAATTAATGGTTTGGGAGCCAAATCATTAGAATGTTCAATAATACAATGTGGCACAGCCAACTCCTTGTTAATGTTTTAATTTATGACTTAACGGCTTTTAGTTCTACGGTATTACCAGCAAGATCTTTGATGTAGATGGAACGTCCCATGCCTTGGGCACCATATCGTTCTTGAAATTCGCTCAATTCAACGCCGTGCTTGATTAAATAAGTTTGCAGTTCTTGCTCGTCAACCGCAGCTATTTGCAAACAGAAGTGGTCAACATTATTACCTAATGTTTCTGGTGGCGGACCACCTACTTTGCCTAATTGAGCATTAACATCAACTATGTCTATCAAAGAATTTCCTGCTCTTAGTTGTGTTAACCCAAGTTCATCTGAAGTCGTTCGTTCAAGTTTGCATCCAAGCACGTTGCAATAAAAATCGCTCAGTTCTTGCGGCTTTTCGGTGCGTAAAACAATGTGATCGATAACGATGGGGGTGATCATGTTTTTAACTCCTTATCCGCTTAGATCAACAAATAGCTTCTTCGCTAGTAATAAAGAACACGGTTTGTGCCATGTCGGCAAATTTACTTTCATCGGGGTGAACATTTTCTAGATAGTCAGGATCGCTAAAAAAGGCATCTTTGTCTGCAATCGAGTTAAACCAAAGCTCTGCGGTGCCATCGAATGACACGTCACCTTGCTGATATTCGCTTGGCAGGGTAATACATTGCACGTACTTTTTAACGTATTTTGCTGTGGCGGTGCTGTTTTTAACTAGACTTGCATGCTGATTTCGCCAATGAGATTGAAAATCTTCTACGCTCATGTCTGCTCGTTTTTTTACTGCGACTATTAATTTAATCATGATACCTTCCCTTTAATGCAGTCATTATTATTAATGTAGTCCTGTAATTAGCCAGAACTACATAATTTGTTATTTTGTTATCCCTAAATATTTAGCATGAAATTCAAGGTGTTGCTCAATAAAAGTCGCAATGAAGTAATAACTATGATCATATCCTTGTTCAAGATGATAGGAGAGTGGATAGTGACTTTTTTGGGCTGCCGATAATAGCGCTTGTGGTTGCAGTTGTTCGGTTAAAAAATCATCACTATCACCTTGGCTGACCAAAGCGGGTAGATGACTTTCTTCATGACTATTTTGCATTAAAATACTAGCATCGTATTGTGCCCAACTATCAACATTTCCCCCTAAATATGCACTAAATGCTTTTTTACCCCAAGGGACATTTACAGGATTACAAATAGGGCTAAAAGCGCTTACCGAACAATATTTTTCTGGATTTTTAAGGGCGATAGTGAGCGCGCCGTGTCCACCCATCGAATGACCCGAAATAGACGCTTTATCATTTACGGGAAAGTTGGTCTGGATCAGTGATGGCAGCTCTTTGACGACATAATCATACATTTGATAATGAGCCTGCCATGGTGCTTGGGTAGCGTTGAGATAAAATCCCGCGCCTTTGCCTAAATCGTAGCCATCGTCATCGGCGACATCTTCGCCTCTAGGGCTAGTATCTGGCGCGACTATCGCAATGCCTAACATTGCGGCCATGCGCTGGGCACCGGCTTTATGGGTAAAGTTTTCATCGCTACAGGTTAAACCCGAAAGCCAGTAAAGTACCGGCACTTTGTTTTGTTCACTGGCTTGTGGCGGCAAATAAATAGCGAATCGCATAGTGCCATTAACCGTGCTTGATTGGTGCTGGTATTGTTGTTGAACACCAGCAAACATTTTATGACTTGAGATTAATTCCACGACATTGTACCTATTTATCAAAATGTATTACTGAACGAATACTTTTTCCCGCGTGCATCAGTTCAAATGCCTCGTTAATGTCTGCTAATGGCATCGTGTGGGTAATAAAATCATCAAGCTTAAATTCGCCATTTAAGTAACGTTCTACGTAATCTGGTAACTCCGAGCGACCCTTAACTCCGCCAAACGCTGTGCCTCGCCATACTCGACCTGTTACTAATTGAAATGGGCGTGTAGATATTTCTTGTCCTGCGCCGGCAACGCCAATAATGACTGATTCTCCCCAGCCTTTATGACAGCATTCCAGCGCTGAGCGCATCACATTAACATTGCCAATACATTCAAAAGAGTAATCAACACCGCCATCGGTAAGTTCAACAATGACATCTTGAATAGGGCGATCATAATCTTGAGGATTAATACAGTCGGTGGCACCAAGCTTTTTCGCCAGTTCAAATTTACTGGTGTTGATGTCTATAGCAATAATTCTGCTGGCTTTAGCCATGGTTGCACCGATAACCGCCGACAAACCAATACCACCCAAACCAAAAATTGCCACGGTCGCACCTGCTTCAACTTTAGCGGTATTCATTACCGCTCCCATACCTGTTGTAACACCACAACCAAGTAAACAAACTTCTTCAAGAGGCGCTTTTTTATTGACTTTAGCAAGGGATATTTCGGGTAAAACGGTATATTCAGAAAAGGTCGAACAGCCCATGTAATGGTAAATAGGTTTACCATCTTTATAAAAACGTGTGGTGCCGTCTGGCATTAAACCTTTGCCTTGGGTTTCACGAATTTTTTGACATAAGTTGGTTTTACCCGACAAACAAAATTTGCACTCGCCACATTCGGGAGTGTACAAAGGAATAACGTGATCGCCGACACTGACACTGGTGACACCTTCACCGACTTGTTCAACAATGCCGCCGCCTTCGTGGCCTAATATACAGGGAAATATGCCTTCAGGATCTTCGCCCGATAAGGTAAATGCATCGGTATGGCATACGCCAGAAGCAATTATTTTGACTAACACTTCGCCTTTTTGTGGTGGCATCACATCAATTTCTTCAATACTTAATGGTTGGTTAGGGCCCCAAGCTATGGCAGCTTTGGATTTGATGAAAGTACTGGTCATGATATCTTCCTAATTCTTGGTAAAATGCATTGATTATTCTAGTGATTATTTAAGCACAACTGCGCATGTAATACCGTAATAATATTGTGTTTTTTTATTCGTTAAGTGAAATGTGCATGCCTAAAGTCACAGTCTGGTGAAAGAGCAATTTCCCACAGCTTGTTATCTATTATACAACTGGTAATTTATTCATCCGCTCTATAGTATGTTGTCAAAGCAATGGCGATGGGCGCAGACGTGTGTATGATTGGCCGTGCATGGGCTTATACGTTGCCGGCCCAAAGAGAAAAAGGAGTTATTGATATGCTAACGAATATGAAAAATGAAATGCGCGTCGCAATAACGTTAACTGGAGTGACTCAAATCAGTGAGCTTAATAAAAACATAATACGTTAACACCGAAATAATGCTCCAGTAGGCAATATGCAGGCCATATTGCTTATGTAACTAGTTGGTTACTATCAACTGTACTATTATTGAACTGTAACCTTTTAGAAAATATATTACTGCACTACTTGTAAATAGAATGCAAAATTGAATAACATAGCCGCTGGTCGGATCTTTAATAAAGGCAAAAGATGTCTCTAAAAGTCGCACATAAAGTCATATTGGGCTTTGCAATTATTTTATTACTTTTACTGTTTGCCAGTATCAGTTCATTTCGGATCCTGATGGATATTAAACAGTCGACGGCACAAGTGGATGAGCTTGCTATTCCGGTACAAGACTATAGTAATAACATTCAGATCCAACTATTAAAGCAAGCAAAGCTTTCTGCACTTATCTCCAGTAGCCAAAACTTAGATGAGCTAGCAGCTTTACAAGCACAGTTTAACAATGAAGGCGAAAAATTAGCAAAGCAGGTCAATGGCTTATCTAAAATGCTAGCAGGGCAGAGTACCGAACGTTTCTTGAAAGACTTTAATGGTTTTTATACAAACTACAGCCAGTCTGTAGCGACAATGTTCGGGCATAAAGAGGCTGTATTGGCTAAAACAGCACAGCTTGGCAGTCAACAAAATGAGCTTGATCGTTATTTAGATGAGGCTGGCGCGTTATTGGTTGATTTATCTTATTTAGAAGATGCAGATAAACAGACCTTAATCGATAGAATTGCCGGTTCTGCCGGACAAATTGAAGGTTATATTATCAATCTTACCAATTCAGCCAAAGAAATAGTGTCACTTGAGCAAATGGATGAAGTTGTCGGTTCAAAAGACACCATAGAACTGGCGATTAGCAATATAGATCAACTGTTGGTTTTTCTAAAAAGGTTAGGTGAGGAATACGATACCGATGGCTTAATTGAGCAATTTGTTGAAGAGTTCGAAAAATCTAAAAATACCTTAGTGGGTGAGAACAGTTTATTTGACTTAAAGATTGCTCAGCTTGAACATGTGAAGTCACTTAATGAATCCTTTGGTCAATCAGAAGGTTTTGCCAATCAATCCATTACTACCATCGATGAGTTACTAACGGTAGTCGCTAAGAATCTAAGAGAATTACAATTAGCTGTATTTGATAATGTCGATCGCGGTCAAACTTCAACAATCGTGATTTTGCTGGTGTTATTTGTTACTGGCTCGGGCATCGCATTTGCTACGGTCAGAGCTATGATCATTCCGCTGAGACGTATTAACAATGTTTTATCTTATATGGCCAAAGGCGATCTTTCTCGTCAACTCACTGTTAAATCAGAAGATGAATACGGCGAGCTATCTAAGAACGTGAATCTTGTTGTTGAAGATTTAAGACGACTCATCGCTGAGATTAGCTCAAATGCCCATTTATTGAATAATGCTGCAGAACAATCAAGTGAAGAGATTGAACACGTGTCTCAGTCTTTACAACAACAAAAAGTGACTGTTGAGAAAGTTACCCAAATTACCGATGAATTAAACTTAAATGCCGATCATGTTTTAGAAAAAGCAACTGATGCGGAGCAAAAAATGATTCAAGCTATCGGTCAAAGTGACGAGCTAAAAACTATTGCTAATGCGACCAATGATCGCATTCATACCTTGGTTAACATGTTATCGTCAACGGCAACACTAATGGCGGTTTTACAGCGTGAATCGAATAATATTGGAGGCATTTTAGAAACCATACAAAGTATTGCCGACCAAACCAATTTATTGGCATTAAATGCTGCGATAGAAGCGGCCCGCGCTGGCGAGGCAGGCAGAGGTTTTGCTGTGGTTGCCGATGAAGTTAGGCTGCTTGCTAGTCGAACCCAGGAGTCAACGGCAGAGATCAATGCCATGATCGAGTCACTCCAAAGTCAAACCGCGAAGGCAGTTTCTGATATCGACAATGGTAAAGAAGAGGCGAATAATTGTCAGCAACATACCAATGAATTGTTGGAAACATTGTTACTGATTAATGCGGCGATTGCCCACATGCACGAAATGAGCGCAGATATTGCCCATTCTGCAACCCAACAAAATAGTTTGAGTAATGATATAAATCTGAGCATTGCTGATATTGTTCATATGAGTCAGCAAAGTAGTGATAAGTCGTTATCAACGTTATCTTACAGTAAACAAGTTGCTTCGTTGGCGAAGAAACTCGACAAATCAGTTGATCAATTTACGGTGTAACAATAGGCTTATATAGCGGTTATTATTAGTCGTATCATTAAACAAATTGTAGTCAAACACTGGCATATATAGTGATTATATATGCCAGTGTTTAATGCTTTATCTACCTAATCTTCGTTAGCTAAAATCGCCTTTCAAGCATTAAACATTAAGAGATAAACGCTGGCCGTTATTGTCTTAAATTTTACTTATCTTGCCCGTTTATCTGGGTTATCAAATGTACATCACGTTGTGGGAATGGGATCTTAATATTAGCCGCTTCAAGTGCTAAATAAATGCTTTCATAAGCCTTATATTTTGCCGCATATAAATTACAGGTTGGTGTCCATAACCTGATTGCAATGTTGATGGCGCTATCACCGAATTCATCAATGCCTATTTGTGGCGAGCGTTGTTCACCTATTATGTCTAATTTCTTGATGGTTTTCTCAATTAAAGCGACTGCTTCAAGTGGATTAGTGTCGTAGGAAACGCCTACTTTTAACTGCAATAACGAATCATGCTTAGAGTTATGTAGTACTTCACCAACGATGTGCTTGTTTGGGATCATGATTTCAACATCATCTTCATCTTTTAAAATCGTATAGGCCAAGAGCACTTCTTTTACTAAGCCGGTTACCCCTTGTACCGTAATAGTATCGCCAACCACAAACGGTCTAATAATAATGATATTAAAGCCTGCTGCGTAGTTGGCTAAAAGTCCTTGTAATGCTAAACCAGCGCCTAACGATATTGCACCAATGGCGGCAATAAAAGGGGTGACACTAATTCCCAATTTACTGAGCGCGATAATGGATATCAGGATCACTAAAATCATTTTGGTGGTGTTAGTTAAAAACCGACTTAGCGTGACATCAAGCTTATGACGCTCACAAATACGGAGTACTAAATTGGCGATCTTGCCGGCAAACACATAACCAATAATAAATATGATAAACGCGCCAACTAGTTGAAAACTATAGTTAGCAAAAAAGTCGATGATCAAATTATAAAAGTAGGTGACTTGATCGATTTCTTCTTTAAGCAACTCGGTAGGATTGATAGGTAAGGCTGCTTGTGTTGTTGCCGCGTCGGCGCTGGTTGTTGACATGATATTCTCCAACATAGTTGATATTTTTAATGACAATTAAGCTTGTTGTGGGCTCATGCTATCGGGCATTTTTACCGCAATAACTTGCCCAAGCGCACATACAATATTATTAGCGGTTACGCTAACATCAACGATTACTTTGCGCTCTTTCACTTCGACAATATTACTGGTTAACGTTAGCTCGGTGCCTAGTGGTGTTGGCGCCTTATAATCAACCTTTAGAGAGCCAGTAACAAATCTAAGCGCCGGGAGAGAGCCTATTGGACGATTGGCCGCTTTATAAGCTGCAGCAGATGCACTGGCGGTACCATGACAGTCAATTAACGAAGCAATCAGGCCACCGTATACAAAGCCAGGAATAGCAATATGGTGCTCTTTGGGCGTAAAGTGGGCGATAGCGCTCTCACCCTGCCAGTAGCTCTTTAATTGATGGCCTTGTGGGTTGTTGCTACCACAACCATAACAATGACTTAATTCTTCGGGGTAACAATCTTGAATGGCAGTGATACTCATTTTATTATCCTAGTGTTAGGTAAATATAGGCCTTGGCATTCTATCTAAATTTCTATAAAAGGATATACGCTAAGCCATTAAATTTTAGTGAAAATTTATTATTTAGAGGGCTTGGTAGTGCTTCTATACGCCAAAAATTGTGGCAAATCATCGTTAATATCAAACCAAGACACTTTCGTTTTTGTATAAATATGAGCATCTGGCTCTAGCTCGTTGGCGGTATCAATAGTTGCTATGGCTACCTCAATGGTATTGTCTGCTTTGTTGTATTGCGAGCAAAACAGTAAACTGGAACCACAGGTGTCGCAAAAATAGCGAATACTTTGATTATCTGCTTGAAATTGTTTGATATGCTCTTCACCTTCAAGCCAGTGAAAGTGTACGTTTTTTACTTCACCAAACGTTGAGAATGCCGCGCCATGAAATTTTTGGCACATGGTGCAGTGACAATGAGCAATGTGTGGCATAAACGCATCAATTTGAAAACGGATAAGTCCACATAAACAGCTTCCAGTATAAACAGGTTTACTTTTATTCATATTGATTCCCTTGGCTGTAAGTAAAATTTAAGTGGTTAAATTTCTCTTTCCATAATCGCGATCATCTGTTCGCTGCCGCCCGTTGCGTCTGTAGGCATGATCATTTGCACTAAACGCCAACCTTGTTTGCCGTGTTCAGATAACACCTCGTCGACCTTAGCAGTACCTTTTTTAAACCAACCAAAAGTAAATTTTATTGGTACTGTTTGGTATTCAAATTGTTTTTTATTCTCTTGGGGATCAAGTTTACTTATTTCGATTTCAAATGCAGATGCTAACGCTTTTTTTGATTGTAATGATATGGCTCCTTCGTTTTCTATGCGCTGAATGGTGCGTAAATTCAAGCCAGCAGCAATAGATAATTCATCCTGCGACCACAAACGTTCCTTACGAAGTTTTACTACTGTGTCGATATCTATTTTCATAATCATGTAGCCTGTGTTTCTTTGTCAAGTATTAATGGAACGCTAGATTGCCCCCTTTTATAACTAACTTCTACGGCAAAGTCCTGTCGCAAAGGCGACAAAATCACGCATTTTTTACGACAGTACCACGACATTTAGCTTGAAGGAACCTTGATTTACTTTGTAATGCTCTTAATTATTAGCCCAATCGATGATCGAATTTGCCAGTGCTTGTGGATACTCTAGCGGTAACATATGACAACTCCCCGGCACTATGGTGGCATGCGCATTTTTATTGTTGTGGCAAAAATGTTTAAGCCATTGTTGATTAATAAGGGGATCTTTTTCGCTGCAATAAAAGACTATCGGCGAGTTAACTTTGCTGAGCTCATCCGTTAAGTCTTTTCTGTGGGATGTCGATGTTAACTGCTGGATAAGTACTGATTCTCCTAGGTCTTTATCCATAGTGACTATGGTATAGATTGCTTGTTTTACCCTTTGCTCATGGTCTATTGAAGCACCTTCATTTGAAGGGTTATCTAACATGGCAAGCGCTCGTTTTTGGCTAATACCACTATAACCATGTTGATTTACCCAAGCCAAAATATCTGTTCGTTGTTGTAATTCATCCGTATTTAATGAACATGGACTATTGGCGATAACAAACAGGCGTGCGATTTTTTCAGGGTATTTGCTTGCAAGGTATGCGGCGAGGTATCCTCCCAATGAAAAGCCAACTAATTGCACTTTTTCTTCAACAAGAGCAGCAAGTAAGGTTGTCAGCATTTCATCAACATTATCAACGTTAGGAATAGGCAGGTGAACTAGGTCGAACTGAGTCTCTAGATAAGGAACAAGCTTTTTCCATAACTGTTCATTACACATAGTGCCCGGTATTAAATAAAGCTTTTCCATTATTACCATCTTGTAACTATTCGAATGAGCGATTCATTTACGCTTTTTATAAAATAACCCTGTATACTATATTAACTTTTTTTAAATAAGATACTGAATAATTTATGAAAATTATTGTGGTTTGTTTGTTGAGTATTTTTGGGTTATTTGCTTGTGGCGGTAGTAATAGCAATAGCGGGAACCATCAAGATAATGTCCCAGTAAATACAGTGCCTGATAATAATGTCAACGAAATAAGTTCTGAACTGGCAATTCCAAATAATCAAAACGTGGATAGCTATAAAATACTGTTTTATGGTAATAGTCATATTACTCATTTATCAGCACCACTGGGGATGATGTTTCAGCAAGGTAAGCCCGATAAGCAAGTGATGATAAGTTCTTCATTGAGTCTTCAATATTTGGCTGAACGGCTGGAAAATGACGCTGATGTTGCAAGATTAACTGGAGAGAACTGGACACATGTTATCTTTCAAGCGCAAAAATATTCTCAAAGTGGTTCGTTTAAATATCCAACTATCGCAGCTGAAACTTGGGTTAAAAAAGCGAAAGCGCAAAATGCGACACCGATCATGTTTCCAGAGCATCCACAACGAGGTCGTGTTAAGGAAGCACGTATGGTCCACTATATTCATTTAACTATCGCAACAAATGAAGCAAGCTGTGTGGCGCCAGTTGGGCTAGCCTGGGATTTGGCCTTGAGCCTTAAGCCTGATTTAGCTATGCATGACGCGGATGGAAATCATGCTTCTGCGTTAGGAAAAGTGTTAACTGCGATGGTCTTTTATCAGGTGATAACAGGGGAATCCGCGGATCTACTGCCTTATATAGCTGGGCTAAGCGCGGATCAAGAAACTCAAGATTTTTTCGGTCAAGTTGCTTCGCAAGCCATCCAAGAAAATATCGCCTGTGATTTTTAAGTAGCGGTGAAACAGAGGTGAAATATAGTCGTCAATATCTCACCTTTATTTTCGTTGCGGTTACGCCATAGCCAACTGTAGCTGCATTATGGCTATGTTATCGGTTGTAAATAGGATTAAGTAAACCGTACGCATAGCTGTCATACCATATATCATTTACTTGAAAGTCTGATCTAAGCAGCCCTTCACGTTTCAATAACAGTTTCTCCATGACACGGCAACTGGCGGTATTGACGGTCGCGCAATGAGCAATAATTTTTCGTACTTGCACTTGCTCGAATAAATAATGTATCAGCGCACTTCCAGCCTCAGTAATATAGCCTTTACCTTGGGCATTATTTAGCGCTAAATAGCCAATTTCAACCCGTTGACATTCAATGCTATCAACACGAAAGCCAATGCTGCCAATAAATTGGTCAGTACTTTTATCGTGGATCATTAAGGTTAACCAATGGTTTTCTTGTTGTTGCCAAGGCTTGATCCTATCATCAAATTTTTTCTGTACATCACTGTCACTTAGCATAGGTCCAATAAACTGCATAAGCTGAGGATCACACTGCAATTGCTTAAATTGCGGTAAATGCTCGCGATTCATTAAAGTCAGCTGTAGTCTATTGGTGGTTAGTGACAAACTCTGTGTTGTGATAATGTCTAACTTCATCATTTATCTATTTTTATTTTATTTTCTATTGGGCATACTAACGCATCTTTATTTATTTTTGCTTATTTTTTTGTATCAAATAAAGCGTTATCAGGAGCATTGTTATGAACAAAAATATTGTTATTACTGGCGCGAATCGCGGCATAGGTTTAGCGTTAACCCGAGTTTTTCACCAACAGGGCGATACGGTTTACGCACTGTGTCGACACTCATCAGATGAATTAGATGCATTAAATGTTAAGGTTATTACCAATGTTGATGTAGCAACTGAAGCGGGCTTGGCGTTAATGTCACAATGCTTATCAAGCGTTAACATAGATGTACTGGTTTGCAATGCGGGTATTTTACGTGATGAGAGTTTAACTAAACTAAATATTGATACCATACGTGAACAATTTGAAGTGAATGCTTTGGCGCCACTTCGGGTAGTTGAAGCATTACAACATAACTTAGTCAGCGATAGTAAGATCGCCATGATCACCTCGCGTATGGGATCGATTGCTGATAATGGCTCAGGTGGTCGCTATGGCTACAGAATGAGTAAAGCAGCTTTAAACGCGGCATCTATGTCTTTGGCAAAAGATTTAGCACCGAGAAATATCGCGGTGGGTACTTATCATCCAGGATATGTACAAACCGACATGGTTAATCATAGTGGTGATATCAGCAGTAACGAATGTGCTCAGCGTTTAGTCGGGCTGATCAATGAGTTGACTATGCAAGAAAGCGGTGTATTTAAGCATTCGAATGGTCAGATATTACCTTGGTAGCTGCTATCAAACCGCACTACATTCGTATTTGGCAAACCGTGCAAGCAATTCCGCTAGGAAAAGTCGCCAGTTATGGTCAAGTGGCTGATTTAGCAGGGTTACCAGGACGTTCTCGATTGGTGGGTAAAGCGCTGGGAAATGTACCTGACGGTGGTTGGCGAGGACGTGACGTACCTTGGTATCGGGTTATAAATTCACAAGGAAAAATTTCGTTTTTACCCAGCAGCGAAAATTTCGAGCGTCAAAAACAAGCGTTGCAAGATGAGCAAATCGTTGTGATTGGGACTCGGATCCGGTTGCGTGATTTTCAGTGGCAACCGGATCTCAACGAACTATTATACGCGCTTGAGTATTAAGTTATTTTAACTCAGGTTAAGTTGTATTGTGGTTACAATTCATACTTATCTAATAGCCGCTCAGCCTCCTGTTGATGCAGTTGGCTAACATCCTTAACGCTTTGCGTTAATTCATTGAGTAATTGACGATGTTTTTCACCTATGGCAAATGCTTGGCTATAGGGAATGTGTTCAAACATTACCATGGCGTAGCGGGGAATAAATCGTTTAGGAAACCACTGTTGGATTTGAAACGCCAGTTGCTTTTGCAATAAAAACTGTGGCTTGCGCACGCTATCGCGCATTTCAATATAGTTTTCTAATGCCATGTCAGCGATGGCATCGGCATTCACCTTTCTATGTTGATCAACTTGGCTGAAAAACATTTGCCAATCGAATGCATCACTATCTTCATTCTTTGGTAGCAAGGTCGCGATGATATCGCAGTCTTCAAAGCCACAATTCATACCTTGTCCATGAAATGGTACTACTGCATGTGCGGCATCACCAATAATTAATGCTTTATCCTTAAATGACCAGGGAGCACATTTTATGGTTGCTAATTTTCCGGTAGGGTTAGCAAGGAAAGTCTCACTGAGAGGGTCAAGTAGCGGTTTTACATCGGCAAAATAATGCTCAAAAAACTGATTGATTTGCGCTTGGTTGGTGATGGACTCGAAACTGGTTTCGCCTTGGTTTGGCATAAATAAGGTCACGGTAAAACTGCCATCTAAATTAGGCAGGGCGATTAACATAAACTCACCTCTTGGCCAAATATGTAAGGCGTTTTTGTCAATTTTATGTTTGTCATTGCTATCTGCTGGTATACAAAGTTCCTTATAACTGTGATCTAATGGCTGTTCGCTATTTTCAGTAAAACCTTGGTCGAGGATCGCTTTTCTGACTTGTGAATTGGCGCCATCGGTACCAATTAAATGCTCAAACCCATGTACGCTTGATTGTCTATTGTGTTCGAGTGTGAACTGGTTATTTTCGAAATCGACGTGAGTGATCTTGTGGTTAAAGTGAAAATTCACTAATCCGGTATTTTCTGCTTCGGTCATTAAAAAACTATTGAGCTGCCCGCGTGAAATGGAATAAATAACATCGTCCGCTTGCTGTCCGTATGCTTGAAAGTTATCTTGTTCACCTTCTATATGCACCATACGGCCGCGCATCGGGATCAGCATCTCGTTAATTTTAGGCATTAGCCCTAAATCATCGAGCGGTTTAATACCTCTATTGGCAAGGGCTAAATTTATTGAACGACCGGCAGAAATATCTTCTTTTCTCATATCAGGGCGAGATTCAAATACTTCTACCTGATAACCTTTCCTCGCTAAGATAAGTGATAACAATGAGCCGACTAAGCCGCCACCTGCTAAGGTGATTGTTTTAGGGCTTGAGGTATTGTTAGCGTGTTTAGAATCGGTACTCATGCTAGGCAATCCTTTAAAATTCGAACAAAATGATAGGCGTCTTGAAATTGGTTATATAGGGGCACGGGGGCAACACGGATAACGTTAGGCTCGCGCCAGTCAGTGGTTACGCCATTTTCTTCAAGGGCATTAAACATGGCTTTGCCGTCTAATCCTTCAACGTTGATCATCAAAGATAATTGGCAGCCTCTCTCCTGAGCATTAACCGGGGTGATGATACGAATTTTATCACCGAGTTCATGTGTAATGAGTTGCAGCAAATAATCGGTTAATTTTAATGACTTTTCACGCAACGCCGTTATGCCGCCGGCAATGTCTATAGTGTCAAGGGAGCCTCTAATTGCTGCCAACGACAGTACGGGCGGATTAGATAACTGCCAACCTTCAGCACTGGCAATGGCTTTAAATTCGTTGCCCATTTGAAAACGAGTTGATTTATCGTGTCCCCACCATCCGGCAAAGCGAGTAAGTTCAGTATTTTCGCAGTGTTTTTGATGGACAAAACATCCCGCGACAGAGCCAGCACCGCTGTTTAAATATTTGTAACTGCACCAACAGGCGAAGTCGACTTGCCAGTCATGCAGTTGCAGCAAAATATTTCCGGCGGCGTGAGCCAGATCAAAACCAACAGTAATGCCTTTCGCGTGTGCTTTTGCGGTGATGCTTTTCATATCCAGCACTTGACCAGTGTAATACTGTACACCCGGTAATAAAATTAGCGCAATTTCATCACCGTACTGTTCTAACATGGCATCGAGATCGTCATAGTTAAGTAACTCTTCGCCTGCACGAGGTTTCCATAGCAGCATATTATCTGCGACTGAGCCATTTAATTGTCCCTGATGATGTTTAAGTTGAGATTCCACAGCATAGTGATCGGAAGGGAAGGCATGATCTTCAATCAATATTTTGGTTCTTTTGCCTTGTGGCTGATAAAAGCTCACCATCATAAAATGTAGGTTTGCCGTTAACGAGTTCATCATGACGACTTCTTGTGGCAATGCACCAACGAGTTTAGCGGATTGCTCGGTAAGAAATTCATGGTAAGGCATCCAAGGGAATTCCCCTTCAAAGTGCCCCTTAACGCCACGTTCTTGCCAAGCATCAAGCATTTCTATGACATATTCACGCGCCAATTTTGGTTGTAAGCCTAAAGAATTGCCAGTGAAATAATATTCGTCTTCACCATTGGCCTGTTTAGGGATCGCAAAATGGCTGCGCATTGGCGCTAACGGATCATTGGCATCAAGTTGTTGAGCATAGTTTAAGCTGTTATCAAAGGCATCTATTGAGCTGTCTTTAGTATTATTGTCTATGTGTGTGGTCATGTTTTTTTTCTTTTATTAATCAAATTCTTATTAGTCTATGTATTCGTAAAGAGGAGTCGCGCTGTACAATACCGGTTTACTAGGCGCCGCATCGTTAATAAAGGCGGGCATTTGTAAGTTAAGGAAATACAATCCATCCTCAATGTTTTCATCGATATAGGCCATTTCTGTAATGGTTTTTCGCGATAAACTGTTGGCACTTGCCTGATGTGTTCCTTCAGCAACTTGCCAGAATAAATGATGACAGGTCAGTAAGCCGTCATCGTGTAATCTGTCTATGGACGGAATATCAACTAGCAAGTGTTCAACGCCGCGCTCATTCAAATAGTAAATCGCATCACGACTAAAAAAGGCGGGTTGATGCGCTTGACTGTATGTGGCAGAACATTTAGCTATGCTATTAGGTAATGTTCTGATCACTAAGGCTTGTAAGTGTTCATCGACTACATTACTTAATGCCGATTCCAATGCCCGTTTGCTGATAATGGCATCATTAGCCATAAATTCTGGGGTATATTGCTCATTACTTTGCTGCGCTGATTCTGGGGTGATGGAAATAAGCGTACAGGGCATAATGGCAGGCAAGGTAATATCGGCAACCTTAAGCGATAACTCCGCTGAAGCATCGCATATATGCGCGATGGTTTCGGTATGGGTGCCGTTGCAATGTGGATTAAAGCTTAATTCGTTTACATTACAGCTACCACCTTGTTCGGTATCACCAGTAAAGCCTCCAGCTTTCATTGGTGTAGCTTGAGCAATTGGCGCGTCAAAATGATTGGGTTGCGCTTGATTAAACGCCAAGGGGATAGCTAAAGACCAAGAGAAATCAGTATTGACTTGGTATTTTTGGCTTAATATCTCTGCGGTCAGAATCATATAAACATTTCCTTAGACAAGCCGAGCCAATTTAACGCTGAGCCGTGCAACAACTTAGCTTTAATATCTTCATCATAATGACATGACTCTATCAGTTTTCCGGGGGCTAATTCACCTAATGGAAATGGGTAGTCCGTGCCTAACGCAATATTATCTGCACCCATTAAATCAATTAGATAGTTAAGTGCTAGGGGATCATGAACCAAGGAGTCGACATAAATTTGCTTGAGGAAATCTCTTGGGTTGATTTGACAGTCAACGGCGCATAAATCTGGGCGGACATTAAAGCCATGCTCAATGCGGCCAATGGTAGCGGGGAATGAACCACCACCATGGGCAAATGCTACCTTTAATTTAGGTAAACGCGCTAAAACACCGCCAAAAATCATTGAACATATCGCCAGACTTGACTCTGCCGGCATACCGACCAACCAAGGTAACCAATATTTAGGCATTTTTTCTTTGGCCATCATATCCCAAGGATGGACAAATACCGCTGCACCTAAATCCTGCGCGGCTTCAAAAATAGGAAAGAGTTGCTCGTTGTCTAAATTCCATTCATTGATATGTGAGCCTATTTGTATACCCGCTAAACCGATATCGTTAACGCAGCGTTCTAGTTCTTTAATCGCGAGATCGGGCGCTTGCATAGGTAAGGTGCCCAAACCGATAAATCGTTTCGGATGGTCGTGGACTATGCCCGCGATGTGATCGTTAAGGTATTTTGATAAATCCAGCGTGTGCTCTGGCTTTGCCCAATAGTTAAACATCACCGGGACGGTAGACAATACTTGCACATCAACATGGTGCTGATGACAATCGTGCAGGCGTACTTTCGGATCCCAGCAATTATCTTCTATTTCACGAAAAAATTTGTCGTCAACCATCATTCGTGCACAGCCGCACTTGTGATGATCTAAGCTGACAAAGCCGCCATAGCCATACTTTTCTCTAAGGTTAGGCCACGTTTTCGGTAATATATGGGTGTGTATATCTATTTTTAACATGACTTAACCTTTGCGGATTACTGTGCCGCATTGGCTACA
The DNA here is from genome assembly GCA_040779335.1 of Colwelliaceae bacterium 6471. Taxonomy (GTDB): domain Bacteria; phylum Pseudomonadota; class Gammaproteobacteria; order Enterobacterales; family Alteromonadaceae; genus JBFONV01. The sequence goes on from JBFONV010000001.1 coordinate 1,019,770, forward strand.
GGTACAGTGTTGTGGATTTTCATAAAAGTTTTTAAATACCACGGGAAGATCGGTTTCGATGTTAGCGAGGGTAAAATCTTCTTGGTATAACGCGTGATGACAGTTTTCACAAAACCATAACAAAGCATCTTTTTGACCTGGGGCTCTTTTTTGCTCAACGACCAAGCCGACACTTTCGGCAAAGCGCTGCGGAGAGTGCAACATTTTAGGTGGCAATAAGAATATTTCACCTGCGTTAATGGGGATATCTTTAAACTCTCCATCGTCAATAACCTTTAATACCATTTTGCCTTCAAGTTGATAAAAAAGTTCAGGCGTTTCATTGTAATGGTAATCGGTTCTATTATTGGGGCCGCCAACAACCATGACAATATAATCATCTTGCTCGAAAATCTGTTTGTTACACACTGGCGGCTTTAATTGTTGACGATGTTCGTCTATCCATTGCTGCAAATTAAAAGGCATAGTAAGCGTAGACATGTGATGCTCCTAATTCTTATCGGTGTTTAAACGCAATGACTTGTTTTCAACGGCGGCAATACATTTTAGTTCAATGGCGATTGGCGTCGGCAATTTGTTAATTTCTACCGTGGTTCGACAAGGTTGATTATCACTAAAATATTCAGCATAAACTTTATTATATGTCGCGAAGTCTTCATCCATATTAGTGAGGAAAACGGTGACGTCGACCAAATCCATCCAGCTGGCATTACAGGCTTCCAATATGGTACGAATATTTTGAAAGACACTATGACATTGGGCTTCTATGTCGTAACTGATCACTTTGCCGTTTTCATCAAAGACAACGCCAGGAATATGATCGCTACCGGCTTGACGCGGACCTACGCCCGACAAAAACAGTAAGTTACCTACTTGTCGGGCATGGGGATATAACCCGACTGGTTTCGGGGCGTCGGTTGCATAAATCTGATCAGTATTTGTCATTGTTTTGTCCTTTTATTGCTGCTGCAATGTCTTTACACAGGCTATTTTTATTGGTTTAAGTGTAGATAATATTTGCTCATTTGTGCGTGATTTCATTACGCTGTCTGCTGGTAAACTAACGGCGTAGTAGACGTTGTTAACCTGTTTAACTCATCCCACTAACTATAGTCGTTCTATACCGAGCGAAGGGACTGTCTTTTTTAAGCGTATGAATATGCGTTGACCCACCGACATGAGCGCAGCCGGCAAGTTGATAGCGGAGAGTAACAGCTAGATCAGCGTCCATTTGCAGCCTAATGCGCTGGCAAATATTGCTCCAGAAGATTTAAATTTATAACAAGTTAAGCTCATAACGTTTTCTATATTTTTATTTTTAAATTGTCATTGCTCTAAGACGAAATAAAGAGCAGAAGCACTTTTATGCTTCATACTATTCACCATATTTTATACAGACATTTTTGGTTTCAGTAAAGAAACGCATTGCTTCTATGCCACCTTCACGACCGACACCTGAATTTTTCATGCCACCAAAAGGGGTGCGCAAGTCTCGTAACATCCAACAGTTTATCCAAACTATGCCAGTATTCAGTTGCTCGGCAAATTTGTGTGCGCGATTTAAGTTGCTGGTCCAAACCGTCGCGGCGAGACCATACTGACTTTCATTGGCGAGCGATAATGCCTGTTCATCATTATCAAAGGCTTGTAGGGTGATCACTGGACCAAAAATTTCTTCTTGATTACAGCGCGCATGATTGTCTAGCCCTTCGATGATGGTCGGTAAAATAAAATAACCTTGCTGACATCTTCCTTCCACAGATACTTGCTGTCCGCCCGTTAATACCGTCGCTCCTTCTTCTTTTGCGATCTCGATATAATTTAATATTTTATTGAGGTGTTCGTGCGAAACAATCGCGCCCATTTGGCTTTTAAGGTTTAGCGGATCGCTTGGTATTAATTGCTGTGCTTTAATGACAAGGGCTTGCTTGAATTTTTCATAAATTGAGCGTTCGACATATATTCTCGATGCGCATAAGCAAATTTGCCCTTGATTAGCAAAGCTGGCTCTAAATACCTGCTCAACGGTTTGTTCAAACTCGCAATCGGCAAACACTAATGCCGGATTTTTACCGCCGAGTTCTAACGACAACTTTTTAAACTTGGGTGCCAAATGAGTTGCTATTGTTGCGCCGGTTTTGCTACCTCCGGTAAAAGAAATGGCTTTTACTTTAGGGTGATTACAAATAGCTGCTCCGGCAGTGTCACCGCAACCGTGTATTATCCCCAGTACGCCATCAGGTAATCCGGCTTGTTGACAAATTTTTCCCAGTAGATAAGCGGTTTTAGGAGTGATTTCTGAAGGTTTAGCAATAACACAGTTACCCGCTGCCAGCGCGGGGGCAATTTTCCAAGTAAATAAATATAACGGTAAATTCCACGGCGATATACAACCTACTATGCCGAGGGGCTGGCGTAGCGTGTAATTAATGGCGTTATTCGCCATGGCATGAGACTCACTGGAAAATTGCGAACAGGCATGGGCAAAAAATTTAAAATTACTGGCGGCACGCGGAATATCTACGGTTTTGGCTAAATAGAGAGGTTTTCCGTTGTCCGTAGCCTCGCATAGTGCAAGTTCGTCTAATTGCGCCTCAATGCCTTGTGCAATCGCAAAGAGTATTTCTGCTCGTTGTTCACTTGCTAGTGCTTGCCATGTAGGCAGCGCTTTTTCTGCTGCGGCAACGGCGAGTTCAACATCATTTTCATCGCTGTTGGGAATTTTTCCATAAACATGACCTGTTGCCGGTTCAATATTATCGATATACAACTCATTGACCGGCGCTTGGTATTGACCATCGATAAAATTTTTAAGCATTTCCATGATGACTTCCTATTCGCTAATGGTTATAAACAGGACGTTCTGCCGCCATCTACCGGTAAATTAATCCCAGTAATATAGGCGGCGGCTGGTGATGCGAGAAAGGCAGCTACGGCCGCAAATTCTTCTGGTTGAGCAAAGCGTCGTAATGGAATTTGTGCCTTTTCATTAATGGTTGCTTGCTCAACAGAAATATTTTGCTTATTGGCCTTGCCTGCTATTATTGCGTCAAGCCTTGCGGTGGCAGTGGCTCCGGGTAATACATTGTTGACGGTAATACCATCAGGTCCTAGCTCATTTGCCAAGGTTTTCGACCAACTGGCGACCGCGCCACGAATAGTATTGGAAACCCCTAAACCAACGATAGGCTGTTTTACCGACGTTGAAATTACGTTGATAATGCGCCCGTAGTGCTGTTCTTTCATGCCCGGAATAAGCGCTTGCACCAAATAATGATTGGCGATGAGGTGCAGATTAAAGGCATCTAAAAATGCCTCTGCTGAAGCCGTATTCGCTGGCCCCGGCGCTGGACCGCCAGTATTGTTAATCAGTATCTCAATAGCACCCGTTTGGCTAAGATGCTCAGTGATGGCAGTTCTTACTTGTTCAGGTTTGGAAAAATCAGCAATTAATACATGATGTTGCTGACCGTGATCATTATTTAATTCAGCTTTTACCGCTTCTAATGATGCTTGATTACGGGAAAATAGCGTTATACTAGCGCCTAAATTGGCCAATTCGATAGCGCATGCTCTACCAATACCTTGACTACTACCACAGACTAATGCACGTTTGCCTTGTAGATTAATATCCATTTTTGACCTTATTGTTTTATGGTTTTAACAACGCTTATATAGAACGTAGTAACGCCGTAGACACCATTTTAAAAAATTGAGTTGAGATTTTTTACCACATTGACATTTTTTTTGTCAGTAAAAGTTTGGATATTTTTAGCCATAGTATCGCTAATTCTGTAGATATTTTTTGACATTTCTCAGCTAATTTCGATAATGGCTACTTTTCTATCACGTATGCATTTTTATATGTCTTTTGATCAATTATCCGCTGGAATTAAAGTATCAGGGCAGGGACCCGCCGTTATTTTACTGCATAGTTCGTTAAGCAGCTCACGTCAGTGGCTATTATTAGTGTCACTACTTAAGGAACATTTCACTGTCATTAATATTGATTTGTTGGGCTATGGACAAGCACCTGTAGTGAGTGATCCTAAATGTTATGATTTTACCGTTGAACTAACACGTATTAATGACGCGATAGCGAAGGTGATAGGCGCAGAGCAATATCATTTAGTGGGGCATTCGTGTGGTGGTGCTATTGCACTGAAGTTGGCAGTGGAGCAACCGTATAGACTTAAAAGTTTGGCATTATATGAGCCTGTTGCTTTTCATTTATTGCCAAAAAATTCAAAGCAACGCTTGGAATCTGATCATTTTGCTCAGCAAGTTCTACAAGAAGAGCCATATAAAGCCGCGGAAATTTTTACCAACTTTTGGAATAAAGAAGGTTTTTTTAACGCCTTGCCGTTAAAAATGCAGCAACTAATGGCCGCTGATATGCCTAAAGTTAATTTAGACTTCAAAGGCTTGATAGCAGAAAAGTATACGCTGGCCGATCTTGGCGTTATTACCTGCCCGAGCTTATTAATGAAGGGAGATCGCAGTCCGTCGTTAAGTCAAGATTTAACCATGAATATACTACATGGGCTGCCTGATGCTAAATTACAAGTATTTTCGGCAGGGCATATGGCACCGGTGAGTCATAGTGAAGAGGTTCATCCAGCGATTGCGGATTTTATTACACAGGTGTAGTTACCTGATGTAAATTATGGCAATAAAAAACCCGGTCATAGACCGGGCAAAAACAATCAGGGAGAACAGTTCAGATCAAAGACGTTATTCGCTGTTTTTACTTTCAATTTTCTTTGATAATAAACTCTTACCATTAATCGCTATTTTTCTCGGTTTTAATGCTTCGGGGATCTCTCTTTCCAAGTCGATATGTAATAACCCGTTTTCCATAAAGGCACCGATAACTTTAACATGATCGCCAATTTGAAACTTTCGTTCAAAATTGCGCTCGGCTATTCCTTGATGGAGAAATTTTCGCTGAGTATTTTCATGGTCACCGGCTTTGTTACCAGTAACGACTAAATTATTCTGTTTAGATTCAATTTCAAGTTCTTCTTCAGTGAATCCCGCTATAGCCATAGTAATACGATATTGGTCTTCGGCAAGTAACTCAATATTATATGGAGGGTAAGACGATTGTTTGTCAGCTCTAGAGGCTTTATCAATTAATCCAGCTAGGTGGTCAAAACCGATAAAAGAGCGATATAGTGGGCTAAAATCTGTAGATGTACGCATAATTCATATCCTATTATTGTGTTAGCAATATGTTGTTTTGATTAGCATATAGGTACTTATTGTTTATTTTGACCAACTTAAAGCTGCGACAAAATAGTGTTCAAAAAGATCCGTATTCTAATCAATGATTTGCCTTTCATTATTGAACAGGCGGTTAATGTAATCCCTCTACGGCGACTACAATATAATAGATGGGAGCGTACTGTTTTTTTTCAAGATAAATTTTAATAAAAAAACGTGATTGTTTTTTATCTTCTTGAATATTAAGGATTTTAAAATGGAAAATATTGAAAAAATATTGTGTTTTTGGTTTGGAGAACTAAGGGATCAGTTGTCAAGCGGGGACAAAAATCAATTATGGTATCAGTCGACGCCGATTATTGATGAAGAAATTGCCGATACCTTTGGCGAATTATACCAACAGGCACTTAATGGCCAATTACAAGTATGGCAAGATCAACCCAGAGGAAGTTTGGCATTGGTGATCTTATTAGATCAAATGCCACGTAATATGTATCGAGCTACGGCGCAGGCCTTTGCCAGTGATAATCTGGCATTAGCTATTGCTAAACATGGCATCGCACAAGGCTTTGATAAACAGTATGCCTTAATCGAACGAATATTTTATTATCATCCTTTTGAGCATAGCGAGCAGTTAAACGAGCAACGTCGGGCGGTGGCATTATTTTCAGCACTACTTAAAGAATATGGCCAGACTAATCATATCAAGCTCATCGAAAATGCTTTGCACTGGAGCAAAGCACATATGGAAATAATAGAGCGATTTGGACGATTTCCACATCGTAATGACATATTAGGGCGAGAATCAACTGATGAAGAGTTAGCTTATCTTAAAGATGGTTTGCACTTTGGTCAGATAAAAAAACAATAAAGCCGGTGTAATACCTACTTTATTTACTTAGATATTTTAACTTAACAGCTGAGTTATTGAGGCGTGTCTTCTGTAGTAGAAGAGTCTTCTTCAGCGGGGGCACTGGTATCTGTTTCCGTTTCTGGCGTTACTAGTGTTGGGCTTAATGCTCTGATGGTTGATAAAGCCATTTCATAGTCAGGATGCTGAGAAATATTGGCGACTAGCTCTTTGTAGGCTATTTTCCCTTGTTCATCAATAACAAAAATTGCGCGAGTCAATAAACCCATATCTTTAATTAATAACCCGTACTTACTGCCAAAGTCTCGCCAGACCGCATCAGATAATACTTTAATTTTATCGATGTTTTCAGCTTTGCAAAAACGTTTTTGGGCAAATGGTAGATCGTTGCTGATGGTTAGCATCACAATATCATTGGGTAAGTTAGCGACTTCATCGTTGAATCTTTTGGTTTGCAAAGAACAAACGCCAGTGTCTAGGCTTGGGACCACGGATATTAGAATGGTTTTTTTACTAAAATCGAACAAATTGACAGGTGAAAAGCTTTCGTTAACCACTTTAAAGTTTGGGGCGTCATCTCCGACATTCAGTTGGGTGCCAAGTAAAGTGACGCTTTTGTTTCCGGCTTTGACTAAATTTGTCGTTTCGGTTAATTGTTGTTCGAGTAGAATTTCTGCCCGTGATAACGGAGAGAAAAAGTTAGTTAATATAATCGTGAACAATAAAATAGAGGATTTCATAGATAGTTGAAATAATTGCGCTGATAATAGGTTAAGCTTAACGCTCTCTTAAGAAAATATCCATAGAATAGTTCCGGAAGCCATTGTAATTTTGAAATATTTATCTATGGTTAAACATAAGTATCGAAAATATAAAGTCGTTATTTTCGCTTTCTTATTGGCTTAAATTTAAGGTTTATTTTATTCATGTCAACACCTTTGCTAATTTGCGATGATTCAAACATGGCGCGTAAACAAGTTGCGCGCTCATTACCAGATGATTGGGATGTCGATATCAGTTTTGCCACGAATGGTTTTGAAGCGATTGATGCTATAAAAGCGGGTAAAGGAGATGTGTTACTACTTGATTTAAATATGCCTGAAATGGACGGTTATCAGGTGCTGGAAGCTATTCTAAAACAAGATTTACCAACCTTAACTATCGTTATTTCTGGAGATATACAGCCAGAAGCGCATCAAAGGGTGACTAGCTTAGGGGCATTAGATTTTATTAAGAAGCCGGTAAGTAAAGAAAAGCTTACTGAAATATTAACCGCTTACGGTATATTTGCGCGTGCAGATGCCTTACCAGACACGAGTAATAATGAAGATAAACCTAGCGATGTTCCCCAGACTTCGGTCAATAACACCGCTGAACAAAAAATGGCATTTAAAGCCACTGTAAAACCACCGCCCGCCGCAGTTGTTAAAACTGATGTTAGCGCTGGCGAAGTTAAGCCTAGCTTTGTTTTAGCGCCTGATTTACGTGATTGTTATCAAGAAATAGCCAATGTCGCCATGGGGCGTGCGGGGGATTTATTAGCGAGATTACTTAATGTATTTGTGGTGTTGCCTATTCCGAATGTTAACTTGATTGAAGTCAGCGAATTAACTATGGCCCTTTCTGCCGTTGAGTCTTATGAAAGTACATCCGGGGTTTGTCAGGGGTTTATTGGGGCGGGCATTTCGGGTGAGGCATTGCTCATTATTAATGACTCAAGTTTTAAAGATGTCGCTTCGTTGATGAATTACCAATATGAAATAGATGAAGGCACTGAGTTAGAATTGTTGATGGACATGGCCAATGTCTTGATCAGTGCATGTTTAAATGGTGTTGCTGAACAATTGGATATGTCTTTTAGTCAGGGCCACCCTGTAGTTTTAGGTCAGCATCGTAAGATTTCCGAACTTATCGCAACGAATGCAACAAAATGGAAAAGGACTTTAGCGATAGAAATTAGCTACAATATAGAAAATTATCCAATTAAATGTGACTTGTTGCTACTCTTTACTGAAGCATCAATGAAAACACTGAATAATAAGATTGAATATTTGCTTGATGATTGATGCCTTGATAGCAGGTCTGAATCCCTAATAAGAACGTGGAATATTATGTCACTACAAACCGGACAAATTAACGAATTACATTGGCTGATGGAAATGCTGCATAGCATCGACGTTGGCTTGGTAGTGCTAGATCGTCAGTATCGTGTTCAGATCTGGAACGGCTTTATGGAGAATCATAGTGGTTTATTGCCTCGTGAAGTGAAAGATAAAGTGTTATTTGATTTGTTCGACGAGATCCCTGAGGATTGGTTTAAACGTAAGGCTGAGTCGGTATTTTTACTTAAAAACAAAGCGTTTACTATTTGGGAACAAAGATCGCATTTGTTTAAGTTTGATAATTATCGTCCGATCACTGGCACGGCCGAGTTTATGTATCAAAATACTACCTTTATTCCCCTTCTGTCGGCCACAGGTGAAGTGACACATTTGTGTTTAATTGTTTATGATGTCACTGACAATGCAGTGCACAAACAAGACTTAGAAGAAGCTAATCTTGAATTGGCTATTTTGAGCCAAACTGACGGCTTAACCCAACTTTTTAACCGCACCCACTGGGAATTTTGTTTACAATCTGAGTATAAGCGCTGGACTAGAAGCGACAACCCCAGTTGTTTGGTGATGTTGGATATTGATCACTTCAAAAATGTAAATGATAGTTATGGTCACATGGTGGGTGATGAAGTCATCCGTCACGTTTCTGGTTTAATTAGGTATCATGTGCGTGAAACCGATGTTTCAGGACGCTATGGCGGAGAAGAGTTTGCGATATTACTTGCCGATACCACACGTGAAAATGCCTTAGTGTTTGCCGAGCGCCTACGAAAGGAAGTTGAAAGTGCAGTCGTTAAATATAACGATATTGATATAAAGTATACTGTAAGTATGGGCATCGCAGAAATCGATAAAAGTATCAGTACTTACGAAGCTTGGATTGAATGCGCTGATGCCGCGTTATATAAAGCCAAAGAAGAGGGACGAAATTGTATTAGAATGCACGCTGTGCAAAACTAGTTCAGTATCTACGCAATAAATTATTTAGGTTATTACAATAAAAATGCTTAACGTCAAAAACGTTAAGCATTTTTATTGGTTAAAGCGATAGGTTATGGTGTTCTATGTAAATTACCGCTAATAGATAAAGTCGTTATCCTTATTGGGTATTACAGTGTGGTATTTGCGTCCGTATATACCTTCTTACCATTAACCCAAGTGGCGAGTACTTTGTTTTGCCATAGTTTCGACTCTGCGATGGTAAAAATATTATCTTCTAACAGCACAAAATCAGCCTTTTTTCCTGTTGATAAACTACCGATAATACTTTCTTGATGACCACTATAAGCGGCATCAATCGTGAAGCTTTTAAATGCTTCTATTCGGGTCATTTTCTCTTGTGGAAACCAGCCATCTTGGGGTTGGTTTTGATGATCTTGTCGGGTGATTGATGCATGCAATCCGTAAAATGGATTCGCCGACTCGACCGGAAAGTCTGAACCTGCAGCAATGATAGCTTTGGCATTTATTAATTTTCGCCATGCATAGGCACCCAATATGCGCTCTTCTCCAAGCCTTGCTTGAGCCATGTTTTTATCACTGGTGGCATGCGTAGCCTGCATTGATGCGATGACCTTTAAATGGTTAAAACGGGGGATATCACTCAGTTTTAATATTTGCGCGTGCTCAATTCTATGGCGTAATGCTTTGGTGTTAGTTTGAGCGATTAATTGTTCATAATTGTTAAGCACAATATTATTGGCGTTGTCGCCAATGGCATGAGTGTTCACTTGAAAGCCAGCTTCCATCGAAGTTTTCATGTAATTTGCTAAAGATTGTTGGTCATGTAGTAATAACCCTTTATGTCCAGGCTTATCGCTATAATCTTCAATTAAGGCTGCGCCTCTGCTACCTAATGCGCCATCGGCTGATATTTTTACACTATGGAGCACAAACTTGTCATCGTCACTTTTATATTTGCCTTGGGCAAGTATTTGTCGCCAGTTCTCATCGGTAATGTCTAACATAGCATTCACGCGAATGGGCATTTTATTGCTTTTGCTGAGTTCTTTATAAGCATTTATATTGAGCTTTGAAATCCCAGCATCGTGAACACTGGTTAGGCCCATGCTGGCAAGGGATGTCATCGCCATCACTAATGTCGATTTTTGTTCGGCTAGCGTTAACGGAGCGATAGCATCGTCAATCAGTGACATGGCGTTATCGATAAATACCCCATTAGGCTCACCTGAAGCATTTTTGATAATTTCACCACCAGCAGGTGATAATGTGTCTTTTGAAATACCGGCAAGTTGCATCGCTTTACTGTTTGCCCAACCAGCATGGCCATCTATACGTCGAAGCCAGACAGGGGTATCAGGAAAATATTTATCTAATGATGTGGCACTTGGAAATTGGTTGCTATCCCATTGCACCTGATTCCAACCTTGACCTTGTATCCACAGCAGTGATTTATTGTTTTTTGCATAATTTTGTACGCGCTTAACGGCTTCTTGCTCAGAGGTTGTTCCGACTAAATCTGCGCGTAACAAGCTTAAACCATAACTGAGTACATGTCCGTGGGCATCAATAAGCCCAGGAATAAGGGTTTTGCCTTGGCCATTAATAACGTTAAATTCGTTAGATTGAGGTAAAGGCTCATTTTCAACAAAAAGTCGGTCAATTTTATCGTCGGTAAATTGTATCGCGACAAACTCCACAAGGTTGTCATCAGCCAGCGTATAGCCTTTTACATTTTTGATTAAAGTGGTTTGGGCGTGGGCAATGATAGGAAAAGACAGAGTAATGAATAAACCTATAAACAATTGGGTATAATTTTTCATAAGCAATGATATCGTTTTGAGTTTGAAAGATATCCTAGCATGATTAGATAAAATCGAACTAGTTAATATGTGTGGTGAGGTAGTATAGAGGCATAGGCAATAACGCAGAGATAATATGTAAGCTCAATAGATTGTGCGACGCACAACCCATTGAGCATTCTGAACGTATTGGGCTTAGACAGTGCGTGTCGCTGTTGCTGGCGAGATCAACGCGGCCTTTCTTGCAGGATACAATACTGCAAGCTGACCAACGACAAAAAGAATGCCGATGCCCATAACAATAAGGTCAATATTTATCGGCGATAAGGAAAAAGTTTTAACTAACCACATATTCAAACCCACCGCGCCAATACAGCCTATGGCGATACCTAACGTTGAAATTAAAAAGTTTTCAACCATAAAGTAGCGCATTATTTGCCATTTTGTCGCACCTAAAGCTCTGCGGGTGCCAATTTGTTTAGTGCGGCGATTAATACTAAATATTGCTAAACCAACAATGCCAAAGCTGGTGATCAGAGTTAGTGTAACGATTACCGTTGTTAGTATTTTATTGGTGGCGTTGTGCCTTTTATAACTGCGCTCTCTGGTTTCTTCCATGGTACTTACGCGTCGGATAATTCGACCTTTATCACTTTCTGCGAGCGCTTTCTCAATAATAGGCATGAGTTCGTCTCGTCTACCAGCTTCGGTGCGAATAAAATATTTACCGCCTGTTGTCTCCATATGATAGGGGATCAAAATACTGCGCTCGACGCCGTCCCAGCCATTCCAAGGTGCTTGTAACTCCTTGATAATACCGATAATACGTATGGGTTGAGATTGAGTAATGTAGACCGTTTTTCCTAATGCAGATTGCCAGTCATCAGGGAATAGGCTTTGTGCCATGGCCTTGGTAATAATGGTTTTTGCTGGCCAAGTTGTTTGCCCACTTGCTCGCCATAAAATATCTTCGGGAGCAAAATTTTCCCCGAGAATAAGTTCAACCTTTAACGTGTTTATGGCATGTTCATCGACCATATATAATGCGGTGCCAATGGCGTCTTGATCTTCTCCAGGCTGCGTTTGCAATCCTTGAGACCAACCGCCACCACTAAGAGGAATAGCATTAATTTGTATGGCATCAACCACCCCAGGGGTTTTACGGATCATTGCTAAATCGCGATTTAGCGCCGCTTGCAAATTATAATCTTGCTCGAACACGGTATTGGTTAAATAAAAGGTGTTGTTTTCATCAATACCGCTGGGTCTTTCCATTTGCTGTTGACGTTCTAAAATCATGAAAATAGCGTTGACTATGATGGTCATGGTCAGCGCTATTTGCAGCGCAATCAGTAACGCACCAATTTTATTACGCAATAACGCGCGGATAATCAGTCCAATTTCTAACATAATATTTTCCTCGCTGTTATTGGCTTTTTAGTTGTTGGGCGGGTTGAATATTGCACGCTCGCCACGTTGGGTATATGCCTGCGATAACGCTTGATAATAGGGATAACGCAATGGCAAGTATCATCATGTTGGCATCTAAACTTGCTAGGCCTTTCATATATTCCCCATAGAGGTTTTCGATAGCGACTAAACCTAGTTGAGCCAGCAATAAGCCAAGTGCGCCACCAGCAAGGCCAATGCAGGCTGATTCAATAATATATTGGCTAAATAGCGTGGCTTTACTTGCCCCCAATGCTTGTCTTAAGCCTATCTCCGGCGCTTTTCCTAAAAATTTTGCCAGTAATAAACCGATAGTATTAAGTAAACATACCGCTAAAAACATAAATGACATCGCCATCATCATCTTAGCGTCATCAGCAACAACTTCTTGGTTTTCTAACCATTGCATTACATCACTTAAGCGATTGTCGAGCGGACGTTGAAAACGACCAAAACGTTTTTGCTCTTCAACATAGGCATTTAAGAAACTCATATAGTCTTGTTTTTCTTGTTCATTTCTCAGTTCAACCCAATACTGTGTCCATATACATTCTGAGGCAAGAAAGGCGGCAAAGCCATCGCTACTAGGCTTCCAGCAGTTGGTATTACCAGAGCGTCTAATTTTTTCTTCCGCAATAAGGCTAAAAGGGACAAAAATTTCTTCAGATTCATTAAACGCGCCAGTGGTTATGTCGTAAAACCGCGGTTTAGGCTGCCAGTGATCGATAACACCAACGACTTTAAATATGTTGCCATCAAGTCGAATTGCTTTGCCGACAGAATTTTCGCCACCGAACACGCGTTCATTGATTTCTCTACTGAGCACAATAACTTGCTCTTTGTTTACATCGGCATCGTTAGACCAAGCTCCACCATAAATAAATGGCACATCGAACATCGCAAAAAAGTCTGCTGAGTTAGCCCGTGCACTCACCATAAAAGGAAGCGCGCCTTGCTCTTCAGGCTCAATAACACCGTATGCTTGTGCTTGCACATTTTGGCGATAGGCCTTTTTTGCCTTCATCAAGTTAGTTGCATCGGTATAAGTTAGTTGGTCGGGCGGATTTTGGCCGTCATCATAGGGATCGTTAACGTCCCAACTGTCTAACTGCACATAATACAATTGCTGACTTTTATGAGGGATAGGGTTTGCTGACATCAAGTAATTTACTGTTACTGTGGTCATTGCGGTACCAATACCTAGACCAATTGCGGTGATCATCAGTAAACTTAAACCCCAATGTCGCTTGATACTGATCCAAGCAATTTTTAAATAATAACTAAACATGTTTATTCCTTAGCGTCATTTTGATATCAAGCTATTGCTTTTTGTGCAACGATTTCCAATTCACTGACTCGACCGTCTTTAATTTGAATGGTTCGAGAAGCTTGTTGTGCCAAATCAGCATCATGGGTCACCATGATAATAGTGGTGCCTTGGCCATTAATTTCTTTTAACAAAGACATCACGCCTTGTGCCATTTCGGTATCTAAATTTCCGGTTGGCTCATCGGCAAGTAAAAAACGAGGATCTGTTGCTAGCGCTCTTGCGATGGCAACGCGTTGCTGTTGTCCGCCTGATAATTGACTTGGTAAGTGCTTCATGCGAGATGCCAGACCAACGCGTTCTAGGTTCGCTTCAATACGTTGTCGACGCTCTTTGGCATTAAATCCTCGATAGCGCAGTGGCACATCAACATTATCAAAAAGATTCAAATCAGGAATTAAATTAAAGCCTTGAAAGATAAAACCAATTTTTTCATTTCTGACGCGTGACCGTCCGTTGTCATTGAGGTTACCTATATCTTTACCGTCAAGTAAAAATTGACCACTCGTAAAGGTTTCCAGCAATCCGGCAATATTTAGAAAAGTGGTTTTACCCGAACCAGACGGTCCGGTAACACTAATAAAATCCCCTTCATTGACGGTGAGGTTAAAATCTCGAAGGGCATGGGTTTGTATGTCGCCAGTTTGAAATGTTTTGTTGATATTATTCATTGTTAACATCGTATTATCCTTATTTTACGTTGATACCAAGTGGATTTATTGATTGTGCTGATTGCAAAAACTATTCAATCTACTTGGTATTAAATTATTGGCTGATGAGTACTTGTTCGGCTGATTCAAAAATATCGGTGCCAGAGATAATGATTTGGTCGCCTTCAGATAGCCCTTCCATTATTTCTACGTTGCTCAGGCTACGAGCGCCTATTTTTATCGGGGTTTTACGGGCTAGTCCGTTGGTGATTTTATAGGCAAATCGACCGCCACTACTTTCTAAAAACTGTCCTCGTTGTACTTGTAACACTTGTTCTTTTTGCTCAAGAATAATACGTGTTGTTAGGCGCTGATTTTGACGCAGACTTTGCGGGATACCTGTAGTGAAACGCACTCGCCCAGTAACCTGATTGTTCAGTATTTCGGGAGAAATTGTTACCAGACGAGCACGATAGTTTTGCTGTTGTGATTGGATTTCGACATCCATGCCTATAGCTAAATCATCGGCATAGCTTTCAGGAATATCGATTTCTACTTCAAAGTTACTTAAATCAACAACAGTTAAAATTGCTTGGTTTTTGGTCAGAAAGGTTTTATTAATGACATTCAAGTTACCGACAATACCGTTTACTGGCGAGCTAATGCGTAAACCGTCAACTTGGCGTTGCAAGTCGGCGACTTTTAGTTGCTGACGCTGTAATTCTAAGCCCAAGGTTTTACTTTCAAAATCTTGGCTTTCTTTGTTCAGCTGTGCGTCTTTAAATGCGTGTTGATATTGTAAGGTAGCGTTTTCTAATTCATCTTGTGCTTTTTCGAAATCTATTTGGCTAATTGCATTTTTCTCATAGCCTTGATCGGCACGGCGTTTTTCTCTTTTGGCGGTGGTAAGTTTAACGGTAGCCAAATCAACAGCTTTTTGATCGATCAAGTTTTGCTTTTTTGCTTGAATTTTTTGTCGCTCGTAATTGAACTCTAAACTTTCAAATGACGCTTGCTCTTGAGAAAGGCGGTTAGTGAGCTCTGGACTGTCAACGGTGGCTAACAACTGGCCTTTATTGACTTCGTGTCCTGCTTCAATTGCTAATGTTATTGTGCCATCAGCGGGGCTGTATACTGTTGGACTCACTGCCGCAACGACTCTGCCTTGGGTAGATATATCTCGAGTGAAGTCAGCTTTGGTGATTGTGCCTATGCGGACTCTGTCTAGGGATATTGAACGCTCTGCTTGACTCCAATTACTGGCAGCAGGTGCGATTTGCCATACAATCGTCGAGAGTAGGGCGATACTGGCTGTGCTTATTAGCCATTTTTTTGATGTTGATTTTGTTGACGTAATCGTTACGTCTTGGTTACTGGTATCTTTTATTGTCATACATTTCTCCCGAATGTTAATGACTAAGTCGTTAACAAGAAGAAAAAGGTTTAAAAAGTTTTACAATTAAGCTGAAATTGTTGACGGGTTATATTGGTCGTTAATGGAATAGTTGTTTATTATCAATTACTTATGATTTTTATTGGAGTGTCAAATAATGTTGAAAAGTAGTGTGTCAGAGGTACTATAAAAGGGAGTTAGAGCAATAAAGGCAATGGTTAATGTGTTGAGGTCTTTTTATTACTAAGTAAGCGAAATAGACCATAAGGCAATAAAAGGAGTAATGGTAGTAACCAATTAAAAATATCGCCCCAGCGACTGAATGGGGTTAGGCCATCAACTAATTGCACTTGCGTTTTTAAGACTCCTTCTTCGAATTGTGGTATACGAGCAATGATTTTTCCGTGATGATCAACAACGGCGGTAATGCCATTATTAGTTGAGCGTAGGAGTGGTCGAGCAAATTCAAGTGCCCGCATACGAGCGATATCTAAATGCTGATGTGGCCCGTGTGAGTCGCCAAACCATGCGTCATTGCTGACGGTAAGCAGTAAATGTGTTTGGTCAGAAAAATTGGCCGACAATTGCTGAGCAAACGCTATTTCAAAACAGATCAAGGGTAAAAGGTTTAAGTCTTTAGCCTTGAGATTAGCTTGAATATAATCACCACGGGTAAATGATGACTGCGGTAAATTAAACAACGGTGCTAATGGTCTTAATAAATCGCCGAATGGAACAAATTCACCTATAGGAAGTAAGTGGTTTTTATAATAACGATTAGGATTATTATAATAATAATCGCCATTTTCATCACCACTTTGTTTTTTCCCTAGTACGATCAGGCTGTTGAAATACTCTTTCGATTCAAAATTGTAATTAATAATACCAGTGATAATAGCGCTATCATTGAGCGCGGCCGACTGATTGGCTAAGGTTAAATAATCTTGGGCAACGGCTTCTACTGAAGGGATGGCAGACTCAGGCCAAATGATAATATCAGCATCATAATTTACTCGAGTTAAGTCGAGATATCTGAGCATAGTTGGCCATTCTTGATCGGGCTGCCATTTTAGTGATTGTGCGATATTCCCTTGTATTAATGCGACCACAACGGTGCGTTCTGTAGGCTTACTCCAGTGAGTGTTGCTAAATATTATAGTGAGTACCGTAATCATAGTTAACACCGCGAGATGCGATCTAATGTTCACCTTATTGACAATGTTAACTATGCAAATTGAGATAATCAGCAGCACTAGTGTAATGCCGCTTTCACCAATGACTGGCGCGAATGCGGCGAGCGGGCCATCCAGTTGACTGTAGCCAAGAGATAACCACGGAAACCCCGTTAGCAACGTGCCACGTAAATACTCACAAAGCAGCCAAGCAGAAGGAAATAACCATAGATTAACACATTTATCTGTGGTGAATTTTGCTGATAGATAGCAGGCTAGGGCCGGAAAAATCGCTAAATAAAGACATAGGAGCAACATCAATAATAATGAAATGGCTAATGGCACGCCGCCGAATTGATCAATAGGCACGTGTACCCAACTAATGCCCGATATAAACCAGCCCATGGCAAAAATAAATCCCTGCTTAGTGGCCGAACCTAAGGTTAGTGCTTTGATTGAGTTTAACCAAAATGGCAGCACAAAAAATGGCAGCCACCACAGAGAATAAGGCGCATAGGCAAAAACCAAACTAAGCCCGCTCAACAAGCTGAGCCAGTTTGATTTATTTTTGATATTCGTTACTAGACGAGCATTTAACTGCTGTAGCATAGAATTAGTCAGTAATTTTGCCGGTGACAGGATGATCTTTAGGTATTGTTACTTGTAGAGTTTGAACACGGCGACTATCTGCAGCGGTTATTTTAAACTCAAAGTCATTAATGATGATTATTTCACCTTTTTTCGGCATGTGACCAAATTGATGTAAGACAATACCTCCTATAGTATCGGCATCATCTTCGTCAAATTGGCAATTAAAAAATTCATTAAAGCTAGATAATTCAGTCAGCGATTTTACTAGATATACATTGCTGGCTAAATGTTTAATATCTTCTTCAATTTCATCATCGGTTTCGTCTTCGATTTCACCAACAATTAGTTCCAATATGTCTTCAATAGTCACCAGGCCTGATACTCCACCATATTCGTCGACGACGACCGCCATATGGTAGCGTTTAGATCGAAACTCTTTAAGTAGTGGTTCTACTTTTTTACTTTCGGGCACAATGATGGAATCGCGGATGATTTTCTTTATCGTGCAGTCTTCCGCCTGCTGATTAAAACCATAGGCAAGCAGATCTTTTGCTAATAACATTCCTTCGATATTGTCAACATCTTCATTAATAACGGGAAAACGTGAATGTCCGGACTCAAGAATGATCGGGAGAATTTCTTCAAGTGGTTGGTTAATATCCAGAGTAACCATTTGAGACCGTGGTATCATAATGTCACGTACCCGTAAATCGGATACGCCCAAAACGCCTTCGATCATTTGCTTAGTTTCAGGTTTAATTAATTCCCTGTCTTCAGCATCGTTTAGTACTTCAACTAATTCTTGTTTGTTTTTCGGCTCTCCTGTAAGTGCTTGAACTAATTTTGTCCAAACGGATTTACCAGAAGAACCGTTACTAGAGTGGGGGTTGTCATCGCTCATAGAGCTTCTAATGTTCCTATCAATTTAATATTCATACGGGTTTTCATAACCCTGTTGCGCTAAAATTTTTATTTCTAGCGCTTCCATTTCGTTTGCTTCACTTTCACTTATATGATCATATCCAAGTAAATGCAAGCACCCGTGCGTGATCATATGTGCCCAGTGAGCGGTCGATGTTTTATGTTGCTGTTGGGCTTCTTGTTCAACAATATCTGCACAAACGACCAAATCACCCAATAGGTTAAGATCAATTCCTTCAGGGACTTCAAAGGGAAATGACAACACGTTTGTGGGTTTATCTTTATGACGATATTGGTAATTGAGCTGTTGGCTTTCTGTTTGTTCGACAATGCGAATAGTTAATTCATACGGCTTATTATAGGGTGTTAGTACGGCGCTGACCCATTGATAAAACAGTTCTTCTGAAGGTAAATCACTATTTTGTGTGGCAATTTGAATATCAAGCTCAATGTTCATTTGTACCACTATTGCTAGATTGCTGTTTCGCGGCTTGTTTTTGGCGGTTTATTTTTTGTTCATGAGCATCATAGGCTTCAACAATTCGAGCCACCACAGGGTGTCTGACGACATCTTTAGACTGGAAAAAATTAAAGCTGATCCCTGGAATATCTTGTAACACTTCTATGGCGTGTCGTAATCCTGATCTTAGACCTTTCGGTAAATCGACTTGAGTAATGTCGCCGGTAATAACTGCCCGTGAATTAAAGCCTATTCGGGTGAGGAACATTTTCATTTGTTCAACAGTGGTGTTTTGGCTTTCATCTAAGATCACAAAGGCATCATTTAATGTTCTACCGCGCATATAGGCCAATGGCGCTACTTCAATGACGTTTCTCTCAATGAGTTTCTCGACCTTTTCAAAGCCTAACATTTCAAACAACGCATCGTATAATGGGCGTAAATAGGGATCGACCTTTTGTGATAAATCACCCGGTAGAAAACCAAGTTTTTCACCCGCTTCAACGGCAGGGCGAGTCAGTAGTATTCGTCTAATTTCTTGTCGTTCTAAGGCATCAACCGCGCAAGCGACTGCAAGGTAGGTTTTACCGGTACCAGCAACCCCAATACCAAAACTAATATCATTGGTGATGACGTTTTGAACATAACTTTGTTGGTTATTATTGCGTGGTTTGATAACGCCGCGTTTAGTTTTGATGGTAACCATTTTTTCATAGTCAACATCTACTGGCGTGGGTTGCTGCTCAAGAACATCGGCTGCTAAAATGGCCAAGTGCACCATTTCGTCGGTAATGATTTTCTGCTCATTTTTAACCGTGTCAGTTTCGATATATAAATCTTTTAACAGTTTGGCCACCGCGGCACAGTTAGCGGGTGCTCCAACTATTTTAAACCGATTGCCACGATAGCTGATTTCAACACCAAGACGACGCTCAATGGTTTTGAGATTATCATCCATTGGGCCGCATAAATTTGCTTGACGATTATTATCAACAGGTTCAAGGACAAGTTCTTGGCTAGCTTCTTTAGTCA
Source organism: Colwelliaceae bacterium 6471 (assembly GCA_040779335.1). Taxonomy (GTDB): domain Bacteria; phylum Pseudomonadota; class Gammaproteobacteria; order Enterobacterales; family Alteromonadaceae; genus JBFONV01. The sequence continues at coordinate 1,039,741 of JBFONV010000001.1, forward strand.
CTGTTCATTTCCATAACTTTAGATTTAATCCACAGCCTTATCGTTAGGGGTTAAAACTACTAACGCCCAAGGCATCGGCCTGCTGCTTTGTCGCTTGGTGATGACTGTTTGATAAAATGTCTGCAGGTGCGTGTGCAATGCGCAGCCCCATTTCATCTTGGGTGCGCACAAGTTCACCGCGAAGTGAATTCGCATAAACGTCGGTAATTTTTACATCAACAAATTGCCCGATCACTGAGTGAGGAGCGACAAAGTTGACGATACGATTATTTTCGGTGCGTCCTCTTAATTCCATCGGATTTTTCTTTGATGGGCCTTCAACAAGAATGCGTTGCTCAGTATTTAGCATTTGACGAGCAATACGTAATGCTTGTTGATTGATTCTATCCTGTAAAATCTGTAAGCGTTGCTTTTTAGTTTCATCGCTAATGTCATCAGGTAAATCAGCCGCCGGTGTACCAGGTCGCGCGCTATAGATAAAGCTAAAGCTTAAGTCAAAGTCGACCGCTTGGATCAAATCCATTGTTGCTTGGAAGTCTTCATCTGTTTCACCAGGAAAGCCAATAATAAAATCAGACGACATGCAGATATCTGGACGTACTTTGCGGAGACGACGAATTTGTGATTTATATTCTATGGCTGTGTGTCCGCGCTTCATTTGAGTTAGAATACGGTCTGAACCACTTTGTACAGGCAAGTGCAGGTGGCTGACTAGTTCTGGAGTATCAGCGTAGACATCAATGATATCATCAGTAAATTCTACTGGGTGAGACGTGGTATAACGAATTCGGTCAATACCATCAATAGTTGCAACTAACCGCAATAATTCTGAAAATCGGCAGACACTGCCGTCATGGGTTTCACCGCGATAAGAGTTTACATTTTGTCCGAGTAAATTAACTTCACGAACGCCTTGTTCGGCAAGTTGCGCGATTTCATAAAGTACATCGTCTAATGGACGACTAACTTCTTCACCACGAGTGTAAGGCACTACGCAAAACGTACAGTATTTGCTGCAGCCTTCCATAATTGAGACAAACGCAGTAGGGCCTTCTGCTTTAGGTTCGGGTAAACGGTCAAATTTTTCAATCTCTGGGAAACTGACATCAACGACTGGGCTTTTTTGCCCGGTGACTTGTTGGATCATCTCAGGCAAACGATGTAATGTTTGTGGTCCAAATACCATATCCACGAATGGCGCGCGCTGACGTATGGCATCACCTTCTTGGGAGGCAACACAGCCACCAACACCAATTAACAAATCTGGGTTATCGTTTTTCAGGTTTTTCCAACGACCTAATTGATGAAAGACTTTTTCTTGTGCTTTCTCTCTGATTGAACAAGTATTAAGTAAAATTACATCGGCCTGTTCAGCTTCTTCCGCTAATTCGTACCCATGCGTAGAATCTAATAGTTCGGCTATCTTTTGCGAGTCATACTCGTTCATTTGACAACCCCAGGTTTTGATATATAGCTTTTTACTCATTAATCGGTAGCCTAAAATTACACAGTCATTATAAATGGAGGCGTATTTTACTCTTTCTTTTTATCAGACGCTAGTGATTGCTGTAATAACCGACTAAATTACTATGATATATCCATCAATGGAATGATGATCACTAATTGACTACCGTTATCATCTTCTTCAAAAGTATTTATTGAGGCATTATATTTATTGGCAATTTGACGAATATAATACATCGCCATATCAAAATTTATTTTGCTTTTGAACTGAGTGAAACTGTTAGCGTCATCACCAATGTTAATCCAAAGTTTATGCTTAAACTCTTGTAGTGTAATTGTAAAATTTCGACCATCGCCATTAAGTATCGCTGAGTTAATCGCCTCGTAGATTATTTTATAAATGTCGGCTTGCATTTCATCATTGATGTTATTTTCGTCGATATTTAGTTTGTGATTAATGTTGATATGATATTTCTTGTGGATGTAATCACTCAAATAGGGAAGAGCAACTAACAGTGAGTTGCCGTATAAGCTATTCGGCTCAGTACTTTTTAAGTTGGTGTTTAATTCAGTGATGCTTTGCGTGAGCAATTGCTTAATTTTTTCAGTGTTGCTGTTCTCGTGATTTTCAGTGAGCAATTGGTCTGCTATTGTTAACTTCTGGCTAACATTTAACGCGACTTTACCTCGATTTTTTATATCAACAGCAAGTAACTGGTGGATATGGCTGATTGATCTCGCTCGCAAATATAATAGCCAGATAGTCATGCAAATAATACTAAAGACAGTTATCGCATATAATACTCTTATTTGTGGTGTCCAATACCAAGGATACGCGACATGTATTTCAGTGTAAGCCCTGTTATTGCTCCATTCGCCCATACTGTTTGTTGCCATTATTTCTATTTTATAAGTGCCTGATGCCATGCCAGTTAAGGTAAGTTGGTTACCACTTACTGGATGCCAAATTCCACCGTTTATTTGATATTTAAATTGCTTTTCTTGCCCAGGGCGAAAATCTAGACTTGCTAGTTCCAGAGTAATAACATCATTAGGTGAATCGACATCGATACTTTTATTTAATAAATATTCCTGACCTGAAATAATCGTCTTACTGATATATACATTGGGTTGAAATTTATTTTGAACTGTCAGAGGGACTTCTAAAACTCCACCATAATGTGGTATGTACAATTTATCATTAAGGAGTACGGGTCGATCAGTAAATGAATATTGTTCGGTATCGGGCACCATAGTGATGCGGTAGGTTTCTGGAACAATCCTATATAAGCCATGAGTAGCTGGAGCCCATATTTCATTGTTAAAAATTGCCATGTGGTTAAAGTTCACCGCAACCGCAAAGCGCGCGAGCAACTCGCCTTGTTTGTTAAAAACAAACATACCATCGCCTTTGGTTGCTGCAAATATCTTATTATCTGCAAGTTGTAGTGAGATAACTTTTCCGGGCCCAGGGATATCTAGATTTTTTATTGTTTTTGAACTCCGATTAAAAATATCAACTCCCAGTGATGTTGCTAGCCATATATTGCCATCGTCTACAGGCAGTATATCTATTACTTCCTTGGAGCTAAGGCCCTCATTTACATGCTCTATTATGGTTTGAGTGTTCAAATCATAAATGTAAAATCCAAGGTCGTTACTGGCGATATATAATAATTTGTCTTTTTCCTTAAGCTTTAATAATATCGGACGGGTAGTGGTAAAGTCGATTGGCTCAGCAGTTTTGTTGGCTAATGAGTACCTCCATAAACCATCGAAACTAGCAATATAAACATCAGAGCCGATGGTAAGTAAGTCCATTGTTTTTTTTGCTTTTGTGCTCAGGGCGTTATTTGCACCTTTATTTAAAACATTGCCATTAAAATTATGCAGCCCTTGTCCGTAACTGCCAATAATAATTTGATTGTCTAGTAGTTCAATTTCATTAGCATTATTAGCGATATCAAAAACAAGAGGATGGTTTTTTGTGGTTACTGTTGATAGCTGCTGGACACCTAAATTGTCTAAAATCCATAAAACACCTGAGCTGTCATGAAAAATAGCACGGGCTCTAGTCGGCTTAACGGATGGGTAATCGTGTGTTAATTTTCTTAATGTTAAGGCATGATACTTTTCAATTTTTCCTTTTTCAGTCAGTATATAAAAATTATCACTATCAAATTCTCGGGTGATGGTATTTATTTTAGCGTTTACCGGAATAGTTAAAGAATTATTATCATCATCTATATAGTGAATAGAATTCTCAGTAATTGCCACCAGTCCATTACCAACACTTTCAATTGCATTTATTGAATCACCAATGATTAATTCTAAGCGGGAGTCCACCAATCGATAAAGCCCTTTATGACTGGAAAAATAAAGGTATTTTCCAGTGTGTTTAATGTCTCTAAGCACCGTGTTTTTAGCTAAAAGCTGTGTAGTCGAATTAGAGGGGGTAAAGCTATATAGATTATTCGGACTATACACATAATACTTCCCCTTAAAATGGATTGCGTTGTAGATGGTTTTACTTTCAGAGTCTACATTTATAGGGGCTACTTGAGCTGATTTAGGATCAAATTCCCAAAGGCCTCTTGATTCAGACGATATGATAAGTTTCCCATTATTAAGTGAAATATTATGAATCCATGTAAAGGGAATAGGCCATGTTTTGTTGTTGTTTGAGAAATTAATTGTATTACTGCCATCATAGCGGAGTAAGCCTTTGTGACTCGCTATCCATATAAAACCTTGTTTGTCTTGTGCAATAGAAGGAGCATTTGCTAAATAGTCAATTTGAGGGTTACTAAATGCTTGAGAAGGAAAAATAATAACAATAAGAAGCGACAACATAAGTTGTCGCGATATTCTAATTAATTTAGATAATACTGACAGGGGATACACTGTCATTGTCGTGGTCTTTAGCGCCACAGGCGGCAAAGATTTTCGGCATAGAACCTTGCTCATCAGGCTTTTGCACCAATAAATAAGTAGGTTTTCGAGGGTCATCTTGATGTTGTTTTTCCGCCCAGGCGTTACGCACTTTTTCTGCGTGTTCTTTACCGTATTTTACTTCGAATGCCGTGGCGAGCATTTCAACGCCAAAGTCATCCATTACTATAACTGCGTTGTCATGGTAACCACTTGTGGTATCAAAATCTATATCAACGGTTAAAATTTTATTGGTTGGGAGTACCAAATCGGCACGTAGCTTGGCAACAACAGCTCGATCGGAATGCGATTTTAAATTTGTACGGTTTGGTTTATCATTTAAATCGTAAACAAGGTTAATATCTTTAGCAATACGTTTTTCTTCTCTTAATGCAGACATGATTTTTCCTTAATTTTTAATCTGTTACTTGTTAATGGCTACTAGAGCCTTTTCCAGTATAGACAAAAGTAGAGCTATTGATAAAGTGAATCTATTTATTTTGGCGTACGAGTGTCTTGAGGTAAATAGTTACAAAGAATGGCTTTGAACAAGTCGATTATTTTTCATCAGTAGTAGACGCAAATCGTTATGGCGGATACTTAGATCTATACTCAAAACGTTTTAAGTTTTATGAAGAATTAAGATTATCCAAGTGTAATCTTTTGATCTTACTAAAAACTGACCGTCGGATGTTCCATTGCGTTAGATTGTGAATAACCCATGACATAAACCTCGAATTACCATCACTGGTTGGTTAGAATAACCGAGAGTTTTTGCAAGGTGGGACAATATGGAAAATTTTGATTGTGTGGTAGTTGGTGGTGGTATGGTCGGAGCGGCAAGTGCTCTATCACTCGCTCACCTTGGGCTTCGTGTTGCCGTTATTGAACATAAATTACCGCGTGATTTTTCCCCTGAGCAAGCGTTTGATCTGCGCGTATCTGCAATTTCGTTGGCATCACAGCAATTATTAGAACAATTAGGCGCATGGCAACAAATTAGTCAGTGGCGCAATTGTCGATACAGCCGTTTAGGGGTATGGGAAAAGGATAGTTCATATGTCGAATTTAACGCTAAAGATATTGGTGAGACGCATTTAGGACATATACTTGAAAATCGCCTTATTCAGTTGTCTTTGTGGCAAAAAATGCAAGCAGATGACAACATTACACTATATTGCCCTGAAACCTTGTTAGGATTCGAACAAAGTACTGAACAAGTTTTAGTGACGCTGGAACAGGGCACAATTACAGGTAAAGTGCTTATTGCAGCTGATGGTGCTCACTCTAAGGTTCGGCAATTGGCAGGTATTGGTTGTACCGGTTGGGATTATCAGCAATCGGCTATGCTAATCAATGTAACCACTCAATGTTCACAGCAAGATATTACCTGGCAGCAATTTTTTGAAACTGGTCCCGTGGCTATGCTGCCTATGCCGGGACATAATGCATCTTTGGTTTGGTATCATCATAAAGAAGAAATTAAACGTTTGCAGGCATTATCCAATCAACAGTTAGCACATGAAATTAGCGGGGCGTTTCCTGAGCGTTTAGGCGCAATTAAGGTCTTGGCTAAGGGGGCGTTTCCGTTAACGCGTCGTCATGCAAACCAATATGTACAGCAAAGGGTTGTGCTGATCGGAGACGCTGCTCATTCAATTAACCCCATGGCAGGACAGGGGGTTAATTTAGGCTTTAAAGATGTTAAAGCTCTGCAAATGGTTATTGCCTCAGCGATAGGTAATGGGGAGAGTTGGCATAGTGAGTCGACGTTAAAGAATTATGAAGGTTTAAGGCGCAAAGATAATTTAATGATGATGTCGACGATGGATTTACTATACGCAGGATTTAGTCATCCATCACCATTGATTAAATCTATACGTAATGCCGGCCTAATGCTAACGAATCGCCTTCCTTGGGTAAAAAATAAAGCTTTAGCGTACGCTTGTGGACTATAAGCTAAGCATGGCTAAAGCGTAAATATAATGTTTTACTGAGTGGTCGTTCATTAGTTCGGCGACGTTTTAATAAAAGGGCCGCATAAAATAAAGCGACCCTTTATCTTTAAATAAATATCCAATTATTGAGGCGCTTGAACTTTACCTGAGCCAAATACGTCATCTTTGCCTGATTTGCCCATATCTAATGCTAATTCACGCATTTTTGCTTCAACATGGGCTGGCTTCATTTTACCACCATTTGCGCCAATAATGAGGGCGGCAACTCCAGCGGCATGTGGCGCTGACATCGAGGTACCAACAGACCAGAAATAACTGCCATTGCCTGTACTAAAAACAAAGTCAAATACGTAACATGGGCGTGTAATGTCCGCCACCGTACAATCATCATGACCACCGGGCATATATGCACTCATGTAGTCACCACCCGGTGCGGCAAAATCAATGGCAGATTGACCATAGTTTGAGTAAAGAGCTAAGTGATCAGTATAGGTAGAAGAATCTTTACCCCAAAGGCGAGGTCCTAGAGCAGAAATTGAATTAACCGCCGGTAAATCAGCAGGTAATTTCACTAAGCTGTCAGAATGGTCTAAATCCGTTGCTTCATTACCTGCAGAAGCAATTAAAGTTACCCCTTTTTGTTTAGCATAGGAGGCCGCTTTACTATAGATTTTAATAAATTGTGCGATGCTCCCCGTATCGAATCGAATATCGTCCGAGGTATCATAAGGTGTACCTTCAATGTCATACAAACCATTATGACGAATAGATAATCCTAAGCTCATGTTCACAATATCGGCGCCAATATTCGCGGCATATACCATCGCTGCCATTGTGCCATAAGAATCACCGGAGCCAGTGTCCGCTGAAAGAGCTTTGATAATAACCAGCTCAGCTTCAGGTGCTACACCGATAGTGCCTAGGCCATTGTCTGCCGCGGCAATGGTACCAGCCGTGTGAGAACCATGATTAAAGGCGTCAGGCCCAGCATAATCCCAGGTTTCACCGGGCACAAATGATGTACTTAAATTGAAATTAATATTAGGTGCTAAATCAGGGTGGGTTGCATCAGCCCCCGAATCAATTACCGCAACACGAACCCCCGCACCACGATTACCCACATTCCACGATTCAACAGCACCAACGGCTTGATGGCCCCATTGCAAGTCAAATAAAGAATCATCTTCACCACTGGCTGGCGGGTTTGTATAGTCTGCTGATACGACTAAATTACCATCAATAGGTATACTGTTTATTTGGGGTACAAATGCCGATGCGTTAGGGACAATTATTAGACCAGAACCCTGTGCCGCGGCAACGGAGTCAAAAGAAACCTTACATACAGAAATTTCTTCAATACAGTCTATTAATGTCCCTCCTGCCTTAGTGATTGTTTTTGCTACTTTAGCTTGGTTGAAATTACCGCCAAGGTCATAGATAAAATCAATTGGTTTAGCACTTAAGCCTGCATTTACCGACAAAGCAAGTACCCCTAATAAAAATGTTTTTTTCATGTTTACATCCTTCTTTTTAGTATAATTATTATGATTTTCTTTCACTTAAAGGTGATGATTTCCAAAGTAAAAATTCATAACCTAGTAAACCATTTGCTTGAATATTTATTAGGTTTTGACTTGTTTTCACGATAGATAGGTCGATGTTTTTTTCACCTAACGATAATGTAAAGTCATAGGTGTTTTTGGCTTTACGGATAAAGTTTAAAGACATGGTCATATCTTGCTTATCTTCTTGAGCAGAGAAGTGACCAGCAGATATACCATGAACAAGTGATTCATTTATTTGTAGTAATTTAGCAAATTGCTTTTCAATATTAGGGTTCCATCGGGGATGCGATTTAGCAAAATGGCTAGAGGCCGCTTTGTCTAACACCCATAAACCAATTAGCTCTTTTGGGAACTCATTATTAACAGTGTTATTAGTAGTATTTATCGCAGCTTGCTTATTTGGTTTGATAAGCGTCTGTTGCTGAGCGATAAGTAGTGATGGAAAAAATAATAGAGGAATTGCGACGGCTAGTAGAGACTTATGCATTTCGAGGTACTCTTGTTGATTTGCGGTAGAGTCATTTTCAGTGTTAACTAATTGCTTATGGCATTTTGAAAAATAATGACCGGCAAGTTTATATTCGCCGGCCATTTATTTTTAGATAGCCACTCCTTTAGCTTTTACTAATCGTCAATATGGGCACAGCGACCAAAGTCGGCACCTTTCTTAATGGCAGCAACTACTTGTTTAGGGAAGCTCAATTCCATATCTACGCCATTGTCACAAACAAAGGCTTTGTTAGCGTCAACATCAATTGAGACAGTTAATCCTGCGACACCCGCCATCATTTCCGACCCATTACTGCTTAATCCAAAGATGTTATCAGTTAATAAACTCTTTGCTTCTACCACACCTTGTTTATTGAAAAAGTCTTTAGCACTCATCCAACCAAGGCCTTCAAGGTAGATAGCCCCCATGAAACCACCAGACAATGGACTACCTGCTCTGGCTGTGATCATCGACATATCGTCTGTGGCATCAAGAACAGTTACCGAAGGTAAGCCAGTACCTAATTCAACTAATGTTTCGTGGTCATAGCCCATGTCACAATAGTTTCTCCAAAACTGGATGAATGGCACATCGTCACACCACCGCAGGCTACCAATATCAGTGGTTTCGTCTGTTTGTGTATCCCATACTCGAACACCGGTAGATTTAACAAAACGTCCTGAGCGTTCAATAGCGCTGAAGGCTACTTGACGACCATCAGCTGACATTACAGTGCTATTAATCGCGCCAAATTCAGTGTGAATGTCGCGGAAATCTCCGTCAACCCAAGCAACTTGGGTAAATCCGTTGGTTGAACCGGTAATAGTTTTACCATTGCCAGATACGCGGTCGGCGCGAACCCAAGCAGTACGTCTGATTTCTGTATCTCCTTCCATTAGAGCTATTTCTTTGCCAGTTCCCCAGTTTCTGTCAACTGCAACAGCACCTTCTAACAAGCTTGCTTTACCTGTTTTAGCATCCCAAACAGTCGGAATTGCGTATGAGCGATGCCCCATACCATCTGCACAGGTTTTATCTCCGTTGCTCGGGAAACGCGTAGTACCAACGACTGTTTTACCATCGTCATCCATATCCCAAATGGCGTTAGAACTTGTACCTTGTTGGCTTGATAAATGGCAGGTGTTTGCCGTTAAATCTTCTAATTCAGAGACTTTTTCAGAGCGAATGTCCCAAATAGCTCCCTGGCCAATACCATTACCATTAAAGTCAGCTATAACTGCAGCTTTTGTCGCTGTTTTGTTCATTGCAGGTGTGGTATTGCGTAATAACGGCATGCCTTGTGGTGTTACTAGGGTTTCAAATGACGATTGAACACTGTCATATATGAATGGAATACCCGAACCAGTAGTACCTAAAGCTTTCTTACCGTTTTTAGCATGATCAAGAATAAATGCAGCGACAAGAGGTGTATATTGAATACCATCTTGGTAACCATTGAAGTGCATTTCAATTTCTTTAGTTTCACCACCCTGAACAACAATTTCTGTCATTGCACAGGCATTGTCATCAGCAGGGTTTGAACTTTCGCCCTCATTCCAGTATTCGGCTTCTGAAAGAATATTTGTTTGTGCAGTTGGGTAACCACCTGCATGAATCTCTTGGGTGTACAGAGCATAACGAGCACCTGGAGTTAAACCATTGATAGTAAATGAACCATCTGGACCAATTTTACCTTGGGTCATGTTACCTGATTGTTGAGTGATAACGTCTTTGTATGGGTCGTCAAGGTTTCGTGCAATCATGTTAACACCTGAATACCCAACGCCTTCTTTGGTATAAAGCTTACCTTTGATACTACCGTAATTAGCTTTGTACTCTGGTGTTGGGTAAAGATCAGATATGTTGACGATATCATCTTTAACATTAACGGTATGTTGATTGGAACCTGCGATACTGCGAACATCAATAAATGGGAACATAGTCTCAATCCCAGTGACGTCAGTTTGACTTGCACTGGTAAACCCAGTTACACCATCACATCCAGGAACGCCATCGTACTGAGGACTCCAAGGCTTTGACATATAACTCAGGTGGCCATTAGCTTGTGAGTGGGACATGTTAATTGCATGACCAAACTCATGGGTAAATACGCCACCGACCTTTTTACCATCTGTATCAGAAATATCAACAAACCAACCATTCATTAATGCGGTCGCTTCAATGATTTCACCAGTTTCTTCATCGGCCCATTCAGGAAAAGCGATCCCTAACACCATACTACGGGCTATACCAAAGTAGTTTTCTAAAATAGCACCATCGGTGTCATAGTTTACCCAAAAACCATAACCGTTTTCTTCACCATAGATTCGGTCAACGTTTTCATGGGTAACATCGCTAATACCAAGCTCGCTTTCAATCGTACCGCGGACATCCATGGCAAAGGTTGATGTTTCTACGTTAGTCCACTCAGCGACAGCATCAGCAGTTACTTTGTTAGCTTGTTCAATGGATAAGAATGTGTAATCGCGGTCAAGTTCGGTGTAAGCTGGCAATACGGTGCCATCAGGAAGCGTGATATCGACATTAAAAGTAGTGCCTTCTTCTAGGACGGTAAATGATTGTACATCATTACCATCTTTATCTTTTATAAGCATACCACCATCAGTCCATACAGGAATTGAACCTTTTGAGGTATCCCATTTATAAGGTTTCATGGTAGGTTCGTGGATGTATAGTGGACCACCCGCTATGGCATTTGCAGAGATAGTGGCTAAGGCTAATGCTGTTGCTAATTTTGAAAATTTCATTATTTTTGTGCTCCCGCTAGTTTTCCAACAATTCCGATTAATGTTGCAGCATCAACCGCGCCAGTTGTGGTAAGTAAACTTTGCTCTTCTGCTGACAAAGTACTGGTGTCCATACCTTCGAAAAGCCCACTGTTAGAAAAACGATTTTCTGCTTTGCCATTAGAAATAACGAATTTACCTTGTGCCATTCCCGCCGTAGTTTGAAAGCCTGTAATCGATGCCTTCTTATACATAAAGGCAATCACTTGCTCACCTTCGTTCCATTTGGCAAAGCCTTCTGGTGAAACGCCTAAGTAAACTTTTCCGTTGCCCATTGAGCGCGGTTTTAGTAGGCCAAATTGACGAAAGGTATAAGTAGAGTCGTCTTTTAGTTTTCCTTTTGCATCAGAACCAACTTTGATGGTTACTTCTGTGTACGGACGTTTATTATCAAAGCCATCAGTTACGCTGATCACTTCACCTGCAATAATGCTTTGTGAAGCATCGGTTAATTCTTGTAAGTTTTGTTTTTTTAACTTCATCGCATTAGCAGACGATGCTAACGCTAATCCCGCAACGATAGTCGCTGCTATGGATACCTTTTTGAGTAACGATGTTGATCTCATGTTGTTCTCCGTTGACTGACACATATAGTTTTTATTTGTCCTAATTTGCAGTTCAAATAGTTCTTTTATAATTTTTGAACCGTTTAGGTATCTATAGTTATGCAATAAAAAAATTAAATATTCCCTTACATTTGTGTAGCGTTTTGTACGAGATCGGCAGATTTCATTTGCGTGGATTTTGTATGTCATTAGCTGAAAGATAAATGATTCACTTAATTAAAGTGGCTTCTTATCAATGGATTATGGTTTTTCTGACAGTATAGTTTTGGTTTTTCTATTGAGATGAAGTTATCGTTAATCACGATTGTTAAAAATTTTTTGATGGTGTTAGTCGTTTTTCCTTAAGTGCTTATTTAAATTTTTAGAATAATTATTCTTTGTTGCTTGTTGGATTCAGTTCCGTTTTATTAAACAAATTATTACTAACTGTTATTAATGTAGCAATTTGTACAATGTGGTTATTTGCTAATTACATTGGTTTGAATAGTTGCTAATGTAGAGTTTATAAAGGTGCTATGTGAAGTCGTTTTGAATGAGAAGTTTTTTAATAAGTTGGTTAACTTTTACCGCAGTGTTTTATTCTGCAACAACTTATGCAGATAATACTGAATATGAAGTCCCCATAGGGGAGGCAGAGGTAGGACAATGGAGTTTTTCGCTTCTTGCTGGTTATGCTGCGATTGAAAATCCCCTTAATAAGCATGACGATATTAAAACATACCTATTGCCGACATGGAGCTATTATGGTGAACGTTTTTACATTGATAATACAACTATAGGGTATAGCATAATAGAAACAGATAGCTTGTTGTTTGATTTTTCAGGCTATTTGAATGAAGAAGGTGCATTATTCAATTTGGATAATGCAAATTTATCGTTTCTAGATATTAGTAATTATGTTCCACGCAAGGATATGCGACCTAACGCACCTAAGCCTGTTTTTGAAAACATTGAACGTAATTTTTCTTATATGGTAGGGGCAGCGGTTCAATGGCCAAATGAATACATCCAAGCCCGTTTAGTTTATGGAAAAGATGTCACGGCTGGTCATGGAGGAGAAGAGTTTACATTTAGTTTATTCAATTATTATCATTTAGGTAATTTTAAGCTTAATTGGCAGCTTGGCGCGGTAAGAAAAAGTCAGCAATTAGTCGAATATTATTATCAGTTTAGACCTGAAGAAATAAACGGCTTTGAATCTCCGTATAAATTTAAAGATATAACCAATAAGTTTGTGCAAGTAGCGGCAAGTTATCAACTCAGTAAAAATTTTGATTTGGTACTATCAGTCAAAAAAACATGGCTTGATGAAGAGTTATTAACTACGCCATTAGTAGCAAAGGACAGCTATATAAAGTGGATTGCTGGATTTAACTATAAGTTTTAAGTGATGAAATTAAGGCGTATTCAATTGATTCTATTTCGCTCGTTAGGCCTTTTTATTTTTTGTACACAAATTGCATGGGCTGCTGATGGTGGCCAACTTTTAGTAACGCCACAAATTTGTGTGATCGATCAAGGAAGACAGGCGTGTCAAACTGTTATTAATATTCATTATCAAAGTGAAACATTAGGCGATTATTGTGCTGTGGTTGATAGTTTTGATATTCGTCGTTGCTACTTACAAGTGAACCAATTTGAATTGAATGTCGATGTCAACACAAATAAAAGCGTTCAAATAAATATTGAAGAACTACAATCTAATGATGTGATAGTCCGTGCTAAAATGGATGTGGTCATATATAAACCCAAAAAAACTAGGAAGCGCAGAAATTTTGGGTGGAACTTTTTATGAACCAATCGCAGCAATTCAATTTATTGTTGATTGAAGATGATTTAGCCTTAGCTGAATTGGTGGCCCAGTTTCTTTCGTTAAATAATTTTAATATTTCCATTGCCCTTAACGCGGCGAAAGCGCGCGATATTATAAAAGTGCATAACTTCGATATTATTGTCTGTGATGTAATGTTACCTGATGGTAATGGCTTTTATTTGGCCAAAGACTTATTTAAGTATCAACAATGTCCTATTATTTTTTTAACGGCATTAAGCGATGATGATAGTCAAATAGAAGGTTTTGATGCTGGGGCGACTGATTATATAGCAAAGCCTGTAAATCCCCCTGTTCTGCTTGCTCGAATTAAAGCCAACCTTAAGAAAATACAAAAAGTAGATAAAAGTGAAATATTGCAATTAGGGATTTTTACGTTTGACCATCGCACCAAGTCATTATTTAAAAATCAAATAAAAGTTTCTATTACTAACCAAGAGTTTGATATTTTGTGGTTATTTGTTTCCAATATCAACCAGCCATTAGCACGGGAATACTTGTTTGAACAAATTGTCGGTAGATCTTATGATGGTTCAGATCGAGCTGCCGACTTAAAAATAAGTCGATTAAGGAAAAAGCTAAAATCACTTGCTCTTGATGAATTAGCTATTGAGTCTATCCGCAATCAAGGCTATGTTTTTAGTTTTACAGAATAAGTAGACTATATGCGTTCACAATTTATTCGTATTTATCTATTAATGATCGCAGTGGTTTGCTTATTGCTTTATTCCTTTAATGCCATTTTTCAACAGGTAAGTGAAGAAAACACTAAGCATTACACGTCTATTAATCAACTATTTGATTTGCAATCGTCCGGCCAAGGACAACCAACATTTACTGAAATTCCAAGAGGTAGTCTCGTTGTACCAGAAAGACTGGCAGAACGGCTCAATGAAGGTGAAATAATAGCTTTAGAGTTACAAACTGGCTTTTGGACGTATTATCAACATAAAGCTGATAGCGAAAAACTAGTGGCTTTTGGTCCTGTGCCAGCAGAGCCCGTCGATGACGATATCGATAATTACTTTCTAATATTTTTCTATAGTGCGTTAGCACTTTTCTTTTTAGCTTTATTAAAACCTTTATTTAAAGAGCTTGACGAGTTGTTAAATGCGGCAAAACAATTTGGTAAAAAACCGACACTAATGACGTTAAATATCGGGGTGAGGTCAAGCGTATATCCTTTAGCGGTAAGCTTTCAGAAAATGTCTCGTCAAATTATGGGACTGCTAACAATGAATCGAGACCTCTCTCGGACAATAGCACACGAGTTGAGAACGCCTCTTGCTCGTATTCGTTTTGTGAATCAAGCATTGGTTGATGTCATTGAACCTTCCTATTTTAAAAGGATAGAGCAAGATATTGAAGAAATAGATCAATTGATCACCGCATATCTAAACTTTGCTAAGTTAGAAAATAAAGAAGAGATATTTAATAAAAGGCGGCGAAAATTTTCAACATTAATGATGAAAATTGAAGAAAAATATAAAATTTATCAGGGAGATGTGATGATAAGTTTTAATTATCAGAATGTTGAATGCTCATTCGATGCTCAGCATATGTCGATTGCATTACAAAATTTAATATCTAATGCTATGCGTTATGCAAAAACAAAAATAAATGTGACTTTCACGAAAGAAAATAATATTTGCCTGTTAATAGTCTCTGATGATGGTTTAGGTTTAGTGGCTGAGAAAGTCGATTTGTTTGATGCCTTTGTTCGTCAACAAAATCAAAAATCGGACAAAGGTTTTGGTTTGGGGTTATATATCGCTAGGCGAGTTGCAATTTTGCATTCTGGCGATTTGCGAGTTGAGAATGATCCTGAGTTAGGGGGAGCTCGCTTTACCTTACTATGGCCCAATGAGAACTAGGTTGACGTTGTGGACTGAACATCAGAACGATTAATCTTCAGAGCTATTGCAAGTATAGTGAGCCATTGATCCAATCTGTCTTTGGCGAAAACGTTTTTGCGCTTGCCTTGCACTGATAATTTAATTACTCGCATACTGCTGGTGTTGAACGTCTATGGTTTTATATGAAATGATAGATTTTCCTGTAAGCACAATAAGTAATTTGACGAATGCCATACATTTCTTGCTTAAAACTATTGAGGGTGGCTTATAAGTCACTTAACAGCCATGTCAATGATATTACCTAGTCTGTAAAGCTTAAATGCCAAATACTGAGCTTAGGCTGCCAAATAGGAGACGAAGAAATAGACAATGACTACAGAATCATTTTTATAAAATATAGTAGAGGTTTCAGTAAAAAATATTAATAAAGAGAAAGTGGCTGGGGTACGAGGATTTGAACCTCGGAATGACGGGATCAAAACCCGCTGCCTTACCGCTTGGCTATACCCCAACAGGATACTTCTTGATAAAGTGTGTACATTGATGAACTTTCGACTATTACAGGAATAAAGAGAAAGTGGCTGGGGTACGAGGATTTGAACCTCGGAATGACGGGATCAAAACCCGCTGCCTTACCGCTTGGCTATACCCCAACAATGTAACTTACTTCCTAACACTTGTTCATGCATTTAGTAATGATGAATAGTGTTGTTTGAAATGGTACGGGGTGAGAGACTTGAACTCTCACATCTTGCGATACTGGAACCTAAATCCAGCGCGTCTACCAATTCCGCCAACCCCGCATTATTTCTACTACTAATAATGGTGGCTACACCGGGATTTGAACCTGGGACCCCATCATTATGAGTGATGTGCTCTAACCAGCTGAGCTATGTAGCCTTTCCAATCTTGCCTCTCAGCAAGTGGCGCGTATTATGCAAATCTGATTGAGCTACGTCAACCGTTTTTTTTCAAAAAAAAGCGACTTTTTAACTGTTTGCTTAAAGAGTCGGCAAATTGTTGGTTAACTAATCGAATATTAGCTTTTTTCCGTAAAATCACACCTGTTTTTTTAAGGAGCAGAAGATAATTTAGATGTGGTTAATAAAAAAGCCTATAAATATAAATACAGGCTTTAAATTTAATGTGAAAAATTACCGTTAACAGTTATTCAATGCGCTTTTGAGCTTTTGCTTCAAGATGCGCTGAATGTTTCGCTATTTCGGCCATATTTTCTTGAATCGTTTTTACCGGTAATTTACCAAGAAGTAGCTCACCTGTATCTAGTGCATTTGAGCTGGCAGCGAAAACAAGCAAGTTTTGACCGTTACATTTTATGTCATCAAAGACCGAGCGGATTTTTAATTTTCTGCTTTTAAGGAAACTTCGTAATCTTGTTTTGTCATTAACAGCTACATACTCACAAATACGCAGTGAAATACTGTCGTCTGCATGAACAAATTGTGCTGGCGCGAAAGACGCTACAATAATACTTGTTGCTAATAAGAGTTTCTTCATGTTTTTACCTTTTGTTGTTAGTAGATTGTAAAAAGGGAGCTTTATCGATAATAAATTTCAATAGATGGAGTTATTTAATACTTGTTATCAATAGATTTATTAAATAGTGAGTTTTGTGGGCTATATTCTCTTGATTTGTTTATATAATAATTAGTGTAGTTGTTATATTTAAATGCGCTAAAAAAAGAAGGATATTTTTCTTTAAAAATATCCTTCTTCGCTAGTGACGCTATAATTGACTGCTCACAGCTTCTTGCAATGTAAAAAATTAAACGTTAGACATTAAAGCGAAAATGCACCACGTCGCCGTCTTTTACTCGGTATTCTTTACCTTCTAAACGCCATTTACCGGCTTCTTTGGCACCTGATTCACCGTTGAAGGCGATGAAGTCATCAAATGCAACCACTTCGGCACGAATAAAGCCTTTTTCAAAATCGGTATGGATAACGCCAGCGGCTTGGGGAGCCGTAGCGTCTTGTTTTACTGTCCAAGCTCTTACTTCTTTTACGCCTGCAGTGAAATAGGTTTGTAGATGAAGTAGTGCATAACCACAGTTGATGACACGATTTAAACCTGGCTCTTCTATACCCATATCTGCCATAAATTCGTCGCGTTCGTCATCTTCTAGTTCTGCAATTTCACTTTCAATTTCAGCGCAAACGGCTACGACTACAGCGCCTTCGCTTTCTGCAATTTCGCGTACTTGATCTAAGTAAGGGTTGTTTTCAAAACCGTCATCGTTAACATTGGCTATGTACATGGTTGGTTTAACAGTTAAAAAGTTTAAATATTTAACTGCAGCAAGTTCTTCTTTAGATAATTCAAGAGAACGAACCATGTGTCCTTCTTCGACGTGTTTTAAGATTTTTTCTAAAACAGGTAATTCAAATTTAGCGTCTTTGTCGCCACCTTTGGCCCGTTTGCTTTGACGGACAATAGCGCGTTCAGCGGTATCCATATCGGCTAACGCAAGCTCTGTATTAATAACGTCAATATCATCTGCGGGGTTAACATTGCCAGCAACATGGACAATATTTTCATTTTCAAAACAGCGGACAACGTGACCGATAGCGTCGGTTTCACGAATATTAGCTAAAAACTTGTTTCCTAAACCTTCACCCTTTGAGGCTCCGGCAACAAGCCCTGCAATATCAACAAATTCCATTGTCGTAGGCAAAACACGCTCAGGTTTAACAATGTTCGCTAATTGCTCTAAACGTGGGTCGGGTACTGGTACAACACCAGTATTGGGTTCAATGGTGCAAAATGGAAAGTTAGCGGCTTCGATACCTGCCTTGGTGAGTGCATTGAACAGTGTTGATTTACCAACGTTGGGTAATCCAACAATTCCACATTTAAATCCCATGATGTTACCTATATTTATGTAATGATATTAATTCTACGTATTAAGTGTTTATTGTGCTTTAAATGAATGCAGGCGATTTTGCGCCTTTTTTAAATCGTCTTTTTGCCAAATTTCAAAACATCGACTTGCTTCATCTATTGCACTCTCAATTAAGCTTTGTTCGTTAGCTGGTGCTTTACCTAATACATGTCCAGTAACGCGATCTCTATGACCAGGGTGGCCAATACCAATGCGTAACCGATAAAATTCTTTATTATTTGCCATACGGGCAATGATGTCACGAAGACCATTATGACCACCATGTCCGCCACCTTGCTTTATTTTACAAATGCCGGGTTCTATATCAAGCTCATCATGAGCGACAAGGATATTTTCAACTGGGATACGAAAAAAATTTGCTAATGGGGCAACCGATTGACCACTGCGGTTCATAAAGGTTGTCGGAATAAGAAGGTGAACGACTTCGCCGCCTATTTCGCCTTTACCGTATAGGCCAAAATATTTTTTTTCCGGTCTAAGAGATATATTGTAACGAGAGGCGAGTTCTTCGACAAACCAAACACCCGCATTATGCCGTGTTTTGGTGTATTCAGGGCCTGGATTACCCAGGCCCACAACTAGTTGAATAGTCATTTAAGTGAAACTTAATGATTATTCAGCAGCTGTTTCTTCTGCTTCTTCAGTGTCGTCACTTACGCCTTTTGGAGCATTCAATGTAGCAACGGCTTGGTCATGGCTTTCACCTTTTGCTAATTCATCAGAAGTTACGCCTTTTGGTAAGGTGACATCTGATAAATGCAATGTTTGACCAACTTCAAGGTCAGCAACATCAATTTCAATGAATTCAGGCAAGTCAGCAGGTAAACAGCTGATTGCGATTTCATTGATGTGATGAGCGACTTTGCCACCTTTTTTCTCTGCAGCTTCTTCATTGAGGAAGTGAACAGGAACGTTAGTGTGAATAGCGTGTTTAGCATCAACACGTAGAAAATCTAAGTGCATGACAACTTGCTTGAATGGGTGACGTTGCATATCTTTTAACAAACATTCAACAGGCTTGCCATCAACGTTAATGGTTAAAACGTGAGAGTAGAACGCTTCTTCTTGTTGGGCACGGAATACATTCTTGTGCTCTAATGTTAAAGAAACAGGCTCTTGGCCTTCACCGTATAATATAGCAGGAACTTTGTTCGCGTGACGTAGGCGGCGGCTCGCACCTTTCCCTAAATCAGTACGTACTTCAGCTTCTAAAGTAAATAAATCAGTCATGGATTAATACTCTTAAAATTAATTAAATGGTCATTGTTTTTTGCGACCAAAAACAATGCGAATCCTTTTATTTTAGGCTTATCTTTGTTTAGCCAGATAAAAAAGGCGCGGAATAATAACACTTCAACTAAACGAGATCTATCTATTAATGCGATAAGTAATACTAATCAAGGTAATTATTTACTAACTTCTCTTTAATTACACAAAGCGCTTTATCATTAAGACATTAAAAAAGCGCCTGTAGGCGCTTTTTTAATAGGGTAAAGCTCAATAAACCCTAGTTATCGAACATCGCCGAAATAGATTCTTCATTGCATACACGACGTATTGCTTCTGAAAGCATGCCGCTTAGGGTCAATTGACGAACCATATCAAGGGCTTTAATTTCTGGGGATAGTGGAATTGAATCGGTGACAACCACCTCATCTATCACTGAGTTTTTAAGGTTTTCTGCAGCATTACCTGATAAGACAGGATGAGTCGCATAGGCGATAACGCGTTTTGCGCCGTGCTCTTTCAACGCTTCAGCTGCTTTAGCTAGCGTTCCACCTGTATCAATCATATCGTCAACAATAATACAATCTCGGCCGGCAACATCACCAATAATGTGCATAACTTGAGCGACATTTGCTTTTGGACGACGTTTATCGATAATCGCTAAGTCTGCATCGTTTAATAGTTTAGCAACTGCACGAGCACGGACAACACCACCGATATCAGGAGAAACTACGACAGGGTTGTCTAAATCTCTTTCTAACATGTCTTCTAACAAAATTGGCGTACCAAAAACGTTATCAACAGGAACATCAAAAAAGCCTTGAATTTGTTCGGCGTGTAAATCAACCGTCAGTACACGGTCAACTCCAACACTCGAAAGAAAGTCTGCGACAACCTTAGCGGTAATTGGGACACGAGCACTACGAACGCGACGATCCTGACGTGCGTAACCAAAGTAAGGGATAACGGCAGTGATTCGACCTGCTGAAGCTCGTCGCAATGCATCAATCATTACGATAAGTTCCATTAGGTTATCATTGGTTGGCGCACAAGTAGATTGAATAATGAATACGTCCGCACCGCGCACATTCTCTGTTATTTCAACACTTATTTCGCCATCACTAAAACTGCCTACCTTGGCTTCGCCTGGAGTAATATATAGGCGATTAGCGATCTGTTTGGCCAGTTCAGGGGTGGCGTTACCCGCAAATATCTTCATGTCAGGCACTGTCAGTTCCTCAGAAACTTTTGACATTAAAATTACGACGCTAACGTTAACTTGTAATCCATAAAGGGTAGTTAATAATCAGCGAATTAGTTAATTTTTCAATGATATTATCATTGCTTTGGTTATTCTAATCGCCCGAAGCTGCTTTAATCGCACTCATTACAGGAGACTGATTTAACCCTTTAGCCACAAACGATGTAATATCCACCGGGAGTTGTGACTGAATATGGCTAGCCTCTTTTTCTGAATCAAAACGCGAGAATATACATGCGCCAGTTCCGGTCATTTGAGACGGCGCGTATTCTACCAACCAAGCCAGTAGCTTGGCAACCTCGGGATAGTGTTTTATTACCATTGTTTGACAATCGTTATGACACTTATCAATTTCAATTTCAATTTCGTTAAAAGCTATTGCTGGTGTGTTTCTGGGTAAGTCAGCTGACTGAAATACACTGGCGGTACTGATACTGCAATTAGGTTTGCTTACTAAATACCAATATTCCTTTGGTGTTACCGGGGTCAGTTGTTCACCAACACCTTGCGCAAACGCGGCAAAACCGTGTATAAAAATAGGTACATCTGCACCTAACGACAAGCCTAGCTTTGCGAGTTCATTAGTAGATAACTTTAGTTGCCAGAGCGTGTTTAATGCCAGTAATACAGTCGCGGCATTTGATGAGCCACCGCCTAACCCACCACCCATGGGTAATATTTTTTCAACAGAAATGTCAGCTCCAAGCCTACAGCCTGTTGTTTGTTGCAATAACCGAGCAGCACGAACAATTAAGTTGTCTTCATCTTCAACCCCTTCAATCGGCGTAAGTAAATTTATTGATGGCGATGGCGTTACTTTAATTTGGATAGTATCGCCAAAATCCAGAAACTGGAAAACCGTTTCTAGTAAATGATAACCGTCCGGTCTTTGACCAATAATGTGTAAGAATAAGTTTAGTTTTGCCGGAGATGGAAAGCTAAAAAAATGTGAGTCTGTCACTTAATACCTCGTTACTTTATTATCCAATCTTTAAGCATAATTTTTATGATTAAGTCGGATTGCTTAATGGTGATTTTACGGGCTAACCTTTTCGAACCATAAAGCTGATAGCTATCGTATTGAATCTGCCAAAGATGATCATCGTAATAACTGGTCAAGTTTCTTGGCAGCTTGGTAACAGGATCATAGCTCAGTTGATCACCTGTTAAATAGGGAATGCCTTTTAGCCAGTAGGTAAGTGCTTCGGTTGGCAGTGTTAATCCGGTTAACTGGTATATTAGTCCGTCTAAATCATCACTGTTATATTCTTTACCGTCTACTTTTATGTGGTGTGTCGAACCTTTTGAGTTTAAGTGCAGTATGTTAATGCCTAGAAATGTAGTGAGATCTAATCGTTGCTGATTCTTATCGCCTTGATTCTGCCAATTTATAGAAGCACTCTCACGTTTATCATTTTGAATAAATGCAATTTTGCCAATTACGGTCCAGTTATTTAATCGCAATAATTCACGGGTTCGTTCACTAATACTTTGAGTGAGTGCCTGTTGTGACGGCGGCATTGTCGAGGTTGTTGTACAGCCACTAATGACTGACAGAATAAACAAACTGCCTAATATGCGTGTCCACATGAATATTTTATATTTATCAAAAAGTAATATTGTCCATGGTAATATATTTGGCTATTGCATGTAAGCGCCTTTCAATTATTACGGTTATTTTGTAAAATTAGCCATTAATTTTGTTGTAGATCATATATTTCATTTAATTCCTGAGTGATAATAGGGTTAATCTGAACTTTTGCTTATAATAAAAAGATTAAGTATTCCTTATTAGCGTTAAGCTAACACTTTGCTCCATTACATATTAAGGCTAAACATTAACGCATTATGTCGATAGTTGCTGTAGGTATAAATCACAAAACGGCGCCGGTTGCGGTAAGAGAAAAAATTTCTTTTAACCCTGACCGATTAAGTACTGCGCTGCATGATATGTTATCGGCTGTACAATGCAGAGAAGCCGCCATTTTATCGACTTGTAATCGTACCGAACTGTACTTAGTGCAAGATGGCAATGTCGAGCTTACTCAAGAGCGTGTTGTTCAATGGCTTGAAAATTATCATAACGTTCCCGCATCAACGATATCACCGAGTTTATACATCCACAAAGACCAAGGCGCGGTAAATCACATGATGCGAGTTGCCTGTGGGCTCGACTCTTTAGTGTTAGGTGAACCGCAAATATTGGGTCAAATGAAGCAAGCTTATAGTCAAGCGAAAGCTGCTGGCTCTATGGCGTTGGTTATGGACAGGTTGTTTCAACGAACGTTTGGAGTTGCCAAGCAAGTCAGAACTGAAACGGAAATTGGCGCGAGTGCTGTATCAGTAGCATTTGCCGCGGTTAATTTAGCAAAACATATATTTGCCAGTTTAGAAAAAACTAGCGTGTTATTAGTTGGAGCTGGTGAAACAATTGAGCTAGTGGCTAAACATTTATACGACAATAAAGTCGGGAAAATAACTGTTGCGAACCGTACCATTTCGCGAGCTGAAAATATGGCCAATCAAATTGGGGCCGATGTGATCACTTTAGCGCAAATACCTGAGCATATGAGTAAAGCCGATATTGTCATTAGCTCTACCGGCAGTACGTTACCGATTATTGGTAAAGGTATGGTTGAACATGCGCTTGAGCAGCGTAAACATCGACCTATTTTTATGGTTGATTTAGCGGTGCCTCGAGATATAGAGTCGCAAGTTTCAGAACTTGAAGATGTTTTTCTTTATACGGTTGATGATTTACAAGGGATCATTGCCCAAAATATTGAAAATAGAAGAAAAGCAGCCGTCGAAGCAGAAAGTATTGTTAGCGCCCAAACAACGAGTTTTATGTCATGGTTGCGCGGACTCAATACCCAAGATACTGTGGTTAAATTTCGCCAACAATGTTTGCAAGAGCGGGATCAGTTACTAGAAAAAGCGATAATACAGCTTAATAACAACAAAGCGCCTGAAGCGATTATTGCCGAACTTGCTACTAAATTAACTAATAAATTTATGCATGCGCCGACCAGCGCGTTTCAATCTGCAGCGCAAGGCGGCGAACTCGACAAACTAATATATTTACGCGATATCTATAATTTGGACAATAAGGATGAGGTCTAAGCCTTATTTTTGCGTTGAAAGTTCTTCATTATACTTATAAACTCCTGCCTCAATAATATTTATGTAGTCTGATATTTTTAACCCATTTGGTACAATAAAATCACTCCATTCGGTATTCTTCCAATTCTGGTAATAAAATTGCTGCGAATTAATGTCTAGGTAGAATATAATGCGCGTATTAGTTAGTGGCTCATCACTCAAAATAGTTGAATAAGAAAATTTTAATGAATAAATCTGTATATCAAAAACTTGAAGTATTAGTTGAACGTTTTGAAGAAGTTCAAGCCTTGTTGTCTGATCCTGACACTATTGCTGATCAAGAAAAGTTTAGAGCGTTATCAAAAGAATTTTCACAATTAGAAGAAGTGACTCAGGTATTTCATCGCTATCAAGAAGCGGAAAATGATTTTTCAGCCGCGGAAGAAATGCTTAAAGACGATGATCCTGATATGCGAGAAATGGCACAAGAAGAATTTAAAACCGCTAAACAGGCGGTCGAAGATTTAGCCAATGAATTACAAATTTTACTATTGCCAAGAGATCCAAACGACGACAATAACTGTTTTGTTGAAATTCGTGCTGGTGCAGGTGGCGATGAAGCCGCTATTTTTGCCGGTGATATTTTCAGAATGTACAGCCGATATGCGGAAAAGCAGGGCTGGAAAGTTGAATTGATGAATTCAAATGAAAGCGAACAAGGCGGCTATAAAGAAATTATTTTGAAAATTAACGGTGACGGTGTATACGGACAAATGAAATTTGAGTCTGGAGGACATCGTGTTCAGCGTGTGCCAGAAACTGAATCTCAAGGTCGTGTTCATACCTCTGCTTGTACTGTTGTGGTAATGCCAGAAATTCCTGAGTCTGAAGCGATAGAAATTAATAAGGCCGACTTAAAAGTAGATACTTTTAGGGCGTCTGGCGCGGGTGGACAACACGTTAACAAAACAGACTCGGCTATTCGTATTACACATATTCCAACAGGAGTCGTAGTCGAATGTCAGGACCAACGCTCACAACATAAAAACCGTGCCCAAGCGATGTCAGTACTGCAAGCAAGATTACAAGCTGCAGAAGATGAAAAGCGTCGTAGCGAAGAAGAGTCATCTCGTCGTAACTTAGTGGCCAGTGGTGATCGCTCTGAACGTATTCGCACTTATAATTACCCGCAAGGAAGAATGACAGATCATCGTATCAACTTGACCTTGTACCGCTTAAATGAAGTGATTGAAGGTAACTTGCAATTAGTATTAGAACCATTAATGCAGGAAAATCAGGCGGATATGTTAGCGGCTCTTTCTGAACAAAATTAGTGATGAAAGTCTGTAATAGATGTCGAACGAGACGTCAGCTATGGTAGATAGACATCTACCGGATGAACCAAAAGCGTTCAATGCGGAAAAGCAAGAGAACTCTGCATCTTTTATGATAAGTTCTCTTGTTGGTCGTCACATTCAAGCACTCATCGATTTTGGTCTACAGCGTTTAAAGGTATGCTCAGATACAGCCAAGCTCGATGCGCAAATTTTACTGTCCACCGTACTTAATAAACCTACTAGTTATTTACTCACTTGGCCTGAACAGGTCTTAACCGATGAACAATGTCTACATTACTTAACGTTGTTAAATAGACGATATAATGGTGAGCCCATTGCCTATATCATCGGTTCCCGTGAGTTTTGGTCTTTAACTTTGTTAGTTTCACCTGCAACGTTAATTCCACGTCCAGATACTGAAATTTTGGTTGAGCAAGTATTATCACTATACGCAGACCAACAACAAAAGAGCATTCGTTGCCTTGATTTGGGCACGGGCACAGGAGCAATAGCACTGGCACTTGCGTCTGAACTGCCTAAATGGACAATTGATGCGGTCGATTTTAGTCGCGAGGCTGTTACTTTAGCGCAGAAAAATGCAACGCGACTAAACTTAGAGACCGTTAATATTTTTTATAGCAATTGGTTTGAAGGTGTTCAGGTCGACACTAAGTACGACGTGATTGTTAGTAATCCACCTTACATTGATGAGTTAGATGAACATCTATCGCAGGGCGATGTCAGGTATGAACCTAAAAGTGCCTTAGTAGCTGATGATAATGGCTTAGGTGACATCAAACATATCGCTGATAAAGCACGCGAATATTTGCAAGATGGCGGATGCCTGATTTTTGAGCATGGTTTTACACAGGCAAAAGAAGTACAACAGATTTTAAAGGTTTTGGGTTATCATGGTATGCAGACTGCGATTGATTTTTCTGGTCATGATAGGATCACTTGGGCAAACTGGACAACTAAACCATTACCGTAACCAGTACGTAATAATAAACGAAATCATCATAAACAAACCAAAACAATAAATTATAACGATAAGTAATCGATAGGATACCTACATGTTTAAACATCTACATATGACTTTAGCTGTGATCAGCATTTTTCTTTTTACCTTGCGTTTTGCATGGACACTTTTAGAGTCAAAAAATTTACAGCGTAAATGGGTAAAAATAACCCCGCACATTGTTGATACCTTGTTATTAGTTGTCGGGATTTATATGGCTGTTTCGCTAGCGTTAAACCCTGTTGAACAGCTTTGGTTAGGGGAAAAAATATTGGCGCTATTAGCTTATATATTTACTGGATATTATACGCTTAAACTAGCGCGTAATCGCACCATGCAAATTATTGGTTATTTGGGAGCTATGGGGTGGATTATGCTCATCGTGCGTTTGGCGATGACCAAAGAAGCGGTATTTTTCGGCTAGGCGTATCGCTGACTAATTTTCCAAAGCCGAATAATTAAATCATCGTTTGGCCTTTAAAAGTTAAGTGCTGACCCCCATTTCGGTTGCTTTATAGTGAAAAGGTAAAATAAGTATTTTAATGAATGAGTTGTTACTGTCAGAAATTTCTGCTGACGAAAAAAGTTTATTACAATCGTTTGTCTTAATTGAAGAATTTATCTTTTCTAATACAAACGACACGTTATACCAATCACTTGATACCATTATCGAACAGTGTCAAGCAGCCATCGGTGATATTGAAGAGCCAATTCAAAGTGCGGAACATTTAATTAATGAATTATTTGTTGAACACCTATTACTTGATAATAGTCGCGCATTTTGGCCGGTATTCTCTTATCAGCTTCAGACTGGACTCGACCATAGAACCATTGCACCAATCACTAAAGCCGCGATAATTTGCCATATTGTAGAAGCTTGTGGCTTTTTATGTGATTTGGTCTTTGTACCTGAAAAAATTATGGTGAGAATAGAGTGTGATGAGTTGTATGCCATTATTTTTGATCCTATTACGGGAGAGTCGCTGAGTTGGCATGAGCTCGATAATAGAATGGATGAATTAGGTGGAGATCCGAGTGATTATCAGTTACCAGCAATGCCCACTAAAAGTATAGTTTTTGAACATATTAGTGCTTTGAAAAGCGCACTGATAAGGGAGTTAGCTTTTGATGATGCGTTAAAATGTGTTGATGTGTTGTTGGCGATACGACCCGATGATCCCTTTGAGCGTCGTGATAGAGGCTTTTTGCTTCATCAGCTTGATTGTTTTAAAGTGGCTTATGATGATTATCGCTTCTTTGTTGAGCAGTGTCCCAAAGATCCAGCCGCACAATTATTAAAAATACAATTAGATAACATCAATGTAATGGATACCGTTTTACATTAGAAAAGTCTTTTTCTAAACATTTGGGAAGTTTATGCAACAACAAGAATTAATCGAAAATGCGCTAGCCCATGGCCCATTAGTTACCAACGATGCCACAATACTAGGCTTTATAGCAATCATGCTTGGTTTTGTTTTTTATACAGCAAATTGTCAGAGCAGTTTTTGGAAGAAATTTTACAGCATCGTTCCTGCGGTACTTGTTTGTTATTTCTTACCATCCTTATTAAATACCTTTGGTGTTATAGACGGTGAAAAATCCCAGGTTTACTTTGTCGCATCACGTTATTTACTGCCGGCGTGTTTAGTTTTATTAACCATAAGTGTTGATTTAAAAGCTATTGCGGGGCTAGGGAAAAAGGCGATTATATTATTCTTTACTGGCACTATAGGCATTGTGATCGGTGGACCTATAGCGTTGTTAATTGTTGCCAGTGTATATCCAGAAATGCTTGGTGTACAAGGACCTGATGCGGTTTGGAAGGGCATGACCACTATTGCAGGAAGTTGGATTGGTGGTAGTGCAAATCAGGCGGCAATGAAAGAAATATATGGCGCGGGTGATCAGATATTTTCTGCCATGGTAACCGTTGATGTCATTGTCGCCAATCTTTGGATGGCGGTGTTGTTAATTATGGCAGCGAATGCTAAATCGATTGATGAAAAAACTGGCGCCGATACGTCAGCTATTACCGCGTTAAAAGAAAAAGTTGAAAACTTCCACGCTAAACACGCGCGTATAGCAACTCTTCCTGACTTAATGATTATTCTTGCAATTGGCTTGGGTGTGACAGGTTTTGCTCATTTATTTTCTGATACAGTTACACCATATTTTGTTGCTAATTACCCCGATCTTGCCCGTTTTAGTTTTCACAGTAAGTTCTTTTGGATGATTGTGTTTGCGACCACTGTCGGTATTGCTTTATCTTTTACTCGTTTACGTGAATTAGAAGGGGTAGGTGCATCAAAAGTTGGTTCGGCATTTCTCTATATTTTAATTGCGTCAATTGGCATGAAAATGGATGTCACTATGATAGCCGACACTCCAGTGTACTTCGTTATTGGAGTGATTTGGATGGTAATTCACGCAAGTTTAATGCTTATTGTCGCTAAACTCATTAAAGCGCCGTTGTTTTATATGGCGGTTGGTAGTCAATCTAATGTCGGTGGTGCAGCCTCAGCACCGGTTGTCGCATCGGCTTTTCACCCGTCATTAGCGCCTGTTGGTGTACTACTTGCGGTATTAGGCTATACAGTGGGGACATATATGGCTTGGTTATGTGGACAGATATTACAAAGCATTGCTTAATATCACAAAAATTTAAGGATCTTTATTATGGGACTGCAATCTATTCAACTAGCAAACTTTGATATTGCTAACGAAAAACCATTCGTATTGTTTGGCGGTATGAATGTACTTGAATCACGTGATTTAGCGATGAAAATTGCTGAGCACTATGTTGAAGTTACGCAAAAACTAGGGATCCCTTATGTATTTAAAGCCTCCTTTGATAAAGCGAATCGTTCATCGGTTAACTCATATCGAGGACCAGGATTAGACGAAGGTCTCAAAATATTTGAAGAAATAAAATCAACGTTTAATGTACCCATTATTACCGATGTGCATGAAATGTATCAGGCTCAACCCGTTGCAGATGTAGTCGATATTATTCAACTTCCAGCCTTTCTTGCCAGACAAACCGATTTAGTGGTTGCTATGGCGAAAACCAATGCGATTGTGAATGTAAAAAAACCACAGTTCTTGGCTGCGCATGAAATGCGTCATATTATTAGTAAGTTTGCTGAAGCCGGTAATGAAAAAGTAATTTTGTGTGAACGTGGTAGTTGTTTTGGCTATAACAATTTGGTTGTTGATATGTTGGCCATGGACGAAATGAAATCATATGCACCTGTTATTTTTGATGCAACACATGCATTGCAGAAACCTGGTGGGCGTTCAGATTCTGCTGGAGGACGCCGAGAGCAGGCCGCACAGCTTGCTAGAAGCGGCATGGCAATAGGGATAGCGGGTTTGTTTATCGAAGCTCATCCTGATCCTAGTATCGCCAAGTGTGATGGACCATGTGCACTGCCACTCGATAAGCTAGAACCTTACTTGTCGCAAATGAAAGCCATCGATGATTTAGTAAAAAACTTTGAGCCATTGATTACGACTGGTTAATTGAATATTTTGCTTATTTAATGATATCAATTAAATAGACTTGATATCATTCAGTGCATAAAACAAAAAAGGTGTCTTAATAGACACCTTTTTTGTTTTATGCACTGATTCTAGAGAAATTAGGCATTACTGTAGAGAAGATCAATCCGCTTACCGTTTCAGGCTTATTCAGCAATAACAGATACTTTAGCGCGTGATTTTTCTTTATGATTGCTTGGTAAATCAAATTCCACATTTAACAAGTTTTGCGCTAGCTGCTGCGTATGAACAGGTGTAACGTCTAACTTCATTGTTTGAAGCGAATGTTTCAAGTCAAGTTTGACTTCATTAACAAAAGTAATATTGTTAATAGGTTCAACTTTTACTAATTCACCAGCTTGTGCAAACGTTGCAACGCTGGAGAAAGTGATGAGAGATAATACAGATAAAATGTTAGCAAATTTCATTATGGTACCCTTAATATAAACGTCAATTTTCCTTATAGATGTTTAAGGACCTTTCTCTCGCATAGCTAAATGTGGGTTGGGGGTCACATTCGTTATATAGTCCATTTCTGATGGACAGAAGATGTTGTCCTGCATCTACAGTGCGAATAATACGTAAAAACTAGCATATTGAGAAATGACTATTTATAATGTTATCCATTAGAAAAACTAATGATTGCTTGTTATGTGGAATTAATGATTAATTATGCATTAGTCCCTCATTATTAATTTAATAATTAAGGTATGTTGTGGCTAATAGACTCCCTCCACTAAACGCTTTGCGGGCTTTTGATGCTTCTGCTAGACAATTAAGCTTTACTCGGGCTGCTGAAGAATTATTCGTCACTCAAGCAGCAATAAGTCACCAAATAAAATCTTTGGAAGAGTATTTAGGCATAAAACTTTTTATGCGAAAGAATCGTGCTTTGTTGTTAACGGAAGAGGGGCAAGCATATTACTTAGATATAAAAGATATTTTTAATGCTTTGCATGACGCAACCGAGAAATTATTGGCTAGAGGGGCGAAAGGTGCAATCACGGTAAGTTTACAACCGAGTTTCGCTATTCAATGGTTAGTACCTCGATTGAATGCGTTTAATATTCTGCATCCGGATATTGATGTTAGAATCAAAGCGGTAGATCAAGAAGAGAACTCGCTTACTCAAGATGTTGATGTTGCGATTTATCATGGTCGAGGAAATTGGTCAAACTTACATGCTGATAAACTCCATACCGAATATTTGATCCCAGTCTGTTCGCCTTTGTTAATGTCAGATAAGAAGCCTCTTTTAATGGTGAGTGATTTAACGCAACATACCTTATTACATGATACTTCGCGCAGAGATTGGAAAAGGTGGTTTAAACAAGTTGATGTCAAGGGCGTTAATGTTAATCATGGGCCAATATTTAGTCATTCAAGCATGGTATTGCAAGCCGCCATTCATGGACAGGGAGTCGCATTGGCAAATAGTGTATTGGCCAAGCCTGACATTGATGCTGGGCGCTTGATTTGTCCGTTTAATGATGTGCTAATTAGTAAAAATAGTTTTTATTTTGTCTGCCGTGAACAACAAATGGATATTGGAAAAATAATGGCATTTAGATCTTGGATGTTAGACACAGTCCATGAAGAGCAAGAGCAAATCACAGATGGACAAATACAATAGTGATATCAACATTATTAAATAGTGCTACTCAGGCAAGAGCACTGCTCATTTTTGCCCATGGGGCAGGCGCGGACATGAATCATCCGTTTATGGCTAATATAGCCGATAAACTGGGGCAATATGGTATTGAGGTATTGCGGTTTAATTTTCCGTATATGGATAAGCGTATAAAAGATGGTAAACGAAGACCCCCAGATAGAATGCCTGCACTATTAAGTTGTTACGAGACCATTATTGCTGAGTTAGATTCCGAATTACCGTTATTTATTGGCGGTAAATCAATGGGAGGCCGTGTTGCGGCATCTCTTGCTAAGGAATCACCAGGTAAGATCGGCGGTGTCGTTTGCTTGGGGTATCCGTTTCATCCGAGTAAAAAACCTGAAAAGTTAAGACTGGAACCATTACAAAATATCGACCGGCCTGTATTAATTTTACAAGGACAAAGGGACGCGTTAGGTGCCGAAATAGAAATTGCCGATTATGAGATATCAAGTCGATGCGAGCTGCGTTATTTTGTTGATGGCGATCACGATTTAAAACCAAGAGTTAAGTCTGGTTATACTCATCAGCAACATATCGAAGGTGCTATTCAACAAATTCTAAGGTTTATTGATGAAAATAGTTAAGAGTATGATGATTTTTGTTGGAATTAGCGGCGCTTTTTCAGTATTATTCGGCGCTTGGCTTGCGCATGCGGGTCAGATGCTGCCTTTGGAAGCACAGTCGCACTTAGCATCGGCTTTGCAATATCAGTTTATTCATACACTTGCGTTGTTTATGACCCTTTTATGGCATAAACAGCAACCTTCAAAAACATTGATGTTCGCATGCACAAGTTTTGTGGTCGGTATATTATGTTTTAGTGGCAGCTTATATTTAAAAACATTGTTTGACTTCACATATATTGGAAAAACAGCTCCCTTTGGGGGAATTTCATTTGCGCTTGGTTGGTTAACACTAGCGCTTGCAGGTAAAAATAAATTATGACCTCAATCGTTTTATATTGTCGCCCAGGTTTTGAAAAAGAGTGCGGTGCTGAAATTCAAGAAAAAGCCGCATGGAATGAAATGTATGGCTATTTAGAACTGATAAAAAATCAGGGCATCGTCTATTTTCATCTACACAATGATAAAGATGGCGAAATTCTGATGGGTAAGTTGCCACTGCGCAGGCTTATCTTTGCTCGGGATTGGTTTGTCACCTTAACTGAAAAAATTACTTTGCCTGATTACAATCGCGTGGAAGCTATCACCGAAGCACTCGGTAACGAATGGCAATATGCTGATTTAAGAATGGAAACGCCAGATACTAACGATGGTAAAGCGTTGAGTAAATTTTGTCGTAAGTTGGCGGTACCTTTACGTCAAGCGTTAAGAAAAAATGAAGTCTTAACTGAAAAGGGCGATCATCATGGCGCTGTCCTTCATGCTTTATTTTTAAGTGGTCAAGAAGTGATCATGGGGTATTCAATCGCTGAAAATAGCTCTCCTCATGCCATGGGTATTCCTCGATTAAAGTTTCCAAGTAAGGCGCCAAGTCGCTCAACGCTAAAATTAGACGAAGCGTTTTTACATTTCATTCCTAGAGACGAGTGGGATGAGCGCCTGACTTCTGGCATGAACGCCGTTGATCTTGGCGCAGCACCAGGAGGTTGGACTTATCAACTGGTGCGCCGCGGCATGATGGTTTCTGCAATAGATAATGGCCCTATGGCTGAATCTATAATGGAAACAGGGCAAGTAAAGCATTATACAATGGACGGCTTTAAATTTGTTCCCGCTAAGTTTAATGTTTATTGGTTGGTTTGCGATATGATCGAGAAACCTCATCGTGTTGCTTGGTTAATGAGTCAATGGTTATTGAAAGGCTATTGTAAAGAAGCCATTTTTAATTTGAAATTGCCAATGAAAGGACGTTACCAGCAGGTCAACAAAGATTTACAGGCGATTAAAGATGCGTTTTCAGAGCATAAAGTGAAATATGAACTTTATGCTAAGCATCTGTATTACGATAGAGAGGAAGTGACGGTTCACGCGAGGTTATTGTCTCCTGCACCCTTGATGGATACCAAGTAATTAGCTTGGTACTACCGATAAAAAAACCGACAGAAGTCGGTTTTTTATTGATTAAATTTGAGTTTATCATGCTTGCTTTATTTTAAATAAAACAAGCATGACAACAGCATTATAAACGTTCAAGCACCGCAGCGGTGAAATCTGTTGTACCATGTGTTCCGCCTAGGTCACGGGTAGTACGGTCGCCAGACTCAATGACATCAGTGATCGCTTTTCTGATATTTTCAGCTTTATCAGCCATACCTAGATATTCAAGCATTTGAATCGCCGCTAAAATTACTGACGTAGGGTTGGCTAAGTTCTTACCTGCAATGTCAGGAGCACTACCATGAACTGCTTCAAAGATTGCACAATCTTCGCCAATGTTAGCACCAGGGGCCATACCTAAACCACCGACTAAACCAGCACATAAGTCTGATAAAATATCACCAAATAGGTTGGTGGTAACAATGACGTCAAATTGCTCAGGGTTCATTACTAACTGCATACAGCAGTTGTCGACAATCATTTCCGTTGACTCAATATCAGGATAACGTTGTGCGACTTCACGGGCAACTTTCAAGAACAAACCAGAAGTTGATTTTAATATATTGGCTTTATGAACTGCAGTGACTTTCTTTCTGCCTTCTTTACGAGCGGTTTGATAGGCAAATTCTACAATACGCTCTGCACCTTCACGAGTGATCAAACTCATGGCTTCAGCTTGCATACCATCTGGTGAAGTTACTTGGCCTAATCCCGAATACATGCCTTCCGTATTTTCACGGATGGTAATAATGTCGATGTTTTCATAACGCGCTTTAGTGCCTTTAAACGACAACACAGGGCGGACATTGGCATACAATTGAAATTGTTTACGCAACGTTACGTTAATGGAGGTAAAGCCTTCACCAACGGGGGTTGTTAGTGGACCTTTTAAGGTGATTTTGTTTTTTTTGATGAGTTCCAACGTTTCTTCTGGAACTAAATCGCCATGGTTTTCTAGTGCGGTTAAACCAGCGTCCGCATATTCATATTCAAAATCACAGCCAGCTTTATCTAAAACTTGAATTGTTGCATCTATAATACTTGGACCGATGCCATCACCGGGAATAACCGTTATGGTTTGCTTAGCCATTAAATTTACCTTTTGAAAAATGTCGTGAAAATTTTTCTATGCGAACAACTCATCCAACCACATAGAAATTTGTGCTGCTTTATATCATGCTGGCGCGATGTAAGCTACCGTAAAAACTTTCATAGTATGAAATATTTCGTACTTTTTTCAAGCGCCAGTAGTATTCAAAACAGCCGCTGATGCTAATACGGTATCATAGTATAGATTGCGTTGATGAAAATGTATAAATTATAACCATTTGATGGATGTTTGATTTAGAGCAATATCCCATGATGTTTTCAGCGCTTATGGGAGTACTTCAATTTCGCCAAGCCAGTTTTACTTACAACTCTTTAAATTGTTCGTAAGCTGAGTTTCCTATTGCTGTTAGCACACCGTCGGTAAATAATAACGCAGTACATTCGTCCTGAGTTGTAATACCATCGGATTTCACATGTTGGGTGCGGTAAAACATTATTTGATATTGAGCATTATCAACTTTTTTTGCTTCAGTAATATCTGGACTACCCAACTCTTCAATAGCCTTATCAACGTTGTAATCATCCAGTTTTAGTTTGGCAATATACTGGCGATTATATGCTTCTCTATCTTCCCATTGCATATTTGATGGGCTGTCGTCATAGAATGTCATCACTAATATAACGAAAATGCCATATGCACCTAAGGCAAGTAAAATACGTGTAATGATTTTTTTATTCATTGTGTTCCTTGTTCACTTTTTACTTTTACTCGATCAAAAATATCAATACGCAGCTAAAAATATAATTAATGGCGATAGCATAACGATATGTGAAGAATTTTAAAAGTATTGTTGTAATATCAATACAATTGTGTGGCGATAATTTCAAAAAGTGTGTCGCTGATTTGATTTTGTTATAGGTGAATCTTTAGCAAGCAGAATAAGCTGTTGTCAGGCTAAGTTTGCGTTAGTCTGAGCGTCATCCGTTAAATGCTGTTTGTTTAAGCGTATGTCTTTTAAATTAAAACCTAGTGGTATATCTTGCTTCAGTGTTAATAATTGACGGCTTAGTGCTATTTGTTGGCCACTTTGTTCTAGTTTGCTTTTTATGCTTTTTTTTAAATCTGTCGCGTTCAAAATAGCATTGAGAGAGCCATATTGATTGAGTAGGCTGGACGCTGATACTTGTCCTATACCCGCAACACCTGGTATTTTGTTAGTCGTATCACCCGTTAATGTCCACAGGTCCATTAATTGATGAGATTTGACACTAAACTTTTCTTTAACATGGTGTTCATCCAAATAGCGACGATTGAAATAATCATACACTTGGATATTTTGATTAAGCAGAGAAAGAAAGCACTTATCAGTAGATATTATGGTGACATTTTGATTTCTTAATGCGACTTTAATGGCTAACGTTGCAATAAGATCGTCGGCTTCGTCTTGCTCTGAAACAAGAGAGTCTACAGATAAAGTCATAAATTCATCTTGAATATCCCCCAGTTTATCAGCAAGGTGTTCCGGCATTTTTTTGCGGCCTTTTTTATAATCAGGGTAGATTTGATAGCGCCAACAAGGTGCTTGGCTATCGAAAACTGCCAACGCATGGCTCGGCTCATGTTGCTCTAGTATTTTAGCAAGTGCGTGCGTGCAAGCTTGTTGAGTATTAAACAATACTTGTTGTTTGGTGTTTTCCGCTAATTCGTTATTTAATAAAAAAGGTCGCTCTTGTACGGCGTAGATCCTTCGGATCAGATTAAGTGCGTCAATTAATACTAAATGAACAGACATCTATTTATTCCTGAGAAATTTGATAACAAGGGACATATTTGCTGCCTGGTAACTTCATGCGCTGCTGAGAAACAAATGAATTTAGCAATTTATCCATAAGGGTCATTATTTCAGGTTCGCCCGATAATTTAAATGGGCCAAGTTCTCTAATCGCTTTTATGCCGTTAGATTTCACGTTACCCGCAACTATACCTGAAAACACTCGGCGCAAATTGGCTGCAAGCGCCGCAGTATCTAATGTTTTACTTAAGGTAAGGTCGGCCATGTTTTCATGGGTAGGATCAAACGGGCGTTGAAATGCAGACTCAATAACTAATGACCAATTAAAGTGATATGCATCACCTGTTAGTTTTCGGTAAGTTATCACTTCTTCTAGGCCTTTTTTTAATGTTTGGGCAACGGCTTGAGAGTCATCAATGATAATTTTATATAATTGCTGTGCTTTTTCACCTAATGTAGCGCCAATAAATGAATCTATTTCATTAAAATATGCGGCGCTTTCTTTGGGGCCTGTTAGGATAATCGGTAACTTCTGTGCTTGGTTTTTAGTGTTTAACATTATACCAAGTATATAAAGCAGTTCTTCTGCTGTCCCAGCCCCACCAGGAAAGATGATGATGCCATGAGAAATACGGACAAAGGCTTCTAGACGTTTTTCAATGTCTGGCATTATTACCAATTCGTTCACTATCGGATTAGGGGGCTCTGCCGCTATTATGCTTGGTTCAGTTAGGCCTATGTAACGCCCGTCATTAATACGCTGTTTCGCATGACCAATTGTTGCTCCTTTCATTGGCCCCTTCATGGCGCCTGGACCGCATCCTGTGCAGATATTAAAGCCACGTAAACCTAAGTGATAACCGACTTCCTTGGTATATTTGTATTCGGTGTGATTAATCGAGTGTCCACCCCAGCAGGTGATCAAATTAGGTTCCGTTTTAGGTAATATGATACTTGCATTGCGCAGAATGTCGAAAGTAACGTGAGTAAGCAGTTCTGAGGTATCGGGGAAACTAGGATAACGATTACTGGTGAAAAGTATGTCTCTAAGCACGGCAGAAAGCTGCTCTTGAATACCTCTGATGATTTTGCCATCAACAAATGCGTGTTCTGGTGGGTTTTCTAAATCTATTTTTACTCCCCGTTCACGTCTTAGTACTTGAATGTTAAAGTCTTTGTATTGTTGATAGATTTGCTCTGCATCATCAGTATGACTGCCGGCATTTAGAACCGCTAACGAACAGTTTCGATAGAGATTATATAAATCACTAGTGGCCGATTGCTGTAATTGATCTACTTCTATTTGGGAGAGTAAGTTCATGTTACCGACAGGGTTGAGTTGAGTATGCATGGTAAAACTCCTTAATGCAGAGAGGGTGAACTAATCAACGAATTTTAGGGATGTTAAACTTCCATTTATTCTTTACTATATGTCTAAAAGGTAGCTTGCCCTATAGGTAAACAACTGTGTTTTTGCCTTTTTCTTTAGCCTTATATAGGCCGCTGTCTGCGCGCTCGAAGGCAATATGAATATTATCAGCTTGTTGAACATGAGTGGCACCCATAGACATCGTTATGGTGACTTTATTATTCTTAAATTTAAACGGTAAGTTTGATATGTGCTCTCTGAGCATGTTTAAATTATCAAGTAAGGTTTGTTTTTTTATGTCTGGATATATTAGGACAAATTCTTCTCCTCCGTATCGACTTATAAAAACCTCTTTATCAATGTATTTGCTGAGTGTATTGGCGATAACTTGTAATGTTTTATCACCTGCAGTATGTCCGTAGGTGTCATTGATTCTTTTAAAGTTATCTAAATCTAGTACGACAATGGCTAAATCGAATGGATGGTTATGAAAACGAACCATTTGCTTAGAAAAGTAGTCATCAAAAGCAGCGCGGTTATTAAGTTTAGTCAGGGCGTCGAGCATACTTCTAGATTGTTGTTCTACAAGGCGCTTTTCAAAAGCGGCGCTTTGTTTCTCTAATTGCCTAACTTTCATGTTCATTGTTTTTAATTGTTGTTCTAATTGTAGCTGTTGTTCTGATTCTAATGTTGATTTTTCTTCCAGCGCTTTCGCGATAAGACTTAGTTTGTCATTGATATCGCTTTTAATATCAGTCAATGATGTGGCGCTAATAACAACCCCTGACATTTCACTAATATGCTGTTGAAGTTGTTGATTGAGTTTACTGTGTTTGGTGTTTGATTTTCGACTGCCTGACAGCGTAGTTTTTACCGCCGTTTGTACAGTCGATAGCGTATTATTTAAGGTTGAGAGAAAGCTTTCGGAGGTTTTTCTTTCTTCGGAAAGATCTTCTACTATAACGTGAAAAGTTTCTAAAAAGCTGTAGAGTAACTTTTCGTTGGGCATGTCTTTTTTTAATGCCGATTTAATAGACGATATTTTTTCGTTATGCTCTTTCGATAAAACCAAACCATTTAATAGTTTAATAAATTTGTTTAGTACTTCTTGAACAACGGCATCGTTAGCTTTTTCTGACGAGATATTGCTGACGTTATTATTCAATAATCCTACTTGAGTAGAACCATTTTTTGCGTGTAAGGCTATATCATAGAATGTAATCAATTGACTGAGTAATGGTACGTACTCTACAACGGAATCTTTAGAGTCTTCGCTGTCTTTGAGTAGAGCGCGTAGGTTGCGTCTTAGATCGTCAGGGAGGCCATTAATTTTTTGTAAAACTTTTCCAGCCTCCATAAATTGGGTATGCATTAAGCGAATATTTTGCTCATTTTTGACGGAAAGACGTTGGATGATTTTTGATATGTTGGTGACTTGCTGCTCAATATCTGAAATGGGGGCTGACTTACTTAATAACGATCTCAAATTCCCTAGGCGGTTGTCGAGCTCTATATCCATACCTTTGCACAGCAAGGATAATTTGCCAATAAAAGTCACTAAAAGGGATGATTGTGTTTTGAAATCTTCTTCTAAATCAGAGCGAGAACTCACTGCAGCTTCAAGTTTTTGCTTTAAGACTCGTAACTGTTCAGTTGCAGATGTTTTATCATTCATAAGATATATTCTTCTTCAAGCTCTTTGTACAAATGCATATATTACAGCCGATTTTCATTTCATTAATCGTTGTCGTGGGGCATTTTATAATGACGGATAACTTTAAGCGTTGTTCTACATCATTATTATAGGTTAATTTACAACAAATTATAGCGTAATGTTAGCAGGCATTATGCCTAACTGTTACTAAATTGTCTTAATTTGTGTGTTATTAGTTGATACGCTTTTAATTTCATTATTGCCTTAAAGTACGGGCATTAGGTGCGTTTTTATTAACGGTACTGCGATAGGGGTTAATATCTAGACCTCCTCGCCTTGTATAGCGAGCGAATACAGTAAGCTCTTCAATATGGCAATATTGCTGAATATCAGAAAATATTCGTTCTACACATTGCTCGTGAAATTCATTGTGTTGCCTAAATGAAATCAGATATTTTAATAACGACTCATGATCAATTTGCTGGCCTTTATAGCTAATATAAATACTGGCCCAGTCGGGTTGATTCGTAATCAGGCAGTTAGATTTCAGCAAGTGACTGACAAGTTGCTCTTCAACAATATTGTTTTCAACCTTGTTTTGATTGTGACTGTCAGCTAATAACTTAGCGTTAAATTTATAATCATCAACAGTAATATCCAGATGGTCGATACATGTTGCTGGAAGTTGGGTAATAGCTAACGCGGAACAATCACTGACCGGAAAGAGAGCAACATCGACTGATTTTCCAGCCGTTAACGCTAAATCATTTTTTAGGCGTTCAATAACGTCTTCGGTAGATGAAAACTGGCTTTGATTAAAACTATTTAAATATAATTTAAATGATTTTGATTCCACAATGTTCTCACTTGTACATGGAAACTTAAATTCAGCGACTGCAACGACTGGTTTTCCTTTGCTGTTAAGCCAGGATAATTCGTAACCATACCAAACATCTTCGCCAAAAAACGGCAGATTATTCGGATCCAGGTTTAAATCATTTCTATTTAAGCTTCTTGGTACCGCTTGGAGTAAATCTGGGTTATATTCGCTGCAATATAGGGTTGTTTTCCCTAATGTCAGCTTGTCGAGTTCTGTTGCGTTTTGATATGTTGTCATAAATTGATTACCACTAGCGTTTTAGTTATTTTAAAGGAAGTTTTTGTTTGATGAAATTAGCAAATAACGATTTGTCAGAAATATTATGGTCTTTCTTGCAGGAGTACACACGTCAATATCAAATAGAGTTTGCGCGCTTCCCCAGTGTAGATAAAGATGAAGACTGGCCATCCCCCTGTTTAGAAGAGGAGTTTGACGAACAAAAAATGCTATGGAAGCCCCATAAAATAGTTGACGATTTAAGCTTTGAAAATATTGAGTCGGCGCTTGAGTTAGAATTTCATCCCGACATAAAAACCTATTTCACCTGTGCTTATGGCGATGCTATACATGCTGAATGTCAGGAAGGAGAACTGTCTTTATTGCTGCCTTGGAGTAAAGAAGACTTCGCCCGTTTGCAGGAGAATATTATTGGTCATGTATTGATGAAGCAAAAACTTAAACAGGCCATTACTATTTTTTTTGCTGTTACCGATGAAGAAGATATGATTTTATCGGTTAATAACAACAGTGGTGAAGTATGGGTAGAGCGTGTCGGTTGTGAACCTCATAAAAAAATAGCCGATTCTTTAACTGAATTTCTATCAATGCTGACTCCCAAGTTAGTTAATGAAATTCACAATGAACAGGGACTTTAATTTTTAACCTTTTTTAATTAGCTCGTTAAGCAACTGCTTTATTTCAGCCAGTTCTTTTTCTATTGGTGCTAATGCACTGCTTATTAACTCTGTTAGCGCTCGAGACTCAGGCGTTAACAGTTCTTGGTTATTTTGGCTTTGTTGGGAAAATGTTGGACTAACGTAATTAGGATCGTGTTGCCATGATTTTAGTATATTGATTATCGTCGGCAAAGGTGTGTTCGTACTAAGTTTCGCTTTTACTAAAGCAACACTAGGTTGCTTGCCTTGATTGGCTAATTGATTAGCTATGGCTAAAATTTCTTCAGATATAGTCATTTTGAAACAGCAGATTGTTAAAGAACTCATATTTTAGCGAATAAAGCTAACCTTGTCTTGATAATAATGATGTTTTATTATGTAAATACATATATATCAATAAGTTATATAATTGGTTTGTTTTTTGCTGTAAGTAGTTCGATTTTACAAACTCATTAAAAAGAGAAATAAAGATGAAAAAGACCTTAATTGCATTGCTCATTGCTGCGCCAATATCTTTGACCTTATCAGGTTGTGTTGTCTCTGTTGGTGGTGGTGAAGATGGCCACAATTTTAGCAGTGACTTTGATGATCGCGAATATGGCAATCGTAAAAAAATAGCAAAGTTAGCATTGGGCGCTAGTTATGCAGACGCTTATACTCATTTAGGTGTTGCTGATTTTACTGAAAACTATCAAAGTAATGGCGACAACATTCAGGTGCTATTTTATCGTACGCATCGTACTCAAAAAGACGGTTTAACGACCAAAGATGAATGTACTTATTTACATTTCGTTAATGGTGTACTTAAAGAAACAGGTGCCGGCGCTGAACACATGCGTAATGTAGGCGGGTAAAATTTAACGTTGACATGATTCGATAGAATAATTTTATTCTATCGAATTTTCATCAAAGTATATTACTTGGTTTTTCCCTGCTAACTTAGCTTTGTACATTGCTTTATCAGCTTGTAATACTAACGTATCAGCGGTTATCCCTCCTTCAATAAAATATCTCACACCAATACTTGCTGAAATATCAATGCATAATTGGTCAACTTGTTTGATGTCTCTAACGTTATTTATAATTTTTAATGCAATTTTTTGCGCTTCACTCTTCGCGACTATTCTTTCTAATAGTATGGCAAACTCATCCCCTCCTAGGCGGCACAGCGTATCAGAATTACGAATGCAATTTTTAATAACATCAGATACATTGACTAATAACTTATCACCAACGAGATGACCGTACTTATCATTTACTTCTTTAAATCTGTCTAAATCAATAAAGAATACTGCCAGACCCGCTTTTGGCGTTTTTTGAGCATGGATGATAGCTTGTGTAATTTTATTGGTAAACAAACGTCTATTGGGCAGTTTCGTCAAAGGATCGTGTAGGGCTAAAAACTCTAAATCTGCTTTAGCTTTCATGCGCTCAATGGCATTGCGGATATGTTTGGCGACATAAGAAAGTATTTGTTTATCTTCATTATTAAAAATATATTTATTATTGTAACTTTGTACAACAACCACACCTTTTAATTCACCGTCACCAAACGGAACACCTAACCAAGCTTTAGGTATTGATCCCCTGAT
The DNA here is from genome assembly GCA_040779335.1 of Colwelliaceae bacterium 6471. Classification (GTDB taxonomy): domain Bacteria; phylum Pseudomonadota; class Gammaproteobacteria; order Enterobacterales; family Alteromonadaceae; genus JBFONV01. The sequence continues at coordinate 1,082,590 of JBFONV010000001.1, forward strand.
ATATATTTGATCGCTATCAATCATTTGCTGGATGTCATTTTCCGACACCAATAATGCCTTATTTGTTTTTAAAACGTAGCCTGTTATCGTTGGTCTGTTCATGTCTATGGGGATCAATTCATCATTTGGCACATCATCTAATTCGTCAACGCAATAGGGGAGAGTGAGCGATTTTTTATCTTCAGTCACTAGTGCAATGAAAAAGTTTTTTGAAAACATTATGTTACCAATACACTGATGAAGTCGCTGATAAAAATGATGAAGTGATGAGGTTTCAAAAATAAGTTCGGCAATGTCGAATAAGGTATCTTGTAATTTTTGGCTGTGTTCTAATTTTTTGATACTATTTTTTAGTTGTTCAACTGTTTGAATTTGAGCTATTTTTATTGCTGCTATTGATGCTATGGCTTCCAAGGTATGCTGATGATATATTTTGAAGAAGTTTTCTTGATGATGTTCTGAATCGATAACACCAATTAATTTATCTTCTACTATCATCGGGACGGCAAGTTCTGATAGTCGCTTCATATCATCAACAATATAATTGTCTAATGTTGCCGTGTTTGCTATCCGAAGTGGACGTTGGGTTAAAGCAACTTGGCCGACAACGCCTTCACCCACATTAATTTCTATTGGATCTAATATCTCGTAGTTTTCGGGGTTTTTATTGCCATATGCAGCACATTGATAGAGCACATTTTTATTACTGTCTTTTAAATAGATAACAACGTCTTCAAAGCCTAACTGCGCGACGACATCTTTAGCTAAATGCCAGACAACATTATCAACTGTGTTTATAGGTAGTAAATCAATCGCAAATTGACTAACAACATCGCTGTTTTCAAATTTATTTTTAATTTTGAGTCGATTATTTTTGATCATCAATGATTAATGCTCTGTTATTAGCTTTTTACCAACGTAAGTAATTAAAAATTTCGCGTTTATTTTGATGAATTAACACCTATCTGAGTAAAGTATCGAGTGTATCAACAATTTCACACCAATCTGAATCTGCGCTAATGGCTTCATTTATAAAAGCAGCCTGGTTCTTATTCCAAAATTCAGCATCGGCAAGTGATTGGTTACCGATCAGTCCTTTGTGTTCATTAATAAAGGTTTGAATATTACTATCGTCGCTATCTAAGCCTAATTGAGCGAATAAACACGACATTGTATGTATTGACCTATCCATATTGCTTTCCTTTATTTAAAGTTCCAATAATTATAGCGGGTTAAATAGTAATCATATTAATTGTATTTGACCTTATTTAAAAATTCCTGTTATGGTTGTTGGTCAATAATAAAAATATTACTAACAACATAATGTAAGAATACTAAACTATTGTACGTTATTTCTACCATTACGTTGCCTAAAGTGAAGATTTGCAATAAGAGGATGTATAGATGACAGGTGTCGTTGCTGAGAAAAAAGAAGTAGAGATTAGAGCCGCATATCTAACAACAGAAGACCTAAAATTGGCTGCTTCTCTGTTATATCAAGCATATCATGATGATCCTGTTTTCTTAGAGATTTTTAACGGTGATAAAGAAGATTACGAGCAAAGGTTAAGAGCATCTATTAGAGAAGAGTTAAGCGCGTTTTGGCAAGCAAAACAACCTATGGTGGGACTATATTTAGGTGAAACTATGGTTGGGGTTGCCTGCTTAAATGGACCCGATGACGGCGTTGGTTCTGAACGCTTTTGGCATTGGCGTTTAAAAATGCTACTCAGTGCTGGATATTTTAGTACTAAGCAAATGATTGAAAAAGAAAACCTTATTTTGTCTAAAGTACCTTTAACCAAATTCCACATGTTATCTTTTATTGCTATTCACCCACTACATCAACATCATGGATTTGGGCATTATTTAATGGCGGCAGTCAATACCGTTCTGGATGAACACCCGGAAAGCGAAGGAGTAGCCGTTTATGCCACGACAGAAAAATATCAAAACTTTTTTAACGATGTAGATTACCAATTGATTGAAAAAGTAACGGTTGGCAATGTTTCTGGTTCTTTAATGGTTCATTATAAAAAGCAACCTTAGTATTTTTCCTCCTTCATTCTGTGCGGATAATTCTATATTCGTACAGAATTCATCCTCTACTATTTAACTTATTTTAGTGTTCCTCGGTTTTGTGTTGATTCACTGAGTCAGCAATGTTCTTAAAACTCACCTATTCCTGTAAGACATATCTCACATGTTTGTGCGACATATTGGAAAATAAGTGCGCATTATCTTGGGCGTCTACCACTATCCTACTGATTTAACTGTATTAATTGAATTAACAAAAATGTTACAAATATATTGCAGGTAAGTATTTTATTTAAGGTAGGTTTGTATCTGAATCTATTCGCGTATTATTAACCATGTCAGGAAGACAGTGAATATGTAAATACTCAAAGGAAACTTCAGGATGAAGTTGAGTGATAAGGATATCGCTTCAGGATGAAATGCACTTGGATGTGTAACCTAGGGAAGACAATCGTCAGGATGACGATCAGAATAACTTAGGATAGTGATAATATATCAGGAAGATATATTTCCCAGGATGGGACGAAGAGCAATAAGGACATTGTTTAACCATGGATGGGTTTCAAGGATGAAATGTAACTGTGCAGGATGCATTAAGTTAGATTAAGAGATGCGGCTCATTGAGCCGCATTTTTTATTACTTTTTTAATATTCAATTAATTCAGCATAAATTTTATTTTTACCTAAAGCTGCTTGGCTACCTTTAAGTGAAAAGGTATAGCCGCACAGCGAAAAGCTGCCACGAAAGGCAATGTTCTTTATTATTTGCTGCGTATCTAACGGAGAAAATTGCGCGAAATACTCGTTTCCTTGCTCTACTAATACGGACATGGTTCTTACTTTATCACCATTATTGAAGCTTAAGTCTGCACAGCTGCGATCCCCTTGAGCGGTTTCTAATGTCCAGTAGTTACTTTCTTTAGATTGTTCTGCCTGCCAATTAATAATGATCCCTTTATGCTCAGAGAGCATCACAGTAAAGTTATCGGGCAATGTAACAGGGTATGAGCGTATAACTTCTGATACTTGCTCTACTTCTAATGGTTGGTTCGCTCCTTCATTATCTCCAGTGTTAGAAACAATCACAGCAACAATAGCGATAAAAATTAACCCAATAAAAATAACAACTAATTTTAAATTATTGTGAAGAGTTGAGCGGATCATCATACCAACATCCAAGCCAGTTTCCTCATCAGTTGAAATTGAATGGTTAACTGGTGGGGGAGTCTCGGTATAGCTATCTTCAAAAATAGTTTCGTTAATACTCGTATGTTGGCCAGCAAATGTTGGTTCAATTCGATTGATTTTACCGCTACCGTGCTGATATTTATGTATATGTTCACTTAAGTCTGTTGGGCCGTTATAACCAAAAATATAGTGCTTAGTAGGTTTTTCTGGATAAGTAAGTAAAAATAGTGATATTGCCATTGGAATAAGTAATAGCAGGTAAGTCAAAGAGCTATCAATAAATAAAACCGTTATAGCGGCAATTAAATAGGTTGAATTTAAAGTAATCAACCAATGTTTTTCTAATTTTGCATCTTGAATTCTTCGCTTCGTCGAGCATAAATGCATGGCAGCTAGGATGAAAAAGCAAATAGTTGAAACTATAGGAGAAAATGTAATAGAAAAGAAAATAAAACACAGGTAACTACCCCCGTGGATCAAAGCAAAACGAATACGATTATCAAACCCGCGCCAACAAAACAGTGACTTAAAAAGTTGCACAATACCTCCAATAAATAATTTCATTTAAAATGCACGTGAAGCTTTATCGAACTAGCTTAGTGATTTCATGCAAGGTTAACCAATTTTCCTAATATTGTCAGGACATCTTTTTAATTTCTACGATAAGATCTAGTTTTTAATTACTATCGTTTTTGATAATGAAAATCTTATCTCTATATCTTGCCGATTTTGATTAGTTTATTGTGAGATATATCTTACATTTGCGTAAGATATAAAGGCTTTACTTTTATCTAAAAATACACGGTGGCTTTTAATGTGTTGTTATTAAAGATAAAAAAATACTTATAGAAATATGTTAGCGACATCATGATTTTTGATAAGGAAATACCATCAGCAAAAGTTTGAGCGATTGCTAATATTAATGATGTCAGGAAGACAGAGTGAAAACGGATGAGCACTCGAATGTGTTTAATGGAATAACACATTGTATGGAATATTAAATTGAGTAAGGAATGCTAGCAGGAAGCTACTACAGTCAAAGGAATATGGCTTTATATCAGTAGTAAAATGGAATATGCATGATGCAAGAGTAGATGAAAAAGCGACTTATTAAGTCGCTTTTTTTATACATGAATTTAATTGATTTTATAAGGGGGAAGGTGAACACTTTCTAATTTATATCCTCTTAAATATAAAACCCCTTGATAGCGAGATTCACCATCGCCGCTAAATTCGAAATCAAAAGTACTATACCAGTGCGGCCCATGTTTTTTATCAAATTTTAACCTGCTTTTACGACGCGCAATTGAAATAAATTGTAAGCTTTCTTGTTGGCAATATTTGTCTGCATGTACACGTGCGAATTCGGATACTTTTCTCAAATAGATGAAATACCAAAATATCAAACAAACGAATAATAAATAATAAATATTTTCCACAATTAATTTATCCTTTGGTTTGATTAAAAAGTTGCCCAATAGCTTGTGCAAACGCATCACTGCGATTTGGGTCTCGCATACATTGAAATATTATTGAACGAATATTAGGCAATGCCACCAAGTCCTTGAAAATAGATTGGAATAAATCAATGCTTTGGGTTTTTATCACGTGTTCTAAAAAAAGCATAAGGCGGTCTTTCTCCGTGAAGACAGACCAACATCGTGCAACTAATGTTATACAGTCATCCGTTGTAAGTGTCTCAGAATTGATAAGTAAGTCTATTGTCGATAACACATGGGGGTGATGAGCGCTCGATGCCAACGCACGTAGCAAGTTACTTTTTAATTCAGCTGAATCAGTGTGCAACGGATGTTGAATTCTATTGATGATCTTGTTGATTAAGTCAACTGAGAGCGTTTGGTTTTCTAGGGCCGTACATAATGGATTTAATACTTCAACAGCGATATTATCAAATGCCTGCACAAGATTTATTTCATTTTCTTCTTCGTTAATTCTTGCTGCGAAATCGGTGATGCCCTGAACGCCAATATTATGCCAATTGCCCCATGCTAGCTTTCCAGCTATATACGCTTGGCAATCTTTATAATAGTCACTAGCGGTTTGTTTTAACTCACATTTTATAATGCTATTTAATGACGCTAGCTTGTATTGACTTGGGGTAAAATGGTACGGATTATTGCTTAACAGTTTTTCTTGTTGCTCACTTGGATTTACCGTGAGATCGGCTCCTAGTGCTTCGACAATAATGGCGATAAAGTGATTTCTAGCCCCTTGGTTTAACAGCCCTCGTTCATCAAGCGGTAATTTAACAAACCATAGGTATTGTTGTTCAATATTTTTTTGCCAAAAAGCTAGGGCAATAAAAGCATGACCCTGCGAAGGAAAAGGGTAGGGAACTTGGTTGAGTTCAATTTTTTCAAAATTGGCTTTCGATATTTTGTCAATTTTACGTCCAACATCGTAAATGCGATATTGTGATTGGGACAGTTCTAGAAGTTCAGATATAGTTGCTATTGTTGTCATGAGCTAAAATTGTATCGAATTATGGCGGCATTATAGAGATAATAGCTCACTAACATCAACGGATTATTTTGGTAACTTCCTACTGTCACTTTTTCAATATAAATCGCTTTGATGGTGTTGCTTCCGTAATCAGTGATAGTTAGAGCAAGGGTTATCAACAAAGTATTTATAAAAGTGATACAAAAACAAAGTGCTAACATTACCATTCACAACTTGAAGAGAAAAATTACTTTCATGAAAGACTTAGCTGACCAACCAGAACTGCAGTTTACGGGTTCTGAACATAAGCCAGTATTAACTATTTTATATCAAGATGAATACTTAGTGATCGTTGATAAACCGTCGGGATTGTTAGTACATCGTTCTATGATAGATAAGCATGAAACTTTATTTGCTTTGCAATTGGTGCGAGATCAAGTGGGTCAATATGTCTACCCCGTACACCGTTTAGACAAGCCTACATCAGGAGTATTACTCATGGCACTATCTCCTGAAATCGCCGCGATAATGTCAGAACAATTTATGACTGGCTTAGTAAACAAAACTTACCTGGCCTTAGTGAGAGGACACACTTCTGCCCAGGGACATATCGATTATCCACTAAAAGAAGTTCTAGATAAAATGACCGACAAAAAGGCGAGGCAAGATAAGCCGGCTCAACAAGCGGTTACTCAGTACAAGACACTTTTAAACTGTGAGCTACCTATGGCGGTTGGGCGATATAATACTTCTAGATATTCATTAGTTTCTCTTAAGCCTGAAACCGGGAGAAAACACCAGTTAAGACGACACATGAAGCATATTTTCCATCCCATTGTCGGAGATACCACTTATGGTGATGGTAAGCATAATACGATGTTCAGGGAATGTTTTTCCCTAAATCGTTTAGTGTTAGTGGCTAAATCGTTAAGTTTTATTCATCCGATAACGAAAGAAAGGTTGCAAGTGTCGGCAGATTTGGGACATCAATGTTTAAGTTTGTTCTCTGCTTTAGGCTGGCCTGATCAGGAAGAGTATTACCAAAAGCGTTTAATTCAATAGATGTTAGTGGTAATGGTAATAGGTGAACACTTTAGCGTTTTGATGATAAGCAATACGGTCGAATCACTCCCTATATATGGTGCTACTTGCTGTTAATAAAGACGACATGCTTTTCATTTCTCTGTCTTTTAATCATAAAATATTTTAGTTGCTCTTTATCCTATAATTATCAGCTAGTTATGATGCACGGTAATAGTGCAGATGCCTTGGTTTAATACAGAGAATATCCTTGTAATCAGATGCTTGATAATAATGCTTTTATAACTATTTGTAATTTAAGGTTTAAATTTATTTCAGCTGATGAGTTTAACTTGGTGTGTAACCTGCTATATCTATTAGGGCATCATTAGTTATTTACGCTGCACCTATACTATTTTGAGGAATTATATTGGATTCAATACTTGTTATTATCGCTATTTCATTGGCCCTAGCCAGCGTTTTAAACATTATATTAACTAAATTTTCTGTCTCACATATTATTGGCTATATCATCACGGGCACGCTGGTCAGTACACTGTTTGATTTTAACGGTAGTGGCGAACTGAAATCATTAGACCTCATTGGTGAATTCGGTATTGTATTTTTAATGTTTACTATCGGTTTGGAAATGTCGTTTTCTAAGCTAGACAAAATGAAGCATTTGATCTTCATTAATGGTTTTATTCAAGTAGCTATTAGCTCCGTTATTATTTTTTTGATCTCGCACTTTGTGTTTTTCGTGGATAGTACTTCGTCATTAATTATTGCGCTTGCATTCAGCCTATCGTCAACAGCCATCGTATTGCCTTATTTAAAAAAATCGAAAGATATCGTAACTCCATACGGCGAAAAATCAGTGGCAATTTTGGTGTTCCAAGACTTAGCGGTGATCCCGATTTTATTATTAATGAGTTTTCTATCTAACAGTGAGCTGTCTTTTAGTGAAATTTTAATCAAGACCTTTTTATATGCGACATTTATTATTATTTTTATGTTTACTTTGGGTAAAAAAATCATTGCTTGGTTACTTCATTTTTCATCCAATGCACGAATGGAAGAGTTATTTTTAAGCTCTGTTTTTACTATTGTTATCGGGGCGTCATTAATTGCTCATGAACTTGGGTTTACCTACTCGCTTGGGGCATTTATTGCAGGAATGATAATCGCAGAGACAAATTTTCACATTAAAGTTGAATCAGATATTGCCTCTTATAAAGACTTATTACTTGGGGCATTTTTCTTCTCAATTGGTACCAAAATAAACTTAATCTATTTTGTTAACCATATTTTTTGGGTTGTTGGTGCTTTGGCGCTGGTGATGTTAATAAAAGCTGTGATCATTTATTTATTGATCAAGCAAAAGTCTAATAAAAGTGACTCGGTTAAATCAGCTATTGCTTTATGCCAAATTGGTGAGTTTTCTTTTGCTATTTTTGCGCTGGCGATTAATCAGGATATTATCGCGAGCGAATTAGGTAACTTTCTTATCTTGATCACAGTGTTATCTATGATAGTAACGCCGTTTATGGTCAATAACATTTATAAACTCGCCTCTATTTTTGTGGTTGAGTTTTTTGAAGCAGATAAGATCACACCGATAAATATTAGTCATCATACCGTTGTTTGTGGTTTCGCTATTCTGGGAAGGATCGTCGCGAAAGAGTTGACGCAACAACACGTCGATTTCGTTATTATTTCCGACAACCTTCAGCATGTTTTACTGGCAAGAAAGCGAGGTTATAAGGCTTATTTTGGGCATTTAGACAAACAACCGGTGCTTGAATCACTAAAAGTGGAACAATCTAATTGTGTTATATTAACGGTTAACTCATTAAAAAATAAGCAGATAATTTGTGAGGCGGTATTGAAATATCATGCTGGTGCTAATTTAGTGGTTAAAGTCAATTCACAGGAAGAACAAAGTGCGTTGGCGGGGTTAAACATTAAATCTTTTGTGCATGCGCAACATGAAACCGCAATGTTGTTGGTTAAACATAGTTTAAGCTAAAGTCTGCGCTAGTTGAGATGCATTTAGTTGATAAATTTAATCCATAGTATCTAATTTTGTTTGCACTTCTTTGATGGCTTCTTGAATAGGGCGTTTTTCATCTCCCGGTTGCAATCGCGCTAAAATATTTTTGGCTTTAGAGACAATTCTGACAATTTTTTTATCATCAATAGTATCGGTATCAATTAAATTATCGAGCATATCCCCAAGTTTACAAAGTTTGATGCCGTCATCTAAATCATCAAAATCAGCTAGAAATTTTTCTTCGCGCAAAGATTTGGGCAGGCGCATATCCTTGGTTAACTTGGCAACGTTCTGAGCGATATCGCTACCAAATAGGGCCGCTATAGAATCGTAATCAGCGCTGGTGTCTTCAATCGTGTCATGCAGTATTGCGGTGATTAATATGGATTCATCGGTAACACCAAATACATGACTTAAAATGGTCATTACTCTAAAGGGGTGAGAAACATACGGCGTGCTATCATCTGCACGAGTCTGGCCATGATGTACTCTTGTAGCGAAAGAAATCGCATCAAGTAAACTTTTATAATGCATTAAAGCCGCCTTAAAGAACTGCCAATCTTTACTAACATTACATTCAATATAGACACTATACGTAAATTAAAGTTTTGAAGAAATAAATTCTTCTTTTAGCACTCGCTAACAATAATATAAATTTGTTGTGGTGAACTTAAAATGTTGCTGATGATTGCAAACAGCACAACCAAATAATTGTATGTTAGTTACTGCGGGCGATAAAAAATACCAGTGATGTAGTGCATTATGTCTTTGTAATGATTTATAGGACTATTGCCAATAAGCGTAAGAACTACCACGAAGATTAACAATACGATATAATTTGCGTACTCAAAATCATCGTAATTTTCATTGATTGATAAAGGCCAATATGACCGTAGAACAATTTGACCCACAAGCACCTAAAAAAAGCAGTAATTCAGCCCAAAGCCAAACAACCACGTTAGACATTCCATCTAAAATGATTGAAGAGCAGCATCAAGAAGTTGTAACTTCAGCTAATGCAAGCCAAGAGTCAGAGCGCGCTGCAAAGGTGGGCTTCGTAAGTCTTGGGTGTCCTAAAAATTTAGTCGATAGTGAGCGTATTCTTACCCAGCTTCGCACTGAAGGTTATGATGTGGTTAATTCGTATGCTGATGCGGAAATGGTCATTGTTAATACTTGTGGTTTTATTGACAGCGCGGTACAAGAATCTCTTGATACCATTGGTGAAGCACTTGCCGAAAATGGCAAGGTACTCGTTACAGGTTGTTTAGGGGCGAAGAAAGACGAAATTATTGAGCTTCATCCCAATGTGTTAGGGGTTACTGGTCCGCATGCTTATGATGAAGTGTTGACGCAAGTGCATCAGCATGTCGCAAAACCAAAGCACAATCCGTTTGTTGATCTAGTTCCTCCTCAAGGTGTTAAACTTACGCCCAAGCATTATGCCTATTTAAAAATATCGGAAGGCTGTAATCACCGTTGTACCTTTTGTATTATTCCATCGATGCGTGGTGATTTAGACTCGCGACCTGTTGGCGATGTCTTAGGGGAAGCACAACGCTTGGTTAAAGCTGGCGTTAAAGAATTATTGGTTATCTCGCAAGATACTTCAGCCTATGGCGTCGATGTAAAGCATAAAACCGATTTTTGGGATGGCATGCCTGTTAAAACTCATATGCAGCAGCTTTGTGAAGAATTATCGAAGCAGGGCGTTTGGGTGCGTTTGCATTATGTTTACCCTTATCCACACGTTGACCATATCATTCCGCTGATGGCAGAAGGTAAAATACTGCCATATTTAGACATTCCGTTTCAGCACGCCAATAAGCGTATATTAAAATTAATGAAACGCCCAGGTAGCTCTGATCGCGTGTTAGAGCGCATTAAAAAATGGCGTGAGATTTGTCCAGAGCTTGTTATCCGTTCTACTTTTATTGTAGGTTTCCCAGGGGAAACAGAAGAAGAATTTGAAGAGTTATTGGACTTTTTAGAAGAAGCGCAATTAGACAGAGTTGGATGTTTTAAATACTCACCGGTTGAAGGTGCGACAGCTAATGCATTACCAGAACATGTATCTGACGAAGTAATGGAAGATCGCTTACAACGCTTTATGGCAGTGCAAGCACAGATTAGCGCGCAAAAACTTCAAGATAGAATTGGCCAAGAATACCTAGTGTTGATTGATGAAGTTAATACTGAAGGTGCAATAGGCCGCTCATACATGGATGCACCAGAGGTCGATGGTAAAGTTTATCTGACCGATGAGTTTGATGTTCAGCCGGGTGACCAAATTTGGGTGCAAATTATACATGCCGATGAACATGACGTCTGGGGCGTTAGGGTAGAAGATTAGAGATTTTTTCTTTTATTATTCGTTATAAGATATAAAAAGCCCTTACTATTTAAATAGTGAGGGCTTTTTTAATGTAGAGGTTTTGATCGTTAGCTTATTTTTAACTAATGATTAAAAACCACACTGTTTACCTTGGTTTTTCTCTTTTAACCAAGTATGCAATGGTGCGAAGTAATCTAGGATAGCGGTTGCATCCATTTGCTCATTACCCGTAACCACTTTATAAGCTTGTTGCCATGGCTGGCTTGCACCCATTTCTAACATTTCATTTAATTTAGCTCCTGCTTCTTTGTTGTTATAAATAGAACAACGGTGAATAGGATCAGTATTTCCTGAAATCTCACACAGAGCACGATGGAATTCAAACTGCTGAATGTGTGCTAAGAAGTAACGAGAATATGGAGTATTCGCCGGTACATGATATTTTGCACCTGGATCAAATGCGTCTGCTGGGCGATCTACTGGTGCAGATACACCTTGATATTTTTCACGTAATTCCCACCACGCTTCGTTGTAATTTTCTGGAGTAATTTCACCAGAAAATACTTTCCAACGCCATTGGTCCACTAATAAACCAAACGGAATAAACGCAACTTTATCTAATGCTTTTTGCAACAATAAGCCGATGTCTTTTGACTCATCAGGAATTTGATCAATTAATCCAATTTCTTTTAAGTATTTTGGCGTGACGGATAACGCAATAGTGTCACCAATCGCTTCATGGAAACCATCATTTGCGCTTCCTTGATATAACACCGGTTGATTTTTATAGGCTCGTTGATAGAAGTTATGCCCCAGTTCATGATGGATAACTGCAAACTCTTCACCAGTGCGCTGGATACACATTTTAATCCGTAGATCGTCTTTACCGTCTAAATCCCATGCTGATGCGTGACAAACAACGTCGCGATCTTCTGGTTTAGTAAACAATGAACGTTGCCAGAAAGTTTCAGGCAGGGCGTCAAATCCTAATGAAGTAAAGAATTTCTCTGCACCTTTAACCATTTGAATTTCGTCATAACCATGCACTTCAAGCTGTTTGGTTAAGTCGTAACCTGGATCGGCATTTTCAGGCGCTACTTGATCATAAATGTTGCCCCAAGTTTGCGCCCACATATTTCCTAATAGATGAGCAGGAATTGGACCATCTTGTGGTACTTTATCTTCGCCGTAAGTTTTGCCTAATTCACTGCGGACATAACAATGTAAATCGTCATATAGAGGTTTTACTTGTCCCCAAAGGCGGTCTAGTTCTTTAGCAAATTCATCTGCAGGCATATCGTAATTTGAACGCCACATCACGCCTAAGTCTTGATAACCTAACCCTTGTGCACCTTCGTTAGCGAGTTCGACTTGACGACTATATAAAGATTTCATTGGCGGGCTTACTTCGCGCCAACCTTGCCATAACTCTAATAATTCATCGTAATTATGAGATGTCGCCATTTTAGCGGTCATTTGACCTAAACTTAGCTTTTCGCCAGCTTTGGTGGTGTAAGTGCCTTTACCATATAAACCACCAAGTTCAGCACCAATTTTTGCTAACTCTGCAGATTTAGCTGAATCCACAGGAGCAGGGATCACTAAGCTTTGTTTCAAAATATTGAGTTTACGGCGTTGATCTGCTGTTACTTCTACATCATCAAACTTTGCTGCTTCCATCGCGAATGCGACACCCGCTTCGGTTGATTTTTGATTGGCCGCTGATGACAAAGCACTGGTGTCATCGGTTATAAAATTTTGATAAATCCATTCAGCGCGGGCGCCTTCAATATTAAGGACTTCAATTTCTTTTTCGACGTTTGCTAAAAATACTTCGGCATCTTTAGCGGTAAGTTTTTGCATCTCTGTGTTTTGCGCTGCAGGTTCCGCTGCTGTTTGGACATCGTTATTTGCTTTGTTGCAGGCGGATAAAGACGCTGCGATACATATGGCTAGGCCAGTAAGTTTGAGTGTTTTCATAATCAACCGTTATTTTCATTATTGTCATTTTTGTGGTGAGCGTATGAGTATATAAAACTGAGCGAGCGAGACAACTGCTTAATTGAAAAAAGAGCATTAGAGTATAGTTATTTAAAAAATAATAGCGTTCAATAAAAAAAACTCAGCGACTTTGCGCTGAGTTAAAACAATGGAGATTGTGAAAATGCATTAATTAAACTGCGGTTTAACTAATGTAATTAATACTACAAGCAAACAATAAAGGTATCATCAATCTTTAGGTAACAAGATGTAACCAGTAATTTCAGGGCAAAAAAAACTCAGTGGATGATTGACAGATCAGGCCACTGAGACAGGGAGATTTTTCGTGTAATACCTTTGAGGCGCGTAATGTAATAAAGTTCAATATAATAGTAAAGTTTTCGTAGTTTATTTTTAATCGCTCTACTTTATTGGCCTTAAGTATAGGTTATTGCGTACTTGAAAATGATTCATTCATGCTTTAGTTGACCTTGTTTATAGAAATACGCTATTTTAAACGTATGTTTAAACTAGGTGTTTGACTTTCTGGTTTAATTTGGCGCAGTTATCTAAAAGTGAATGAAATAATTCAGTTATGAGTACAAAAAATAAAATACTAGACGCAGCCGAGCAGTTATTTGCTGATAAAGGTTTTAATGGCACGTCATTACGTGAAATCACCAGTCAAGCGGAAGTCAATTTAGCAGCGGTTAATTACCATTTTGGCTCAAAGAAAGAATTGATTAAAGCAGTAATGTCTCGCTACATGAATGAATTGTCACCACGATTAGAATCTGCATTACAAACCTTGTGTAATCAAGAAGCGCAGCCGAGTTTAGTCGAAGTGTTTTCCGCTTTTATTGAGCCATTATTGTCGTTAAATGCATTTAAAGAGAATGGCACCAGTAACTTTTTGCAACTGCTTGGCCGAGGTTATACCGACAGCCAAGGCTTTTTGCGTTGGTTTTTAACGACGCAATATCCGACAGTCATTTCATCTTTTATTAATGCGGTTCAGCGAGCGTACCCAGAATTAACCCCTGAGGAAATGTTTTGGCGTTTACATTTTACTATGGGCACCGTTGTTTTTACCATGTCATCGAGCGATGCACTTATTGATATTGCACAAAACGACTTTAATAAAACAATTGATATTTCAGGGGTGATACAGCAAGTGATCCCATACGTTGCTGCGGGCGTTGCTGCACCTATTGCACCTTAAACGATAAAAACATTAACAGTTAAACTACTATTTAGTAATCGAGCAAATTTATTCTCTTTATTGAATGACGTGTGATTGGTTGTTTTATCGCCTATTTTGTTGAGTTATTTGCTTTATTGACTTGTTTTACTTAAAAGTTGCTAATGCTGCTTTGTAAATTTAATCGAATTATGTAGAGTAACGGCATCTAAGAATAATAGTGTGCAGTTATGGGTCCAATTATGCTTGACGTGCATGGCACGTCATTGTCCAGTGAAGATAAAGAACTTCTACAACATCCTCTCGTAGGCGGTTTAATTTTATTTAGCCGAAATTACGAATCACCTGAACAAGCATCCGAGCTTACTCGAGATATTAGAGCATCAGCAAACGGAGATATTTTAATTGCCGTGGATCACGAAGGGGGACGAATTCAACGATTTCGTGATAACTTTAGTGCCATACCTGCGATGGGCGCTATCTGGGATTTAGCCAACCATAATGAAAGTAGTGCCATTGATATTGCAAAACAATGTGGTGTGCTGATGGCGCTTGAGGTGCAAGCGGTCGGTATTGATATCAGCTTTGCCCCAGTACTTGATGTTAATGGTATTAGTGAAGTTATCGGCGATAGAGCGTTTCACCAACAGCCGGAAAAAATAATCCCTCTGGCTGCAGCGTTTATCGAGGGGATGCATTTAGCTGGGATGAAAGCAACCGGTAAACATTTCCCTGGGCACGGCAGTGTCTTAGCCGATTCTCATTTTGCGCTACCGATTGACACTAGAGCAGAGCAAGCAATAACTTCCATTGATTTACTGCCTTTCCAGCGATTGATCAGCCAAGGGAAAATTGACGCATTGATGCCTGCTCATGTGATTTATCCGGCTATTGATAGTCATGCTGTTGGCTTTTCTGTTAAGTGGTTACAACAAATTTTACGTCAAGAGCTAGCCTTTGATGGCGTGATTTTCAGCGATGATTTGTCGATGGAAGGTGCCGCATCGGTGGGTGGATATGTCGAACGCGCTGAAGCATCACAACAAGCAGGTTGTGACATGCTATTAGTTTGTAATAATCGCGCGGGAACGATTGAGATACTTGATCATGCCAATATCACGGTTGTCGAGCAAAGTAGTTTGCGTTTACAGCGTTTGTTAAAGAAGACGAATTATAAATGGAATGGGCTTAACAGCAATCAAGATTGGCAGCATGCTCGCCACTTTTTGAGCCAATACCTTTAATATCAATAACATCTGGTTATGATGCGCAGGCAAATAATATGATTAGGGGGCGGTTATAAAACCTTTATAATGCTATGCGCGTCAGACAATACAATAAGAATAAATAAACATGAAGATAACTAGAGAACACTTTATCGGACTCGGACCGCTCATTGCGTTGATCTTTTATGCAGTGCTAACGGTGTTAGATGTTAATGATAAAGCGGCCATTGCCGCTGCCATTACCTTATTAACGGTGATTTGGTGGGTAAGTGAAGCTATTCCAATTCCAGCGACATCACTTGTTCCTTTTGCTTTGCTACCTTTGTTTGGCATCCTAGATCACAAAACCGCCGCTTCAGCATTAGGCAGTCATGTTATTTTGCTGTTGATGGGCGCATTTATGCTGTCAAAATCACTGGAAAAATCGGGTGTGCATGAACGGCTTGCGGTCTACATGGTAGCACTGGTCGGGGTATCAAGCGGTCGTAAACTGGTACTCGGTTTTATGCTCGCGGCAGGATTTTTAAGTATGTGGATTTCTAATACCGCAACAACCTTAATTATGTTGCCAATGGCGCTGGCTATTTTAGGTCACGTTGATAATAGAAACCTAAAAGTTGCTTTGATCTTGGGCATTGCCTATGCGTCGAGCGTAGGTGGATTAGGTACTTTGATCGGCACGCCGCCTAACGTAATTTTTGCGGGGATTTACGAACAACATACCGGTAAAGAGTTTAGCTTTTTACAGTGGATGAAAATTGGCGTTCCTGTGGTCTTAATTGTTATTCCGATTATGGCTATATGGTTAACGCGTAATGTTAAGCTTGAACATAGCATTGAGCTTCCCGAGTTAGGCGAATGGCGTACCGAGGAGAAGCGGACGTTATGGGTATTTGGATTAACAGCGTTAGCGTGGATCACTCGCAGTGAACCTTTTGGCGGCTGGAATGGTGCTCTTGGCATTAATATCGCCGGAGACAGCACTGTAGCTTTGTTAGCTGTTGTTATCATGTTTATTGTACCTAACGGTAAAAAAGGACGACTGCTTGATTGGAATACCGCGGTATCTATTCCATGGGGAATGTTGTTATTGTTTGCTGGCGGAATAGCAATAGCAAAAGGCTTTACCGCCTCGGGGTTAAGCACTTTGCTGGGGGATTGGCTAAGTTCATTGTCAAATCTTGAGCCAATACTCATGATATTAACCATTTGTTTAGTTGTGACTTATTTAACTGAAATTACTAGCAATACCGCCACAGCCACACTGCTCATGCCAATTCTGGCGGTTGCTGCGGCTTCATCAGGTAATGATCCTGTCGTATTTATGATCCCTGCAGCAATGGCGGCCAGTTGTGCATTTATGCTGCCCGTTGCAACGGCGCCCAATGCAATAGCGTATGGAACTGGGGAAATTGAAATTCAGGATATGGTAAAAGAGGGAGCAATATTAAGTTTTATCGTCTCATGCATCGTTGGTATGGTTTGCTATGTTTTTCTGATGTAAAAATACTTAATTTAGTAACTGTCAGTTTGAATGCGTAATACCTTTTGTGAGCGTGTTCTTATATAACTCGATAGTAACCCCACCTGTTAAAAAGTAAAAGCCGAGTATTATACTCGGCTTTTACTTTTCTGGTCGTCATTAACTAACACCAGGTTAGAACATTTTAGTTTGTTGTAATCGAGCAATTAACACGGTGGAAAATAATGCCGTATAAACACTGTAAACCACTACCATCCATTGTGGCATGCTGTGATCTAGAAATTGCCAGTTAATATCGCCACAATCACCTGTTGCTTCAAACAATAATGGTAGCCACTCGTGCAGTGGTGCCCAACTTGGGAAGTTTGGTATATATTCACAGCTAAATAGGAAGGACATTGCCGACGATTGCATATCAACATGTTCCACGGCAATGATCAGTCCCCATATCGCCCCTGTTGCCCATAACACGTAGGCAACTATTCTAAGCAAAACTAAGTTATGTCCCAAACTACCGACGACACCCGCTAAAAATATCGCCCATATAGCCGTTCTTTGATATATACACATGATACAAGGCGCTAATCCGAGTACATATTGAAAATACAAGGCTACTAGTTCCAAGCCAAATGCGCTAAAGGCCAATAATTGCCATGCCCTAGGGCTTGTGGTCAAGTCACTTAAAAACTTCACATATATTCCTAAATCTAATAATTATTACAGTGTCATAAAATACACAAATTGAAAAAAAAGCGCCACATTCGGCGCTTTTTCTTTGTTACTTTTTATTAATGTGCTGAGGGTTTTACCGCATGAGGCTTTTCACTGTGGTGCTGGATCAATCCCTGTTCATAATAAGACTGAGTTGTATTTTCTAACAGGCCAGAGTAAATCGTAATAAGGCCTACCAAAGTTAATACTATGGTGTATGGAAATGCCATGATCACCATACGCCCATATGACAGTCTGACCAGTGGCGCAAGCGCAGAAGTTAGCAAAAACAAAAATGCGGCTTGGCCATTTGGTGTGGCGACACTCGGTAGGTTAGTTCCTGTATTAATCGCTACTGCAAGTAAATCAAATTGGTCGCGGTTAATTTGACCTGCCGCTAGAGCGTTTTGTATTTCAGTAATATAAACCGTACCAACAAAGACATTGTCACTAACCATGGAAAGCACACCATTAGCAAGATAGAACATCACCAGTTGCATATTGCCTTCGTAGGTAAGTACCCATTGAATAACAGGGGTAAAAAGCTGTTGATCGATGATCACAGCAACGACGGCAAAAAATACCGCTAATAGAGCGGTAAAAGGTAAAGCTTCTTCAAAGGCATGACCAATTTGATGCTCGTCAGTGATACCAGTAAATGAGGTCGCAAAAACGATAACGGTTAAGCCGATTAATCCAACGGCGGCAAGGTGAAAAGCAAGACCAACAATAAGCCAAACAGCAATCACGGCTTGCATGATCAATTTTACTTGATCCCGTTTGGTACGCTTTTTCGTTTCTTCATGGTCAAAATCAATAAGTACTTGACGAACATGGTCAGTTAATTGAACGCCGTAACCAAACCATTTTGTCTTCTCTAAAAGCACACAGGTTAGCAGACCGGCAATAAATACGGGGAAGGTCACTGGTGACATTCTTATGGCGAATTCGATGAAATTCCAACCGGCTTGATTGCCGATAATAAGGTTTTGCGGTTCTCCAACAATCGTACAAACACCACCTAACGCAGTACCTACAGCGGCATGCATAAGTAGATTACGTAAAAAGCCTCTAAATTGCTCTAGATCATTACGAGAGAGCTCAGCTACTCCCTCATCGCTGGTATGATCGTGATCGTGATGGACATCTTTACCTGAAGCGACCTTGTGATAAACAGAATAAAAGCCGATGCCGACACTAATAATCACAGCAATAACAGTTAATGCATCAAGAAATGCCGATAAAAATGCGCCAGAGAAGCAGAATAATAGCGAAACTAAGGTTTTTGAACGGACTTTAGTTAGTATTTTAGTAAAGGCAAAAAGCAGCAGGTTTTTCATAAAGTAGATGCCTGCAACCATAAAAATAAGTAACAGCAATACTTCTATATTTAGCACTATCTCGTGCATTACTTGATCAGGAGAAGTCATGCCGATAAACACTGCTTCAATCGCTAATAATCCACCGGGTTGCAGTGGGTAACATTTCAGTGCCATTGCTAAAGTAAAAATAAATTCAATGACCAAAGCCCAACCAGCAACATAAGGGCTTATCGAAAAGAGTATCGGGTTAATGACTAAAAATGAAATGATGGCGATTTTATACCATTCTGGGGATTGCCCCAAAAAGTTTCGATAAAATGCACTCATAAAAGATTGCTGCATAGATTGCCCTTATTGTTATTACTATTGGATTTATAAGTAATATTCTGGCGTAATATTCACTAAATCACAATAAAAGTTAATTATGTCAATGCTCAATTTTTTTAGTAAGGACAATATTTTGCCAGTGTTTTTATTTTTAAAATCTAGTGACAACCTTATTTTAATTAGCCTTCAACGACATTTTGTAATATTTATCACACAAACTATTTTACTTGCTTGTACCAAGTCAATGTTCTGGTACAATCAGTTTAAAATTAAGATAAGTCTAGGATTATCGGTTTCTTATGGTCATTAAAGCACAAAGTCCAGCAGGTTTTGCAGAACAATACATCGTTGAGTCTATTTGGAACGGTGGATTTCCTCCTGGCTCAATATTACCTGCTGAACGCGAATTGTCGGAACTTATAGGCGTTACCAGAACAACTTTGCGTGAAGTCTTGCAGCGATTGGCCAGAGATGGCTGGTTGACCATCAAACATGGCAAACCAACTAAAGTGAATAACTTTTGGGAATCGTCCAGTTTGAATATATTAGAAACCCTAGCTCAGCTCGATCAAGAAGGTATTCCTGACTTGGTCGATAATTTGATGTCGGCGCGTACTAATATTAGCGCAATATATATTCGTGGCGCGATAAAGAACAACCCTGAACGAGTTATTGAGCTAATTAGTGCTTATAAAGATGTTGAAGATACTGGCGAAGCCTTTGCTGAATTTGATTATAACTTAAACAGAGAGCTGGTGGTTGCTTCAGGTAACTCTATCTATTTACTTATTTTAAATGGCTTTAAAGGGTTATATTCTCGCATTGGTAGTTTGTATTTCTCACACCCTAAAGGACGAGATATTTCAAAAGTATTTTATGAGAAGCTTATCGCATTGGCTAAAGAAAATAAGTTTGATGAAGCTGTCTATGCAGTGAGAAAATTTGGTGTTGAGTCAGGTAACTTATGGTCAGAGCTTAAAGACGATGTCTTAAAAGAGCTTTCTGAGTAGCTCCTGCTGTATAACGCCTAGTGCGTAACTAATAACGAGCGATATCATTTGGCTAGATGATATCGTTTTTTTTTGCCGTTACTCCTCAACCTCTGCTGTTGTAATCGTACTGGCGATAACTTCATCTTCTCCTCGTTCATTTTCTTGTACCAGTTTGACATCAAATTGCCATAAGTAATGTAGATGCTTTAATACCTCGTCTTTGGAGTCTGCCAATGGGATGCCATTATGGGGAATATATCGCAGGGTTAACGAACGATCGCCGTTAACATCGGCGTTTATAATTTGAATATTGGCTTCGAGGTTACTGAGGTTGTATTGGTTTGAAAGGGCAGATCTAATATCAAGATAACCACTTTCATTGTGGATTGCAGCTATTTCAACATAGTTATTCACTTCATCGTCGTGTATGTGGAATAATTTAAAATCACGCATCAGTTTTGGTGAGAGAAATTGACTGATAAAGCTTTCATCTTTGAAATTTTCCATAGCAAAATGCAGTGTATCTAACCAATTGCTGCCGGCAATTTCAGGAAACCAACGTTTATCCTCTTCTGTGGGCGATTCACAAATTCGTCTAATATCGATAAACATATTAAAACCCAAAGCATAGGGATTAATACCCGAATAATAAGGGCTGTTATATTCAGGCTGAGCAACAACATTGGTATGGTTGTGTAAAAACTCAAGCATAAATTTATCGGTCACT
This sequence comes from Colwelliaceae bacterium 6471, assembly GCA_040779335.1. Taxonomy (GTDB): domain Bacteria; phylum Pseudomonadota; class Gammaproteobacteria; order Enterobacterales; family Alteromonadaceae; genus JBFONV01. Next base: position 1,103,655 of record JBFONV010000001.1, read on the forward strand.
AAGCCTTCTTCATATAAATGATTGAGAATAGTGTAGTGCCAAAAACACGCCCAGCCTTCGTTCATGACCTGAGTTTGCTTCTGAGGATAAAAATATTGGGATATTTTCCGGACAATCCTGACCAATTCTCTTTGCCATGGCTGCAAAAGCGGAGCATTTTTTTCAATAAAATAAAGGATATTTTCCTGAGGTTCAGAAGGGAATCGATGTTTTTTCTTTTTCGAGGCTTGGTCTTTTTCTGGCAATGTTCGCCATAACGTATTTACTTGAGATTGTAAGTATTCTTCACGCTCAGTTTGACGTTTGAGCTCTTCATCAAGAGAGATTTTTTGGGGACGTTTGTAGCGGTCAACACCATGATTCATGAGCGCATGGCAAGCGTCTAAACAAGCCTCTGTTTCACTAATGCCATATTTATGTTCACATTTTGCAATGTAATTTTTTGCGAATAGTAAATAATCAATAATAGAACTAGCGTCAGTCCATGATTTAAAAAGATAATTACCTTTAAAGAATGAATTATGCCCATAGCAGGCATGTGCGATAACCAGCGCCTGCATAGTCATGGAATTTTCTTCCATCAAATACGCTATACATGGATCAGAGTTGATGACGATTTCATAAGCGAGTCCCATCTGACCGCGTTTATAATTTTTTTCGGTTTGAATGAATTTTTTACCAAAGCTCCAATGTGTATAGCCAATAGGCATTCCGACGCCAGCGTATGCGTCCATCATTTGTTCTGCTGTGATCACTTCAATTTGATTGGTATAGGTGTCTAAACGGTAGTGTTTGGCAACACGGTCAATTTCCGTTTGGTATTGGTTGAGTAAATCAAATGTCCAATCACAGTTATCGCTAAGTGGTTTACTTTTTTTCATAGGGTTACCTTAACAATCGACGTCTTCATCATTAGGCGGCTTGAACGGTATTTTTGCGAAAGAGCTCTCTAAAGACTGGATAAATATCCTCGACACTCTTAATGTGACGCATGGCAAAATGTTTATTAGTATTCGCCACTTCCTGATATTGTTGCCAAAGCGTTTGGTGACTACGTTGTGTTATTTCGATATAACTAAAATATCGAGATTTTGGTAATATTTTATCGGTTAATAATTTTCGGCAATAAGGGGAATCATCGGCCCAATTATCACCATCTGATGCTTGCGCTCCATATATATTCCATTCATTGGCATTGTATCTATCTTCGATGATTTTATTCATTAACTCTAATGCACTGGAAGCAATAGTGCCGCCGGTTTCTTGAGAGTAAAAAAACTCTTGTTCATCTACTTCTTTTGCTTGGGTATGGTGACGTATATAGACTACGTCGATTGTTTGATAGGTTCGAGTTAAAAATAAATATAGTAAAATATAAAACCGTTTAGCAATATCTTTCGTCGCCTGATCCATAGATCCTGAGACGTCCATCAAACAAAACATCACCGCTTTGGAGGTTGGCACCGCTTGGCGAGCGTAATTTCTAAAACGCAAATCAAAGGTATCAATAAAGGGCACTTTAGCAATCTGCTCTTTAAGTGATTTTATATTTTTTTTGAGATTTTTCTTTTGTTGAACATTTTCATGGGTGTCATTTTCTAGCGCAGTGAGCTCTTCTTGACATTGTTTCAACTGTTTTCTTTTACTTGAAGTCATCGCAATCCTTCTGGCGATAGACCCTTGCAGTGATTTAACAATGTCAATATTTGATGGTACACCATCTGCACAATACCCTGATCTTACGGTTTTATAATCAATGAGCTTATCAAGCTGATTTTTTTCAAGGTTTGGCAATTCTAAATCTTCAAATAATAAGTTGAGATATTCATCTTTTGAAATGGAGAATATAAAATCATCATCACCTTCACCAGAGTTACTTGCGTCACCTTGGCCACCACCTTGACCTTGTTGCTGCGGAGGTCTTGGGACCCTATCACCAGCACTAAATTGATCATTTCCAGGATGAACTCGATCTTTAGTGCCGCCATCTCCTTGATGAAACATTGGCTCGCTTAAGTCCTTTCTCGGAATGGTAATGCTTTCGCCAGCATCAACATCGGTGACCCCGCGCTTGTTAATAGCATCGGACACCGATTTTTTGATCTGACTTTTATAGCGACGAATAAAACGCTGCCGATTTACAGTGCTTTTATTTTTACTATTGAGCCTTCGGTCAATAAATGTAGCCATAGAAAATACCTTTTACATCTTATTTAGGAAGATTTTCTGACGCGTAAATACCATTCTGAAAGTAGCCTGACTTGTTTCTGGGTATAACCTTTGCTCATCATCCGCTCGACAAAATCGTCATGCTTTTGTTGATCGTCTGTTGATGTTTTCGCATTAAATGAAATGACGGGTAATAAATCTTCGGTATTGGAAAACATTTTCTTTTCAATAACTGTGCGTAATTTCTCGTAACTGGTCCAATTCGGGTTTTTACCATTGTTATTGGCTTTCGCGCGCAAGACAAAATTAACAATTTCATTCCTAAAATCTTTAGGGTTGCTAATGCCTGCTGGTTTTTCTATTTTTTCCAGTTCATTGTTAAGTGCCTCTCGGTCAAAAAGTTGTCCCGTTTCAGCATCACGATACTCTTGATCTTGTATCCAAAAATCAGCGTAAGTTACATAGCGATCAAAAATGTTTTGACCATATTCAGAATAAGATTCTAGGTATGCGGTTTGTATTTCTTTACCAATAAATTCTATATATTGTGGTGATAAATAGCCTTTAATGAATTCAAGGTAACGTTCAGCCACATCTTGCTGAAGTTGCTCTCGTTCTATTTGCTGCTCTAACACATAAAATAAATGAACGGGGTTTGCTGCTACTTCCATATGATCAAAATTAAAGACACGAGAGAGAATTTTGAAAGCGAATCGTGTCGATAAACCTGACATACCTTCATCAACGCCGGCGTAGTCGCGATACTCTTGATAAGACTTGGCTTTCGGATCGGTATCTTTCAAGCTTTCGCCGTCATAGACTCGCATTTTTGAATAGATACTGGAGTTTTCAGGATCTTTAAGTCGAGATAACACTGAAAATTGTGCCAGCGTTTCTAACGTGTCTGGTGCACATTGAGCATCTCTTAATTCACTATTCTCTAGAAGCTTTTTATATATTTTAACTTCCTCAGAGACCCGCAAGCAGTAAGGTACTTTTACTATATAGACCCGATCTAGAAATGCTTCATTATTTTTATTGTTTTTAAAGGTTTGCCACTCAGACTCGTTTGAATGCGCAAGTAAAATGCCATTAAAAGGCAAGGCTGATAGCCCTTCAGTTGGATTATAATTACCTTCTTGTGTTGCAGTAAGTAATGGGTGTAGTACTTTAATTGGGGCTTTGAACATTTCTACAAATTCCATTAAGCCTTGGTTTGCTCTACACAAGGCTCCAGAATAGCTGTAAGCATCTGCATCATTTTGGGCGAAATGTTCTAGCTGGCGAATGTCAACTTTACCGACTAACGATGAAATATCCTGATTGTTATCATCACCTGGTTCTGTCTTGGCTATGGCTATTTGATCTAGCACGGAAGGGAAGAGCTTAACCACTTGAAATTTAGCAATGTCGCCGTTGAATTCATGTAAGCGTTTAGCGACCCAAGGAGACATAATTGTATTAAGGTATCGACTCGGAATTTTGTATTCTTCCTGAAGAATTTTTCCATCGGAGTTAGCGTCAAATAAACAAAATGGGTGATCGTTTAATGGGCTTCGTTGTCCATTCGCACTAAGCACAAAAATTGGCTCTTGCTGCATCAAGCTTTTAAGTTTTTCTGCCAGTGAGGATTTACCGCCGCCGACGGGACCAAGCAAATATAATATTTGCTTTTGCTCTTCCAAGCCCTGCGAGGCATGAGTTAAATAAGCGACAATTTGTTCAATCGCTTCTTCCATACCATAAAACTCTTTAAAAGCTGGGTATCTAGCGATGACCCGATTAGAAAAAATTCTACTCAGTTGAGGTTCGGTCGAGGTATCGATCATTTCAGGCTTGCCAATGGCTTGTAATAACCTTTCTGAAGCACTGGCGTAAGCCATTTTATCTTTTTTACATAGACTTAAGAACTCTTGGATGGAAAAACACTCTTCTTGTGCTTGGTCATACCGAGATTGATAATGTTGAAAAATGCCCATAACCTTCTCCCAAAATACAAATAGCGCAGATCAAAATTGATAAAACAATTCTCTCTTACTTTAAGCCTAGTTGTTTTAACGGAAGTTGCTAAAAAATTTTGTTACCAAGTGCCAGTTTATAATGATTCATTTACATCGTTATTACAGGGAAGATAAATAATGCCAAGATAATTAATTATTCCAAGTGATATCAATGACGTTGCTATATATGTCAAATATAAATGCTAGTCGCAGGAGCGGTGAAAACAGTTATGGGGTTAAATAAAGATGATGTTGTCGATGAAGGAAAATAATAATTGAAAATCAGATGGTTAAAGTGGGGGACGCCGAATTTTTGTTGTTTTAATAAAAAGCGAGTATGTAAAATACTCGCTTTTGAGGAACTAAACTAATCAGTGCAATAAATTAGCTGGCAAAATTTGCGCTAGCAAAATCCCAATTAGCGAGAGCCCAAAATGCTTCCATGTAACTAGGACGTAAATTACGGTAATCAATGTAGTAGGCATGCTCCCATAAATCGACTGTGAGCAATGGTGTAACACCTTCATCTGTTAATGGTGTCGCCGCATTTGAAGTATTTACAATTGCTAAACTGCCATCGGCATTTTTTACTAACCAAGTCCAGCTAGAACCAAAGTTATTTACTGCGCTATCGGTAAATTTCGCTTTGAACTCATCGAAAGAACCAAAATTTGCATTAATAGCATCAGCTAAAGCGCCGGTAGGTGCACCACCTGCATTTGGGCTTAAGCTATTCCAATAAAATGTATGATTCCAGATTTGTGCTGCGTTATTAAATACACCAGCTGAAGAGGTTTTAACGATTTCTTCTAAAGATTTACCTTCGAAGTCAGTACCTTCAATTAGACCGTTTAATTTAACAACATAAGTGTTGTGATGCTTACCATAATGAAACTCTAGTGTTTCAGCTGAAATATGAGGTTCAAGTGCATTCATCTCATAAGGTAATTGTGGTAACTCAATGGCCATTTTATTCTCCTGGAATTGTTTATAAAAAAATATTCTTAAGTAAAAATATAAAGAAATAGTTTGTTTTTAGGAAAAACCTAGTAAAATACTCAAGTTTTATAAAACTTACGTAGTGTACTCAATTATATAGTGTTTACCACTGCTTTTATCAAGAGACGTAAAATTTTATATTTTGTCGGCAATACTTATTACATTGGTCAATGCAATTTGTACAAATAGCCACAGTGAGCAATTTAATGAGCATTTCAATTTAGAGGTTACCATGGACACATTAGAACGCATCAAACAGCAAATCGCTGAGAACCCTGTTTTATTATATATGAAAGGTTCTCCAAAATTACCTAGTTGTGGTTTTTCTTCACAAGCATCACAAGCATTAATTTCGTGTGATGAAAAATTTGCATACGTTGATATATTACAGAATCCTGATATTCGTGCTGAATTACCCGCTTTTGCTAATTGGCCAACCTTTCCACAGTTGTGGGTAGAAGGTGAACTAGTTGGCGGTTGTGACATTATTTTGGAAATGTTTCAACAAGGTGAGTTACAAACCTTGATTAAAGACGTTGCAGCTAAGCAAAATTCAGAAGAAAAAGCGTAATTTGCATTGAAAATTGAGTTTCTAGCACAATACTAGAAATGTTAGTTAATACAATAGGATTAATAAGCGTTAAACATTCTTATTGATCTTAATCTAAATATTAAAAAATGGAGAATAAAATGAGTGTATTAGTTGGTCGTCCCGCACCAGACTTTACTGCGGCAGCCGTATTAGGTAATGGTGAAATTGTTGATAATTTCAATCTAACCGACACGATTAAAGGTAAAAAAGCAGTAATATTTTTCTATCCGTTAGATTTTACATTTGTTTGTCCGTCAGAGTTATTGGCTTTCGATCACCGCATGGATGAATTCAAAAGCCGTGGTGTTGAAGTTATTGGTGTATCAATCGACTCACAATTTTCGCACAATGCATGGCGTAACACCCCAGTAAACGAAGGTGGTATTGGTCCAGTTCAATACACACTTGTTGCTGATGTTAAACATGAAATTTGTCAAGCCTATGACGTTGAGCATCCAGAAGCCGGTGTTGCATTCCGTGGTTCTTTCCTTATCGATGAAGAAGGCAATGTACGTCATCAAGTCGTTAACGATTTACCTTTAGGTCGTAATGTTGATGAAATGCTTCGCATGGTTGATGCATTACAATTCCACCAAGAACACGGTGAAGTTTGTCCTGCAGGCTGGAACAAAGGTGATAAAGGCATGACTGCTTCACCAGAAGGTGTTGCATCATACTTATCAGATAACGCTGATAAATTATAAGCATTATGTTGATATTAAAAGGCCGCATTTAGCGGCTTTTTTTATGTCTAAAATTTAAAAAGTAACAGGAGGTGAAATTCGAACAAAATGGTCTAAGCTTTTATAAAAGCTATAGAAAGATGAGGTTATGTTGAAATATTATCAATTTGTATACGACAATTTCCCTTATTTATTATTTGCCCTAAGTGGATATTTATTGTTGTTTCATGATTTATGGCCTTTGAGATTGTCGGCGGCAATGTTTTACGGTATTGGTTGTATTGTTTTAGTGAGTCGCTCGGCAACGGCTCGACTAGACGCAGAAAAACATTTAAAAATGAAACATAGAGTACCAGAAGTAGTTTATGAGTATGCACCATACTGGTATGCAGCAACAGCTGTGTTTTTACTGATGGCATTTGAAATGCCAATCATGCAATTTGTCGCTTTTATTCTTATTGTACTGGCAATTCGCAATTTAATATTACGGCACAATAATAGAACTAAGGCACCTTCTAAGTTTTAATTTTCTGCTTCTGCTTCTGCTACAGGCCAGCCACCTAACTGTTGCCATTTATTGACAATATAACAAAATAATTCGGCCGTTTTCTCCGTATCATATAATGCGGAATGTGCTTCGTTGTTATTAAATTCAATATTGGCGGCTGCGCATGCTTTTGCTAAGACGGTTTGTCCTAATGCAAGTCCTGAAAGCGTGGTAGTGTCAAAACTGACGAAAGGATGAAAAGGTGAGCGTTTTATTGCACATCGATCCGTGGCAGCATTAACAAAGCCGAGATCAAATGAAGCATTATGAGCAACCATAATCGCACGTTGGCAATGAACAGCTTTCATTTTCTTACGAATTAATTTAAAAATGTTTGTTAACGCTTCTTTTTCACTTACCGCACCACGTAAAGGATTACCGGGATCTATTCCAGTAAAGGCCAGTGCTGAAGCTTCTAAATTAGCACCTTCAAACGGTTCAACATTAAAGTGAATAGTTTGATCAATAGAAAACAGCCCAGTGTCTTCATCAAATGACAACACTGTCGCGGCTATTTCAAGTAAGGCGTCGGTTTGAGCATTAAAGCCTGCTGTTTCGACATCAATAACGACAGGGAAGTAGCCCCTAAATCTTTTGGCTAAACCTGGTTTTTCGATGTTGTTTTTGGTGTGATTGTTGGAAACGTCAGACATACTACAAGCGCTTATAGATATTTTAGATACAGGAATTAGATGCGAATTATCTCAGAAAATAGGCCCAAACGGTTAATTGTTTATAGAAAAATTTTTTATTTACACTTTTATGTGTAAAATTAATAAAGAATTTATTGGTTTTGCCGATACCAAAAGAGTTACCTTAGCAGCGATTCATTATTTTATGAAAAAATACCTAATATCAATTGCACTGACATTATTTGCTAGCCAAGCAAGCGCGAGCATTCGGCAGTATAGTGCAGATCTTGATAGTTCTCAGTGGCAGGTATCTGATAATTCCCGATTACAATGCACGTTATCACATCAAATTCCTAATTACGGTGAAGCGAAGTTTTACAGTAAAGCCAGTCGAAACATGAATATGGAATTTGAACTCGATATGTTGCGCTTACCTGATAATTACGCTTTGGCTGAAGTTCGTGCCGTAGCACCTAAATGGAGACCTGGCATTGGCAGTCGCCAACTGGCGAACATGAAGCTATATAAGCAGTACTCGCCTGGTTTACCTAAAAAAGTTGCTTGGAATATGTTGAATGAGTTGGAACAGGGCATGAGTCCAACATTCTATTATGATGATTGGTATAACAACCAAGATAAAATATCGGTGGGATTATCAACCGTTAAATTTCAACAAGCTTATCAGCAATTTGTTAGCTGTGTAGGCAACCTACTTAATTATAGTTTTGATGATATTGCTTATACCGTGCTGAATTATCAATCGAATAGTGATGCGTTAACAAAAGCATCAAAACGAAGAATGGCGATGATCACAGAGTATCTAAGTTTAGATCCGTCGTTGGAATTAGTGTTGATTGATGCTTATACCGATAGTTATGGTGGTCGATGGCCAAACCTGAAATTATCGGAAAGAAGAGCAGCCAAAATTAAGGCTTATTTTGAAGAACATGGTATAGATTCTAGTCGAATTGAGGCAAATGGTTACGGCGAAAAACGTAACATAGCATCAAACAATACAACATTGGGACGTGGTGAAAACCGTCGTGTAGTCATTCGTTTAGATAAAATGTAATCTCATTAAAAAGTTTTGTAATTTAGTTGAATAGGCCTACAGGTTACCTTACCCTGTAGGCCTATTTTTTTATAGGAAATTTATCGTATGACATTTAGCACTCGTCTTGTTGTGTCGTTATTTTGCCTGCTGACAACATCAGTATTTGCGCAAAATAAAGACACTTATACTTACTCCAATTATGATCAGGTTAAAACCGAACATGTTTATTTAGATCTTAATGTTGATTTTGAACATAAATCACTAAAAGGTTTTGTTGAGCTTTCATTAAATTGGTTAAGTGATACCGTTAAACCAGTGTACTTAGATACCCGAGATCTTGTTATTCACCGTGTGATGGCACAGGACTCTATGGGGAATTGGCATGGCGTCAGTCATCGTTTAGCTCAACGTGATGATGTACTAGGCTCAAAACTAACAATAACGCCTTCTTTTAAAGCAAAAAAACTGCGCGTTTATTACAATTCAACGGACAAGGCTTCAGGGTTACAATGGTTAACGCCAGAGCAAACCGCTGGCAAGCAAAAGCCCTTCATGTTTAGCCAAAATCAGGCCATTCATGCTCGGTCTTGGATCCCTATTCAAGATACACCCAGTGTTCGTGTAACGTATACGGCACGTATCACTACAGATAAAGATCTACTCGCAGTAATGAGTGCCGATAATATCCCTGATACAGAGCTTGATGGTGATTACTCCTTTTCAATGCCACAAGCTATTCCACCGTACTTGATTGCTATTGGCGTCGGCGACCTGAAATTTAAAGCCATGAGTGATAGAACGGGCGTTTACGCAGAAGCAAGCATACTTGACGCTGCCGTAGCAGAGTTTGATGATACCCAAGCAATGATGGATGAATCTGAAAAGATCTTTGGTCCGTATCGTTGGGGACGTTATGATCTATTGATCTTACCGCCTAGTTTTCCATTTGGTGGTATGGAAAATCCACGTTTATCATTTATCACTCCTACAGTGATTGCCGGTGATAAAAGCTTGGTTAATCTGATTGCCCATGAATTAGCGCATTCTTGGTCGGGTAATTTGGTGACCAATGAAAGTTGGCGTGATCTCTGGTTAAACGAAGGTTTTACCAGTTACGTAGAAAACAGAATTATGGAAGCTGTTTTTGGTGTTGATCGCGCGGTTATGGAACAAGCATTAGACGCGCAAGGATTAAACTATGAAATTGCTGAACTCGCCCCAGGCGATACACAATTATATGTCGACCTTAAAGGGCGAGATCCTGACGACGCCTTTACCGGTGTTCCGTATGATAAAGGGCAACTGTTCTTAATGTATCTTGAGCAAAAATTTGGTCGTGAACGTTTTGACTCCTTTATGCTAACGTATTTTAATGATCACGCTTTTCAAAGTTTAGGTACCGAAAACTTTGTTAAATATTTAAATGCCAACCTTATCAACAAATATCCAGGGATTGTTAGCGAGAAGCAAATCAATGAGTGGATTTATGAACAAGGTTTACCAGCTTATGTGCCTAAACCGCGTTCAAATGCATTTACAATAATCAATGACCAAATAGGGCGTTTGCTAGCGGGCAACATGGTTTTAGCAGAGTTACCTACGCAAGAGTGGACTTTACATGAGTGGTTGCACTTTATTAATAACTTGCCATTAGACATGCCTGTTACACGCATGACTGAATTTGATAAAGCCTTTAATCTTACTCATAGCACTAATGCTGAGATCGCACATGCATGGTATGTGTTAGCACTTAAAACTGGCTACGATGCAGTTCTTCCTGCTTTAAAAGATTATTTGATTGGCATTGGCCGAAGAAAACTGATTGTTCCTTTGTATGAAATACTGGCAGGATCAGAAAAAGGTAAGTCTTGGGCAAAAGAAGTCTATCAAATAGCACGTCCAGGGTATCATCCCCTAGCACAGGGAACTGTTGATAGGATCCTTAAATAAGGTTTGTGCTGTAAACACTTTCTTGTCAGAAAAAAACACCGCGTAATGCGGTGTTTTTATTTCAAGCCCTATAATTTCATATCCATAGCGAACAGTTAGCTACTCTTGCATATGTTCAATTAAAATATCGACTTGCTGGTTATTGTTTTGTGGGGAAATAATGACGCGGATCATTTGATCAGCTTTAGCAAAACGTAAGGTTAAACGACCTCTTTTTCTTTCTTGCAATTGAGGCTCTCCATAAATATTTTGATAAAAGCTGATGACATCCTCTTCGCTTGTTTTGACAAAATAATTAACTACCGCAGGAAAGTCCTCGTTAAATTGTGCAAAAATCTTAGCGTTATCCATTACTGGGATCTCTATCTTATCGAGCGTTTTAGCATAGGCTGAGCTTGACAATCCTAGACAAAATAACGTCAGTAAGAGTTTATTCATGATGGTATCCTCGTTAACTTTCCTGTGTTGCTACCCAAACTAATCCGTCATTCAAATTAGGTCAACAGTTTGTTTGTTTTGATTAATCTAATTGTTATTAACAGCTTAGCTGAAAAAACAATCGAAGGATAAATTAAATACGCAATTAGTGTTAAAAATATTCGTATCGATGTTTTTTTAATAACTTATTGATTAAATTAAAATTAGTATGCACGGGCAGCGTAATCTTTTTGGTAATGATCAACCCACAATGCCGTTGCTCCACATATTGCGACTGGCATGACGATTAAATTTACCAATGGGATCATCGAAAATAATGCTGTGGTTAAGCCGAAGCTATAACTCAAACCTTGATGATTTTTTAAAGCATCGCGCATCACCGGAAAAGGAACTTTGTGGTTATCAAATGGGTAATCTTTATATTGCACCGCCATCATCCAAGACAGGAATAGAAACCATAAAATTTGCCCAATAATCGGTAATACCCAATAGAGGATCAAAAAGCCTAGTGCCCGAGGTAAGTTATATTTTAATTTACACCATTCGCGTCCTAGCGTGCGTGGTATATCTTTTATAATGTCAAGGACTCCACCACTTGGTGCTTGGTTTCCTGATAATAGCGCCTCAATTTTTTCTGACAATAAACCATTAAATGGCGCGGCGAGCCAATTTGCCACTGAGCTAAAAATAAACGAGAAAAATACTAATAAGAACAGCACAGCAACAGGCCAAATAACATAACTTACCCAAGACAATATTTCAGGCAGCCATGCGATAATCATATCAATATAATGTTCGAGCTGCATAAACATGTAACTAAAGGCAACGCTAAACAGTATTAAATTGACGGCAAGAGGAATAAAGACAAATCGTCTGATCCCTTTCATGCGGATCAATTCAAAACCCTTAATAAAATATCCCGCACCACTTACTGCTATTTTTTGATTTTTCTGTTGTTGCATTGTCTTATACTCGCCTCGAAGTGTTTGCTGATAAACACCGCAGTATAAAGAGTGTCCGGCTATAATTACAGTGTTCACATGTTACAAAGTACAATAATTTCTGGTAGAGTGCGTTTTATAATAATGACTAATACCAAGTGGTATAAGTTCGCTTCTTAGGTTTACTCGTTTAATGCGCTTAAAGCAGATAAAACTTGCTGGCTTTAAATCATTTGTTGATCCCACCAAAATTCCTTTCGAACAGGACATGACGGCGATTGTCGGACCTAACGGTTGTGGCAAATCAAACATCATTGATGCAGTGCGTTGGGTGCTGGGAGAAAGTTCGGCGAAAAATCTACGCGGTGATGCAATGACCGACGTCATTTTTAATGGCGCCTCGAGTCGAAAGTTGGTCGGACAGGCAAGTGTTGAATTGTTTTTTGAAAATATTCAAGGGCGAATTCAAGGTAGCATGGCCGATCGCAACGAGATATCTATTCGCCGGGTGGTTAATCGTGATGGCGCAAACCGTTATTTTTTAAATGGGAGCAAATGTCGTCGTCGTGATATTACCGATATCTTTTTAGGTACAGGCTTAGGGCCAAGAAGTTATGCCATCATCGAACAAGGCACTATTTCTAGATTAATAGAATCTAAACCGCAAGAATTGCGGGTGTTCATCGAAGAGGCCGCGGGTATTTCCAAATATAAAGAACGACGCAGAGAAACTGAAAACCGTATCCGTCATACCCGAGAGAATCTTGAACGACTCTGTGATATTCGCAATGAACTATCAATGCAAATTGACAAACTGCATCAACAATCTGAAGCGGCTAAACGCTATAAAATATTAAAAAGCCAAGAGCGTAAACTAAAAGCTGAGTTATTAGTGCTTAAATGGCAAAAGTGCGACGAAAAGCATCGCCACTTTGATCAGCAAGTCATTAAAGCGCAAAATAAAATATCTGATCTGAATATCGAAGCCAGCAAAAACGATGTTGAGTTGTTTTTAGCAAAACAACAGATGGAATCGAGTAGTGAAGAGCTTGGATTAATACAACAGCAAAAGTTAGCCTTAAGTAGCAACATCGCACGGTTGGAACAAACTTTAAAACATCATAAGCAGGAACAAAAAACCGTTGATGAAGACGTTAAACAGTTAGTTAATCAGATTAACTTGCTTACTGAGAAACGCGTTAACGCCAATAAACTTGTGCAGCAATCACAACACACCTTGCAGCAAAATACCCCTGACTTATTGCTAGTAGAGCAACAACTTGAGCAGGCACGGCAAACGCTTTTAACGACGCAAAGTGAACTAGAGTTATTGCAATCGCAATGGGATTGTCACCTTGAACAAAGTGCTAAAGTTAACACGCAAAAAATACAGTTAGAAAATAAGCAAGCAAGCCAGCAATTATCGCGTGATAAAACTGATTCAAGGATGCATGACATCAGGCAATCATTAGATCACCTGCAAACAAAAACGCAAGAAAGTGAGCTTAAGGGTAACCAGCAAGCGGCTGAACTTTGCCAGCAAAAATTAGGTGAATTAACATCCGAACAGGAAGAAGTTGACCAGCGACTTGCGCAAGTAAATGAACAACATGCTGAACTAGAACAATGCATTGCAAAACAGCTAGGCTCGCTCGATGCGTTAAAAATTAATTTATCTCAACTAGAAAAACAGCAAAGCAACAAACCTGGTTGGCTAAAAAAACAACAGCAATGGTTGCTTGATTTAGGTATTAGCAATCACGGTTCAGTGTTTGAACATATCGTGGTTAACGAGAAATGGCAGGATGCCGTCGAATGTGTATTAACTGATAGGCTTAATGCAACACTGATTGACTCTGTGTTTGATAGCGACATTCCAGAGAATTTAGCGTTAGTAAATATTTTAATGTCGCCACCTGCTGATGAGGTCATTGAAACGCAAAGTGGTTCGTTGGCAGAAAAAGTCTCCGGCACAACAACTGTAAATAAGTATCTCAATCAGGTTTTTGTTGCTGAAGACATAGAACATGCTAGGCAGTTATTAGCGGAGTTAAAATCATATCAGTCGGTGATATGTCCTGACACTACTTGGATAGGGCACCATTTTTTGCGTAAAGGATTATCTGAGCATGCTGATAATCTTCTCGAAAATCAGTCATTACTCATGCAACTTAAAGATAAAGTAACCTTTCTCCTTGATGAAATAGCAAGTAATGAGCAACGATTAAAACAGATTCAAAATGAAAAAATCTCGTTGAGCGCATCGCAGCAAACTATGTTGCAGCAACAAAATTGCTTGGTTAGTGAAATAAATGCCATTGAGCAAAAACAAGCATTGTTTGCTCAGCAGCAACAGTATGACGCTGAACAAGTGACCTTATTGCAAAATGAACTAGAGCAGTTACAAAAGCAACGTGTAAGTGATGACTATGACTGTCAAGTTATTTCCCAGCAACTACATGATTTAGAGAAAGAAATTGCTCAGAAAACCAGTGGTAGTGAGCTTAGAGCGAAAAAGCAAACCATACAGGATGACAGTAAACGTTTGCAATCAGAGATCAGCCAGTTACATGATAAACGTCATCAAATCGCCCTAATTGTTGAACAGGCAAAGCATGCCTATCAACAAAGCCTTAGCTCAATTGAAGAAATTGAGCGGCAGATATTGCAATTGAATGAACAAAAAAATACTGTGGCATTACGCATCGATAAAAGTGAGCAATCGCTTAAAAATGATGAACAGAACTTGCAAAAACAGCTCACAAAAATGGTTGATATTGATAAACAACTTCTTAGCGTAGAAAAAAAACGTCTATTGGCACAGCAAAAGATTAGCGAATTTGAACAGCATAAACAGGCACGAGTAGCTCGGCTTGATCATTACAAAGAGCAAATTGCACAATTTAACCTCGACGCCGAAAGCTTTAGGTTAAGAGCAGAGAATGCTCGAGAGCAGTTGTTAGAGATGCAACAAAGTATTGAGAGCGTGCAAGCGCAAATGCCAGATAATGTTAATGAGTCAATTTGGCAAGCACAGCTTATTCGTCTCGCTAAAGACATTAGCCAGTTAGGGATCATTAATTTGGCGGCTATTGACGAGTATGAAACTCAATATCAACGTAAAGTGTTTTTAGATCAGCAAGATCAAGACTTGAACAACGCGCTAGACACACTAGAGTCAGTTATTAGTAAAATAGATCGAGAAAGTCGTTCGAAATTTAAAGAAACCTTTGATAAGGTAAATAACGACCTTAAACTGCTATTTCCAAAAGTGTTTGGCGGAGGGGTTGCCTATTTAGAATTAACCGGAGAAGATTTACTCGATACTGGGGTAACCATAATGGCAAGACCTCCAGGTAAAAAAAATAGTACAATTCATCTGTTATCAGGTGGTGAAAAAGCGCTAACCGCATTATCATTGGTGTTTGCGATTTTTAGATTGAATCCAGCGCCGTTTTGTATGCTTGATGAAGTTGACGCGCCGTTAGATGATGCTAACGTAGAAAGGTTTTGTAATTTGGTGCGAGAAATGTCTCACACCGTGCAATTTATTTATATTAGTCATAATAAAATAGCGATGGAAATGGCTTCTCATTTAACTGGTGTAACGATGTTTGAAGCAGGGGTTTCAAGAATGGTTGCCGTTGATATTGATGAAGCGATTGCTATGGCAGAAGTATCCTAAAATAGGCTAGGTGATGGAAGGAAATTTTAGAAACGCATTAATTATTATCAGTGCGATTGTTATTGGCGCCATATTTATACATGGTTTGTGGACGATAAGAAAAAATAAAAATCCCTATAAGCTAAAAGCAAAAAAGACAAAAGTAGAGAATTTTGAACGCGGTTTTGATCAATCAGGTTTTGATCAAGACGGCGTGAGTCGCGCGCGAGTTGTCGACCCGGAATCAATATTGTCTGATGAGGAAACTCCTGATATTCCAGCGCCGGCACCAGAGTATAGTGAAGATCCTATCCCTAAGGATTTAGAAAAACCCGCGCGCAGTGATATTGAATTAGAGCCAACAGGAGAAGCGTTATTTGATAGCGATGATTTAGCGCCAGTGGACACTATTGATAAACCAAAACAGCAATCGGTTTATCAGGAACCTGTTATCCACGCTAAGCCTAAAGTTACTATAGAAAAGCCAGTGCGCAAACGAGCCTCTAAGCCGCCAAGAAAAGAGACCCCAAAACGCAATCAGCTGGGCTTTGATTTTGATGATGGTATCGATGAATCGTTACCAAGTATGACGGCTGATGAGCAATTGCCACAACCGGAAAAAACAGCGGTAGAACCGGAAGTGCTAGTTTTATCTGTTATCATGTCTGAAAATCAGTTTATTTCGGGAGCTGCATTGTTGCCTTCGTTATTAACGCTAGGGATGAAATATGGTGACATGAACATATTTCACCGACATGAAGACAACGCTGGTAATGGTAAAGTGACTTTTAGTCTTGCCAACATGATGAATCCAGGAACTTTTGATTTGGATGCGATGGAAAGCTTTGCGACTCAAGGGATCAGTTTATTTATGACACTACCCAACGCCGGTGATCCGTTTGAAGTCTTTGAACAAATGTTATCGGCAGCGAAGCAATTATCGCAAGAGTTCCACGGGCAATTATTAGACGACAAACGTAGTGTGATGACTAAGCAAACCGAACAGCATTACATAGGTAAAATACGTGAGTTCGAGAGAAAAAGTCGTATCGCTGCGTTATAAGTTTTACCTTTAGTGCACTTAACAAACCTGAGAAAATTTACCTAGCCTTTGTTTAAAGATAGGTCTAACAATAGGTTTAATGTGCACCAGCAGATATGAAATAAAATACGCTAAACAAAGCAATTACACGAATTACATGAAACTGCACGTGCAAGCCGTCAGTGTATAAGTAAACTATTAATAAGAAAATAATAACCAATATGCCTGATACCTCTTTAAAAGCACGCGTCGCTGAATTACAGCAAACAATTAATCATTATAATCATCAATATTACGTACTTGATGCGCCGAGTGTGCCTGACGCTGAATATGATCGCCTGATGCGGGAATTGATTGATATCGAGACAAAACATCCCGAGCTTAAAACGTTGGATTCACCCAGTCAGAAAGTGGGCGGCGCACCTTTAAAAGCGTTTACTCAGGTGGTACATCAATTGCCGATGTTATCTTTGGATAACGTTTTTTCTGACGATGAATGGCAAGCGTTTGTTAAACGCGTTAATGACAGGCTTGGGGCCGTAAAAGAGCTTAAGTTTTGTGCAGAGCCTAAGCTTGATGGCCTTGCCGTCAGTTTACGTTATGAACACGGCATGTTTGTCCAAGCCGCGACACGAGGCGATGGTGCGGTTGGCGAGAATATTACCGAAAATATTCGTACCATAAAATCTATTCCACTGCGCTTGCAAGGAGATAGCTACCCTGAAGTACTCGAAGTGCGTGGGGAAGTGTTTATGCCTAAAGCGAGTTTTGAACAGCTTAATGAACAGGCTAAACAAAAAGGTGAAAAAACTTTCGCTAATCCTCGTAATGCCGCGGCGGGCAGTTTACGTCAGCTTGATTCAAAAATTACTGCTAAACGTAACTTAGCATTTTATGCCTATGGTATTGGTTATGTTAGTGACGAAATTAGGGTAGGCAATGAAACAGGTGAGTTTTTTCAAGCACAACAGGTTAATTGGCTAGCTGATTCTCATTATCAGCGGTTATGTCAGTTAAAAGCGTTGGGCTTACCTATGTGTCCAGAAGTTAAACTGCTCGATAGCGCCGCACAAGTTAATGATTTCTATCAATATATCTTGACGCACCGCGAACAGTTAAGTTACGAGATTGATGGCACTGTTTTTAAAGTTGATGACATTGCCTTGCAACAAAAATTAGGTTTTGTTGCCCGAGCGCCTCGTTGGGCAACGGCCTATAAATTTCCTGCCCAGGAAGAGCTAACGGTACTTGAAGACGTTGAATTTCAAGTTGGCAGAACAGGCGCTATTACCCCCGTTGCACGATTAAAACCTATTTTTGTCGGCGGTGTCACGGTTAGCAATGCAACATTGCACAACCAAGATGAAATTAATCGTTTAGGGTTAAAAATTCACGATACTGTCATTATTAGGCGAGCTGGGGATGTGATCCCACAGATTGTTAATGTTGTTCTCGAGCGTCGACCTGACAATGCCCGTGATATTATTTTTCCTCAAACCTGTCCTGTGTGTGATTCAGCGGTGGCTAAGGCTGACGGTGAAGCAGTATTACGTTGTACTGGCGGTTTGTTTTGCGGGGCGCAACGTAAAGAAGCGATCAAACATTTTGCCTCACGCAAGGCGCTTAACATTGATGGTTTAGGGGATAAGCTTGTCGAGCAACTTGTCGATGAAGGGTTAATTGAGACGCCGGCTGATCTATTTAAGCTAACTGAGTTAGACGTTAGCACGATGGCGCGCATGGGACAGAAATCGGCGACTAATCTAATTAACGCGTTGGCAAAGGCGCGGCAGACGACGTTACCAAAATTTATTTATGCATTAGGTATTAGAGAAGTTGGAGAAACAACGGCTGCTAATTTAGCCCATTACTTCTTAAACTTTGAGGCGTTAAAAAGTGCCGATGAAGAAACACTACAACAAGTACCTGATGTTGGCAGTGTCGTCGCAAAAAACATCGTTAATTTTTTCAGTCAAGAACACAATATCGAAGTGATTGCTGAACTTGAAGCATTTATGTCTTGGCCTGATATTGAAACCAAATCAGAAGATCAACAACCATTATTAGCGCAAACCTTTGTGTTAACTGGAACGTTAAGCCACATGGGGCGCAATGAAGCGAAAGCTGCATTACAATCACTCGGTGCTAAAGTATCAGGCAGTGTGTCGGCGAAAACAGACTTTTTAGTTGCGGGTGAAAAAGCAGGCTCTAAGTTAACCAAAGCCCAAGATCTCGGTGTTACTGTTTTAAGTGAAGCAGATATGCTTAAGTTGCTTGAATCCCATGGCATTACAGCGTAACGTTGAATGGGTTATCATTTATCAATATTGCTTAAGCCATTAAGCGCTGCTGCCCTTTATACGATGTAATCGCAGGTTATTGCGGTTATATCGTCTAGTATCTCTCCTAAACCATCCTACTTAACCGTTCTTGTTTCTAACATCTTGTAAAGTTGAAAAATTGTCAGTCGATTGCTAGGGTATTAGTCTAGTTCGTTCAATGTTAACTGCTGTTTCTTGATCTCGAAGTTGAGTACTTCGATAGACTTAGGGATGGATAAAATATGATACGAACTTGTATCTTTAGTGAAATATTTCAAATTCAATAGGAGTAAGTAATGGCAAATGAAGGTTATCACGAACCCATAGGCGAATTAACTGATGAAACGAGAGATATGCACCGGGCAATTACGTCTTTAATGGAAGAGTTGGAAGCTGTCGACTGGTATAATCAAAGAGTTGATGCATGTAAAGACAGTGAATTAAAGGCCATCCTTATCCACAACAGAGATGAAGAAAAAGAACATGCCGCAATGGTGCTTGAGTGGATTCGACGCAAGGATCCTATTTTAGATAAAGAATTAAAAGACTATTTATTTACCGAAAAGCCTATTGGCCACAAATAAGAACTTTTTCTGAAAGCGTCAAGACGAATAAAATGGTTTATTAGGAAAATAGTCTATCAGCACATGGCTTTATACTTTGGTAACGCTAATAAACTGTTTTTTTTATCTGTTAGTTATTCGTCATCTATCGCATTAAACAAGCTTGGAAATAGCAGATGCTATTTTAAGCCATTTACTGACAACAACGCGTAGAGAAAGGTCAGTAATGGTAGCGGCAGTAAAATGGTAAAAAGTATTGCTTCACACCACTCGATGGTTCGATATATTTTAAACCAAAAAGTATCTTCCGCTTTGGTTGAAGGTAGAGTTTGGAAGAAAAAAATAAAAGAGGCAAAAACCAGCGCTTGTAATGCTGAAAATAAGATAAATATCGCTAACCATACAAGCGGGCTTGGTGTTGATGTCACTATTTGCATTTCAAGGATCACAAATAATAAGAACGCCAACAGACTCCACATTAACAGTCGCCAACGATAGGAAAGTAATAATAATGCTACTTGCTGGAATATCTCAGGGGTAAACCAATATTTCATCAATACAACTTAAATCCTAATGTCACAAAATGGGATAATTCACCATAGCTATGCTATAAGTGTAGCACTATCGTTATAGCAATGTGAGAGGTTGTGTCGCTAGGTTTGGCAAAAGCGAGCAAAGTTAGTTATGAAAAAAAATATTACCGCTTTATGGTTACTTTGTTTGTTGGTTGTGACTAAATCTTATGCCTTTAGTGGCGTTGACTCAGCACTTAAACCCGCTAGGGATCTTTTTTTCGTCGACAGTTTTGCTGTTAAATCTCAAAAGACTATTCGCGTGAAAACGTCAAAGTTAAAAGACAATGCTGGCTTGGAATATATAGGTGCTATCGTCAGCGCCGCAGAATTGGCACCTTTTTTAGCACAATTAAAAGCTGAATTAGGAAATGAGTTTACCCGGTTTCGCCAAAATCAGTCAGCTAGAGATCACCATAAATTCCATGTGACCTTGATAAATCCTATGGAATATCAATTATTATTAACTAAGAATTTAACGATAGGACAAGAGATCAGCATTAATTTATTGGGACTAGGACGCGCAGCGAAAGCGGGAAAAAGTGCTTACTTTGTCGTGGTTCAGTCTAATGACGGCCAGTTCTATCGTCAGAAGTTGGTTCTACAAAACAAAGATTTTCATATAACTTTAGGTTTTGACCCTCAAGATGTCTATGGTGTAAGTAAGGGGACTGATAGTTTGATCCAGTGAAAATTTAATCACAAAAGCAGAGAGTGCCAATAGTGTTGATACGTGCCATCAAGCAACTAGCAATACACATCAAAGATCAACACTCAGACTCAGCGGCACCGTCACCAAAAAATAACTTCAATTAAGACAATTCAACATTCTGAGCATAAGTCCATTAGGCCAAGGAAAGCCATTTGCGTTAATGTTTGAAAAACACCTCCAGCTTAGGTTTATATCTACGCTGATTTTAGTGGCCTCTTTTGACTTAGGCTGAGTTGAACCATTGTGTTAACTATCGAAAAGTTAGGAGTAGAAATAGGTCGCAAACTTTTTATACTGCCTTAAAATAAAGGGTAATTATTGTTTAGTAGGGATATAGGATGAAAATAGCAACAACAGGTATTGCAACATTAACGGGCCTAATGCTAGCGCTAGCTGGCTGCACGACGTCTTCAATGGGGCGGAATCAAATTACCTTATTTTCAAATGCCGAATTAGGGAAAATGGGGATTGCCTCATTTGAAGAAATGAAAAACAAAGAAAAAATCAGCACCAATAAGGCGGTTAATACATATGTGCAGTGTGTCGCTAGTAGCATTACTCAGAATGTACCGCAATCGGTTCATCAAGGTGACTGGGAAGTGGTGGTGTTTGACTCTGAGCAAGTGAACGCATTTGCCTTACCTGGAGGTAAGATTGGTGTTTATACAGGTATATTAGCGGTGGCTGATGATCAAGATCAATTAGCAGCTATTATCGGACATGAAGTTGGTCATGTTATTGAGCATCATTCAAATGAACGCTTGTCTTCTAGCCAACTTGCTCAAACTGGCCTTGCTGTTGCAGGGGCTGTATTAGATAGCCAAAATATTGAAAATAAAAATACTTGGATGGCGGGGTTAGGCTTGGGCTTACAGTACGGAGTGTTAATGCCGTATAGTCGTATGCACGAAAGTGAAGCCGATATTGTTGGCCAGGAATTAATGGCTAAATCAGGGTTTGATCCCCATGCCAGCATTTTACTCTGGCAAAATATGGCTAAGCAAAGCAATGGTGCGCCGCCAGAATTTATGTCCACACACCCGTCAAACCAAACTCGGATCAAAAGCCTGAACAACCATTTAGCTAAATCGATGACACTATTTAACCCTCGTATGGTTCCTAAGTGCGTAAAACCTTAGTTTTAATCTGTTGTATTCACAATAAAAAAGCCGCAATATGCGGCTTTTTTGAATTTATGAAACTGAATGACTATTTGAATTTATTTGGTCACTTTCCAAAAGGCAAAACCGGCAACAAAAAATAGTATCATCGGGTAAAAGGCGTAGGAAACAACATTTATTGGAGAAATACCTAAGGTCGCACCTAATAGCAGGGCTTGTGCCCCGTAGGGAAGTAACCCTTGGTTAATACACGCAAATATATCTAATAAACTGGCTGAATGGGCTGGCGATAACTGACCGTCGTTGGCCAGTTCTTTAGCGGTTTCCCCAGTAATAATAATTGACACGGTATTATTGGCGGTAAAAAAGTTACAGTTAAATGCTAATGCTGCTATACCAAGCCCCGCGGCACGTTTGTTGTTATTTGGACTGATTTTTCTCGCGATGTTTTCCAAACCATGAGTGAGTGCCAGCAAGCCACCTTGACGCTTGATCAGCTCACTCAATCCACCAATAAACAGCGACAATATAAAGATGTCCTGCATACTAGCAAAGCCTTTGTTGATATCAGATATCCAGGTATTTAATTGATAATCACCGCTAAACATTCCAATAACTGCAGCGAGGATAATGCCTACAACGAGGACCACAAAAACATTTACTCCCATTAAAGCCATCGCCAAAATAACAATATAAGGTAGTAAACCAATGAGATGAATATCATCAACAGTTTCATGAGGAACTGAACTCCCCATTAACGCAAATATCACTAAACAGACCATAGCGGCAGGGAGGGCGAATTTAAAATTCACTCGGAATTTATCTTTCATATGAGCACCTTGGCTGCGCGTTGATGCTATGGTGGTATCAGAAATTATCGATAGGTTATCGCCAAATATTGCCCCAGATATTAAACAACCGGCGACTAATCCCGAATTAAGTTGTGCTGACTCGATAAAGCCTAAAGCAATAGGTGCAATGGCGGCAATGGTGCCCATCGACGTGCCCATCGCAGTAGACAAAAATGCCGCGACTAAAAACAATCCAGGTAAGAGCAAATAGTCAGGAAATACCGCTAATCCAAGTTGTACGCTGGTATCAACGCTTCCTGTTGCTTTAGCAACTGCTGCAAACGCCCCAGCTAATAAATAGATGACACACATAGTAATGATGTTGGGATGACCAGCACCAGAAATAAATTGGTTAACTTGATCGTTGATCGGCTCTTTACCTAAACATATGGCTACCAATATCGCGGGGATAATCGCGATACTAGCGGGCAGTTGATAAAAAGCAAATTCAACGCCTTGTAGCGTGAGAATAATGCCTGTGCCTAAAAATATGGCTAAAAAGACGCCAAAGGGAAGTAGGCTAGTTAGACGTTTTTCAACGGCATTGTTTGTGGTCATTCGGGACTCTTGTTATTTTATTTTTAAGAATTTATAAGACAATAAAGTAATTATAAAAAATGTCTATATGCATATGCATTATAAAAAGTGTTTTGTCATATTGTCAATCTAGAGCTATAGATGGCTATTCTTGTATTACTCAATGGGTTTGGTGAATATGCTTAATATTGAGAAAAACTCATGCTTAATTTACTTGAGCAAAGGTTAATTGCTTTAATCCGCGTAAATAATGACAAATAGTCACCCCTAGACACTACAGTCGAATCTTTGTTTGTGCTATTCTTGCCCGAATTTTTAAATCCATTATTGTCGAAGAGTAGAGTATGTCTGAAAACAAATTTGAGTCCATTGAACAACGTGTAAGTTATGGCGTAGGTCGTCAGTTAGGTGATCAATTACGAAATAACCCTTTTAAAGGTTTTGACGTATCTGCTGTTCAAGCTGGATTGGCTGATGCCTTAACCAATGCTACCAGTCAAGTCTCTGACGAGCAGCTAAACGAAGCTTTTTCAATCGTTTCAAAAAAATTACAAGAGCAAGAGCAACTTGCAGCGAAAGAGAAAGCCGCTGAAGGCGAAGCGTTCTTGGCTGAAAATGCTAAACGTGAAGAAGTGACGGTTACTGAGTCAGGTTTGCAATATGAAGTTATCGCAACTGGTGAAGGTGAAACGCCAACAGCACAAAGTACAGTTCGTACTCATTATCATGGTACTTTTATTAATGGTGATGTATTTGATAGCTCATATGATCGTGGTCAACCGGCAGAATTCCCAGTTAGCGGCGTAATTGCTGGATGGACTGAAGCACTCCAATTGATGAGCGAAGGTGCTAAGTATCGTTTATATGTACCATACAATCTTGCTTACGGAGAGCAAGGCTCACAAGGAGCTATCCCTCCTTATTCAGCGTTAGTGTTTGACGTTGAGTTGTTGGCTGTTGTCAGCTAATGATATGTTTTTAGAAGCCGGGTTTTCCCGGCTTTTTTATCACTGAAAATTGCAGTTATTAATTAATTTTTATTGGAAATACTTAACTCGTGTTATCTGAACAACTAACCCGAATATTTCAAGATTACTTAACAGCGTTTAAACGCTATGATTTAGATGCTGTTTTCAAATGTTATCATCTTCCTTGCACATTACAGACCCCTGATAAGGTGTTACAAATAAACCACAGTCAAGAATTTGAACACGCATTCAACGATATTTTTGAGCAACTAAGACAGGCGAAAACTAAAGACGTTTTCGCTACCTGTGCAAGTTATCTCTCTCTGAATGATAATATCGCCCTAGTGTGCATTGATTGGGCTTTTATCGACCAAAAGGATGAGGTGTTTGCTGACTTTTGTGCTATTTACCATGTGGTTGTGATGGATGACGGGGTAAAAATCATTAATGTTGTTTCTCATGATTTAAGCAATTCAATTAAGTTAACGCATTCTTTAGATATAACAGAACGTTTAAGAGTCGAATAATGATGACAGTAAAAGTAGCTATTTTAGGATGTAGTGGTCGTATGGGCCGCAACTTAGTACAAGCGGCAGTAGAGCATGAAAGTATTACTTTAGTCGGTGGCAGCGTTAGAGCAAACTCTTCCTTTGTTGATTTTGATTTAGGAGAATTAGCGGGGATTGGCGCTATCGGTCTTAAAACTACATGTGAGCTAACAGATATGTTGAGCGCCGATGTTCTGATCGACTTTACCACTATAGAGTCTACACTGGAAAACCTCAATTGGTGTCAAGAGCACAATAAAGCGATCGTAATCGGCACCACTGGTTTTAACGATGAGCAAGTAGAGATCATCAAACAAGCGGGTAAAAACATTCCGGTTATTTTAGCGCCAAATACTAGCGTTGGTGTAAATTTGCTCTTTAAACTGTTAGAAATTACCGCAAAAGCAATTGGCGACTATACTGATATAGAAATTTTTGAAGCGCATCACAGGTTCAAAAAAGATGCACCTTCTGGTACTGCTATGAAAATGGGACAGGTTATCGCACAAACCTTAGGGCGCGATTTAAATCAATGTGCTGTTTATGGCCGTGAAGGCATCACCGAAGAGCGCAACAAAGACACCATAGGTTTTGCTACAGTGCGAGCTGGCGATATTGTTGGCGAACACACCGCATTTTTTGCTGACTTAGGTGAACGTATCGAAATAACTCATAAAGCCAGTTCACGCATGACCTTTGCTTTAGGGGCAATGCGAGCCGCATTTTGGTTAAATAGTGCTAACGCTGGCTACTATGATATGCAAGATGTACTTGGCTTAAAAGAGTAGTGTAATAATTAAAAGTACTACTTTTGTGTGTTTTAAATGAGTTATCAATTAAAAGCTTAGTTTTTACATTTATTGACTGGACGAAAGGTGACATTGAGCGTAAAATAAGTGGATTTTGTCAAAAATTTACGGTTCTTAAAAAATAAGACTGAGTTTTTGGCATTTTTTATGTGTACAGCATATGTGTTTAATGGCTGGAATGTGATTATTTCGCTCATTATGTATCTTTCTTCTTTACGGAGGTTAAATTGACTAAATCTGCCATTTTGGTGCTTGAAGACGGCACTGTATTTAAAGGCACCGCAATCGGTGCAGAAGGGGCGGCTGTTGGTGAAGTAGTATTCAATACTTCAATGACGGGTTACCAAGAAATTCTCACAGATCCCTCTTATGCAGAGCAAATTGTTACCTTAACATATCCTCATATTGGTAACACCGGTACGAACAGCGAAGATGAAGAATCAAGCACTATTTGGGCAAAAGGTTTAGTGATCCGCGACTTGCCTCTTCTGGCAAGCAATTTTAGAAATGAACAGAGTTTAAGCGACTACCTAAAAAGTAAAAATATTCTCGGTATCGCCGACATTGATACACGTAAACTCACTCGAATTTTACGAGAGAAAGGTGCGCAAAATGGCTGTATTCTTGCCGGAGACGATATCAATGAAAATGATGCCTTAGTAAAAGCTAAAGCCTTTCCTGGTTTAAAAGGAATGGATTTAGCGAAAGTGGTTTCTACGACCGAAAAATATCAGTGGACAGAAGGGAGTTGGGTACTAGGCCAAGGTC
This sequence comes from Colwelliaceae bacterium 6471, assembly GCA_040779335.1. Taxonomy (GTDB): domain Bacteria; phylum Pseudomonadota; class Gammaproteobacteria; order Enterobacterales; family Alteromonadaceae; genus JBFONV01. Next base: position 1,130,136 of record JBFONV010000001.1, read on the forward strand.
ATATTACTCCGCAAAATTCTGAGTTTCACGTTGTTGCCTACGATTTTGGTGCAAAACGTAATATTTTACGTATGTTGGTTGACCGTGGATGTAAGTTAACGGTGGTGCCAGCACAAACATCTGCTGCAGAAGTATTAGCGATGAATCCAGACGGTATCTTCCTTTCAAATGGCCCGGGCGACCCAGAACCTTGTGACTACGCCATTAGCGCTATTAAGTCATTTTTAGAAACCGATATTCCTGTGTTTGGCATATGTTTAGGTCACCAATTACTTGGTTTAGCAAGTGGTGCTAAAACGGTGAAAATGAAATTTGGTCATCACGGTGGCAACCATCCAGTTAAAGATCACGAGCGTGATGTAGTGATGATTACCGCACAGAATCACGGATTTGCTGTAGATGAATCGAATATGCCTAGTAATCTTAAAGTCACGCATAACTCGTTATTTGATGGCACTATTCAAGGTATCCATCGCACTGATAAACCTGCTTTTAGCTTCCAGGGCCATCCAGAAGCGAGCCCTGGACCGCATGATGCAGCGCCGTTATTTGACCATTTCATTGATTTAATTAAAAAGCACAACGCTTAATCACCCAAAAGAGAGACGAATTACTATGCCAAAACGTACTGACATAAAAAGTATCTTAATTTTAGGTGCTGGCCCAATTGTTATTGGTCAAGCTTGTGAGTTTGACTATTCTGGCGCGCAAGCATGTAAAGCACTGCGTGAGGAAGGTTATCGAGTTATTTTAGTTAACTCTAACCCTGCAACTATCATGACTGATCCCGAAATGGCTGACGCTACCTATATTGAGCCGATCCACTGGGAAGTTGTGCGTAAGATCATCGAAAAAGAACGTCCATGTGCGGTTTTACCAACAATGGGTGGTCAAACGGCACTAAACTGCGCCCTTGAATTAGAAGCCAATGGTGTTTTAAAAGAATTCAATGTTGAAATGATTGGCGCCACGGCTGACGCAATTGATAAAGCCGAAGATCGCAGTCGTTTTGATAAAGCGATGAAAAATATTGGTTTAGAAACCCCACGTGCTGAAATTGTGCATTCAATGGCCGAAGCGCATGAAACCAGCAAACGAATTGGCTTTCCTTGTATTATCCGACCGTCGTTTACTATGGGTGGCTCGGGAGGTGGTATTGCCTATAACCGTGAAGAATATGAAACAATTTGTACACGTGGCCTCGATTTATCGCCAACCAATGAGCTCTTGATTGATGAGTCGCTTATCGGTTGGAAAGAATATGAAATGGAAGTAGTTCGCGACAAAAATGATAACTGTATTATTATTTGTTCGATTGAAAACTTTGACCCTATGGGTATTCATACTGGGGATTCTATTACGGTTGCACCCGCACAAACGCTTACCGATAAAGAATATCAAATTATGCGTAACGCCTCTTTAGCGGTACTACGTGAAATTGGTGTTGAGACGGGCGGCTCAAACGTACAGTTTGGTGTTTGTCCTGATACTGGTCGTATGGTTATTATCGAGATGAACCCTCGTGTTTCCCGTTCTTCTGCGTTGGCGTCAAAAGCAACTGGTTTCCCTATTGCTAAAATAGCGGCAAAATTGGCAGTAGGTTATACCTTAGACGAGTTGTCAAATGACATTACTGGTGGCGCAACCCCTGCTTCTTTTGAACCCACCATTGACTATGTTGTTACTAAGATCCCACGTTTTAACTTTGAAAAATTTGCGGGTTCTGAAGATAGATTAACCACACAGATGAAATCGGTTGGCGAGGTCATGGCGATTGGCCGTAACCAGCAAGAATCTATGCAAAAGGCACTACGTGGCTTAGAAGTCGGCGTTAGTGGTTTCGACCCTATGGTTGACGTTACTCAGCCAGGCGCAAAAACTAAAATTATGCATGAATTGCAAGAAGCGGGCGCAGATCGTATTTGGTATATCGCTGATGCGTTTCGTTTGGGGTTAACGGTTGACGATGTTTTTCGCCTAACTAATATTGACCGTTGGTTCCTTGTTCAGATTGAAGATATCATTTTAGATGAAGCAAAAGTTGCTGAAAATGGTATGGCAGGTTTAACGCCCGAGTACTTACGTAAGTTAAAACGCAAAGGCTTTGCTGATTCCCGTTTAGCGGATTTAATTGGTGTTGCCGAAGCTGAGATTCGTAAAAAACGCCAAAATGCAGACATACATCCGGTTTATAAACGTGTTGATACTTGCGCAGCAGAATTTAGCTCAGATACCGCGTACATGTATTCAACCTATGATGAAGAATGTGAAGCAAACCCTACCGATAATGACAAGATAATGATCTTGGGTGGCGGCCCTAACCGTATTGGTCAAGGGATTGAGTTTGATTACTGTTGTGTTCACGCTGCCTTAGCGTTGCGTGATGACGGTTACGAAACCATTATGGTTAACTGTAACCCTGAAACTGTTTCAACCGATTATGACACTTCTGATCGTTTATATTTTGAGTCGATCACCTTTGAAGATGTCTTGGAAATTGTTCGCATCGAAAAACCGAAAGGGGTTATCGTGCAATATGGCGGGCAAACACCACTTAAATTGGCGCGCGCTTTAGAAGCTGCCGGTGTTCCAATTATTGGGACATCACCTGATGCCATCGATAGAGCGGAAGATCGCGAGCGCTTTCAACAGGCGGTTGAGCGTTTAGGTTTATTACAACCGGAAAATGCCACAGTAACTTCTTTAGATGAAGCACTGGTAAAAGCCGAAATTATTGGCTTTCCACTAGTTGTTCGTCCTTCATATGTTCTAGGTGGGCGTGCGATGGAAATCGTATATGACCTTGAAGATTTACGTCGCTACATGACCGAAGCTGTAAGTGTTTCTAATGACTCACCAGTGTTACTTGATTACTTTCTTGATGACGCCATCGAAGTTGACATCGATGTGGTTTGTGATGGTACCAATGTGGTTGTTGGCGGTATTATGCAACATATTGAGCAAGCAGGGGTCCACTCTGGAGATTCAGCCTGTTCGCTGCCGGCATATAGCTTAAGCCAAGAAATTCAAGATGTGATGCGTGAACAAGTCACTAAACTTGCATTTGAGCTGGGTGTAAATGGTTTAATGAATACCCAAATGGCGGTTAAAGACGACAAAGTGTATTTGATTGAAGTTAACCCACGTGCTGCTCGTACTATCCCCTTTGTTTCAAAAGCAACAGGTGTTCCTTTAGCAAAAGTTGGCGCGCGAGTCATGGCAGGTAAATCTCTTGCTGAGCAAGGAATTACGACTGAAGTGATCCCTCCGTATTTCTCTGTGAAAGAAGTGGTGATCCCGTTTAATAAATTCCATGGTAGCGATCCTTTAGTTGGCCCAGAAATGCGTTCAACTGGTGAGGTTATGGGCGTTGGTCGAACGTTTGAAGAAGCGTACGCAAAAGCTAATTTAGGTGCTGGCGTGTCGGTACCTAAGTCTGGGCGCGCACTCATTTCTGTACGAAACAGTGATAAAGAGCGTGTGGTTGACCTTGCCAAACAGATGGTAGAACTAGGCTACGAAATAGATGCTACACACGGAACGGCGATTATTTTAGGTGAAGCTAATATCCCCGCGCGTTTGGTAAATAAAGTACATGAAGGGCGCCCACATATTCTTGATAGAATTAAGAATGGTGAATATAGCTACATCATCAATACTACTGAAGGGCGAAAAGCCATTGAAGACTCGAAAGTATTGCGTGGTGGTGCACTTCGTTACAAAGTTGCTTATACTACAACATTAAATGCTGCATTTGCCGCTTGTCAGGCGCATGCCGCAGATGATAGAAATACCGTAACATCTATTCAGGAACTACATAAAGAGTGTGGATAATCGCTTAACGTGATTTACTCTAAATAGGTAGTTAGTTTTAAAAAAAGTGGTTTTTTCATCTGAAAAAACCACTTTTTAATTCATAGATTGTTAATTAGAAATAATAAAAGAAGAGAATAATGAATCAATACCCAATGACAGTGCAAGGCGCAGATGCACTACGTGAAGAATTACATCAGTTAAAGTCGGTTAAACGTCCGCAAATTGTTGAAGCTATTGCAGAAGCTCGTGAGCACGGTGATCTTAAAGAAAATGCTGAATACCATGCCGCCCGTGAACAACAAGGCTTTTGTGAAGGGCGCATTCAAGATATTGAAGGTAAACTGAGTAATGCCCAGATTATAGATGTCTCTAAAATTCCGAATACCGGCAAAGTTATCTTCGGCGTTAAGGTTACCTTGTTAAATATTGATACCGACGAAGAAGTGACTTATCAAATAGTTGGTGACGATGAATCGGATATTAAAAACAATCGCATTTCAATCAACTCGCCTATAGCACGTGGCTTAATTGGTAAAGAAGTAGACTCAGAAATTGAAATCAAAACACCTGGTGGTGTTGTTGAATATGAAATCATCGCGGTTGAACATTAATAAACCACGTTTTTTGGTTGATTAGGTTGAGTACCTATTGGTGAATAGCCTGTTAGTTTTCACATATTTACTTTTGACTGCACAACATACTATTCGTCCTGAATATCGTTGTTCATTGCCATCCATGGCATCACAACATACTATTCGTCCTGAATATAAAAAAAGCCAGATTTTGAATCTGGCTTTTTAGTTGAGGTATTGATACTCAAAACACTTAGTTTTAAAGTTTAGGAATACGTATTTTTTTCTCATCAGATTGACGGTAAATAATCAATGTTTTTCCTATGACCTGCACCATAGTCGCCTTTGCTTCACGGCAAATTGCGTCAACGATCAGCGTTTTTACTTCTCGATCGTCGGTTGGTATTTTAACTTTTATCAATTCGTGATGATTTAATGCATAATCTATTTCTGCAATTACGGCTTCAGTAAGGCCATTGTTGCCCAGCAACACTACAGGTTTTAAGGAATGTGCCAGACCTTTTAAGTACTGAATTTGTTTTTTATTTAAGTTCATTAACAATTTTCGTTACAAGTTAGCTTGAATTATCACTATTTTACCCTTATCTACTCTGTAATACTAATATAAAGTACGGGTTTGAAAAGCAGAGCGCATGACTAAAAAGAAAATGAGTGTGAGCAGCGCCAAGTGGATGCAGGAACACTTTGAAGATGAATATGTTAAAAAGGCACAAAAATTAGGACTTCGCTCTCGGGCTGTTTTTAAGATTGAAGAGATCAATATTAAAGATAAGTTAATCAAACCTGGCATGAAAGTGGTTGATCTCGGTGCGGCGCCCGGTGGTTGGTCAGAATATGCTGCTAAAGTGGTTGGTGAAAATGGCCAAGTAGTAGCCTGTGATATTTTATCGATGGATCCCATTGTCGGGGTAGATTTCTTACAAGGCGATTTTCGCGAAGAAGTGATCCTTGATGCGTTATTAACGCGTATTGGTGGTAAAGATATCGACGTGGTTATGTCTGACATGGCCGCAAATATGACAGGTAATGAAAGTGCTGATTCTGCGCGTAGTATGTATTTAGTAGAATTAGCCCTTGATATGTGTAGTCACGTATTGAGAAAAAATGGTGCGTTTGTTGTCAAAGTTTTCCAAGGAGAAGGTTTTGAACAATATATGAAAGATGTTCGAGCGGTGTTTACCACAGTAAGAACACGAAAGCCAGAATCGTCTCGTGCGCGATCAAGAGAAGTTTATCTTGTGGCGACAGGCTTTAAATTGTAGTAAATTAGGTGAAATTATTATTCGCACCATTGTTAAATTCAGCAAGAGGTCATTAAGTTGAGCGATATGGCAAAAAATCTTATTTTATGGTTAGTTATAGCCGTTGTATTAATGTCAGTTTTCCAAAGTTTTACTCCGGGAAGTGGCACTGATCAACAAGTCGATTACACACGTTTTATTCAGGATGTTCGTCAAGGACAAGTCCGTGAAGCAAATGTTGATCGAAATGGTGTTATTCAAGGAATAAAACGTAGTGGTGAAAGTTTTGTTACTGTCATTCCTGGTGGTTACGATCGCGACTTGATCAATGATTTAGTTAAACAAGGTGTTAATGCCACAGGTGAATTACCTGAAGAACCAAGCATTTTAACGTCAATATTCATTTCTTGGTTCCCAATGTTACTGCTGATTGGTGTATGGATATTCTTCATGCGTCAAATGCAAGGTGGTGGCGGTAAAGGCGCTATGTCATTTGGTAAGAGTAAAGCGCGCCTGTTAGGTGAAGATCAAATTAAAACTACTTTTGCTGATGTTGCTGGTTGTGATGAAGCCAAAGAAGAAGTGTCAGAATTGGTTGACTACTTAAGAGAGCCTTCAAGATTTCAAAAACTCGGTGGTCGTATTCCATCAGGGGTTTTATTAGTGGGCCAACCAGGTACAGGTAAAACCTTATTGGCAAAAGCGATTGCGGGTGAAGCAAAAGTACCGTTCTTCTCTATTTCAGGTTCAGATTTTGTCGAAATGTTTGTTGGTGTTGGTGCGTCTCGTGTTCGTGACATGTTTGAACAAGCTAAAAAATCAGCGCCTTGTATTATCTTTATCGACGAAATCGATGCAGTAGGTCGTCAACGTGGTGCCGGATTAGGCGGTGGCCATGATGAAAGAGAGCAAACATTAAACCAAATGTTGGTTGAAATGGATGGTTTTGAAGGTAATGAAGGGGTTATTGTTATTGCGGCGACTAACCGTCCTGACGTATTAGATCCGGCATTACTTCGTCCTGGTCGTTTTGACCGTCAGGTTACCGTTGGTTTACCTGATATTCGCGGACGCGAACAGATCTTAAAAGTACATATGCGTAAAGTCCCGTTAGGAGACGATGTTAAAGCTTCTGTTATTGCGCGTGGGACACCAGGCTTCTCTGGTGCTGACTTAGCAAACCTTGTTAACGAAGCCGCATTATTTGCTGCTCGTGGCGGCCGTCGTTTAGTGTCGATGGAAGAGTTTGAGAAAGCGAAAGATAAAATATTGATGGGCGCTGAGCGCAAGTCAATGGTGATGAGTGAAGAAGAGAAGGAAATGACCGCTTATCATGAAGCTGGGCATGCCATTGTTGGTCGTTTAGTGCCAGATCATGATCCAGTTTATAAAGTCTCAATCATTCCACGTGGTCGTGCCTTAGGTGTAACTATGTATTTGCCTGAACAAGACAGATTTAGTCATAGCAAACAACATCTTGAGAGCAATATCTCGTCACTTTACGGTGGGCGTATTGCCGAAGAAATTATTTATGGTGCCGACAAAGTCTCTACTGGTGCGTCAAATGATATCGAGCGAGCCACTCAGCTTGCCCGTAAAATGGTGACACAATGGGGCTTGTCTGAAAAAATGGGTCCAATGTTATTTGCTGAAGAAGAAGGTGAAGTTTTCTTAGGACGTACGTCAGCTAAATCGCTGCATATGTCAGATGAAACAGCGAAAGCCATCGATGCAGAAATTAAAGAATTTGTTAATCGCAATTATCAACGAGCAGAAAAAATATTAAATGAAAATTTAGATATTTTGCATGCGATGAAAGATGCGTTAATGCATTATGAAACCATAGATGCGCTGCAAATTGATGACCTGATGGCGCGTCGTGAAGTGCGTCCACCGTCAGACTATCATGGCGATAATTCCGGCTCAAATGAGCCACCTAAAAAGGGAGAAACGGCTGAAAAGAAAAAGGCCGATCCTGATTTAGGTAGCCCAACCGATATGCCTGCGAAGTAACTGCAAAATAAGCCTCGACGTTCGGGGCTTTATTTTATGTTTTTTGGTAAAATTTACCATTACGCTTTAATAGAAAAATGTCACTGTGAATATACTTACTAGTCCCGCTAAGCTGTCTTTGAATTTGAACGACATCCAAATAATGGGGATCTTAAATGTCACGCCAGATTCCTTTTCTGACGGTGGCAAATATAGCGAACTCGATAATGCGCTCTTTCAAGCAGAAAAAATGATAGCAGATGGTGCCAGTATCATTGATATAGGCGGCGAATCGACACGCCCAGGGGCGTTGGAAGTTAACTTGTCAGAAGAGCTTAACCGAACCATTCCAGTTATTGAGGCGATAAAAAAGCGCTTTGATGTCAATGTTTCAATAGATACCAGTAAAGCACAGGTAATGGCTGAAGCGATTGCCAATAAGGTTGATTTGATTAACGATGTTTGTGCGTTGCAAAATGATGGTTGTATGGACGTAGTCGCGCAAACTCAAATTCCCGTTTGTATCATGCACATGCAAGGGCAACCTCGTACAATGCAGAGCAACCCCCAATACGATGATGTTATTAACGATATTAGCGAGTTTTTTACCCAACGTATATTGAGTTGCGAGCGTGCCGGCATCGATAAGAATCGTCTTATTTTAGATCCCGGTTTTGGCTTTGGTAAATCGATAAAACAAAATTATCAATTACTCGCAGGATTATCGCAATTTAAGTCGTTTGGCTTACCTCTGCTGGCAGGGCTTTCCAGAAAATCGATGATTGGAAACTTGCTTAATAGAGAGGTTGATGAAAGACTAGCGGGCAGTTTAAGCACGGCATTGATTGCCGCGCAACAAGGGGCAAACATTATTCGAGTGCATGATGTTAAAGAAACCTTGGATGCGATAAAAGTATTACACGCTGTTGAAACAGCAAATAATTGAACAAAAACTGAATAAATAACTATCCGTCATTTAAGAAGTTTTGACGGAATGAGCAAGGATATAAAGAATGTCAGATAGAAAATATTTTGGCACCGATGGTATAAGAGGCTTAGTAGGTCAATATCCCATTACCCCTGATTTTGTGATGAAGCTGGGCTTTGCCGCAGGTCGAGTATTAGCGGCACAGGGCACCAAGAAAGTATTAATCGGCAAAGATACCCGTATTTCTGGCTATATGTTGGAGTCGGCCTTAGAGGCGGGCTTTTCAGCCGCTGGTATTGATATTGGCTTGTTAGGGCCTATGCCAACGCCAGGTATCGCTTATTTAACTAAAACCTTTCGTGCAGAAGCTGGCATTGTCATCAGTGCTTCACATAATCCTTATTATGACAACGGCATCAAGTTTTTCTCGCAAGACGGACAAAAATTACCTGATGAAGTAGAGCTGGCGATTGAAGCTGAGCTTGATAAAGAAATGTCTTGTGTAGATTCGGCGTTATTGGGCAAAGCAACGCGTATTGAAGATGCTGCGGGTCGCTATATCGAGTTTTGTAAAAGTAACTTTCCCAGCCAATTTTCATTAAATCATTTAAAAATAGTGGTCGATTGTGCCAATGGTGCAACTTATCACATTGCGCCCGATGTGTTCAGAGAGCTCGGTGCTGAAGTTATTGCCCTTGCCAGTCAACCAAATGGTAAAAATATCAATGATGGTTGCGGCGCAACTTCAATGGATATGATCAGTAAAGCTGTGGTTGAACACCAAGCCGATCTTGGTATTGCGCTTGATGGCGATGGTGATCGCTTAATGATGGTTGATCACACCGGTTATGTTGTTGATGGTGATGAAGCGGTATTTGTTATCGCCTCACACGATTTAAAAAACGGCAGTATGCGCGGTGGCGTGGTTGGTACACTGATGAGCAATATGGGGCTCGAATTAGCTTTAGCTGATATGGGGGTGCCATTTATGCGCAGTAAAGTCGGTGATCGTTATGTCATGGAAACGTTAAAGCAAAATGGCTGGCAGTTGGGAGCAGAAAACTCTGGTCATGTCATTAACTTGAATCACACCTCAACGGGTGATGGTATTATTGCCGCGTTAAATGTCTTAACCGCTATTTGTGGCACAGGTAAAAGCTTGTATGAATTACGCCAAGGCATGACCAAACTTCCACAAGTGCTGGTTAATGTTAGATTTTCAGGTGACAGCGATCCAATATCATCTGATAATGTTATTGACGCCGTAGCTCGTGTTAATGAAAAATTAACGGGAAGAGGGCGAGTGCTACTGCGAAAATCAGGTACAGAACCTTTGATCCGAGTGATGGTTGAAGGACCCGATTTTAACGAGGTTACTGCATTAGCAAATGAAATAGCTGAAGTAGTAAAATTAGTGACTCAGAATTAATCAATTCAGTAAGGTTGAGGTTGAATATTAACCAAATGAACAAGATATTAACCATAATACTTGTATCTTGTTCATAGGTTAGTTAATATCTCGCCGCTTTGATTTAGGAAAGATAAATGAAAAGACGTGCAATAGTTGCGGCTAATTGGAAAATGAACGGTAATTTCCAATTAATCAATGAAATGGCGAGTGCTTTAAAAGAAACAGAACTTGCTGATAATGTTGATATTGTTGTCTGTCCAAGCTTTCCTTATTTAGCTGCTTTTACCGAATCTTTTAAAGTTGAACAACTAAGTGCTAGTTTTCACTTGGGTTCACAAAATGTCAGTGAACATAAAAGTGGTGCATATACGGGAGAAGTTTCTACCGATATGTTGCGTGAATTGTCCGTTGAATTTATCATCGTTGGACATTCAGAGCGCAGAAGTATATATAAAGAAACCAGTACGCAAGTCGCTCATAAAGTAAAAGCAGTACTTGATGCTGGGCTGACTCCTATTTTATGTATCGGCGAAAGTGAAGCTGAGCGTGTTGCAGAGCAAACAGAGACTGTTCTGGCATCTCAATTGCAACCGGTAATAGACGAAGTCGGGATTACAAAATTTGCTGAAGTTGTTATTGCTTACGAGCCTGTATGGGCAATAGGTACAGGAAAAACAGCTTCACCTGAAATGGCACAGCAAACACATCAATTTATTCGTCAGTTTTTAGCAAGTGAAAATGCTGAAATAGCGGATAAAGTGCCATTGTTATACGGCGGCAGTGTTAATGCTGCAAATTGTAAAGAATTGTTCGCACAAACTGATATAGACGGTGGTCTTATCGGTGGTGCCAGTTTAAAAGTCGACGAATTTAAAATAATTTGTTCGGCAGCTAAAGGATCATAAGAAGATGTTGTATCAAGTATTAATTATCGTATATTTAATTGTTGCATTATGCCTGATTGGATTGGTCTTAATCCAGCAAGGTAAAGGCGCAGACATGGGGGCATCATTTGGTGCAGGTTCTTCGGCGACAATTTTTGGTTCAAGTGGCTCAGGTAACTTTTTAACCAAAGCAACAACTTGGTTAGCTATTGCGTTTTTTGCTATCAGCCTAGTTTTAGGTAACTTGACTGCTAATCGCGTTAAGGCAACTGACGAGTGGAATAACTTAGAAACACCTGTCGAGCAAACAATCCCTGCTGATAGCATTCCAAGTGAAAGTGCTGAGCCAGTGTCAAATTCTGATGTTCCAGCAGCTAACGAAGATGTTCCTGCTGCAGATAAAAAAGACGATAGCGACGTACCAAACTAAATAAATTTGCAGATGTGGTGGAATTGGTAGACACGCCATCTTGAGGGGGTGGTGCCGCGAGGCGTGAGGGTTCGAGTCCCTCCATCTGCACCAAATACAGGTTCATTAAGAGCCAATAAAGACCGGAATAACCTATTTAAACAAGGTGTTCCGGTTTTTTTATGTCCAATTAAAACTAAACGGCTAACAACTCACCGTTGTTTTGATCCGCAACCTAATAAGCATAGTGTTTAATGTCGAATTGTCTTTTACAAATGATGCTCAATTAGAGGTGACATTTACCATGTTTCAGGATCAATACCAGCCTGCTCTAGTTGAATGCTAAGCGGGCTTAATTCTTCTTGGTAATGTCGCCATAGCTCAACCGATGATTGATAAATTTCACCTCTAACCTGCGCTGAACTAGCCGTTGCGCTTGCGTGTTTATTATTTTGTAATTGCAGGTAATCGTCGCGCCACTCTATATCGAGAAAGTTAAATGCTTGCTTGCTAACCTTTGCCGGAGATGTGACTAATTGTTCGTAATTTATTTCAATGAAGTTGTTTGCGTTAGCTTGTTGCCAATGAGTCATTAATTTTCGATAAGCAAGGTAGTATTTTGCCAAGTTATTTAAGTCGTACGAAAAAGGGTAGGCTTGACCAAAACTGGTTTTATAGATGGCGTAACACGCGGCCATGGGCGAGCGCGTTAAGTGGATTATCTTTGCGTTGGGAAGCGCTCGTTGAATTAATCCGGTATAAAGAAAATTAAGCGGCATTTTATCAATAAACTTAGCGCTGTTTTTCGTTAGCGCTTTAGTACTTTGCAAGTAATCTTTGCCAAGCTGGTCAAAGTCGATGCTAGCAGAATGCGCAATCAGGTCTAATTTATTGGTTAGAGGGACCTTACTGTGTTTGGTCACCGCAAGGGTTAGGCACGAGGAAAAATCATGTAATTCACCGGCCGCAAATACTTCATTATCTTGGCTAATAATGCGCTCTAATAATGTTGTACCTGTTCTTGGTAATCCAACAATAAAAATAGCTTGAGTATCGCTTATATCAGTACTTTTAGTTGTGACACTATGGTGGCCAGTTTTGTAGGTTGTTGTTATGCAGTTGAACGCTTCAATGTCATTGTCTACATCGTATTGGGTAAACTCTTTTCTTATGTCGTTTGCCTGTTTTAGCTGTTTAAACGATTCACTATATTCTTGGCAATCTTCTTGCTCTTTGGCAAGGGCAAACAGCAACTTACTTTGTGCATCTTTACTGTTATTTGTTGCAATTAATGCTTTAAGCTCAGCGATGTTGTTGCTATCTGTCGACATTTTTTTCAGTAATGATCTTGCGAGATAAGCATCCCAATCTTTTGGATTTAATGCCAGCACTTGAGCAAATACGTGCTCAGCCTGAGTTAACTCTCCGGTATTTCTTAAACTAGTGGCGTAGTTAAACAGGTACTGGTTATTTTTAGGTTCAAGGTCAACGGCCTGTTTAAAGCACCGATGTGCACAGAGTAAACTGTTTAATTGGTGAAACTGTAGCCCTAACGTTAGCCAATCTTTTGCTAATAGATTGATGCTTTTTTCAAATAATTCATTTGCGGTTTGTAAGGCGTGTTCGTTGTTACCAGTATGTATTAAACAGTTAATTTTAAGTAGTTGTACTTGTGGTTGCTCAGGTGCCAGTATTTCAGTTTTTAGCACTGCTGTTAGTGCTTGAATTGACTGTTTAGTACGTAAATAAAGATCAGTTAGCATATACCAAGCTTGCAAATTGTCAGGGTGTTCAGCGCAGTATTGTTGGCACTGTGTTAACGCCTGACTTAATCGCCCTTGCTGTATCAATTGCTTAATGGTTGCTAGTGGGATTGGGTTTGAAATAGTGGTCTCCCTATGTTTCGTAACTCATTTAATAACACCTAATATGCTTTGACTATAGGATAATAAAAGCAAAGAGGGGAGTCGATACTCTCCCTCTTTAGTTGTTTTTATCACGTTAGTCTATAACGCTAGTGTTAGCGTACCAGTGATTAAAAGAACGAATATTTGACGTTAATACCTACCGTTAACGGACGTGATATGAGCTCATTACGTCTTATATTGGCTGCACCTTCTCCGGGATTTAATGGTGGTGTATTAACAATACCTTCTGCATTAAACATATTGTTGACGTACAGTCTAAATGCCCAATTGTCGATTTCTGCGGCCACATAGCTGTTCCACATTGAATAACCATCCGTTATGGTACTCAGTGCCGGATTAAGCTGTGAACGGGCATCAGTGCGATAGCTGCCATTGACACCATAAATCACATACCAGTCACCGACTTCTTGAGTATAATTAACATCAAGTGAGGCGGTATGTTTAGAGACACCGGGTAGGCGCTGATCTTTTACCTCAAGAGGGTCAATACCTGCTTCAGTCAATTTTTCAACTGACGGATTAGTTAATATCGCATCAACATAACTATAGCCAACGGTCACATCTAAGCCATTGTCAAACATCGTATTGAGCTCAACTTCAAGTCCTTGGCTTTCAGCTGTACCGGCATTGACCACGGCAGCTAGGGCGTATGGCGTCACCAGTGTATCTAGCTGAATATCGTTCCATTCAATATCAAATAATGCAACGCTGTAACGTAATTGGTCTAATTGTCCTTTAATGCCCAATTCCATATTAATGACTTCATCAGGCGCGTAGGTGTACAAATTGGTATTGGTAAATACTTCTTCGCCATCAGGAAAGTCAGGATTACTGAAATCTAAAACACTTACTGGTAACGCGTTAGCCCCACCGCGTCTAAAACCCTCTGAGCGGGTAAAGTAAAGCATCGCTTCGTTTGACAATTGATATGAAGTATTGAATTTGAACAAGGTATCGTTAGCGTCTATCGATCTGCTGACACGTGATACGGTATCAACAAAAAATGCGCCGTTGGCTTGCTCATTTTCAAAGGTTTGGTCAAAGCTTCTAAAGCCACCCGTCATTTGCCATTGATCTGTTATTTGCCATGACAGCTCGCCAAAAATGGCGTTATCTTGGAAATTAGCCGTCGATTGACTTAAAAAGTTTTGATCATGCTGCGGTTGTAAGCCCATCGGGTCGCTAACCCCAAAAATGCCTAAACCACAATCCTCACGGCCCGCTTCAAAGCACGCACCAGACCAGTCAGTGTAACCAGGGTAAAAATCGGCGGATGAAACTTTGGTGTCTTGATCCATATAAAATGCGCCGACAACCCAATTAAATGTACTGTCATTGTTAGAGACTAAACGCATCTCGACAATGTTAGCTTCATCATTGGTTGCCGAGGTGTTGTATACAAATGGGCGCGGCATAACGCCATAGCTATAGGAGTAAAAACCAAAGGCTTCATAGCTGCCAGTAACGTCAGTTTTAAATGCTTGCTCTGAGGTATAAGTAGAAACAGACGTCGTTAATGTGGCAAAACCTAAGTTAACTTCAACATCTAACGACATTAAATCGGTTTCACCAGAGTAAGGTTCGTCGGCTAATGATGCTGTGTCATAATCACCTAAGTCTTGATAATCGACGGCTCGAGCAGGATTGCCACCTGAGTTATCTTTTTGATAGTTATACGCTAATGTCGCTTTCACATCATCGTTAGGTTGCCATAACGCAGCGATGCGCCCATAGCTAGAATCTTCATCATTAATGCCTGATTTGCTTGCAAATGCGGCTGCGCCATCAAGGTATTCATTAGTGTCAGCGGCTTGAGGAATACCATTAGTATCAAATTGATATTGGTACGGTTGGTCTATCCAGCCAGCAGAATCGGAACGACCAATATTTGCTCGAACCGCTAACGTGTCGGTTAGGGCTAAGTTAACAACGGCATTAACTTCAGAGTTAAAGCCATCACCGTTTTTAGTTTGTGATAAGTCAGTTGATAGTTCGAACTCAGTACCGTCTAAACGAGGCATGTTAGGAATAAATCGTAATGTGCCCCCTAGCGAACCTGAACCATAAAGTGTGCCTTGAGGACCTCGTAATACTTCAACTCGGTCAAGGTCATAAAATCGAATATTGGCAAAAAGCGGTGTTTCACCTACGTAAGTTGAAACGCCTGGAGCCGTATATAACGGGCTTGAAATACGACCATCTTCCGTGCTCAGGCCACGCATAGCAATACTAGTAGAAAATGCCCCTGAGCGGGCGCCGCGATCAGTATATGAAATTCCCGGTAAACGCTTGGTTAAATCTCCCAGGCTTGAAATGCCGGCTTGTTTAAGTGCATCACCGCCAATGGCCGAAATATTATAAGGAACACTAGTGATACTTTGTGAACGGCGGGTAGCGGTTACTGAGATAACTTCCATCTCTTTTTTTTCTTCTACATTGGAATCAACGTCATTTTCAGCTGCATAGACAATACCACTGCAGGCCATTGCTATAGAGCTTGCTAATAACGTTGCTGTAAATTTTTTGGGAGATTTATTCATGTTTCCACCTTATAGAAGTTATTTTATAGTGTTTTGTTATTTGCCAAAACTTGTTGATAACGACAGTACATTTTTTAGCAAATTTGATAAAACAAAGATTTTTAATTAAATAGGTGAAAAAAATTAATAGTTAAAACGAAGTACTATATATATTTAGGCGTATATATGGGGATTTGATGGTCTACTTATTAAGAACCATTAAAATTATTAATAAAACCTGATAAAAACTTTCAATTGTCAGTAGTGTTAAACCCGCGTAATTTTATCGTCAACATTCTTAGTTTTAGTGAAAGCTAGTGAAAGCAAGCAAGCAAGCAAGCGAGAAGAGCATGACGAACTGATGAATTACTTAAACAGATTACCTACGGATCATAAATGAATATTGCTATACGGAAACCAAAATTAACCGATCGCAGTGTATGGAAAGAACTATGGCATCAATATTTGGTGTTTTATAAATCAGCAGACTTTCAAGAGGAATTAACCGAATTACTATGGCAAAGAATTCATACCGTAGAAAACCCTATTAACTGTTTAGTTGCTCAATGTATTGAAAGCGGCAAGCTATTGGCCTTTGTTCACTATCTTCCGCATGCAGACACATGGCAAAAATTTCCAGTGTGTTACATCCAAGATCTCTTTGTATCGCCTCAGGCTCGTGGGAATGGTATGGGAGAGCAATTAATAAAGACCGTTATAGAGCGAGCGAAAGAGCTGGGTTGGCAAGATGTTTATTGGCAAACGCAATATGATAACGATCTCGCCAGAGGGTTATACGATAAATTAACCGGTGGAACCGATGGCTATGTTACCTATCGGTTACCTACCATAAGTAAACTATAGCGATTCAATCGTTATCATCATCAACACAGACTAATAGAAAATTAGTATAAAAGGCGTCTCAAGTTTTATCAGCGGCAGTGGTTGCTTTAAAAGTAAAGCGCGAAAGATAGAGGAATAATGATATGGGTTCAAAAATTAATATGCGCATGCTGTGGATGGGACTGCTTGGGTCAATAACGGTATTACCGGTACTGATTTTACCTAATTTGGTGGGAAGTGTTGTCGATGAATTTGGCTTTACAGAAACACAGGCGAGCACAGCAGCGTCGTTAAACTTTATTGCCGGAGCGATAATTGCTCTTGTTATGGCGTTTAATATTCGCCGTTTAAATTTACAAAAAGTCGCGGTGTTCAGTTTGTTTTTGGCCGCCATGAGTGATTTTTTATCTGGTTACACTGGTGATAATGTCTATTTGTTTATGGCGATGAGAGCACTTGCGGGGTTTGGTCAAGGGGCTGCTTATACCGCGGTAATGAGTTCTATTGCTCGCACGAACGATCCTGATCGCGGTTACGGTATGCTAATGACCATGCAATTTGCTCTTAGCGCAATTGGGCTTTATTTAATCCCCTTGATTTTGCCCTTAGTCGGAATTAAAGGAATGTTTGTTGGTTTAACCGTGATGGACATTATCGGTGTTTTTATGGCACTAAAACTGATTTCGAGTAAACGAGGTCTTGATAGTCATGTTCACGATGAAAATGATTTAAGCCAAGTTGAGTGGAAAGTAATTTTTAGTGGCGCAGCCATCATGGTTATTTTAGGGTTGTGTTTTTTAGAAGCAGCAATGACCGCACAGTTTTCATTTACCGAGCGCGTTGCTACTCAGCGACTGGAAATGGCACCTGAATCAGTGGGCAGCATTTTAGCCATTGCTTCATTGTTGGGAGTACCGGGTGGATTTGGTTGTGTGTTATTAGGTACACGTTTCGGGCGTGCAATACCGCTATTTATCGGATTAACGGCTTCTGTTGTTGGCGTCGTTCTGCTGACCATGGCACAAGGCCCCGTTTTGTACAGCATCTCCGCTTATATTCTAGGTTTTACTTGGGCGTTTACGCTGCCTTATTACCAAGCAGCCCAAGCAGCGCTGGACCCACATGGCAGTGTCGTCGCCGCAGGATCTTTCTCTGGTACCATGGGAAATGCTGCCGGTCCTGGTTTGGCAGGTCTTGCAGTATTGTTTGGCGGATATGATGCCGTATTGTTAATGGCAGGGACTATGTTGATGGTCAGTATCTTTTGTATTCCCAATTTAATATTTAAAATTCGGAAATTTGAAAGTAGCGCCAATGCGATCGTTTAATTTTTACTGAATAGTTAAATTTACACCTTATTTTAAAGCGCATATCTGGCGCTTTTTTGCGTGCTTGAAAAATGAATAAAACATTAAATTTACTAATGAATTCAATGCTTTTTTTTCAATTGTTTTGTTTGTTAGGCCAATGTTAGTTTGTTTTATGTACTGCCTAAAGTAGTACTTTTTAAAACAAACTAACTAACAAAAAATTATAATTAAAAAGGTTTATTTATGAACAAAACAAACAAAACAATCGTTATTGCTTCGGTTTTATTGGCTGCGTTAAGTAGCTGTTTAACACAAGCGGCAGTAAAAGCTGACTTAGTGATCCATAATGCAAAAGTTTATACCGTTGATGATCAAGGAACTATCGCTAAAGCTATTGCGGTTAAAGGTAATGAAATTATCTATGTTGGCAATAATATTGGTGTCGATAAGCATATCGCCAATTACACTAAAATTATTGATGCAAAAAAGCGGCTCGTTCTTCCTGGGCTGCATGATGTGCATACTCACCCACTTGAAGCGGGTGATACCGTATTGTCATGCGCACTCACCCCAACTAATACCATTGCCCAACATGTGGCAACAGTTAAAGCATGTCAACCGGGTAGTACTGGTTGGATTTTAGGTTGGGGATACAACGTTCATACGTTAGTAGACGCCAGTAACGATCCTAGCAGTTATTTAGATCAGGTATCTACTACGACACCAATTGCCATTATGTCGCAAACGTCTCACTCTATGTGGGTAAATACCGCTGGACTTAACGCATTGGGGATCAACGCTAACACCGTAAATCCTTCTGGTGGCGTTATTGTAAAAAATGCAGCAGGGCAACCTAATGGATTAATGCTAGATACAGCCGGCGACATGGTGTTACATGAGGTGTTAGCCAATCCAAGCAATGCAGATAAAAATGCAAGCTATCAAGGGCTGCTGTGGGCACTAAATGAGTTCAAGAAAAACGGTGTCACTTCAATCGCGAATGCGCGCTTGTATTGGAAGCGTGAATACCTAGATGCGTGGAAGAAAGCAGATTATAACTATAGGTTAACGGCGCGTGCGGTCATGGCATTATGGCTTTACCCTGAAGATCTAAATGACGACGTGCAAATAGCGACCTTAAAGTCGATGTATAGCAATGATCCTAATTCCTTCTTACGCGTAAGTCAGATCAAAATGTATAGTGACGGTTTATCAACAAATACGACTGCAGCGTTACTTGAACCTTATGTTCATAATGCAGGCATGGATATAGGCAGCAATGTTGGCTTGAACTATGTTGATGAAAATCGTATGACGCATTTTATTGCTGAGTTAGAAAAAGCAGGCTTTGACGTATTGATACATACCATAGGCGATCGAGGTGTACGTGAGTCGCTTAATGCGATAGAAGCCGCTGAACAAATTAACGGGGATATTGGTCGAGTTCGTCGCCATCGACTAACTCATGTAGAGTACGTAAATAGTAACGATATCAACCGTTTTGCTAACTTGGGTATTACAGCAGATTTCCAAGTAGCAGGTAATTGGACGTTACCGGGTCATGAAGATCCGTTAGAAGCCTCTTTACTCGGCCCAGTGCGAACCAGCGAACACATCCCAGTACGTGACATATACAATACCGGCGCAAATATCACGTTAAGCAGTGATTGGGACGTTAGCACTAACAACCCATTTGTTGGCATGATGAATTCATTGCAACGTGAACATCAAAGTTTACCTAATATTGAGTCAGCGATAGAGGCTTACACTATTAATGGTGCATTCTCATTAGGACAAGAAAATCGTGTTGGTTCAATTGAAGTGGGTAAATTGGCAGATTTTGCTATTGTCGATCAAGACATATTAACCATACCAACCAATCAAATTGGCAATACTAAAAATTTAATGACCATTTTAGACGGTGAAGTCATCTACAAAAACACTCAGAAATGGTAATGACTGAGTTACTATTTAAGATAATCTAAGATTATTTATATTGATAAAAAAACCTGAGTTAACTCAGGTTTTTTTTATGTATGGCGATTGGCGATTAAAATAACTGTTCGTTGTTACCAATTAACCAAAAATATCATGGTTTACACTGCAACTACTTTGGGTTGTTGTTGCGTGATGCAATGAATACCGCCGCCGCCAATGGCAATGTTATCAATCGACAACTGCACTATTTTACGATCGGGGAATAAGCCTTGATATACGGCGCGAGCGCGCTCATCGGCAGGTACACCATATTTAGGCATGATCACAGCGCCATTAACCAACAGTGAATTTAAGTACGAAGTACAAAATTTATCACCTATGGTGTTACAGCCATGTGCATCTTCGATGTAAACAATGTCGATAGGGCGACCTTTGGCATCGGTTTGCCCACTTAACGCACGAATATTATCTTGCATAATATCAAACCAAGGGTGGTCAATATCATACGTTATTTCAGCTAAGACAACGCCAGGACGAATGTATTGTGCCAAACCATCTATATGACCATTCGTTTCATCTTCATCAGCATTGCCTGGAACCCAAATCACTTTACTCGCGCCTAATGTCCGTAATAACTCTTGTTCGACTTCGCTTTTTGTCCAACCAGGGTTGCGGTTCGGATTAAGAAAACACGTTTCTGAGGTGATCACTGTGCCTTCCCCATCAACCAATACACCACCACCCTCGGCAATTAAATTTGAAACAAACGCCGCGGCGCTAGCCCGGGCTAAAATTTTCTCACCAATAGCATTGTCATTTTCAAAACTAGGGTAGGTTTCCCCCCAGGCATTGAATGTCCACGCTGAGCCAGCAAGCTGACCTTGATCGTTGATCAAAAAGTTGGGGCCGGCGTCACGTGCCCAAGAATCATCGATTGGCGCAATGAATAACTCAATATCATCTCCCAACATCTCCCTTGCTTCATGCTCATCTTCAGGGTTCACCACCATAGTTAATGGCTCAAATTCGCGGATGGCTTTGGCAACTTTTACATAGTCTTTTTTAGTCGCAACCAGATCAGGCCAGACGACTTTTCTGCATGGCCACATCATCCATGTGCGTTCATGAGGCTCCCATTCTGCTGGCATTCTAAAACCATAATCAACAGGTGATTTATTTATTGTGTCTATTGTCATTACTCACTCCAGGTCATGTCATTAGTGTTGTTTAATCAGTGCTTAATGACAGTGTTTTTTGGTTAAATTAATTCTGCCCAACTCGTCTGTGAAGCGCAATACAGCTGATGCCGCTAAATATTCACTACATTGATTAGTAAATTTAATAGATAAGTTTTTCACAAAAAAAATGAGATAAATCTCACTTTTTTATCAGCAGCTGCACAAGCAAAGTATTGAAAAAAATTGCTGGGGTATGCTTACGGATATCAGTAGGAAATTGCCATAAAAAAGAGTTTGCCCGAAAAAGCTAGGCAAACTCTGAGAGAAAATACTAAGGTACCCGAAATCAAATTAGGTTGAAAAATTGCCTGATAATGCCGAAACATTTTTTATGCAAAAGCTTCGATAAATATAAGCGGTAATGTGAACCATTAACGTAAAAAACCATCATTTTTTAAGTCGACAATCGCTAACGTTATCGCTTCTCTTAGTGTTGTTGCTATGTCATCAATTTGCGCTTTAGAGATAATTAATGGTGGTGACATTACAATAATATTGCCAATAGGACGCACAATAAGTCCAGCGTTTCGACAGTGTGTAAAAATACGATTTGCTATTGCCGCTTCAGGCGGTAATGGTGTCTTGGTTTCATTGTCGGCAACAAACTCTATGCCTAACATCAGGTGGCTACCACGAGAGTCACCATAAATAGGCAGGTCGGCGAGGGTTTTCATTTTCTCTTGAAAATAAGGACCAACATCTCTTACGTGTTCAAGCATATTCTCACGTTCAATGATCTCGATATTTTTTAACGCGGCAGCGCACGCAACAGGGTGACCAGAATAGGTATAGCCCATGGTTAATAAACCGCCGCCCGTTTTAGGGTCAGACACGACATTCCAAACGCTGTCTGAAATAATTGCCGCACCTAAGGGAATGTAACCAGAGCTAATACCTTTTGCGGTAATAATGATGTCAGGCTGCATGTCAAAAACAGCTTCTGATGCGAAAAAATGACCCAAACGACCAAAAGCCGTTACCACTTCGTCGGCAATATAAAGCATATCGTATTTTTGACATACGGCATGCATTGCTTGGTGATAGCCTTTTGGCGCGACCAAAACACCACCGGCGCCCATAATGGGTTCAGCGATAAAGGCGGCAACATTATGCTCGCCTAATTGCACAATGCGATTTTCAAATTCATCTACTAAGAATTGCGTGTATTCTGACTCACAAAGATGTTCAGCGCCCTTAGGACGGTGGAACATATCAGCTGCCGAAATGTGGTTGATCCAACTATCGGCAACGCGATCTAAATTATTTTTACAGCCATGAATACCCGTTAGGTTTGAGGCTACGTATGTCGAACCGTGATAAGCATTATTGCGCGCAATAATTTGTTTTTTATTACCTTTACCGCGAATGTTATTGTAGTAATGCACCAGCCTAATGGCGGAATCTACCGCTGTTGAGCCGCCACAGGTGTAAAAAACATGGTTGAGATCGCCAGGTGCCAATTCAGCGAGCTTTGCTGCTAATACTGCACCAGGTTCATTGGTGCTATGACCAAATGGATTGTAGTACTGCATGTTTAATACTTGCTCGCTAATAGTATTAGCCATTTCTTTACGGCCATGACCAATATTTACGCACCATAAACCCGCAATACTGTCGAGGTATGACTTACCTTGCGCATCAATAACATGCATGCCATCCGCTTTTGCAATAACTTGGCTTCCTTCCTCGGCAAAACAAGTAAAATCAGTATAGGGATGAATAAAATGATTCTTGTCCATTTCCCATATTTGTTGCGCGGAGTATTTTGCTGAATATGTTGTCATCTTAAGCCTCATAGTGTTGATGTCTTTAAAGATTTTTTGCTGTGGTGGAACGTTGCTTTTTCGAGTTCATAAAAAATGACTGTCACAGCGCTTAAATTTACTTATGCAGAATTTAGCGGTTAGTGATTGGATAGACAAAGGATAAAAATTCAATGATTTGATTAAAAATTTTAATGTATTTTTTTGTTGGATTAACTTTAAACCGTTTTTAATGGCGTTATTAAAAATAAAAACTAGGTATTGATTAAAATATTTAATAGTATGCAAGTTCAGTTCGTTTGATTTTAAGGGCAATAGCATGAACAAAAAAATGGGATTTAATCGATTACCGCCACTGTCTGCTTTAAGAGGGTTTGAAGCAGCGGCAAGGTTAAACAGTTTTTCAAAAGCCTCAAGCGAACTTTTCATGACCCAATCCGCCATTAGTCATCAGGTGAAACTGCTGGAAGAGTATTTTGGTCAGGCGCTGTTTAAACGGGTAAATAGAACTGTCGAGGTTACTGACGCTGGTATCGACTTTCTTAAAACTACTCAGCTTGTGCTTAGTCAATTACAAAAAGGTGCAGTTCGACTTGAGTTTTTTAATAAAGAGTCAGTGGTATTAAATACAACGCCCGCGTTTGCCAGTAAGTGGTTAATGAGGCGTTTGTCCGAATTTAAACAAAAGAACCCTGAACTTGATGTCTGGGTTTATACCCAATATGCTCAACACCAATTAGAAACAGCCGAAGTTGATTTTGCCATTTGGCTCGGCACTGGCGACTGGCCTGGCACTCAGTGTATTAAATTATTTGATGACGAAGTAACCCCGCTTTATTCCCCTCACATGCTAACTAATGGGCAAAAAATTGAAACCCCACAAGATCTAGCTAACTTTCCGTTGATACACGTTGAGCAAGTAGAGCGCAGAGAAGACTGGCATGCTTGGTTAATGCAAGAAGGGGTTAGCGAAGTAGAAAGCGTTGAGGGCTATAACTTTAATGACGCAAGCCTAGCGCTAGATTGTGCGTTGTTAGGGCAAGGTGTTGTGCTTGGTAGTACTTTGCTTGCTCAAGATTTGATTGCCACAGGGCAGCTTATTCGACCATTTGAATCAAGTTTGGCAACTGAATTAAATTATTATCTTGTTTATCATGAAGATAAAGTTAAAGCGGACAACATACAATGTATGATTGATTGGGTGTTGGCGCAATTTTCTCATGCCGAGTAGTTGCGTGAATTAACTCGGCTATTGGTAAGTCATTATTGAGAAAAATAATAGATTAAATTTGCTAATTAAGATGATGAATATTTTGCAGGATCAAGCGTGTTGTTAATATTAAACGCGCTAGGCACAATGAGATGATTAAATGTTCACACAGATTTTCGAGTAAAACATGACATATAACTACAACCAATGTTACATAAACGGACAATGGCAAGCGGTCAACAGTGGTCAAGCTTTCGACGTGATACAACCGAGCACTGAAAAGGTAATTGGTTCAATAACCTTGGCTAATGAGGTTGACGTGAATGCCGCGGTGCAAGCGGCGAAAAACGCGTTTGTTAGTTTTTCTAAAACCAGTAAAGCAGAGCGCATCGCTTTGTTAAAACGTATTATTGAAGTATACAAAGAGAAAATGCCGTTAATGGCGCGTCATATTTCTGATGAAATGGGCGCTCCAATGAACTTAGCACAAGGGGCTCAAGCGGGGTCTGGTCTAGCGCATTTACAACAAGCGTTAAAAGCGTTAGTTAAGTCACATGACGAGGAAAAAATTGGCAATAGCCTATTATTTCACGAACCTGTTGGCGTCTGCGCGTTGATCACTCCATGGAATTGGCCTGTTAATCAAATCGCTTGCAAGGTAGGCCCCGCGATCGCATCAGGTTGCACTATGGTATTAAAACCCAGTGAAATAGCACCACTTAGTGGTTATTTATTCGCTCAAATTCTTGATGAAGCGGGTGTGCCCGCTGGTGTGTTCAACCTAGTTAATGGTAATGGCGCACAAGTGGGCGCACCACTATCAAGTCATACAGATATCGACATGGTATCGTTTACTGGATCAACACAAGCGGGGATCGCGGTAGCAAAAGCCGCAGCAGACACGGTTAAACGGGTATCCCAAGAGTTAGGCGGTAAATCGGCCAATATTATTTTGGATGATGTCGATTTAGATAAAGCGATCACCGAAGGGGTTATCGCTTGTATGCACAATACCGGGCAATCTTGCAATGCGCCAACACGTATGCTGATCCCTGAACACCTTTATGAGCAAGCCGTTGTTATTGCCGCGCAAGCCGCTGGTGACATTAAACTAGGTAATTTAGACGATGAAAACACTTTCATTGGCCCAGTGATCTCGCAAACCCAGTTTGATAAAATTCAAGGCCTTATTCAAGTTGCTATTGACGAAGGTGCTCAGCTTGTCGCTGGTGGCTTAGGTAAGCCAGAGGGGCTTGAGCAAGGGTATTACGTTAAGCCAACGGTATTTGCCAATGTAGACAACCAAATGAGAATTGCGCAAGAAGAAGTCTTTGGCCCTGTATTAGTACTTATTCCTTATAAAAATGAACAACAAGCGATTGATATTGCCAATGACAGTTTATACGGTTTATCTGGATATGTTGCATCAAAAGATACTGACAGAGCATTAAAAATAGCCAAACAGATTCGTACCGGCATGGTTCATATTAACTATGCTTGGACTGATGCGGCAGCGCCTTTTGGTGGCTATAAGCAATCCGGAAATGGTCGTGAATGGGGCGAGTACGGTTTAGAAGAATTCCAAGAAGTAAAAGCGGTGATGCTCTAAACACCAGTGCTTTAACCCCCAGTGTTTTAAAGACCATTGCTTTAAACATCGTGAGCCAACGCTATTGTAGCGTTGGCTTTTTTAGTAGTAGAAAACAATGAAATATTTTATGGTGTGCGTGGCGCTGCTCGTTACCTTCCATTGGCTGACGACTTTGCGTCAGTAATTAACCGTAGAATAGAAAAGTGTTTTAATGCATTTGGAGTTGAAGTAATGGATTTGAGTATTTTCGTTGTTGATGCATTTACCAGCAAACAATTTGCTGGCAATTCAGCTGCTGTGATCCCATTGGAGCAGTGGCTGGAAGCAGAGGTGATGCAAAAGGTAGCACTGGAAAATAATCTTTCAGAAACCGCATTTATTAAAGAAATATCCAATAATAAATATGAAATACGTTGGTTCTCTCCGATCACAGAAATTGATTTTTGTGGTCATGCAACGTTGGCGGCTTCTTTTGTACTGTTCAACTATTTTGGCGCCAATGATGAAATAGAGTTTTTTACTAAAGCCGTTGGTTCATTAACGGTTGTGCAATCAGAAGATTCTCGCATAGAGATGAGTTTTCCAAACCAAGCACCAGAAATAGTCAATGACTATCCTGCAGCATTGCTCAAAGGTATTTCTATTAACCCCATTCGTGTTTTAAAAAACAGACAGGCATATTTTGCCATTTTATCTTCAGAGGAAGATGTGAAGAATGTCACCTATAATTCTGAACAGCTAAAGCTTCTTGCACCCTATGACGTTGTGGTAACGGCTAAATCGAGTGACTATGATTTTATCTCTCGCTATTTTTGGCCGACAAATGGTAGTGACGAAGATCCTGTTACGGGATCTATCCATGCTGGTTTAGTACCTTATTGGTCTCAGGAGCTGTCTAAATCAATATTAGTGGCTTACCAAGCGTCTAGTCGAGGTGGTGAATTGTATTGCCGTCTGGAAAACGATCGCGTGCTGGTTTCTGGTTACGCTGTACTTTATTTACGCGGCACTATTTACCTATAGTAAATCGTTGTTTCAGATTTTTGTAAAAATCAGGCAAATCATAATAAGGCATGTTGCTGAGACAAAATTTTGGAGATAAATTTGACTGATACAACAGAAAAAAAATTATCAATTTTTGAACGTTACTTAAGCGTGTGGGTACTGCTTTGTATCTGCTCAGGGATAATGTTAGGGAAAGTGGCACCGAGCGTTGCGACGACACTTAACGAGTTTTCGATTTATCAGGTCTCCATTCCAATTGCCGCTTGCTTGTTCTTCATGATGTATCCCATTATGGTGAAAATAGACTTTGCTCAAGTGGTTAAATCAGCGAAAACGCCTAAGCCCGTTATATTAACGCTTTTTATAAATTGGGCCATTAAGCCATTCACTATGTTTGCAATATCCTATCTGTTTTTAGGATATTTATTTAAGGATTTCTTGCCTGGTACCGAGGTACTAGCAAATGGCGAAGAGGTAGAGCTGTGGAGAAGTTATATCGCGGGCACTATTTTACTCGGTATTGCTCCTTGCACCGCCATGGTTTTGATGTGGGGGCATTTATCGAAAGGAAACGATGGCTTAACTTTGGTGATGGTTGCCATCAATTCACTGATGATGCTTTTTCTTTATGGCCCGTTAGGCGGGATATTACTTAACGTTAATGCTATGCCGGTGCCATGGGAAACTATGCTCTTTTCAGTATCTGTTTATGTGGCATTTCCATTGGTTGCCGGGTACTTTTCAAGAACACTCATTATAAAATACAAAGGTATGGATTGGTTTAACGAGAACTTCCTGCATTGGTTAACCCCCGTAAGTATCTCGGCCTTATTAATTACCCTTGTGCTGCTTTTTTCATTCAAAGGTGAGGTGATTGTTTCTAATCCATTAACGATTTTATGGATAGCAATTCCACTATTAGTGCAGACAATATTCATCTTTGCCTTAGGTTATTTTGTCTTGTCTCGGTTGTTTAAGCTTTCCTACCAAGATGCTGCGCCAGTATCGTTAATTGGTGCATCTAACCACTTTGAGGTGGCTATTGCGACGGCAGTTATTTTGTTTGGTTTATCTTCAGGAGCTGCATTGGCAACTGTTGTCGGGGTTTTGATTGAAGTGCCATTAATGCTAATGTTGGTCGCTTTATGTAAAAAAACTTCTTATTTATTTGACGATAATTCATCATAAAAACAGAGACATTTTGTCGGACGGTTTTATCTTTCTGTAGTAAACCGTTCGGGCAATTACAGACCAATTTATTTTTATTTCATAAATATATTTCAATTATTTCAAATGAATAGTTTATTCATCTTTTGGATTTAAGTCATTTTCAAAAAGCTGGTGTCAACAAGCCGTTCTCAGAAAATAATAAACAAATCACTTTAAGTGAACTTTTATTATCGTCGGTTCGTAATGACAAGTTATGCGTGACAATGCGCCTATGCCCAAACAATCAGCGGGTGTTTTTTACTAGTGAAAACTAACCGAGGTAACACTTAATGCATAGATTGACTACTTCCTATCAACATGCGTTTTTTGATAAGTCTGATACCACTAACTGCAACCTAGTCAGTGATACCTTGATCCATCATTTGGGAATGGATTGCGGCTTTATTTTAATAACGACCGATAAGGAAGCGACGCTATTGCCTTTGTCTCCTTCAAAAAATTGCCTCTTTTGCAGTGAAGTCGAGATAGATGTGTTTCCTCATATCCTAAAACTTATCGCCAATGAAAGCCTACCCAATATTGTCAGTAACCTGCCACTATTGTTAGCTCAACATAATATAAAGTCTAGAAATGAAGATTTGTTGTCAATGCTGTGGACAAATCTCGATATAGATGGCGATGCAGGTCAAGCACAACTCGTCTGTTTTGGTCGTAACCCCACTTGTTCGGTTACGGCTAAGGATTTTCAGTTGTTCGAATCGCTCGGTCAATATATTACAAGAGTACTGCACGTAAAGCTTTTGAAGTTAGAGCGAAAACAGAAAAAAGTGAGTGCGATTCAAACGATAATCGAAAAAAAGCTTTTTGAAATTCATTTTCAACCCATTGTTGATATCAATAGTGGAGAACCCCTTTACTACGAAGCGTTAGCAAGGTTTAGCGCCCATCCCATTGCTTCTCCAGATAAGTGGCTCTCTCAAGCTAACAGCCTAGGATTAGGCATTGAGTTAGAACAAGCGCTGATAGAAGAAACTCTGCGATCACTAGATAAACTTTCAAAGCATGGCTTGTCAATCAACGTATCCATCAATATGTCTGCCCAATTCATTGAAAGTGGGCGCCTATGTGATCTCTTGAATCCTCGAACTAAACAGAAAATAACAATTGAGCTTACAGAGCATACCCCTTCATCAAATTATCAAGAATTGTTTCATCAGCTTACGCAATTATCCGCACAAGGTCTTGATATTGCTGTTGATGATGCAGGGTCTGGATATGCAGGGTTACATCAAATATTGGTGTTGAAGCCCGATATAATTAAGTTGGATAGAGCTCTTATCGAAGCTATTAACGAAGACGAAATGAAACAGATTTTAGTGTCGTCATTACTTGGTTTTGCCCATCAAACAGGTACGAGTATTGTTGCTGAAGGCGTGGAAACACTACAAGAGTTTGACACGCTAAAACGCTTAGGTGTTCAAGTCTTTCAAGGATATTTGTTCTCAAAACCTATGCGGGGCAATGATGTATTTCAGTTTCATAAAGATTTAACGCAGGTGTCAAAACTTTTTATGCGAGAAGTAGAAATGGAGCAAAGGCTCGCCATATAGTTTTTATGTACCACAAGGACATGACACTTGTCCCTGCGGTACAATTTCGTCGATTGCTACGGGTTATGCACCGGGCAGCCTTCAACCAATAAAAAATTACCGCTGGTAGATGATTTGGCCATCAAATACCGTCATTACAACTCTGGTTTGATTGATCTGATTTGGCACAATATCAAATAGGTTTTGATCCAATATAACTAAGTCGGCCAACTTTCCAACTTCGATGCTACCTACTTTGTCTTCCTGTCGCATAACGTAAGCACCATTATGGGTGTAGGCTTTAATGGCTTTTGCTAATGAGAGTTCTTGAGGTGTTCTCGTTACCGCATTTTGCAGGCCAACAAATGGATTGAGTGAGCTGACATTCCAGTCGCTACTTAAGGTTACGCGAGCACCTGCATCATCTAACGATTTGATTGGAATTTCATTATCGGCTCGCACGGCGCCAATTAATTCATCATTTTCATGCCAATGTTCAGGGTTGGAAAAATCGCCGGCTACTTGTGCATCGGCGGTAACATTAAGCTGTGCAAATCGAGGAATGTCTGCTGGATTTACTATTTCTACATGCGTTATGCGATGACGACCTTGTTCACTACCGGCATTTTCAACCGCATTTAACGCTTCTCGTATACCGCGGTCTCCAATAGCATGCATGTGAAAATCAAAGCCAATCGGCTCTAATTCCGTCAGATATTTTTCTATTCGTTGTTGACTGAAGTAATTTAACCCTTTGTTTTCTTCTATGCCAATTAGGTCAATATTGTACGGGGCGAGCATCGCGGCAGTGGCATTAACAACAATGCCGTCAGCATATAATTTTATTTGATTGAATTTGAGCAAACTGTTTGAGTTATTGGTATAAAGCGCTTTTAAATCAGCTAACTGTTCATCGTCATTAGCACTCGGATAGGCCCAAAGCCCCACCGCAACCCGAGCCGTTAGTGCGTCATTTTCTTGTGCTTTAAGCCAGGTTTTATGATCATCTCGTTGCCAAAAACTTCTGGCATCACTAATAGAGGTAATGCCATGTTTGGCAAGTTCAGGTAGGGTATATTCAGTTAAACCAAGGTAATCGTTTTGCAGACTTTCAGCGGTGGGCGCTAATGCAAGGTCCATAACAATATTGCCGGCATTATCAATTAATATACCATTTAGCTCACCCGTTGTTTCATCATGTAAGATACGCCCGCCAGCAGGATGTGGCGTATCCTTAGTAAAACCGGCTAAAGCGAGTGCGGCTGAATTTACCCACATCGAATGGGAGGTTTGTTCCATAATGATCACTGGGCGATCAGAAACTGCCTCATCAATAATTGCCAATGGTGAACGAGTTGCTTCAAGTAAGGTGAAAATAGAATGACCATAGCCAATTAACCAGCCTGAACCTGGATTTTGCGCTGATGCTGCTTTGATATCATCAATAAAATTCTCTGCGTCAGTTTCCTCTACATTGATAGAAAAATGGGTGTTTTCTGAAGCAGACTCAATAGGGTGCATATGTACATCATGAATACCTGGCATCATCATTTTACCTGACAAATCAGTCACGATAGTGGTTGTATCTACGTACTTGTCAACATCATCATCGCTACCAACAAAGATAATTTTGTTGTCTTTAATTGCGACTGCATCAGCCCACTCTTGCTGGTCGTTAACGGTATAAACTTTTCCATTTTTAAATACGTGAGTTGCGACTTCGCTCGCTGGTAGTGGCGTTATATCGTCATTGTCACTATTGACGTCAGAGCTGCCACAAGCATTTAATAATAGGCTTAATATTGCCAGAGATGAAATGATGCTGAGTTTAGTTGTTATCAAATTTTTCATTTAGGTCTTTCCTACAACAATGATGATTTTAGCCACTGTTAATCATTTTAATGGATGTTAGGTAACCAAGAGGTAACAGGGTAACCCCTGAGATAGCCGATGCTACTTTGTTAATCTTAGACCATAGCTTCAGCATTGTAACCGCGCGAATAAGTGAATATTATGAGGTGATATTTTCGTTGAGAGAGTAAAACATGCTGATACTGTTGGTAGAGGACGAGGCCGATCTTGCTGAATTGACGATAGATTTTTTAGCAACACAGGGGATTGAATGTGATTATGCTTTTGACGGCTTAAATGCATTACGTTTACTGGAAATAAACCAATATGATGTAATTGTCCTTGATGTTTGTATGCCACGCCTTAACGGTTTTTCAGTTTGCGAAAAAATAAGAACGCTTGGTATTACAACGCCGATCATGTTTTTGACCGCGCGGGACGACTTGTCTGACAAACTTAATGGTTTTGCGCTAGGAGCTGATGACTATTTAACCAAGCCGTTTGAACTAGAAGAGCTAGCGGCAAGAGTTCAAGTGTTAGCAAAACGTCAAAGCAATGTATTAATAGCTAAACGTTTTTGCCTCAATTCATTAACAATAGACTATCAGCAGCACAGTGTTACTCGCTCAGGTCGTCAGATTGCATTGTCGCCGACCCAATGGCAGTTACTAACTTTACTAGCAAAAAACAGCCCTAACATTGTTGATCGTGTCACCATAGAAAATGAAATATGGCCCGATCAAATGCCGAGTAAAGACATGCTAAAAACCTTGGTCTTTAGATTAAGAAGTCTCATTGATAATAGCGATGAACCGAGTTTAGTTCATACCGTGCGTGGCGCAGGTATCGCGTTAAAGGAACCATTGTAATGTGGTTTTGTATAACTAAGGAACATCAAGGGTGAAGCATAATAGCCAGCATTCAAGGCAGACTTTGCATCGTTTTTTAACGCAACGATATTTAGTGATTTTTATACTATTGTTCATCACGTTTGTCGCGGTTATGTTATACATGCGCCACAACGCTATGGATGATACAACCGATTATTACATGCAATACGATGCCCAAGTGTTGAGTGAGTTTTATCAGGTAGCTGATGATATCGCGGAATTTGATTTGGGCAATAAAGAGTATTATTGGGGAGTGGAGCGTTTACCGCTTCGTTATCAAAAGCTACTGGGAATAAGCAATTCAAACGCAGCCATAAAAACTAACCAAACCCAGCTATATCAATTAGATGAAAAGTTTGTCTATATTTTGCCTTATTATTCGGTAGATAAAGAGGAAACCTTTTTCGTTATTCATTTATTTGATGTTAATAATGAAGCGATGTTTTATCAGTCTT
Organism: Colwelliaceae bacterium 6471; assembly: GCA_040779335.1. Lineage (GTDB taxonomy): Bacteria > Pseudomonadota > Gammaproteobacteria > Enterobacterales > Alteromonadaceae > JBFONV01. The sequence goes on from JBFONV010000001.1 coordinate 1,162,710, forward strand.
GGCAAAATAGCTTTGTATTATTGCTGGGACTAGGTCTATTGTTGGTGGTTTTTTATAGTATCTATACTAATCGACAAATCACTCGGCAAATGGATGATTTTCACCAGTGGATCCGCGCGCTGATTCATATGGATTATGCACAATTGCAGCAACAAACACTGCCAAAAGATCTGAGCTTTGAAGAGTTGGTTAACAGTGCGCAAAGTCTTCAGCTCAGTCTTATTACTCAATATGAATTGCAACAAAAAGAACAATCATTAGTTGCCCGAGAACAGCACTTTTTAGCGAGTTTAAGTCATGAGTTAAGAACCCCAATTTCGATTATCTCAGCGGCACTATCCTTATTAAAAATAAGTGACAACATATCGGTTTGCGATAAAGAGAAACTGGATAAACTTAGTAATGCCAATGTTAAAATGAAGCAATTGACCGAGACTTTACTACAGCTTTGGCGCGGTCAGCAGCGCATTGAACACGAGCAAGTGCATGACAAAGAGCAAAGCCAACTAGACCATAAAGTCTTTCTATTGGATGAATTGGTGGAGTCGACAGTGAGCAATTGCCAGCAATTATTCAACAACAAAAACATTCGCTTTTCTATTCATGCTGATGACAGTGCGGATGAACATACCGCAGTTTTTGCTCACTATGAATTGGCAGAAATATTGATCAATAATTTGCTCAGTAATGCTTGCCAATATAGCGCTGATGGCGAGGTGAGAATTGACATAAGCAATCATCAGGTGGTGGTAGAAAATAGCACGAGTAATACGAATGAGTTAAGCATGAATGCTGGTGAAAAGTCACCAACGTCAAACATTAATTATGGCTATGGTTTAGGATTGTTTTTAGCCAATAAAATTTGCCAGCAACAAGCTTGGCAACTTAATATTAGCGAGACTGAGCAATTGTTTTCAGTAATCGTAAACTTCAACAAGCCCAATGAAAAACAAGTTTTAGGATAAATCCCATAGATGTTTTTAGCACAAGATAAAATAAACAATATTGTTGTTGAGGCAATAAGCCATATTGGCGAAGAGAGTTTTGTATCGACGTTAGCAAAGCAACTTAGGGATTTAGTGAGCTGTGACTCTTTAGTGATGATGTTGTATAGCGATCATGCGTTCCCCGATGTTATCCATGATGAGATTAAAGAATTAAGCGATAGAGCCTTTAAAGATATTTATTTAAAGGGGGCCTACTTGCTTAGCCCATTATATATAGCCCACCGCCAAGGGAACTTTGGTTTTTTTTCTTTTGATGAATTAATTCCAGAAGGTTTTTTCCAGAGCGAGTATTACCTAAGTTATTATTCAAAGTGCGGGCTTACTGATCAGCTTATTTTATTGACTAAAATTAATGAACAGCAAACGTTGGCAATATCACTGGGCTTATTAGCAAACCATTATGCGCCAGAGCAGAAAAAAACACTTGCTGATATCAGCACTATTATTCAGGCCATTGTCTGTAAACATGGGCAGTTACAGCAACAAGTCACTCAACCTAATTTGCAAAATCAATTGCAACTTACCTTTGATTTGTTTGCAAGTTCAGTGCTAACGCAACGAGAACAGGCGGTTGTAAAAACATTAATGCAAGGACATTCGTCAAAATCTGCGGCTAAGTTATTAAATATAAGTGTTGATACTGAACGATCTTATCGTAAATCGGCGTATTCAAAATTAAATATTAGTTCACAATCAGAGTTGTTTAATTTGTTTTTTAAATGCTTAAGCTGCTCAGATCAATGCAGCGGCCAAGATCCTTTAGTTTTTTTAGCCGCGAGCCGAACTCATTAAAATAACGTTGAGTTTGATAATAATTACCCCCATTTGTGGGTAGCGAGCAATTTTCCCCTTAATTAAGCTAGTGATTAAATATTTTTTTATTAAGCCGTATCACTATGCCACAATCAATCGTTCAATTTTCTGCTCAAACCATTAACGTAAATTCCACTCGTCTATGGGAGTCTTTGATGACCATGGCACAAATTGGTGCTACCGAAAAAGGCGGGTGCAATCGTCAGGCACTAACTGATTTGGATAAGCAAGGTCGTGATCTCTTTGTTCAGTGGTGTAACGCTATAGGCTGCGAAATATTAGTTGATGAAATAGGAAATATTTTTGCTCGACGTGCTGGCAAGAATAATGCTTTGCCTGCGGTGATCACTGGTAGTCATTTAGATACTCAACCCACAGGCGGAAAATTTGATGGTGTTTACGGTGTGTTAGCGGGGCTTGAAGTTTTGCGCACTTTGCATGACCACGATATTCAAACCGAACACCCAATAGAAGTAGTGGTATGGACCAATGAAGAAGGCGCTCGTTTTCCGCCTGCCTGCATGGGGTCAGGGGTTTGGAGTGGTAACTTTTCACTAGCTGATACCTATCAAATAACAGACAAAGCAGGAAAAACGGTTGGCGATGAATTAAGTCGTATCGGGTATCAAGGAAGCCTCAAAGCAAAGCCACGCAATATTAAAGCAGCGTTTGAAGCGCATATTGAACAGGGGCCAATTTTAGAAAAACAACATAAGCAAATAGGCATTGTTACTGGCATTCAAGGGCTACGGTGGTATGAGCTAACCTTGCACGGTAAACCCTGTCATGCTGGACCAACACCAATGGAAGATCGCATCGATCCTGTGCAAGCAATGCTAAAAATATTGCAATCTTGTTATGATTTAGCGTTTGAAAATGGCCCGTGGGCGAGGGCAACGGTGGGAGATATTCAAGTATTACCGGGTTCGCCCAATACCGTACCTGAGTTAATGAAAGTGTTAATTGATATTAGGCATCCAAAAACTGAAATAATTGCAGCTATGGCGGAAAGTTTCACTGAAAAGGTAGCGAGTGTTTGTCAATCAATGGCAGTAGACTATCAGTTAAAAGAAGCATGGCGTATGAAAGTGACTGAGTTTGCTCCTTTGTGTGTTGATGCGGTTGAAGCGTCAGTTAACTTGCTCGGCTATTCATCAATGAAAATGGTCAGTGGTGCTGGACATGATTCTTTATATGTCGCAGAGCGAGTGCCGACGAGTATGATTTTTGTGCCATGTGAGGATGGTCTTTCTCATAATGAAGCGGAAAATGCGAAACAGGAAGATCTCGCCGCAGGCGCCAACGTACTGTTGCACGCGATCTTAACATTAGCTGCGAGTGAATAAATGGCGTTCGTAATGAAAATATTTTTTAATGTTTATTTTGTTGGCTTTATTATTTTGCTGTGTACGTCGATGTTGCCGTCATTGGATGTGCGTGCCCATGACGCAGCTCATCATGGCGCGGTTTACTCTGAGACTGAGACCGTGAAAAATGAAGACTTCAATGGCAATCCTCGGGGGCTACAAACATTAGATTTTCACGCCAAACATATTAGTCGAGTAGTTACTGCGGGCTATCCGGTTTCTTTTGGCGTATATGCATTTATTGGTCGAAAGTCAACACAGTACTTAACCATGAATGATAGTCAGGGCAATGCTCATCGCTGCGTAAAATCTAATTTTCTCGCGTTTGATGTTGATGATAATTATGCCTTTGATATTAACGAAAAGGTTAGCGTTGAGTTTCTCGTTGATCGTTCTCAAACCCTGTCTTTGGTCTATGGTTTTGACCAACATGGCAGTGAAAAGGCTCACGGTATTATTGACTTAAATAAAAGCAATATTACTGAAAAGAACTTGGTATGGGTAAAAGCCGATTTACCTAACGCACGTTTTGCCAACAGAGGATTGAGTAATACTGATTTTGTACTTACTACTAACGAAACCATGCTTAGTGGCAGTAGTTTGGCTAAAGGTACTGAGACAACTTTAGTGCTTTGCGATGTCAAGATAACCAGAGCATCGCCCAACCTTAAGCCCGTCGATAGTCATGAACTTAAGGTTAATGTGAAGGCAAAGGCTAAGGTTGAGGGAAACGATAAGGCTGAGGTTAACGCTGAGGTTAAGGTAAAGATTGATTTTAAATTTACTAATGGTGCAAACCAAACTCCCGTGCGTTTAGGCTTATATAATAGTAACGGCTCTGCTGTGCTATTAGATGAACATAGCTTAGTGTTGCCTTTTTATGAAGATAAAGCGCAACAACCAAGTTTACCGGCATTCAGTCCGCCGTATCAGTTTTGGCCGCATGAAAATAGATATTTTTATTATGTTGATGGCGCATTTAGTAAACATTTACCACCCGATACTTACACCTTAATTGCAACGAAAGGTCCTGAATATCGCATTAGTCAGCAAAGCTTTACTGTTAAAGCGGCAGATAAGCCGTTCGCGGTGCAGGTTAATATGCAGCGTTGGTTAGACTTACCGCGCATGGGCTGGTACTCAGGGGATGTGCACATTCATATTGAGCGCACACAAAAAGATAATGCCAATCTGGCAAAAATATTTAAGGCGGAAGATCTTCATTTTTCCAATCTATTGGAAATGTCGACCAGTGAAACGAATCATTTTAGTCAATATAGTTTTGGTGATAATGGCACTTATACCCAAGATGATTTTGCCATTGTACCTGGTATAGAAGGCCCTCGAACAGCTCACCGAGGTCATGCGATAGCACTGAACGTTAAACAGGCAGTTAACCATCCTGATAGTTTTTTTCTCTACCACAAATATTTTAAGGAGTATCAACAACAAAAGGCTGTGATTGGATATGCTCATGTTGGCTCAAAAGAGTTTAATGCCTCATGGGGGTTAGCATTAGATATGCCTTTTGGTTTGGTCGATTTTGTCGAGGTAATGCAAAATCAACGCCTTAGAACTGACTTTTGGTATGAATTTCTCAATTTAGGGTTTAAGTTAGCCCCAGCTGCGGGATCAGATTATCCCTATTTTGAACAACCCGGTGCGGTGCGTAGTTATGTAAAAAGGCCTTCTGCGAGCACGCAGTTAAATAGTGAATTAAGCACCGAATTGCTCACCAAACCAAGTACTGAAAAATGGTATCAGCAATTAAAGGCGGGCAATACCTATGTTTCAAACTTGCCATTTATTGAGCTTACCGTTAATGGCAAAGCCATGGGATCTAAGCTTGCGGTGAAAGATAACCCTATGCTAACTATCGATGCCAAGGTTTCAATAAATACTGATTACGACAGATTAGCACAACTAGAGTTAATTCATTGTGGGACGGTGATCAAAAACCTATCAGTATCCAAAAATGACAGCGGGTCAATTCACTTTCAACATCAATTTACCAATAATGAAAGTGGCTGGTTGGCGCTAAGAGCCAAAGGTAAAAACTATGCATTAGCGCATACCGGCGCTATTTACTTAGAAGGAGCGCGAGGTAACAGCATCTGTAGGGCAAAAGCCCCAAGTATTATTGATACTATGCAAGCACGATTATTAGCGCTTAAAACGACAGCGTTGGATACCAGTAAAGAACTAGAATATTGGGAAACAACAAAGCTTGAGCAGGCATTTATTCAACAAAAAGATGCCCTAGAACAGCGAATAGCATTGGCAACCCGTTTTTACCAATCCATTTTAACCAATCATTTTAGCCAACCATTTTTAGTTAACGGCGAAAATCAAACTGTACAGCCAAATTGATGTTTCATGTTTTAATCGTATAAGTTGGCGGATTAGTCGCAATAGCATTGAAATCTACTTGTTTATATTGGATATTAATTGCCTTTCCCTTTACTTGAAAAACAATAATGAACAAATATCTCAGTATGGGCATCACAATGCTTTTAGCATCAACATGTCTTTCATCTTTTTCCTCCATTGCGACAACACTTGATGCCAATGAGCAAAGCATTGTTCAACAGGTAAAACGCGATCTACCGTTAGCATTAAAAGAAATAGAGCAAGCAGTTAATATTAACAGTGGTTCTATGAACCTTGAAGGTGTCAAAAAAGTAGGTGAGTTGGCCAACCAACAGCTATCGGCGTTAGGTTTTGATGTGCAGTGGCTTGATGGCAGCGCCTTTAATCGTGCAGGCCATATTTTGGCTACGCATGAAAGTGAAGATCCCAATGCCATTAAAATATTAATGATAGGTCACTTAGATACGGTATTTGCTCAGCATGATGATTTTCAAACATTTACACGATTAAGCGAAAATAGCGTGTCTGGTCCTGGCGTTGCCGATATGAAAGGCGGTAATACCATTATTATTTCAGCGCTACGCGCTTTAAAAACCTTAAATTTGCTCGGGAACGTCAGTGTTAAAGTCGTACTAACAGGGGATGAGGAAAGTAGTGGTCGTCCATTAAGTTTGTCAAAAAAAGCCATTGTTGATGCTGCTATTTGGGCTGATATCGCTCTTGGCTTTGAAAATGGTGACAATAATATTGAGACTGGTATGGCTGCGCGTCGCGGTTATGTCGGTTGGACACTTACTGTGTCTGGTAAGGCGGCACATTCTTCACAAATATTTAGTGAACAAATAGGTTATGGTGCTGTTTACGAAGCGGCACGAATTATAGAAGCGTTTCGTGTGCAGTTGTCAAAAGAAGAAAACCTGACGGTTAATCCTGGGCTTATTATTGGTGGCACGACCACAAGTTTAGATATTGCTAAATCGACTGGCGATGCGTTTGGTAAAAGTAATGTTATTGCGCAGCAGGTTAAAGTAATGGGGGATTTACGCGCGCTGTCAAACACCCAAGTTGCTTATGCGAAAAAAGTGATGAATGAAATTATTCGCCAGAACTTACCGCATACCAGTGCTGAATTGACTTTTGAGTCTGGTTATCCGCCAATGGCATTAACCGCGGGCAATAAAGCGTTGTTGGCGCAATATTCTCAAGTCAGCCAAGATTTAGGGTATAACAAAATTAGCGTGGCTAATCCAAGGAATGCTGGTGCTGCGGATATTTCATTTGCGGCCGATCATGTCGAAATGTCGCTAGACGGCATGGGGCTAATGGGCTCAGGCGCACATACTAAAAATGAGCAGGCCGATCTAACTAGCTTGAATAAAAATATCGAAAAAGCGGCGATACTCATTTATCGCTTAGCGAAGCAAAAATAACTATCCCCGCTAGTTATTAAGTAAATACTGATTTATATCGCACATATAAAAGCGTTGATATTAAGGCATTATATGTGCGACTAAACCGCCAATAGGGCTTATTCTAGCCCATCGATTACTCCGTCTTCACGTAGTTGAATATTATTTGCTGCAGGATGTTTGGGCAGCCCAGGCATGCGCATAATATTCCCGGTTAATACCACTAAAAAACCTGCACCCGCATTGATTTGAATGGCGCGTACGGTTACTTCAAAGTCTCTAGGCCTCCCATGTAAGGCGGGATCGTCAGACAAAGAACTCGGGGCTTTGGCGATACAAATCGGTAAATTGCTTAAGCCTAATGCTTCAACATGTTTTAAATCAATTTCAGCTTCTTTGGAAAACGCGACGCTTTCGGCGCCATACATAGCTTTACTGACGGCTCGTACTTTTTCAATAACAGGTAAATCAAGGTTATACAGAGGTTCAAAAGGTTTACTTTTGCCGATAGATTCCATCACGGCTTTGGCTAATTCAATCGCACCTTTACCGCCATTGGCGTGATGTGATGTTTCCGCAAACGAGACGCCATGTTCAATACAGCGCTCGCGAATGATGGCAATTTCTTCATCTGTGTCTGAGGCAAATCGGTTTAGTGCAACCACAGGGTGTTTATTAAACAGTGCAACGCTTTCTATGTGTTTATCTAAATTTTCTAAACCTTGTTTTACCGCCACTAAGTCTTGACTTGCAAGATCACTTTTATCTTTACCACCATGCATTTTTAGGGCGCGTACTGTGGTGACGAGGACAACGGCATCGGGATCTAAATCAGCCATTCGACATTTGATATCGAAGAATTTTTCTGCGCCGAGATCAAAGCCAAAACCTGCTTCAGTTATTGCCCAATCGGCATAACTCATTGCCATTCTGGTTGCGATAACACTATTACAACCATGCGCAATGTTGGCAAAAGGCCCGCCGTGAACAAAGGTTGGTGTACCTTCAAACGCTTGTACTAAGTTAGGTTGCAAGGCATCGCGCAGTAACGCCATCATCGCACCTGTTATACCTAGTTGCTGCGCATGTACTGGCTCACCATCGTAAGTATATCCAATTAAGGTTCTATCGAGTCGTTTTTTCAGATCGGCAGCATCATTTGCTAAACATAACATCGCCATAACTTCTGATGCAGCGGTAATATCAAAACCTCCTTCTCGGGGTATACCTTGCATTTTTCCGCCGAGTCCGAGGACAATTTTTCTCAGGCTTCTGTCATTCATATCCATGACTCGTCGCCACACAATTTGTCTAGGATCTATTTTAAGCTCATTACCATGATAAATATGATTATCGATAGCGGCAGACAGTAAATTATTCGCGCTGGTTATCGCATGAAAATCACCGGTAAAATGCAAATTAATACGATCTGCTGGCATTATTTGACTGTAACCTCCGCCTGTTGCGCCGCCTTTCATGCCTAAGCATGGGCCTAAAGAAGGTTCTCTCAGCGCTAAACATACCGATTCATTTAGCTGGGTAAATGCTTGACCGAGGCCAATAGTCGTGGTGGTTTTCCCTTCTCCTGATGGGGTTGGAGTCGTCGCAGAAACAAGAATGAGTCGCCCCTTTTTTGGTCGATGCTCCAGTGCTTTCAAGTCAACTTTTGCAATGTTACGACCATATAAGTGTAAATATTTAGCGTCAATGCCTAATTTATCACTAATGTCGGTGATAGGTTTGGGAGTGAATTTTTGTGCTATTTCTACATCTGTTGCCATATCTTCCGCCTTGATTCTTATTGTAATTGCCTGTGATACTCTATACTCAATTTACGCCTGAAAACTTGATTTGCAACAAAAGACTTACAGTTTACTGGTTTTCAATTTCGATGGTTTGTTAGCTCTGCTTTCCACCAAGAATATTACGGGGTAATATCGTTATCAAACGGGTAGCTATGAAGAATGTATGAGTAAAAAAGCTCAAGATGTTGTTAATGAAGACATAATGCAACCAACAACGGCATTGCATAAAGTGAGATACACGCGCGGACGAAGAAGCTTAAATAGTGACGTGGTTTTGGTTGAACTGCCATTACAAATAAGGCTGTTATGGACTGATAATAATGAGCAGCTTTCTCGCATTTTTAGTATTACCATGCGTACACCTGGCGATGATAAACACTTAATTATTGGATTATTGTTGGCGGAAGGAGTGATTAGCAACGTTAAGCAAATCAAGGATATATATCCAGATCCTGCTAATGAAGACCAAGCAGCTGTTGCGCACAAAAGCATACCAGCAAATAATGATGCGCAAGAAAATAGTGCTCAAGCCAACCTTTGGGAAGTTCGACTGGCAAATACAGTAACCCCCAATTTACCCACGTTAGAGAGATACCAAATTACCTATAGCAGTTGTGGGCTTTGTGGGGCAACATCGTTAAAATCACTCGAACTAAAAAATCCGCCAAGGCTTAATGATAAAGAACATTGGCTAAACCCAGAAAACGTGCATAACATGCCCAACTTAATGCGTGAAAAGCAGGATTTATTTACGCAAACAGGTGCGGCTCATGCAGCTGGTTTATTTGATGAAACTGGCCAGCTGGTTGACTTAAAAGAAGATGTTGGCAGGCATAACGCGCTCGATAAACTCATTGGTGCTTTAGCGTTAAGCCAGCCCGAGCAAGCTCGTTGTTTATGTATTGTCGTCAGCGGCCGTATCAGTTTTGAGCTGGTGCAAAAAACAATTATGGCGGGCATTGCAGTAATGATTGCGGTTGGCGCGCCATCAGATCTTGCCATAAAAGCAGCAAAGCGATTTGGATTAACCTTAATAGGTTATACCAATGCAGAGTCATTTAATGTTTATCATGGTGAGTGGCGATTACAGACACTGGAGGAAGTATGTCAAAAAACTTAACGCAATTAGCCCGCAGAAAGGGAATTGATAATACGCTATTTCAGCGTTTAGTGATTGGTGAAGACTCAAAAAGTAAAGCTGAGCGCAGTGATCTTGCGAAAGAGTATTTAGTGGGGGAAGCCATTGTTCATGGCACGGCGAGTTTTTATGACTTTATCGACGGTAGTAACGCCAATAAAAAAGCTTATGTATGCAATGGTTCATCGTGTTTGTGCGCTGGCACACAGCAAGCGGTTACCGATAAGTTAAGCGCACAATTGGGCCAAGAAAATATCGGCCATGTTACTTGTTTGGGGCGCTGCGGACAAAATTCAGCTTTTCAAATTAACGGCGAAAACTTTTCAGGCGATGATATTAATGCGTTAACAGATGGTGTTATGCCAAACGCCTTCACTTCTCAAGAACATTATCACGTCACCACCAATTTAGCCGAACCTATTTTAACGGCAGCAATTGACAATGTTGACAGCTATTACGCTTTGTTTAATCAGCTTATTCAAAACCACACCGTAGATAGCTTATTGGAGCAGATAAGTGATTCTGGACTACGTGGACGAGGCGGCGCCGGTTTCCCTACCGGCTTTAAATGGAAGTCTTGTCGTGATGCGAATGGCGAAGAAAAATATATTGTTTGTAATGCTGATGAGGGCGATGCTGGAGCGTACAGCGACCGATATTTGTTAGAACAACGCCCTCATACGGTGTTATTTGGCATGTTAATGGCTGGCTATTTGAGTGGCGCTAAAACAGGGGTGTTGTATATTCGAGACGAATACCCAGCAGCGATCAGCGAGACCAAACGCGCAATTGAGCAGTTCCAGGCTTTAAATATCAGCTGTGATGATTGGCATTTTAATTTTAAAATTGTTAAAGGTGCTGGCGCTTATATTTGCGGGGAAGAAACGGCTTTATTACGCTCGATAGAAGGGCAACGACCGCTAGTTTCTGTTCGTCCACCCTTTCCGACACAAAGTGGGTTATTTGGCTGTCCAACCATAGTTAATAATGTTGAAACCTTTGCCTCTGTTCACTGGATCTTAGATGGCAACATTGAGCGCTTTCGCGCCATGGGTAATGGTAAATCAACAGGCAGTAAATTAATTTCACTAGACAGTAGTTTTGTTAAGCCCGGTATTTACGAAGTGGCGATGGGCTGTTCACTACAAGAAGTCATTGATTTGGCTGGTGGCTATGCTCGACCCTTAAAAGCACTGCATATAGGTGGGCCACTAGGGGGCGTAGTGCCAATTAATCAGGTCGCGAACCTGAGTATTGATTTTGAATCTTTTGCGCAAGCTGGGTTTTTACTCGGTCATGCCAGTGTTATTGGCATAGGCGAAGAAATTAAGATGATCGAGTACATTGAACATCTATTTGATTTTACAGCAGTAGAGTCATGTGGAAAATGTTATCCCTGTAAACTGGGCTCGGTGAGAGGTCAGGAAATGATCCAAAATGCTATTGATGGCACGCAAAAAATTAATCAAACCTTACTTAATGATTTATTGGAAACCATGCAACTTGGTTCTTTATGTGCGTTAGGTGGTGGTGTTCCTCTGCCGATAAACAATATTTTGCAGTATTTTGCCGACGAAATTGGTGAGTTTATTGAAACACAAACTGCACAGGAGGTTGAACATGGCTAATGCTACTGCATTTTTAAATGGTGTTGCTCATGAAATAAGAGCGGGGGAGTCTATCCTCGAGTTTAGTCGTCGCCTTGAGCAATATATTCCGACATTGTGTGACGATCCGCGATTGGATGCCTATGGCAGTTGCAGGGTTTGTTCTGTTGATGTTGCCTTAACCGCAGATGGTCCTCGAAAAGTAATGGCGTCGTGCCACACTCCGATCAGTGACGGCATGCATATTTACAGTGATTCACCGCGCGTTGAAAAGCTCAGGCGCAATATTGTTGAACTTGTACTTAGCGATCACCCCAGTGACTGTAATGATTGTGACGCAAACTTAAATTGTGAATTGCAAGATGTCGCTATTGCCACAGGAGTGCGAGAAATTCGCTTTGCTAAAGGTAAAAAAAGCGCAGATGCATTGCCTGCGGTAAGCATTGATCAATCACATCCTTATATGCGCATGGATTTAACCAAATGTATTGATTGTAATCGCTGTATTCGTGCATGCGATGAAATTCAGGGAGAGCAAGTCCTCAGTGCTTCAGGTAGAGGTTTCGCCAGTCGGATCATCAAAGGACAAGATGTCAGTTTTGCTGATTCAGACTGTGTGTCATGTGGTGCTTGTGCGCAAACTTGTCCTACAGGAGCTATTTCCGATGTATTTAGAGCGGACTTGACCAAAGACGCTGATGTTGTGCGCACTGTTTGTTCCTACTGCGGCGTTGGTTGTAACCTAAATGTTTCGGTGCAAGATGGTAAAATTCTGTCGATTGAAGCCCCTGAAGATGCCGAAGTAAACGCTGGACACACTTGTTTAAAGGGGCGTTATGCTTGGCGTTTTTATAATCATCCCGATAGATTAGATACACCACTGGTTCGTATTGATGGCGAATTACAACCGGTAAGTTGGCCATACGCGTTTGATTATATTGCCAAGCGCATGCAAAGCATTAAGGCTGAGCATGGCGCCAATGCTTTAGCCGGTATTTCATCGGCGCGTTGTACTAACGAAGAAAATTACTTACTGCAAAAAATGATGCGTGTTGTTTTGGGCACCAATAATATTGATTGTTGTGCGCGTGTATGTCACTCACCTACGGCGTATGGCATGCAAAAAAGCTTTGGTACCGGCGCTGCAACCAATTCGATTGAAGATTTAAAGCATACAGAATTTATTATGCTGATTGGCGCTAACCCAACCTCGGCTCACCCTGTTACTGGGGCCAAAATTAAGCAAAAAGTGATGAAAGGTACACCGTTGCTGGTTATTGATCCGGTAAAAACCGAACTGGCGCGTTATGCTGATTGGCACATTCAGTTAAGACCTGGCACCAACGTTGCGGTGCTTAATATGATGGCCTACTACATTATTTCTGAAGGACTGGTTGATAGCCACTTTATAGAGAGTAGAACTGAGGCTTATCAAGAATATCACGATGCTATTATGGCACTTGATATCGATTATTTAGCCACTCTTAGTGGTGTTGATAAAAACTTGGTGAAAGACGCTGCTATTGCCTACGCAAAATCACATGCAGCGATGAGTTTTCATGGTTTAGGGGTGACGGAGCACTCGCAAGGCAGTCGAGCCATTATGTGTATCGCTGATTTGACCATGCTCACCGGCAATGTTGGCCGAGAGGGGGTTGGTATGAACCCTCTACGAGGTCAAAACAATGTTCAGGGCGCCGCCGATATGGGCTGTCAGCCACACCAAGGTGCGGGCTATTTCCCTGTAGATGAATATCAGCAGTATTATCAAGAGCACTACAATGCCAATGTTCCCAGTGATATTGGTTATAAAATACCTGAAATGTTTAATGCTGCATTAGCGGGTGAATTAAAAGCCTTGTGGATCATGGGTGAAGACGTTGTGCAAACTGATCCTAACCAAGATCATGTGGTGGCCAGTTTATCTAATCTTGATTTGCTTGTTGTTCAAGAGATATTTTTATCGGAAACAGCAAAAATGGCAGATGTAGTGCTACCAGGCTCATCTTTCCTAGAAAAAAGTGGTACCTTCACCAATGGCGAGCGTCGCGTTCAAAAAGTGAATGCCGTCGTTAACCCCAAAGAAGGCTGTAAAACCGATGGTCAAATTGTCGTTGAAATGATGAACGCTTTGGGGTATCCACAAGCTGATTATAGCGCTGACACTATGTTAGAAGAAATCAGCCAAGTTGTGCCATTTTTTGCGGGTATCACTTGGCAAAACTTAGGTGAGAATGGTCTACAGTGGCCGGTTAACGAGCAAGGGCAAGACACCAAAATATTGCATATCGACTCGTTTAAACGCGGTTTAGGTAAGTTTCATTTTTATGAGTTTGAAGAGAGCGTTGAAGTTGAGAAAAATAGCGAACACTATCCCTATATTCTTACTACCAGTCGCAATCTAGAACACTATAATTGCGGCACCATGACCAGACGCACCTCAAATGGCGACATTGTCAGTGAAGATATTTTACTGATCAATACTGATGATGCGAAAGCCAAAAACATTCAAGATAATTCTAAAGTACGCTTATTTTCAGCGCGTGGTGAGATTGAACTTACCGCACAGATCAGTAACAAGGTTAAACCTGGGGTATTATTTACGACCTTCCATTTTCCTGAATTAATGATCAACCGTGTTACGGGTGATGTGACTGATAAAGAAACCTTATGCCCTGAATATAAAGTGGTTTCAGTGGAATTTGAAGGCGTATCATAGTTTCAGAATAACGACGTTATGTCAGTTAAATTAGCGAAGTATGTTTCATGCTTCGCTTTTTTATTAACCTGATTTTGATGATTAAATTATTATGGTTAAGCTACGAAAATTTGTTCCGAGTGATGCACCGTTTTTAAGAGATTTGTTTTTTTATACTGTCCGTCATGTCAATATTCGCGATTATTCACCAGCGCAAGTTCAAGCGTGGGCCCCTGACGAGTATGACCGAGAAGAATGGTTGAAGAAAATTACCTTGTTAGATCCGTTCGTGGTCGACATCAATGGTGTTATTGTTGCCTATGCTGATATTCAGCCAAATGGCTATATTGATCACTTTTTTTGTCATCACCAATATCAAGGGCAGGGATTGGGCAGAATGTTAATGAATAAACTGAAATCTACAGCTCAACAACAGCGGTTAGCTAACATATACGCCCATGTAAGTATCACCGCAAAACCATTTTTTTTAAAGCATGGCTTTAGTGTCACTAAAGCGCAGCAGGTTGCAGTTCGAGGGCAAGTACTCAAAAATTTTGTCATGACATTCGAGATAAATCCCAACGAGTGAGGAGAATTCCCCTAGTATCTACTCGATAAATTATTGATGAGAACTGGCGGTTAACTCACAAATTTTTACATTTCATTTACTAAAATTTCAAATTTCCTATAGTAGAATGCAAAATACCGCAAATAGAAAATATTTACTGACCTACTACCAAGTAGATAAATAATAAAAATAAGGTGTGATATATGTTAAATAATGCAAAATTGAATAAAGGCTGGCATAAAACTAAATTATTAGGTTTGTTCTTAGTCGGTGTTATCGGCGTAGCGCAGGCCGCCGACTTACGCTTTGATAAAAATCAGCGCAATGCCCAAGATATTGCTCGTGACGCCTTAAGTAAAGGCCCCGAGGTGGTTGAGTTTGTCGGACTAAAACCGGGCATGATGGTTGCTGACGTTTTAGGTGGCGGTGGCTATTACAGTGAGTTGATCAGTGAAAAAGTAGGACCGAAGGGCAGCGTTTATTTACATAATAATCAGGCTTATATGCCTTGGGTCGAAAAAGAACTCGTTGCTCGACTTGCCGATAATCGTTTAGCTAATGTTATCCGTCACGATAAAGAAACCGATAACTTAGAGTTAGGCAGTGAAAAGTTTGATGCGATGTTTTTTGTGTTGGGTTATCACGATATGTATCACGTCGCCAAAGATTGGAAAATTGATAAAGAGGATTTTCTTAAGCAACTGCAAACAGCACTAAAACCAGGTGGTAAATTAGTGGTGATTGATCATTCGGCGCTCGCGGGCACTAAGACAGAACATGCTCAAGATTTACATCGTATCGATGCAGAATATGTTAAAGTTGAGCTTGTTGGTAAAGGCTTTAAATTTGTAAAAAGTAGCGATTTATTAAAAAATGACGCAGATACCCGCATGATTTCTCCTTTTACTCCTGAAATGAGAAGAAAAACCGATAGATTTATTTTATTGTTTGAAAAGTAAGTCGTTAATTACGTAATTATTACCCTTTGATAAAAAAGCCCTTAGCAAGCCAGTTTAAGGGCTTTTTTTGTAGAACGAAATAATAGGTAATGCTAGGCGTTATAGCCCATAGCTGTTGATGGTTATATTATTAGGAATAATTATTTCTACCCTAGGCAAGACATAGAAAACTAATATTACGTCGCTAAGCTGTAATGGTATACTTATCAAAATACAAACCTTAAATAACAAGCTCTTAGCTGAAGAAGTGAAAACGGTGTGAATAAATATATTTCAATATTACGCGGTATCAATGTCAGTGGGCAAAAGAAGATCACGATGGCAGATCTTAAAGCTTTATATGAGCAGATAGGCTGTCATGACGTTATTACCTATATTCAAAGTGGCAATGTCATTTTTACTAGTGATCTCGATGACGTCAGTGCGCTTATTCAACAAATTGAACAAGCCATTTTCACGCAATTTTCTTTTGATGTGCCAGTGCAAGTTTTTACGGTGCAAACATTTAATGATGCGCTCAAACAGCTACCTTTTAATGAGGTTTCTGCTGAACAAGATGGTGCTCAAGTGATGTTCACGTTCTTATCAGGCCCATGTGAACCTGATACGTTCGCTGAAGTAGAAAAACTAGCGGATGCAAGTGAGCGTATTCACCTAATAAATAATGTGATTTATATTCATTGTCCTAATGGCTATGGCAAGACAAAACTTTCAAATAATATGATTGAGAAAAAGCTTAACGTTTCTGCGACGTCGAGAAATTTGAAAACTGTGGTTAAATTATGTGAATTGGCCTTGGTATAATCTTGTTATAGTAAGCTGACCTTTAACTGTATTCTATTTGTTGTATTTATCACCGGAACTTTTACATGCTTTCACTCATTGTTATTTTTCTTAGCGCGTTTTTACTGTTTCAGGTGCAACCTATCATTGCCAAAATTATATTACCTGTTTTTGGCGGGGGAGCAGCGGTTTGGACTGCCTGTTTATTGTTTTTTCAGGCATTTTTATTGCTAGGCTATTTTTATGCGCATGCGGTAACACAAATAAAAAAGCTACGTTATCAAGTCGCCATCCATGCTGTTTTATTAATAACCAGCCTGATATGGCTACCCACTAATATCAACGCGTTAACTATACCTGAGCTTGGTGATTCACCTCTTTACGATATTTTACTGTTGTTAGTGGGCTTAATTGGTTTGCCGTATTTTTTGTTATCGACAACAGGGCCACTCGTGCAGCGTTGGCTGAGTTTTGCTGAGCATAAAAAATTGCCCTATAAACTTTATTCATTATCTAATGTCGGTTCCTTATTAGCTTTACTTACTTACCCTTTTGTATTTGAACCTCAGTTAGCGTTGTCAGAGCAAACATTGATGTGGTCAATTGCTTATGGGGTATTTGTGGTCGCCATTGTTGTTTTTTCATTGTCTTTGCTTCGACGCTCGGTGGTGATCAAACATGAACATTTAAACGAAGCGCCTAAAGTTAAGTTAGATTGGTTATTGTGGTTATTTCTGTCGGCAACCGGGGTGGTGTTGTTAGTAGCCACCACCAATGCCATGACTCAAAATATTCCCCCTATGCCATTTTTGTGGATTTTACCGCTATGTATTTATTTACTGACGTTTATTATCAGTTTTCATAGTCCCCGCTGGTATGTGCGTTGGTATTGGTTCTTGTTTTTTGCCATCAGCTCAATCGCGGCAGTATTAATGTTTTTTATTGCCTCACACTTTGACATTATTTCCCAGATCATTATTTACAGTTTTATCTTGCTGTCTGCTTGTATGATTTGTCATGGTGAGCTTGCAAAGCTTAAACCGAATGTCGGACGCTTAACCTTGTTTTACCTATGCATGTCATTAGGTGGCTTTTTAGGCAGTGCATTTGTCGCTTTTGTTGCCCAACAAGTTTTTGATCAATTTTTAGAATTTCCAATTGCGATCATCACCGTTTATATATTGCTATTTTTAAGTATATTGGCGCACAGACGTGCCGAAAATGTAGCGCCTCATAAAATAGCTTCCCATAACGCCATTGTGCAACCGCATAGCCGTTTAATACTTGGTGCTTGTGGTGTATTAGCATTAACAACATTGAGTTTATTTACGTATTTAAATAGCTTGTATGGGCAAAGTGATATAGTTAATTCTCGTAACTTTTATGGGGTACTAAGTGTTAAGGATGTTGATTTAAACAGCAGTAAAGAGCGCCGTTTGATTGATGGAACAACCTCGCACGGCACGCAATCACTTGAGGTTGGTTTTGAAGATATTCCGATGAGTTACTACCGAAAAAATACCGGTGCCGCACTGGCTTTAGAGCATATATTTCCCCAACAAAATATTAATGTTGGTTTAATCGGTTTAGGTGCAGGCACGTTAGCGGCCTATGGTAGACGCGGTGATGAATATCGCTTTTACGAGCTTAATCCTGCGGTTAAGGAATTTGCTTATGAATATTTTACCTATTTAGAGAATAGCGATGCCTATATTGACGTTATTGTCGGCGATGCCCGCGTATCCCTAACACAAGAACTAGAGCAACAAGGTGATAATCAATTTCAGGTGCTGGTTGTTGATGCTTTCTCAGGGGATTCAATTCCCGCCCATTTATTAACCATAGAAGCATTGAATTTGTATTGGCAGCATTTACTGCCTGATGGCTTGCTGGTGTTTCATATATCCAATAGTCATTTAGATTTAAAACCTTTGATCAAAGGGTTAGCCGACAGTTTTAAAATGAATGCCTTGTATTTTAGAACGGAAGCCAGCGAGCGTGACGTTAATACGACAGAATGGGCGATAATCACCAACAATCAAGCGTTCATAACTAATTATAAAGTGAAGAAATATCTAACGCCTTGGCCCGAAAGTGACAAAGAAAATATTGTCTGGACCGATAATTACAGCAATTTGTTGTCTGTACTGAAATAAAGGTGGGAGCAGGGCGTTAGTTAATCATAATGCCCTTGCTCTACTAGACCTTGCTCAAGCAGTTACCAAGTGCCGGTATTTTCCATTGATAACCAAGGCTCTTGTGGTGGTAAAGATCCGCCTTTTTGCAATAATTCTATCGATATACCATCTGGGGATTTTACAAACGCCATATGCCCGCATCTTGGCGGACGGTTTATAACGACACCATTATCCATGAGTTGTTGGCAAAGCTGATAAATATCATCAACCTCAAAGGCTAAATGGCCAAAGTTTCTACCGATTGAATAAGGCTCAGTTGTCTCCCAGTTATGGGTTAACTCTATTTCAGGAGCGCCCATTTCTGTAGCCAAAAATATTAGGGTGAATTTACCTTGGGGTACATCAACGCGTTTGGTTTCAATAAGCCCTAATTTGTTGATGTAAAAATCTAACGATTTTTCAACATCAAGCACGCGAACCATAGTATGTAAAAATTTCATTGTTGTTCCTGTTTATGCAAAGTAATAATGTCAATGCTACACGTATTTAGGCGCAAAGGTTACCATAACTCTACCTACCTATGTTGTGAGTTAAGCTGGTAAAGTGCTTGTTTATGGCTATGCTTAGTTGAATTGACCTGACTAACCTAGACTCTTAACACGGAATAACAATTAATAGTTAGTTTTCATAGGATTCGGTTTACAAATTTGTTTCCCATAATAAATTTTTAGGTTGTGATTATTTGAAAAAGCATATATTAGAACCAAGGCATCCATCTTATCAACTATTTGAAAGTAAAATGGATTTTGTCTCATTGACCTTAGTAATAATTACCGTTGCTTTAATGCTATGGCATAAATGGGGCATGGATACTTCCATTGTTCTAAGTCCTAAAAAATCTACTGGGGCGTGGGTTGAAAGTGATTCTTTAGACGCAGGAAATTCAAAAGCTACTCTTAAAATAGGTAACGCATTTTCATTTAGTTGTAACATAAGTGATGAAAGTGTTCATGATTATCCTTATTGCAATCTGTTGATCCCACTTACTAATAATGAAAAAGGTGTTAATTTAACCGAGTACGATTCAATTTATTTAACACTAGAGCATAATTCTACGGCTCAAGATACGCTCAGAATTTTTTTGAACAGTCATTATTCAGCCCCTTTCCAATTTAATACTAAGTTTAAAATGAATCTATATGAGTTAGATGTTAAGTCTGGTTTAAATAAATATAAAATAGCCTTAAAAGACTTTGTTGTTCCATATTGGTGGGTATGCCAAAGCAATGATAGTAATGCATTAGTTGACTTGACTAACGTGAAAGAGTTCATGCTTTCTACTGGTAAAGAGATTCAAGGAAGAGAGGTTGATGTTAACCTTTATAAAGTGCAACTTAATAAAAAGTGGATAAAAAAAGAGAATCTATACCAGTTCTTACTCAAAGGTTGGATAGGGTGGATAATAATTATACTTTTTTGGCGTTATTATACATTGAGAGTGTCTAATAATAATTTATTCACGCTATTCAATAAACTTCAAAAAAACAATAATGAGTTGGGGGAAAAAGCAAGATTGTTGAAACAGAGTGCCATTACAGATCCTTTAACAGGGCTTTTAAATCGATTAGGAATACAAGAAGTAATAGATGAGTGTATCTATCAATATACAACGAAAGGTGAAACTTTTTCAGTTCTTATGATCGATGTAGATTATTTTAAACGTATAAATGATGTTTATGGACATGATATTGGGGATACTGTATTAACACAGGTTGCTCGGTGCATTAATAAACGTTGTAGACAATCTGACTTTTCTGCTCGTTGGGGAGGTGAAGAGTTTTTGGTTGTTTGTAGAAATACTACCGGAAGCAACGCTCTCCAATTTGCTGAAAATCTTCGTGAAGATATGTGTAACCTGGCTTGGGGACACGGAGATAAAGTTACGGCCAGCATCGGTGTTGCTGAAGCTAACATTGAAAATATTAAAAATACAATCAAAAGTGCAGATATAGCACTTTATCAAGCTAAGTCATCAGGAAGAAATTGTTCCGTATTATATAGAGAAAGCTAAGAGAAAGAGCTTTTTTGCATTTTATTTCGTATAAGCAGATTGGTTTATATAAAATGATTAGCTGAGATTGATTTTGGCTCCTAAATTATGCAGTCTTATCTTTAAGCTCACACAAGCCTTCTATTATAAAGGCTCCGCACATATGTCTACGGGCGGTACAGACATAACGGCCATGGAGAATAAGCTAGTGGTGCACGTCTACTTTAAACTCAGCAGGCACTACTTTTAACAGTTTTTACTCCACTCCTTTGACGTTTTAACCAGAGCAGGCTTAGTACGATTGGAACTCGGTCGATGTTTTGGCAGCCGCGAATGTTGTTTAGCTCAAATACAATTATAGTCGATAGGTGCTTTATTAATGTTCATGGTCTTTTCGTTCTTCCGATTGCCAAGGCGTGATTGATGCCAGCAAAATACACCTATTTGATGGCATCAATTGGTTTTTAAAAATAATGAGAAGCTATCTAATTATATGAAACCTGCAGTTATGTCTCACCATAATAAGTAGAGTGAAAATAATGCTCCATAATAAACTGATAACACCACCGCTTGATCCTTCTTTACTATTAGCGGGAGACTTATTGGCAACAACAGCAATTGTTTTAGCAATTTGTTGAGAATTATCATAACTATCGGTTACAACTAATTCTACCAAATACTCCCCCGCAGTTGCATATAAATGGGTCGGTGAAGCTTCAATTGATGTAGTGCCATCGCCAAAATTCCAGCTATAATTCAATGTCCCTAGGCCGCCTACTGATTGATTGTTGAAAGTTACCGTTTGACTACTATGACTGGTGTTAAATTCGGCGAGCAAAGGGGTGCCAATAGAAATCTCAACGGTCAAACTATCACTAACTAATTGATTACTTACAGTTAAACTTGCAGCGAACAAACCCGCAGCAGTATAAGTGTGAGTAGGTGAACTTTCCGTTGAAGTCGTACCGTCACCGAAATCCCATAAGTAAATTAATGGCTCGGCGCTAAGCGACTGATCACTAAATATAACCGAGTTATCGGAAATTATATGAGAGAAATCTGCTTGTACCGAATCATCTAAAATCGCTGTGACGCCATTAAAAATTGAATTAAGGGTCTCGCTGGTTACAACCCAGAAAATATCTGAAGTGGTAACCTGTTGCGCCAGCCGGCTAGTTTCGCCTGACGAAATATAGGGCTCCAGTGCCAACGCCAAATCGGATTTGGTTATAGCTACACTATTTCCTTCAACCCAGCTTCTTGAGATTAGAGTCTCGCCACTATCGGCATTAAAAAGTTTCCAGCTATATTTTAATGGTTTTCCTTCTGGGTCAATTGATGGTGTCCAGGAGAATGTCACTTCCGTAGACGAGTCACTCAGATCAAATGCCGGCGCGGTTAATTCCGGTTTCGACGGCTTACCATCTGGATTAATGTCAAAATAAGTATTCAGAATTTCTGCACCGATAGTTCTGATCTGTTGTCCGTAGGTCTCATCAAAGGCAGGCAGTAGCAAGTCATAAATTTGAAACTTTAGCTGGTTCTCACCAAGCAGCGTCTTTTCGGTATGGAAAGCACGCAAATCTTCATTGGTGCGCGGCGCAGCACTCAAATAAAGTTCTATTCTTTCTCGAGCACCAGCACAAGCTGGCATTAACGCCAGCTCACTTGCGACGGACTCTGAAGGGTGTATGCCCCAAAAGTGGAATAAGGACGCGAGATTACAGCCCAGACCTTTAGAGCCATTTTGCAAAAACTTGTCATGGGAAACTCCTTCTTGAGCTGTATAGCTTGCTGGAATACCCGTCGCTTCGTCTTCTTCATAAAAAGTCTGATATACCTTACCCACAGCTTCCCATCCCCCCATGGTATCGGCAAGGTCGAGATATTTGGCATGACCACGCGCCTGATATGAGGTTTCAAGGGGCTCAAAATCTGTAGTTGGGTCAACTCCTATCGGATCGCCATTACGGAAGTTAGCAGTTACCATCCAGTCAATTGCCGCATCAGTGCGGGTAAAGGTCTGATAACCCGAGTACATCATAGCTTCGTCATAGTCTTTATCATAAAATTCGGTCAGCATGGCAGCCATTGGCACATTAACAAAAGATTCCTGCTCGCCAATATTGATAAAACGCCCAAAATGGTGGTGGCCCATTTCATGTAGCATGCCGTAAAAACCATCATTAATTAACCAGTTATCTTCATTCAGAAGCGCAAAGGGTGAGAAGGTACCATCTTTGATATCAACAGGTCCCTGTGCCCAAAGACCAGGAGTGACCGGATAACCGCCCGGATATGAACCAACTACTGCACTAGCTGAATCGAGCATGAATGCCTCGGCGCGCGAACGTTCTAGTGGACGACCATGAAGTACCTGATAAATATCCATCATTTTGTCCCAGCTCTGAAGTAAAAGATCGGGAGAGTCATAGTTTTTTGTTGCTGCAGCTGGCACGGTAATAAGGTACTTGTCTGACTCAAATTCAGCAAAAACGCCGGGGTAATCACGAATTCTAGACCACTCCTCAATTGGTGTTTCGTGGCCCGCTCTAAGCGAGAAATAGGGCGCTCGAACTGCGCCGTCGACTTGAAGGTCTATCCAGCCCAGATCAACGCCTTGCGGAACCAGCACATAGATGCCTCCGCCCATCGGATTGATAACATCGAAGCTGGCACTATCAATACGATAGTCGACTTTGATCACTGGAAAACGATTGGTGGATACGATCAGCAAATGATTCTCTTTTTGTCCGCCGACCCGTATATGAAGTCCTGAATCAACTAAAGCGGGATCGACTGTAATGGTGACTTTTTCACCGGCCGGTGCATAGAACCCCGTGGGACGGTATAGGTAGGAAGATAACTCATCAGTTGAGTTTGTTGCCATTCCGCCCATTCGATACCAGGGATCGGTCACATATTGTGCTCTTATTTCTGTAGTTGCATTGTCAATCCGCTCGGCCCCTGTAGGCAAAGTGCCGGGAAAACTAGTATGTTCTGCGAACACAATCCCATGGGCCGCTGCAATAGTGTTTATCGTTAATCCTTCTTCCATCATCCACACGCCAAGGTCAACGTAGGCTTTTGAGACGGACGAAAAATCGTCATAAACTTTGTACTCTTCATTGACTTTATAAAGCGCGCCAATATTAGTAGCATGTGCTGCAATAAATGCCCGCGCAGATGCAGCGAAAGCATTAAAATCACTCGCTGGTAAATTCATTCTTAACTGGGTTAAGAGATCTGCGGTAGTTTCATCATCAAGTGATAATGAGCCCTCTAGAAACGCGGTGAACTGATCGAGTGCTGAAATAACTAATGCAGGATCGCCAGCTGGTCTGGGTGAACTAATTTGCAGATTGTCTACTTGCATTTCAGCGATATTTATCGATGTGGTGTTTGGAAACTCAGAATTTACTGCATCGACATCCACGAAAGGTGGTGGCGTTCCATCAGCAGACCAGGGCGCTCCGATCCTAATATTTTGCTCGGATAAGGACTGGATAAATTCTGTAGGGTCTATATCTGCACCATCAATGCTGACTCTCAGAGACTGCTGATACAACCGGCCATTGAGGCCAAAAGTGACCGTATCATTTTCAAAATCAACAAACATTGAAGCACTTTGCCAAACATCCATCGGCACGTCATAGAATCGTTTTGCAATTTCTACCGTACCCACGCCGATATTAAAGTCGACGAATAACTTATCATTAGGTTGCCATGCCTCTTTTTCATTAAAAACCACGAGCTTAAATCCAGGATCGGCATAACCCCATCCTTTATTGCCAAAGATAAAACGGGCGCTTTCATCAACTCCAACATTCGGTATCATAAAATCAACACTGATAAAAAAGGATTTGTCAGTATTAATGTTCTGACCCAGCGCCAACGGTATGTCTAACCAGCTCTCCTCTATTTGATGCAGAACCTGTTTATCATCGCGAGAAGCATAGACTTCATCACCAGATAAGCTAATCTCGTAATTAGCAGATTCGTCTAGCAAGTTTCCTTCGAAAAAATACATAGAGTTAAAATCGGTAGTGGTAACATTATTTACTTGCTGAACAGTCTTTGGTGAAGCCGAAGGTTTGATGATATTTTCGCTATTTTTAGTTTTTGATAGCCAAGGCTTTTGTTGCTGATGACTATCGATCGATTTTAGAATATCTTTCGGAGGTACTTCATTGTTCGATGGCAAAGACGCAGCCGATAATGGCACTATTAGCGACAGCCAGACTAAAGCGAAAAATGCGACTGATATATGTTTTGAAAATAATGAGCAATAATTAATAAAATGATTTAAACGAAAAAGCATAATGAATACTTCCCTGAATGAGTTTTAATTAAGAACCTTTGCTGAGTGTCTTTACCTTCCTAGCCATATACTTCTACCGCACTGTAAAAAGTTATGTGCTCTCATTACTAATTTACTGGAATTTTATGTCAGAAAAATATCATTAATAAATGCACAACTGCACTTAATAGAATAATCGAAATGATTACTTTTTTTTGTAATGGGATTAACTAATTGTACTATGCTTTATTTATTTCCTAGTGGTAGAGATAAGTATAGTTTCTATTAATCAAAGAGTAGATAAAAATTGAGAAACAGCAAGTAGCATATGAAATAAATTTTGTAGGCAATTATGCATAACAAACTTTACTAAAAATCATTGGTAGCGCGTGTACAGCTTAAATATATTGCTAACAAATAAAAATATGTTTTTAGGTAGCGTTTAGAATAAGCTCAAAGCAGCTAGAGTGTTACTCTTACCCTTAAAGTCACGAAAACCTTCAATGACACAAGCGGCACACTTCGCTTTGCGAGCGGTAAAAATGTATCGACCGTGCAGGATTTCCAAGTGGTGCACATTCACTTTTAACTTAGCAGAAGCCACTTTTAACAATTCTACTTCCATTTGCTTTAATGTCTTTACCCAGGCCAAACTTAATACGGTTGGATACGTGATTGATGCGGGTGGCAATCGTTATTGTTATCTAGCCAAACAGCAAAAAAAGTAGATTGTCAGTACTCTTTAATGCTAGTCGTTACATTTAGCGTTTAAAAATTCGATATTCATTTTTATTAATTCAGGTCTAGTTGACTTAAAACTATGATCATCACGGATTAAAATATAAGTTACATCACTGTTGTTCTTTTTTTTTAATGCTTCAAATAATTTTGCCACATCGCGGTTTGCCGGCGACACAGGTATAGCGGCCATGAATAATAAGCTATTGGTGGACATCTACTTTAAATCCTTTTGATACAATTTTTAAGAACTTATTTTCAACGTTCAATAACGTTTTAACTAAACCAAATTTAGTGAGGTTAGATACTCGATTAATATGAGTGTCAACCGCGATTATTGGCCAACCAAATGATAATTAAGGTAGATTAGAAAGCCGTTAACAAACCTAAGCATGTTCGATTACAGTTTCAGAGCACGCGAATATTTTGTCTGGCGTCCGTTTATTCTATAGCAGGTTGATACTATTATTTTTAATTCCTTTAAACCTTTAGTGTATTCGAAGTGACTAAGGAAGTTTAAAGGAGAATAATTCATGAAAAAACTTATAGTTAGCTCGCTTTTATTGCCTATATCGTTAGCGGCTTGTTCAAAGCCAGCATTAGATTGCAGTGTATATCCAACTCAAGAAATATCACCTTATGTATTGCCATACGAAGTGGGAACAACACGAACTGTTTATGCTTCTACAGAGCATTATCGCGCTTCAAATAATGGGGTAGGTACTTTTGCAATCGATTTTATTATGCCTATTGGTACAAAAGTACTTGCATCTAGAGATGGCGAAGTCGTTAGTGTACGAGAGGTTTTTGAAGATGGAAATAATAAAGACTTGGAAGAAAACTATATCTTCATTCAGCATGATGATGGCACAGTAGCAAGATACTTTCACCTTACACGAAATGGTGCTTTCGTAACAAAAGGGAATAAAGTTAAAGCCGGAGATGTTATAGGGTTAAGTGGTAATACTGGGCAAAGTGGAGGTCCTCATTTGCACTTTGATGTTCAAAAGTGTGGGCCAAATTTGCCACCTAATTATAATCATCTTCCTTGTGGTCAAACGATTCCAATAACGTTTAAAAATACCAATAATCATACTTGTGGATTAAAAAGCGGTTTAGAATACAAAGCGCTCAAACATGGATAAAAAAGGGCATAAAAGATCAACTTAACCTAGGTAACATCGTTAACAGCATAGTGCTTAAAAAGAGTGATATGCGTGAGAGATTGATATCACAAAGTTAAAGAGATCAGAGTATGCAAGGTATATTACTCTGATCTGAAATTAAGCCTATTCTGTTTTTTCTTTATATTCACACAAGTCTTCAATAATAAAAGCGCCACAGCGTGGCTTGCGGGCTACGCAAGTATACCGACGTGATGGATAACCCTATGGTGCACGTCTACTTTACACTCGGTAGGTACAACTTTTAAAAGCTTTTGTTCAACTTCAACCACGTTTTTACCCATGGCAAATTTGGTGCTATTTGAAACTCGGTTGATATGAGTGTCTATAGCAACTGTCGGCCAGCCGAATGATAATTAAAGTAGATAGTCTTAGCATAAATAATGAACTAACAAGAATATTAAGTTTTAGTCTTGCTCCTTTTCTACATAGCGGCCACTAAGGTTAAGAGTTTTGTAGAGTAGGATAAACTAAGAATTGATGGGTTAATCGCCATTGTGAGAGTCGCATAAGTCGCCAACGCGACCGTTTATCATCAAATTATGAATCCTAACTTTGTACTAGCATCGGGAATTGTTTTACTCTTTTTTATTTGTTTAATAGTTAAGTTATTTAAGGCTTTATTTTTATACTACATTAACATCCAACCTTAGGTATAATATTAATACATTATTAAAAGGATTTTAAATTTGTTCAAATTAGTAGTTTTTAGCTTCATATTATTACCGTTCAAACTATTAGCATCCAATACTTTGAATATTGCCTCAGATATTTGGTGCCCTTACGTTTGTGACAAAAAAGATAGTCCAGGTATTCTGATAGAAGTTATTAATTTAATAGCTAAAGAAGAGCAAATAAAAATTAGCTTTACCGTCTTGCCACTTATACGTTCACTTAAACATATTGAAGTAAAGGAACTTGATGCTGTTCTTGCGCTCACACCAATGCATATTGATAAATTTAACTTAAAACCAAGTCAACAATATTTTGGTGGCTGGCAGAATGACTTTTACGTCCATAACTCTTCTAATTGGAAGTTTACTTCAATAGATGATTTAAAGCTGCATTTAGGGCAAGGAAATACTTTAGGTTTAATCAAGGGATATGAGTACGGTAAAGAAATTGATAATCTAAAGCACTCTCCCAATAGTAAGGTCTATTTGGCAACAGGATCATCCCCCTTAAGTACTGCTTTACATATGTTAGATAAACAACGCATTGCTGTTTTAGTCGATTCTCGATTCAATGTTGAATATGAAATAAAAAAAGAAAAATTATTTAACTTGAAATATGTAGGAAGTGAAGGTGATTTTATACCGCTTTATATTGGTTACCATCGTTCGGTTGATAAAGAAACTATAAAAAAAATTGACTTAGGTTTAATGAAAATGAGGAAGTCTGGTCAGCTCAGGAGTATTTTAGATAAGTATGGTGCTCCAGATTGGCTGCCGCGTTAAGAAAGTGGACCTGATATAATATTATCATTAGTGACTTTCACTGAATTAAATAACGTTTAATTATTCAACATAAATATACTTCTGAATTCTTCAACTTTCATAGCTTGCTCAAAACAGACTAAAGCTTAGTCTGTCTTATCCTTAAACTCACACAAGTCTTCAATGATACAAGCACCACAGCGTGGCTTGCGGGCCACACAGGTATAGCGACCATGAAGGATAAGCCAATGGTGCACGTCTACTTTAAACTCGGCAGGCACCACCTTTAAAAGCTTTTGCTCGACTTCTACAACATTTTTACCAGGTGCAAACTTGGTGCGATTTGAAACTCGGTCTATATGGGTGTCCACAGCTATTGTTGGCCAGCCAAAGGCAGTATTTAGCACTACATTTGCGGTTTTTCTGCCAACTCCAGGTAATGCTTCTAATGCTTCTCTGCTTTCTGGTACTTCGCCGCCATGAAGGTCAACTAACATTTGACAGGTTTTTATGGTGTTTACGGCCTTGGTGTTAAATAGCCCAATGGTTTTGATATATGATTTTAAGCCATCAAGCCCCAAATCTAAAATTGCCTGAGGAGTATTGGCAACAGCATAAAGCTTGTCGGTAGCCTTATTGACACCGACATCGGTTGCTTGTGCCGATAATAAAACCGCAATGAGCAACTCAAAGGGGCTGGAGAAATTAAGCTCTGTGGTGGGATGAGGATTGTCATCTCGTAAACGAGTCAGAATTTCTAGTCTTTTTTCTTTATTCATTTTAGTTTGTTATTCTACTTTTAAGATCACTGAGCATCGAAATTAACACGCACTCGCTCGATTGGTGCATCGGCTTTTTTAGGCTGACGTGCTAGAATTATTTTATCGATATGATTTTTTAACGCGATTAAAAATCCCATCGCGATAAAAGCTCCTGGCGGTAAAATAGCGAGCAAAAATTTACTATCAAGAGTATAAACTTCAACACGTAACACCGTCGCCCAGTCACCTAACAGTAAATTAGCGCCATCAAATAATGTCCCTTGGCCTAAAATCTCTCTAATACCGCCTAAGACAATAAGCACCAGTAAAAAGCCAATACCCATCATTAAACCATCGAAACTGGCTTGTTTAATGGGGTTTTTAGAGGCGTATGCCTCAGCTCTACCGATAATAGCGCAGTTGGTCACGATCAAAGGTAAAAATATTCCTAGCGATTGATATAAACCATAGGTGTAGGCATTCATCAATAGTTGTACACAGGTAACAAATGCCGCGATGATCAAAACAAAAATTGGAATACGAATTTCTTTAGGAACCCATTGTCTGACAGCTGATACAGTCGCATTTGAGCCAATTAATACTAACATGGTTGCTAAGCCTAACCCTAAAGCGTTGGTAATGGTGGACGTTACCGCCAATAACGGACAAAGCCCCAATAATTGTACCAATCCAGGGTTGTTCTTCCACAACCCTTGCCAGGCTAACTCTTTATATTCGTCATTCATCTTCATCATTACCTCGACAGGCATTTTCTTGTGCAAAAAGCACCGCATGATTCTTCATAAAATACAACGCCGTTTGTTTTACGCTGCCGACCACAGCGCGAGGCGTGATAGTGGCGCCAGTAAATTGATCAAACATACCGCCATCTTTGGCAACCGCCCAGCGATTGTCAGTTTCACTCATGATTGTTTTTCCTGAAAAGTTATCAATCCAATCACTTTTCTTGCGATCTATTTTATCACCCAATCCTGGCGTTTCTTTGTGTGAAAGCACTCGAACACCACTAATACTGCCATCAATATTAATAGCGACTAACAATTGGATGTTACCGTTGTAGCCATCTGGTGCGGTGGCGGTTAGCGCTGCGGCAACCGGTTTATCATCATATTTAGCTAAATATGCGGTGTACTCAGTACCATTTGAAAAATTAGGATCTTTAATAGTAATACAATCTTTATACATCTCATTATTGTATTTTTCGGGAGCAATAATCGAATTAAGTGTTTTAAGTAATTGTTTTTGTTCCTGTTCAATAATGCGATCTTTGGTAAGAAAATTGACTAAGCCAACGGCCGCCGTGCAAGCAATGGCAAACAGCGCAAGAATTTTGGCGTTTTTTTCGATAGCTATGCGCATTATTTTTGCTCCAACTGATGGCCGTAGGTGCGAGGTCGCGTGTATTGATCAATTAATGGCGCCGCCATATTGCACAGTAACACTGAAAAAGCGACCGCATCGGGATAACCACCAAATTTGCGGATAATATAGACCAGCACTCCCGCAAGCGCGGCAACGATAAGCCTGCCTTTTGTACTTGTTGCGCCAGAGACGGGATCGGTGAGAATGAAAAAGGCCCCAAGCATACAGGCGCCATTAAACCAGTGAAACATGGTTGAAGCATTACTATCTGGGCTGATAACAAACGCAATTAATGAGCAAATAAATAAACTGGATAAAAAGCCCACAGGTGTTGCCCAGTGAATGGCTTTTTTGGCGAGTAAAAACAATCCGCCCGCTAAGAATGCTGCATTGATCCATTCCCAGCCGATGCCGAAGTGTTCACCGATAACCGCGCTGTTCATACTTTCAGCTATTGTTAAGCCAATGGTTAGATTCGTTTTTACCGTGTCTAATGGTGTTGCCATGGTATAGCCATCGACGTGAAATCTAAGTTGTTCCACTGAGTAACCTTCAACGGTAAACCCTGAAAATATTACCGAGAGGGTGTTGGAAAAATTTAAATCCATGTGCATTAATTCAAGTGGTGGTTGCCATGAGGTCATTTGCACAGGGAAAGAAATTAATAACATCACGTATGCAGCCATGGCAGGGTTAAAAGGGTTGTGTCCTAAGCCCCCATATAACTGCTTAACTACAACAATGGCAAAGATGGCACCAATGACAGATATCCACCAAGGGGCGAGTGCAGGTAAGCTCACACCGAGCAATATGGCGGTTAGCACAGCGCTGCCATCAAATATCTGGTTTTTAATGTTTTTCTCGCGTAACGATAAAACAAAAAATTCAGCGACTAGTGCAGCAGTGATCGCCAGAGAAATATGAATTAAATTTCCCCAACCAAAAAAATAAAACTGCGCTAATATGCCTGGGATCGCAGCGTAGATAACCAAACGCATCAGAGCAGACGTTTCGTTTTGGGTATGATTATGCGGAGAACTTGCTATCCAAAATGCCATAGTATTAGGTTGACTCTGTTCGTTGTTGTTTTTTGGCTTTAGCTTTTTCTATTGCTAAAGCGATCCGTTTTTCTTTGCTATCGTCGTTATTGGCACTGGCCTTTAAATCATCAACCACCAAATCTGCTTTTGGTTTTGATTGCTGTTTTGCTTTTGCCTTAGCGATGGCCGCTTTAATTCTATCTTGCTTGCTTGGCTCTGTTACTGCCGTATCATTGGTGTCATCAGGTGTTTCTGATGATACAGAGACCTTGGTTTCGTTGTTTTTGTTTGCGCTCGATGCATTGGGGATTACTTTTTCTTCCCTAATGGTTTTACTTGCTTTTTCAGTTTCAGTCGCTGTTTCAGTTAAGGTTGCATTACTGTCAGTAACTTTACTCTCTGCTGATTTATTTGCATTTTCTGGCGCTTTTTCGCTCTGCATTTCTTTAGCACGTTTTTTCGCTTTTGCTCGCGCAACCGCCTTTGCGACTTGGGCACTTTTCGTTGGCTTACTAATGGCCTCGTCACCGTCTTTGCTAATCGTTGCATCACTAGGTTTATCGCTTACATTTGCAATTGATGCCTGGTTTTCTTTACTCTCTAGAGTTGCATTGTTCGCATTTAATGGTGCTTTTTGTTCTAAGCTTGCTTCGCTCGACGGGGTATCCGTTGATAATAACGCCTGTTCAGCTTTTTTCTTCGCAGCCAATTTTTTCGCCTTGGCACGTGCTACCGCAGCGGCAACGGGACTGATTGGCGCTGATTCTGCAGAGGTTTCAACATCGGCTATCCCTGATTGGGCTTTTTTAGCTTTTACCCTTGCAAGAGCGGCCGCAACTGCTGATTTCGCATTTTCTCCCTCTGGTGTGCCTGCATTCATGCGAGCTCGACGTGCTTCAGCTGCTTTACGATGCTTTTCTTCGCGCGCAAGTTTTTCTTTTTCAAGTCTGACTTTTCGTGCTTCAAAGCGGGCTTTTGCATGCTCTGCTTTAACTTCAAGTAAGTGTTTTTGTCTGATTTCTGCTTTGGCGACACGATAATAGTGCACTAAGGGAATTTGACTAGGGCATACGTATGCACAGGCACCACATTCTATACAGTCAAACAGATTCAGCTTTTGCAGTTGATCGTGATCTTTCGCCTTAGCGCTCCATTGCAATTCTTGTGGCAGAAGTTGCGCGGGACAAGCCTCAGCGCATTGTCCACATCGAATACATTCAACTTCTTTGTTTTCTTGCGATATTTCTTTGTCACTGGGGGCGAGAATACAATTGGTGGTTTTAACCACCGGAACTGCATCGGTTGGTAAACTGTAGCCCATCATCGGCCCACCCATTATAAGGTGTGGCTTACTTGAGCGCTTAAAGTCACAACAGTCTAGTAAATGTTTGACTGGCGTTCCCAATAATGCCCAAACATTTTGTGGTTTCTCTAACGCTTGACCACTGACGGTTACTACTCTTCGGATCAGTGGAATATCGTGAATGACAGCCTCGGCAATAGCAAAACATGTTGCCACGTTTTGCATGACGATACCCATATTGACAGGAATAACGCCAGAGGGGACTTCTTGACCCGTTAGTACTTGAATGAGTTGTTTTTCGCCACCAGTAGGGTATTTAGTAGGTAATACACATACTTTTATATCAGTCCTATTTTCGCAGGCTTGCATAAGTACTTTAGCGGCTTCTGGCTTATTGTCTTCAATACCAATTAGGATCTGTGTTGGCTTGAGTAATTTCGCTAAAATATCTATCCCTTGAATAATGGTCGGGCTGTTTTCTCTTATTAATAAATCATCAGCGGTGATATAAGGTTCACATTCAGCGGCATTTATGATCAGGTAATTAATTTTTTTTTGGCTGCTGGCTTTAATGTGTGCGGGAAAACCCGCGCCCCCCATACCTGCTATGCCAGCTGAAGCAATACGGCTAATGAGATCGTCATGACTGAGCATATTAACATCATTGCAAACCTGACGTTCGCGCCAGGTATCTTCACCGTCAGGGGCCAATATAACGCAGCGATCGCTTAGGCCTGATGGGTGCGCAATAACGGCATTTTTTATATCCGTAATAGTGCCACTGGTTGGCGCGTGGATAGGCACTGACATCGCCGTAGTGTGTTGAGTGAGTGGTTGGCCTTTTAATACCTTGTCGCCAACTTTAACAAGTAACTCACCTGCATGGCCAATATGTTGTTGCAGTGGAATAACCAACTCTGCGGGAATGGGTATTTGACGAATAGGTTTATTATTCGTTAGCTGCTTTTGTTCAGGGGGGTGAATGCCACCATGAAACTTCCAAAAATGTCCGCGAGTTATGCGTTCAATAACAGATTCCACCAAAACCTCATCTAATCTATCTGTACAACAGGTATGTTATCTAAATCCCATTGCCAATTACTGGTTGTTGTTGTGATAGGGATCATCTTGATGCAATCAACTGGGCATGGGGCGACACATAAATCACAGCCAGTACACTCATCGATGATAACCGTATGCATTTGCTTTGAGGCACCGATAATTGCATCTACAGGACATGCTTGGATGCATTTGGTACAACCAATGCAATCTTCTTCAATTATAAAAGCGACTTTTGGGGTGTTGTCCGCCACATGGCTTTCATCTAAGGGTTGTACTTCAACGCCCATTAAGTCAGCAATCTTTTTGATCGTATCTTCGCCGCCCGGTGCGCACTTATTGATGGCTTCACCGTTTGCAACAGCCTCTGCGTAGGGTTTACAACCGGGATAGCCACATTGCCCACATTGTGTTTGTGGCAATAATGCATCAAGTTCTTCAACGAGGGGATCGCCTTCAACCTTGAATTTAATGGATGCATAACCGAGTAGGGCACCGAAACAGGTAGCGATTAGTCCTAATACTAAAATGGCAATTAACGTACTCATTAAAATTTCACTAGTCCAGCAAAGCCCATAAAGGCTAATGACATCAAGCCTGCGGTTATCATTGCAATAGCAGAACCCTTAAAAGGTGAAGGAACATTTGCATTGGCCAGTTTTTCACGCATCGCGGAGAACATGATTAATACCAATGAAAAACCAACTGCAGCACCAAAGCCATAAATAATAGATTCGAAAAAATTATGTTGTTTATTTAGGTTTAAAAGAGCAACACCAAGTACCGCACAATTTGTAGTGATAAGCGGTAAAAATATGCCTAAAAGTCGATATAAGTTGGCACTGGTTTTATGGACAACCATTTCAGTAAATTGCACGACTACAGCGATCACTAAGATAAAGGTCATCGTAGTTAAATATTCAAGCTCGAGCGGCGTGAGTATATAAGTATTAATTAAATAACTGAGCAGAGAGGCTAAGGTCATCACAAAAGTTGTCGCAAACGACATGCCTATTGCCGTTTCCGTGCGTGATGACACGCCCATAAAAGGACACAAACCTAGGAATTGTACTAACACAAAGTTGTTAACCAACACTGTGCCTACTAGTAACAGCAGATATTCAGTCATTCGATTTAAAATTAGTGATAAAATTCACACTATTATCCGTTTTTATTATGCAATTAACAACCGATGAGTTGTAGGGTTATTGTCTTTGTTATATTTTTAAACACATTTCGATATTGGTAACTAATATTTATCCGGCTCTTGGTTAAATAGTTATTGCTCTAATGTCCGGCTAAAAGAAAAATCATTGTTGCGGTTAATAGTGCAATCAATAGGGTTTGAATGCCACTGCGTAACCATGAAATTTCTGCAATGCGGCCAATAAATATCCCCAGTAAAAAGATTAGCAATAAGGCGACAAAAGTGGCCGCGTATAAGGGTTGGATTGGTAAAGAAACACCTGCTTTTGATAGCCATAATGGGATCAGGATCAAGAGTGAAATTATCAGGGGGGCGAAGCCATTAACTAAGGCGATTAAAATAGGCACAAAACGAGACGCTTCACCGTGAGCACTTTCTTTAAGATCGCTGATCATCGCGTCTTCTAGTTTCCCCAAAGCATGTCGACGCTCTGCAGATTCACTGATGTAAGCACTACTGATACCACTTACCCCTAAAGCAATTGCTGCCCCTAAACATGCGTTAATCACTAAGGATAAATCGGCTGGGCTACTGGCGATAAATCCGATAATAAGCCCCATCATGGTGAGAGCACCGTCAAAACCGTTCACAACAAAATAACGGCGTATAATGTCATTGCTCTGAGTTATACGTAGTAAAAACTTTATCTGCTCTAATAAACTCATAGGATCTTAGCCAGTATCTGTTTCACTTTGTACTTCTACTTCGTCAATACTGTGTAATGAGCCGCCTAAATCGCAAATTTTTGCTTGAATATCGTCAAAATTTAACGCGCTTCCTGAAATGACTACCTCAACTGTTTCTGTATCTTCGTCCATTTCAAGTACCTTTAAATGGACGAGGTAACCACTACCTACTTGAGCAATTGCTAATGAAAATTCAAGGGCGTTGGGTTGGTGAGGTTTAAGTACATCCAGTACTACCCGTTTAACTAAAACCATAACGTTATCTCCACGTATCGTATTTAGAGACTAACCAGTGTGATGGAAATAAATATAAATTTGGAATACTGGCAAGTTATCAATCCACTAGTGTTGAGTATAAATCTAGTTTGCTCTAAATTCCGTAAACTTGTCGTATATATTGAGTTGAGTCAGTATGTTGATGACTAAGGTGATGACTTATTATCGATATGGTTTGATAACGGTTTAATAGATTATTGCTTTATAAGAATTTTATATATAATTTTCAATGTGTTAATTAATCTATTAAACCGTATTGAGCATATTTGTTGTCTGTTTGGTTACTTTAATAAAGTCTTACTTTGACATAGCTCGATTACAAAGGTGTTGGTTTACCAACATAAAAGCCTTGGCAACCATCAATAAATAACTTCTCCAAGGTGTGTTTTTCTTCTTGGCTTTCTACGCTTTCTGCTAATACTTGGATACTTAATCTATGGGCAAGATCGACCATTAAGCGCAGGAAGTATTGGTTATTTTTATCGTCATCAATATCTCGCGTATATGTGCTGTCCATTTTGATGAAATCAGGTTTAAGATCTCTAAAAAATTTAAATGAAGTTAAGCCGACACCAAATCGTTCAACCGTGATCCGCGCGCCGACACGATGAATCATTTCGATAAAGCGTTTACTGGTTTTAATGTTTTGCTGTAGCCCATATTCAGAAATTTCAAAAATAAGTTTTGTTGTAACGTTAGGTTCACGTAATAAATGACGTTCTAACCAAACAATAAACTGTTCATCGTGAATTGAACGGGCGCTAACATTAATGCCGAAACTATGTTCTAGCAGATTTTTGTTTTTAATCTCTTTGACTACAGTTTCAATAATTAAGCGGTCAACGGCAACAATTTTATCTAACTTTTCCGCCATAGCGATAAAAGAGGCGGTCGGTAACATTTCGTCATTAGAATTTAAGAAGCGAGCAAGAATTTCGCCGTACACTCGACTGTTTCTGCTGCTTGGTTGGATGCTTTGTACCAACAGGGTTATTCGTTGATTATCGAGCACGTGTTCTATTTCTTGACGCCAGTTCTGATTGCCATAATTAGCACTAGAGCTTTTTAAAATATCGCTGTCGTTTTGCGAAAACCATGAATTCATCTGTTGGGTCTGGGCTACGCTTATGCCGGTATCGGCAAGGGCTAATAGCTCCCCTAAAGGTTTTTCTTTATCGATAGACACTAAGCCTGAGTACGCAACGGAGTCTAAATCCGAAGCCTGCTGATATTCATTGAATTTCCCTTGGAGTTCACTGGCGTATTTTTCGGCTTGTTTTAGCGTTACATTAGGTAAAATAGTGGCAAAATCGGAACTGTTTAATCTAAATAATTGTGCAGATTGGTATGGTGCAATCGCGGCTTTCATTATTTGAGCGACACTGCAAATATAGTTATCACCTTCGTTATAACCATGAATTTGATTGATGGTTTGCAATTCAGAGCATCTGGTGATGATCAACACACCAAACTTCATGCTGCCATCGGCGTTGACCTGACTTTCATAAAAATGAACAAAACGGCTGCGATTATCAATTTGGGTAAGCGAATCAATATAGGCTTCTTTTTTTAATATTGAAGTATCAGCCATCTGAGATTCAATGAGATTTTTAACTTCCTCTAAGCCAGTTTTCAATTCAGGAAAGTCAAAAAAATCATCTTCTGGGTGGTTATCATCAGTATCTATGATCAGTGAAAGGTCTTTTTTAATCTGTCTACTAACACGGCTAAAAAAGTATTTGTACTTAGTTAAGGTAAATTTTACCGCGATGATGGCGCAACCAAATGAGATAATAAAAACAGTAATAATTATTTTTAATACAAACTCGGAAGTATCAGCAGTGTCTATTTGAAATTTCACCGTTATATTATTTTCATTAACGACAAATTGAGCTTCTTTAGGTGCGATGAATGGAAATGTAAAACCTGATTTGGAATTTGTGTAGGTATAAGGGGCCGTATTTTCTTGTGTCAGCGTCAGTGATTTATACATACCGCTGCTTTTTAGTGACTCACCTAGCGTACTTAGGTTTTCGCCACTATAGAAATTTTTAATACTCGTTTGAATTAATTGCTGATGTTTTTCCTGCTGTTTCGTCAAATCAACGGCTGACGACACAACAACAACGAGGGCAACACCGATACTAAACAATAGGCTTAGTAGCGCGTTTCTCATCAGTAATTGAGAGAATGTATACATAATGAGTTAACTTACTCCAACATTAATAACCATGACGCTTTTATACGTTATATCATGATTAGCAAAATTATACTAACTAGCTGTAAAATCGTAATAAATTAATACTAATCACATAATATAGCCAGTCAGTTTACTTTACGATATGTATATTCTGGCACCTTTTTGAGTATAGAATATCTCATATCGCTATTATTATTTTTCGATAATTATGGCGAGTAATTCGCGTATTGTCAGTAAGAAAAGTTTATTTTACCGCTATTTATGGTAACTGTGCCTTTGAAAAACCTTTAAATAGTGCTAAGTGCGATTTGAAAAATAGTTTAATCGCTGTATTTGACTTAAATTAATCAAAATTCCTTAGACTAATAAGTAATTCCACTTGCGATTGAATCTCTGTAACTATATAATTCGCGCAGCTTAAATATAACAAGACGACACTGACTGATATTTGGTGGATTAGTAACCATATATTTATGTTTTGTTATAGGTGTCAATGAATTGAAGTACTTAATTTATTGATAAACACAACGGGTTCAGTGAATTAAGCCCCGTGTGATGGGGCTTTTTTGTGCCTTAACCATTGTGTTAGGTGCAACACAGCAAGAATGATTCGCTGGGCTTGATGCCCTTTTTTTGTATCTAAACTTTTCTAATTGGAGAATATGATTGGCTAAATTTGAGCAAAAGATAACGGAGATGTTACGTCCTGCCGTAGAAGAAGTTGGCAAGGAATTGTTGGGTGTTGAATTTATCAGCGCAGGCAATAACTCTGTTTTACGTTTGTTTATTGATCATGAAAACGGCATCAATGTTGATGATTGTGCAGAAGTAAGTCGTCAAGTCGGCGCAATATTGGATGTCGAAGATCCAATAAGTAGTGAGTATAACCTAGAGGTGTCTTCACCTGGGTTAGATAGACCTTTATTTGAGTTGGCACATTTTCAGGAAGTCATCGGCGAAACGATTAATGTCAAAATTTCAATGCCATTAAATGGGCGTCGAAAATTCAAAGGTGTATTAGAGGCAATAGAAAACGATACTTTAATCGTTTCGGTTGATGGTCAGGACTATGAACTGGTTATCAGTAATGTAGACAAGGCAAATCTTGTCCCAAATTTTGAAAAATAGAGATTAACAAAGGGCTAAGTAGCATGAGTAAAGAAATATTACTGGTTGTAGATGCCGTATCAAACGAAAAAGCATTGCCTCGTGAAAGCATATTTGAAGCAATGGAAACAGCATTAGAGACAGCCACAAAGAAAAAATATGAAGGCGATATCTCTGTTCGTGTATCAATCGATCGTAAAACTGGCGAGTTTGATACTTTTCGCCGTTGGTTAGTGGTTGAAGACAATGATCAACCTGTTGAAAATCCTTATACTGAAATTGGTTTAGCGGCAGCGCAATATGACAATGAATCAATACAGGTAGGTGAGTACGTAGAAGATCAAATCGAATCAGTGAAATTTGATCGTATTACTACACAAACAGCTAAACAAGTAATTGTTCAAAAAGTACGTGAGGCAGAGCGCGCGTTGGTTGTTGAAGCGTATCAAGAACAAGTGGGTGAACTTATCACGGGCGTTGTTAAAAAAGCCAGTCGTGAAAATGTCATCTTAGATTTAGGTAATAATGCCGAAGCGATTATTTATCGCGACGAAATGTTACCACGTGAAATCTTCCGTCCAGGCGATCGTGTGCGTGGCTTATTATTTGAAATTAAGCCAGAGGCTCGCGGTGCACAACTTTTTGTTAGCCGTACTAAGCCTGAAATGTTGATTGAACTATTTCGTGTTGAAGTGCCTGAAATTGGTGAAGAAATGCTTGAGATCAAAGGCGCAGCTCGTGATCCAGGTTCTCGCGCGAAAATTTCAGTGAAAAGCAATGATAAAAGAATTGATCCTGTAGGTGCTTGTGTTGGTATGCGTGGTTCACGTGTACAGGCAGTTTCCAGCGAATTAGGTGGCGAGCGTGTTGATATCGTTTTATACGATGATAACCCAGCTCAATATGTTATCAATGCAATGGCACCAGCAGAAGTCGCATCGATTATCGTTGATGAAGATAAGCATACGATGGATATCGCGGTTGAAGAAGGTAACTTAGCGATGGCCATTGGTCGTAGTGGTCAAAACATTCGTTTAGCAAGTCAGTTGACTGGTTGGGAACTCAACGTGATGACTGTTGCTGATATGAATGAAAAGCATCAAGCTGAAAACGACAAAGTGTTAACGCTTTTCACTGAAAAATTAGATTTGGATGAAGATTTCGCCACTATGCTTTGTGAAGAAGGTTTTACTTCTTTAGAAGAGATCGCTTATGTACCAACAGCTGAAATGTTGGAAATTGACGGTATGGACGAAGATATTGTTGAAGAGCTACGTGAACGTGCAAAAGAAGCGTTAACAATGCAAGCATTAGCGACAGAGGAATCATTAGAGGGAGCAGAACCTGCCGCTGACTTATTAGCGCTTGAAGGTTTAGATCGTCATTTAGCTTATGTTTTGGCAAGTCGAGGTGTTATTACCCTTGAAGATTTGGCCGAACAGGGCGTAGACGAAATAGCGGACATTGAAGAATTAGATGAAACCAAGGCGGGCGAGCTTATTATGGCCGCACGTAATATTTGTTGGTTTAACGAAGAATAATTATCACCGGGAGTAAATAATAGATGGCAAATGTAACGGTAGAAGAACTTGCCAAAGAAATTGGTACGCCGGTAGAACGTTTAGTGAGTCAGTTAGCTGACTCAGGCGTTCAAAAATCGGTTACCGATTCAGTTACGCAGCAAGAAAAAGAAACCTTGTTAGAATATTTGAAAAAACAACATGGTGATGACAGCTCGGCTAAGCCGAGTAAAATGACGCTAAATCGTAAGAAAAAGTCGACATTAGTGCTTGGCCATGGCAGCAAAGCCAAATCGGTACAAGTTGAAGTGCGCAAAAAACGCACCTATGTCAAACGTAGCGAATTAGAAGAACAGCAAATAGCTGAAGCTAATGCTAAAGCTGAAGAAGAAGCTAAAGCAAAAGCTGAGGCTGACGCTAAAGCGAAAGCTGAAGCTGATGCAAAAGAAGCGGAAAATGCTAAAGCGGCGCAAGCGGCAAAAGCTGAAGTAGAAGCAGAAGCTAAAGCGAAGGCAAAAGCAGAAGCTGAAGCGAAAGCTAAGCAAGCGGCTATAGAAAAAGCTAAAAATATTGAAGAAAGCGCCACCAAAGCTCCTCAAGCACCAGCTGAAACAGAAGAAGCGAAGAAATTACGCTTGCAACAAGAAGCGGAAGCTGCTGCCAAAGCGGAAGAAGAAGCTCGTTTAAGTGCCGAGAAAGCGAAGAAACTTGCGGAAGAAAACGAAGCTCGTTGGAAAGCTGAAGAAGAGGCACGTAAAGCGAAAGAAAAAGAAGTTGTTCATTTAACCTCTTCAAAATACGCTCAAGAAGCTGAAGATAAAGTTGACTCTGAAGATGAAGGCAGTCGTCGTCGTCGTAAGAAGAAAACAGGCCAACAAGATCGCAATAAAGGCGCTCGTGGTGGTAAAGGTCGAGGTAAGCTAACGTTAAATGCGCCACAAAGCTTGCAGCATGGTTTCCAAAAACCAGTGGAAGCGAAAATTCAAGAAGTACGTATCGGTGAAACGATTTCAGTTGCTGAATTGGCCAATAAGATGTCAGTTAAGGGTGCTGAGGTTGTTAAAGTTATGTTTAAAATGGGGGCTATGGCAACCATTAACCAAGTAATAGACCAAGAAACAGCAGCATTAGTTGCTGAAGAAATGGGTCGCGAAGTGGTACTTGTTAAAGAAAATGCGCTTGAAGAAGCTGTATTGTCTGATCGTGGTCATTCTGGAAAGGCGATAACTCGCGCTCCAGTGGTTACTATCATGGGCCACGTTGACCATGGTAAAACATCATTGCTTGATTACATTCGTGAAGCGAAAGTAGCAGCGGGTGAAGCCGGTGGTATTACGCAGCATATTGGTGCTTATCATGTCGAAACAGGTCATGGCATGATCACTTTCCTTGATACTCCTGGTCATGCGGCGTTTACAGCAATGCGTTCACGTGGTGCTAAAGCTACCGATATCGTTATTATCGTTGTTGCTGCCGATGATGGTGTTATGCCGCAAACGATTGAAGCTATTCAACATGCTAAAGCATCAGATGCGCCTATTATCATTGCTGTTAACAAAATGGATAAAGAAGGTGCAGATCCTGATCGTGTTAAGAGCGAATTATCTCAACACGACGTTCTTTCAGAAGAATGGGGTGGTGATGTTCAATTCTGTCACGTTTCAGCGAAAACGGGCTTAGGTATTGATGAACTATTGGATGCGATATTATTGCAATCTGAAGTATTAGAATTAACCGCTGTTGTTGATAAAATGGCAAACGGCGTAGTTGTTGAATCTAAGCTTGATAAAGGGCGCGGACCTGTTGCAACTGTTCTTGTCCAAGAAGGTACGTTACATCAAGGTGATATTGTTCTATGTGGCCTAGAATACGGTCGTGTGCGTGCGATGCGTGACGAGAACGGTAAACCAATTCAATCAGCTGGTCCTTCGATTCCCGTTGAAATATTAGGACTAAGTGGTGTGCCACAGTCTGGTGATGAAGCGACTGTTGTTAAAGAT
This sequence comes from Colwelliaceae bacterium 6471, assembly GCA_040779335.1. Taxonomy (GTDB): domain Bacteria; phylum Pseudomonadota; class Gammaproteobacteria; order Enterobacterales; family Alteromonadaceae; genus JBFONV01. The sequence goes on from JBFONV010000001.1 coordinate 1,205,622, forward strand.
GAGAAAAAAGCGCGCGAAGTTGCTTTATATCGTCAAGGTAAATTCCGAGATGTGAAACTAGCGCGTCAACAAAAAGCTAAACTTGAGAACATGTTCTCTAACATGGCTGAAGGTGATGTTTCTGAAGTTAACATCGTCCTTAAATCTGACGTACAAGGTTCACTTGAAGCTATCTCTGATTCACTTACTAAATTGTCTACAGATGAAGTTAAAGTGAAGATCATTGGTAGTGGTGTCGGTGGAATTACTGAAACTGATGCAACGCTGGCGGCTGCGTCAAATGCGATTGTAGTTGGCTTTAACGTTCGTGCAGATGCCGCGGCTCGTAAAGTCATTGAATCAGAAAACATTGATTTACGTTACTATAGTGTTATTTACGCCTTGATTGAAGAAGTTAAGCAAGCGATGAGTGGTATGCTTGCACCAGAATTTAAGCAAGAAATTATTGGTCTTGCTGAAGTTCGTGACGTCTTTAAGTCACCTAAAATTGGTGCTATCGCGGGTTGTATGGTTACCGAAGGTATCATCAAGCGTAGTGCCCCAATTCGAGTGTTACGTGACAATGTTGTTATTTACGAAGGCGAACTTGAATCACTACGTCGTTTTAAAGATGATGTTCAAGAAGTTCGTAACGGTACTGAGTGTGGTATCGGTGTTAAGAACTACAATGATGTTCGCGTAGGTGATCAAATAGAAGTATTTGAGACAGTGGAAATTAAACGTACTCTGTAACTTTAATGAATGGCTAATTTCGTCTAAGGCCTATATAAAGTAAGTTTTAGTGCTACCTTGTATGCTTTAGACGTTACTCGCTTAAATTAAAAGTAACAGTTGCAGAAATAAAAATATTAAAATGGGGGCTTAGCCTCCATTTTTAGCTATATAACTTATGTATATCATAAAATTGTATAGCTTGGTTAGGAGTTTTGTTATGGCAAGAGAATTTGCTAGAACCGATAGAGTAGGACAACAAATTCAAAAGGAAATTGCAACAATACTGATGCGAGAAGTAAAGGATCCTCGCTTAAGTATGACGACAGTTTCAGCCGTTGAAGTGACTAGAGATTTAGCGTATGCAAAAATTTTCGTCACGTTTTTTACTAATGAGCCAAGTGAAATTGAAAGTTCAGTTGAGGTCCTTAACGACGCCGCTGGTTTTATTCGTTCATTACTCGCTAAAAAATTACGCGCGCGCATTATGCCAAACCTTCGTTTTGTCTATGACAAATCTATGGCTGAAGGGGTACGTATGAGTACTCTAGTAGATCAGGCTGTAGCAAGTGACAAACACTTGATGGATGAAGACAGCGCTGAAAGTAGCGAGCCAGAGGAAAAATAGTCAATGGCTAAACGTAGAAAAGGCCGTGCTGTCAATGGCGTTTTGTTATTGGATAAACCCTACGAAATGTCATCAAACCACGCATTACAAAGGGTTAAGCATATATATTTTGCCCAAAAAGCGGGGCATACTGGCGCTCTAGATCCACTCGCGACAGGTATGCTGCCAATTTGCTTAGGAGAAGGTACAAAGTTTTCGCAGTTTTTACTTGATACCGATAAAACCTATCAAGTAACCGCAAAACTGGGCATTAGAACAACTACCAGTGATGCCGATGGTGAAGTGGTTGCTGAAAAGCAGGTAGACATATCGAGTGAACAATTGTTGCAAGCGCTTGACTCTTTTAGAGGGACGACACAACAGGTTCCTTCTATGTATTCAGCGTTAAAATATCAAGGGCAACCATTATATAAGTACGCTAGAGAAGGGATAGAAGTACCTCGTGAATCACGAGATATCACTGTTTTTCGTCTGGATTTATTGCGCTTTGAAGGTGATGAGGTTGATCTTGATATTCATGTCTCAAAAGGCACGTATATTAGAACCATTATTGACGATTTAGGTGAGTTGTTAGGCTGTGGTGCTCATGTTGCGCATTTGCGCAGGAGTGCGGTTGGTAATTATCCTATGGATAAAATGGTTACTATTGAACAATTGGAGGCTCTACTTGAGCAGGCGAAACAACAAGATATCTCACCATCGCAGTTGTTAGACCCATTGTTATTACCGATGAATACCGCGGTAGATGGTTTACCTAGCGTCTATATTGATGAAATGTCTGCCAATTATTTACGTCATGGTAACCCTGTACGGGCTTTTAACGCACCTAGTGAAGGTTTAGTGCAAGTCTATGTCGGTGAAGAAAAAGAAGACTGTCAATCTGCCGAATTCATTGGTGTTGGCGTTATTGATGATGACGGTTTAGTTGCGCCAAAACGAATTACGGTACTTGATGCGCTGTCATAGTTATAAGTACAAATAAAGTTTATCAAGCGCACGCTAACTTAATTGTTGCAATCAAGACTGTTACTGATAGAATACGCGCTCTTTTATCACCCTGGCTGAATTAGTGTTTGGCTGGGTGAGAATTTTTAATATACCTTCGGGTATTAAACACTAAGGATTTATTATGTCTTTAAATGCTGCACAAAAAGCTGCAATCGTTGCAGAATATGCACAACAAGAAGGTGATACTGGTTCACCTGAAGTACAAGTTGCTTTATTAACAACTCAAATTAACCATCTTCAAGGTCACTTTAAAGAGCACATCCACGATCATCACTCTCGTCGCGGTTTGTTACGTATGGTTAGTCAACGTCGTAAATTACTTGATTACTTAAAGCGTAAAAATACTGACCGTTATACTACATTGATCGGTAAATTAGGTTTACGTCGTTAATCCTGAGCCTTAAAAAAGAACATCAAAAAAGGAGCCAATTGGCTCCTTTTTTATTATGAACTTTATTCACTATTAAGCTTATTACACTGCAACGCGTTAATTTTTGCTGTTGTTTTGCTTCATTACCGTCTCCATTATTCTTGTTTGCAACCGACCAACATAAGCAAAAATTTACCGTATTGCCGGTTTTTTATTTATAAAGACCACTCTAACTGCTTTCTAACTAGTAATACCTGCTCAGGTCAGTATAATGTGCGTGCAAATTTTTTATAATTGCAAAAAATAATCAATCAAACTGTATAATTTTTTGTTCAACTCAAGGTGTAATTTAGCACGGATAATGAGTGAATAAATAATTGTACAGATTGGTTAAAATCTAAAGAAATTAAGGAACTAAATACATGTTCAAACCTGTTACTAAAACATTTGAATTCGGTCAACATACTGTAACTCTAGAAACTGGCGTTATCGCTCGTCAAGCAACTTGTGCCGTAATGGCAAGCATGGATGATACATCTGTATTAGTATCTGTTGTTGGCAAAAAAGAAGCTAAAGAAGGCCAAGACTTTTTCCCATTAACAGTTAACTATCAAGAACGTACTTATGCTGCTGGTAAAATACCAGGCGGCTTCTTTAAGCGTGAAGGTCGTCCTTCAGAAGAAGAAACACTTATTGCTCGTTTAATTGACCGCCCAATTCGTCCGTTGTTTCCTGAAGGATTCACTAACGAAGTTCAAGTTATTATCACTGTTGTTTCAGCAAACCCTGAAATTGCCCCTGATATTATTTCACTATTAGGTACCTCAGCAGCGCTAGCCATCTCAGGTATGCCGTTTAGCGGTCCTGTAGGTGCAGCACGTGTTGGTTATGCTGATGGAAAATATATCCTTAACCCGCTCCAATCTGAACTAGCATCTTCACAATTAGACCTAGTTGTCTCTGGTACTGATTCGGCGGTATTAATGGTTGAATCTGAAGCCGATGTACTTTCTGAAGAAGTAATGCTTGGTGCAGTTGTTTATGGTCATGAGCAAATGCAAACAGCTATCACTGCGATTAAAGAGATGGCGGCGGAAGTTGGTAATGCTAAATGGGAATGGGAAGCGCCGGTTAAAAACGCTGATTTAGTTGCTAAAATTGCCGAGCTTTCAGAAGCACAAGTTAATGAAGCGTATCAAATTACTGAAAAAGCGGTTCGTTATGAAAAAGTTGCTGAAATTCGTAACTCAGTAATAGAGCAGTTACTAGAAGCTGATGCAGAATTAAACGTTCAAGAAGCAAAAGATTTATTCCACGACCTTGAAAAAACCGTAGTTCGCGGTCGTATTACTCAAGGTTCTCCACGTATTGATGGTCGTGATCCTGAAATGATTCGTGCGCTTGACGTTATGACGGGTGTACTTCCTCGTACACATGGTAGCGCAGTATTTACACGTGGTGAAACACAAGCTTTAGTTACTGCTACATTAGGTACACAACGAGATGCGCAGCGTCTTGATACTTTAATGGGTGAAAAAACTGACGCCTTTATGCTTCATTATAATTTCCCTCCGTATTGTGTTGGTGAAACCGGTTTTGTTGGTTCACCTAAGCGTCGTGAAATTGGTCATGGTCGTCTAGCTAAACGCGGTATGTTAGCGGTTATGCCTTCGGCTGATGAATTCCCATATGCTGTTCGCGTTGTTTCAGAAATTACTGAATCAAACGGTTCATCTTCAATGGCATCAGTTTGTGGTACTTCTTTAGCATTAATGGATGCAGGTGTTCCAATTAAAGCATCTGTTGCTGGTATTGCCATGGGGCTAGTAAAAGAGGGTGACAACTTTGTTGTACTTTCAGATATCTTAGGCGATGAAGACCATTTAGGTGATATGGACTTTAAAGTTGCAGGTACTACCGCAGGTATTACAGCACTTCAAATGGACATAAAAATTGAAGGTATTACGCAAGAGATCATGCAAATTGCGTTAAACCAAGCAAAAGCTGCTCGCACACACATATTGAGTGTGATGGATGAAGCGATTACTGGTCATCGTGAAGAAATTTCTCAATTCGCTCCACGTATTCATACCATGAAAGTAAGCACTGATAAAATTCGTGACATTATCGGTAAAGGTGGCGCAACAATTCGTCAATTAACCGAAGAAACGGGTACAACTATCGAAATTGATGACGATGGTACTGTTAAGATTGCCGCGACTGATGGCGAACAAGCTAAAGATGCAATTGCTCGTATTACTGCACTTACTGCAGAAATTGAAGTAGGCTCTTTTTACACAGGTAAAGTTGTTCGAATCGTTGATTTTGGCGCGTTTGTTAATGTATTGCCAGGTAAAGACGGTTTAGTTCATATCTCGCAAATATCAGACGAACGTGTTAACAACGTTAGCGACGTTCTAAGTGAAGGACAAGAAGTTAAAGTTAAAGTGCTTGAAGTAGACCGTCAAGGTCGTGTTCGTTTAAGCATAAAAGAAGCAATGGAAAAGCCGGCTGAACAAAGTTCAGAAGCGGCACCAGAAGTTGCTGAATAACATAATCTTGTTAAGTTTATAACTTGTAACATAAAAAGGGAGTCATTAGACTCCCTTTTTTATATAATCACACTCAAATAAAACCTTGTTGTCGCATGAATTAATGTCATTGGGGTAAGTTGCCTGAACTCCCTTGTGATAAAGTGCCCAGTGTCAACTGAAGGTGTTTTAGCTAAGTAAGGCTATAGTTTGGTTGATAAACTAGCCATTTTCTTCTTTCAAATAGGTGATTAGCTTTCGTGAATTTAATTATAAAACTGGCGATAATAACTACTGTATTAATGATGCAAGGGTGTGTGTCGTCACAGTATTCCTCAGATAACAGCATGAGTCAGTTGATCATTGCTGAACCGTTATCAATAAATTATAAAAGTGAAATTGCACTTGCAAGGCTCACTGAAGTTATTCAACGTGCCGATATACGAGACGATCAGCGCGCACAACTTTATTATGATCGCGGCGTAATATACGACAGTGTCGGTTTGCGTTCGCTTGCGCGTTTAGATTTTAATCGCGCCCTTAGGTTAAAACCTGATCTGGTTGATGCCCATAATTTTTTAGGTATTCATTACACGCAGTTGCAAGAGTTTAATCAGGCCTATGATGCGTTTGACTCGGCGATTGACTTATCACCTGAGCATGAGTACGCCTATTTGAATCGTGGTATCGCGCTTTATTACGGTGGCCGACCTCAACTTGCTGTTGAAGATTTTAAAGTTTTTCATGAAAGTCAGACGTCAGATCCCTATCGTTTATTGTGGTTATATTTGGCTGAAGTAGAAATTAATCCTGAAAAAGCGAAGAAAGAGTTGCTTGAGGGGAGTCAATTAGTCGCTGATTCCATATGGGCGAAGCAGGTTATCCAATTATTTTTGGGAAAAGTCACACATTCAACGTTTATCGATCGTTTAACCATTAATGTACAATCAAATAAAGAGTTGACTGAGCGCTTATGTGAAGCTTATTTTTACCTAGGAAAGTATAGTCAAATTCAGCATCAACCCAGTGTTGCCGCTAATTATTTTAAATTAGCATTAAGCACTAATGTTTACGAATTCGTTGAGCATAGGTATGCAAAATTGGAATTGGATTTAATGCGGGAAACAATTAGTGGCCGCGTTGAACCGTAACCTTATTAACTGATCAAGCATTAACTGATCATGCATTAACTACTTGTGAGATAATGAAACTTAAAATACTTATATTAATGAGCTTAACGTATTGCTTAACGTCAAGCTCATTTTTTTTAGCCGAGCATTTAGATGACCTGATACGTAACGGTCTAGCGTCTGAGGAGCAAATAGCGTTTGCTGCCTCAAAAAATGTTGCTTCAGCTAAATTAGTGCTAAGAAAGAAACATATTATTGGCAGTGATAACTGGCTATCACTCACGCAAGATTTGGCCGTTGACGATAGTCTTTATGCTTTGGAGCTTGGTCAGTATTATTATAATGTTCAAACTGACGAGTTAGCTTTTCTTTGGTTACAACGTGCTGTCGAGCAGGGGGAACAAAATGCTGTATTCCCCCTTGCTAAATTATGGTTTCAGCGACAGGCTTATCAACAGGTATTGGCCTTGTCATCGTCAAGTCCCCAAGATATCGAGCTGCTATTATTAGCGGTAGAAGCGGCTATTGCTCAAGGGGATATTGCCTTTGTTTCTAGACATATAACGCGCCTTAATCATGAGGAAAGTGCGCAAGAGCTGTTAACCTTGATAACGCGCTATAAAATATTAGATACGGTTTTTAATGATGACCGCGTACTTGGCGCAGCTCAACCTTTGTTACCCTCAGCAATGTCAGCCACCGTAACACCTTCAGTGTGCCATAATAGTATTCAACTTTTCGCCACCAACATTCACGATCTCGATTATTTACAAACTTTAGTTGAGCGTTTTTCAACGCATCCACTTCGTAGTGCGTTTTGTTTTTCACCCATACGCTATGTGCCATTAGCACAATTAAAATGCCAGCATGATGACAAGGCCGCCATTCAATGTGATGAATCAATTTGGCAAAGAAAAGTCACAGAAATAAACACGCGTTATTTGGGAGTATTAGTACCAAAAGGGGGGGCAAATGTGCATTTTGGTATCATGTATTTAGATAATAATGATACGGTAAATGTAATAGCGCATGAACTATCGCACCTTTTAGGTTTTGTCGATGAATACCCACTATCGGAGCACCATACTACCTGTCAGCAGCATCAACAGGCAATGTTTGCGCCCAATGTCGCTATTATTAAAGAAATATACTATGGCGATAAAACATTAGTTCGCGCTCAGGTGCTCAAACAAATTCCTTGGGCAAAATTTATTAAAAGCAGCACACCAATATTAACGCCAGCAGATAAGGGCGCTAATAATAGTTGGCAATTGGGGACGCCACTAAAGCATAAAGATGAGTTTGGTATTTTTGCCGCAGAAACTTGTGATGGCCGCAAGGTGCAAGCATTTAAACCGTTGTTAAAACCGACACAATTAACCTATTTTGAGCTAGATTTTCCTGCGCAATATCAAAAAATCATTGCCGATGACCTCAATGCTTATTCAATGCCTAGCTTTCATTATAATGTTGCTTTGTCATTATTTGGCCAGGGACGGGTCACAGAGGCTAAAGGTTGGTTAAATGTATCTGCGGAGTTTGAAAAAAATAAACTTCGTCAAATGAAAGTGTTGCAAGGCGCCTTCTAAATTTTTTACTTAGGCATCCTTATGTTGATAGTTTAACGGTTGTTGTTTTGCTGAATTACTGAGTATTTTTCGCGCGTCTATATATTTTTGCTGTTCAAGCAAATACTTACTTCTTACTTCTGCTGTTGGCCACATAGAGTTGTTTTCTATCCGGCCCGTTTTAGAGCTTATTTCAACAGTATTCCGTTCTGTTGAAATAGTTTCATTTCTGATAAACCACGAAAATAATTTCATGCTGCCATCCCTTGTCATGCTTTGGGCAAATTGTAGTTCATAATAAGATAAACTCACACTGTTTTAACTGAGTTTTGTCATTAATTTCATAACTAAGTTTATTGCGCCATTTTAATGTATAATTGTGACATTATTATTATCTATAATTGTCAACGACCTACATGAATTGCTTTAACGTTGTGGCGTTTCGCCAACAGTTTCCATTATTGAAAAAAACATTGGCTGATATGCCATTAGTATATTTTGACAATGCCGCCACCACACAAAAACCACAAAGCATGCTAGATTGCCTGCAGTCATATTATTGTCAAAGCAATGCCAATGTTCATCGTGCATCTCATGCTTTAAGTGCGCAATCAACGGTGGCATTTGAACAAGCGCGTAAAATCGTGAAAAACTTCATTGGCGCTAGTGCAATTCAAGAAATTATCTGGACCAAAGGAGCGACCGAAAGTGCCAATTTAATTGCGCAAAGTTGGGGACGAGAAAACCTGTCTGTAGGCGATGAAATAGTACTAAGTTATGCGGAGCATCACGCCAATATTGTGCCTTGGCAAATTGTCGCTGAACAAACAGGAGCAGTGATTAAAGTATTACCTTTGGATAAGAATGGCAGAATAGATGTTAACCAATTGGCAAATGTGATAACCGAAAAAGCTAAAGCTGTTTGTATCGCCCACATATCTAATGTGCTCGGTCGGATAAACCCCGTTGAGAGTGTTATTGCACGAGCCAAGCAAGTTGGTGCGATCACTGTTATTGATGGCGCTCAGGCAGTAGCGCACCAAATGATTGATGTCAGTAAGCTAGACTGTGATTTTTACTTTTTTTCTGCCCATAAAATGTATGGCCCTACAGGTGTTGGGGTTTTATATGGTCGCCAATCACTGCTTGAGTCGATGGTGCCTTATCAAGCTGGGGGGGAAATGATAAAAACAGTGAGTTTTGAGAAAACCACTTACAATAGTTTGCCGTTTAAGTTCGAGCCAGGTACCCCTAATATCGCGGGAGTGATCGCATTTGCTAATGCCGTTGATTTTTTACGTCAACAGCATGACAACAACATCGGTGAATATGAACAAAAGTTGTTAAGCTATTGCTATCAAGAGTTGCTTACTATTAACGAGGTTAACTTTATTGTTGCTGATAGACCTGATATTCCAGTGTTCTCTTTTACTGTTGATAATCATCATAACCACGATATTTCTGCGGCCTTAGACACCTATGGTATTGCGGTTCGAAGTGGCCATCATTGTGCCATGCCGTTAATGACTTACTTAAATATTAGTGGTTGTACTAGAGTGTCTTTAGCCCCGTATAATACTTTTGCGGAAGTTGATTATTTTATTACCTCATTGAAAAAAATCATTTCTGGTGAAAGTTACGATACTCCAGAAGAACAGTTAATTGAGCCCGACAAAATTACTCAAATAGAAAGTGATAAAATAAAAGCGCTATTTGCTAACGCGACAGGGTGGGATAGTCGTCACCGTGAAATAATGTTGCTTGGTAAGCAATTAATGAGAATGCCTAAAGAGCAACGCAATGAGCAAACCTTAATATCAGGTTGTGAAAGCCAGGCATGGCTGTCGTATACAGTAAATGAACAAGGTGAATTTAGTTTTACTGCCGATAGCGATGCAAAAGTGATCCGGGGATTACTCGTTATCGTCTTGGCCGCTTATAATGGTAAAACCTCGCAACAAATTCGCGATTTTGATATCAACGACTATTTTGATTCGTTAGGTTTATTGCAGCATTTAAGCCCATCGCGGGGCAATGGCCTTAACGCTATTGTTGATAAAATATTGCGGTTAGCACAATAAGGTTAAACACGACATCTCATTAGCGCTGGTGCTTAGCAAGATATTTAGCAATTGTTTTACTGACTGCAAAAAAGGCAAAACTGGCGGTAACATGTGTGGCAGCGCCAAAGCCACCACTACAATCTAAACGCATTACACCGTCGCTACTTTGCTTAGCATGGCAAACATCGCCTTGATCTGTTGGGTATACCAGCTGCTCAGTTGAAAATACTGCGTCTATACCGAACTTACGTTTACTGGCCTTTTTAATGTCTGCAGCGGGAAAACCATATTCACGTCGTAATTGATTTTTCACTTTTGCTAATAGTGGATCTTGGTAGGTTTGACTCAAGTCAGTAATGGCTATTTTACTCGGATCTGTCTGTCCGCCAGCACCGCCAACGGTTATTATCGGTTGCTTGTTTCTTTTGCAGTGATTAATCATTGCCGACTTGATCTTCACGGAGTCAATTGCATCGACAACATAATCAAATTGATTTGATAACAAGGCCTTCAGGTTATCTAAGGTGACAAAATCTTCAACCTGAGTGACTTTACATTCGGGGTTAATTTGTAAAATGCGCTCAGCCATCACCTCGACTTTACTTTGACCAACAGTGTTTGAGAGTGCATGTATTTGGCGATTAACATTCGTGGTACAAATGTCATCGAGATCTATCAATGTCAGTTGCCCAACACCATTTCTAGCAAGGGCTTCTGCTGCCCATGAGCCAACGCCGCCAATACCAATAACGCAAAAGTGGGCGTTTTTTAGCAAAGTTGCCCCGTCAGTGCCGTATAAACGAGCAATTCCGCCGAATCTAAGTTGATAATCAGACATAAAAAATAAGAATAATAAAAGTTGCCAGTATTATAACAGTGTCCACAGTGAGGTTAAAAAAATAACTGCGCAAATAGAAAAATTTAATCTTATATTTATTAAGCTGAGTTGTGGTTGATTAAAATTTTAGGCTTAGATCTGCTTTTGATATTTCTTTTGTGAATGTTTGGTATTTTTAAAGTAAATACTGAAAGGGTAAATAATACTGATAACAAGCTGGACTTGTACGAAAAATGAGCGTTTTTGTTTGGTGTAAACATTTGAGGAGCGATAAACAACGCAAAAAAAAGGCAGCTAAGGCTGCCTTTTTATTAATAATTACTATTACTAGCTATTTATCTGTCTTTTAATGGAATAAATTCTCGGTTTAATTCGCCATCATATTTTTGACGAGGACGACCAATTTTTTGTCCCGCTTGACCTAACATTTCATCCCAATGTGATACCCAACCAACGGTACGAGACATGGCAAAAATGACAGTAAACATATTGGTTGGAATACCAATAGCTTTCAAGATAATACCTGAGTAGAAATCAACGTTAGGATAAAGTTTCTTCTCAATAAAGTATGGGTCTTCTAGCGCTACTTTCTCAAGCGCCATAGCGACATCTAAAAGAGGATCTTTTATACCTAACTCTTTCAATACTTCATGACATGTTTCACGCATTACTGTAGCGCGAGGGTCGAAGTTTTTATAAACACGATGACCAAAGCCCATCAAACGGAATGGGTCGTTTTTATCTTTTGCTTTAGCAACAAATTCATCAACACGGTCTAATGAGCCTATTTGTTGAAGCATAGTCAAACAAGCTTCGTTTGCGCCACCGTGAGCCGGTCCCCATAATGATGCAACACCTGCAGCAATACAGGCATAAGGGTTAGCGCCAGATGAACCCGCTAAACGAACAGTAGACGTAGATGCATTTTGTTCATGATCTGCATGCAAAGTAAATATACGATCCATTGCGCGAGCGAGTGTCGGGCTAACTTTGTATTCTTCTGCAGGTACAGAAAACATCATGTGTAAAAAGTTTTCTGCGTAGCTTAAATCATTACGTGGATAGACGAATGGTTGACCAATGCTGTACTTATAAGCCATCGCGGCAATAGTCGGCATTTTCGCAATCAGTCGGTGAGCACTGCGCATACGTTGATCAGGTGCGTGAATGTCTAAATCACTGTGATAAAAAGAAGAAAGAGCGCCAACAACCCCACATAACATCGCCATTGGGTGGGCATCAGGTAAGAAACCGTGGAAAAAATGCACTAACTTTTCGTGAACCATTGTATGGTTGGTGATGATTTTTTTGAACTCATCATACTGAGATGTAGTTGGTGCGTCACCGTTTAATAAAATATAACAAACTTCAAGGTAATCAGCTTGTTTAGCTAAACTGTCAATTGGATATCCACGATGTTGCAATATCCCTTTTCCACCGTCAATAAAAGTAATTGACGACTCACATGATGCTGTTGCTAAGAAACCAGGATCGTAGGTGAAATAACCATAATTACCCAAAGTTCGGATGTCAATTACGTCGTTACCTGCGCTACCAGAAAGAATGGGCAAGTCCGCAACTACTTTACCATCAATACTTAGAGAGGCCTTTGATTCAGCCATATGTTTTATCCCCTATCAATTAGTTATCTGACCAAAATTGAAAATTTAATCAGTCTTTATGAATATAAAACCGCGGGTATTCTACTGCAAGAACCCCCTATAAAGTCAATTCAATTGTGTCTTCGAATAGATATAAATCAATTTTCTAGAACATTGTTTTATTATAAATTAACAAATTAAAAACACCTAGTGGTCGAAAATTAACCGCAAGTCTTTAAGATAGCAAGAAAATTGAAATTTAAAACAATCATCTATATAATCTAGCCGCTCTGCGACTGTTTTTCATTTAGCGTAAGCATTTTGTTTGTAATCGAACAAAAATAACGAATTTGTTATTCTCTCGGTTGATTACAATCGTATGCAATACGGTTATTAGAACAGTTTCAGATCGCTTGGGGGGTTGCTCATATGGTAGTGAATTTTTGTGAGCGACAAAAAATAAGTAGAAGGCTCAAAGAGCTCTTTAGGCAGCAATCGTGAAAAAACAACGTCCTGTAAACCTTGACCTGACTACAATTAAAATGCATCCAGCAGCGAATGCTTCAATATTACACCGTATATCTGGTGTGATTATGGTATTTGCTATCGGAATTTTATTGTGGACTCTCTCATTATCTTTATCTTCCGCTGAAGAATTCACTCAAGTAAAAACAATGCTTGATGGTGTATTTTTTAAATTAATCATATTAGGTATTTGCTCTGCACTTATTTATCACTTGCTAGGTGGTGTTCGTCACCTTTTCATGGACTTGGGGCATTTTGAAGAAAAAGCGTCAGGCAATGCAAGTGCCAAATTTATTATGGCTTTATGGCTAGTGCTTACCGTAGTAGTAGGAGTTTGGTTATGGTAAATAATGCAGCAACAGTGGGCCGTAGCGGCGTACATGATTTTATTCTTTTAAGAGCTAGCGCCGTTATTTTAGCGCTATATACTCTATTAATCGCAGGCTTTTTCGTTGTTACCCCAGAAGTAACTTATGAAAACTGGCATGGCTTCTTTTCTTGCATGAGTGTGAAAGTCGCCACCTTATTGGCTATCATTGCTTTATTAATTCACGCTTGGATAGGTGTGTGGCAAGTATTGTCAGACTACGTTAAACCAGCATTTTTGCGTGGCTCATTGCAATTTTTCTTTTCTATAACCTTACTTGCTTATCTTGCAAGCGGTTTCTTGATAGTGTGGGGTGTGTAAGTGAACGTTCCAGTTCGTGAATTTGACGCCATCGTAATTGGCGCAGGCGGCGCGGGTATGCGCGCGGCATTAGCAATTTCTGAATCAGGCAAATCTTGTGCTTTGATTTCAAAGGTTTTTCCTACTCGTTCTCATACAGTGTCTGCTCAAGGCGGTATCACTGTAGCATTAGGTAATGCGCATGAAGACCATTGGGAACAACATATGTATGACACCGTAAAAGGTTCTGATTACATTGGTGACCAAGACGCAATTGAATACATGTGTAAAACCGGTCCTGAATCTATCATTGAATTAGAAAGAATGGGTTTACCATTTTCTCGTACCGACGAAGGTAAAATTTACCAACGTCCATTTGGTGGCCAATCTAAAAACTTCGGTGGTGAGCAAGCAGCACGTACCGCAGCAGCGGCTGACCGTACAGGTCACGCGTTATTACATTGTTTGTATCAGCAAAACGTTAAAAACAAAACGAACGTTTATTCAGAGTGGTATGCACTGGATTTAGTTAAAAATGATGATGGTGCTGTCGTTGGTACAACCGCTATTTGTATTGAAACGGGTGAAGTTGTTTACTTTAAAGCGCGTGCTACTGTACTTGCTACTGGTGGTGCTGGTCGTATTTTCGCATCAACCACTAATGCTCACATAAACACGGGTGACGGTGTTGGTATGTCACTTCGCGCTGGTGTACAAATGCAAGACATGGAGATGTGGCAATTCCATCCAACAGGTATCGCAGGGGCTGGTGTACTGGTTACTGAAGGTTGTCGTGGTGAAGGTGGATACCTACTTAACAAAGACGGCGAGCGTTTCATGGAACGTTATGCACCTAATGCTAAAGATTTAGCGGGTCGTGACGTAGTTGCTCGTTCAATGATGACTGAAATTCGAGAAGGTCGTGGTTGTGATGGTCCTTGGGGTCCTCATATTAAACTTAAACTTGATCACTTAGGTCGAGAAACCTTGAATCAACGTTTACCTGGCGTATGTGATTTGTCGAAAACATTTGCTCATGTTGATCCTGCAGAAGAGCCAATTCCTGTTATTCCTACCTGTCATTATCAAATGGGTGGTGTACCTTGTAATGTTAATGGTCAAGCTATTAGCTTTAACCCTGAAACGGGCGAAGATACCATTATTGAAGGTTTGTTCGCCGTGGGTGAAATCGCTAACGTATCAGTACATGGAGCTAACCGTTTAGGTGGTAACTCATTACTTGATTTAGTTGTATTTGGTCGCGCAGCAGGTAATTTCTTAGGCACGTATCTTTCTGATACACAAAATGCTAAAGATGCTTCTTCATCTGATGTTGACGCAGCGCTTGCTCGTTTCAATCGTTGGGAGTCATCAACAACAGGTGAAGACCCAGTACAAATTCGTAAAGACTTACAACAGTGTATGCAGTTAAACTTCTCGGTATTCCGTGAAGGTGAAGCAATGGCTGAAGGTATGAAAGAGTTGACCGAAATTCGTGAACGTCTTCAACATGCGAAATTGGACGATAAGTCTTCAGAATTTAATACTCAACGCATTGAGTGTTTAGAATTAGATAACTTAATGGAAACCGCTTTCTGTTCTGCAAAAGCAGCGAACTTCCGCACAGAATCTCGTGGTGCTCATGCCCGTCAAGATTTTACTGAGCGTGACGATGAAAACTGGTTATGCCATTCTATCTACTCGCCAGATACTGAAGATATGAGTAAGCGTTCAGTTAATATGAGCCCAGTTCACCGTGAAGCTTTCCCACCGAAAGCTAGAACTTACTAAGGAGCATTGACGATGAAACAAGTTTTTTCGATTTACCGTTACAACCCTGATGTTGATAATGCCCCTTACATGAAAGACTATGAGTTGGAAGTACCCGAAGGCTCAGACATGATGGTATTAGACGCGTTAATCTTGTTAAAAGAACAAGATCCAACGTTGTCATTCCGTCGCTCATGTCGTGAAGGTGTTTGTGGTAGTGATGGCTTAAATATGAATGGTAAAAATGGCTTAGCGTGTATAACGCCATTATCTGAACTTAAGGCAAGTAAAATTGTCTTACGTCCATTACCAGGATTACCAGTGGTGCGCGATTTAATTATCGACATGACCCAGTTCTACAATCAGTATGAGAAAATCAAACCATACTTGATTAATGATGGCAAAGAGCAGCCGGCGCGTGAACATTTACAATCTCCAGAAGAGCGCGAGCATCTTGATGGTTTATATGAATGTATCTTATGTGCGTGTTGTTCTACGTCTTGTCCGTCATTTTGGTGGAACCCTGACAAATTCGTCGGTCCAGCCGGTTTATTGCATGCTTATCGATTCTTAATTGATAGCCGCGATACCGCGACAGAAGAACGCTTAGACGATTTACAAGATGCTTACAGCGTATTTCGCTGCCATGGCATTATGAATTGTGTTGATGTTTGTCCTAAAGGGCTGAACCCAACTAAAGCTATCGGCCATATTAAGTCGATGTTGTTAAAAAGAGCCGTTTAATGAAAATGCAGAACGTTTCGCGACGTTCTGCACTTTTATAAACATATAATTTTTTTGCTTTATCCCAGCAAAGGAACAGGAAATGCCCGAAGGTATAATGAAGGCTTGGCTTGAGTCTTCCCATTTAAGCGGTGGTAATATCGCTTATATTGAAGAATTGTACGAATCTTTCCTCGATAATTCGCAATCTGTGTCTGCAGAGTGGCGCGAAGTATTTCAACAGCTACCTAAAATTGAAGGATCTGATGTCGAATATAGACATTCAGAAATCCGCAATGAATTTAAAGAAATGGCAAAGTTGCCACAACGCCAAGTCGTTGTTTCTGGTGGTGATGCAAAACAAGTTAAAGTACTTCAGCTGATCAATGCATTTCGTTTTCGAGGTCATCAAAACGCCAATTTAGATCCATTAGGTATTTGGCAACGCGAAAAAGTACGCGATTTACAATTATCGCTGCACGATTTATCTGAAAATGATTTTGATAAAGAATACAACGTTGGCTCTTTTGCGATAGGTCAAGAGTCAATGAAACTTGGTGACTTATACAAAGCCCTACAAACTACTTATTGTGGTTCTATTGGTGCTGAGTATATGCATATCACCTCAACCGAAGAAAAGCGTTGGTTACAACATCGTTTAGAATCGGTGCAATCTCAAGCGGCACTATCATCAGAGGAAAAGGAAGAAATCCTTAAAGGACTGATCGCGGCAGATGGCTTAGAAAAATATTTAGGTGCTAAATTTCCAGGCGCAAAACGTTTCTCACTTGAAGGTGGTGATGCGTTAATTCCGATGCTGAAAGAGCTGATCACCCGAGCTGGTGCTTATGGCAGCAAAGAAGTTGTTATTGGTATGGCACATCGTGGCCGTTTAAATGTATTAGTTAACGTTATGGGCAAAAATCCGTCGAAATTATTCGACGAATTTGGCGGCAAACATGATGATACTTTAAGCTCCGGTGACGTGAAATATCACCAAGGTTACTCATCTGATTTTGTGACACCAGGTGGCAACGTTCATCTTGCGTTAGCGTTTAACCCATCACACCTTGAAATAGTCAACCCTGTTGTTATCGGTTCAGTGCGAGCGCGTTTAGACCGCCGCAACTGTAATCAAGGCGATTTAGTGCTTCCTATTACCATTCATGGTGATTCTGCAATTGCAGGTCAGGGGGTTGTTCAAGAAACCTTTAATATGTCACAAGCGCGTGCATTTAAAGTTGGTGGTACCATTCGCATCGTGATCAATAACCAAGTTGGTTTTACCACGTCTAAGCAAGAAGATACTCGCAGCGGTGAATACTGTACTGATATCGCTAAAATGGTACAGGCGCCTATTTTGCACGTGAATGGCGACGATCCTGAAGCGGTTATTTTGGCAACGCAAATAGCATTAGATTACCGTAATGAATTTAAACGCGATGTTGTTATCGATCTTGTGTGTTATCGCCGTCATGGTCATAACGAAGCAGACGAGCCAAGTGCAACGCAGCCATTAATGTATAAACAAGTTAAAAAGCATCCGACTCCGCGTCAATTATATGCAGATAAATTAATTGCTGGCGGCAGCTTAACAACAGAAAAAGCCAAAGAGTTTACCGAATACTATCGTAAACTACTTGATGAAGGTCAATGTACCGTTGAACAATGGCGCCCAATGACTGAGCATTCAGTTGATTGGACACCATATTTGGGACACGACTGGGATGACGATTACCAAAAAGAAATCTCTCTGGATAAGTTAAAAGAGCTTGCTGAGAAAATTTCTACCTTCCCTGAAAGTCACAAAATACATAATCGCGTCGGTAAGATTTACGAAGATCGTGCGAAAATGTCACGTGGCGAAAAATTGCTTGATTGGGGCATGGCAGAGAACTTGGCGTATGCATCTATCGTTGATATGGGACAACGCGTCCGTATCACGGGTCAAGATGCTGGACGAGGTACTTTCTTCCATCGTCACGCGGTTTTACATAACCAAAATGACGCCAGCACTTATTTGCCATTGCAAAACATTCACAGTGCTCAAGGCCCATTTGATGTGCATGACTCAGTATTGTCTGAAGTGTCAGTGCTAGCGTTTGAATATGGTTACACCACAGCAGAGCCTGCGGGCTTAACCATTTGGGAAGCGCAATTTGGTGATTTTGCTAACTGTGCGCAGGTGGTTTTTGATCAATTCATTAGCTCGGGCGAACAAAAGTGGGGTCGTTTATGTGGCTTAACTATGTTGTTACCTCATGGTTATGAAGGGCAAGGTCCTGAGCATTCATCTGCACGTTTAGAACGATTCTTACAATTGTGTGCTGATCACAATATGCAAGTGTGTGTGCCATCAACCCCAGCGCAAGTGTTCAATATGCTGCGTCGTCAAGTGGTGCGTCCTATGCGTCGTCCACTCGTGGTGATGTCTCCTAAATCATTATTACGTCATCCATTGGCAGTATCTTCACTTGAAGAGTTATCAACGGGTGTGTTCCATAACGTTATTGGTGAAGTTGACGATATCGATCCAAAAGACGTTGAACGCGTTGTTTTTTGTAGTGGTAAAGTTTACTACGAACTATTAGAGCTACGACGTAAAAACGAACAGAAAAATGTTGTAATTATTCGTATAGAACAGTTATATCCTTTCCCTGAACAAGAATTGCAGGATGAGTTGGCGAAATACCAGCACGTTAAACAATTTGTTTGGTGTCAGGAAGAGCCTCAGAATCAAGGTGCTTGGTATTGTTCGCAACATCATTTTAGAGCAGCTATCCCTGCGGGTACGTATTTGACATATGCAGGCCGTGCAGCTTCTGCAGCACCGGCGGTAGGTTATATGTCACTCCATGTTAAAGAGCAACAAGCGTTAGTTAATGATGCGCTTAATGTCGAAAAAACCAGTTAATGGTTAAGTGTGTAATTAAGGAATAAATTGATGACAACCGAAATAAAGGTTCCCGTTTTACCTGAATCAGTTGCTGATGCGACTGTTGCTACTTGGCATGTACAAGTAGGTGATCGTGTTTCTCGTGACCAAGTATTAGTGGACATTGAAACCGACAAAGTAGTGTTAGAAGTTCCTGCAACCTCAGATGGTGTTATTACCGAAATAACCCAAGCTGAAGGAGCAACCGTTTTAGGTGAGCAAGTTATTGCCATTCTATCTGAAGGGGCTTCTGAAGGTGCTAGTGCCGACACAGCAAAAGATCCAGCGCCAGCAGCTGCAAGTTCAAGCGCTGCGGCAAAAGTCATTGACATCGTTGTGCCAGTATTGCCTGAATCAGTTGCTGACGCTACGGTTGCTTCTTGGCATGTCGCCGAGGGTGATTCAGTCGAACGCGATCAAAACCTCGTTGATATCGAAACCGACAAAGTGGTTTTAGAAGTCGTTGCTCAAGAAAGTGGTGTAATTGGTAAAATTATTCACGCTGAAGGCGACACTGTACTTGGCAATCAAAAAATTGGTGAACTTAGTGCCGGAGCTTCAGCAAGTGCTGCACCAGCAGCATCAGCCGAAGACGCGATTAGCTCAGATGAAATTGCCAGCCCATCGGTACGCCGTTTAATGACAGAGAAAGGTTTGTCAGCAAGTGATGTCACCGGTTCTGGTAAAGGCGGTCGTATTACCAAAGAAGATGTTGAAGCCGCGGCTAACAAGCCAGCGTCAGCACCTGCTGCACCAAAAGCTGCGCCTGTGCCAGCGGTACAAGACTTAGGTGATCGCACGCAAAAACGTGTGCCAATGACTCGTTTACGTAAAACTATTGCCACTCGTTTATTAGAAGCGAAAAATTCAACGGCGATGTTAACGACATTCAATGAAGTTAACATGAAACCAATTATGGATTTACGCAAGCAATACAAAGACTTGTTTGAAAAAACTCATGATACACGTCTTGGTTTTATGTCGTTTTACGTGAAAGCGGTTGTTGAAGCACTTAAACGTTATCCAGCGGTTAATGCCTCTATAGATGGCGATGACATTGTTTATCATAACTTTTTTGATGTATCGATTGCCGTTTCAACACCACGTGGTTTGGTAACACCAGTACTTCGTGATGCTGACCAATTAAGCATGGCAGGCATTGAAAATGGCATTCGTGACTTAGCAATTAAAGGTCGTGACGGCAAATTAACCATGGACGAAATGCAAGGTGGTAACTTTACTATCACTAACGGCGGTGTCTTTGGTTCATTAATTTCAACGCCAATACTTAACTTACCTCAAGCGGGTATTTTAGGTATGCACAAAATTCAAGACCGTCCAATGGCCGTAGACGGTAAAGTAGAAATTTTACCTATGATGTACTTAGCACTTTCTTATGATCATCGTTTAATCGATGGTAAAGAATCGGTAGGTTTCTTGGTAACTATTAAAGAACTATTAGAAGATCCAACACGTCTTCTTTTAGATATTTAATTCAAGTCAACTTTTTACAAGTTAGACTATAGTATTAGCTCTAGAGGCTTTGTTCTCTAGAGCTTTTGTACTATAATCGGTCGACTTTTCACTGGCAGCGGTTATCCTTTGTTAATAAAGCGTTAACGGTTGTCATCATTTACAGATAAATGGATAAAACACCATGAATTTGCATGAATATCAGGCGAAACAATTATTCGCTGAATATGGTTTACCAGTTTCTGAAGGTTTCGCGTGCGATACACCTCAAGAAGCTGCCGAAGCTGCTGATAAGATCGGCGGTGATATGTGGGTTGTTAAAACTCAAGTTCACGCGGGTGGTCGCGGTAAAGCTGGCGGTGTTAAGCTAGTTAAGACTAAACAAGAGATCAAAGAGTTTGCACAACATTGGTTAGGCAAAAACTTAGTTACTTATCAAACAGATGAGAACGGCCAACCGGTTTCTAAAATCTTAGTTGAAAGCTGTACTGATATCGCTAACGAACTTTATCTTGGCGCTGTTGTAGACCGTGGTTCACGTAAAGTGGTATTCATGGCATCTACTGAAGGTGGTGTTGAAATTGAGAAAGTTGCTGAAGAAACGCCTGAATTAATTCACAAAGCTGAAATCGATCCATTAGTGGGTCCTCAAGCATATCAAGCGCGTGAATTAGGTTTCAAATTGGGCTTAAACCCAACGCAAATGAAGCAATTTGTTAAGATCTTCATGGGTCTTGCAAAAATGTTTAACGATTTTGACTTCGCATTATTAGAAATCAACCCATTAGTTATCACTGAAGAAGGTAACTTACACTGTCTAGACGGTAAAATTGGTGTTGATGGTAACGCTTTATATCGACAACCAAAAATCCGTGAAATGCACGATCCATCTCAAGAAGATGAGCGTGAAGCACATGCTGCACAGTGGGAATTAAACTACGTAGCATTAGACGGTAACGTAGGTTGTATGGTTAACGGTGCTGGCCTAGCAATGGGTACTATGGATATCGTTAATTTACACGGTGGCAAGCCAGCTAACTTCCTTGATGTTGGCGGCGGTGCAACCAAAGAACGTGTTGCTGAAGCATTTAAAATCATCCTTTCTGACGACAACGTTAAAGCGGTATTAGTAAACATTTTTGGTGGTATCGTACGTTGTGACATGATCGCTGAAGGTATTATCGCTGCTGTTAAAGAAGTAGGCGTTAAAGTGCCAGTTGTCGTGCGTTTAGAAGGTACAAACGCGGAAGCAGGTCGTGCAGTATTAGCAAGCTCAGATGTAAACATCATCGCTGCTGAATCATTAACTGACGCAGCACAAAAAGTTGTTGCCGCTGCGGAGGGCAAATAATGTCTGTATTAATTAACAAAGATACTAAAGTAATCTGTCAAGGTTTCACAGGTGGTCAAGGTACATTCCACTCTGAGCAAGCTATTGCATACGGTACACAAATGGTTGGTGGTGTATCACCAGGCAAAGGTGGTCAAACTCACCTTGGTTTACCCGTATTTAACACAGTACGTGATGCAGTAGAAGCAACTGGTGCAACAGCAACAGTTATCTACGTACCTGCGCCGTTCTGTAAAGATGCAATTTTAGAAGCTATTGATGCTGGCATCGAATTAATCGTAACTATCACTGAAGGTATTCCTACTTTAGATATGGTTGACGTTAAAGTGAAACTTGAGCAAACAGGCGTTCGTATGATCGGTCCTAACTGCCCAGGTGTTATCACTCCAGGCGAAACTAAAATTGGTATTATGCCAGGTCACATTCACTTACCTGGTAAAGTAGGTATTGTTTCACGTTCAGGTACATTAACGTACGAAGCGGTTAAACAAACTACTGATGCAGGTTTCGGCCAATCTACTTGTGTAGGTATTGGTGGTGACCCAATTCCAGGTACTAACTTCATCGACGTATTGGAAATGTTCCAAAACGATCCACAAACTGAAGCGATTGTTATGATCGGTGAGATTGGTGGTACAGCTGAAGAAGAAGCGGCGGAATACATCAAAGCACACGTTACTAAGCCTGTTGTATCTTACATTGCTGGTGTTACTGCACCTGCTGGTAAGCGTATGGGACATGCTGGTGCGATCATCGCTGGTGGTAAAGGTACAGCTGATGAGAAATTTGCTGCGCTTGAAGCGGCTGGTGTTAAGACTGTTCGTTCTTTAGCGGATATTGGTGTTGCACTTAAAGAGAAGACGGGTTGGTAAGTAACTAGTGTTTCTTTGAAATGATTTGAAAAACCCGCCATCAGGCGGGTTTTTTATGAAATCTGTTTTATTCGTTTTATGTTGCGTACAAGCGAATCTAAATCTTGATAAATAAACTCTTCGTCTATACCCAAAGCGGCTAATGAATTTAGCATTTTTTTTCTTAATTTTTCAGTTCTTACATCTAGTTTAATAAGATGGAAATATTTATCATTCTTGAGGTACTCATTTACAGGCTCATCTTTTGAGCCATGAATTGTAAAACATCCTTTTTGTGAGGATACTCTTTTTATATTTTGTGTTGAATTTATAGCAATAGGTTTTTCTGGAAGTTTAGGAACATTTAAAGGTCGTAAATTGGGAGGCAAAAAAGATCTAAAATCAAGTTGGCTTTCATCATGCTCTATATGGTTAGCTTCTAAAATTGCAGGGCAATATAGTTTTTCAACACCAATAGTGGATTTATTTAATTCATATGGATCCATAACCCATACAGCTCTGTAGCCTCTATAGTTTGGTTCAGACGTTAGTGCAAAAAATAAAGCTACTAAGGCTGATTCAGACCAGTCTAATAACCTAGTTGGTAGGCCATGGTGTTGCATCAAAGCAAAAAGTTCCCATGAATTAAGGCTTTGTTCATTAATATATGACTTGTACGAAACTAAAAAGTTATGCTCTAAGCTACCTTCTTCACTTCTCAAGTCTTTCCAGACTAATCCAGGTACTGGTAAGTATTTATTTTTTGCTACTCCCCTAAACCAAAAATATTCGATATTTTGAATAGATTCTATATGAGCTACGAATTCAGAAAGAGTTTTAACGATTACTTCTTGCATATTTTATGGTATCTAAGTCATTTATTTTGATAATAATTTTTATCTTTGAACTATTCAAGATTATGTTTATTGGAGAAAAAGTGATTATAGCTATATACGGACTTAATACCTTTGAATTTAGTAGTGTTGTCTTGGGTATATTGTCGCGGTGGCGACGACACCCAAAGGGAGACTGCCTCCGGCCTCCCTTTGGAAACCCTCGGAGCTGCTGAAAAATGTATTCTTCATAAATTAAACCTGCGACAAGCTAACGCTCAGATAGCACATCCCTGTGCTACTTCACTTCGCTATCATCCATGATAGCGATAGCAGCGCAGGTTTGATTTATTCAGCATTTTTCTAAGCAGATATATGCTTCGTTCGCATCCGGTGTTTAGTTTCTATGTTTCAGGTTTGTATTAATAAAAGAATAACTATGGAAACGAGCAGGGCGGTTTACACCAATTCCCATCTCAGCGTTGGAGTTTGAATTTTTAATAGCTGTTTATCGATGACAGCCATGGATGGCTGGAGCTGACGTCGCGCAGGGACGAGCATTCGTCAGGTATCGGTAACGGCGAAAATTCAAATCTTCAGTAGTAGCTGAGTCGGGCGTCGAAGGGGTTCCAAGGGGAGGCTCGGCGGTACGCCGCCCCTTGGGTGTAGTCAGCACCCTGACAATATAATGAAGATAAAACACTTATTTAGAAAGAATTTTACTTCACATATTCTTTAATCTTGAAAAATTCTTTCGAGTTATATTCTCAACCATAGTTTGATTGTCGCGGTGGCGACAGTACTCTGACAAAAGAGCTAATAAAATTAACAAATCTAGAAAGAATTTAGTCCGCTAACGAAGAGTAAGAGAAAATAGCGGGCATCTCCTTATTTTTCGAATCAGCTTTTTTAACTCCGGTGATTTTAGTAAAATAATGACCACCAAAAAATACCTGTAGGTTAGCGATGAAACGCGTTGTTTTATATATTTCAGACAAATGCCCATATTGTCGTGAAGCGCAAAAGTATCTAGATGACAATGGCATTAAATACCGTTTAACCAATGCTAAAATGCAGCGCGGCAGGAAAGAGCTTGATGCTATCGGCGCTCGCTCTGTACCTGTGCTTAAAATTGGCAATGAAGTAATGATTGGTTGGAACCTAAAAAACTTTAAAAAGCTCTATGGTGAAAAATAGTTTCTTCGCGATAGAAATGAGCCTTGAATTCAATACAAATTCCCATGTCAGCGGTTTGATAATGAAAGAACAATGCTCTAGATTGGGCACTTTTTATAACCTGTAAGTTGAAAGTGTGCTTACGAGATATTCATAAGATAGAGCAAAGAGATAACTCTCTTTGCTCTATTGTTTAGGTCATTTTAGCTTAATTTAGTTGAAGCTAGTTTAGTTATTTGGCCATTGTGCCCACATACCACAGTGTCCACCTTTGTCTGTACCTGTAAGGCTTCTAAACTCACCCCCATAAATAGCATTCATCACCGCTCTTGGGTTAGCTCTTAACGCATTTTTATGAATGATTACGGTACCAAAATGAGCTTGACTTAACGCATGACCATTTTCATGCAGAGCAACCGTTTCAATGTCTATCGCAGTACCATCAACACTCCATGCGTAGCTAGGGTCGTAATAGATTTCTCTAAAAGCAGTATCTAAATAACCATCGCTATCTACATCGGTAAAACCACTTGGGTCCGTGAATACAAAAGTGTATGTAGCTGCTAATATTCCTCCTGAAAAATTTATATCGCCCCAGCCGGCTTGCATAACGTCAGCGTCAACATTCAAACTACCGCCCAAACCATTAAGCGCGGCTACAACGCCTAAGTCGCCGCTATTACCTACCTCGACTATAGGCATGTTACTGCAGTTAACATTGTCCCAAGTGGCCATAGACATTCTAATGGCTTCTTCTGCTTCAGCTGCTGTCGCAAGCCCTCCTGTTGGGGTACCATCAACGGTATCTATTGTATGGGTGATACTATCTCCAGGGCCGTCACCTGCTGTACTCCAGAGTCGTCGAGGGTCATTAGGTACAAATTGAGCGCCGAGTCTTTTATTTCCAACATTTTTAGCAAGCACCGTTATGCCTGCGTATTCCGAGTCGGAATTGACTATGGCTTCAACTTTCATGATCTGAAAGTTAGCACCTTGAGTTATCAGTTGATTATTTGTTACAGCAATCATATTGGCTAACTCAGTAGCAGCATCATTGTTAGCTACGGCGTAATTTGTCGCTAAAACGCAAAATACTGCCAAGGTTGTTTTGGTTAAATTCATGATATTCTCCTGTTTTAAATATAACTTTTCGACATATTGTTAAGCAGATATGTGCTGCTTTGATGACATCACATATCCTCTAGTACTGCCTGAAAGAGCAAAGTACATGTGTACAAAAATACTTTTGAAAAACGGTATTTACTGCTAACTACTAACTGCTAACGTCTAAGAGTAGGTTTTTTAAAAATCAAAATCATTTTTCAAATTACAATTGAAACAGTTAGCTGAGTTAGATCAGTTGATTTGGTTTAATAGTGCTTTTTTAAGCGAAGATTGTTTAAATGTTAATTTTATATAGCGTGGTGGCAACGATACCGAAAATTTCAACGACGACTTTTATCATATAAAAATCATTAGAGTCATTTGTCTTATTATCTTTGTAAGACATTACCCTAAAATACGTAGGTAAATATTGGTATTTCATTAGTCAAAAGACTACTTGCTTGTTTTAAATTGTTGATTAATAGTGTAATTTTTATGAGTTTTCATGTTCCCCAGTAAATAGATAAAAATAATTTAATTTTTATCTATTGGTAAAAATATTGAATGCTCTAATATTAAACATGTCAGGACGACAAAGGATTTACCAAAGAGCAGGAGCTCTTAGCAACGGAATGCACTAGGATGAGTCAGGATGACTTATTGATAAGGAAGTTTTAGGATCGCGTATTAAGGATGATGGGTCAGGAAGACAACAGCGAATAACAAGGATAGTTGATAAGGAAGCAAATAAGAGCCGGATGCTCTTAGTTAAGGAAAACATCAGTTGAGTCTGGAAGACTTGCAAGATAAGGATATATTTGGGATTCGGTGTCAAGGATGACACCATGAAGCTAACTTAGCTTTGCGTAAGGAAACCAATAGGAGCCGGATGCTCTTAGTTATGGAAAACATTAGTTGAGTCAGGATGATTTGCTTGATAAGGATATTTTTAGGACAAGGTGTCAGGGATGATATACTTTCAGGGACTGAACTACTCCAGAACTTAAGCGCTGCGAAAAAAAATACGACTTTTAGTCGTATTTTTTTATGCGTGCAACAAAAATCAAAATTAGTGTCACTTTGGTTTACTTCGATGCAATTAACAAATAAATACTTTTCGTTTGCTAGTGTTATTCTTATTCTGTTTTCGTGGTGGCGATTGCACTTAATGGCCAACGGATCCTAACTTCTCTTTTTACTATTTAAGGCGTTACTAATCAATAATGTCACCAGTCTATTTGACATGCTATTTCATTTGATTTTTCATGTTTGTGGCGGTTATTAAGCGATGCGGGGGCTGATAAATTTTTTTGTTTATCATCATAAAAATTTTTCGTGACAAAACGATTAGAAAAATATTGCGCGTAAAAAAAAATTAGATAATATCGCCGCGCTTCTTGTTGATAGCCAATCCAAGTACATCGCATTTGCGACATGACAATTGAGCAACTATCCAAGAGTGAACTTATGTATTTAGTTATATATGAATCGCTCAATCCCAAAGGCTGGGTTGGTTTAGCGTTGTTTAATTGATAATGTTGGGAGAAATGCAATGTCTGTTACACCTATTTTAACGTCTGTGAATGTTGATACTCAGAACACGTTTAATGTTAATGAACATGAAACGTTGACTGCTGAAACGGCACAGGCGTTGGTATCACAATTTGGCTCACCACTAATGGTATTGGATTGCGAACAAGTACGAGTGCAATATCGTGCGTTACAAAGCGCATTACCTACCGTAGATTTATACTACGCGTTAAAACCATTGCCACACGCTGCGGTAATTTCTACCTTATTAGCGGAAGGTGCATACTTTGATTTAGCCACGAGTGGTGAGGTTAACCTTGCTGCTTCTACTGGTGTGCCGAGCGAGCGCACCATTCAAACACATCCGATCAAGCGTGACGCTGATATCCAACATGCGTTAGCATACGGCTGTAATGTATTTGTGGTCGACAATATCAATGAACTTGAAAAATTTGTTCAATATAAAGATCAGGTTGAACTTCTTATTCGTGTTAGCTTTCCAAACGCGGATGTACTGTCTGATCTGTCTAAAAAGTTTGGTTGCAAACCTGAAGATGCACTTGGTTTAGCACAACATGCTTTTGACTTGGGGATTAGAATTAAAGGCTTGTCGTTTCATGTTGGCTCTCAAACGAAAAACGGCGATAAATACGCCACGGCAATTATTAAGTGTCATGACATCATGACGCAAATGGTTGCCGCAGGTTTACCCGCATTAAGCACATTAGATATTGGTGGTGGTTTTCCGGTGAAATACACGGCTGATGTCATGCCTATTGACGATTTTTGTTTGCCAATTCGTCACGCTTTATCGCAACTGCCAGAAACCGTGAGAGTTATTGCTGAACCAGGTCGTTTTATCGTTGCTCCTGCGGTCACCAATATTTCCTCTGTTATGGGGCAAGCAGAACGAAATGGTCAAACATGGTATTACTTAGATGATGGTATTTATGGTTCATTTAGCGGTTTAATGTTTGATGAAGCCAAATATCACATTGACAGTGCAGTGCAGTCTGAACAGCGATTTTCAGCGGTATTAGCGGGACCAACTTGCGACAGTATTGATGTGGTTGCCGAATCGATTTTGTTACCTAAGTTAATCAATAGCGACTTGATCATCAGCACTATGATGGGGGCGTATACCTCTTGTACTGCAACTGATTTTAACTTTTTCAAACGAGCGGAGTTTGTTGTACTCAATGAAGAAGCGCAACAGGGCGTCGTAATAAGCGCTTAGGTGTTATTAAAAAATCACTGCCGTCATTGTCGATATATGTTTATCGAAACAACTTGGCGGCAGCTGCGCTATACCATATATTTTTTTTAATTCCTGTGATTAGCAACTAACTCTAATAGTAGCGATTAATTTACGTCCAATCTGGAGTTCCATGGTAGAACAACGCATATTTAGCTGTTTCCAAGTAAGCAAGCTATTCACTAGCTTAGTTTGTTTTATATCTACTGTGTTCTGCATTGTTGGTACGTCTTACTTCGCACTATCAAAAAAATCGAGTTTTATATCAAGAATAGATAAATTCCAGCGAAGTCTTTTAAAGGGCGTAGACAGCGGTTACTTTGATAAGATAGCTGACGATTTTGTCAAAGATACTGGTAAATAAGCTAAATGTGAGAAAAGCAATCCCTTGCTTTTAAGCAAAGGATTGGCTGTTTTTTCAGCATCTCTATATTTCAGCATCTCTATATATAACAATGTCTGTCAAAAGAATGCTAATCGTTAACCGTCAGCGTTAATTTGTGCGATAAGCTCATTAAGACAAGTTTCATGTTGATCATGAGGTACCTGACAGGTGCCTGCTGCATTGTGACCCCCACCATTGTATTTCAACATTAGTTCACCGACATTCGTTTTTGAGCTGCGATCAAAAATAGACTTACCAGTGGCAAGAACTGTATTTTGTTTTTTAAGTCCCCACATCACATGAATTGAGATATTACATTGTGGAAATAGTGCATAAATAACAAAACGATTACCTGAATAAATAACCTCTTCGTCTCTTAAATCGAGCACGACTAAGTTACCATGAACGGTTGCACAACGCTCAATTTGAGCTCTAAATTTTTCTTCATGCTCAAAGTAAAGATCTGTTCGTTCTTTAACATCTGGAAGTGCAAGCAACTCATCAATATTGTGATCTTTACCATAGTCAATTAGCGCCATCATGAGTTCGTAATTTGAAATACGAAACTCTCTAAAGCGACCTAGACCTGTGCGCGAGTCCATGATGAAATTGAGCAACTCCCAACGTTTAGGGTGTAGGACTTCTTCTCGGTTAAATTGGGCTGAATCACCCTTATCGACAGCATCCATCATGCTGTTCCAGCTAGCAGGGAATGTTTCTAAGCCACCGTAGTAATCATAAACAACTCTTGCGGCAGAAGGGGCATTAGCGTCGATTACATGATTATCACGCTTTTCATTACGAAGTGTTTCACTATGATGATGATCAAATGCAATATGAACGCCGTCAACATAAGGTAAGTTAGTTGAAATATCGTTTGGTCCTACATCTATAATCCCATCCTGCATGTCTTTGGGGTGAACAAAGATAATATCGTCTACCAAATTAATATGTTTGAGCAAAATAGCACAAACTAAACCATCGAAATCACTACGAGTTACTAAGCGGTATTTTTTGTTATCCGACATTAATTATCTCCACTAGATATGTTGTTTTTCTTTTTACTTATTTAACAATAGATTAAATTTTTAATTAATAAAAATATTAACCTTCAACAATATCAGTTTTTAAACTTAAAGCAAAAGCGACAACCTCATCGCATTCTTGTTGTGGAACTTGAAGTTCAGCCATAGTATCACCAGCATGTCCTAAAAATAATTCCCAATCACTGTCATTAATGTTCAGTCCTGCATGCGTTCGTTTCATATCGCGGCCCATATAATAAACGGGGCCACCTGCACTGTTGCAAAGGTAATCTATTAGCAATTGCTTTTCCTTATCAACATGGTCTGTGCCTATATGCTGCCAAAATCGGCCAAGTTGAGGATCCGTTTGCACGCGAGGAAGTAAATTGCAGACAAAGGCGTTAATGCCATCATATCCGCCCAATCTTTCGTATAAACTTTTATCACTCATATGGTAACTCCTGTTGTCTATGGGATCTGATCTATCGTATTTATACTAGTTGAGTTTTGTGATGACGGTATGGTAAAAACCGATAAGATCAGACAACTATTCCTGATTCATTGATTTATCGGGGGTTTAAGTTTTAAGCTCTTATGGGGTTATGGCTGGTATTGGGTTGCAATCTGTTTAATTTCACCACTTTTTTTCATTTTATAAACCTCATTATTAAACTTTTGTTGAAAGTCTTTCTTAAAAGTGAATTTACCCTTGTCTCGATCGGTAAAACCTAAATAAACGTCATCGGTCGAAATTACAGCACTTTCCAATATTTTGTACGGAGTACTTTTGAAAACACTTGAGTTGTTTAGTTTTTTCATCATCCATCTATACGTTAAGCGCTCTACCATATAGCAATCAATGCGTCCCTTTAAAAGCATAAATATGTTTTGTTTAACGGTTTTGGTTTCAACTAAAGTGATCTTACCGTCTTTTACATGCTGCCTAAATGCTCTGCCGCCATAACCGTCATAACCAGAAGCATTGCCAATACGTAGACCAAGATAATCATCAGGCCAGTTAGGCCTTGGCTTTGATAATATATCGTTTCGGCAAACGGCAATGACTGATTCTGCCATTATCGCTAAAGAATAAGGCCAAACGTAAGGCCAATCGTAGCCATGGTAGTATAAAGGGGCAAAGGCAATGACAGTTCCGTTCTCAACCTCTTTTTTAACTCGCTGCCAAGGTGCGGCTTTAAACGTGATATTATAATCGGGCATCCGCTGAGATATTTTCCGCATTATGTCGATATAAATTCCTTTAATTTGTTTGTTTTCTTCATAGCTGTAGGGTGGGTAGTGACCATCCATCCAAATGATGACTTCTGTTGTTTGGCTGCACACATAAAAGGGCACAAATAAAAAATAAAGTAGTAAAAGAGGTATTGATTTTTTTCGCATCATTTAATCCATTTATGCGTGGGAAGCCTTCGATGATTTTTTTAATATAGCTTATTTTTCAGAAAATATATTTATAATAGTTGTTTGATAACAATAGATTAAACATAAACAAAACAAACACATTAT
Organism: Colwelliaceae bacterium 6471; assembly: GCA_040779335.1. Classification (GTDB taxonomy): domain Bacteria; phylum Pseudomonadota; class Gammaproteobacteria; order Enterobacterales; family Alteromonadaceae; genus JBFONV01. The sequence continues at coordinate 1,237,200 of JBFONV010000001.1, forward strand.
TTTTTCTTTTTAATTCCCATTTTACTCAAGCGTTCATTAATAAAACCGTCTATCTCTGGCTGCTTTTGACAAACGACGGTACCTCCCAAAATTGCGCTGATGGCTGCAACACCACTATTTAAATTACTATTACAGTCGATGTTTGTTTTCTTTACTAGTGGTTTTTTGATGAATGCGCGAGTCGATTTTGCAATACTATTTTTTTTCGCAAGGCGTTCGTTGTTTTGCTCCTTAGCACTGAGTGTCTGAGCGGATTCATTAATTGACGATCTTAACCTTTCAAGTGCTTTACTCGCGGAAATTTTTGGAGAAGGGGGGCTGCTTAACGCAGGTTTACGTTTTGTTGTGATAATACTTTTTTCGAGGCGAGTGTCATTTTTGACGAAAGAGTTGTTATCCATTACTTTATTTTTCATCGGCTTAGTTATTTTTGAATTATTTATACTGGCGTTTGAGGTTTGCTCTGTTGTCGAAGCTGTTTTATTTTCGAACGATTGGCTAGGGGCAACGATTGCTTCAGGTTGTCGCTTTTTTTCTGTTGCATGCCGCGTTTTTTTTACTTGGTATAGATAACTTTTAATAGCTTTTTTTGAGGGCGTTTTTGTTTCGGTGATTTTAAACTGCTGCGAAATCAACATCAGTAAAAGTGCAGTATGCAGGACTAGTGAAAACGTTATTTCTTTGGCGTATTTCTTAAACACAAGCTAAAAGGATATTATTTCTAGGTAGCTTGTAGACCCTAAGGTCTTATATTGGTTCAAGTATTTGAGAGTAATCATCAAAAATGAACCAGTCGTCGTTAAGTGGTGACCGGCTATATTTGTCAGGTTTTTGATTGCACAAAGGATATTGAGGGCGATTTACTTTGGCTGGGGCAAGTACGTAAAAATGACCAAATGAACTGGCTTTTTTATTGCCTCATGCCATTTTTGATAATAGGGCATCGAAGAGCATAAAAAAGGGGGAAAGCTATTTCCCCTTTGAGTTTTGCTGAAGGTAATTTAGGTAAAACTGATAGTGTTAATCCGACTCAGTTTCCTTTTGCTTAATCGCCCTCATCGTCATCATCTTCTTCAATTTCTATAGATTTTGCGGTAATAGTACCTTCTCCATCCTTGAAGCCTTTCACTTTGACTTGATCGTTAACTTTTACAAGTTGCCAAAATTGTTCAGCAGTGACATCTTCATCATTCAATTCAAACTCGGTGTTCTCGGTGATCATAACCAGATGATGGGAAACGATTAAACTCTGCTCTAATAACTCTTCAATGATACCTCTAAATTCAGTGCGTTGACCGTGACCGTGATCATGACCGTGACCATGACCGTCATCGTCATTTGCGCTTTCTATTTCAACAGAAGAGGCGACGAAGTCACCGTTAATGTCATTACCTTGCACTTCGACTTCCATGCCATCTTCAAGCTCAGTAAAAAACGCATCTTGAGAGACATGATCACCTTGTGAATTTTCAAAGGTGGTCTCGGTTGTGGTGTTCACGACAATACCGACAATAACAAAACTAGTTTCGGTAATATCGCTAACCGTTCCTTTTAATTCCGTTTCTTGATCAGAGTGGTCATTATGACGTTTTAATTTGCTGGCAATAGTGTTGCCTTCGTTATCAATAAAGCCTCGCACTTCAACATAGTCATTAATATTGATGTCTGCTAGATCAAAAAATCGCTCATGAACATCAGATTCATCTTTCATTTTTGTTTGCTCATTAACGATAAACGTTACCCCTAATAGCGTTAATTGCTGTAAATTGAGGTCAATTGATTCGACCAGCCCTTCAACTTTTAAGTTCGTTCTTTGGTGAATACGAACTTCATTGGCCAGTAAATCACCTTGATCATTATATGCGCCTTTAACTTTGATCCGAATATTGAGCATTAATGCATTGGCATCACCATGTTCGAATTCAGTATTCTCATCGGTAATTACGTGTATATCGTTAACGGTAAAACTATTGCTAGATTCGAAGCTGGTGATTATGCCTTCGAGGTTTCTTCTATGACCACCATCATGGTCATCTTCAGTTTCTTTGAGTTTTATTTCGCTAATCGTAAAGACTCTGTCTATTAGAGATGAGGGCTGTCCTTTTACTCTTACCAATTGTCCGTCACTGAGCTGTTCGACAGTGAAATTAGTAAACTCCGCGACGCTATAATCAATGGTTAGTTCTGCCAGCATAAACGTTTGCAAATCGGTATCGAGCATGGATACTTCACCTTGAAGTTTTAGCGTTGTACTGGGACCTTCTTTTTCAATTCTTGTTGCGTAAAGTTGGTTGTCAGCATTAAAAAAACCACTGACTTCAAGGAAATCGCCAGGGATAAGCAGCTCTAAGACGACATTATCTAAGCTGGTTAAATCATCATAAATGACTGTTTGCCCCAATATCACTAACGAGTTAGCTATTAGATCGATACTTTCAAGTGGTCCTTTAATTTGTTCATCATAGTGAATGTTATGTGCAGTACCGGTTTTTCCATCGTCATTAACTTCACCATCAAGGCTGACGATCATCCCTATCTGGAGGTCATTCTCATCGGCATTGTCATTATCATCGGTGGAAACTGTTGAACTATCCGTCTCGTATTCAATACCATCAATATAAACACTGCCAAAACCAGTGATAACCCCTGTGGTGCTCGTTGGCTGGCTGGTACTTGGTGGCGGGGGAGGTGGTTCTATGGTTGGTTGCGATGATGAGTCAGATCCTCCACCACAACCAATAAGTAGTAACGTCAAAATTAAGGGGATGAAACGATAGATCATAATAACCTCTATGCTTGCGCTAAGTTAGGATGCAGGTACTAGGCTAAGAACTTATCAAGCGCCATACAGGCATCGTTAAATACAGGAGTGTTATACAGTTCTTATTACAGTTAGCTATCAACGTAGTTGTACAGCTATAGCTAGTTATTATAAATGTTCTACCTTAGGATTACCTTAAAAGGTTACGTCAATATCGGATTTTCTTTGATTATTAAATAAACACATGATAATTGTTAGCCATAGATGTTTATGCAGTGGCTAAATAATGTCGCACAAATCGTTGTACTCAGTGAGATATAGTCGCCAGCATGTAGAAAAAATTGCCAAATTCTTCATTGTTTGACGTTCTGGAGCTAGTGTTACCGAAATTCCACCAAGGTTGTATTTCCATATCCATTGAAATTAACCGCCAAGTACTATGCTCATTTTCAAAACCTTTAACTTCACAAATACCACGATTACATTGAACGGTAACACTTTCTAGTTTGTCAGAAAGTTCATGTAGCATAATAAAGTCACTAATATTTTGCTCTATCGTGTATACCCAGTTATCTGCAATTTTTTCCGTATTTAACTGTTTGAATGAAGCTTTAAATTTATCATCAGCCTCATCGACAACCGTGATAAAGGGCTCTGATAAATATGTTGATATTTCATCTTTTGACATAATTGATTTACTGCCTTCACCATCTTCACCATCTTCACTATCGCCATCATTGCTAATATCACCTGCTTGGTTGTAACTATCTAGTTGCTCTTGGTAATAGGCAATCTGTTCTTGAAATTCTTGTTTTTGTTGCGCTAGTTTATGCTCTAATTCATCAATATGTGCTTGGCTTTCATTGTTAACAATTAATCTATTTTGACCACCCAAAGGGTTATTGTCAGGCTCTGATAATTTGTGCTTTTGAGCCGTGGCTCGTTGAGACGTGTTTGAGTGACCTTGTTGGGTGGATATTTGTTGTTGGGAAGTGGGGGCGTTGTATCTACCGAGTAACAGACCGGCAACAAAGCATAGGGCGCCCGTTAATACCAGATGATTGACCTTCATGACCTTCCTTATCTTATTGCTATTTTGTGATATTACTCATTTATATTGAAGTAAGTCAAAAGCAAATTTGGTCACTAATCATCGTCAATATGATTAATATCAGGGTTTTTCTAATAAGAATTATTAATCTTTATTTTTGGGACTAAACAAACCAAAAAACTTTCCAGATTGAGTTGCCGCAAGCCTCGACCATATATCGTATTTATCGCCGACACGTATCGTTGTGGAGACATTGTATGCGCCGACTAAACAAATAATACTGCTATAACCAAAAAGATCACCAATATTAATATGTAACAAAGGAGAGTGCGCTGTCCCCCATAACCAAATAACGTTACTTAGCCATGTTGACAACATTAATAAGCACATCACAATAAAAAATAGTTCAACTTTTTGTAATTCTTGTCGGCTTGCTGAAAACCAACCACTGCCAACATATAGCCGTAACCATAATGGGAAGTCTTTATATTCTTTATGTATATTATCCATTGAGTAAAGTTCCTGCTCTAACGTGTCGACATCTAGTTCAAACGTTTTCGCCAAAGCGCGTAATGATGCATAGCCAACCCTGTGGCCACTTTCAATACGTTGAATGGTGCGAAGGCTTAAACCGCTAATTTCGGCAAGTTGTTCTTGTGAAAGATATTTTTGTTTTCTTAGTGTTTTAATAAACATGCTCAGCCCTTACCGAATTCTCCTAACTATACATCATCATAATACCTTGTCGGTGACGAAAAAACGCCGCCAATTTGCCGTCAATTAACAATATATTGTGACTATTTCCTTAAAAGCAAAAATCTGACACTTGTGTCAAGAAATAGATCTGCTATAGTGATTAGATATAAATATGCAGCGGTTCTTGTTAAAACCAACGTGTTTCATCGGAAGTCATTATGTCTACAAGCTCAGTCCGTTTTCTCCTTAATCATGAAGAAGTATTGCTGGATAACGTCGATCCTAACTTAACTGTTTTACAGTATTTGCGAGATATACGGTGCCAATCAGGCACCAAAGAAGGCTGTGCTTCTGGTGATTGCGGTGCTTGTACCGTGGTTATTGCCGAACTATCACCTGAAAGTGGTTCAGCTAAAAATAATAGCGCGCTCACTTATAAATCAATAAATTCATGTATCACCTTTGTTGGCAGTTTACATGGTAAGCAACTTATTACGGTCGAAAACCTAAAACAAGGCAATAAGCTGCATCACGTTCAGCAAGCATTTGTTGATCAGCACGGCTCGCAATGTGGGTTTTGTACTCCAGGTTTTGTGATGTCAGCATTTGCTCTTCATAAAGAAAACGATAGACCAGATCGCGAGCAAGTCGTTGAAGCCTTGGCAGGAAATTTATGTCGCTGTACTGGCTATAAATCTATTATCGACGCCGCGATGTCATCAAGTAAAGACGCTGAGCAAGACTCGTTTGCCCAGCAGTATCAACAAACCATCGCGCAGTTAACAGAACTTAATAAATTGCCCGCAGCGGTATTAAATAATGGCCATCATTATTATTACGCGCCAGAGTCTACTCGCGAGTTATCACAATATTTGCGTGAACATACAGATGCAACGTTAGTGGCGGGAGGGACCGATTTAGCGCTTGGCGTTACGCAAAACCTCAGGGCCATTGAGCGTATGGTGTATCTCGGGAACGTTAAAGAACTGAATGTTATTGAAGAAACTGAGCAACACTTCACTATAGGCTCAGCGGTACCTTACACACAATTTACGCCATTACTGGCAAATGAATATCCAGAACTTGGGGCAATGATCGAGCGTATTGGTGCAAAGCAAGTGCGCAATAACGGCACCTTAGGTGGCAATATTGGTAATGCTTCTCCCATAGGTGATATGCCACCGGCACTCATCGCATTGGGCGCTAAGATGACACTTCAACGAGATCAACAAGAGCGCAGTATTGCCGTAGAAGATTATTTTACTGGTTATAAACAAACGGTATTAGCGACTGGCGAATTTATCAAAACAGTTGATATTCCTAAAGCCTTGCCTAACCAGTTTCTCAAGCTTTATAAAATATCGAAACGCATTGATGATGATATTTCAGCGGTGTTAGCGGCTATTTTTATCGAGCTGGACGATAATGTTATTAGTCAAGTCCGCATTGCGTTTGGCGGTATGGCAGCCATTCCGGCAAGAGCCAAAAACAGCGAAAAGACCTTGTTAGGTAAAGTGCTTAACCAAGAAAATATTGATGCGGCGATGCAAGCGTTATCGACTGACTTTCAGCCTATGTCAGATGTTAGAGCGTCGGACAAATATCGTATGACTGTCGCTCAAAACCTGCTGCAAAAATGCTATTTAGAATTGCAAAATAGAAACTTATTAACACGAGTCACCCACTATGCGTAGCCTGATTGATATAGATAAAAACAGCAAAGCTGCAACGGCTCAACATTTGGGTGGGGTTGGCAGCGCTAAAAAACATGAAAGTGCCGATAAACATGTGGGTGGCGAAGCTATATATATAGATGATCGTCCTGAGCCTCGCGGTCAGTTGCATGCGGCGGTAGGTCAAAGCACTGTTGCACATGCTGTTATTAAAAGTATCGATTTATCGGCGGTAAAAACTGCCCCCGGTGTCGTCGCCGTTATTACTGTTGACGATGTCCCAGGTCATACTGACATTGGTCCGGTATTTCCTGGCGATCCAGTTTTAGCCATCGGCAAGGTTGAATATGTTGGTCAGCCCATTTTTGCTGTCGCAGCCACTAGTCACGACTTGGCGCGTAAAGCCGTCAAGTTAGCCAAAATTGACTATCAAGAATTAGCACCCGTATTGACGGTAAAAGAGGCGTTAGCTAAACAGCATTTTGTTCGTCCGCCCTTTACCATGCAAAGAGGAGATCCCAAGACCGCAATTAATAATGCAACGCATCAATTATCGGGAGAGCTCTGCGTTGGCGGACAGGAGCATTTTTATTTAGAGGGACAAGTTTCATCAGCCGAGCCGACAGAAAACGGCGGCATGGCGATATTTTCTTCTTCTCAGCATCCTAGTGAAGTGCAAAAACTGGTGGCTGAAGTCTTGGACATTTCTCTCAACAAGGTCGTGGTTGATACCCGTCGTATGGGCGGCGGCTTTGGTGGCAAAGAAACACAAGCGGCGCCTTGGGCTTGTATTGCCGCGTTATTGGCCAATAAAACCGGAAAACCGGTTAAGTTTAAACTTAGTCGCAGTGACGATATGTGCATGACGGGTAAACGCCACCCGTTTGAGAATTCATATCAGGTCGGCTTTGATGAGCATGGACAAATAAAAGGCATTGAAATTACCGTTAACGGTAATTGTGGATACTCACCCGATTTATCTGACGCGATTGTTGATAGAGCGATGTTTCATTCTGACAATGCCTATTACCTTGATCAAGCAACCGTTACAGGCAATCGTTGTAAACTTAATACCGTTTCTCATACTGCTTATCGAGGCTTTGGTGGGCCACAAGGCATGATGACCATTGAAATGGTTATGGATGATATTGCCCGTCATTTAGGTAAAGACCCTCTCGATATTCGCAAAATTAATCTTTACGGCAGAGACGATCGCAATGTTACGCACTATCACCAAGTGGTTGAACATAACAAAATGGCAGAGCTGATCGATACGCTCGCCGAAAGCGCCGATTATCAAAAGCGCCGTCAAAGCATTAGCGAATTTAATCAGCAAAATAGTGTCTTGAAAAAAGGTATTGCCTTAACGCCGGTTAAATTTGGCATTTCATTTACGGTACAACATTTAAATCAAGCGGGCGCGCTTATTCACCTTTATACCGATGGCAGTATTCATTTAAATCATGGCGGCACAGAAATGGGCCAAGGTTTGTTTACTAAGGTTGCGCAAATAGTTGCGGAAGAATTTCAGGTTAGTGTTGATACCATTGAAGTGTCAGCAACACGCACCGATAAAGTGCCTAATACCTCACCGACAGCGGCGTCTTCTGGTACAGATCTTAACGGTAAAGCGGCGCAAGCGGCGGCGAAAATATTAAAAGAACGCCTCGTTAATTTTGCCAGCGAAACTTATCAAGTTGCGACAGATACCATTGTCTTCAAAGATAATCAGGTTGTGATGGGGGAAGGAGAAAATGCCGTTATTGTCTCTTTCGCTGAACTGGTGCAACAAGCCTATATGGGCAGAGTATCGCTTTCGTCGACCGGATATTATAAAACCCCAAAAATTCATTTTGATCGCGAGAAAGCTAAGGGGCGGCCTTTTTTCTATTACTCAACGGGGGCTGCGGTATCAGAAGTGCTTATTGATACCTTAACCGGAGAGTATAAATTATTACGGACGGATATATTGCATGACGTTGGTCATTCGTTAAATCCAGCAATTGACATTGGTCAAATTGAAGGGGGATTTATCCAAGGTATGGGCTGGTTAACGACCGAAGAGCTTGTCTGGAATGAGCAAGGCCGCTTGTTATCAAATAACCCCGCGACATACAAAATCCCTGCGATCAGTGATGCGCCTGAAGATTTTAGAGTGTCGCTAGTGCCTGACGATCCAAACCGAGAGCACACAGTTTATAACTCTAAAGCTGTTGGCGAACCGCCATTTATGCTGGCAATTTCTGTATGGTCGGCATTAAAAGATGCCATTGCCAGTATTGAAAACTATCAATACTCGCCCAAACTAGACACCCCAGCAACACCAGAGCGGGTGCTTTGGGCAATAGAGTCCGTTAAACACCAGGCGAAAATTGCGCAACAAGTTAAGAGTTCGGTCAATGAATAATCTTAACTGGTCGAGTGCGGTAAATAATTTGACTAGCAAGGGCCAGGCTTATGTACTGGTGACTTTGATTGGTGTTTCGGGCTCAACGCCTAGAAACAGTGGCACAAAAATGGTCATTTCTCACCAAGAAATTTTTGACACTATTGGTGGCGGTCACTTGGAGCACAAAGCGATAAAATTTGCTCAGCAATTATTGCAAAGTGCACAAGACTGCCAACATATTGAGCATTTTCAATTGGGTAGTAACTTAGGGCAATGTTGTGGCGGCAATGCAAGTGTGTTATTTGAATGTTTTGCCAGTAACAACGTCAATATTATGCTTTTTGGTGCGGGTCATGTCGGCCAAGCATTAGTGCCTATTTTAGCCTCACTACCTTGTCAGGTGACTTGGGTTGATAGTCGAGCGCAGCAATTTCCTGAGAATATGAATGATTATTATAATGTCACTAAAGTGGTTAGCGACACCCCACAAGATGAAATTTCGCAAATGCCCGCTAATAGCTATTACATTGTCATGACCCATAATCATCAACTCGATTTTGATATTAGCCAAGCGATTCTTAAACGCGCTGATTTTCATTATTTTGGTCTTATCGCCTCGCAAACAAAATGGCGTCGTTTTCAGCAACGCTTTAAGCACAGAGAAATTGATATTGAGCAAGTTCAACGGATGAGTTGTCCAATAGGTTTAGCAGAAGTTCCCGGTAAGATGCCAATGGAAGTCGCGGTGTCTATAGCAGGTGAGATCATCAGTCTTTACCAAAAAACGCAACAAGAGCAACCGAAATCAATTAAACACGCGGTGCCAGTTTCTCAGCAGGGCGTGTCATGGCAAGCACTTAAAACCATGGTAACAGAGCATTCGTCGTCTTAATTTATGGAGAACAAGGTGTCACATTTTGCGTTGCAAAGTAAACGAGTGATCATTAGCAATGAGATGATCGCCGCATGTATTGAAGTAAAGGGTGAGGCTGTTTACGCCATTCACCCTTATGCGCATCCGTTAACTTGTCCGATAACGGATGTTGGCGATGATGTCATTATGCCAGGTTTGGTCGATTCACATGTACATATTAATGAGCCGGGTAGAACTGAGTGGGAAGGTTTTAACACTGCAACTCAAGCCGCAGCGGCAGGGGGCATTACGACTTTAGTTGATATGCCGCTTAATTGTATTCCCGTAACCACAACCAAAGCGGCCTTTGAGGAAAAGTTGGCGGCAGTTACTGATAAACTATGGGTAGATTGTGGTTTTTGGGGCGGTGTCATCCCTGATAATATCGACCAGTTAGATGAGCTATTGTCGGCTGGCGTACTTGGGGTAAAGTCGTTTTTAATTGACTCTGGCATCGCCGAATTTCCCAACGTTGACGCGAATGATATTCGCCGCGCTATGCCTATTCTTGCCGCTCACGATGTGCCATATCTTATTCATGCAGAGCTAGATTGTGGTGGTCACCAAGCCGCGATTATTACTGAAAAGTACCAAAGTTTTTTAGATTCGCGCCCGAAAAAGTGGGAGAACGATGCCATTGAGCTAATGGTTGAGATGGCTGCTGAGGCTAAAGGCAATGGCAATGACTGCAAGGTTCACATTGTGCACTTATCCTCAGATGAAGGATTAACTCGTATTGCAAAGGCAAAAGCGAAGGGGCTAAGATTTACGGCAGAAACCTGTCCGCACTATTTAACCATTGCTGCCGAAAATATTCCTGATGGCAAAACTTTATTTAAGTGTTGTCCACCGATCCGCGAAGATAACAATCGAGAAAATTTATGGCAGGCAGTCAAAGATGGCCGTATCAGTTTCATTGTTTCTGACCATTCGCCTTGTACACCCGAATTAAAGCACATTGACAGTGGTGATATTGAAAAAGCGTGGGGCGGCATATCGGCGTTGCAATTTGGTTTGCCATTAATCTGGACAGAAGCACAACAGCGTGGTTTTACCTTGGTGGATTTAGCGCGCTTGATGTCGTTTGAAACCGCCAAGTTTGCTGGTTTAGATAGCATTAAAGGAACAATATCGGTTGGTCATCATGCTGATTTTCTGGTGTTTGATGACGCCAGCCGTTTTGTTATTACCAACGAGATGATCAAACACAAGCATAAAATTACCCCTTATGTAGGTCGTGAGGTCTGTGGGGTGATCAAACAAACATTTGTTCGTGGTCGTCAGGTTTATGGTGACGATCAATTTATCAACAAACCCATTGGTAAGCCCTTGCTGAAGGGCCATTTAGGCAACAAACAATGATGCTAATAAGAAAACATTTGGCAGCGCCCATCACTGGCAATGCTATTTTGAATACGCACGTTAAGCGAGACAGTTAATGATCGAAAACAGCCAACAGCAAAATAAATTATCCGGCAGCGCTGCCCAATTAGAATTAATGTTAAAAACTCAATACGTTGATTTAGCCAGTGAACGTGTCGGCGGAGAAACACTATCGTGTAGCGATGATTTTTTTGCCGAGATGGAAAATCTATTAAAGAGTGGTCGTGGGGTTTTTATTGATGATAAATACACCGAGCGCGGAAAGTGGATGGATGGCTGGGAATCTCGTCGCAGTTATGGAAGAGATAATGCCCGTGAGTTTGATTGGTGTGTTATTCGTTTAGGTATTAGCGGCGTTATTCGTGGCTTTGACATTGATACCAATTACTTTCGTGGTAATGCTCCACAGCAAGTGAGCGTAGAGGCTTGTGTTAGTGATATTCAGCCGAATGAGAATACACAATGGGTGACGATATTACCGCTAGCAGATGTTAATGCCCATAGCCAAAATATCTTTGAAATAACCAATGACAACGCATGGACACATGTTCGGTTAAACATGTTTCCCGATGGCGGTATTGCGAGGTTTAGAGCGTATGGTGAAGCTGACGTTAATTGGAATAATTTTGTTGATGGTGAGTTGATTGATTTAGCCTCGATAAAAAATGGCGCAAAGGCGTTATTGGTTAGTGATATGTTTTTTAGTGATAAAAACAATCTGATCATGCCTGGACGTGGCAAGGATATGGGCGATGGCTGGGAAACTAAGCGTCGTCGAGATCCTGGTCCTGACTGGTCAATTGTCAAGCTTGCTGCATCTGGTAATGTGCGTAAAGTTATTATTGATACTTGCCATTTTAAAGGGAATTTTCCTGACACCTTTATGCTTGAGGGAGCGATTAGCACAAATGATGATTTTAGTGATGGCGCCCAAGAGGTAAATTGGCAACCCATTATCGGTAGAACTAAGCTTTATGCTCATCGAGAACATTTGTTTATCAAAGAGATCATTGCCAGCAGTGATCAGATCTTTACTCACGTGCGCTTAAGCATTTTTCCTGATGGTGGCATTTCACGCATGCGAGTATTTGGACATGCAAATATAAAAAATACTGAAGAAAAGTCATGACCTTAGCACAATTAAATACACTTTCATTAGCAGATGCTCGTCATGCCTTTATGCAATGTTGTACGTCCTCTGCGTGGGTTAATGCAATGGCTGATGCGCGTCCGTACGTTGATACTGATGCTTTGTTTGCACACGCTGATGCTGTATGGCAACAATTAGCAGAAGGTGATTATTTGGAGGCTTTTGAGGGGCATCCTAAAATTGGCGATATCAGCAGTTTACGGGCAAAATATGCCAATACAAAAGCGCTTGCTAGCGGTGAGCAAAGCTCAGTGAATCAAGCATCTGAGCAAGTCCTTAGTGCACTATCGCAAGGCAATAGTGAGTATGAAGATAAATTTGGTTTTATCTTTATTGTCTGTGCGACCGGGAAAAGTGCCGCGCAAATGCTGGCGTTATTGCGAGCGCGATTACCCAACGACAGAGCAACTGAATTGGTTAACGCTGTGGAAGAGCAGCGTAAAATTTTTCACCTTAGAATAACAAAAATGCTGGAGAGCAATGCATGAGTCAAATAACTACGCATGTCCTTGACACTACTCGCGGGAAACCTGCACCGCAGCTGCCTATCAGTTTGTATGCACAAATTGACAATGGCTGGGAATTACTGGCATCAGGGGTTACTAACGAAGATGGTCGAATTGCTGGGCTGTTAGATGAACAGGTCAAATTACCTGCGGGTGTTTATCGGATGCATTTTCAAACTAGCGCTTATTTTAACGCCAATAACGAAGCGGGCTTTTATCCCTATGTTGATATTGTTTTTGAGTTAGATGACAGCGGCGCGCACTATCATATTCCATTGTTGTTAACCGCATTTGGTTACTCGACCTACCGTGGCAGCTAAGATGTTAGAGGTAAAACCGTTAACAAAAGAAGCGTTTGTTCGTTTTGGTGATGTCATTGAAGTGAATGATAACGCCAAGCACTTTACTATTAATGACGGCTATACCGAACGTTATCATGATTTAGCCGCTATTGATGTTGGCGCAGAAAACGGTCGCGTGTTAGTCAATATTTTTCGCTCTACGCCATTAGCCATGCCTATTGCAATAACGATGATGGAGAGACACCCTCTATCATCACAAGCTTTTATCCCTATGGGGAACAACCCTTATTTGGTGGTAGTTGCACCGGCGGGAAACTTTGAGCCGTCAGCAATAGAAGTGTTTCAAGCATCAGCGGAGCAAGGCGTAAATTATTACGCAGGTACTTGGCACCATTTCTGTTTAGCACTCGATGAAGTGAGTGATTTTATTGTTATCGACCGAGGTGGAAAAGGTGATAATTGTGATGTGGTGACACTGGATGGTTCTTTAGTGATTGAGCAGACATTACCAAGTGCAGCAATGAATGTGCAGGAGTTAGGTTAGAAATTATGTTGAAAGCATATAGAGGCGAGATACTTCACTTTATTGAAGATCCAGCAAAAGTTCCGCTTGAACAAAGTTATGAATATTTTGAAGACGGTTTATTGATTCTTGACAACGGCTTAGTAACACAACTCGGTCATGCCGCTGAACTGCTGCCATCATTGCCAGCAGAAACTGAGGTGGTTCATTATCAAGATGGTTTGATCATGCCCGGGTTTATTGATACCCATGTACATTATCCGCAAACCGAAATGATCGCCTCTTATGGTGAGCAACTCTTGGAATGGTTAGAAAACTATACTTTCCCCGCAGAACGACAATTTAGCGATATCAACCATGCTAAAAATGTAGCAGAGTTCTTTCTTAGTCAATTGCTCGCAGCAGGAACGACCACTGCATTAGTGTTTGGTACTGTGCATAAAGAATCGGTTGAGGCGTTTTTTAGCATTGCCCAACAAAAAAAATTACGAATGATTTGCGGCAAAGTGTTGATGGATCAGAACTGTCCTGACTACTTATCAGATACCGCCGAAACCGGTTACCGAGACAGTAAAGCACTGATCAAAAAGTGGCACAAAGTTGACCGCTTACAATATGCAATTACACCGCGCTTTGCGCCCACTTGTTCTACCGCACAATTAAGCAAAGCGGGCGAGTTGCTTAAAGAATACCCTGATGTTTATCTGCACACTCATTTGAGTGAAAATCTTGATGAAATTGCCTGGGTAAAAGAACTTTTCCCCGACAGTCATAATTATTTAGATGTTTACGATCAAAGTAAATTATTGGGGCGCCGCAGTGTATTTGCCCATGGTGTGCATTTACATAATGATGAATGCCAACGTTTAGCCGATACCGGTTCAGCCATTGCGTTTTGTCCAAGCTCAAATCTATTTTTAGGTAGTGGTTTGTTTAACTTAAAGCAAGCACAGCAATATAATATTCATGTTGGTTTGGGATCTGATATTGGTGCAGGCACTACTTTTTCCATGCTAAGTACCATTAATGAAGGCTATAAAACTCAACAGTTACGAGGTGATAAATTAAGTCCATTCCAATCGTTATATCTTGCAACCTTAGGTGGCGCGATTGCGCTCGATTTGCAAGGCACTATCGGTAATTTTGTAACGGGCGCTGAGGCCGATTTTATTGTGCTTGATACTCAAGCAACCCCATTAATGGCAAGGCGTATGCAGCATTGCAGAAATTTAACCGAGAAGCTTTTTATCCTAAGTATGCTTGGTGACGAAAGACATGTTAAAGCAACCCATATTATGGGTGAACGGGTTTCCAGCTAATGGTGCACTCAATAATAATTAACAATATTACCGTATATAAAAATAAGGGGTAACACTATGGACCCATACGTAACAGAGTGGCTTAACTTAATCATACGTTTTGCCCATTTGATCACCGGTATCGCTTGGATCGGCGCTTCCTTTTACTTTGTCTGGTTAGATAATCATCTTGAAACGCCACCCCAATGGAAAGACGAAAAAGGTATTAAAGGTGACTTGTGGGCCATTCATGGGGGCGGATTTTACGAGGTCGCCAAATACAAACTTGCGCCACCAGTTATGCCGACGACTTTGCATTGGTTTAAATGGGAAGCTTATACCACTTGGATAACCGGGTTTTTGTTATTAACGCTAATGTTTTACGTTGGTGCTGAGTCTTATTTAATTGATAAACGTATCGCTGATTTAAGTCAATTTCAAGCAATAGCTATTGGCATTGGTTCAATCGTTGTCGGGGTCGGGTGTTATGAACTGTTAGTGCGAACTAAACTTAAAAATCATGGCTTAGTACTTGGCGTCATTTTACTGATTATTGCCACTGCCTTGTCTTATGGGTTAACGCAAGTGTTTAGTGCGCGTGGTGCTTATATGCACATTGGGGCGATTATTGGCACTATTATGGCGGGCAATGTGTTTTTTGGCATTATGCCTTCGCAACGCGCCTTAGTTAAAGCGGTTGAGCAGGGCACAAGCCCCGATCCTTCATACGGATTGAACGCTAAATTACGCTCAACACACAACACTTATACTACGCTACCCGTGTTGTTTATTATGATCTCGAATCATTACCCAATCACTTATAATCATGACGCGAATTGGTTAGTACTTGTTGCTATTATTCTTATTACCGCAGCGATTCGCCAATATTTTGTTTTACGTCATTTTGGCAAGCAAAAACCAATGATTTTTGTTGGTGCTATTATCGCAACAATTGTTTTAGCGTATGTTATTGCCCCTAAAAATATTGAGCTATCCGCTAAGCAACAAGCAGCTCCGGTAAGTATTGCAAAGGTGCAATCTATCATTGAAACTCGATGTGGCACTTGCCATGCAGAGCAGCCGACAGATGATGTCTTTAAAGTTGCACCTGCAGGCATTACTTTTAGTACGGCAGAGTCTATCAAACAATGGGGTCCGCGTATAAAAGCACGAGTTATTGATTCGCAAGATATGCCCTTTATGAACAAAACCGAAATGACAGAAGCAGAACGGGCTTATTTAGCGTTATGGATCAGCCAAGGTGCAGCGATAGATAAGTAAAACAGTCTCAATATTATAATGTTTATATCGGATTGTTTGATTTACTAGGTTGATTTTTAAAGATATTTTAAAATTGGTTATGTACTAATAAAAAGCAGAAGGGGAAAAAGCAATATTGCCTTTTCCCTTTTTTATACAATAAGCCAGTTTTAAGAAATAAAGTGGAACCCTAATAAATTCCAGTAATGAAGTTCTACTAAAAACATAATATTTGCTAATAACCCTACTAACAACATTATCCGACTTGCTAGGCCTAGTTGTTTGTCTTTGAATAGTCCTATGCTCTGGTAAGATTTCCAAATAACTAGTCCAAGAGTGATAAGCGGTATACACAATAGTAACCACAGTTCAGGTGTGTCGCCCATTCTAACGCGCATACTATCAATGGTAGCCAAACGTGCTAAAAATAAGATGCTGAACAGCAGGTTTAGCGCTGTAGGAATTGAAAACTGTCTAACACCAATATAAACACGGCCTTTATTTGCTTTTTTGAAACGCATAACTAACAGCATCACGGTCCATATAATGAAAATCGTTAACGTAGATATTAATATCAATTTGTGCAGCATTAAATTATCGAAGCCGACCATTTTCTCGTATGAGCGAGGCGCACCAAAGTAATCAAGAGCGACGTAATTAATTTGATTACTATTATCTCTAACTATTTTTAACTTCATGTCGGGTCGTTCAACATAGGCAAATAGGTTAGGGCTTTCTTCAGCGAATGGGAGGCCGAAAGCGTGGATCAGCCCATTGTCTCCTTGAGTAATCGTTAAAGGTGACTCTAGTAGGCTAAATATCTTGGCTAAACTATTATGAGAGCGCCTACTGTAAACATAATCACCCAAAATTTTGGAGTGATCAGTCAATTCGATATATGGCGCCTGTAATTTTTTTAACTGGGTTGGTTTATAATAACGATTCAAAAGTGCATATTTTAATTCTGATGCCAAACTACTATTCTTTTTGTTCACAGCAATAAAAAAGCCACTGTTAAG
The DNA here is from genome assembly GCA_040779335.1 of Colwelliaceae bacterium 6471. Taxonomy (GTDB): domain Bacteria; phylum Pseudomonadota; class Gammaproteobacteria; order Enterobacterales; family Alteromonadaceae; genus JBFONV01. The sequence goes on from JBFONV010000001.1 coordinate 1,254,124, forward strand.
TTCAGGAAATAACATCAACTCAGCGGCAAAGCCTACATGGCCACCGTCGTGCCAAATAATTTTATGCTCCCAGCGGTTCCATTGCATAAAACCTGCCGTTTGGCCCGGCATTGAAACGTCGGCGCTGTATAACGTTTTTGTTATTAATTGATCTGCTTTGCTCGCGTATATTTGACCCGTTTCTGTTTTTCCTTTATTCAACACCGCATTCATTATTTGAACCATGTCATTAGCTGAACTCATCATAGAGGTTGAAGGATAGCGATGGACATAAGTGTAAGGTCTTGTGGTTAGATTCTCTCCTTCCCCTTTGTAACCAGTAACAAGATTTTGTTTGATGTTATCGTTTGAAAAGTAACCTGACGAGTTCATTTTTAGTGGTATGAGAATATTGTTATTTACGTATTGATCAAAGGACATGCCAGTGATTCTTTCAATGATATAAGCAGCAAGAGAATAACCGTAGTTTGAATAGCTAAGCATTTCTCCTGGAGGATTGACCACGGGAGGCATCATTTGAGCAAGGTGCTCACCTAGCGTTTGTCTATCTTGTTTATCTAAAGTTAAATCAGACCATATCTGCTCATCAAACCCCGCGGTATGGGATAATAGATGTTGTAAAGTAACTGGCTGTTTAAAAGGATTGTCAATTTTGAAGATGTCTAAATAATCATTAATATCGAGATTGAGATCAAGTTTACCTTGTTCAACTAATTGCGCTGCAGCGATACCAACAAATACCTTAGAAACGGAAGCTATTCTAAATATACTGTTTGCATCGACTCGCTGTCCGTTATTGGTATTGGCTACCCCGTAACCTTTGCTTATTTGAACTTGTCCGTTTTGCACCAAGGAAATAGTTAGTGCAGGAGTATTATCTTCCTTTTGTTTATCGGCTAACCATTGATCAACAAATGTGATGAGTTCGTTTGAATCACTTGGTCCTGTTGAGCTAACAATGTTGTCTTGTGCACAGATATTTAAACTGGTCACCAACGTTAAGAATAATATAGCCTTTAATCGTTTCATAATCTTTACCTTGAGTTAAGTGTGCTAGGTTGAATATTAAGGCTTCCCACCTTAGATCGTTGGTTAAATGACTGAACGGCTCAAATAAAGGTTAAACTGCGCAAAAAGCAGTTTGATATTGGTTATACTTTGCTTCACTAAACGAGAAACTGAGTGAATAATTTGTTTAAATACTGGCCTATTTTATTTTTTTTAGCCTTACCGCTTTCTCTGCAGGCAGACGAAAGACGTTATGAAATTGTCGATGTTAAGGCGAATAAAGGGGATAATTTAGAGTGGGCAAAGGAGGCTATCGATGATAGCCAATGGCAACCAATAGAGTTTACTCTTACTCCTAATATTGAGGGGAATTATTGGCTACGGCTTACAATTAACATTACCGATAAACTTGATAGCGCAGCAGCCACTGAATTATTTTTACATATTATTGGTAGTTCAGAAGTTTATTGGGATGGTCGCTTGATCGGTCGAAATGGTTTGGTCGGACATAACAAACAAAGTGAAACGCCAGGCCAAATTGATACTCTGTTTTTAGTGCCATATGATCTTTATCAACCAGGACTGCACACTGTCGCTATTCGTGTTAGTCATTATTATCCTTCTTTAGCCAAATCAGGCCTTAGGTATGACTTTGTGCTTGGTCCCTATGGAGAAACCTATAGTCAGCATACAGGGCTCGCCTTAGTGCCAATTGTCACGCTTGGTGGAACCTTAGTTATTGCCATTTACTTTATTTTTATTTTTGCACTTGAGCGAAAAAATATCGCCTTTCTATTTTTTGGCTTAACGTGTTTAGGTGTTGCAGGCATGTTAGTATCCGAGGCATGGCGCGGAGTATTGGGTTATAGCTACGATTGGCATGTTACTAGGCTTCGCGCTATTTTATCTTTTGCTTTTGTTGTTTCACTATCTCTACCTTGGTTTGTACTTCATTACTTTAAATTATTTAATTACCACAAATACTTAGTTGGTTTTTCGGTTGCCACGTTAATTTTGGCTAACTGGAATACTAGTTTCGATTTACGTACCACTATTCTATTGTTTTTGGGGTTATCAATGGCATTAATGCTGTCGTTGAACGCGTGTTATCGCAAGCACTCAGCTGCTCGACTGCTTGCATCAGGAGTGTTAATTTGCTTAGCGGGTGGTTTAGCCACGCCTTTTCAATTTATTGATGAAACCTTCTTTTATTTATTTCCTGTGATGACGATGTTAATTCTAGTTGCTGTAGCTATTCAGAACAAAAAGCATAAACAAGAGCGTGACGCTGCGCTGGTTTATTCAACCCGTTTAAAAAGCGAGTTAGTCAAAAAGAATATTCAGCCACATTTCATTCTTAATACGCTAACTTCACTGGCTAGTTGGATCGCAATTGAACCAAAAACTGCCGACAAAATGCTTAACGCTTTGGCCCAAGAGTTTCGCTCGTTGATGGAAATGAGTGAAGAAAGGTTAGTTCCTCTAGATAAAGAGCTGCAATTATGTCAAAGCCACCTACAAGTTATGGGGTATCGAAAAGACATAAGGTTTCAACTAAACCACACAGAACTTGACCAATGTATAATGCTGCCACCTGGCATTATTCATACCCTGATCGAAAATGCTATTTCCCATAATCGTTATTTAAATGATTCTGTAGTCTTTGACCTTGCTATTAAAATAGAGAAAGCACGAGTCATTATGGTATTAAGCGTACCATTGGGAAATCAATTAAAGACTGCTGTTTCATCTGGAACAGGAACTAAATATATTGAAGCGCGGTTAGAAGAAGCATGGCCTGCCGCATGGAAATTTAAATCCTTCAGTCAAAACGACAAGTGGTTAACTCAAATTGAATTTCCTGAGGAATGTCAAAACTAATGAATATTCTGTGTGTTGAAGATGAAAGAGTAATAGCGAGGTATATTGAATCGTTAGTGAAAGAAGTGCTAATTGGCAGCGATTATAGCTTTAAACACGTTGAGGATATAGAAGATGCCGCATCAATGCTTGTAGAAAAAAGCATCGACTTACTCTTACTTGATTTAAATTTGCACGGACGAAACGGTTTCGAATTGCTCGCACATTCAGTAAGCGGTGCTTTTAATACAATTATTATTTCGGCAAATACGGATCAAGCCATCAAAGCTTTTGAGTATGGAGTGATTGATTTTGTGCCTAAGCCGTTTAATAAAGAGCGGTTACAACAAGCATTTAACCGTGTTGAACAAAAACGTACAGCAGGAAAGGGCGCTCGTTATCTTTGTGTCAAAAAGGCTTCTCAACTTATTAGGATTGAAGTTGAAAATATACATCATATTCAAGGGGCAGGAAGTTATTCAGAGCTGTACTTAAATGATGGAAGTGTATTATTGCACGATAAAAACTTAGAAAAACTGCTTGAAATACTGCCGGCCAGTTATATTCGACTTCATAAATCCTATCTTGTTGACCTATCACACATCGTTTCAATAAAGAGCTATCCTGGCAGTAAATATGAAGCGCAGCTTGCGGATGGCGTAACGCTGCCTGTTAGTCGTCAACGGGTAACTAGTTTAAAGCAACAATTGTCTGAAACGTAAGCAAATGGGGGTATTCCTTGACTAAAACGAGTGGTGGCTTATATATCCCAAGCCTTAAATATATACCAAAATGAAAACATTTCATGCACTACTGACTAGCCCTATTAGCATTGCTAACCTATTGAGCAGAGTGTATTATTTATCTAAATGTACTGATGTTAAATCGACAGTTGATTTGGCGAACAACCCTGTAGTTTTTATCATATTTCATCGTCAGTTAACTAACGTAAACGGGAGTTATTATTGTCAGCTAAAAAAGTGGCGGGTAAAAGTATTCGCGAAGAAAATAAGCGACTTATTTTTAACGCGGCCAAAAAAGAATTTGTGACTTTTGGCTTTCAGGGAGCATCAATAAAACGTATCGCAGAAAGAGCGGGGATCCCCAGAGCTAATATTCATTATTATTTCAAAGATAAAACTGATTTGTACCAACAATTGCTGTCAGGGATCATTGATATTTGGAACTCTAATTACGATACCTTAAATGCCGATCAAGACCCTAAAACCGCGTTAACCGAATATATTCGTTCAAAAGTCATGTATTCACGAGATGATCCTGATGCGTCCCGCATTTTTGCTAGTGAAATAATTCATGGTGCGCCAGTTTTACAAGATTATTTAACGACAGATTTTAAGGCTTGGGTTGAACAAAAAGTTGTCGTTATTAACGCTTGGATAGCGCAGGGCAAAATCGATGCGATCAATCCTTATCATTTATTGTTTTTGATCTGGAGTTCAACCCAACATTACGCCGACTTTAATGTCCAAGTGCTGGCTGCATTAGATAAAGACAAAATGACAGCGCCTGATTATGAAGAGGTCGTGCAATCGTTAACGGCTATTATTTTGAAAGGTTGTGGTATTCACTAGGTTTTTACCGTGATTAATTCTGAGTGATCTGTTTTTTAAGTGGCTATTTATGAAAATAAATAGCCACTTTCGTTTTAAGGCCGGCAAAAAATAAGTGCCGATTGCGCATTGCGAAAAGTTACTGCCGAATAAAAAAGTCGCAAGGAAAAATTAGTTTTCTAGGGGAAAAAGCGTTGGTATCAGGTAAAGACTTAAACTTAGTTGTTCAGTACGAGAATATTAGCTGAGATTGTGCCTGTTCAATCAGGCGTTATTAATTGATTGTTCTGAAGTACTGGCATTTATGATCTTAATTTTTGAACAGTAATAGCGTTAGTTAAATGTATGCAAGCAACGGTGCAGAGCTTGTATATATTAGGGGCGTTAGTAATATCATCCTGAATGATGATTTTTTAACGTGGCTATTTATGAGAATAAATAGCCACGTTTTGTTTTAAGGGCCACATAAAAATAACGAAGAAATAAGTGTAGAGTATCCATTACGAAAAATTGATATGGAATAAAATAACGAGTAGATAATAAAAGTTTGCTTAAAACTAGAGTGATTTAAGGTTATGGACTAATCTATTTATTTAGTGGTATAAAATAACGCTATGTGAACATCTAAATGTAACATATTGAAAAATATTTAGTTATGTCAAGTAAACATGAAAAAGTCGTTGATGAATAAATCGCCTTTCTAGTGTTTGATGTCTTTTAATCAGGTAAAGCCCTAAGCACTGCTATTCGATGCGCTGGTATTAATAGAGGTCGTGGCTATTCATTTATTCGTGATTACAGATCGCTGACAAAGGGCTTGCATTTATGGTCTTGTGTTTTTAAACATTCGTGAGGCTCATTAGGTAAATGCAAACGATGATGTATGGTTTGATGCTTGTAGGGGAGTCGTTAGAAATACGTCTTTATCTGTAACGATTATATTCAAAGGGATAGGGTTGGATGTTTAAATATCAACATGTATTTGATGAGAATGCGTTTCGTTATATCGTCATTTCCAATGAGGATGAGTTAACAGGTCAAGTTCAAAAGATAAATCTTAATATTAAAGCAGATCTTATAATGATAGCGGTGCGAGAAAATCATACCGTCACATCCCTAATTACTATCAGCGGCCAAGATAAAATTGATAATGTCACATATGAACTAAATGGCTCTCCCTGTAAGGAAGTTTTAGATAATGGTATCTGTTGTTTTTCACGTGATGTCAGTGCGTTATTTCCTGATGACAATGCCCTAAAAGAAATGGGGGTTGAAGGTTATATCGGCTCTCCTATTACAAACGAAAATAATGAAAGTATTGGCACTTTAGTGGCGCTATATAATCAGCCCCAAAAAAACCTAACAAGTAGTGTTAATATGCTCGAACTATTTACCGAGTATATCAGTACGTTTATACAGAAATGCCACCTTGATAATCGTACCTCTTCGCATCTGTCTTTGCTTAATCAAGTGGAGGCCTTATCAAATACAGGGTCATGGGAATATCAGGTAAGGACTGAAAAAGTATTTTGGTCTGATGAGGTTTTCCGTATTTATGGTGTACCTAGTGGCGATCCTTACACGCTTGCTAATGCTATTTCTTTTTATGCTGAACATGAACGACCAGTGATCGCTCGGCTTTTTGAAGCAGCATTAGTTGAAGGTCAACCATATGAAGCTGAACTAGAATTCATTGATGCAATAGGTACTAAAAAGTGGGTGAAAACCAATGGCGTACCTGAGTGTGACAATGATGGTAATGTTATTCGGGTTTATGGTGCGTTTGAAGATATTAGCGCACAGAAAGAACAGCTATTATTAAATAAAGAGCGTGCACACCGTATTGAAGATATATTAAATAATATTAATGATGCGGTCATTACAATAAATAGTAAAGGCATTATTCAGCATAGTAACAATGTTGCTTTACGAGTTTTTGGTTATCATTCGGGAGAGCTTGAAGGAATAAATATTTCAACACTGATGCCTGAGCCATATGCCGCTATGCATCAACAGTTTATGGAACATTATGAAATAACGGGGAAATCACGAATAATTGGGGTTGGCCGACAGTTGCCTGCTAAACGAAAAAATGGTGATATTTTTCAAATGGAGTTAGCGATCACCAAAACGGTAAATCACGGTGAAACACAGTATATTGGTGTAATTAGGGATATTACTGAGCGGCTAGAAGCACAAGACACTATTTATAACCTTGCTTTTACTGATAATGTCACTTTTTTACGCAACAGCCAATGGTTTGAAAAAGAATGTAAAGATTTGATGAAACGAGCAGGGGTTAATGAAAGTTATATTCATATTTTGTTACTCGATATTGATAAAATGGCGCAGTTAAATCTGCAGGTAGGCTTCAATAAAGGTGACAAAGTCCTGAAAATGGTTGCCGCTAATTTAAAAGAGGCTATTGGACTCGACTACAAAATATATAAATTTGATGCGGATTCATTCATTGTATTATCCAATAAAAGCTATAGTAAATCACAACTACATAAATTTAGGCCGACGTTAATCGAAAAGGCCTTGCTTCACCCGAATAACTTTATTGTTGATTTGGACGAGCAGAAACTTACGCTAACCGCTTCACTAGGTAGCGCCATATTTGAGCCTACTAATAAATCGTTTGAAACCATGCTTAATATTCTAGAGCACGCGTTACGTAAAGCAAAAAACGATGCCCCTTTTGGTTTACATCACGTTGCTGAAGAAGGCATTAACGAGTATTACCGCTATTTAACGATTCAGGAGCTATTAAAGACCATTGTTGATAGTGGCGAGTTATCACTAGCGATGCAACCTCAATGTAATAATGAAGGAAGGATCAACTCCTTTGAGGCCCTTGTAAGGTGGAATTCCAGCCAATTTGGTTATATTAGCCCCTCTGATTTTATCCCTATAGCAGAAGAGAGTGATGCCATAATAAAAATTGGTGATTGGGTTTTGTTGAACGCTTGTAAAGCAATAAAAGAGCTTATAGAGAAAGGCTTAAATACTTCGGTTTCAATAAATATTAGCGCAAAGCAAATTGCCGCGCCAAATTTCATCAGTAAGTTAGTCAACTTAGTTAGGCAGTTCGATATACCGGCTGAACTAGTCGTGCTGGAACTCACGGAAACGGCTTTAGTTGCAAATATTACGGTTGTCAAAAGCGCCATGGAAAAGTTGAGTAAACATGGATTCCGTTTTTCGGTTGATGACTTTGGTACGGGATATTCAAGCCTTGCCTATTTGAAAGAACTCCCCATTTTCGAATTTAAAATTGATAAATATTTTGTCGATGATATTGAAGGTATCGATAAACCCTGCGCTATCATTGATGCAATTATTGATATGGCTAAAGCGTTGGGGGTGAGATGTGTTGCAGAAGGTGTTGAAAATCAATTGCAGTATGATTATTTAAAACGCAAAGGATGTGATATTTATCAAGGTTATTTATTTTCAAAACCAGTTAATATGGACACTTGGCGGAAAATAATAACTATTGAAAGTAACCAAATACTAGCATAGTTTTTTGCTTTGTCACATCGATAAGGTGAGTGTTACTAGCATAGCTTGGGTTAGGTACTTTTAATGAGTCAAATTTTTACTGCTGATGAGTAGTAAAAAAAGACCAATTAGAGACTGGTCTTTTAACGTTTATTTAAAAAACAGTGTAAGTTATTGGTTTAAAGCATCATTTAATGCCGTTAAGCACAGCGCGACGTTTTCATTTCGAGCCGCGTAACCCATCAGGCCAATACGCCACGCTTTTCCAGCAAAATCACCTAATCCCGCGCCTATTTCAAGGTTGTAGTGATTTAATAGATAATTTCTCACCTTGGCATCATCTATCCCTGATGGAATATAAATGGCATTAAGTTGTGGCAAACGCTCATGTGCCGGTACGATAAATTCAATGCCCAAATCGCTTAGCCCTTTCGCTAAATTTTCATGTTGTGCTTGATGGCGCGCCCAGCTGTTTTCCAAACCTTCGTTATGTAAATGCAACAAGGATTCATGTAATGCGTATAAAGAATTGACAGGGGCAGTGTGGTGATAACTACGTTTACCATTTCCTGACCAATAGCTCATTACCAGTGACTGATCTAAAAACCAACTTTGTATAGGTGTTTTTCTATTTTTTATTATTTCGACCGCTCTATCACTAAAAGAAATCGGTGATAAGCCTGGAACACAAGATAAACATTTTTGTGAACCGGAATAGATAGCGTCTATGCCCCAATCATCAACCCTTAATTCAACACCGCCAAGTGATGTGACCGCATCGACAATGGTAGTACATTGATGTGCTTGCGCTAATTTACACAATGACTGGGCATCAGATAACGCTCCTGTTGAGGTTTCTGCATGTACAAAGGCGAGAAACTTGGCATCGGGATGAGCAATCAGTGCTTGCTCTACTTTATCGACCTCAACGGCGCGTCCCCAAGGAGAGTCAACAATAATGGCTTGTGCGCCAATACGGTTAACATTTTGTACCATACGATCGCCAAATACCCCATTGCGACAGACAATCACTTTATCGCCCGCTTCAACAAGGTTAACGAAACAGGCTTCCATACCTGCAGAGCCCGGCGCAGATAGCGCGATAGTGAATTCATTTTTGGTTTGAAAGGCGTATTGTAGTAATGACTTTACTTCATCCATCATATTGATAAACAATGGATCTAAGTGCCCAATAACAGGTCGGGATAGCGCAGATAGTACTTCAGGACTAATATCTGAAGGACCGGGTCCCATGAGAATTCTACGTGGTGGATTAAATGAATGATAACTCATAACTTAATGGCCTGTGATTAGGTGATATTTTGTTAACTAGTGTAAAAGGTTAGCGTAAATTAGTAAATACCATTCCTGACACATGTGTCAGGAATGGTATGTTCGTATTGAACAAAATATAAGCAAGTATAAAAAAGATGCGTAATTAGGCGTTATTATTATTTAAAAATCATGCCTTATTTTTAATCAAACTTTTAAAGAAATGCATTATGAATCAAGAGAATAGTAGCTATCAACTTTTTAATCGCAGTGATTTAAGTGCATTTTGGGCACTTTTTACCGACAACTTAACTAACTTAATTGTACTCAGCGGTATTTGTAAATTTGTCTTTAATATGCCAACCGACATCGTTTTTGGTCGGATCATTCCAGGGGCAGCCATCGCTATATTAGCTGGTGTGGTGGTCTATACCATATTGGCTCGGCGCTTAGCCGCTAAAACTGGGCGTAATGATATTACTGCGCTGCCATATGGAATAAGTACGCCGGTAATGTTTGTCTATTTATTTGGTGTTATAGGCCCTATTTATTGGGCGACAAATAATGCTGAGCTTGCGTGGCAGGTGGGTATTGCGGCTGGTTTTATCGGCGGCATTGTGGCTGCGTTAGGCGCCATTATTGGGCCTTTTTTAAAGCGGGTGACACCACGAGCTGGCATGCTAGGCACTTTATGTGGTATCGCGTTAGTTTTTATCGGCAGTGTTTCTTTAGCAAGCATATTGGAAGAGCCTGTTATTGGTTTTACTTCGTTGATGATCATTATTTGGGGATTAGTGGGGCGATTTAAATTACCTTTTAATCTGCCTGCGGGGTTGGCGGCGCTTATTGCTGGAACGCTGATCGCACTGGCGATGGGCAAAACATCAATTAATTTTTCTGGTGTTGGGTTTCATCCTCCTATCCCATATTTTGGCGATTTACTTGTCGGACTGCAGCATTTGTTTGCGAACTCTGAACTGTTTTTAGTATTGATCCCTGTACAAATATATAACTTTATCGAGACCATGAATAATGTTGAATCAGCAGAAGCGGCTGGCGATGCATATCCTGTTGCGACTTGTCAGGTCACTGACGGCGTCGGCACTATGCTAGGGGCATTATTTGGTTCACCATTTCCGACGACGGTTTATATTGGTCATCCGGTTTATAGTGCGATGAAAGCACGTTGTGGTTACGTATTAGGCGTTGGAATTGTGTTCTTTTTAGCGGCGACCTTTGGTTTGTTGGCATTTTTGAGTAGCTTGATCCCATTATCAGCTGCTGCGCCGATATTAGTCTTTGTTGCCATTTCCTTGATTTCACAAAGTGCAAGCACGGTGAAAAAAACACATGTCATTGCCATCGCTATTGCCATGATGCCGCATGTATCAAGCTTTGTTATGGTTAAGTGGGGTTCTATGATGAATGCGTTGCGTGACGTTGGCGCAACCAATTTACCTGATTTAACCGATCCCGCGATGGTCGCTGCAATGGGGCAGCAAGGCGCGCATTTACTTGGACATCAAGCCTTATCACAAGGCGCTATTATTACTGGGTTGATGTGGGGCGCAATTGTCGCCAGTGTTATTGATGGTAATTTTAAAAATGCCGGATGGTTTGCTGTGGTTGGCGGCCTGATGGCTTCGATTGGTATTTTGCATTCTCCTTCACTGCATTTGCCTTTGTTTAATGGCATTGTTGGTGGTTATTTAATGATTGGTGCTTTTATCTTAATCTATCCGCGTTTTGTTGATGTAAAAGCTGATAACTAATTATTTAAGGAACGTGTTAACAAGAAACTATTTATAAGCAAAGGGGATAAATAATCCCCTTTGCTGGTTATTGACGAGCGCTATCATTGTTAGTGAAAGGTTTTCGCTAATATTGATTTCGCGTGCTCCCTTGGTAAACAACTTGCCAGAGGCTTGTTTGAAAATTTTGCGCTATTTGCAACAATAGCTGGTGAGGTCAATGTCTTGCCTTGCCATTTCACCTCTACTTTACAGTTAACTTTTTCTTTATCTTCGGTGTAGGTGATATTAATTGCATCGGTGCGAGATATTAACTGGTTATACGGATAGCCCATCGAAGAGTATACTACCTCATCTTCTGCTAAAGTTACTTGGCTTGCTAGTATTGTCATTGTAAATAAGGTGTGTTTGATTAATGTTTTCATTGTGTACTCACTTAACGTTTGTTGAACTTGTGGTTAAATTAACGCTTGCATTCTTTTCTGACAAACGATATAAATTTAACTACAGTTAAGTTTTTCTAAAGTGTTATGCGATTACCTCCCCTAAAGTCACTACATGTTTTTTTGATTGCTGCAGAAAGAGAAAGTTTTAAGGCAGCCGCAGAGCATTTATTTGTGACTCAGGCTGCAGTGAGCCAGCAAATTCGTCTATTGGAGAATTATTTTGATTGTCCGCTTTTTGAACGGGATAAAAAAAGCACGCGATTAAATGCCAAAGGACTGCTGCTAATGCCTTTTATCGCAAGAGCATTTAAAGAAATTAAAGACGGGGTTGCGACAGTAAATGTCGAGCCAAATAATAATGAACTAAAGATCACGGCATTACATTCTGTCACTTCGTTGTTATTGCTTCCACGCATTGATGCCTTTCAACAAGCAAATCCTGACCTAAACATTCAGTTTTCGCCTAATAACAATCTTAATTCATTCGACGAGCATGATATTGATCTGGCCGTTAGACGCGGTCAGGGTAATTACGCTGGACTTGAAAGTCGACAGCTCTGCCACGACAATTTAGTGCTGGTTGCATGCCCCCGCATTTTAGCTGGCATTGAACAAGATGTTGAAAAAATATTTTCCTTACCATTGCTTGAAGATACCAGTAGCGATATTCAAGCGGCGATTAGCGATTGTTGCCACCACTACCATATTAAACGTGAGCAATTGGTCTCGATGATTAAAACAACCGATGCGGTACCTATTATTCAAAATGCACTTGCGGGCAGGGGGCTGGCATTTGTCAGTAAAGTATTAGTAAACGAACACTTACGTTCGGGAAATTTGGTTAATGTTTTGAATTATCATTATGACGATCCGCGAACATTATACTTAGTTGCGCCCAGTCATCATTTTAAATGGGAAAAAGTGCGACGTTTTGAGCAATGGCTCATTGATGTATTGCAGCAATAATTTTTCCGGAATAGGTTGGGTTTATTACCAACGGGCAAAATGGTCTTCGGTAAGTCCAATGATATTATCAATGGTATGCTTATTACCATCGTTATCAATGATGTAGCCTGTGAAATAGCCGATAAATTGCCTAAAGTTACTTTTTAAAAGCCATAAGTTTAGTCGTTCAAAACGGCAATTTTTTGCGCAAAAGTGTAAGTCAATTTGGCCGTTGTCTGAATAAATGTGCCAGGTGCTATCTATTGCGTTGGTGGATTTATTAACGGGTTTACGTTGAAAATCAAAGTGCACCGCTGGAAGTAAATGCCGCTCTTTATCGCACCAAAATACATTTTCATTGCCGCCAGTTTCATTGACTCCTGCAGCTAAGTTTAAGCCGATGATCTTGGTCTCATTACCCGCTTCTTTTGTTGTAGCGTTAATGCTGGCCCAGCGCCAACTGGTTTCGCGGCGCATATATCCTGCAGAAAAATCATATCCCGCTAAGGCGTCATTGAGCGATTGATTAACGCCATTGATTGCTAAATGTCCGTGTGGCGTTAAACCATTGTGTTTTTGAGTATAGGTCCAGCCTCGGTATCCGGTTGGATTACACATTGCAATGGGTAAACTGGCCTGTTTGGAGACCAATTTGAGATCGGCAGATATTGTCTGGGTATTAATACTAAGGTGCCAGTTTCCCTCTGTTAAGTGAAAGCAAACTTCGCCGTTACGATTAGCGATGCGCGCTAAACCATTCATTGGTGATGGCGTCATCTGATAACCTAAACCGCCAAATTTTAGCCAAGAGGTTTCAACAATCTTATTTTGTTTAATATCATAGAGGTAACAAAAACCATTGCCTAAATATCGAATATCAGCGATGGCAACACCGATGATAAAATTTTCAGTAACAATACTGACAAACTGGAACTGTTTAAAATGGAAATGTTTAGCGAGTGCACTAGCCGGTTTATCCATATCAGTACGATAGTTAAAATGTTCAAGGCCAAGTGAGCTAACCGGTCCATCAAAATATCCGTATGTTGGTGTACCGCTCGATGAAACGAGAGATACAGGCGCTTGTTGAGTGTTAATGTTGTTCAAAATCTATCCATTTATTTTATATATTGATTTGTAACGGTTTAGCTGTTGTTAGTTTGCGGCGAATAAAGACTAAAGTCTATTGATAAAACTCGTCCAGATTATTTCTCCAAGGGCTTTATAAATGAAAATAATTTAATTTTCTTAGCTATTTTATACTAGAAACTATTGATATAATGCGGCCTTATAACAAGACCGTATATTTACTTTTTGAGGTTCACTGGATGTCGGATACTGAAAACCGTCCAAGCAATTTTATTCGCCAAATTATTGATGCTGACTTAGCAAGTGGTAAGCACACCCAAGTGCATACACGTTTTCCGCCAGAGCCTAATGGGTATTTACACATAGGTCATGCAAAATCTATTTGCTTAAATTTTGGTATTGCCAACGATTACAATGGTTTATGTAATTTACGCTTTGATGATACTAACCCCGAAAAAGAAGATATTGATTACGTTAACTCTATTCAAGCAGACGTTAAGTGGTTGGGCTTTCAATGGGCAGGAGATGTTCATTATTCCTCTGATTATTTTGATCGTTTATACGGTTACGCCGTTGAGTTGATTGAAAAAGGGCTTGCCTATGTGTGTTTTTTAAACGCAGAAGAAACACGTGAATATCGTGGTACCTTAAAACAACCCGGTAAAAACAGCCCTTATCGAGATACTTCTCCAGAAGAAAACTTAGCCTTGTTTGAGAAAATGAAAAACGGTGAGTTTAAAGAAGGGGAGTGTTCACTGCGCGCAAAAATTGATATGGCTTCTAGCTTTATGTGTATGCGCGATCCTATTATCTATCGTGTTAAATTTGCCCATCATCATCAAACGGGCGATAAATGGTGCATTTACCCAATGTACGATTTTACACACTGTATTTCTGATGCTATAGAAAACATCACTCATTCTTTGTGTACGTTAGAATTTCAAGATAACCGTCGCTTGTATGATTGGGTTATTGATCATATTTCGATTGAAGCAAAACCTCATCAGTATGAATTTTCGCGATTAAACCTTGAATATACTGTAATGAGTAAACGTAAGTTACATTCATTGGTGGAAGAAAAACTAGTCTCTGGTTGGGATGACCCTCGTATGCCAACTATTGCAGCGTTTCGTCGTCGCGGTTACACACCAGGTTCAATTCGTGAGTTTACTAAACGTATTGGTGTGACCAAAATGGATAACACCGTTGAAATGAGCGTACTTGAGGCGTGTATTCGTGAAGATTTAAACGATAACGCACCACGTGCCATGGCGGTACTTGATCCAATTAAATTGGTGATAGAAAACTACCCAGAAGGGCAAGTAGAAGAGCTTACCATTAAAAATCATCCAAGTGATGACAGCCAAGGTGCTCGTATTGTACCTTTTAGCCGTGAACTATACATTGAAGCTGAAGATTTTCGTGAAGAAGCGAACAAAAAATATAAGCGTTTAGTGTTAGACAAAGCAGTACGTTTACGTGGCGCTTATGTTGTTACCGCATTACGTTGCGATAAAGACGCTGATGGTAAAGTCACCACAGTATATTGTCGATACGATGAAGACACTTTAGGTAAAAACCCGAGTGATGGTACTAAACCTAAAGGCGTAATTCATTGGGTCAGCGCAGAACAAGCGTTAGATGCTGAAATTCGTTTATACGATAGATTATTTACGGTGCCAAACCCTGCGGCAGAGCCAGATTTTCATACGGTAATGAATCCAGAGTCGCTGATCACTATTACACACGCAAAAGTAGAGCCTTCATTGCAAAGTGCGCCGCCAGAGCTTGCTTATCAATTTGAGCGTCAGGGTTATTTTTGTTTAGATAATAAAGATGCGACCGCGCAACACTTAGTGTTTAACCGCACAGTAGGTTTGCGTGATACTTGGGCAAAAATCGCTGACAAGTAAACTCGTCAGGTGTTAAGTAGGTGTTTATTTAGTAATACCGACCATTAAAAAAACCGACATTGTTGTCGGTTTTTTTATGCGTTTCGCTTAATTTATCTAAGCGACTTATCTACGCGAAAAGCGCAATTTATAATACCAATGTTTTAGTATTGAGATTTTCTATAGCTATCGCACGCCGATTCGTCTTCACATTCACCGTATAGGTATAAACTGTGATTGGTTAATTTGATTTTATGATGTTGAGCGATATCTTCTTGGCGTTTTTCAATGACATCATCTTCAAATTCCACCACTTTACCGCATTTTAAGCAGACTAAATGATCGTGATGTTTTTTATGTGCTAATTCAAAAACTGACTTGCCACCTTCAAAATGATGGCGGGTTACAATACCTGCATCATCAAATTGGTTCAGCACGCGATAAACCGTTGCAAGGCCTATCTCTTCATGTTGCTCTAAAAGAATTTTATATACGTCTTCAGCACTTATATGTTGGTTGCCAGGCGACTGTAAAATAGTAAGTATTTTTACTCGAGGCAGGGTGATTTTTAATCCAGCTCTTTTAAGTTCTTCGTTTTGGTCTGGCATTTAATATCTCTATGCTATTTTTTAATGATCAAAATTATAGGGTGTTCTGCCATGGGTTAAAAGGGTTAGTTTAAAATGATCTCTATTTTTAATGTATTTACTTGTTGAGTGTATTACATAACCTTTGGTCAGATGTGTTTGGCGACGAGTATACATAGTGTTATATAACGCTTTAGATTGTTTTTTAAATAGGCTTATCAGAATTTGCCAAAACGTCCAGTGCTAACACCACCCAACCAACATTTAGATCCAACGCTTGGCTTCTTCTATGACTATTTTTATTCTGTTCTGGAGCGTCGTGTGACGTCTGCTACATAGGTATAGTGTCTCACTTACTTGGTTAGCGAGCGGGTGAATTTTAATTTTCTCGGGCTTGTGAAAAGCCTCAACCGCATGGGCCGGTAACACAGTAAATCCAAGCCCCAAACTGACAGGCTCCAGAATAAGTCCTACTTGGTTCGAAAATCCCTTTTTGATAAACAGCTGACTATGCTGAAATTTGGCATAGTTGGCGCTGAGTAATAGGCTGGCATGATGACTTCCATCTGGATGATCAATAAAGCCTAGGGCAAGTAAGGTTTCCCAGTCCGGATTTTCAACCGTTGCAGGCGTCACCAGCAACAGCGACTCTTCTGCTACAGCGGTGCAACTGACCTCAGCCAGTGCCGATTTCGTCGTCATGAATCCGATATCTACAATAGACTTTGCAATTGCGCGCTCTACGTCAGCATTGGGTGCAAAGCGGTAATCAATAACAAGTTTGGGATGTTTACTCTGCAATGCCAATAGATGTGGGTACAACTTGAGTCCAATGCTCCCCGGCGACATTACTCGTACGATGCCCTCATAGGGCGGATCTTCTCGTACTTTTTGCTCCAAATTCGACAAGCTTAGCAAAATATCCTGCGCTTCCAAGTACAGCTTATTGCCGGCAGTCGAAAGCGAGAATTGCTTTCCCTCCCTAATAATCAGTTGGGTACCGAGCTGCTCTTCTAATTTGCGCACATGCTGACTCACGCCAGATTGAGTCATGTGCAGGCGCTCGGCCGTGCGAGTAAAGTGGCCTACTTCAACGAGTGTGCAAAAACTGCGTAACCAAGTGGTATTAATCATTACGATTTATAATCATTTAGATAACATATGATAATTTTACATTATTACCATCGCTTTGTAACCTAGTCTTAGTTTTATAGAGGAGGACACAAAATGAGTAATGTTTACCCAAGAAATTTTTCACATATAGGTATTTCTGTGCTGGACCTGGAGCAGGCCGTGAAATTCTACACTGAAGTTATGGGTTGGTATCTGATCATGGAACCCACCGAGATCATCGAGGATGATAGTGCCATCGGAGAAATGTGCACTGATGTCTTCGGAGCGGGCTGGCAAAGCTTTAGAATAGCCCATCTATCCACGGGGGACAGAATTGGTGTTGAGTTATTCCAGTTCAAGAATCAAGTAAACCCAGAAGATAATTTTGAATACTGGAAAACCGGCGTCTTCCATTTCTGTGTGCAAGATCCTAACGTTGAAGAACTCGCTGAACGCATTGTCGCTGCTGGAGGGAAAAAACGAATGGAGAAGCCACGTTATTACTATCCAGGTGAAAAGCCTTACCGCATGATTTATATGGAAGATCCATTCGGAAATATAGTAGAGATCTACAGCCACAGCTATGAGTTGATATATAGCGAAGGTGCCTATTAAATCATTGAGAATTGTAATGTCAGCAGGCTCTCAAAGGGGAGAGGCCTGCTGGATTTTATGCCATTTAACACCGTGATTAATAGTGGGTGAAAATAGAAAACACTATTAGCCATCTCGTTTTAAATTCGTGTTATAAGCCGTATTAATACATTATAAGGAAACTTCCATTTTAAAGTATGGAACTTCTTCTTTATAAAAACGCTCACCGTACTGCTGCATACCAAAACGCTTATAAAACCCTAAAGCTGATTCTCTTGCGTCACACCAGAAAAGGCTTGTTTCAATATTTTTTAGCGATTGAATAATGTGCTTTATCATTTTAGAACCTACACCTTGGTTTTGGTAATGAGTGTCGGTAGCAAATTTACGTAAGCGAGCTTTATTTAATTTTAAATATACGGACGCGACGCAAACAAGCTTGTCATTGATAAAAGCGCCAAAATGAAGAGCATCGTTATCTCCATCTACATGACAATATTCTGCTGTTTTCTCTGGCCACAGCACACTGTTACGCAGCGGAATGGTTTGTTGCCAAGATATTTTACGAATTTCCATTTAAACGTACAGAGCCTCCAGAGGCTATATCGCCTCATTAAGAGGCACAATTGTTGGCTAAACTAGCGAGCAATGAGCAAATACCAATGTCTAAAAATTAGTTATTGACGCTATAGTCATTTGTTAGGCTTTGAATTAGAAACTTTAAGTAACACTATTGCCTCTCTAAAAGGTAGTTTGCCACGGCTTGATATGCTGGCAATGAAGTTGGATCAATATAAGAGTTTTTTGCATGAGGGTATGAGGCCAAGCGAACTATAACCATTTCGGCTTTTGGATCGATATAAATAGTTTGTCCGTGGACTCCTCGAGCAGCATAAGCTTTGTGATTGTTGTGCAACATCCACCACATACTGCGGTAACTACCTCCCTTCAGAGAAGTGTACCCCGCTTCCTTAAAGGCATTCTTGTCGCCTCCTTTTTGTATGTTTTCGACTACTGACTCTGGAAAAACCCTTACCCCATTTAGCACACCCTTGTTGAGCATTAGCTGGCCAATTCGACCAAGATCGCGCAAGCCCGCACTGAGACCACCACCAGCAAAAGGAGTGCCTCTGCCATCTACAGTCATATAGCCGTCTTGCTCAGCACCAATTTTTTGCCAAATTTTTTCTGATAATAGGTCTGTTAGCTTCTGGTTTGAAACTCGTGAAACTAACCAGCCCAATGCGTCGGTATTAATAGTTTTGTATCCAAATGCTTCACCATGTTTACCACTCTTTTTCACAGTCTGTAAGTATTCGTAATATCCGTCAGGCCCTTTGTAATCGCTACGTTTTGGTAAAGGACTTGCTGCAGATGAATATACCCATATATCAGCGTTAGGATCAGAGTAGTCTTCGCTATAATCCAACGCTGTGGTCATATCCATAATCTGGCGCACATTAGCACTGCCAAACGCACTGTCTTTAAGTTCAGGAATGATAGAGGAAACTGTTGCTTGTTCGTCAAGACGACCTTCAGCAATTAGAATTTCTGCTAAAAGCCCAGTAAGGGACTTTGTCATAGACATTGCAGCATGCTTATTCGCTTCATCTAGACATCCCTGATATTTTTCGTATACGACATTTCCTTTATGTAAAATGAGAATACCGTCAGTATAATTCAATGCAAGAGACTCTTTCCATGTTATCTCACGGTCATCACCAGTGACTTTAAATTTTACTAAATCAATTTCTTTATCAAGTGCATAGTTAAAAGGAATAGCTGGACCTAGACCTCTATTAACTTGCTTGGTAGGCAAAAATTCACGAATATGACACACTGTCCAACGTAATTTGGGAAAGCTAAAATAATTAGATTGGGGTTGTGTTATGAGTTTTTCAGGTGGAGGTGGACTTCCAACCATCCATTGTAAAATTCGCGGGTCAGATTCTCTAGCCGATAGGTAAGTAGCTTTATCTGCCCAAGCGTTGACTGAAGATGAAATAAGAATCAGCATAAAAAACAGTCGATATTTTGTTTTTTTCATTTTTGAATTTATCCTATTTAAATTATCTCATTATTAAATTAAAGCTTAAGCCGCCTAGCGCCGCACTACGCGGCAATAAAATTGTTAGCTGAATATTGAACGATGAATGCAAGCCAACGGTTATTTATAGTGATTTATTTTTTGTTATGTGCCGCTTATAAATTACTTTGAACCATTCCTTTAATTTTGTAAGCCTTAACGAAATGATCTAATTTATGCGTTTGAATCCACCAGGTAGCGGCTTCCATTAATAATTCTGGATTATCATTTTTATTGGCAAAGAATGCGTAAAACGAAACGCCGACATTATTACCTTTGCTAGCTATTTTCTTATCACATACTTCAATGATTTTATTTCTTAATTCTTGTCTCATGATTTGTGTTTTTATCAAAACCTTAAGGGTATATAGCGCTTTAATAATAGGCAAAAAATTGTTGGCTAAAATTAGCGTCGAAGATCAACTTACATCACTTTATCCCATTTATTAAGGGTTAGTTAGCTGTGACCTGAAGCATGTTTTTGTGCGACTCCTGCCACTTACTGGCGATTGTAAAGCCAGACATTTCTTTTACTTTATTGTGTGTAAATTCAATCAGTTGTTCATTTGATAAATCAAAATTCACTTCGAATTTACACGGTTGGTTAACATACCAAGGAGTTTCAGTAAAAATTTCGAATCTATTATTTTCAGGATCTCTAAAATAGATTGACCAAGTACTACCATGAGATACAGTGTGGATCTTTATATCTAAAGCTGACTTTAGTGACTTAAAAAATGTGCGCAGCTCTGAAATTGAAGGTACTCTGAATGATATATGGTCTACAGGGCTGTTCAATTTACGTGTGGATGTAACTGGATTTAATACAATCTGATGATGCTCATTCGGATTTCTACTCAGAAACACCAATCCATGTAATCCTTCACCTCGATCTGTGACGACAAAGCCCAACTTGTGTATATAAAAATTCTCCATTTGAACTATATCTTGAACATACAATTCGACATGGCTTAATAACATATTCGGAAAATTCATTTATTTGATACTCCCACCTCTACAACTAACTTCCTAACGCCCTCGTTAATAGCCAACTGTGTTTTGTCCTTATTAAACTGTTTATTAGGCTACGATTTCCGTAACAATTTTAGTTTTTACTGAGTTAGCGATGAAACATTGCTCATGAGATTGGTGGTGCATCTTTTCAAGTTGTTCCATTGTCGGCTTTTTATCACCATTAAATTGAACATGTGGCTTGAGTATTACTTTAGTCATTGAAATTTTACCATCGCTATTTTTTTCCATAATACCAACAGCATCGTCTACATATGAATCAACAACATACCTTCTTTTTGCCGCTATAGATAAAAAGAATAACATGTGACAACTAGAAAGAGATGCAACAAAAGCTTCTTCTGGGTCAACATTTTCTTCAACTGAATAAGGTAAAGGAACTACATGAGGCGAAGATGATGCCTGCACGGTTACTCCGCCATCAAAAATCCATTCATGTGCCCGACTATATTTGTTATCAACATAACTTTCACTGCTATCTCTTACCCAGTTTATTTTCGCAAAATACTCTGACATTTAAACTCCGTTTTGAAAGTAGCCAACGCCTCAATGACGGGCTGATAATAGCTGGTTAAAATAAGCGATACAGGAACAAAAACCAACTGTTATTTGTCCTGATTAATTTGCTCGTATCTTTATATTGTTTCCAATTAAAAACATCAGGATATTTGTTAGCAATGTCTGGTGCTAAAATTCAACGGTGGAATATGTATGGACATATTTTTGCTCGATTTTTGGGTACTTTGAAAAGAGAAATTCCTGAAGAAAGTGTTCAAGGGATTTTCGACTAGAAATAGACCAGCCGTAGGAGTTTTCAAAATTTGTATCTATCGAAAAATATGAAATACATTTAGATACATCCTTTTCAAACCAAGCCGAATTCATTTTATCGACAACCTTTAACACTTGCTTTTCTGACGCTAAAGAAATCGCAAACGAGATAGGAATATATGCAATGATACTTAAGATAATGATGAAAAATTTATAATTTAGCAACTTACAACTTTGGTATTCAATTACACACATAACACCCACCGCTTAAAGCGCTGTTTAGGTTTTTACTACAAAGCTCATTTCCATAATACCGACAATTACTTCTTCGGATACATCACTTAAAACGTATTCTGAAGAGGAGAAAATATCGCCCGCTTTGTTACCTAAAGCTATGTCTACGACATCCGGTTTGTCATCATGAAGTAAAAGAACCACTTTCTTATCAAGAGAAACACAATCAATAGTGATTGCATCAGCCTTCATACCTTGCTTTCGCAAAGTTTTATCCATAATACCCATCAAAGTATCAATATTGTCATACTTGCTATAGAACAAATCATTCGCTTTAGCGACAACTTCAGAAAGACTATCTAGTTTACTTTTCATTTTAAGCTCAAATTGAAATAGGATGCCAGATATGGAAACCTAACGCCATGTTTAACAGTCTGTTAGAGGATTTCTTGCTCCATGTAGTAAAATCTTTCATCTTCACTGACTACAGTAAATCCTTTTCTTTTGTATAGATGGTACGCAGGGCTGATATTGAAAACCCTTAACCTTAGTTTCTTTGCTCCAGATTTTTGTGCTAATCGAACTGACTCGGCTAGCGCCGCTGCTCCGATACCTTTATTTTGAAATAGAGCGCTAATTTGTAGATCTCTTAAATAGCATCCATCATTATCAAATGATAAACGAAGAGCTCCAACTAACTCGCCATCACAGAGAATGTCCCAATTATCTAGACTTACTATTTGCTCCAGAATTTGATGTTGCTGCCAATCAACGGAATAATGCGCATAATAAGTGCGCATATTATCATACGTAATTTCGGCTGATTTTGATAAATTACCAGCAGGTCGATATGAAATCACCGCTAATCTCCTAATACCCCAATAATGGGCAATTTATAGTTGGCTAAAATGTTGAACGCAGGGAAAACAGCCAGCTGTAAATTTTCCTGATCCATTACCTTGTTAACTGTATATTACTGCGTAGTAACTTGTTGCTGCTATTGTAAAAAAGAATAACCACGATAAATGCTTACCACGAGAAAATAGCAATGAAACAATACCACTTAAAACAAACACTACAGAAATGATTACAAGTATTTCACCTTTAACATTTTCACTTGGAGTTGATAACACATATAAAATAGCAGCAAAGCCCCACCAAGCTAGAGTGGTTAAATGCCAAGCAAACCTTAATACACGTTTAGTGAACCAATCACTCCCAAGTAATTTAGGTAAATTCTCGCGTCGAAACAAACGAATCAATAAATATTTTTCACCTAAGTAGGAATGAACAATACCGATAATAACAAGTAAAATAGTGCCAATTAATAACATACTGTTTCCTAAATGAATTTATACATTATGAACTTACCCATACACCATTGGTTATTTGACAATCTATAGAATCTAAAACCATATGAATAGACAAACCTAAGCCAACTAACCTTGTTTTGGGAACGAAGCAAAGTACAAAATATATAATGACAAACCAAACTTGATGCAATGGATGAAAACCAATACTGCAACGATTGGGGCTGTATATAGGAGTAGCTAATAAATGATCAATGTCTACAAGCATAGTCGCAATCATTACAAAATAAGCAACCTTCCAATTACCCCGATAAAAAATACCTACCAATATAGCTGGAACCAAAAAATGCAAACCCAAATGGATCATGTGACTGACACTCTCTTTCACCTAAAGCCCATTTAAGGGGCTATTAATAGTTGGCTAGAATAAGCGACGAAGGAGCAAAAACCAACTGTATTTGTCCTTGTTTAATTTCTTATAGTATGACTTTGCCGACAGACCACTTTTACTTTAATAGTTTGCCGAAAAACCAACCTATTATTGAAAGAAACAGTATCGGTAAAACAAACCAGAGAATTATGGGAGTAATTATTACAAAAATTAGAGCCAAGATGCCGGAGATGAAAACTCCAATTAAAGGGAGTAATACGAACAAGAGCATAGCTATAGCACCACCGACAAGGGACAATGCAAATAAAACCATAGCTATAATAGCTAATGGGTTCTCGACTTTACGTTCATTGATAATTAAGTGCATAGTTGATTCCTTTCATTGTCATGCAAATGCCCCGCTTTAATTGCTTGTTAAGTTGCATTAAGCACCTGAACTTTGATTTAACTTTTTTATAAGCTCATCGTCGTACGGGTACTTTTCTAAGATTTTTGATAGATATAGTTCTACCTTTTTACCAAAATCAGAGTTTATAGAGTGCATTAACTCAATTTGCTTTGAGAAAGCTATTCGTCAGCTATCTTGATCTTCAATTCTATTTTTTAGTTCGAAGTTGCCCGCAATATCGCTAGTAGCATCTAAGAAAATGTAATACAAAAGTTCATCAAACTCAGCCGTTGATCTTCTTTCTAACTCCTGCCCACGCTCAACGGTAACCAAATGATATGAGAGTTTGTCTACCTCAACATGCGAGTAACCGAAATCACGGCTTTTACCGTATGTTGGTAATTGATGCTGGTTTGCGCCAATTAATTTTCCTAACTTTTCAACTTTGACTCTAATTTCAGATAATTGATACATGCTATCCTTTGCAATTTAACGCCCATTTAAGGGGCTGAAAACAGTTTGCTAAAATGTGTAGCGAAGTGATCTTACACCACTTTTGTAGACACTTCCTAAGTCCATAATTTCTCATATTTTTGTGGTGTTGTATAACCTAAACTTGAATGTAATCGCTCTTGATTATAAAACGCGATGTATTGTTTAC
>JBFONV010000020.1:0-492 GCA_040779335.1 Colwelliaceae bacterium 6471
ATAACGCCCGCATAAGGGGCTGGTAGTAGTTTGCTAAAATGTGCAGCGAAGCGGAACCGAGCAAACTGTTAGCAGTCCCGTGCTTAATGCGCTTGTTAGGTGAATTAGCTGAGTACTTTTTTGATTTTACTAATATCCGTGTTGAAGTTTAAATTTTTAAAACAATAAACTATAGCTTCAAGAATCTTTAACTTCAAAATTTTAGATATTTGCTCTTCTTGTTGTTTAACCCAGTTAAGATCTCTAATTACAACATCGCAGGTACAAATACCATTGGTTAATTCGAAGTTTTCAATTCCCTCCATACCAAAGCTACCTAAAGATCCATCAACTCGAAGAATTATTGAAATTTCATTTACTGAGTCAAATTCAATATTAAAAAAGACAGGCTCCAGCTTTTTTCTGATGGAAATAGCTTGAAGCATAACATTTTTACATTCTGGGCCTTTTAACTGCGCGGGCAGCGAAAACTTCATCTATTCACCTAACGCC
>JBFONV010000021.1:0-441 GCA_040779335.1 Colwelliaceae bacterium 6471
TTTTAGTAGTAGCAGCAACAGATGGTCCAATGCCACAAACACGTGAGCACATCTTGTTATCACGTCAGGTTGGTGTTCCTTTCATCATCGTATTCATGAACAAATGTGACATGGTTGATGATGAAGAATTATTAGAATTAGTAGAAATGGAAGTTCGTGAACTTCTTAGCGAATACGAATTCCCAGGTGATGACTTACCAGTAATTCAAGGTTCAGCATTAGGCGCCCTTAACGGTGAAGCCAAATGGGAAGAGAAAGTAATCGAACTTGCTGACGCATTAGATACTTACATTCCAGAGCCAGAGCGTGCAATTGATGGTGCATTCATCATGCCAATTGAAGATGTATTCTCAATCTCAGGTCGTGGTACAGTTGTAACAGGTCGTGTAGAGCGCGGTATTGTTAAAGTTGGTGATGAAGTAGAAGTTGTTGGTATCCGTG
>JBFONV010000022.1:0-435 GCA_040779335.1 Colwelliaceae bacterium 6471
ATTACTTCCCGATAAAAGAAGCAATAACAGCTTGGTATTTATACTTATATGAACAACAGCGCGACACCGCGTTCATCATATAAATACCGGTATTTATATCAGCTTTCCAGATTGTTAAAGAACTCAATTTAAGCGCGCATTCGGCCAAAATCGTGGTTTAAAAAACCAAACGTAAATTATCTTTGCAGATACCTTAAGTTTGGTTTCTTTCTTTATGAAGAAGTGGTGGAGCTAAGCAGGATCGAACTGCTGACCTCCTGCGTGCAAGGCAGGCGCTCTCCCAGCTGAGCTATAGCCCCTCAATGGGAAACATACTTTTAAGCTAAAGTGCATTTATGTGAGAGGCAAGGCACTTTTTTACGATGTGTGCAAAGCAGCACATGAGTAAGAAAGTAACGAAGCGTATCGCGTAAATTGGTAGGTCTGGGCAGACTT
>JBFONV010000023.1:0-427 GCA_040779335.1 Colwelliaceae bacterium 6471
TCATCAACCATGTCACATTTGTTCATGAATACGATGATGAAAGGAACACCAACCTGACGTGATAACAAGATGTGCTCACGTGTTTGTGGCATTGGACCATCTGTTGCTGCTACTACTAAAATAGCACCATCCATTTGCGCCGCACCTGTGATCATGTTTTTGATGTAATCAGCATGGCCTGGGCAATCTACGTGTGCGTAGTGACGAGTTTCTGTATCGTACTCGATGTGAGAGGTATTAATTGTAATACCACGCTCACGCTCTTCTGGAGCATTATCGATTTGTGCGAAATCTTTAACTTCACCACCGTGAACCTTTGTTAATACTGCAGAGATAGCAGCTGTTAAGGTTGTTTTACCGTGGTCAACATGTCCGATTGTACCAACGTTGACGTGCGGTTTATTACGTTCAAATTTTTCTTTAGCCA
>JBFONV010000024.1:0-324 GCA_040779335.1 Colwelliaceae bacterium 6471
AAATTAGAAGAAGAAAAGTAAAACCCTAGCATAATAAGGGGCTATAGCTCAGCTGGGAGAGCGCCTGCCTTGCACGCAGGAGGTCAGCAGTTCGATCCTGCTTAGCTCCACCACTTATTATACTGTGCTGTTTTAGCTTGCTGGTTAGCACCCCATTCCCCTCATAAAGAGTAGGGTGAGGTCGTCTTGTTAGTTTTAATATGCGATGCAGGTCTGTAGCTCAGCTGGTTAGAGCGCACCCCTGATAAGGGTGAGGTCGGCAGTTCAAGTCTGCCCAGACCTACCAACTTCTTCATTAAAGAAAAAGACCAAACTTAACCTATC
>JBFONV010000025.1:0-243 GCA_040779335.1 Colwelliaceae bacterium 6471
TCGCTAGACAAAAAGGCTACAATCTTGAAAGCGTTTATAAATACATTGTCTCTTATTCACACGATGTAATGCGTGATGATTTAAATCTTTTGTCAGTCTTCATACAACCTAAGCATAAAACTACTTGGGTGTTGTATGGTTAAGCCTCACGGGCAATTAGTATCAGTTAGCTCAAGGCCTCACAACCCTTACACACCTGACCTATCAACGTTGTAGTCTCCAACGACCCTTTAGGGAGCTTAA
>JBFONV010000026.1:0-243 GCA_040779335.1 Colwelliaceae bacterium 6471
TTTTAGTAGTAGCAGCAACAGATGGTCCAATGCCACAAACACGTGAGCACATCTTGTTATCACGTCAGGTTGGTGTTCCTTTCATCATCGTATTCATGAACAAATGTGACATGGTTGATGACGAAGAATTATTAGAATTAGTAGAAATGGAAGTTCGTGAACTTCTTAGCGAATACGAATTCCCAGGTGATGACTTACCAGTAATTCAAGGTTCAGCATTAGGCGCCCTTAACGGTGAAGCCA
>JBFONV010000027.1:0-243 GCA_040779335.1 Colwelliaceae bacterium 6471
CAGTAATTCAAGGTTCAGCATTAGGCGCCCTTAACGGTGAAGCCAAATGGGAAGAGAAAGTAATCGAACTTGCTGACGCATTAGATACTTACATTCCAGAGCCAGAGCGTGCAATTGATGGCGCATTCATCATGCCAATTGAAGATGTATTCTCAATCTCAGGTCGTGGTACAGTTGTAACAGGTCGTGTAGAGCGCGGTATTGTTAAAGTTGGTGATGAAGTAGAAGTTGTTGGTATCCGTG
>JBFONV010000002.1:0-575432 GCA_040779335.1 Colwelliaceae bacterium 6471
TCGTTGCTTCAGGCCTTGCCCGAAGCGAGATGCGCATTCTACGCGCCTCAGTTTTGATGTCAACATTTTATTTAAATAAATTTGAACTTTTCAAACCGACTTTTTAAAACGTTATGTTATCCCATTAAGCTCGAAAGCGACTAAGATAACCTATCAAAACACTCCTTTGGGCTCGCCTTGGAAGTGGATGCGCATTTTAGACACTTTTACCTTGAGGTCAAGCACAAAATGCGATTAATTTATTATTTTAGTTCAAACGCTCAAAAAGCGCACAACCACCAGCTAAAAATACAAAAAGAGCGCTATTTGCGCTCTTTTTATTGTTAGGTCATTGATTTCTTATTGTAGATTTTATTTTTCTACTGAATCTGTTTGTTGTTTTTCATCTGCTTTTACTTCTTTAGTTGGGTCATTAGACTCGTTATTAAAGTCAGCATCTTGATCATCACCAACAACGTGTTCTAACTTAAGACGTTTAACAGAACGAATAGTGGTAACAGGCCCTGAACACGCATAAAGTACAAAGATAGCCATTAATAATTCTGCGGGGCTAGATGCAACAACGACAAAGACTAGTACGATAAGTAATACAACAATAAAATTAACTCGGCCTTTCCAGTCAACATCCTTGAAACTATTATAGCGAAAGTTACTGACCATCAATAACCCTGTTATTATTGTTACAATACCGATAATAAAACCATAGTCATGACCATTAAGATCATATTCTGTTCCAACCCAAACCAGGCTGGCAATCACGCCTGCTGCTGCGGGGCTTGCTAGGCCCTGAAAGAAACGTTTGTCGGCAACGCCAACTTGGGTGTTAAAACGAGCTAAACGCAAGGCCGCACAAGCGACATAAACAAAAGCGGCTAACCAACCGAATTTGCCCATTCCTGATAATGCCCAATTATAGGCAACTAATCCTGGCGCAATACCAAACGAAACCATGTCAGCCATACTGTCATATTCCGCGCCAAATTCGCTTTGAGTATTTGTCATTCTAGCGACTCGGCCATCTAAACCATCAAATATCATGGCAATAAAAATAGCTATCGCTGCACTAGCAAAATGACCATTCATTGACGAGACAACGGCATAAAATCCAGAAAATAAGCCTGCAGTTGTCAGTAAGTTAGGTAATAGATATATACCTTTATTGGTTGGATGTTCACTCTTATACTTTTCTGGCATTTAATTAACCGTTTCTATAGATAGTGCATGGTAAAGTCGCTAATTTACCATAAGTTAAGACTAGAGAGATAGTGGAATTTATTCCATCGAACGTGAATTATTCACGTTCAAACAACACAAAAAATTTGTAAACTTATGATTGAGTTGTTATAAGAATAGGTAACAATTTGTTGTAAGTTTAGTTGATGAACAACATCAATAACCAACCACTGCACATGGATATAAAGATGCGTTACAAATATTTAGGATTAATTGCTTTGATGCTTGCAAGCTCAATCTTCGCTGCCGAAGTAACCGTCTATCGCTGGGTTGACGAAAAAGACATCGTTCATTTTAGTCAAAATCAACCGGCTCATGACAATTATACAGAATTGACCATGACAGAAGCATATCACCCACCCGCCCCCGATGAGAAGGAAAGTGCAAGTGAGGAGGATGATACACTACTTACTGCAACCGAAGGCTTAACTGAAAATTCATTGGCTAAATGTAATGAAGCTAAAGCTAACGTTAGAACCTTATCTGCATTTGATAAAATTCAATATACAGATAGTGATGGCGTAACAAAGGTACTGAGTAAGTTAGAAAAAGAGCAGCAGCTTGAAATTAGCAAAAAACAAGTAGAGGTTTATTGTAAAGTCCAATAAACCTCTTACAGATATTAAGAAAAAGTTAATTCATTATTATTAACGTCTATATGTATTGTCGAACCCGCGCTGTAGCTTCCTGATAACAACCTTTGTGCTAGTGGGTTTTCTATTCCTTGCTGAATAGCTCTTTTCAAGGGCCTAGCGCCAAATAATGGATCAAACCCTGCTTTAGATATCAATGATAAAGCTTCATCGGAAACGAGCAATTGAATGTCTCTTTCCTGCAAGCGCTGTGAAAGTGATTGCAATTGTATGGCTGCAATTTGCTGAATTTGTTCAGATACCAGAGGATGGAAAACCACTGCCTCGTCAATACGATTAATAAATTCTGGCTTGAAGTGCTGGCTAACTTCCGACATAACGCTAGATTTCATTTCCTCGTATTGACTATCATCACCATATGCTTGAATAATATCAGAGCCAATATTTGAGGTCATAATGATCACTGTATTTTTAAAGTCAACAGTGCGACCTTGCCCGTCAGTCAAACGACCATCATCGAGTACCTGCAATAAAATATTAAAGACGTCGCTATGCGCCTTTTCAACTTCATCAAGTAAGATCACAGAATAGGGTTTACGTCTAACCGCTTCAGTTAAATACCCTCCTTCTTCGTAACCGACGTAGCCTGGAGGCGCACC
Source organism: Colwelliaceae bacterium 6471 (assembly GCA_040779335.1). Classification (GTDB taxonomy): domain Bacteria; phylum Pseudomonadota; class Gammaproteobacteria; order Enterobacterales; family Alteromonadaceae; genus JBFONV01. The sequence continues at coordinate 2,486 of JBFONV010000002.1, forward strand.
AACTAGACGAGCAACGGCATGTTTCTCCATAAACTCAGACATATCAACCCGAATAAGGGCATCTTCACTGTCAAACAGAAAATGAGCAAGTGCTTTGGTTAACTCTGTTTTACCAACCCCAGTGGGACCTAAAAATAAAAATGATCCGATTGGCTGATTAGGATCGGCTAAACCAGCACGAGAGCGCCTAATAGCATTAGATACACACACGACAGCTTCCGATTGACCTATTACTCTTTTGTGTAAGTCGTTTTCCATTTGCAATAATTTGTCGCGTTCTTCTTCCAACATTTTTGCGACGGGGATCCCTGTTGCTCTGCTTAACACATCAGCGATTTCGACATCAGTAACTTTATTGCGCAATAATGTCATTTCTTGCATTTCTGCTTGGCTTGCTAAATCTAACTGCCGTTCTAACTCAGGAATTTTTCCGTATTGCAATTCAGACATTTGATTCAAATCGCCAACTCTTCGAGCAGACTCTAGTTCAATTCTGGCCTGGTCCAATTCTGTTTTGATAGTTTGAGTGCCATGTAAAGCCGCTTTTTCAGTTTTCCAGACTTCGTCTAATTCATCATAACTTGCTTGATTTTTGTCAATATCTTCTGAAATCAACGATAAACGTTTTTTTGATGCCTCATCAGTATCTTTTTCAAGTGCTTTTTGTTCCAGTTTCAACTGGATAATACGCCGTTCCAAACGATCGAGATCTTCAGGTTTAGAATCCATTTGTAAACGAATACTCGATGCGGCTTCATCGATTAAATCAATCGCTTTATCCGGTAGCTGTCGATCGCTGATATAACGATGTGACAAGGTTGCAGCGGCAACAATTGCTGGGTCAGTAATATCGACAGAATGGTGTAATTCATATCTTTCTTTCAAACCACGCAGTATAGCAATGGTGTCTTCAACACTAGGCTCATCAACAAGCACTTTTTGAAAACGACGCTCCAGTGCCGCATCTTTCTCAATATACTGACGATATTCATCTAATGTTGTCGCACCGACACAATGTAAATCACCGCGTGCTAGAGCCGGTTTTAGCATATTACCCGCGTCCATTGCACCATCTGACTTACCGGCCCCGACCATGGTATGAAGTTCATCAATAAAGAGGATAACTTGTCCCTCTTCTTTCGCTAATTCACTCAGCACTGCTTTTAAGCGTTCCTCAAATTCACCTCGGTATTTAGCGCCAGCAACTAATGACCCCATATCGAGAGAGAGAACACGCTTATTCTTAAGCCCTTCCGGAACCTCATGATCAACGATGCGTTGTGCCAATCCTTCAACTATTGCGGTTTTCCCTACCCCAGGTTGGCCAATGAGCACAGGATTATTTTTAGTTCTGCGCTGTAAGACTTGGATTGTACGACGAATTTCATCATCTCGGCCTATTACCGGATCAAGCTTGCCATCTTTGGCCCGCTCAGTTAAATCAACGGTATATTTGTTAAGTGCCTGTCTAACATCTTCAGCATTTTGATCATCCACATTCTGACCACCGCGAATATGCTCTATAGCATCTTTAACTCTTTGTTCTGAAGCGCCCAGTGATTTTAATATCAGCCCAAGCTTACCTTTATCTTCAAGTGCAGCTAGCACGAAGATTTCTGAAGAAATAAACTTATCACCTAATTTTTGCGCGTATTTATCACATAAGTTAAATAAATTTCCCATCGCAGGTGAAAGTTGTACTTCTCCGCCAGTGCCGCTCACTTGAGCAAATGATTGCAGCAAGCTTTCAACTTGCATGCGTAAACTATATAAATCAACTCCGGCACTTTTTAGCAGTGGAATAACGCTGCTGCCATTTTGATTTAACAACGCCAGCATTAAATGTGCAGGCTCGATAAATTGATGATCTTTCCCTAATGCCAAAGACTGAGCATCTGAAATTGCTTCTTGAAAAGTTTGAGTAAAACGGTCTAAACGCATATTAATCTCCTACAGCCATATCACTGGGCTTACAGTAACTCACATATTAGTAATAGGGATACAAAGGGCGTTTTTCAATAGCTGATGATAGGGTATTTTGATTTAGAACAAAGAAATAAGATAATAGCCAAGCACTATATTCGACAAATAATAGTTACCATTCGTCCCGTTTTATTGTCACGCCGATAAGAGTAATATTCGTCAGGCATAGAAAAGGTGCAATGTGGTAATACATTTATACTAACTACCCCCAACGCATTTAATTGTTGAATTGCGATTTGGTGAAGATCAGCCAAATATTTATCATTCGCGACTTTTTTAAATGCCTGCTCAAACGATGAAGGTTGTCGTACAAAAGCTTGACGCACTTCTTCTCCTACTTCAAAGGCATTCTTACCAATACAGGGGCCTAACCAAGCATATATCTGCTGATTTTTTGTCTGCATTTTAGCAAGGGTACGAGCAATAATATTACTCGCTAAAGGTCGCCATCCTCCATGAATAGCGGCTATTTCATCACCATTTACTGATGCTAACAATATCGGCAAACAGTCAGCTGTCATTATCGCTAAGGCAATATTTTTATTAGTAGTAACCGCTGCATCCGCAACTAATGGAACTTGATGATGTTTTTGAACGCTCGCAACCTGATTACCATGGACTTGCTCAAGCCATTGAATTTTTGTCTCTAGCGGAAGAAAATCGTTAAGAATAGCGCGATGTTCATTAACAACGCCTATATCATCTCCCACATGAGTGCCCAAATTAAAATCTTGAAACCCGTTATAATGATTATGTGTGTGATAAGGGTGGGCACGAGTGGTAGTAAAAGCCAATGTGTTTAACACTGGCCAATTTACTTGATGAAATACTGAGTTAATATTCTTCACGGGCGTTAAGATTAGTATCTTCGCGCAATAACTCAGTTAAATGATGCATGTCTTCTGGAATATCAGCATGCCATGTCATTAACTCCCCTGTTATCGGATGATAAAGGGATAACATTGCAGCGTGAAGTGCTTGGCGTTTAAATTGCCTTAACATATCCAACAACTTTGGCGTTGCATTTTTTGGGGGTCTGGGGCGACCACCATAAACAGGATCGCCAACTAATGGATGACTGATATGAGCCATATGCACACGAATTTGATGAGTACGCCCCGTTTCAAGACGTAATCGTAAACGAGTGTGTAATCTGAACTTCTCCATAACACGGTAATGCGTTACCGAAGGCCGCCCTGAAAATGTTACCGCCATATGCGTTCTTTTAGTGGCATGTCGCCCTATGGGTTCATCAACCACGCCACCGGCTGTCATTACACCATTAGCAATGGCTTCATATTCACGAGTTATTTCTCGAGCCTGCAGTGACTCAACTAGATTTGTTTGAGCGGCAATGGTTTTAGCAACTACCATTAAGCCAGTCGTATCTTTATCAAGACGGTGGACTATACCTGCGCGCGGGACAATTTCTAGTTGCGGGCAATGATGCAGCAGTGCATTTAACACTGTGCCATCTGGATTTCCCGCTCCTGGATGTACTACAAAACCAGCTGGTTTATTGATAACGAGTATATCATCATCTTCATAAACGATATTGAGCGGGATATTTTGCGCCTCAAAGCGCTCTTCTGCTTCAATTTCAGCGTTAATGGCAATACTCTCACCACCGTACATTTTTTCTCGTGCTTTTGTGGTGACAATATCATTTACGGAGACAGATCCTGCCAGAATCCAATCTTTTAGTCGCGAACGGGAATATTCAGGAAACATTTCGGCAATTGCTTGGTCTAAACGTTTTCCCAAGCATGATTCAGGAACAATATCTTTATGTTTAATTATTTCAGCCATTAAACTCTCAATTAATTAGCACTGTGCAAGGCAAGTTTGCTGGGTTAGAATGTCTTGCATCTATTTTACCCCTTTGTAAGGGGCATTCATAATTTATTTTAACTAAAACAATGTAGTGATATTAAAGTCCATGGAAAAAATGACAATTAAAGTGATGTTCATCATGCTTACGTTAGCAATAGCTGGATGTTCATCGTCTGAAAAAAATGATATTGATAAAGTCCCCGATAAATCTGCACAAGCCTTATTTGCTGATGCGAGAGAGTCACTAGACAATGGTCTTTACCAAAAAGCTATTCAAATACTATCCGCGATCGACTCTCGTTTTCCATTTGGGCCAATTTCACACCAAGTGCAAATAGACTTAATTTATGCGTATTATAAAAGTGGCAATGCAGATCAAGGTATAGCGTTAGCCGATCGTTTTCTACGTTTAAACCCTACTCACCCTAATGTTGATTATGTATATTATATGAGGGCGCTAATAAATTTAGCGACCGAAACAAATTTATTTCAAAATTTAGCAGGAATTGACCGCAGCGATCGAGATCCAACCGCTTCTAAAGATGCTTTCAACGATTTAAAAACACTTATTACAAATTATCCGCAAAGTAAATATGCGGTTGACGCCCGTAAACGTATGATCGAAATTAAATCGAGGTTAGCAAAATATGAACTCGCAGTTGCTCGTTTTTATTTAGATAGAGATGCCTATGTTTCAGCAGCAAACCGCGGTAAATATATCGTTAAATATTATTCTCCCAGTAAAGAAGTCGAACAGGCATTAGAAATAATGATCCAATGCTATGAAAAATTAGGCTTAGAGGATTTAAAAACTAATGCCAAGCAAGTTTTAGCGGCCAACTATCCGAATAACCCGTTACTTACTCATTAATTTAATAAATAATAAAAAAGCCGACACTACTCAGTAATTGTCGGCTTTTTTGTTTACTTGTCATAGCTATTAAATGGCAGCCTCATCTTCCTCGCCAGTTCTGATCCGTACTACCCTTTCAACGTCAGTAATAAATATTTTACCGTCACCTATTTTTCCTGTTTGGGCTGTTTCAATAATAGCGTTAACACAGCGTTCAACGTCGTCGGAAGAAATGACGATTTCTAACTTTACCTTAGGTAAAAAATCAACCATATACTCCGCGCCACGATATAATTCGGTATGACCTTTTTGTCGACCAAAGCCTTTAACTTCAGACACTGTCATCCCTGTAATACCTATTTCGCCGAGTGCCTCTCTCACATCATCCATTTTAAACGGTTTAATGATCGCTTCAATTTTTTTCATTTATGTTATCCATCGATGTTTAAGCCCATACGCTATTATATGCTGTTATATATTCAAAGCTCTATAAAATAATCCGCAATTATCGAACATCATTTTCAGCAGTAATAATTGTTGCAAACGTTATCCAAAAATAAAACTAAATTTGTTACACTCAACATTATAATAATCGTTTAATAATATGAGCTCCCTACTAAGGAAATTTTATGGATCCGCAGCTGATCATTCGCGAAATGAACGTTCTCCCTATAATTGATACACAGTTTGAAATTACCCGTCGCGTTGACTTTATTAAGCATCAACTAACCCAATCGGGCCTTAAAACATTAGTGTTAGGTATCAGTGGTGGCGTTGACTCTTCCACTTGTGGTCGATTGGCACAATTAGCAATAGAACAATTAAACCAAGAACAAAATACCAATGAATATCGCTTTGTCGCGCTGAGACTACCTTATGGAATACAAGCCGATGAACACGATGCCCAAGCGGCGCTAGGGTTTATCAAACCTTCGATTGACTTTCCGGTAAATGTAAAACTAGGTGTTGATGCCATCCATGAAGAAGCATTAGGCGCAATGAAGGAGTATGAATTGCTTGTACAATCGGATACTGCCATTGATTTTGTAAAAGGTAACACTAAAGCTCGAGCACGCATGGTTGTGCAATATGAAGTTGCGGGGTTGCTCGGTGGCTTAGTATTAGGTACCGATCACTCGGCGGAAAACATCACTGGATTTTTTACCAAACACGGCGATGGTGCCTGTGATTTAGCACCATTATTTGGTCTAAGTAAACGTCAGGTTAGAATGCTCGCCAAAGCACTTGGTGCGCCGGATGAATTAGTAAAAAAAGAGCCGACTGCCGACCTTGAATGTTTATCACCCGGTAAAGCTGATGAGCAAGCACTTGGGGTAAGTTACGATCAATTAGATGATTTTCTTGAAGGAAAAACAGTTACCCAAGAAGTGCTAGATAAAATAATTAACCTATATCAAAAAACTCAACACAAACGTCAACCTATCCCGACAATCTATGACTAAAGCATGTGAATAGCGATTATTTGTGGCAAGAGTCACATTAGCCAACTATAACTAGTAAAAAGGATTTTACTTTCACTCTAACTAAATAGGTTACCTCATGCCATCATGTAAAGGATTTACATTGGTAGAGTTTATGGTTGCAGTTACCATACTTGCCATCTTATCAGCTATCACCATCCCTAATTTTAACAAATTTATCACCCAAATGCGTGTTGATAATGAAATTTCAGCACTATTTCAATTACTGCTCATTGCTCGTAATACCGCCATAAATTCTGGTACGGAAGTGACGGTATGTCCGTTGGATGAAGGAAATAGATGTTCCACCCTGTGGCAAAATGAAATCAGTGTTTTCATTGATTCTAATGATAATAAAGTTTATGACCGAGATAGTGACGACAGACTAATTAAAGTTAAAAATGCGGTAAATAACAGCGACAAATTACAATATGCCCTTGGTCGATACCGTATTGTTTATGCGCCAACAGGTAGAACGGTAAAATGGGGTTCAAATGGTACTTTGAAATACTGCCCTAAAAATCAAGAAAACGAATCCAGAGGAATTATTATTTCTACATCAGGACGTTTATATGCCAGCTCGGATAAAGATAATGACGGTAAGGATGAAGACCGCAACGGCAAAGAAATTACTTGTCGGTAGAAGTTTAGGATAAAAACAACAACTAGCAGGAAATACTATTAAGTGGTATAACTAACAACAAGATTTCTAGTAAGTAATGTTGTGGTTGTCTTATGCTTAATCATTCGCGTCAATGCTTTTATAAAAAAAATAAAAGTGGCTTTACAATCGTAGAGCTGATGGTCAGTATCGCCATCATTTCTATTTTAATAGCCATCGCCCTGCCAAATTTTAGTGATTTCATCATCAGAACTCGCGTAGACAATGAAATATCAGAACTACATCGACTTTTACTTACAGCAAGAAATACAGCAATTAATTCAGAGCAAAATGTCACCATTTGTCCATTAGGTACGGGATCAACCTGTAATAACAACTGGCAGAATGAACTGAGCGTGTTTGTTGATGCCGATAGTGATGGCGTATTAGATAATGGTGAGGCATTAGTAAAAACCAAAGGCGCGATTGACTCTGGTGATAAATTACAATTTAGTGTAAATAGTCTGACCTATATGCCCAGTGGCCGATTACTTGTCGCCGCTTCCAATCGATTTAACTACTGCCCAAAAGATAACGAAGACTTTTCTCGCGGTATAGAAGTGTCATCTTCTGGTCGATTTAATACCACCTCAGACACTGATAATGATGGTAAAGATGAAACTCGCGCAGGCACAGAAATAACCTGTAGTTGATAAACGTCACTTTACAATGATAATAACTCATGTGGTTTAACTTTAACCACATGAGTTTCACTCCAAATACTCGTATTAATAACTTAACGCGCAGTTAAAATATCTTTAGATTTAGCCGCTGTAGTCACAAACGTTTCATGCAAACCGACACATTCATTCACTTTGTAGATCACCCGTTTTTTCTTCGATAACGTAGTGGAAATCTTTTGCCCCTCTAGCACTTGTTTAATCACTGCAAGTTTCGTCTCAGGGACCTTAGCAAAGTGAATGATATCTCCTCCGCCAACTAGCTCAACATGGCACTTTATTTCAGTATTAGCGACACTTTTATCATTTGGCTTGGCATTAGCGCCCATAACGATCAGACAGCCCAGCAATATAGTACTTTTAATTAGTTTCATAATTACTCCCAACAATTAGCCGATGTGGCCGACTTCGTGCCTAACTCATTGACATTAAACTTAGCACAAGTCGTATCAGAAGCTTGGGCGTTTATCGCTGTTGCCGTCAGAGTATAAGTAGAACCATCAGCCGCTATAGCTGATGTATCTATACTATAGTTTCCCTGCTCCGGAATGTACGGATCAGCTCCCAAACCCAACTGAGTCATATCACTCGTATAAGTACGATGATCCATATAATACTGTTCTTGCAAATTTGCAATTCGCAGTAATTCAGATTGTGCTTCTGCTCGATTAGAGCGCTTAACAAAGTCAACATACGAGGGGTAAGCCACTGCGGCTAATATGCCAACAATAGCAACCGCAATCATTAACTCAATTAAAGTAAATCCTATTTGCTTCAAACTATTTTTCACTATTTTGGCTCCGTGATATAGAGATAATTTCTTGAAGTGGAGAGAGTAAAACCTACCGGAACAATCGTTCTGCCGACAATAATATTGCCTTTGGTCGCTTGTGACGCATCAGCTCCAACATCAGGTGTTACAATTAACGTTGGTGAGCCTAAAAATTGTTCACTTATTTCTTTAACTCGACCATCATCAACACGGCCATCGGCCGCAGTGGTCCAGTTATACACAGTGGTTCCTAAAGCTAAGTCTACTGCATACAAATATCCGCCACCATTTACTTCTATGATACAGCTTTCTTCATCAAAGATAGCACCGGCTGGTGGGGTATAACTGGTAAAATAGGCTACTCCGGCAATTGCTATCGCTGCCGATGTGCTTTTTTCGCCACTTTCAGTTAACGAAATATACCAACCCGATTTTTCACTCACCGCTATTTCTAGTGTTTCTAAAGCGGCTTGCTCAGTAACAGATAGTGGGTAACTAAAACTGCCAAAAGGATTAGAGGTAAAATCATATAGATCACTTAACTCAATAGCAGAAGGCGGTGCGTTCGCAGGAGTTATACTACTGCTAAACGATTCAGTGACTATATTTTCGTCCTTTATCATGAAAAATATATCATTAGTATCAGTTCCCAATGGCGTAGCTCTATCACCACTACCTATCAAGATAGCGTCGTAAGGTCGCTCTTGATGGCTAACAACCTCAGTTGTCACGCCATTTTCGTCAGTAGATGACGTTTTAACGGTATCTGTTATCAATGTTCTGACAATTGATGGTTCGTAAAAGAAACGTCTATCAATACTGTTATCGGCATTACCAAAACCACCTCCTAATTTAGCTAATTTAAAGGCGGTCCAAGGGGTATCAGAGCTATTAATAGATTTACCGGGCATGTCTACTCGCCATACATTCCCGCCAGTATCACCAACATAAATCCGATCCGTTAAGCCATCAGAATTACTATCTAAAGTCGCAATCGGTGCAGGAATACTATCAATACCAGCAAAAGTGGTGTTTGTACCACTACTGGCAGAAGTAGAAAGTGTCCATAATAAACTTCCCGATTCAGCATCAACCATGAAGACACCAACACCGCTACTATCAGCAGCGCCAATAGTGGCGGAATCTTTGGCCGTTGAATAGCCACCACCAAAAAACAATACTGGCTTAGGTATATCGCTTGTTATATTTATTTCCGAAAAGGCGACTTTAGGTTTTGACCATGTTTGTTCTAGCATACTAAAGCCAGTAGTAGTGCTATCGATATGCCACATCAATCGTGGGTTATCTTTATCAGAGATATCAATTGCATAATATGAATCACCGCCTCTGCGTAAGCCAAAGAAGATCCAAACTTTATCTGTTGTCTTATCGATAACGCCGTCGCCGTTAGCATCGTAAACGTATGAAGTTATCGGACCATCAATACCATAAACTTTATCCGAACTAGAATAATTATCACGTAAAGTTTTAATATTTGAGAAAAATTCTTTGGGCATTATTGCCCAAGCTTCATTCACGGTATCGCCGTTATCATCAAACATGTGTAAGACGCCAGAATTGGTACCGATAACAATACGGATTTCTTGGTTATCCGCGTCTGCGCCGCCGTAATTTACGACCAGAGGCTTAGAATGCAGAGGATCACCAAACGTATCCTTTCGCATATCAGTTATCGAACCGTCCCTGTCTTCATCATCGACATCAATGCCCTTGGCCCAATTGATGTAATCGGCAATTTCATCTTCGGGTACATCTAATTCAGTTGCCAGTGCAGCTGCACTGCCATACGCAGTGGCCGCCTCAGCATTAGTTTTGGTAAAATCAACTAAAGCGCCATCAGCCCCTAAATCACTATAAATTTTACGATTAGATTTGTTGCTAAGCATTTCGGCAACACCGCCTTCGGTAACATCATCACCATCAACAGTGGATGACCAGAAACTTTGTGCCTCGTCAGAAAATCGTCCAGAGCTGTCAACCGCCGGTTTATCGTTTACATCTAATTGAACGCCACCTGAAACTTTATACTTTTTAAGATTTCCTGCCCAACGTGCCCCGTTATCAGGTAAAAACATCGCATAATAAACTGAATTTAAGGTCTCAGTACGGTCAAAGTTATTAGAGGCGACTGAGGCCGAGGTTAAACTACTGTTAGTGCTGCCAATGCCCGCTAACGCAGATTGCAGTGCTGCGGCTAAGCTTGTGGCATCTGTTGCTTCATAATACGCTCCACCACCGCCCGTTTCTTTATCAGCTGCTGCCCGTAATAGTGCCCCCGCATCATTGATAGCATCTTTACCAAAACCTATGGTAAAAGTTGTCGCAATTTGCTCACCGTCTAAATCATCATTAATATCATTATTATGCATCCATGTAGTTAATGCCGCGAGATAGTTATCTGTGCCATTGACGTCAAACGGGGCACCTATACCAGGTAAAGCTTTTATTTTAGTATCGGCAGCAAGATCCTCAGTAGGCTGGCCATCGGTGATCAAAATAATGAATATTTCATCATTACAGGTCATCGGTGAAATGTAACTACCTGAGTCTTCAATAGAGGTATCTCGTGGTGGTGTATTCCCCTTATACCCACTTTGATAATTAGAATCATCGTCACCAAAGTCTACTGGCTTACCACCAAAATATTGTAATGCTTCGTAGACGGTTTCACATAATGGAGTATTAGTTTCACCATCAATTTCTATGTCAATAACATTGATTAGTTCAGTGCGCGCAGCAGCATCCATATTTTGGATGCCAAAGACAACACGCCCGCCATCTCTAGTAAATTCATCAGGGAAATCATAATTAAATACTTGTAAACCAAATTCAGCAAATGGTGCGGAACGCACCAATTGTGTTACCGCATCTTTAGCTATATCTAAACGGGTTTTGTTTTCAGTCGCAATTTCATCGTTATTCGCCCAGCGTAAATAATTGTCAGTGTATAAGGTTACTGTTTTACCTGACCAATTTACATTTGATTCAGCAACAGTATCAGCATGAAAAACAGGGCTACTTTTAGTACCTAAACCGTCTACAGGATAGCCATCGGGTAACTCAATAACAGTACCATTGCTTTTTTCAAAAGTAGCGTTATCTGGGTTAGACTCTAAAACATCTGCTTGACAGTCAATGACATCGATATTGGCACCATTATTATCAGGGATTTCCTGCCAACTACCTGAATTTCCAGAAAAAGCATATTCACGAATATAACCAGTATAAAAGCCTTGTTCTGCTAATATAGCTCGGGCGGTGGCACAACTATTGATATCATCCAAAAAACGACGTGATTCACTAGGGCTATCTGGAATGGGTAACGCTGCATTATCAACACCACCCTTGGTAAAATAAATAAACTTATCTGACAAAGAATTCAACCCACCAACAGCTGGATAGGTAATGTCAGGTTTATAAGCTGATTTCACATCTTCTAACGTGTTCATACTGCCTGAATTATCAAAAATAATCAGCACTTGAGGTTTAAAAGTGATTCTCGTTGAAGCATCACCAAAATAAAGATCAATATCTTCACTAAACGTATAGCTAGAAAATAATAATAGCCAACTACATACAAGCCATTTTTTCATCACAACCCCCATATAGAATGATTATTCCAGTAACAACCATTCAATTTAACTTTTATCTGAGTAACTCTTGGGAAATACCCGCGTTAACCACAAGAGAATTCCCTTTTGTCCGCCCATATTTTTTTTCAATTTGTATTCTTAGTACGTTACAGGTAAACACCTGTACAGAAGACGCGCCCCTAGAATGCGAACAATCAGCTTCCAAACCATTAGGGTTTTCTATGTATACTTCACCCGTCGCATCTGCAATGGAAAGCGCCACATTTGCCATCGGGTATATATTAGGAGCTACCGCGGCACCAAACGAAGCAATAGGCCGAGCAAAAAGATTTTCACCGTCAGCTTTTGAAACTTCGTTATAAGTAACTTCATCAGCAGCGCTTATAGTCTCTTGTGTAGCAACTACCTTTTCTTGGCTCGCGCCCGACATTTTCATATCAGTAGTGGTATTTTGCATCAATGCTGCAGCAACCGCTGTTAGTGCGATAAGAAAGACTAACGAAACAACGAGCACTACACCTTGCTGGGCTTTTTTCCCAGAATAATAGCTTATGGCCACTTATCTGTCCTCGTGTTATGTAAAGTTACCGTTGAGGTAAATAACAAGCGACGATAATTATCGCCATTACCATCACCATCAATAAAGTTGACATCAATATCACCTAACGTATAAGTATTGGTGTTTTCATATTTGTTATCCGGCATAATATCTCTCACCAAGACATACATTTTTACCGCTAATATGCGAGAATTTCGATTATCCCATAGATCTGCGGTCATATTGTCAGCAGAGATATAAGCATCAACAATACCATCACCTTCACCGCCAAAATAATCAATAGTATCGCCATCGGCATCGGTATCAACCCCATACATAAAACGTATCATTTCAATACCGTCGACCAAAACATCAAATTGCATGCCATTATCGGCAGTCAATCGCCCTTGCCTGAGCACTGGCACTACATTGCTGCCCTGCGCCTCTTCTCTAATGTAATAAACGTGATGTTGATATTGCCACACTTGTGAATTTCGAATATTCGCTGGAGTAGTGTTCCCTCTAAAAATATTTCCCGAATTATCATCGGTAATTAAATAGTAGCGATTAGAGTCGCCTACAGCTGGCACTGGGTCAGGCAATGGATTCGCTAAATCTTCTGCTGAGGAGATAACACGCTTTATTTGAATAACATCAGAGCCAATTTTAGCATCAGTAATACACCCCATCATATTAGCAGTGGTTACCGTATCCCCCCATAAGGTCCTAAACTTACCAACAGCCCCTGGAAAAGAACCATTATTAATACCTTCACCGTTACAATCAGGAGCGACAGCAGGAATTGCGGGGTTAGTTCGTAAAACAGCTATATCCATAGGTTTAGTCAGATCACCCCAATAATCCTGTCTGAATAAATCATCAGTTAATACACTAATAGCAAAACGCCCGTTTTCTTGCATTTCACCATAGCTTGAGGTTTCAGATGTCGTCGTGCGCATACCAACAAAGACGCTCAACACACCTGTAAGTAGGGCTAGACCTACCGCCAAAGCAATAAAAACTTCAATTAAGCTAAAGCCTTGCTGTTTCTGCATCATCATTAAATTATCCGCGCCGTCATAACTATTTGTCGTCTTTTATCGCCAGCTGTACCGCATGCGGTGTCACTATCTATGGAGCCATCAGCGATACTTTCACGCCCTTGCCAACTGATCACGACAGTAATATTATTACTAGTAATGCCATTTACAGTAGTCGATGTACCACTTATACAACCGACAGCCCCGGTTAGCCCACCAGCATTTTTCCCATTGGAAATAACATCAGCGCCCATCAACGCCTGTTCCCAAAAATATAAATCAGATTTAGCCATATCTGCCGAGTTACAAAGGGTATTAGGGCCATTACAATCCGGTGGACTAGTTACAATACCTGTTCCATAAGCAGTACCGCCATAACTCACTAATGCAGTAGGATCATTTGCTCGCATTCGATAAATAATATCCTGAGCAAGTGCAGATGCGACAGAGCGCTGCATAGCATCAAAGCTGCCTTTTTTTGCAGAGGCTTGCATAGCAACCGCCCCTAAAATACCTGTCACTAACACCACCAAGGCAATAAGTACTTCTATAAAGGTTAAGCCTTTTTGCTTAGCTTTATGTGTTGGGTTAAGCACTACGCAACCTCCAAAGTTGTTCAGATAACAATAGATGATTTAACTGAAGAAAAATATAGTTTTTTTTAGGCGAGAAAAAAATAGGAAAATATTGATGAACAATACTCCTGACAGTGATGTTATATGTGTTAAAAATCACCAAGGTGAACCGCATTAACCCATACCTTACATATCCATATAATGAGCAGCCATCCTAATTGTAGTGATGCACAGTTACTACTCATCGCTGTTGCTAAAGTTTAAGTATTAACTCGAAAACTGTGATGTTAATTGCTTAACTTTTAATCTCACTTAAGACTAGCGCAATTCTGCTGGTACCGCAAACACGATATTTTCTTCTCGCCCTGCATGTTCAATAACACTTTGACCACCAAGCGCTTTTAATGCATCAATAACTTGTACAACCAGTATATCGGGTGCAGACGCACCTGCAGTAACCCCTACTTTGTTGACATTGTCCAACCATGTTGGATCAATATCAGCCGCTGTATCTATCAAATAAGCCGTGGTACCAATTTTATCGGCAAGTTCTCGCAAGCGATTTGAATTAGAGCTATTTTTCGCCCCAACCACTAAGAGTAATTCAACCTGTGAGGCAATAGCACGCACCGCATCTTGTCGATTTTGCGTTGCATAACAAATATCGTCTTTACGGGGACCTTCAATGTATGGGAACTTTTTCTGTAAAGCGTCAATAACGTCACTGGTATCATCGACAGACAACGTGGTTTGGCTACAAAAGTATAATTTCTTTGCATCTTTTACCGTGAGTTTTTCAACATCCGCGACAGATTCAACCAAATAAATGCCGCCTTTTTCACTGTCATATTGCCCCATAGTACCTTCAACTTCGGGGTGTCCCGCATGACCGATCAATACACATTCGACGTCTCTACGACTGGTGCGAGAAACTTCCATGTGGACTTTAGTCACTAAAGGGCAGGTCGCGTCAAAAACTTTTAAGCCTCTATTTTTAGCTTCATTCCTAACCGCTTTAGATACGCCATGGGCACTAAAAATAACAGTATTATCGTCGGGAACTTGATCTAATTCATCAACAAAAATAACACCACGTTTTTTCAAATCATCGACAACAAATTTATTATGCACAACTTCATGACGCACATATATAGGTGCTGAGAATAGCTCTAATGCACGATCAACAATACTAATAGCTCGGTCAACGCCAGCACAAAAACCTCGAGGGTTGGCTAAAATAATTTCCATAATTTACTCGCTATTGAATTTCAATGACATCAATGACAAAAGTAACGGCTTGCCCTGCTAATGGATGGTTAAAATCCACAGTAACAGAAGAGCCCGAAACGTCAGTGATCATGCCCGGCAATTCTACATTTCCAGGTTGGGTGAAGGTAATAATATTACCCACTTTAGCCGGTGCATCTGTGCTAAACTTGTTAATGTCCATATAATGAATATTGTCAGGGTTCAATTCACCAAAAGCATCTTTCGCCGTTAAGGTAAATTCTTTGCTTTCCCCTTCAGCCATTCCTTTCAATTGCGCTTCAAAGGCAGGAGATATACTCGCATCGCCCATAATAATTTTAGCGGGTTTATTATTAACTTTAGTACTGTCCGCAGCAGAACCATCGGATAATTTCATCGTAATATGAACGATAATAGTTGAATTTTCTTGAATTATATTCGTCATAATCTACTGCCTACTTTGGGATTTCTTCACTAATATCATTCGAATTATTTTTTTGAGTATCGTTCTTAAAAGAATCAATAATCATCAAGGCTGCACCAACAAAAATTAGCGAGTCAGCAATGTTAAACGCGGGCCAATGAAGTTCGCCGATGTAAAAATCTAAAAAATCGATAACATAACCAAACATCACTCGGTCAATTAAGTTCCCTAATGCTCCACTTAACAATAAAGAAAAAGCAAGCCCAAGCATCACTTTTTCCTTAGGTGTTTTAGCTAACCAAACAATAAATATCACGCTAGCAACAGCGGCAATTATGGTAAAAAACCATCTCTGCCAGCCATCCTGATCCGCCAAAAAGCTAAATGCAGCGCCAGGGTTGTGCACATAGGTAATATTGAAAAATGGTAAAACATTGACCGACTGAAACAAATCAAATGAGCCAACAACCCATTGTTTGGTAATTTGATCGGCAAGTAAACAAATAGCCGCTAACCACCACCATTTCAATCCCGTATCTTTAAATACATTTTTCATCTATATAAACACTCTATATCTATTTTGTACCGCATCACTGGTGCCAAATTAACACAAAGTGCTTAGCCAAAACTGGATAAGCACTTTAAGTAAACACAGGTATATCTAATACTGCGATTTAATAAGACTTGTTGAAGTTAGGCGAATTGACGAACTTCACCATCACCTTCAACGTTAGTGACACATCGACCACATAAGTCATCAAAAGATTCATGCTCACCAACATCATCAGTATAGTGCCAACATCTTTCGCATTTAATCCCTGTTGATGATTCAACCTGCAACCATAAACCTTCAATTTCAGTTGCTGTTGCATGAGCAGGCGCACTATCAACTTTTTCAACAGCTGCTTTTGAAGTAATCAAAACAAAACGCAGTTCATCGTCCAACGCTAATAATTTATCAGCTAGGTCGCCCTTAGCATATAAAGTCACTTGAGCTTCTAATGCTTTACCGACCACTTTTTCCTTACGAGCAGCTTCCAAAACTTTATTTACTTCAGCGCGTACTAATAGAATTTCATCCCAGTACTGTGCTGTAAATTCACTTTCTGTAGGTAATTTGGCCAAACCGTCGAACCAAACATTAGTAAAAACAAATTCGTCGCGCTCACCCGAAACGCTTTCGGGCAGTGCTTGCCAAATTTCCTGTGCCGTGAACGACAATATTGGCGCCATCCAACGCGTCATCGCCTCTGCAATCAAATACATAGCGGTTTGACATGAACGACGAGCAACACTATCGCCTTTCGCCGTATATTGACGATCTTTAATAATGTCGAGGTAAAAGCCACCTAGCTCCGTCGTACAGAAATTCATGATTTTGTGTACCACAACATGAAATTCATATTCATCATAAGCCGCAACAATTTCTTCTTGTAACCGCGCTGCTTTACCCACTACCCAGCGATCAAGCGCAACCATTTCGTCAAAATCAACAGAATGTGACTTAGGTTCGAAGCCGTTAATGTTTGCTAACAAGAAGCGCGAGGTGTTACGGATACGACGATAAGCGTCAGCCTGACGTTTGAATATCTCATCTGATACGGTAATTTCTTGAGTATAGTTAACCGAAGCTACCCACAAACGTAAAATATCAGCCCCTAGTTTATTGGTGATTTGCGCGGGGGTGATAACATTCCCTAGAGACTTGGACATTTTGTGGCCATTAACGTCAACGGTAAACCCATGTGTTAGCACTTGCTTATAAGGGGCTTTACCGTTCATCGCTACTGATGACATCATCGAAGACATAAACCAACCACGATGCTGATCCGAACCTTCTAAATAAAGATCAGCAATACCATCAAATTCTTCTCGGGCATTAACCACTGAATAATGCGTTGTTCCTGAGTCAAACCAAACATCAAGTGTGTCTGGTACTTTAATGTATTCTTTGGCATCGTCACCAATTAGCTCGTGAGCTGCAAGATCAAACCACGCTTGAATACCTTCTTTCTCAACACGCTTCGCTACTTCTTCAATCAATTCGATACTGCGCGGATGCAAAGCGCCGGTATCTTGATGAATGAATAAGGCAATGGGTACCCCCCAAGTTCGCTGTCTGGAAATACACCAGTCTGGGCGTCCTTCAACCATTGATTCAATTCGGCTTTGTCCCCAATCAGGGATCCACTTGGTATTTTTAATTTCCGCCAATGATGCATCACGCAAGCCTTGTTTATCCATGCTGATAAACCACTGCGGCGTCGCACGAAAAATAATAGGCGTTTTATGACGCCAGCAATGAGGATATGAATGCTCATAGGCGTGATGATGTAATAACGCACCGCGTTCATTTAACACGTCAACAACACTGGTGTTTGCTTTAAAAACATGCTCGCCAGCAAATAATGGCGTGTCGTCTAAATAAACACCGTTAGCTCCAACAGGATTAGCGACTTCAAGCTTGTATTGCTTACCAACGACAAAATCGTCAACACCATGCCCTGGAGCCGTATGAACACAACCAGTACCTGAGTCGGTAGTAACATGTTCTCCACAGATCACAGGAACAGAAAAATCATAAAATGGATGCTGAACTTGCACAAGTTCAAGCTCACTACCTTTACAAAAGCCCAAAGCATGATATTTACTAATGCCAAAACGATCCATGCAAGATTGCACAAGCTCTGAAGCCAAAATCAACCGTTGTTTACCTTGCTCACTCTCACACTGAACCAAAGTATATTCAACATCAGGATGCACAGATATCGCGCGGTTTGCCGGCAAGGTCCACGGAGTAGTTGTCCAGATAACAATCGAAATATCACCTTCGCCAACATGATTCTCAGGATGAGAAAACAGTTCAGCAACATTATTATCCAACGCTGTAAATTTGACATCAATGGCTGGTGATTGCTTATCTTTATATTCAACTTCCGCTTCCGCCAAGGCAGAGCCACAATCAGTACACCAGTGCACCGGTTTGAAACCCTGTTGTAAATGACCATTTTCAGCAATTTTACCTAAAGCGCGGATAATGTTCGCTTCGGTATCAAAGTTCATCGTTAAGTATGGGTTTTCCCAATCACCAAAAATTCCCAGTCGCTTGAAGTCTTCACGTTGACCATCCACTTGCTTAGAAGCATATTCGCGACATTTTTGACGAAATTCAGCGGCAGTGACTTTATGTCCAGGCTTACCCACTTTCTTTTCGACCATCAACTCGATAGGCAAACCGTGACAATCCCAACCAGGGACATAAGGAGAGTTATAATCGGAGAGCGTTTTGGACTTGACGATAATATCTTTTAAGATTTTATTAACCGCATGCCCCAGATGAATATCACCATTCGCATACGGAGGGCCATCATGCAAAATGAATGATTTTTTACCTTTTTTGGCAGCTCTAATTTGACCATATAGATCTTTCGCCGCCCAATCTTTCAACATATTTGGTTCACGATTTGCCATATTCCCTTTCATCGGAAACGGGGTGTCTGGCAAGTTTAAGGTATGCTTATAATCACTCATTTAAATCATTATCCGTTATCGTTTTTAGTTAACGCTTGGTTAACTGTTTCTCGTACAAACAATCGAGCTTGTTCACTGTCTTTATTAATTTGCGCGGTCAAGGCATCAATAGAGTCAAACTTCATTTCATTTCGAAGTTTTTTCAACACTTCTACCGCGATGCTCTGACCATAAATATCACTATCAAAATCAAAAATATGTACTTCTAGTTGTGGCCTAACCCCTGAAATGGTTGGCCTTGAACCTATATTGGCAACGCCATAATAGTAATGTTCTTCAACTTGTACTTTCACAACATACACCCCTGAAACAGGTGAAACACGTCGTTTTAATAAAAGATTAGCCGTAGGAAAGCCTAGCTGCCGACCTCTTTTATCACCATGAAACACTCGACCAATGATCGAATATGGACGCCCAAGCATTTGCTCTGCATCCGCTAATCTATTTTCTTCTAACGCTTGGCGAATTGCTGTACTGCTGATCCGACAATTGGCTAATTTGCAACTTGCCGTGTCAGTCACCGCAAAACCATACTTATTGCCGGCCTGCTGCAACATAGCAAAATTACCGGTCCGATTTTTGCCAAAATGAAAATCATCACCAACAATTAAATGTTTAATGCCTAAACGTTTCACCAATAACTGTTCTATAAATACTTGCGCCGATTGATTGGCAAACTCACGATTGAAATTCACACAAATCAAACGTTCAACCCCTAACTGCGCCAACAATATATATTTATCTCGTAACCTAGATAACCTCGCTGGTGCGGTTTCTGGCGAAAAAAACTCTTGTGGTTGAGGCTCAAAGACCAAAACAGTTGGGACGCTACTTAGCTCTTTTGCTTTGGCTACCAGCGCAGAAATAATTCTTCTATGCCCTATATGCACACCGTCAAAATTTCCTATCGTTAATACGCAACCATGATCTGCTGACTGAATATTATGAATACCGCGTACTAACTGCATTTAGATATAAAACCCTAAGCTTTTTCCATATCCGAAGATACATAAGTATAAAAACCGACGAATTATATATCAGTCTGTAGCAAGAATCAGCATTTGAACGTAATTTCTTAAATTTAATTTACCCTTGAGATCTGACCTTAAAATCGCCAAGACGAATACCGAAAACCATAATACAGACAAAGTAACTCAGCGCCCCAGCCGCTATGCACAATCCTAAATGAATGAGTTGCTGATAAAACGCCATTTCCAGCCATAATTCAAACCTTGGAGATAACTGGTAAACCACTATAGCCATTATCATAGCGGATAACGATAAACGAGCAAAAAACCATAAGGTTTGGGTCGATATCTGATAAACACCAATAGATTTTAAACCCCGATATAATAAGACCGCATTTAAAGTCGCCGACAATGTTGTTGCCAACGCTAAGCCAACATACCCTAAAAATGGCGCGAGCATTAAGTTAAAAACCATATTAGCCACCATGGCTTTAATGCCTATTTTAACCGGTGTTTTTGTATCTTGTCGGGCATAAAACCCCGGCGCCAGCACTTTAATAAACATAAAACTGACCAACCCAGATAAATAGGCAAATAGTGCGTAAGATACTTGAACCACCGTTATTTCGGTAAACTCGCCGCGCATAAAGAGCACCATTACTATTGGTTGTGCTAATACCATTAATCCCGCCAGCGCAGGCAAGCCAAATAAGCTAACGACCTTAATCGCCCAATCAATTGTTGAAGCGAATTCTTTTGGATTATCATTACTATGCAACCTAGATAGACTTGGCAAAATAACGGTAGCGATACCGATACCAAATAAACCTAACGGAAATTCAAGCAGTCGATCGGCATAATAAAGCCAGCTGATAGAGCCAGTGATCAAAAAGCTGGCAATCAAGGTATCTAACAACAAGTTAACCTGGGTTACAGACACGCCAAACAATGCTGGCACAATCAGTTGCCTAATTTTCTTAACGCCTGGTGCATGCCAAGCCCATGTAGGTTTAACCAAAACCCCTGCTTTGATTAGAAAGGGGATTTGAAACAAAAACTGTACTAAACCACCTAGAAAAACCCCCCAAGCCAGTACATATGCAGGGTTATCAAATAAATCCGCGCCAAAAATTGCGATAGCTATGATGCAAATATTTAATAAAACAGGCGTAAAAGCAGCAACAGCAAACTTTCCTAAAGTATTGAGCACAGCACCAGCAAGCGCAGTAAAACTGATGAACCACAGATACGGGAATGTAATTTTGAGTAGCGAAGATGCTAACAGGAATTTTTCTCCGCCCGGCGCATCATTATACCAATCAACAAAAAAACCGAAGCCAAACAGCATAACAAACAACGGGGACGCTATCATACCAAACAAGGTCACCAGCGATATGACAACACCTAAAGTTCCCGATACTTGAGCGATGAGTTGTTTGGTTTCATTGCCACCATGCTGATCGTCTTTGCTTTGATACTCACTTAATACTGGCACAAATGCTTGAGCAAAAGCGCCCTCGGCAAAGAGTCGACGCAAGAAATTAGGGATTTTATTCGCGAAAAAAAACACATCAGCTACTGAGCCAGCGCCCAGTATGTCTGCGGTAACGATATCTCTTACCAAGCCTAATATACGAGAAATTAACGTCATAAAACTGACGATCATTCCAGACTTGATCAACTTTCTACTCAAAGCACTTCCTCATAAGCTCATTTACTACCCGATCGCAACGTTAATACCCTAGCTTGCTAACTAAGGGCTATTATGGGATTATTTAACCTGGACAAACAAGTCATTAAATCGTTTATTTATCGCTAATAGTTAGCGGTTAATATCAACTCATGGCAAATAAAAGGTCCCCCAAACGCACACCGTTAACGCTATGCTAGGCATTTCTTAATAAAATTAACATAAATTAACGGTTAAAACGTTTGACGCTCGGTCTCAAAACAGGTATATTTCGTCGCCTTAAATTTAGGCTATATTTATTCATTTTTTAGGAGTTCACCTTGGCTAACTCAAAGTCTGCTAAGAAGCGCGCAGTACAATCAGAAAAGCGCCGTCAACACAATGCAAGCCGTCGTTCAATGATGCGCACTTTATTAAAGAAAGTAATCGCAGCAATTGAAGCCGGTGATAAAGAAACTGCATCAAAAGAATTTGCTACCGCTACACCGATCCTTGATCGTTATGCAAGCAAAGGTCTTATCCACAAAAATAAAGCTGCTCGTAGCAAAAGTCGTTTAAACGCTGCTATTAAAGCACTTTAATTTTGTAGAATAATTTAAAAACCGGCATTAGCCGGTTTTTTTTTGGGTTAATTTCAATATTCTCGCCAAACGCACTTGCGCTTAAGCAATTAATTTTCTAGTCTCTAGCCGGTATTTTAAATAGGGCAAGAATTCATGAAATTATCAAAAATTGCAGCAATATTACTAATTGCGACTGGCACTTTAAGTGCGTGCAATAAGCAAGAACAACCAAAAATCTCAGCCAGCACAACACTTTTACCTGGTTATGAAAACAGACTCGATATCTATAAAGAAGTCACCTTATCAGCAGATTTAAGTCACTTATCTACGCAGCAAAAGAAAATGCTCGCACTACTTATTGAAGCATCTGATATCATTGATGATTTATTTTGGAAACAAGCATACGGTGTTGACAAGGATATGTTCCTTGCCAATATTACTGACGAAAAAGTTCGCGACTTTGCCCAGATAAATTATGGCCCTTGGGATCGTCTTGACGGCGATAAGCCCTTCTTAAACAACACTCCTGCTAAAGCTCATGGTGCTGAATTCTACCCCCAAGATATAACCAAAGAAGAATTTGAACGTAGCGATTTTCATGACAAAAAAGGGCTGTACTCTCTGGTTCGCCGTGATAAAGACGGTCAGTTAACCACCATCGCTTATTCAGAAGCATACGCTGATGAAATCAACCGTATTGCCATTATCCTAGAGAAAGCTGCTTCTTTGGCGGAAGATAAAGAATTTGCTAGTTATTTATCGATGCGCGCTAAGGCATTGCAAACCGATGAATACCAAGCATCTGACTTGGCGTGGATGGATATGAAGAATAATCCAATTGATGTGGTTATTGGCCCTATTGAGACCTATGAAGACCAATTGTATGGCTATCGAGCAGCGTTTGAGTCTTATGTGCTAATCAAAGATATGTCATGGAGCGAAAAATTAGCTAAATACGCGTCTTATCTCCCTGAACTGCAAAAAAACTTACCAGTAAATAAAAAGTATAAAGCAGAAGTACCAGGATCTGACGCAGACTTAAATGCTTATGATGTTATTTATTATGCTGGGCATTCTAATGCAGGTAGTAAAACAATTGCGATTAATTTACCAAACGACGAGCAAGTGCAACTAGAAAAAGGTACCCGACGTTTACAATTAAAAAATGCGATGCGTGCTAAATTTGACGCCATCATGCTCCCTATTGCAGATACCCTTATCGTGCCAGAACAACGTAAAAATGTTACCTTCACCGCATTTTTTGCTAACACAATGTTTCATGAAGTGGCACACGGTTTAGGCATTAAAAACACTATTAATGATAAAGGCACTGTCCGTCAGGCATTAAAAGAACATGCCTCGGCACTAGAAGAAGGCAAGGCCGATATTCTTGGTTTGTACATGGTTCGCCAGCTACTAGAAAAAGGTGCTATCAGCGAAGGCGCTTTAGCTGATTACTACACTACATTTTTAGCGGGTATATTCCGCTCTGTTCGTTTCGGTGCAAGCTCTGCTCACGGTAAAGCCAATATGGTCCGTTTCAATTACTTCCAAGAGCAAGGCGCATTTACCCGCAATGAAGATGGTCTTTATCAAGTAAATATGGAAAAAATGACCGCTGCCATCGATTCTTTGTCTAAGTTAATTTTAACTTTACAAGGCAATGGCGACTATCAAGGTGTCGACGACTTAGTTGCAAAAAGTGGTATTATTAAAGACGATTTGGCGGCTGATTTAGCCAAATTAGCAACGGCAAAAATTCCGGTGGATATTACGTTTAAGCAAGGCAAACGAGTGTTAGGACTATAATAAAATAGTTCTTAACGAGTTAAAAAATAAAAAGTAATGGTGTTCATTAGTTGCTGAATTATCTTCAGTAACTAATGAACCTATTTTTGATTCGTTATATATCCCATAACGTTTTCATCAATCCCTCCCTGCGTATTTATCAACAACACACACAATTGTTTATGCTTTACCCTCCAATGAATGACATAAAGCATGATCATCTTTTTAAAAGTACCGTGTGATAACTCGCTGAAAATTACGGGCAATTTATCTTTGACAAAATCGATGAATAATTTAAAGTGGTCTGACGTGTATAAGGAGTAGTTAGTGATGGCGTTTGATTTTATTATTGTTGGCGGTGGTTCTGCTGGATGTGTATTAGCAGATAAACTGTCT
This sequence comes from Colwelliaceae bacterium 6471, assembly GCA_040779335.1. Classification (GTDB taxonomy): domain Bacteria; phylum Pseudomonadota; class Gammaproteobacteria; order Enterobacterales; family Alteromonadaceae; genus JBFONV01. The sequence goes on from JBFONV010000002.1 coordinate 27,124, forward strand.
GCTTGTGGCAACTTTCAAGTATGTTTACTTGAAGCGGGGCCCAAAGATCGCCATTGGAGCATCCATCTACCGCTAGGAATAATCGATTTAATGAAAAATAAAACATTAAATTGGCAATTTAACTCCGCACCAGAGAAAACCCAAAACGAACGACAAATCTTCAATCCTCGCGGCAAGACACTTGGTGGTAGTAGTTCTATTAATGCCATGCTTTATATTCGTGGTCAAAAAGAAGATTATGATCATTGGGCTGAATTAGGTAATTCATTATGGAGCTTTGAACAGGTGCTCCCCTATTTCAAAAGCCACCAAAATCAGGAACGAGGTGCCGATGATTACCATGGCATTAATGGTCCGCTTAACGTTGCCGATTCTCGCTCTAAACCACCTATTTTTGATGATTTCATTCAAGCGGCTCAGCACGCAGGGTTCAAAGAAAGCCATGACTTTAATGGTAAAGAACAAGAAGGCGTAGGCTATTACCAAGTTACTCAAAAGAATGGCTTACGCTGTAGTGCCGCTAGCGCATTTTTAGCCCCCAATGTAACGCGTCACAATCTCACCGTCCTGACAAACATCACCGTTAATAAGTTATTAATCGAAAACAAGAAAGTGATCGGTGTCAGCTATAAAGAAAAAAACAAGCTCAAAACAATATTGGCAAATAAAGAAGTTATTTTATCCGCAGGTGCGTTTAATTCTCCGCAATTGTTGATGTTATCGGGTGTAGGGCCCGAGAAAGAGCTGAAAAAACACAATATTGATATGCTTCATCATTTGCCCGGTGTCGGTCAAAATTTACAAGATCATGTCGATGTTATGGTTGTTAGTCGTCAGCAGCGTACCGACTTACTAGCTTATCGTCCAAAAGCATTATGGTGGGGAGCTAAAGAGGCCATAAAATTTTTCACCAAACGAGGTGGCTTGCTCACTTCTTCGGTAGCCGAAGCGGGCGGTTTCATAAAATCTAAGCCTGATTTAATCCGCCCAGATTTGCAGCTGCATTTTGTGCCCGCCGCAATGGACGACCATGGTCGCAATAACAAAATGTTAATGAATTATGCGGTTTCCTTGCATGTTTGCCTACTGCGACCTGAAAGTCGTGGCAGTGTCACTTTATATGCTAATAATCCGACCGTTCATCCGAAAATTCAGTTGAATATGCTTGCAAGTGAAGAAGATCAAAAAACCATGATCCAAGGAATAAAAATAGCTAGAAAGATTATGAATAGTGCGCCACTTGAACATAATAATGGCACTGAGTTATTACCTGGTAGCGAATACCAAAGTGATGACCAACTGTTAGCATTTTTACAGGAGAAGGCTAATACCATTTATCATCCCGTTGGTACCTGTAAAATGGGCTATGATGAAATGGCCGTGGTCGATCAACATTTAAAGGTGCATGGATTGGAAGGTTTAAGAGTGGTTGACGCTTCAATAATGCCAACACTCATCAGCGGTAACACCAACGCTCCAACGATGATGATTGCCGCCAAGGCTGCCGATATGATTTTGGCAGATCATTTAGCCAGCTAAGCAGTTTAATACCACTACTTGCGCTACGCTATGTTTCATAAGCTAGTTATTTAAACTGTACAATTTATATTTGTACAGTTTTCTTTCTTCTATCTCATAGGTCCACTCTAATGCTTGCTGCAGCATTCTTTTAGCCAAGTACGGTTTGTCTTCCTCCAAATATATTTGATACAAGCCTTGATAGGCTTGGCTAACGTATGGCGCTCGGTCGAGTACCTTGTTAAAAAAATGTTTAGCCTTGGCATAGTCTTTCTTATCTTGTGCCAGATATGCTTGTTCTAGCCAGCTATATGGGTTGGGATCGTCAAGATTGTCTAATTGCAATGACAGCGCTTCTGCCTCTTGCATCCGCTGTTGCGATTTTAATAGCACAATATAATTACTTAACAAGGCTAAATTATTATGACCACGACTCAAGCCAGCCTTGTATATGGCTTCTGCGGTCGATAGATCCCCTTTCCGTCTATGTAAAACTGCCAGTAAATTTACCGTTTCAGCGCTATCAGGATCTATCTCATACGCTTTATTAGCGTAAGCAAAAGCTTTATCAAGGTCATTATCCACTAACGCATCTGATGCAATGTTTTTGTAATACATGCCTAAAAAAGACGCAATGGAAAATATCCTTCCAGCATGATTATTATCATCAGGAAAATAGTCAATCAGAATACTCGGGCGAGAAAAATAAACGGTATTTTCTTCTTGCTCAAAAGTTGGATCATAAAGCAAGGTTTGTACATGAGATGAGGATAACAACAAATTATTCTGTTTTTCAAAAACAGGAATAGTGCTCACTTCACGATAGTCAAATTCCACATTAGCTAACTTAGCCAATGCCGTTGTTAGAATGGCTAAACTCATGCAATTCCCTTTATGCAAACGCATCGCTTTTTCTGCTACATACGTTTCGCCGTAATAGGTAAAATTACTCAGTCTGCCTTGAATATACTCATAAATGGCATCATGTGGTAAAACCCCATTTGATAATCTTTTATTATAGTTCTCAATGAATTCCATTTTTTGAGGCTCAGATAATGCGAATATATCCTCTGGTGCTATGACCTCAATATCATCCGTGTTAAATAATGTCTGATTTAGTGGCACAATTTTAATTAGATTGGTAGTAGTTGTTGTTGAGCAAGCAGAAAGCGCTAATAATACAAAAATAAAATTCAAATACTTAGTTAAAACTGTCATGCGATATTTTACCTCTACATTCACTATTTGCAGTCACACTAAACAACTACGAAAACATTAATACTTAATCAACCATATGATTAAATATCACTCCCGTCTAGGAAAAAATCATTTTTTAAAACAAAAAAGGAAAGCAGATGCTTTCCTTTTTATTGCTTAACTCATTCAATTTAAACTAGAAAGCAAAATCTTGCTCTTCAAGCGCCATCATACTTTCACCGCCATTTTCAATACAGGCAGCATGCCCCTTTGCGCGCGGTAAAATACGTTGAAAATAAAACTGAGCAGTTTTAATTTTAGCTTGATAAAACGCTTTATCTTCATCACTTTCCGCTAGTTTGTTTTGTGCAACCTTGGCCATTTTCGCCCAAAAATACGCTAGCGTGATATAACCCGCATACATCAAATAATCAACAGATGCAGCACCGATTTCATCAGGATTTTGCATGGCTTTTGCGCCAATCTCTTGAGTCATTTTTTGCCAATCAGCCGCGTAAGACATAATAGGTTTAATAAACGCAACCATGTCGGCATCGTCATAGTTTTCTTGACAGAATTGCGTTACTTCACCAGCAAATGGTTTTAAAATTTCACCTTTACTACCTAATATTTTACGCGCAAGTAAATCAAGTGCTTGAATGCCCGTGGTGCCTTCATATAAACAGCTGATCTTTGTATCTCGCATCAGCTGCTCCATGCCCCACTCTTTAATAAACCCATGACCACCAAATATTTGCACGCCATGGCTAGTGCACTCTAAACCAAGTTCGGTTAAAAACGCTTTAGCGATAGGCGTTAATAATGCAAGTTTGTTTTCAGCATCGGCTTTTACTGCTTCATCTTGCTCTGCGTGGCCAATATCAACCAATTGCGCCAAATAACCAATTAATGCTCGACCACCTTCAGCGATCGACTTTTGCGTAAGCAACATTCTACGTACGTCTGGATGAACAATAATCGGATCGGCAGGCCCCTGAGGGTTTTTCACGCCGCTGATAGAGCGCATTTGCAAGCGATCTTTTGCATAGGCCAGAGCTCCTTGAAAAGATGCTTCGGCCGCAGCAGCGCCTTCATTAGCGACTCCAAGTCGAGCCGCATTCATAAAGGTAAACATGCAGTTTAAACCGCGATTAGGTTCGCCAATAAGGTAACCTTTGGCATTATCAAAATTAATCACACAAGTTGAGTTCGCGTTTATCCCCATTTTGTGCTCGATTGAGCCACAGCTGACGCCATTTTTATCGGCAATTGAACCATCAACATTGACATTATATTTAGGAACGATAAAGAGTGATATTCCCTTGCTACCTTCAGGTGAACCAGGAATACGAGCAATCACGATGTGAACAATGTTGTCAGAGAGATCATGCTCTCCCGCTGAAATAAAAATCTTTGTTCCAGTCAATGAGTAGCTACCATCTTCATTGACTTCTGCTTTGGTACGCAACATGCCTAGATCTGTACCACAGTGAGGCTCGGTCAAACACATAGTTCCAGTCCAAGTGCCTTCAACAAGCTTAGGCATAAACATGTGCTTTTGTTCATCGCTACCATGCTCTTCAATAGTTGCCAGCGCACCATGGCTTAAGCCTGGATACATAGCAAAACTATGATTAGCCGAAGACATAAATTCACCTATCGCAGTATTGAGTGAATGAGGTAAGCCTTGACCACCAAATTCAAGCCCTTGCGAGAGCGTTGGCCAACCGCCAGCAACATACTGCTGATACGCATCTTTAAAACCATCAGGGGTGCTAACATTGCCATCTTGCCATGTACAACCTTGTTGATCGCCAATTTGGTTAAGTGGCGCGATCACTTGCTCGGTAAATTTACTCGCTTCAGCAAGTATTGCATCAACCATATCAATACTGGCGTCTTCATAACCTAAGCGTTGATAGTGTTTTTCACACTCCAACAATTCTTGCATTACAAACTTGGTATCACGTATCGGCGCTTTATATTCTGGCATGTTATTCTCCAATAAACTTTCCACTTCAAATCAACAAGTGGTCGGACTAGTTTAAAATATCATTCGATTAGAGCATGTTTTAATAAAATTTAAAAGAATAAATAATCATAAAAACAACCAACTTTTAGAACAAATGTACAAATAAAAGCAATATAGCATGGGAGTTTTCCAACTTTTACAGAGAGTAAATATTGCGTTTTGCTCGGTTTATATGTGAATAAAACACTAAATCGTCGCTTTACCCCGCCCGCACTGCCATTTATCGCATTTATATTGTTCAGGCTTGTATCTTGACAATACAGATAATAGAATCGATGAAATTTGTTTATGTTAACTAAATGTAAATAATATCAAATGCAGCTAATGCCATTAGTTGTCGAGCAAATTTCAATGAGGAAGTTAGATGAAGTCTTACTTAATTGCGCCAATCGCAATAGCAATAGCTTTAGCAGGCTGCCAACCCAATAATACCAGTGAAACTGCGAGCACTGCAGAACAACAAGAATCGGCTATCAGCCAAACTAATCCTTTTTTCACCGCGTTTGATACCCCATTTGGTATACCCGATTTTGATAAGATCAAAAAATCAGACTATTTGCCAGCGCTTTATCACGGTATTGAAGAAAACCGTAATGAAATTAACGCGATAGCGGAAAACACCGCCCCTGCAACATTCGAAAACACCATCGTTGCGATGGAAAAGTCGGGTGACTTCCTCAATAACGTCACCAATGTATTTTATGGCTTAACGGGCTCAATGTCTGATACAGAAATGCGTGCGATAGCCAAAGAAATTTCTCCTAAATTATCGGCACTTAGCGATGATATCAATTTAAATGAAAAGTTATTTGCCCGCGTAAAAGCGGTTTATGACAATCAAGAGCAACTGTCATTACGTGCAGATCAAAAAACATTACTTGAAACCACGTATAAAAGGTTTGTCCGTGGTGGCGCCAACTTAAGTGAAAGCGACAAAGTAAAATTTAGAAAGCTTAATGAAAAGCTCAGTAGTCTAAGTCTAAAATTTGGTGAAAATTTACTAAATGAAACCAATAATTTTGAAATGGTTATCGATAACGAAGCTGACTTAGCTGGTTTACCTGCTGATATTGTTGCCGCTGCAGCTGCTACCGCTAAAGAAAGAGGTCACGAAGGTAAGTGGGTATTCACTACACATAGACCAAGCAAAAACCCATTCTTAACGTATTCAACCAACCGTAAACTGCGTGAAATAATCTACAAAGGCTACACCATGCGCGGTAATAACGGTAATGAAAATGATAACCAAGCGATTGCTGCAGAAATGGCCAGCCTACGCTATCAACGCGCACAGTTGTTAGGTTATCAAACTCATTCTCATTATGTATTGGAAAATGCCACAGCTAAAACACCAGAAAACGTATTTGGCTTATTAGATAAAGTTTGGCCAGCAGCTTTGCAACGTGCAAAAGAAGAGCGAGCTGACATGCAAAAAATGGTCGACGCTGAAGGTGGCGACTTTAAAATTGCGGCGTGGGATTGGTGGTACTATTCAGAAAAAATCCGTAAGCAACGCTTCGACATTGACGCAGCAGAAACTAAGCCTTATTTCTCATTAGAAAATACCTTACAAGGTGTTTTTTACACAGCAAATAAATTATGGGGTGTTACCTTTAAAGAGCGTTTTGATTTACCTAAATATCATGAAGACGTTCGCACCTTTGAAGTACACGATAAAGACGACAGTTTTGTCGGTATTTATATGACAGATCATTTCGTTCGCGAAAGCAAACGTGGTGGCGCTTGGATGAGTAGTTTCCGCAAGCAATATAGAATGAACGGTGAAGACGTTACCCCTATCATCTACAATGTTTTAAACTATCCACGTCCAATAGGCGACCAACCAACCTTATTAACCTTCGCTCAAGCCTCTACCTTATTCCATGAATTTGGTCATGCGATCCAAGGGTTATTATCTGATGGTTACTACCGTTCACAAACGGGAACCGCCTTACCACGCGACTACGTAGAATATCCGTCGCAAGTAATGGAAAACTGGATGACAGAGCCAGAAGTATTAGCGCACTTTGCTAAGCACTATCAAACTGGCGAAGTGATCCCACAATCATTAGTTGAGAAAATTCAAGCCTCAGGCAAATTTAATCAAGGCTTTGGCACCACCGAGTACTTAGCTGCCGCGTTACTTGATATGAGCTGGCATTCATTAGAAACCGCTGAGCTTCAAGATGCCAATAAGTTTGAAGCCGATGTGATGAAAAAAATCGGACTTATTGACGAAATTTCGCCTAGATACCGTACTGGATACTACGCGCATATTTTCTCTGGCGGTTACGCCTCGGGTTACTACGGCTATATTTGGTCAAACATCTATGACGCAGATACTTGGTTAGCCTTTAAAGAGCACGGAATATTCGATCAAAAAACCGCTGATTTGTATCGTAAGCATGTGTTAGAAACTGGTGGTACAGAAGATCCGGCGTTAATGTATCGTCGCTTTAGAGGACAAGATCCTAAAGTAGATGCATTAATTGAACGCAGAGGTTTATCAACAAAGTAAAACCTTAATGAAACAAAAACGGCCACAATAATGTGGCCGTTTTTTTATTCTGTATTCTTAATGCTTTAACTTATTATTTAATATATAAAAAGTTAATCATTAACGATTGATTACTGGCTTTCCAAATAAGCAAAAACAGTTTCAAACGCGTGCTCTTGAAACTTTTTAAGTCCGGTATCACGAAAATCTATGTCTATTTGCGTTTTTGCTAACGCTTTTTTGACAAAACTTCCAGACACTATCTCAACATTTAATGCATCAATTAACTGAATAGCCGCTTCTAATTTAAAGCCAACTGGACCTCCGGCAAACTTACCTTTGAGTGCTCGTCCCTTAATCACAACCGTATCTATTTTGTAATCTTCCATTAACTTCGCAAACGCAAACTGAAATTTTTTCACTTGCTCAGCATCGCCAGCATCTACGATACTTAGTTTTTGTACTCGTACATGCGGAATGTCATACAAGCCATTTTCTTTTGTCATGATACAAATGATTGCATCATTACCTTTTAATTCAACACCACAAACTCTCATGAACAAACCTCATTAACTAGATAGCGATATTATATACCCAAACGACTTGAAGATGCGAGTTTCAGGGCTATCTGAGTTGATTGGGTATAAAGTACTTTTATGGCAAATGCTGAACTTTCAAAAACCAGAAACAACTGACATGCCGCCGCATAAAACATAAGATTTATCCTCAATATTCGTTTTTGACATATTTTGTCACACAGTAATATCCCAAATAGACAAATTATTCACACTCTTGGTGGCAAAATTCATTAAAATATGGCGTTATAGATAGTAAATTTACAAATTTCGCATCGCCTAAAATAGGAAAAAACATGTTTACTCGCTCATTTAGCTCAGTAAATCTTGGTAAACTTTTCAGTTTGCGCATCATTATATTGATCGCAATCTTTTTGATCATCTTACCCATGGCAGTGTTATTTTTTGTCGGCTTTGTGATTGTCAGTGTATTAGTGCTGAAATTTCGCGCTAGGTTGGCACGTAAAAATAACCCCGTCACTCTAGACGCGGTCAAAGGTAAAGATTACACCATCGATTAATTACGTTTTACGGCCGAACAATCCCCCCCAACCGATTGCTTATAGGGCGTTGTTATTTTCCAAGCTAAGGACAGTAAACAAAGCCCTATATTCGGCCATTTTTTCTTTAACTATTCAACGTCAATCAAGCTAACAGATACTTTTGCCGCAACTTGCACATTATTGCCTTTATTTTACACATTCATTGCACATTTGCCTGTCATGCTTTACTCCTATCATTTATGACTTAGGAATATATGCATTATGATCACACCTAAAAAACACTACCGTACGGTCAAGTTTAAACACTTCATGCTTATGTTAACGTTAGCTCTAGGCAGTGGCTGTGGTTCTTCGTCAAATGACAGTGCCGACGATGTTGAGACTACGCCAACAAATTCTATTCCTATTGCAAATGCTGGCAATGAGCAAACTGTTACTGTCGGCAGCACGGTTGAATTATCTGCGGCGCAAAGTAGCGACGCGGATAATGATGAGTTAACCTACGCTTGGCAACTATCGTTACAACCTAGTGGCAGCAATGCCACGCTAGCTTCAACAACTAATATTAGCACCAGTTTTATTGCAGATGTCGCGGGCAACTATAGCGTAACGCTGACCGTAAATGATGGAAAAACCAGCAGTGACACAGATACTGTGGTTGTCACTGCCAGTGAAAATAGTAACAATGCCATCAACATTACCAACGCAATTTTAACTAATAAAGATGGCTCATGCGGGCAATATGTTGGCAGTTATTATTCCAATGTTGAAGACTTGCAACGAGGGCTTGAATTCAATGGTGACATCACCATTTCAACGGCCAATGAGCAATGTATATTTGCAGTAAATGAGATCCCTAATCACGACTTTAACGATAGCTCCGCCGCTTTTGCCAGCAATGTCAGTGAGCAATCGGGTCAGTATCAACTGCCTATTTTTCCAGTAATGGCAACCTCGGTCACAGAACTTAGCTTAGGCACAACCAATGCTATTTTACTTAATGGTGTAGTGATCGATTTACTGGCCGCTGCTTGTTACGATGTTGGTAACGAACCGATTGGCCAAGAAAAAATTGGCTGTGGCGAGGATGAAATCGATAATCCGTGGCGTTACGATCCAATGTCACCGTTAAATAACTTTGGCACTGACATTCACAACGCCCATGTGCAACCTGATGGCACTTATCATTATCATGGTAATCCTATGTCGCTGTTTGAAGTTGACTGTGACATCACCGCTGAAGAGTCTGCTGTGATTGGTTTTGCTGCCGACGGTTACCCTATTTATGGTTCGTGTTTTAACAAAAATGGCAGTATTGAAAAAGCGCAATCTAGTTATCAGTTAAAGAATGGCGGCGCAGCAAGAATGGCCGTTAACGGTTACACCACGCCAGAAGCGGGAGTTGGTGTGGTTGCCAGCAATAATTACGACGGACAGTTTCGCGGCGACTATGAATATGTCGAAAATAGCGGAGATTTGGATGAATGTAATGGTATGACGGTCAATGGCCAGTACGGCTACTATGTTACTGATTCATACCCTTGGGTAATGGCATGCTATAAAGGTACTCCTGATGCATCAATGAAAAAACAAGGAGCAGCGATGCAAAATCGCATGCATGCACATGAAAGCCTCAGCCATCATCATTAATTAAACATGCTAATTGGGTATAGCTAAATAACAATTAAGCGATAGCCGACACCATAGACTGATTGAATTAATTCCTGCTCAGGGCTTATTTCAATCAGTTTTTTACGCAATTTTTTAATGTGACTATCGATCGTTCTATCGCTCACAATACGATTGTCTGAATACATGCTCTGCATCAATTGTTCACGCGAATAAATACGCCCAGGTTCTTTACATAATGGTTTTAATAACTGAAATTCTACCGCAGTTAATTCGAGCGCAGAGCCATTATAAATTACCTGATACCGTTCTTCGTCAAGTTGCAGACCATTACATTTTTTAGACGATAAAGATTGACTACGACGCAGCACTGCCTTCACACGGGCAATCACCTCACGCGGGCTAAAGGGCTTACAAATATAATCATCCGCGCCAAGTTCCAACCCTAGTAAGCGATCGATCTCCTCAACTCTAGCGGTAACCATCAGTATCGGAATATTGGAAAATTGCCGTATTTCCCGACACAGTTGCATACCATCTTTCCCGGGTAACATAATGTCTAGCAAAATAGCGTCAACAGAGTGTTGCTTAAGCCAAGCGATGACCTCATCACCATGATGAATACAATGAGGTGTAAATTGTGCCTGACTAAAATAATCAGCGAGTAAATTCGCCAATTTCAGTTCATCTTCAACAATCAAAACAGTGTTATTCGACATATCACTCGTACTTAAATTTAAGAAAATCAGACCAAAGGCAAAGTAATAGTAACGGCAAGTCCTCCCAAGGTCGAACGTTCTGCGATAATTTTTCCATGATGGGCTTCTATAATATGTGCACAAATAGATAACCCTAAGCCAGTTCCACCACTGCTTCGGTTTCTCGAGTCATCGACTCGATATAAATGTTCAAATAAATGGCTTAAATGTTGTTCATTAACGCCAGGGCCATCATCTTCAATAATAATCACCGCGCAGTTTGCCTGATCACTTCGTTTTAAAGTCAAGTTCACCTGATGACCAGAACTCGCGTACTTAACGCAATTATTCATTAAATTATCAAAGAGTTGACACAACCTAGTACGATCAGCAAACACTTCGATATTATGTGCGCACAGGTTTACTGTTAATGTTAGTCCTGCGGAGGCCAAATAGCTGACGTATTTTTCGGCTTCATGTTGAAGTAGTCGGTTAAGCACTATGTTTTCTTTACGGTAATTCATACCGCCTACGTCGGCGCTGGTCAGCTGGTGCAAATCTTCTATTAAGCGCTGTAAGTGCATAACTTCCTGAGTTGCCGAGGTAATGTTTTCTATGGTTAACGGTCTAACATTATCCAGCATAGCCTCTAATTCTCCTCGCAAAATAGCAACAGGAGTGCGTAACTCATGCGAAATATTAGCTAACCAGCGTCGGCGAGCCGTTTCATTTTTATCTAAGGTGTTGGCAAGTTCATTAAAGTCGCGATTTAATTCGCCAAATTCGTCTTTTCGTTTTACATCTAAATTTTGCTGATAATTTCCTTGCGTCAATTTATGCATACCCTGCATCAATTGGCGAATTGGCACCACCAAATGCCGAGCTAAAGGCAAGGTCACCACAATAACAAACAACATTACCGCTAGCGCCATTAACCATAAATATTCACGTTGCTGTTCAATAAAATCCAATTCGTAATCTTTGGTTAATTGGTTACGCTTTGAGACCGCAAAATAACCAACGATCTCACCATCTACGATGATATTTTTATTAACATACTCTTGATTGTTGGGTGCAACGCCGACGATCAAAGTTTTTTCAGCATCCAGCAAGGCGTAACTCACCTCTCTTCTATGTGGTGGCGGCTGATCCTCGCGTGGTCGCGGTGGTTGATCCGCTCGGGGACGCGGGGGTAAATCTGTTCTTGGTTTAGGGCGCGGAGTATTTCTCTCATCAAAGAAGCGATTTTTTTGCTCAAACCTGTCTTGGTTTGCTTGGTATTGTGGTGGTCGGCCAGATGCTCTGCTATTAGGGCTAACATCACCGCGCATATTTGCTTGATCGTTATCCTGACTTTGGCGACGAGGCCGGATGGGTTGGGAATGCCGATCAGCCCGCGCGCTCTCAGGCGGCATAAATTCACTACCCGATAAATTCTCAAACAACATTCGTTGGAACAAACGGTGCCGACCTCGTAAGCTTTCCCAACTGTTATCTTGCTGATAAAGCTCCTGTAACCCATTGATGAGAGGCTGCAGTGTTTCAAGTTCGCGTTTATTCACATAATTCACCATACCTTTACCAATACTCCACTGCACCATCAACACCAGTGAGGCCACCAATACCAAACTAAAGGTAAATAGAATAAAGAAAAGTTTATTGTGAATTTTCATAAAATTACGAACTTAATATTGAAAAATAATGCGCCCAGTCAACACGATATAACATGTTAAACAAGCTGCCTAGCTAACTCGACTATTTCCTTAATATTTGCACAATTTGTTCATTTTGTTTGCACTTTTCATCACTAGATTATCTATCAGTGCTAACAAAGAGGTAGTGGATATGAATAATAAATTAACAATTGGTGGTATTGTTTTAGTAAGCTTACTAACAACATTAGTCACAACAAACGTCAATGCGGCGAGCCAACCTTCTGGCCCTAACAGGCCTCCTAGAGGTGGTGGACCTGATAATCCGCCTCCACCACCACCGCCTCGTAACAATATCGATCAGCGATTAGCAAGCATTGTTGAGCAACAAAATTTAGTGGCTATATCAAACAATGAGTTGAATTTACCGACTATTGATGATGCTAAAGTACAACTTGGTAAAAAGCTCTTCTTTACTAAAAACCTAGGGGGAGAGCAAAGCGCCGCTTGTGTGAGTTGTCATCATCCCTCATTAGGTGGAGGTGACGATTTATCTTTGTCTGTTGGCGTTGATGCCGTCGATGAGCTCACACAGAGCAGTCATCAATTATTAGGGATTGGTCGCTTTAATGGTAACAACAACGAAAATTTACCTGTAGTGCCGAGAAATGCCCCCAGCATTTTTAACATCGGCTTAAACAACCGCGGGCTATTTTGGGATAGCCGCGTAGAAACGGCGCGTAATGGTGGCATATTTACGCCGGACTCTCCAACTAACGCGCGAGGCCAAAGACAACCTGATAATTCACTTCCACCTGGTACCACACTTGCTTCGGCGCAAGCTAGATTTCCGGTGACGTCAAGCGATGAAATGCGTGGCGAGTTTTTAGCGAGTGAAACTAATCAAACATTACGTAGCGCTCTCGCACAACGGTTTGATAATACCAATGAAGATTTCATCACTACTTGGGCCGCAGCGTTTAGCGAAGTATTTACAGATAATGACATTAACTTTGATCGCATTGCTGATGCTATTGGTGAATACGAACGCTCATTATTGTTTGTTGATAACCGCTGGAATAGATATTTATCGGGTGAAACGGATGCGCTCACTGATGAAGAAAAAGCAGGCGCTATATTATTCTTTACCCCTACTCAGCAAGGAGGAGCAAGCTGCGCTGGCTGTCATAATGGTCCAACATTTTCTAATGACAGGCACCACTTAGCCGCGTTTCCACAAATTGGTGTCGGTAAAGGCAACGCTAGTGAAACTGCAACCAGTCATGATTTTGGTCGAGAAAACGTGACTCATGATATCGCCGATCGTTATCATTTTCGCACACCAAGCTTACTTAACGTTTCGGTAACCGCGCCCTATGGACATAGCGGTGCCTACCAAACCTTAACCGAAGTAGTTGCTCACTATAACGATCCTGAAGCCGCTATTGACCGTCTGTTTGCTGCACGAGCTGAAGTGCCCTTTACTGACGGCATCGCGCCCTATTGTCTGTTACCACAAATCGCCGAAATTATGCAAAAAAACAATAGTAACTGTGAAGACGTTTTTCCTGATGCCTATGCAAATTCATTAGCAAGCGTCCAATATTTACAACAAGCATTAGCAGGAGAAGTTGACGCGCGCGCACCGCTGCGTACCAGGCCTAATTTATCTAGCGTACAAATTACACAACTTGTCGCTTTTTTAAATACGCTCACCGATCCCTGTGTTAACGATCGCAGCTGTTTAGCGCCTTGGATCATTGACGAAAATGATGTTGCTTCCTTTCCTGATAATCAACCGCTAGTAGGCCATGATAAAGCAGGTAACAGTTTATAATTTGGACTCAACAATATAGGCCGACTGTCTACTATTGTTGGCCAGCGCTAAACTGACCTTTAGCCACGCGACACAGACCCATAATTGACTCAAAAGCTGTAAAATTTTTACAGCTTTTTCTTGAATATCTAACGAGTATTTGAACTCGTATCTAAACTAGTATTTCTACCAAAAACCCGCCAAACTGTTCAGGGCTAATATTTACTTTATTGTATATGTTGCATTACACCTTTGCCCTGTATAATCGCCACCTCATTTTATGTTCATTAATGCTCAATCTATTCAGTGGACTAGCAATCGCAGGCCGGTCAGTGTTGACTTTTATATTAGGGGATATTTCGTGCTCAAAGGGTTTATAAACAAAAACATAGCGTGGCTTTCGGGGTTAGCTTCGATTTTTATCATCAGCAACATTCAAGCTAATGACATGCCAGTAAAACAAGTTAGTTCCATCGCTGATAAAACCGCGCAATATGCGGTTAATACCTACCAACACGCAATGGTTGAAAGCCTAAGAAAGCTTGTCATGCATAATACGGTTGCCGTTGAAGGGGTATCTGCACTGGACAATCCAGCCCATATTGCCTTTAAAAAAGAACTTAAATCACAAGCAAGCGCACTAGGCTTAGATTATCAGGATCAAGGATATGTAGTGATCATCTCACTGGGTGAAAGTGATGAACGCGTTGGCGTTATTACCCACGGCGATGTGCAACCCGTTAACCCAAGCAAGTGGAAAAAATCGCCTTTTACATTGGACTTAACTTCTGAGCCAGGTTTACTGATAGGGCGAGGAACCGAAGATGATAAAGGACCAATATCAACTGCGCTATACGCGATGAAGGCTATTAAAGACCAAAATATACCACTTAATAAACGCATAGAATTATATGTTTATATGGCGGAAGAATCAGACTGGGAACCATTAAAAGCTTACATTAAAAATCATACTCTTCCTAAAGTAAACATCACTATTGACGCTGAATATCCGGTAGTCACGGCCGAGAAAGGTTATGGCACAATAAAAATGACCTTCCCTGATAATGACAAAATTAACCAATCAGTCCCTTACTTAAGTACCTTTAGCGGAGGATTTTTTGGCAGCCAAATTCCAGAAGATGCACAAACGAGCATTGAAAATGCATCACCTGAATTACTGGCAAAATTGCAAACCAAAGCGCTCACACATCATGGCATGCAATATTCTTATGAACTCAAAAACAAACAACTGACCATCACCGCGTTAGGTAAATCAGCCCATTCATCAAAGCCTAATGATGGTATCAATGCTATTACCCATCTCGCTGATTTATTATCGGACATCGCTTGGCCTAACAATACAAGTGGCGCCTTAGTTAATTTCATCAACGAGTGTTTAGGCACTGGGTTATATGGTAAAAAGTTTGGTGATATTGCCTATCAAGATGACTTTATGGGCGCAATGACCGTCGCCCCAACCGTACTCAAACAGTTGGATTCTGGAATAGAATTGAGTATTAATTTACGCCGTCCACGCGGAAAAACTAAAGAGCAATTAGAAAGCCAAATTAACGATGTTTTAACGACTTGGCAGCAAAAAAATCAGATCACCCTACTCAACTTAGACAATTACATTGGCGAACCTTTTGTACAAACCAGTGCTCCGCAAATTGATACCTTGTTGTCGGTATTTTCCCATTACACTGGCATTAAAAACGCTCAGCCTATCGCCATTGGCGGCGGTACAAATTCCAGACTTTTCCCTAATGCAGTCAGCTTTGGCCCATCAATGCCCAATACTGAATATACAGGGCACTCTGAGCATGAATTTATTAGCATGAAGCAATTTTTGTTGAATTTAAAAATGTATACCGCGGTAATGATTGAATTAGCAAAATAGTACCTGAAGATCGCCTAGTGATCCTTTGAGTTCACTAGGCACAATGTCTTAAGTCAATACATCTCCAAGCTGATCTTGATAATATTGCCAAGCTCCAACCGCATTATGTTGTAATTTTTAACTACATAAAATTTCGAATAAAGGTACTTGTTACCTATCCGCAATTACTGAATGGCCCATCAAATTAATAATGACTAATGAATCTGTAACAAAAATTGATAAAGCGATATACCAATAACCTCTTTAATTAAGATTAATAGGTAGAGTCAACATTTTTTTAGATAGCCAGGTTACTGAATTTTATATATATAAAGTATTTAAGCCTAAATACTCGTACGTGAATGGTGATGTTATCTGTTGATTGTTAACTCAAAGTCATTAGTGTATCATCGCCGACGTTAACAAATGTTTAACAAGTTGAGGCAACGGATTGCTACTTGTAATTATTTCAAGCTTTTCTTCCATTGCTCATCTCAATACA
The DNA here is from genome assembly GCA_040779335.1 of Colwelliaceae bacterium 6471. Classification (GTDB taxonomy): domain Bacteria; phylum Pseudomonadota; class Gammaproteobacteria; order Enterobacterales; family Alteromonadaceae; genus JBFONV01. The sequence goes on from JBFONV010000002.1 coordinate 43,622, forward strand.
AAATTAAAAAACTTACACGTACTGTAAAGTAGGGAAATATCCGTGAAATTTAATTCTTTTCGTAGTTCATGCGCCGCACTTATAACAACATCCATTCTTATAGGTTGTGGCGGTGGAAGTAAATCTTCAACCCCCGAAGCTCCAGCAAATAGTTCGCCAGTCATCTCATCAATGACTTCAGAAGCAATTTTTGAACAAAGCTTATTCGAATTTGTAGCAAGTGCGTCCGATAGTGATGGCACAATTTCTAGCTATACTTGGCTACAAACAGCGGGAACTGATGTGACAGATCTTGTTATTGATGGTGAAAGCTTATCATTTATTGCCCCTGATATTTCTTCTGATGAAATTCTAACTTTTACCTTAACAGTAAAAGATAACGAAAACGCGTCATCAACTGCAAACTTAGAAATTCCAGTCACAGCCAATATTGCTCCAACCATTGCAGATATGGCCATAGATACAGTTTCAGAAAGAACACATGTAGATTTCTCGCCTGAAGTAAACGATACAGAAGAACAAGAAATATCATACTCATGGACACAAACGGCCGGAACGGAAGTCGTTTTATCACAACCAAATGCTTTAGCACTTTCTTTTGATACGCCAAATATCTCTGAAGATGAAACAATCACATTTTCACTGACTGTTACTGATGAATATAACGACAGCACTACCGCAGAAGTCGATATTGACGTAACAGCATTTGATGAAATTCAAATTGGTGATATTGAGGACAGCGGATTAGCGGATTGTTTAGATAAAGATTTGTCAGCAGATATGGGGCTATCTGCGATCTCTTGTGATGGAATAAATATTGAATCATTAAGTGATCTAAGCCATTTCCCACTATTAACCGAAGTTAATATCACCAATGCAAATTTAGTTGATATTTCGGCACTGAAAGATGTGGTTCAAATTACCAAACTTAATCTTGCAAATAATAACATTACTTCTGGCATCACATTGGCTAAATTAACATCGTTAATTGAATTAAATATTAGCTACAATCTGATTAATGATGGTAACACTTTTATAAGCTATGTCTCGCAACTTACTCAGTTATCGGTCTTAAATGCTGAATCTTTACATAAAAATTACGGTAGTTATTTAGACGTTGACGATTTAACAAATTTAATAAATTTAACAAGTTTAACGTTAAATAATAACAACGTAAGTAATACGGCTACATTATCTGAATTTGTAAATTTAACCACATTAAATTTGTCAAATATTGGTTATTCGTTTAACTCTCTAAGTTTTTTAAATGATCTAACTCAACTCACATCGTTAAGTCTAAACAACAATTATTATATCACTGATTTAAGTGCGCTAGCTCAGCTCAGCGAATTACAAGAGCTTAACATTGCACAACTCCATGTGAGTGACTATTCACCTATATCATCTTTAACCAAGTTAAAAAAACTGCAACTACAACCACAAAACTATTACAGTGATAATGTACTTGATTTAGATGATTTCAAGGCACTGACTGAGCTAATTGAGCTAAATATAAGCAATTTAATAAACATAGAAAACATTTCCACGTTGGCAACGTTTACTAAACTAGAGTCTTTACGAGCAAGCAACATCAATACCGCTACAATTGGTTTTGTCAGTTACATACCTAACCTTAAAATGTTAGATATCAGCAATAATAGCCGTTTAGGAGATATCTCTCCGCTAAGCAATTTAACTCAACTCGCAGAGCTTAATCTTGCAAACAATACTAATTTAGATGACCTTTCTCCGTTAACTGATTTAACTCAATTAAAAAAATTAAACATCAGTAACTTATACAATGGTCAAGATATTAATTTGTATCCACTAACCAATCTGACCAAACTTGAAGAACTATTAATTAATGAGAATACTTTATCAAACCTCTCTGGTATAGAAGGGTTGACCCAACTCAAAACTCTACAATTAAAAAGAGCACAGCTCGATGAACTTTTTGACTTTTCCAATTTGACTTCATTAACCGATTTAGATTTAAGTTATAACAACCTTATTGATATTGATGAACTATTAAGCGCGACGTCTTTAAAAGCACTCAACTTGTATCGCAATCAGCAATTAACTAACGTTGACGGTTTAGCTAATGCTACTGAACTTTTATCTTTAACAATGAATGAACTATATGCGTTAGAGAATATTGATGGCTTAGCTTCTTTAAACAAGCTGGTGTATTTAAACTTAGAAAATAATAGAAACATTCAAGGTTTATCCGCGTTAACCGAACTAACGTCTCTGCAAGAGTTAAATTTAAGTAATATGTATGCGCTAGCCGATATTAATGCCTTATTTAATTTAACTAATCTTGATACGCTAACTTTATATAATAATTCGCTAATACTCTGTGACGACTTGGATTCTCTAGTTGAAACACTAGCCGATACTGAAATTACTCGTCCCTACAACTGTATGGAACAACCAATTGATCCGACCTTGTTTGAAGATGAAAATTTGCTTGCTTGCATAAAAAACAACTCAACCGATATCGCTGATTTAACATCATTGAATTGTAGTTATGACAATATTGAGTCGCTTAGTGGCATTGAGCAACTAGAGAATTTATCGTCTCTATCGCTTTACAATAATAATATCGCAGATATTACGCCTTTGAGTTCACTATCAAGTTTGACTAATTTAAACTTGAATAATAATGATATAAGCGACATTTCTCCGTTAGCAAGTCTAACAATCCTTTTAAGCTTAGAGCTCAACAACAATAATATTGTCGATGTATCCACGTTGGCTAATTTAACAAATATTAAGCGCCTAATATTAGCAAGTAATGCTATTTCCGATATATCTGCGTTAACTAACTTAACAGATCTTGAGCGTATTTATCTAACCAATAACACTGTTTCGGACATCGCCCCGCTATCAACAATAGCCTCATTGCGTTATATATATGTAGGAGGAAATACTATCAGTGCTTTACCAAATATGTCGGCATTAACCAATATGTATGAGTTCTATCTTAACGACAATTTGCTAGCTGATATCTCAGCTTTGTTCGACTTAACCACATTAAGGTACTTACATTTACAAAACAATGCTGATATTGATTGTACTGACTTAAGTAACTTAGAAAGTACCTTAGATTTGTATTCGGTATATCGCCCCAGCCAATGTAATTAATTTTGAAATTAACCTAAAGCTAAAACAGCCATGTATCTGGCTGTTTTTTTTCGTCATTTTATTGCTAACGCTAGTATTCTCTCCCTGTTAAGCAGTATCATTTCTATTATTAACAACAGATAACAATTTTTTATGAAAAAAACATGCATCATAACAGGCGGTAGTTCCGGCATCGGATTAAGCATAGTGCGGTTATTTATTGCTAATAATTATCACGTCTTTAACCTTGATCTTCAGCCAAGTGAATTAGGTGAGTTTCGCCAGTGTGATATTGCAGATGTTACGCAAGTGACTAGTATCATTGACAAAATAAGTTCAGAACATCACATTGATGTCTTGGTTTCTAATGCAGGTATTCATTTTTCTGCCACGATAGAGAACACCTCTGAAGCCGAGTTAGACAAAGTGTTTGCCATTAATGTGAAAGGTGCTTTTGCCGCCATAAAGGCGGTTCTCCCAAACATGAAAGCTAACAAAAATGGCGCTATTATTTTAATGGCATCTGATCAAGCGCTGGTCGCCAAGCATAATTCTTTCGCTTATAACCTAAGTAAAACGGCACTGGCTTCAATGGCAAAAACCACCGCGCTCGATTATGCCAGTTTCAATATCAGGGCCAATGCCGTCTGTCCAGGCACAATTGAAACCCCCTTGTACCATCATGCTATTGATAATTATTGCCAACGTTCAGGCGCTGATAAAGCCCAAATTCATCAAGAAGAAGCGATGCAGCAACCATTGGGACGCTTAGGTCAACCAGAAGAAGTGGCTGAATTAGTGTTATTTTTAGCCTCAGATAAAGCCAAATTTATTACGGGTTCATTACAAGTTATCGATGGCGGCTACACTACGCAATAGATCATCAATGAGTGCAAGAAGCACTTTATTTACCGTTAAATTTCTCGATAGGCGACCAGATTAAGATAAATGGTATAAGCATAATGAATATTATTGATCCTCATCTACATTTATTCGCGTTAGAACAAGGCGATTATCATTGGCTAAAAAAGGAGAATCCGCCTTTTTGGCCTGACAAACATGTGATTAATAAAAACTTCAGTGATGCTGCAGTGATACTTACTCCGCCTTTGAAAATTTCTGGTTTTGTTCATATAGAAGCGGGCTTTGATAATCAACAACCGTGGCGTGAACTTGCCTGGCTGGAAAACAATACTGAACTCCCCTTTAAGTCAGTTGCGTTTATTGATATCAGCCAGAATGAACAAGCATTTAATACCCAACTGTCGCAGCTGAAAAAGTATCCTTCGTTGACAGGCTGTCGCCATATTTTAGATGAGCAAGCATTGGCATTATTAACGTCAAAAGATGCTATCAATAACCTAGCGCAATTAGCAAAACACCAGTTAAGTTTTGATCTACAAATGTCACTTATTGACCAACAGGCGGTGAATAGTTTGTGCAATATACTGTCTGAACTTCCTCATTTAAACGTGATCATTAATCATGCAGGGTGGCCACCAAACAATAGTGAAGCAATGAATATTTGGCAAAAAAACCTAAAGCGTATCAGTCAATATCAGCAATGCGCCATTAAATGTTCCGGTTGGGAAATGACCGATAGACACTATAGTTTATCTTGGCTAACTGAAACTATAACAAGCTGCATCACGTACTTTTCAGTTGATCGAGTAATGATCGCCAGCAATTTTCCTCTATGTTTATTTAGCACTAGCTATCAACAATATTGGCTGCAAATGATAGCAGTACTTAACCAGCTGAAAGTTAACGAAAGAGATATTAAAAAACTATGCTTTAGTAATGCACTACATTGGTACAAATTAAATACGTGACATTAACGGCTTTTAAATTTTAAGCTTTAAGCTTTAAGCTTTAAGCGGCACGCTGGCCATGATCTTAAAAAATATAAAATCAAAGATTGTGTGAATAAATAATATCTTCTAGGTGAACATTTTATTATGCGAAGTTGTATAAAACAGCGCAACAACAAGCAATGCTGTGCGCTGTTTTATAAAATGATTTTAACTGAACATTGTCAATGTAACGTTATTTCACCGTAACATTCGGTGAACGTTTCACTATCTCATCATTTAATTCAATACCAATGCCTGGTGTTTCGGTCACTTGAAAAACACCATTTTTAGGTTGAGGATCTTGAAGACACAATTCACGGTTCCATTCTTTAATGGCATAGGTGTGGTGTTCATGGATCAAAAAGTTAGGGATAGCCGTTTCTAAATGTAAGGACGCGGCTGTTGCCACTGGGCCGCCACAAACATGTGCTTGAATACGAATGTCATAGACATCAGCGTAGTCACATACCTTTTTAGCTTCGGTGAAGCCACCGCATAAGCCGACATCAGGTTGTAAAACATCAATACTTTGATCTTCAAAATAAGGACGCACATCCCAGCGATGATATAATCGCTCACCACCCGCGATCGGCACATTAACACGATCAGAGACTTTCTTATGCACCTTAGCATTTAAATAATTTACAGGCTCTTCGTACATCATACAGCCAACTTCTTCGACTATTGCGCCCATTTGAATAGCAGACGCTGCGCCCATTAACGAATGCGATTCAAAAATAATATCAACATCGCCACCTACGGCTTGGCGAATGGCGCGTAATCTGTCTCCGAACAAACGCATTTGTGGTTTGGTAAATAACTTAGTGCGATCAAACGATGAACTGCCGTCTTGGTTATAAACGATTGGATCAACCTTAACCGCATCATAGCCTTCCGCCATCGCTTTTAATGCGGCCTCTGCATATTCTGCGGGTTCAATTAACTTTTTACACTCTTTGTCCCAATCAAATTGCAACTGACTCGCATAAGTGCGCAACTTATCATTTACTTTTCCGCCTAATAACTGATAAACAGGTACTCCCAACGCTTTGCCTTTAATATCCCATAACGCAGTGTCAATAGCGCTCATCGCTGAATACAACACCGGACCACCACCTAAGCCCCAAAAGCTCTCACGTAGCATTCTCGACCACAGCAACTCAGTGCTAAACGGGTCAAAACCGATGAGTACTGCCTCCGCAATTTCTTTGATCATTGCCGCTGCCGCACTATGACCCCAGTCGTATGCAAGCCCCGCTTCACCAACACCACTGATGCCTTCATCGGTATGGATGCGAACAAATACAGGGTTCCACGCAGTTCGCTTTGGGCAATGAATGTCAAAAATTTCGATATGAGTAATTTTCATAATTTCCTACTATAAAACTTTTGTTTAAGATTAAGTGTTTGAAAATAATTCCTTGAAAACAAGTGCGTGAAGATACCCGATTACCTCGTCTATCACCATGGAATATGTACTTGTTATAGCGCAAATTTTGGATCAGAGCGATAAACTCGTCGCAACATTGCCGGCCAAGCTTTCTGTCCACCCGTTAACCCAGTATGCACTATATTGGCCTGCGCTTTGATACCATCAACAATGCTTTGATCAACCAACACTGGTGTCATGCCCATTGACATTACTTGCATTTGTACTTGGCAGGCGCGAATTAAATCATACATATGCATAAACGCATCCCCTATGGTTTTACCCATAGTCAAACCGCCATGATTACGCAATAACATAAAATTACTGTCACCTAAATCTTGTTGCAAACGCAACTTCTCATCACTATTAACCGCTAACCCTTCATAGTCATGATAACTAATAGACGCTAATGCAAACATGGCGTATTGACTAAGTGGCAACAAGCCTTCTTCAACGCTGGCCACCGCAATAGCTTCATTGGTATGTACATGCAACGCACACATATCTTCGTGTCGAGCTTCATGAATAGCACTATGTATCGTAAAACCTGCTGGATTGATTTCAAAAGGACAATCTGGATCGATAATATTCCCCTCAATATCTATCTTAACAAGATTAGAGGCGGTTATTTCGTCAAAGGCTAGGCCAAAGGCATTGATCAACAAATGCTCGGTGCCAGGAATACGTGCAGAAACGTGGGTATATATTAAGTCATCCCAGCCATGAAGAGCGATCAGTCGATAGCATGCCGCAAGATCCACTCTCACTTGCCACTCTTGTGACGACACTTTACCTTTTAGATCTTGATGGGGAATATCAAACATTATGTAACTCTCTTTATTACTTAGACTTTTTACGTAAACAACTTAGCGCAAACAATAAGTTAAGATAGTGCTAAGCGTCACCAAATTCAATATAACAATTGTACTATCTGGCAAGGTGGAGCTCGGCGTTAAAAGCGCACTTTACCTATGAAAATGCTTTCGATAAAGCACTAGTTGCGATAAGTTATTATTAATTATTAAAATGTAACCAATCAGGTCATCTCGTCCATATGTGCATTCTGTTTTTTGCCATTAAACAACATCCGAATTATCCGTTGATCCTTTGTGCCAACAGAGATGAGTTTCATCAGCGAGCGACCGAAAAAATGCACTTTTGGACAGAGCCACCAATATTGGCAGGGAAAGACTTACTTGCTGGTGGCACTTGGATAGGTTTAACCGCTGCGGGCAGGTTTTCAGCATTAACTAATTTTCGCCGACCGCACAGTAATAATGACAACAAAAAATCACGCGGCCATTTGGTTATTCAGGCATTGAATACTAACCTTGCACAGTTCCCCGGTGAACTCGCACAACAATGTGATAACTACAATGGCTTTAATCTGGTTTATGGAACATTAGACAATTTGCACTGCTTTGATAGTGTCAATCAACGCTTTCATAAAATCACCGAGGGTTTTCACAGTATTTGCAACGGAGCCTTAGATGACATTTGGCCTAAGATGGCGTTAGGCAGACAAAAACTCGCCGACACGATAACAAAAAGCGCCACCGATAATTCACCGCTGGAGATAGAAGATCTCTTTAATTTAATGAGCAATAATGAACAAGCCGATAGCAATGTGTTACCCAATACTGGGGTCGGTGCTGAATGGGAGCAATTTCTCAGCTCTATTTTTATAAAGTCAGCAAACTACGGCACACGCTCAACTACGATAATTCGGCAAGATTTGGTTGGAAAAGTAGAGATTTACGAACGCAGCTTTACACCGCAAGCTGAAATAGAAAGCAATCAATATTTTGAACTGTTCTGCAAAAAAACAACCTAGCAACGTTAAAAAGTCGTTCTAAACCATCGCGTTAATAATGGCGACAATCAAAAGCACAAAAACCAATATACGGGTTATTTTAGCAAATTTTGCTTGCTGCTCAGGCTCCATTGGTGTGCCATAGCGTTCACCAAAAAACACCATTAAACCGACGCCAACAAACACTACCAATAAAATTGTCATTAATACCATAACTAAGCTTTTCTCAATCGATAAAATCGGCACCAGTATAATACCTTTATTAACTAAAAATCACTTTCATTAACACCGTTTTCCCGTAATATGTACATTATTGAAAACATGGTATTTTTACGACGCATATGAACAACAGCACTGATTTTACCGAAAAACGTCAGTTTATGATCAGACTTGCTAAAGCCCTCCATAAATTTGGCTCTCCTGCCTATCGTTTAGAGGCACATTTGCAAAAAGTGGCGAAAGATCTCAATCTTCAGGGTTCGTTTGGTATTACACCAACAACACTGACATTTTTTCTCTCTGATGAAAATGAACAACAAGAATATACCCATGTGATTCGTGTAGAACCCGGAGAAATTGATTTAGGTTCATTAGCCAGAGCAGACGAACTGGTCGATGAACTGACTTCGGGTCAACGGAGTTTAAAAGAAGCTATTGAACGCTTAGACGAAATTGCCAATAAACCATCTCCATATGGCACTTTTTTAACCTTCTTAGCCTTTGGTGGTTCGAGTGGCGCATTTTCTATGCTGATGCATACCAGCTGGAATGATGTATTGTGGTCAACATTACTTGGACTTATTGTCTTTGGCTTTGTCGTATGGGCTGAACGCTCTCGTCGTGTTGCCGATATGCTTGAGCCCGCTGCAGCGATTACCACCGCAATATTGGCCTCAGGGATCGCCTTGTTTGATCCTAGTATAAATATCCCATTAGTCGTGCTTTCAAGTATTATTGCTTTTATTCCCGGTCTGGCATTAACAGTGGGGTTAGCAGAACTATCTGCACGAAACTTAATGTCTGGCACCGCTAGAATAATGGACGCCATGATGTCATTATTCAAGCTCTATTTCGGTGGTTTTTTAGGGATGGCATTAGGGGATTTAATCTTTGGCAAGGTTGAGTTTGTTCAACCAGCAACAACCCCTAATTGGACAGCGTGGCTTGCCGTTACTATTTTATCAATGTGTCTAGTGATCCTATTTAAAGCACGTAAAAAAGACGCGCCGTGGGGGATCCTCTCGGGTTACGTTGCTTTTGGCGCGAGTCTTATGGGAAGCTACTATCTTGGCGGAGCTTTAGGTGTATTTACTGGCGCTTTTGCACTAGGTTTGTACAGTAATATATTTTCTCGGGTAATGAAATTACCGGCAAGTATCGTTAGACTGCAAGGGTTAGTAGTTTTAGTCCCTGGTAGTAAAGTTTATATCGGATTAAATACCGCCATATCAGGGCAATATATACTCAATGCAACTGATGTCGGTTCACAAACTTTCATCATCTTTATGTCACTAGTTGCTGGGCTGATATTTTCAAATGTTGCCTTCCCGTCCCTTAAATCGCTGTAAATAGGTTAAAAATAGCGTTCAGTGTTTTCACTGCACGCTATTAAACGGTTTATTTATGTTATCAATTTGTTTATTAACAACCATTTATTAACAACCAAAGGTATCGACAACATATAAGCTAAATCACTTCATACACTTAAATTTCCAATACTAAAAAATGCCTATTACACCTAGTCTATTTTTGTTAAAAAAATGTAACTTTATGTGTAGCAAACTGGCAATTATCCTCCCAAGCCATTAATATCAAGCAGTTTAAAAATTATTAACTAATCACGTGAGCATAACAATGAAAGCTATTATAACAAGTGCAGTATGTTCCTCATTATTGTTTGTTGCCGGTTGCAACAGCAGTACAGACACGAATACCGCAGCAAAACAGCAAGCCCCTGTTGTTGAAAAGACAGCATTAGCCTCAGGCATCGAAAAAGCAAACATGGATATGACAGTTCGCCCACAAGACGACTTTTATTTATACGTAAATGGCGGCTGGATGAAAAATACCGAGATCCCAAGTGACAAAACTAGGATAGGTGCCTTTATCGATCTTCGTGATAGCGCAGACGGTAATGTTAAAGTTATTATCGAAGAGTTGGCCGCGACTAAAAACTTAAAAATGGGTAGCGACGAGCAAAAAGTTGCCGATCTTTTCCGTTCATATATGGACACTGAAAAGCGTAACCAAGATGGTATTGCCCCCATTCAGAGTATTTTAGACACCATTAACGCATTAAAAACCAAAGACGAGATCGCAAACTTTTTTGGTAAATATCAAACAGCGGGTATCGGTAATCCTTTGGCGTTCTATATCAGTGTTGATGCTAAGGACTCAAGCAGCTACGCCACTCATATTTGGCAAAGTGGTTTAGGCTTACCTGACAGAGACTACTATTTTAACGAAGCGGAACGTTTTGAGAAATTACGAGCAGGCTATGTTGCTCATATCCAAAACATGTTCACACTTGCTGGTAGAGACAATGGTGAAGCAGCCGCGAAAGCCATTATGGCAATGGAAACAAAACTGGCTAATAGTCACTGGACACGTGTTGAGTCACGCGACAGTGAAAAACGCTATAACAAGTTTGAAACGGCAAAACTCGCCGAATTAACCGATGCTTTTAACTGGGATATCTACTTAGAAGCAATCGGTGTTGCTAATCAAAAAAATATCATCATTAACCAACCTGACTTTGTACAAGGTTTTGGTAAAGTGTTCGCTGAAACGTCAATTGAAGATTGGAAAAATTACTTAACATTCCATACGCTAAGTCACTTTTCTGGCTACTTAACTACTGAATTAGATAATGAAAATTTCGATTTTTACTCTAAACAGTTAAGCGGTCGCAATGAACAACGCCCACTTTGGAAGCGCGGTGTTAGTGTGGTAAATAACAACTTAGGTGAAGTAATTGGTAAAGTGTATGTTGGTCGTCACTTTAAGCCAGAAGCCAAATCTCGTATGAGTAACTTGGTTGAAAATTTACGTAACGCCTACGGTAAAAGCATCGACGACCTAGAGTGGATGTCTGAAGAAACCAAAAAAGCCGCTCACGTAAAATTAGCTGCCTTTACGCCTAAAATTGGTTACCCAGACAAGTGGCAAGATTACACTGACCTCACCATTAAAGGTGACGACTTAATTGGCAATTTAATCCGTTCAAATCAAGTCGCCCACAATAAGGAAGTAGCTAAACTTGGCGGTCCTATTCAAAAATGGGAATGGGGCATGACACCACAAACGGTTAATGCTTATTACAATCCGACGGTAAATGAAATTGTCTTCCCAGCCGCTATCTTACAACCGCCATTCTTTAATATGGAAGCCGATGACGCGGTAAATTACGGTGGTATAGGGGCAGTAATTGGTCACGAAATGGGCCATGGTTTTGACGACCAAGGTAGCCGTTATGACGCTGACGGAAACCTACGCAACTGGTGGACTGAGCAAGATTTAAGTGAATTTAAAAACCGTACCGATTCACTCGTTGCTCAATATAGCAATTACCAAGTATTTGAAGACTTGAACGTTAATGGAGAATTAACCCTTGGCGAAAATATTGGTGATTTATCAGGTGTGACTATCGCCTATAAAGCTTACAAAGCATCATTAAATGGTAAAGAAGCTCCGGTCATTGATGGCTTAACTGGCGATCAACGTTTCTTCTTGGGTTATGCGCAAGTATGGCGTGGAAAAATGGTGGAAAAATCATTGCGTAACCGCGTAGCAACTGACCCTCATTCACCAGGTCATTTCCGTACCATCGGCATTTTGTCTAACGTGGGTGAGTTCTATAAAGCATTTGACGTAAAAGAAGGCGATGCAATGTATATTGCCCCTGAAAAGCGGGTGAAAATTTGGTAATTGTTTTTTAACAAAAAACCGATAATGAAGAAAGGGAGCTAGATGCTCCCTTTCTTATTTTTATAGTAATTTTACTAACCATTGTTAAAAACAGCCGCCGAGCATGAACAGTGCCCTTTCCTTTCATTTCATTTCATTTCATTTCAACGCTATAAATATAGAGAACAGGTCAGCAAAAACAGCAGGACGTTCATTCACCTGACAAAGCACAGCCATACGACGTTGTGCTGTAATGTAAACACGCCTATATTTAGTTAAACAAGGGAGCTGACCTAAGGTTTAATTTTCCTGCCATGCAACGCACGCTGCCAACCGATTGCATCAATGACCTTAAGCATTCGGTACAAGGTTTAAATGACGCTGAGATAAAGCAGCGACGAACTGATTATGGCGAAAATCGCATTGCAGAGCACATAAAGGGTGGATTGTGGACACTCATTATTGACACCCTCAAGGATCCGATGCTGTGGTTTCTCGTTATCACCAGCGCCTTGTTTGCAATCACCGGCGAATACACCGAAGCCAGCATTTTATTGATTGCCCTCATTCCTTTTCTCGGTATGGATGCCTACCTTCATCATCGTACTCAAGCCTCGACAGAAAGCCTTGGCAACCACCTAGCCTCACATGCACGTGCACTGCGAAATGGCATTGAACAAACAATCGATACCCTAGAGCTAGTACCCGGTGACATAGTGCTATTGTCTGCGGGTGACACTATACCCGCTGATGGCGTCTTTATTTCAGTGCAGCATTATCAAGTTGATGAGTCCACGCTGACAGGTGAAGCATTTCCGGTGCACAAGCTGGCACTAGAGAACGCCAATCAGTTACAGCCATCCGAATTGATCGATGAACAGCACTGGGGATTTGCTGGCACTAACACACTCACCGGCTCAGCACGCATGATAGTAACCTATACAGGAAAGGAAACTTTGTATGGTGAGATTATCCAATCGGTGATCCACGGCAGTCATGAGCGCACACCATTACAATTGGCAGTCGCGGATCTTGTAAAAGTGCTGTTGGTTATTGCGAGTATCATTTGCGTGCTTCTGGCGGCGATTCGGCTATATCAAGGTCATGGTCTGCTCGATGCATTACTTAGTGGACTTACCTTAGCCGTAGCGGCGTTGCCCGAAGAATTTCCGGTGGTGTTGACCTTCTTTCTTGGTGTAGGTGTCTATCGACTAGCACGCCGTCAAGCATTGGTGCGACGCGCTGTAGTGGTGGAGAATATTGGTCGTGTTTCCTACATTTGCACCGATAAAACTGGGACCCTGACCGAAGGCCGTTTGCAATTAACGCATCAATTTTCTGCTCAGGGTATTGATGAGCAACGCTTACTCACCATAGCCGCTTATGCATCACGCCGAGAGACTGGCGATCTCATGGACAAGGCAATCCTTGCGTCGGTCACACCTAAGCAACACACAATACTCAACACCTTTCCGTTCACTGAAGACCGCAAACGTGAAACGGCGCTGGTGCAGGAAGCGGAGCAAAAAATTGTCGCGGTTAAAGGCGCGCCAGAGACCATTCTCGCACAATGTGATCTTGAAAATTCTGAACTACAGTACTGGCAACAACAAGTAGAACAACTGGCAAGCACAGGCCACAAAGTGATCGCTTGTGCTTGGCAAGAGCTAAACAACACAAGCGATCCCTACATAGAACCCGAACAGGGTTTTCATATTGCAGGGCTACTTGCTTTTGAAGACCCGTTAAGCGATGGCGTGCAAGATGCAGTAAACACCTGTCAACAGGCAGGGATACGTATCATAATGGTCACTGGCGATCACCCTAGCACAGCAACCGCTATCGCCAAAGAGATTGGTTTACATGCGCACCCTCGGGTTATCAATGGTGAAACGCTGGCCACTCATCTGGCAGAAAATGATACTGCAATCATTCATAACGTAGATGTGATTGCCCGAGCGGTCCCAGCGCAAAAACTTGCTCTGGTTTGCGCACTCAAAAAATGCGGCGAGATCGTAGCGGTAACCGGGGATGGCGTTAATGATGTACCGGCTATACAGGCCGCGGATATTGGTATTGCCATGGGCAGGCGTGGTACTCGCAGTGCTCACGAGGCCGCCGCTATCATACTGCTTGACGATAACTTTCGCAGTATTGTGCTAGCGATTGCCGAAGGGCGTCAGCTGTTCCACAATTTACGACTAAGTTTTGAATACCTGCTGTTGATCCATATACCACTGGTATTCACCGCTGCTTTCATTCCATTTCTGGGTTACCCGGTATTGTATTTGCCAATTCACATTGTCTGGCTAGAGATGCTCATCCATCCAACAGCTTTACTGGTCTTTCAAAATATTGCGGTCACATCAACATTATCTCGAGCACAACTGCATGCTCCGACACAGTTTTTTTCTCGGCGACATTGGCTCTTCATCATGTTTAGTGGCGCTATTTTTAGCCTTATTATTACCCTCGCCTATATTCACAGCCTTGGTGATATACATGATGTTGAACATGCCAGAGCCATGGCACTGGTCGCACTAACCAGTGCTAGTGCTGGTATTACCGTTGCGTTGAGTCAACTGCGTACCTTAGCTGCAAAAATCATTGTGCCACTAAACATTATGAGCAGTATTTTACTGATCCAAATCCCCGCACTTGCCGACTTGCTGCACGTGTCACCACTGCATATAGACGACTGGTTGGTTGCGATGGCAAGCGGATTAATTGCAGCGCTCATTCCGTTTATCACAAATCTAAAAAAACGCGACTGAACCTCGTTTATCCAATCAACAGCAAATATCTGCGACAAAAATCGAGGTTAATGGCTCATTGATTAATTCCCTGATGATTAGACATCCACAAGTCTAAAAGCTTGTAAAGTATATCCGCTGCCAGTACACTAGCGGCATTCGCATTTGGTGGTGCTTATTTTTAATAAGCTGAAAAAGGGAACGTGGTGAAAATCCACGACTGTACCCGCAACTGTATGCAGGGCTAATAGTTATATCCACTGGTCATCTACGTTTAGCAACGTAGCTTACTGGGAAGGAAATTATTGGGCTATCCCTGTAAGTCAGGAGACCTGTCAATAAATGCAACACTGAGATTTTAATCTTAATCATCTGAGTGTGAAGTTTAACGTCCGTGCGGGAATACACGTGAGTAACAACATGATATCTTTGCCTATATCATTTCTTTGTACTCCTGCACCTATTTTACCGTGACAAATTAACTAGGTTGCCGTTGTGGGATCACCCAAAATATCGATTAATATAGCGCTACTGTTAGGTTGGCATTACTAATGTCAGCTTTGCTCTCTGTCGCTAACATCCACTGGCAAGTTGCTAATAAATGCATTTTAGATAACATCTCTTTTGATGTTAAAAAAGGTGAAATACTGGGAATTATCGGCCCCAATGGCGCTGGAAAAACCAGTCTACTGCGTGCGATTTTGCAACTACAAAAAGATGTTTTCGGCAAAATTACCTTTAAAACCAAAGATATTAAGCAATATAACCATAAACAATTGGCGCGATACTTTGCTGTTGTTGCCCAAAAAGCCGCGCCTATTTTTGCCTTAACCGTTTACGACGTAGTTAGAATGGGTTTGATCCCCCATAAAAACGCATTTTCACTGGATAACGATCATGACCGTCATCAAATACAATTAGCGCTCGATAAAGTCGGTTTAGCCGATGCTGTTACAGCCCAATTCAATCTACTCTCTGGTGGTGAGCAGCAGCGGGTTTTAATTGCCAGAGCTCTAGTTCAGCGTGCTGAAGTATTGATCCTTGATGAGCCAACCAATCATTTAGATGTGTATTATCAACATCAAATTATGCAATTGGTGCGCGCGTTAAATATTACCGTGATAATGACGGTACATGATCTCAATTTAGCCGCACAATATTGTCAGCGACTCATTTTACTCAACCAAGGTAAGCTCATTGCGAACGATAGCCCAGACAAGGTGTTAAAGCCTGAAATATTAAGCGATGTCTTTCAGCTTGCTTGTCAACGCGAACAAGATCCTAATACTGGCGCAGCACGGGTGTTCTTCCATTTATCTGAGCAACAACAAAATGACTAAGATTAAATTTTCTTGGATGATAATAACGTTATCGCTGCTTTGTTTATTCAGTATTGGCTCAGCACTTACCTTTGGTCCCGCCAATATTGGTCTAGTAGATTTTTATCATTGTTTTGTCGATAGCTGCAAGAACCCAATGACTGACACGGTTGTTTGGCAGGTAAGAACGCCACGGGTGCTGGTTGGCCTAGTAGCTGGGATGGGACTGGCTTGCGCAGGGGCAATTTTACAAAACACTACCCGTAATCCACTCGCCGATCCGTATTTATTTGGCATAGTTTCCGGCGCAGGCTTAGGGGCAACCATTGCCAATTTATTGCTTGCAGATCAGCTCACCATCGCACTGCCCATGGCAGCATTTTTAGGCGCTCTGTTTGCCGTGAGTTTGGTGGTCGTTATTGCCAAAGCGATCCGACGCATGGAACAAATATTATTAGCTGGTGTTGCGGTGTCATTCATGTTGTCTGCCATGAGTCAGTTCATCCTTTATTTGGGCGATCCCTTTGCCACAAACCGGGTATTATTTTGGTTAATGGGTAGTTTATCTCGCGTAGACATCACTAATTTTTACGTAATAAGCGCGGTTCTTATTATCGTTTTCGCTATTATGTTCGCTACCCACCGTCAAATAGATGCACTGCTGCTCGGTGATGAGAGCGCGGCAAGCCTTGGCGTTGATGTTGTTAAATTACGATTACTAATGCTCGCTATTTGTGCGGCATTAACCGCCACTATTGTTGCCTATTGTGGTGGCATTGGTTTTGTCGGCTTGATGATCCCCCACATTGTCAGACAAATGATTGGCGTAACCACTATGCCCTTATTGATAGGATCAGCATTAATTGGCGGCAGCTTTTTAATTTGGGTGGATGTCGCCGCGCGATCGGCGCTAGAAAATGCAGAGGTGCCAATAGGCATTATAACTTCGGCAATAGGCAGTATATTTTTCTTAATAATTATGTACCGCACCAGAAATAACTAACAGCCCCTAGTACCAGTAACATTTTAATCAGGTGCGACGAATATTTATCTCAAGCCCTGATTAAGTAAAGAAAATTGAGGAAGCTAAACATGACTGAGCAAGATAAAAAAGAGCAACGCCACCAAGCCAGAATGCAACGCGTTAAAGAAAAAGTTGACGAAAAAATAAATGCTGCCCAAGAAGAACGTGGCATTTTTATCGTAATTACCGGCAATGGTAAAGGCAAATCAACCTCTGGCTTTGGCACCGTAGCACGAGCAGTGGGGCATGGCTTAAAAACAGCTGTCGTGCAATTTATCAAAGGCACATGGGAATGTGGTGAGCGTAATCTACTAGAAAAAGCGGGCACTGAATTTCACGTGATGGCCACAGGATTTACTTGGAATACTCAGGATAAAGAAAAAGATACCGCGGCTGCACAATTAGCATGGCAAGAAGCAAAAAGGTTATTGGCAGATGATAGCGTCGATGTTGTTTTGCTCGATGAATTGACCTACATGGTGTCCTATAAATATATCGATTTAGACGAAGTTATTGACGCCATTGTTAATCGCCCCTTTAACCAGCATGTCATTATCACAGGGCGCGCTTGCCACCGTTCATTACTCGAATTAGCCGATACCGTCAGTGAAATTCAATCGATAAAACATGCCTTTGATGCCGGTATCAAAGCGCAAAAAGGGATCGATTGGTAATGTCTACACCAATTAAATACTTACTGTTCGTTTGTCTGTTTTGCGCATCAACATGCTACGCAAAGGAGGCTAATACTGCCCGAAAAAGCGAGCAGCAAACACTTCCGAAAATTATTGCGCTATCCCCTCATATTGTTGAGATGCTGTTTGATATTGGCGCTGGCGAGCAAATTATTGGTACCTCGGATTTTGCCGATCATCCCGAACAAGCTAAAACGATCCCGCGTATTGGCAATTACCTGCGCTTACAAATTGAACGGGTTATAGAATTACAACCTGATATTATTTTTGCTTGGAAAAGTGGCAACCCCAGTGACGACTTAGCTCGCTTAAAAACGCTAGGCTTTAACATTGTTTATTCTCAGCCCAATACTTTTGCTGATATTGCTCACGAGATGAAATACTTTGCCGAGCTTACTGGACATCGCGAGCATGGCGCACGTGTTGCTGCTCAATTTATCAAGGACTTAAACACGCTTCAAGCGCGCTATCAAGACAAAGCCCCAATCCAGGTGTTTTATGAACTTTGGTCGCGTCCATTAACGACAATTGCCAAAGGAAGCTGGCCTCAGCAGCATTTACAGATATGTCGAGCCGTAAATCCGTTCGAACAGGCATCAACGCCCTATCCACAAGTTAATATTGAGCGTGTTCTGCAGGCGCCCATTGAATTGATCATTCAACCACTGTCTATTAATCAAAAGGATCGAGAAGGCTTTAATTGGGAAGATTGGCCGTCAATTTCAGCGGTAAAGGCTAACAGGATCATTAGACCTGACGCCGATGCATTGCATCGCATGACCAAGCGAAGCTTGACTGAACTGAATAGATTATGTGGTGAAATCGACAAAGTTAGACAGTCACTATAAATACACGATTCGATTTTTAACCGTAAAGTAAAAATGATAACTGAGGGTAAAACCTCGGTTATTTCGTTCAGATTAACTGAACACAACGAACGTATTAGGTGTTTGTTTGCTCAACGCTAGATTGCGCAAATAAGTGAAACGGGAAACGGGTGCATACATTGTTTTTTACAATAATGTATAACTCCTGTGCTGCCCCCGCAACGGTAATTAACACAGTATTTTCTGCGTTATAAGTCCGGAGACCGGCCTAATATTTTTATTCACATCGAGCACGGTGGGTGCTCTATTGAGGAAAATATGAAAAAAACTATATTAGCACTAAGTGTAATCTCGGCCTTAACATCAACAAGTAGCTTAGCAACAACATCAGTATTACTCGCCAATACTAAAGACACCAACGCCAATGACACTGAAACCATGGTCATTACCGCCAACCGTACACTAGAAAACAAGTTTGATGTTTTAGCCGCGGTTGATGTCTTTGATCGCGATAGCATTGAACAATTACAACCGGCTTCCGTGGCCGATTTATTAAATCGCATTGCCGGGATCAATGTTATCTCTGGCGGAACAAAAGCCAATAATTCATCGGTGTTTGTTCGCGGCGGCAATAGCGATCATGTACTGATACTGCTTAATGGTGTTCGCGTTGGCTCTGCCACGATTGGCGTTAAAAGTTTGTCCTCAGTTTCTCTTGAGCTTATTGACCGCGTTGAAGTGGTGCGTGGTCCTCGTGCCTCACTTTGGGGATCTGACGCTATAGGCGGAGTTATTCAAATATTCACGCGTCAATTTGCTGAAAATACTGGCCAAGTTGGACTGAAATTAGGCAGTAATAACAGTCAAGAAATATACGCTTCGGTGGGTTTAGGTAATGAGCAGCATAGCTATACGCTAAGTGCATCGAAAGAAAAGTCTGACGGCTATGATATTAAAGCGGATGATGAAACCGATAAAGACGGGTTTGATAACGAGTCATTCGCCGTTAATGGTACCAGTCGCGTCAATCAATATTACTCAGTTGAATTAAATGCTCAGTTGGAACAAGGTAATACCGAGTTTGACACCAGTTGGGGTGGCAACCAAGCCGATTTTAAAAAGCATCACTTTTTAGTACGCAACCATATTCAGCTTGAACATGCTTACGTACAATTTAGCTATGCTAATTCACGCGATAATGAAGTAACCTTTGGTAATAATGCATTGCCCGCATTATTTGAAACCAAGCGTGACCAGCTCTCTGCGCTGACCCAATTATCATTAAGTGAACAAAGTGAAGTCGTTATTGGGGCTGACTGGTACAACGAAAAAATCAATACTTCTGAGATTTATAACGACGATACTCGTGAAGCCAATGCGATTTATCTAACCACCCGCCAACAGTTAGATGCACTAAAACTAGAAGCATCAGTGCGTCGTGATGAAGTCGGTGATGTCGACACTGAAATAACCTACCAATTAGGTGCAGGTTATGACCTTAGCCAAGATTTAATGGTTGCTCTAACTTACGGCACCTCATTTAAAGCACCAACTTTTAATGATTTATATTATCCATGGGGCGGCAACGAAAACTTGGTCTCAGAAACAGCCAGTAATACCGAGCTAATTACTCGCTATAAAAGTGACAATTTTCAAGCAGAGCTATCAATATACAACACTGATTTTGATGATTTAATTGAATGGGCACCGGATGCCAACGGTAATTGGCAACCAAGTAATATTGCATCGGCATCTATTCAAGGGGCTGAAGCCACCGTTACTGGAACATTGTTTAATGTCAGTCATCGTTTGTCTTTGACACACCTTGATGCAAAAGATGACGCGACCGGACAGCAGTTGGCGCGTCGTCCTTATTTTACCGCCAATTACAGTGTTACTTTTACGGGTGACAATTGGGATGCGAGTGTCGAGCTTGACCATCAGGGAAGTCGTTATGATGACAAATATCACAGCACTCATCTGCCAAGCCACACGCTTGTTAACCTCGCGGCAAACATTGAAATAAGTTCAGCGTTAAAAGTCGTGTTTAGCGCGCATAACATCACCGACAAAGACTACCAGCCAACGGGCGGATATTATGGTCGTCCTCAAACGGTTAATGTTGGCATTGACTACCGATTTTAAACAATAGAACAGTGGTATAAATACTGGGACGTGTGAGTTCTTGCTCGCCCTATGTAAAGATAGCAAAGCATTGGCTTTGCTATCTTTTTCATGACACGAGTATCACAATTTAGTTTAACTTTCTCAACCGACAACCTTATTGAAATGACCGTCTAGGTCTTTGGCACAATGAGCTATCACTTCATCGTATTCCAAAGAGTGTAGAGTCATCTTTAGTAAAAAATATTGTTATTATTCAATAGCAAAAATCTTTAACGCTAGTGAGGCATAATGCCGCAATTAATATTCATTTTTATGCTAATTTGTAACAGTTCTGGCGGCGCTAATTCTTCGTCACGAGCTTTTCGCCAAGCAACAAACTGTGCTTGGGAAGTGTTGGCGTTTAATTGAATATTCGCTTTTTTATTCTCGCCTATCGTAGTTTGGTTGCGTAATTCTCTGCCATTAGGACGATAATCATGTCCGACATAAATTTGGGTGTTGTCGTCCAGTGTATAGAGTTTATCCATAACAGAATGATATAAATCCTCTGCAGAACCACCAGGAAAATCACATCGACCCGTGCCAAAATCAGGCATAAACATTGTATCGCCTGTAAATAGAAAGGCACCAATTTTATAACAGGTACACGTTTTGGTATGTCCTGGGGTATGAATAGCTTTTATGTTAATAGTGCCTGCATCTAGAACATCACCGTCATTAATCAAGCAATCAAATTGCGAGCCGTCGGTAGGCATTGCTGATAGGTGGTAATAGTCTTTATACAATTGCTGTATTTCGGTTACGTGCGCATTTATTACCGTTTTTAGCTGAGGTGAGCGTTTTTTTAGCTCGCCTGCACCGGTAATGTGATCGGCATGTACATGCGTATCTAAACAGTAGTGAAGTTTCAATGAATGCTCAGCGACAAATTTTTCAATGTTTTCAATACATAGAGTAGCAACAGAGTCCGACTCTGCATTTGAGTTCAATACAGGATCGATAACAACCGCATCTTTGCTGATTTCGTCCCAAATAAGGTAGCTAAAGCTAGAAGTATATTCATCAAAAAATGTTTCTATATTCATATTGTTACCTTATCGTTTTTGGGTGTTGAACCAGTGAGTATACTATTGCTAAGTTTTTTCAAAGGTGATGTATGCATGCATGCTCGCGAGTTTAAGCTAAATAAATACCAGTATGCCGCTCAAAATCAAGGTCGCAAAAAATATCGTTTCACTGGCCATTAGCACCACGGGCTTCCAGCCGACAGAGATAATTTGTTTAAGTGATGTTTTTACACCAATGGCGACAATAGCGACAACAAGTAACCAACTAGATAAGGTTTGAATATACTGGACAATAAAGTCAGGAATAAATCCAAGGTTATTTGCTAGCGCGAGGACAAAAAATGCGATCAAAAAACCGGGGATAAAGCTCGATGCTCCTCCTGCCATTGTGCTGTCTCGTTCTTTAAATGCAAAAAACACCATAGTAACAATAGGTAATAGCATCGCGACACGCAATAACTTGATGTAGGTGGCAATATCGCCAGCTTCGGGCGATATTGAATATCCGGCGCCAACCACCTGCGCGACATCATGGATAGAACCGCCAATAAACACGCCTGCAAGTTCATCCGATAAACCGAACATTGCAGAAATGATTGGGTAAATGATCATCGCCATGGTGCTCAAGGTCGTGATACCAATAACAGTAAAAGCAAAGGTGCGCTCTTCTAACTCTTTTTTAGGCAAAACAGTCGACACCGCTGCTGCGGCTGAAACACCACAGACAGCAACCGAGCAGCCTGTTAACACACCAAACACTTTCGATAATCCTAAAAATCTCGCCAATAGCACACCAAAAAGAATAGTTAGCAGCATACTACTCATCACGATCAATGGCGGCGTGATCCCAAGTGAAACAATGTCTGCAAACGCGATTCGCACGCCAAGCAAGGCGACAGCCACTCTAAGCAGGGCTCGCGAACAAAAGTTAATACCTACTTGGTGCTGAGGAGATTCATACAAAAAATGCAATGCTAACCCTAATAGCAAAGCAAACAACATTACTGGGGCTTCATATCGGTGAGCAAGAGTTCCAGCAGCTATTGCAATAATGACGCAAATGGCAATACCGCTGTAGTACGACTTGATGTTTTTTAACATAGTTATTCTTATTAAAACCTATGCTGTGATCGAGGATCATATGAATTGAGACATGTTATCAAATAACAAAGAAAAATAGCGAATTGTTCGCGAAATAAATAACCTCAGTAACCAATTGGAAACTGAGGTTATTTTAAAGTAAAGAAAGGTTAAAAAGCTTTAATTAATTTTATGCTGAGGGAAACCGCTAACTCTATCCCTATTACTCGAAGCTCCCCAACGTGAAGAGTGTTATGCCAATAAACGGCGGATTGACCTGATACTAATCCCCATCATTCTTGACTCCCCTTAAAACTTATTTTGTTGGAAATCACTAAACGCTTGCATCACCTCAGCCTTAGTATTCATCACAAAAGGTCCGCCACGAGCAACGGGTTCATTTAACGGCTCAGCAGAAACCAACAATAATTGAGTTTCGTCGGCAACGGCTTGTAGTTTTACCTGATCGCCAGACGACAATATCCCTAATTGTCCGGCTTTCAACGCCTGCTTTTTATCCCCGACAAGCAAAGCACCTGAAATAACATAGACAAAGCTGTTATCTACAACTGGAAGGTTTTGCTGAAAAATACCCTCTGCTGGCAGCGTGATATCCATATAGGTTGGCTCGACGTATTGATTGCGCACTGGTCCTTGAGTACCGTTATCGGTTTTGCCCGAAATAACTCTGATCACACGACCGTCTTCGCCATGCTCAAGCGCAACTTCTTCGGCGTTGAACTCTTGATAACGTGGCGCTACCATTTTATCTTTTTTCGGCAAATTCACCCAAAGTTGAAAACCTTTAAGTAAACCGGAGCTTTGCTCTGGCATCTCAGAATGCACTATCCCTCTACCTGCAGTCATCCATTGCACCCCGTTAGCCTCAATCACACCCTCGTTACCGACACTGTCTTTATGACGAATTTTACCGGCGAGCATATAAGTAACCGTTTCAAACCCCCGATGCGGATGAGCAGGAAAACCGCCAATATAATCTTGTGGTTGATCCGATTCAAAGACATCGAATAATAAAAATGGATCAAGCATATCCAATCTCGAACTACCAATAACGCGGGTTAACTTTACCCCGTCACCATCAGAGCTCAACTGACCTAAAACGACTTGTTGTAACTCTTTGATCCCTTTATCCCTTTGTTCTGAAGATAACATAGTGACCACCCCCCTATTTACTAAATTTGCGGTTATCTAAGGCGTAGACCCCAGGTCCGTGAACAAAAATCATTAAAAATCCGCCGGCAATAGCGATATTTTTCATAAAATTGATCATTTCAGCCTGATTAGCAAAGTCAGCATGAAACAATATAGCCGATAAAATGCTAAAGCCAGCAAGCAACAACGCAGCCCACTTAGCTTTCCACCCAAAAATGATCGCTAATCCGCCTAACACTTCCGTCATTATTACTAATGGGAGTAATGCACCTGGTACACCTATAGCATCCATATAACCTTGTGTGCCTGAGTACTGAGTAATTTTATTAATACCTGACATAAGAAAGATTAGTGCTAAAAAGATACGACCGCTAGGTGCGGCAAAAGTTTGTAATGTATTCATCTGTATTTCCTTTTTTAACTGTAAATTAAGCTGCTTTACTCATTTGATGAAGCAAGTTTATTACAGCAAAAACGATGAATAAACACCGAAAAAAGGAAATTATAGTTTCCAAAAAGAGAACAATAGTTGTAATTTATAACGACACTCTTCGTCGTTATCGTCACTAATGAGGTTAAAACATGGGTCAGTTAGAAGACATGTATCTGTTTTCTCGGGTTGTTGAATCGGGCAGCATTACTAAAGCAGCAGAACAATTGAACATAGCAAAATCAGCCATTAGTAAACGATTGGCTGCATTAGAGCATAAGCTAGGTATAAAACTCATTAATAGAACCACGAGGAAATCGAGTATTACCGATGCTGGGGTTCACTATTACCAGCGCAGCAAGCTGATCATGGATGAAGTAGAAGAACTTAATTGCCAAACAACAAGTACCGCAAGGGAGTTACATGGCAGCTTAAATATTGCGGTGCCACTATCTTTTGGTGTTCTACATCTAGCTCCCGCATTAGATCTCTACTTAAAACAACACCCGTTACTTAATTTAAATATAGATTTTTCAGATAAAAAAATTGATATCGTTGAGCAAGGCGTCGATCTCGCGTTTCGCATTGGTCATTTAGAGAACGCCAGCTTTCAAGCCAGAAAAATAGCCCCTATTAATGCGGTGTTTTGCGCAAGTCCCGAGTATTTAAACACTCATGGCACGCCACAAACGCCCCATGATTTAAAAGCACATAAAATATTAAAATATGAAAGCGCAGCACATGCTGGCTATAGATTTTTTTCGCTGGATGGCAGTGAACAACTTGTGCAGCTAGACACTCATATGCGCGCAAACAATGGTGACTTTTTAATGGCGATGGCAAATGCGGGACATGGTATTACTTATTTACCAACATTTATTGGCTGGCAAGCGCTTGCCACACAAGCGCTTGTTCCTGTGCTGGAAAACTACCAACTACCAAGCATGCATGCCTATGCCATTTACCCTGCAAATAGGCATTTACCTTTAAAAGTAAGAAAATTAATCGATTTTTTAGTCGAGCGATTCGGCGACAACCCTTATTGGGATCAAATTTAGATTATTAGCAACATACTCTCGCGGATATAAATAAGTCGCGCTTCAGGCAAAAAAAAGCGTCTACTTGAAAACAAGTAAACGCAAAATAAAAACATGAAACACTAAGGGAAATAAAAGCCTCTCATAAAGTAAGAGTGATGGTTTAATTAAAAGTTCCCGCGACAAACAAATTTATTTAAATAAATTTTACTCTCTGCCATCTCATTCCCAAAACAGCGCTAAGTACATGGCTAAGGCTGCGTTACGGTGCCTGCACATTCGCTGCCCACGTCAATAATCCTATTGATTTCTCCACTTGCCGAAAATTCAGCTAAACCATCATTAATGTCATTGATAATTTGTTGCCATTGTGGCGATTTAACACTTACAGCATAGTAAAGATGATTATATTGTAAGGAAGGTTCAACATCCTCAATACCAGCAAGCATCTTTTCCTTTTCCCAATCCGGAATATCGAAATATTTAACCGAATGCCTAAAGACAATTGGATCGCCAATCACTAAATTAACCCGTTTAGCCAGCAACAAACGTAATAATTGCACTTCGTCTACCGCATTAAGGATATTAAACTGGTTGTTATCCATCATAGCGTCAAAGTCCGGAGTATTTTGATACCCTCTAACAACACCAATATTTTCTCCTACTAAACGACTTAAATTACCATCAAAATCAATTTCTTCCCCTTTACGTTTAATAAAACCTATCGTACCACCAGGAAACTTATTAGATAACGCTAGCAATTGACGACGCTTAGTACCGATTACATTGTCAGACGGTGCCAATTCTTCGATAAAATATTCAGGAAAGAGAATATCCATTTGTCCCAGTTCCACTTGTTTTACTGCTCGTGCCCATGGGAAAAAATGGATATTAACCTGATAGCCCTTAGCTACTAGCAACGCTACCGTAAATTGAAAAACCCAACCTTTATTACAAAGTTCTTCTCCAATATAGGGTGGCCAATCCAAGGTCGCTAAATTAAGTACTTTATTAGACTGGGTGTTGAAACGATAACCACTTAGCGTTTTTTCACCTTGTAATTGATGAATTTCACCTTGCCAATTGTATTCAACCATCAATACAGAACTTTGAGCTGGTGTAATTGTTGAAAACAACAAACATAAAACCACAATTACTCGCCATGTATACATGCAATATAATTTGCTTTTATTAAGCGTACTACTAATCATAATAGCCACTAAAAACTACGGGAAAGTGAAAAAATGATAGAAGTGTCACTCGGTAAGGCAAAGGTTTTATCAAGATCGGTGCCCTGAACACCAAGTGCCATATCAATGCCTTGATATGAAAAATAACTCATCACTTGCCAATGGACATAGTCTGTATCATTGTTGCCCCATTGCCAGCTATCACTGTCTAAGCTGGTTGATTTATCGACACCAAACAACACAGACAATTGTTCATTAACCTTAACAGTGTGATTAAGCATGACAATATAATGACCACCACCAAAACCAAAATAGTCCCACGAGTACCAAAAATTTAACGCTGTATCATTAATATTAAATTTCAACCAAGTTTCAGCATAGTTAAGCTCATCACTATAACTCGCGCCATGGTAGCTATATTGTGCAAGACCAATATCCACAGCAAAACTTTTGTTAAAAGCATGGTAATAACCTAAATAAGCATCAGCTTCAATGTTAGTGTCATCACCAAAATCAACATTTGAAATAAAACCACCTGCATAATAATTAGACTGGCTTTGCCAATTAACGGTTAATTGTAATGCGGGATCTTCAAGGGTTTGACTAACGCCATTAAACAGGTAGTCGTTAGTTAATAGTAGAGTTGTTGAAACTTGTGCGTTGGCATGCGGAAATAAAGCTCCGATAAAAAACAAATTGAGCTTAACAGCGAAAACTAATAGTAGGTACAGGCTGCCACATTGATTATTATTCATATGCTGTCCTACTGCTTAATTGTTAGTCATATTTAAGTATAGAAGCGCATTTTCAAACCACCAGCAAGATAATGCTCTATAGCATTTTGGCTAGCTTCGTACGTTATTGATAGGTACAGCCGCACATAGATTTAACAAGCATTAAGCTGTCGAAATCAGGACCTATTATGACAGTTACACTTTTGTATTAAAGCAATAGTCAAACGTAAAACATTCAGTTATGTTTTTACTGCCTTAATTTACCAATTCCATACTTATCATGTTTTCATTCTTTTTAAATGAAAACATGACTATTGCACAAACCTTAGTACTATTGATGCTTTAATCTTCAGTGACTAAACTGCTAACATTATTCCTCTTTTATCCATGTTAGCTGAGAAATTCAGCTAAGCCATCAACATGTGTTTGTGTTTCGGTAATTAGTGAACTTATTTGCGTGGCTGCCTCGTTAGAGTTTTGTGCTAGCGTTCTTACTTCATCCGCTACGACAGCAAATCCTCTACCAGCTTCCCCTGCCCTTGCAGCTTCTATAGCGGCATTTAACGCAAGCAAATTGGTTTGATCTGATACTGAGTTAATAGTAACAACTATCTCTTGAATACGGGATAAAACCTGTGACATTGCACCATGCGTATTTTCTATCACCTTATTCTTTTCTGAAACGTTATCACCATATACAACAAATTTTTCTATATCTCCATTCAGTTTTTTAACTGGTGTGATAATACAATCTAAAATCACGTCACTGTCTCTGTGAGTTAATTTAATAACCACTTTGCCAGAGCCTCCATTAATAACTTGTTGTTTTACGCCACTATCTGTATGAGTAAATAAATTGTTTAAGATATTTTTAAAGGATGATTTATCCATTCCCGGAAACTGTTCCAAACAATAATCATTACAGGTGTCTATGTTTCCATCAGGTGAAAACTCCATGATAGCTAAGTGACGACTCATTGCCTCTTTTTGGCTAATTTCAGATAGAACTTGCTGTTTAATTCTTCTGATATCTGAACTGACACCAACAAAACCGTTATGCTGACCGTCTGCGTCATACGTGGGATTAACCGCCAACACTATCCAGTAAGGAACACCGTTTTTATCGAAGTTAAGTATCTCCTCATAAAATGGCTCCTGACGTTTTAATTTTTGTGATATACGCTTGATAGTTTCAGCATCTGTTTGCTTACCCTGCAATAAACTTCCAGGTTTTTTACCTTTCACTTCATCAAGAGTGTACCCAGTTAATTTTTCAAATCCAGGGTTCACGTATTCAACAAAGCCATTAACGTCTGTTATTAACACCGATGTACTGGTATTACTGACCACTCGAGACAGCATTTCTATTTCAGTATTTCTAATATGTTGCTCGGTGACATCTTTAATTTTAAACAAATGGTAAGTGATACTATCCAAATCGATCTTTCGGCTGTCTAATTGATAAATTGTACTTTTGTCGGCGTATTCTAATTGGACTTCTGTAATACCATCCTTAAAATTGCTTGTGCTTAAAAAATGATTATTGGGGAGTTTTCTATCTAGTTTAACCTCCGATAGATGCGGCAATGTTTTAGCCTGCTCATTGATTTGCCATACAACATTATGTTCATCGGTAACAATTATACCTTCAGAGCTATACTCTGATAGCATTTCCGCCAACTCGCGTTGATGCTCTTGAACCGATATATCATCCATTTGTACAATGCAGTAATTAGCATTATCGGACGATATACGTGATGAGTTAATTCGACAACTAATGGTATTACCATCAGAGTTTTGAATTTGAATCGTCTCAGTACTTTTTGTCGATAATACTTGATAAGAGGGTTCGTCCCAAAAATCATTAACACTAAGGCCTGTTAGTTGACTACTCGTCTTACCTAATAGCGTTGCAGCATATTCATTAGCACATACGACTTTATTATTGCTATCAAAAAGTAGGCTAGGAGAGGTGAACTGTTGAGTCACATTTATAAGTACTTCAACATTATTGTTTTTATTAAAAAACTTCAGCATATTGGCTCTTAAATTAATAACGATTAGACTAATAATAGGTTAAATACGATATTTGATAAAATTAAGATCATATTTATTTTTTTTAGCCCATAAAAATCAACTCTAATGTTGAAAGTATTGCTCAAAATATCGCGGCTTAAACTAACGAAACTCACCGTACCACGATCCAACACGAAGAAAATTATTTGATCTATTTTGAGGGCGGCATAACGCTTTTAAAATGGTGAGTATTAATCCTACATATAATAAGCAAACACTAAAAAAGCCAATAATACCCAGTATATTAGTGACCTTAAGAAGAGACTTTGTTTCTGATATACATTTTGGGCTTTGGATATTAGCCAGAGGGCATCGCCAAAATTTGGGCAATGTCTAGACTATTCTCGTACTTTACAAATGTTAGCTGTTTATTAGTCCTGGCATAAACGGCCATGCGATCAGCAAGCTCGTTGCCTTCTATATTGGCGTGCCCTTTTACATGAGTTATTGTCAGGTGCGCCTTTAACTTTTCATATAAATCGTAGCATTGTTGTACTAAAACCAAATTTTTAACTTCTTCACCTTTTCCACGCGTCCAGCCTTTACTTTTCCATCCTTTCGCCCATTTGGTAATACAATCAATAGAATACCTTGAGTCGGACAATATTTGTACCGACTGATTTTGTTGAATGAAAGCTTCGGCCAATTTAAAGGCTTCAAGCATGCCATTTAATTCAGCGGAATTATTGGTACCATTAGCTTCATACAAGCCATACCACAATGATGTTAATTTTGCTTTTTGGTAAACCGCAATACCGGTACCGGCTTTTCCTGGATTAGGAGAACAAGCCCCATCGCAATATATATCGATTGCCGTACTCGTGGGCAAAACACGTTGAGATGCCGATGTATAAGGTGTTGAGGCGTTCGCAGATTTTTTTGGTTTATTTGACGTATTGGATTTAGACAGCGAACGCTGCATCAGGGCTTTAGTATACGTTGACTTAAACGCTGACTCTGCCTCTTGTTGCGAAGGAAACCCCATAAATTGTGCATCTGAACGCCCGTGAGTATGTGCCTGCACTTCTGCCCAAGTGTTAAAAACTCCCGTTTTAGCGCCTTTCCAAACTACATAATATTTTTTGCTCATAGCTCTGACTATTACTACCTTTATTCTTTAACGGCGATGATAAAGTGCTTTGTCTGTGTGACCAAGTAATATCTTAAATTAAAAGCAATATACAAATCATAATTCAGCGCATCAATATAAGTCTTTAGCAAACCCAGATGTGCATATCACTAGAGTTGTTTAGTCAGAATATTTTACTTAGCGATAGCGAAAAGTAACGACCATAATCAGGAATACGTTCGACAATTCCTTCTCTGGAGTAGGTATTGATATTAGCATTCAACAAATTGCCAATTTTTATACCTACATCAAGCCCATAAAAATTCTTTTTAAGCCAACTAACATCTACTCGGTTTGTCGGATCAAAATCATCGACGTTACTGGGGGCACTAATAAACTTATTTTGTAGCGTTAAAACGCTATTATCCGCCAATTTCATTCGTAAGATCAGGTAGGCCATGGTTTTAGCTACGCCAGCAATATCATTTTTTTTCAGGGTAAAATCATCGGTTTCTTCAGTATCGACGTAACTCAAGCCCAGCTTCATTGATGACAACTTCGATAGCACTACGTTGCCATGCCAGTCTATACCTTGATATTTTCTATGCTCGCTTGAATTAGTAATACTTACAACCGTATTCCCTTGATAATGTGGCGTTATTTTATTGCTCTGCTCGGCATAAAATATAGATAAATTACTCAACCAATGTCTAAAATTATGTTCATAATTAAGCTCGTAAGAGTCAAAAATTTCGGGTTTTAAATTATCATTTTTAACGGTTTCAGCAATTTGTACTTCCCAAGTACTTGGCGCCTTAAAGCCCCTGCCATAAGCAAACTTCAGTGAGGCATTATCAATAAACTTATAAACGACGCCAAACTGCGGCATAAGCTCTGCTTTTTGCCTAAATGAATACTTTTCTGCACGACCACCAATATTTATCGACCATTTGGATGAGAGTAAGTAATCAACCATGGTAAAGACCGAATAGTTTTTGAAATCGCGTATGTAACCAACAGATTGGACATCATAGTTTTTGGTGTATTCAATACCACTAACTACTGACATCAGTTCACTTGGGGTATAAACTAATTTATATTCAGCCCCGTAGTACTTTCCGCCATAAAGCTCACCTGTTGGCGCTAACCATAACTCTCCCTCATAAATGCCTTTCCATGCACCAACAGCGTCATTGTAATAAACGCGCATAGCGCCTTGCAGTTCAGCATTGAATTGCTGAGTGTATTTTGCTTGCAGCGACTTGTGAACAATTTCATATTTATTGCCATGATCATTAAAGTCAGTGGCAAAATTACTCGATGGCCAACCAATTTCACTATCGCTATACTGACCTCGTATCACTAAACTATCAAACTCTAACTTGGCAGAAAAACGATTAGATTTCAGCGTATTAAAACCATCAGCGCGGCCCTCTCTCAGTTGGTAATCCGGCGGAGCGCCTGCTAAAAAGCTAAAATCTAATTTATCACCATCAGACTCTTGAAAATCAGCGGTTAAGGTTAAATTCATATCAGCAATCTTTTCTCCTAACGACATGTAAACGCCCCTTTCATTAACAGAAGAGGCACTAGTCTTAATTTGCAGTCCCTGTTGAGCCGTTTTTGTTAAGACATTTACCACGCCAACAAATGCACCACTACCGTACAAAGTTGAATTGGGTCCAACAATAACTTCAATTCGTTCTATATCACCTATTCCTATCGGCGCGCCACCGTTGATAATATTATAATTGTCAGACTTCATGGTCATAGCTTGGCCATCAATCATGAGTAACAGTTTTTCTTTGGTTAACACTACACCGCGAACAACTAATCTGTCTAAATACCAATCGCGCTCCATATTAAAACCCGGCAGAGTATTAAGCGCTTCAGCAATACTGGTATAACCGTTCTCATCAATTTGTTGAGCAGTGATCACATATGCGGTTTGTGCAATATCTTCGATATTTTGTTTACGCTTTCCTGCGGTTTCTATTTGAACCTTCATCAATTCATTGAGCGATAGTTCCAGAAAGTCCACTTCCTTCGCATGAGCGGAAAAAAAGCTCAACGACAAGTAAAGGGAAGTAAACAGAACAAGGAAATTACCATAGTCCTTTATTTTAAATGCGGATAACGAGCGTAATGGAACACTCATGTTATAGTCCTTTATGTAATTGTTCATAAAAACAAATAATTGGTTATAGTGTAGTAACAACAAGATGTTATAGCGAACAGTAAATTGAGTGCTTTTTAATGTGAGCTCACAAAAATTTAATTTACTGTGCTGCCAAGTGCAACATCATAATATCCGAACCGATATTTTCACGAATAGAATCGATAAGTCGTTGGCAAGTTTCTGTACTATCAAATTTTAATTGGGTATCACTTCCCGGACTCATTAATTGTTCTTGCTTATCGCTGACAAGATCCTTTCGCCACAATTCAATCACATTTGATTATCAGTATAATAATACTGCGTTCATCTGCAGTTTACCTGCAACAATTTATAACGTCGTTAACCAAGAGAAAATGCACCACAAACTCAAAACCGAAGTGCAGAATGATTTATCTCAAAAAATGATAGCCGCACTTAAATCAATAAAATAAATTTAATAGGCAAGTTAACAAGGATAATAGCACCTGATTATTATCCTTGTTATTTACTTAGCGGCTGGTGTGATTATATCGATATGCTACAGGGTTTTATCCAGAAAAAAATAACCCGACAAATGGTTATCACTGTCTTTGCTAAAACTTATCTCTACTTTTTTTCGACCATCTGCATCAGTTGATATTCGATAGCTGCCCGTTGAAACAACATTATTACTTCCTGGCGGTTCATGAATGGTAAGGTTTTCTTGATTAGTAAAATTTCCCCCTTCACCTTCAAGTTTAAGATTTGAAATAATAAGTTTAGGTGCTGTGCACTGCCCCTGTGTTTCTACATCACAATCTTCTGAATAAACACTTATATTCTGGCTGATTTTTGTGCCCCAGTTAATTTCTCTGACATGCATTTTTTTATACGACCAAGGCTTACCGCCTAGCATGCCGCTAAGGACATTATCGTCAAAATCATAACAGTACTTTTTTAACGGCTGCACGTTTTTTAACGCTTTCATTTGCGCTCTTAACGTCGCCATGAAATCGACCTTTTGCTGACCTGAGACATTGACCAATTTTGTCGGCACGATGACATCTGGATAACAAAAGCGTGAAAACTTAACATCAACGCCATCTGCGACTTCATTAAGCACTTCATAATGAGACAAAGTAGATTTGCCGCCAGCTAGAAACTCCGCGTCTTCCGGCTTAACTAGCACAGATGCTAATGCCTGTTGATCATTCTCGCTAAATGCTTGCCAAAAAGTACTGACAACCTGAACAGACTCATTTTTCGGGCTACAAGCCATCACAGCACTTAAAACGCATAACCCGATAACAACCGTTTTTAAATTCATAAAATACCTTTCCTATCATATCCTTGGCTAAAAATTAAAGATAAATAATTACATGAAACTTACCAAATTCACCAGCATTTTTATGTAAATTGAAATGTCATTGATCTTTCATGGCTATCTTTCAACAGGATTAAAATCCGCACTAAATGTTTGTTCATATTCATCTAGTATAGTGAACAAAAAATCCAGCTAAATATCGTCAATACTCTGTTTAGCTGCCAAATAATTTTTTTGCGCGCTCTCTTTATCATCTTGTCTAAAAAAGACTTCAGCCAAATGCAGACGAGTGGAACTTATTCCTATGGGACTCTAGCTCAATAATAATAATATCTGCCTGCTGATAAAGTTGTAATAGTGTAACCAATTTGACTGATAAGTGTTCATCGCCTCAGCAAGCGATGCATCATAAATTTATTAGTGAGGTCAACATTGATCACCAACCTAAAGTTTTCTGGTGAATAAGGTGTTCTAAGCTAAAATTATGATCATAACATCAAGACAGAACTAACTATTAATGTGTACACATAAAGACAAGCTTAACGGACTTAATAAGCATATTTCACTGCATGAAAAAATTACGTCAACGCACAAAATTTTACGTGATACATTTCCTTTTCTCGAGCGAATAGCCATTGCTATTTATGATCCTAAGACTGGATTAGTAAAAACCTATATTCATAGTGGAAATAAAAATGCGCTAGCACACTATCAAACTTACCTTGATAAAGTCCCTTCGTTAAAAAAAATTGTCGAGCAAGGTCTACCTCGGGTGATCAATAATTTTCTGACCTTTGAAAACAGCAACAGTGAGCACGCTAAACGAATTGGTCGTCACGGATTTTTAGCTAGCTACACCTTACCTATTTTTAACAATGGGGAATTTTTTGGTTTTATCTTTTTTAATTCAAATGAAAGTGACGTCTTTACAGAAAGTGTTCTGCAACAACTAGATGTTTACGGACATATGATTTCACTGATGGTCATCAACGAAGCCAATTTAATTAATACCCTGTCTGCTGCGGTTAAAACAACGGGAAAGTTGTCTCACCTTCGCGATCCTGAAACTGGTAGTCATCTTGATCGCATGTCTCGGTATAGTCGTATGATTGCCATAGCTCTGGCCGAAAAATACCAGCTAAGTGATGATTTTATCGAGCACCTTTTCATGTTCTCTCCCTTACACGATATAGGTAAAATAGCTATTCCCGATAGCATCCTACTAAAACCAGACCGATTAGATGACAGTGAAAAAATGATCATGCAAACTCATGCCGCTGCGGGCCGTGAAATAATTGATGATTTGTTAGAAAATTTTGAATTGGAAAATATCGAATATACCGGCATGCTGCGAAATATTATTGAATTTCATCACGAAACCATCAATGGACAAGGTTATCCGAGCGGATTAAAGGCAGAGCAAATTCCTATAGAGTCACGTATTGTTGCTGTCGCCGATGTCTTTGACGCACTAACCAGCGTCCGGCCATATAAAGAGGCCTGGAGTAATGAAAAAGCATTTGAATTATTGCACAAACTTGCTGGTGAAACACTCGATCAGGACTGTGTTGATGCCTTATTCAATCATCAAGCTGAAATTGAAAAAATTCAACGTAGCTTTACTGACAACTTTTATGGGTAAAAAATTTACACAACACGATGAATATCAAACCTTTTTAAGTTCGCTTTATGGCAATATAAGGGAGAATCACCTATCTTATAGCAATAACTAGATTTTTATGAGTAAGTATGGTTTTTCGCTGTATTCTAATCATTTTTTTCGGCTGTTTTGTCAAACTTTGTCATGCTGACGATGAGCTTAATATCGCCTATTTTAGTCAAGATCCACCTAGTATAGTGCCACTTTCCCAAAGTTTTGATCCCGATTCTTATGCAGTGATCACGCAGATATTCGATTCGTTAATTCACTTTGACTTAGACGGACACATAAAGCCCGCCTTGGCGACTCACTGGCAGCAAGAATCCCCCACTGAGTGGCGCTTTTTCTTGCGTAAAGGTGTTCGTTTTCATAATGGGGAGCCTTTTAACGCAAAAGCAGTAAAGTTCACTTACGACTTTATCCTAAACCCTAGCAAAAAAGTAGGCAGCAGCTGGATACTTAGCTCAATCAAAAGCGTATCCGTAGTGCTCGAAAAACCATATGAAGTGGTAATAGAAACCCATCAACCAGACAATATGCTATTAAATAGATTAACAATGTTTGGTGCTATTTGTCCGCCCCAGTATATTGCTGAAAAAGGCGTAGGTTATTTCAAACAACACCCGGTAGGCACAGGCCCTTTCAAATTTAAGCAATGGCAAAAAAATAAGTATATCCAGCTGTCAAAAAATGAGAATTACTGGCAAAAGGGTATCCCGCATTACGATAAAGTTCAGTTTAAAATAATTCCTGAGCAACAATGGTTAAATGCCATATTATCAGGTGATGTTGATCTAGTTCCTAATTTTCCTGGCAATAGAACTACCGAATTAATGCAAAAATCTAACAACCAATTTCGACTGGTCAAACGGTTGGTATTGGCTGGCTATTGGGTGTTAATTCACAACGAAGGCATTTTCAATAATGTTGAGGTCAGAAAAGCACTAAATTATGCAGTCAACAAAAATGACTTGATCCGCTTTGGTGATTTTGGCAATGCGCGCCCGCTGGCTTCCTTGGGGAAAAAACACGAGTTTGGTGCAAATCAAAACCTGAAACCTTACCCCTACGCCCCAATGAAAGCCAGAGCTTTGCTCGCTAAGGCTAATGTCCCCGAGAAGACAAAATTACGCATGTTGGCCGCAGATATTACCACGCCAATTGCCAAAATAATCCAATCTAACTTACAAGATATTGGTTTTATCGTCGAGCTCGATGTCGTCACTCGCAGTGAATGGGCTAAAGGAGTGGTTGAACATAAAATAGTTACCGGCCAGCGATCTCGATATGATCTAGTAATTAACTTAGTCGATAACCCCATTTACCATTTAGGCTTTCACGCAGGCTTATTTCTTGATTCCCGCAGCCCGTGGTCACAGCTTAATGATCAAGAATTTAACCGACGTTTTGATGACAGTATGACAACACTCGAACCAGCTGAAATAAAAGCAAAGTTAAACGCTCTGGATACTTATATCCATGAAAATGCCTTAATGTTATTTACCACGCAGCGAATAATTACGGTAGTCGCTAGTAAAACAACATCCATTAATACTTATGGACTCAATGGTCACCTAGGCCATGAACTTATTAGCCATGCAAAAAGAATAGAAAATGATTAATTTCTTGAAAAGTAAATTACTGATCAAATTTATTGTCCGAAGTATGATTTTGCTTTTCATTTCTATTATTTGTATCGAGTATGTCACTTATAAAAAAACCAGTGATATTATTCATCATCGTATTAATGAGCAGTTAGAGCGCGAAGTTAAACAAAAAGCTCAAGACATTGAACGCCAAATTCAGCAACTGATCATTGATGCTAAGATACTCGCAGAGTTACCCGCGATTGAAGAATTAATTTTAAATAGCAATTATGGACTGGCAGCCGAAGCCAAAAGAATTGAGCCGCTCATTGCAAAATTTATCGATAATCAAATAGAAAGAAACAACAGTTATATTCAATTCGGCATATGTGACAAAAGTCAGCAATTATTGTTTATATACCCAAAATCACAGCCTCTCCAAAAGGCCTTGTCATGTGATATGCAAAAATCAACGCAATTAAAAATCCTTAAAGACAGTAAGTTTATGTTGGCGCAAAAACCAATAGAACGACGAGAACAGCAACTTGGTACTGTATTTATCTTATTTAATACCACCAATATTTTTACGAGTATCTCTAATCAGCGCATTTTCAATAACGGTTTTTGGGCATTGTTTGATGAAAATATGATGCTACTGACTGAACTACAACATGCCAATCTCGCTTTTAGTGATCAAATCAAGCAGGTCGAACACGTAGACGATGTAACGCGCAATATGAACATTGACGGCAACAGCGCCTATATTTATCCGTTTAATATCAATCCGACTAACTGGCACCTTTATGCCGTTGCCTATCAAGACGAAATGTTTACAGACGTCATCGAGTTGCTGTATTTAATCAGTTTTATTGTCATTATCGTGTTCATTGTTGAGGTGTTGTTTTTATCATACTTTACTAACACTATTGTTATCCGTCCGATTAAAGAACTACTTAAGGCGACTCAACACATTACTCAAGGAAATTTCGATCATAAAATTGAAGTAAACAACTCAGATGAAATAGGCAAACTCTCAGAAACATTTAACACAATGACCAATACGGTTGCCGATAAAATAGCAAAATTGAACCACGAAAAACAGCAAAGCTATGAAAGCAAAGCCTTACTGCAAAGCATTATTGATAACACACCAGACATTATTTATTTAAAAGACATTGAACATAAATATATTCTCGTCAATAAAGCCTATCTATCGTTGTTTGATTTACGCCCCGAAGACGTTATCAGTAAAACTGACTATGATTTATTTCCTCGAGAAACCGCCAAGGCTTTTATTCAAAACGATAGCAAGGTAATAGAGCATAGAAAATCATACAACTTTGAAGAAGCAGTCATCAATAAAAACGGCAAAGTCAAACATTACATATCAGTGAAATTTCCGATGTTAGATCAACAAAATAATGTCTATGCTTCCTGTGGAATTTCAACTGACGTAACCACAATAAAAGAAAAGGAATATGAACTTCGTTCAATAAATCAGGAGCTTAAGCTGATTTACAGTATTTTCGAAACAGGTCAAGAATGCATTGTGGTTGCTAACGACCAATGGCTGATCACAGATGTCAATCGTGCTCTGATCAACAATTTTGCTTTTGTTAAAAACGAGCTGTTAAATACACCAGCCTTTAACCTAGTTAGCGAACAGCAAGACATTAGCGAACAAATTAGAGACCAAGTAAGTAAGCACGGCTATTGGCAAGGTGAGGTACTGCTACTATCCAAATCGCAAAAAACTTATCCACAACTTTGCTCAGTCAATAAAGTTGTAGATGATGAATATCACACAACGCATTACATCATGTTATTTAGCGATATCACTCAACTGAAAGAAACACAAAAACAATTAGAACAGCTAGCACACTACGACGGATTAACAGGCCTATTTAACCGTTATCAATTTAATATTGCCGTACACAAAGCGATATTTGAGTCGCAAGAGAGTCACTACAGTTTTGCTTTATTTTTTATCGATTTAGACAATTTTAAGTATATTAATGACACTATGGGCCATGAAATTGGTGACGCTTTCCTTAAAGAAGTTGGTAAACGGCTACTAGATGTCACCCGGACCTCTGATATTGTCGCTCGCTTTGGTGGTGATGAATTTGTCTTATTGTTAAAAAACTTACGCGAGCAGGACTATGTTTCAACGTTGGCCGATAAAATAAGAGAAGCGATCAACACCATCTTTATTATCCAAAACAAAGAAATATACGCCTCCGCAAGTATTGGTATTGCCCTTTATCCGCAAGATGGGCAAACCAGCAGTGAGTTAATTAAAGCTGCAGATATTGCTATGTATAGCGCAAAAGAAAAAGGGAAAAATGCCTACCAATTTTTTATGCCTGAAATGAACTTAGCGATCAAGGAAAAGCTCAATTATGAAGAAAGTTTGCGTACCGCCATCCAAGACGATGAATTTGAATTTCATTATCAACCTAAACATTGCACTAGTACCAACTTAAGCATAGAAGCGGAGGGATTACTGAGGTGGCGCAAAAATGGCAAGCAGATGATCATGCCCGACGAATTCATTCCGATCGCTGAAGAGTCGGGCTTAATAGTCCCTATCAGTTACCATATTTTTGACCATGGCTGTCGCTTTGTTCACGAGTTGGAAGCTCAGTTTCAAAAACCAGTGCATTTATCCTTTAATTTATCAGGGCGGCAGTTTAGACAACACGATTTAGCACAGAAATTATTTGCAATTACTGAACGACATAGCATCAGTCCCAGTAGTATTGATTTTGAGATCACCGAAAGTGTTATTATGGAAGACCCTGATTTAGCAAAGGATATTTGCGAACAACTTAAGGCAGTAGGCTTTACGTTATCACTTGATGACTTTGGTACGGGTTATTCTTCACTTAGCTATATTCGAGAATATCCAATTGATAGCATTAAAGTCGATCGCACTTTTATTACCAATGTTGAAACAGATGTAACCAATCAAGCGATCATTAACGCTGTGCTATCTATCGCCAAAAGCATGCAACTTGAGGTTATTTGTGAAGGAGTTGAAACCAAGCAACAACTAGATTTTTTGAAAAATATGGGCGTAAGCCATATTCAAGGTTATTACTTTAGCCCGCCACTTGAAGAAGAAAAGTTTATCCAATACTTAATCGAGCACTATTTTGATCAAGAATGAATCAACCAAATATATAATAGTTATTGAACAAGTTAATTAATTTAGCAAAAGCGCACTGATAAGCTAATGGAATCGCAAGAAATTTTTAGAATATATAGATTAGCGCCAGAAGTTGTAAATATTAGCGATGGAATTCAAGGGTA
This sequence comes from Colwelliaceae bacterium 6471, assembly GCA_040779335.1. Taxonomy (GTDB): domain Bacteria; phylum Pseudomonadota; class Gammaproteobacteria; order Enterobacterales; family Alteromonadaceae; genus JBFONV01. The sequence continues at coordinate 84,372 of JBFONV010000002.1, forward strand.
CTGGCAATTTGAAAACAAGGTAGGTTGAGTATTTAATGTGACTTTTAAACCAGATGATTATTGGATAATAAAGCGCTGTAAAACTAAAAGCATCTATTTTCACGTCGTTATATTAGCTCAAGCAATACCATCAAGTAGTTTATTGCTAATACATGTTTAGTTCACACTCAATTTCACCACTATCTTCACCGAAGCCGTTCATGGTTAATCTAATCACAGTGTTTACCGTTTATACATTTCAGACAAAAGGCCAAGTAAAAATTTACTCGGCCTTAGGTTTAAGTAATTAAATGGTTAAACAGGTATCAGGTTAACCAGCATGGTATCAAATGATCAATAAACAAAATCGACGCCTACGCTAATAGTATCTGAATCACCGTGATATGCCCAACCAGAGGCCTTATCACCCTGATCAACAAAATGATCGTATTGCACTTTAAAGGACGCGTTTGGTAAGAAATTATAACGTAAGCCATAACTCATAATATAGTGCTCTTCTAAGTCTTCAGTAGGCGTTGATCCTTTAGTCCTTTCATGATCCGCTTTTGAATAACTGACGTAAGGTTGAAAATCGTTATAGTTATATACTAATGACACTAAATAAGTTGGAAATTCAGTTCCGCGTGCATCATCGTAATCAACGAAGTTCCAATCAAACAATACCGTAAAGCTTTGTATATCAACGGTACCACCAAATCCTATAAATGTTTGAGAAAATGGACTGTAAGGGTCGATACTTCCATCTTGTTGAATAGTTTCTCTGTCCCTGTCATTTTGGAAATACACAAATCTTACATCAAAATTGTCTCCCGAAATGTTCCAGTTCATGCCGGTAATATCCGTCCAATACTCATTCACAGTACGTGCAGAGCCTCCGTACAGCTTATCGTAATAAAGCATTTCAACGTTATCATCCGAATACTCATTACCATAAAAGAAAGTCAGAGTATTTGAGTAATCGCCTAAGTCAAAACTATACATAGCCTGAACGCCATTAAATTGGGTCACTTGCCACCAATATAAATTTGATGGTGGACGCATCCAAGGATAGGCATACCCAACTTCTGAATACTCTGAAAAGTAATACATTGGAATATTTCTTCGGCCAGCCATTAAAGTCAAATTATCTGTAGCCTGATAGGTTAAATAGTACCAATCGAATTCCGGACTAAAATTATCAACGCCTTTTGCCACAAGTTGAGCGGTAATGGTGAAATCAGAACTAATATCCATTACACCTTGCAGGGCAAAAATAGACTCGGCATTAAAAGTAATATCATTGGTATACTGACCAACATCATAAAAGTCAGCAGTGAGTATTTCATCACGCTTTTGTCCTGGGTTTAACGGGTCATCAACCGTGCCAAGCGTTTTACCCGCAATGATTGAGCCAAAGCCACTAAATTTGATATCCGCATGTGCAGACATTGAAAACAAGATCAATAACGAAGTACATAAAAAAGTTTTTAAGAATTTCATTTTATAGCCCCTATTTAAAATGTTGCGACGACTTTAACAGCACTGGTTGCCGCAGAGGCATCCACATAGCCGATAGCATCAGGATTTGCTGAAATTGCTGAGATAATCGCATCAGTCGACGACATTTCTTGGGGGGGCGTTCCTTTGCCTGTAAATATCATTTTCGACCAATAGGCATTAACCTGATTACTCGACTTGCCGATAACTTTCTCATTAAATTCTTCAGTTACCGGATCCTTGGGGCTAGCACTCAGCAATATCGCGGATCGCCCATTGGAAAAAGACTTGGTTTTACCAAGAAATATTTTTTTTATCGTGGATTGATCAAAGCTTGAGTTATTGGAGGGGTGAACAACAATTGCGACTTCAGCAGCCGCCTGATTTATGGTTAGTAAGCCAACTGCAGAGATACCTATGACAACTATCCATTTTACTTTTTTAAAGAGACATGACATATGTGGTTCCTTAGTAACTAATTGATAGTAATTTGATATATTTTTTATTCTTTATATAACGTTATAGATTTAAGCGTAGTCCTAACAAAAAAAAGTGCAAATTTTTATTGACTATTCGAATGACAAACATTATTCACTAGTAAGTGAAGGAAAATAAAGCGAAAAGCAGCAGCCTTTACCTAACTCACTGGATACTTTTATTTCTCCTGACATTTTTCCAGAAATCAGGTTATGAACGATACTCAAACCTAATCCCATTTGCTCGGCCGCGCACTTAGAGGTGAAAAAAGGCTCAAAAACTCGATCAATATCACTCTTTTTAATGCCTTTGCCATCATCTAAAATATCAACAACCACGCCATGTCGGTCTTGATCCTTAGCCACATTGATGGTGATATTTCCATCGTGTTCCACCCCATGAAGAACCGCATTATTGACTAACTGAACAATAATTTGTGTGTAAGGTACAGAATAATTACATACTTGAATATCGCTTTCAGCGTTGATTTTTAGCTTAATTCGACGTTCATCTAACTTAGGTTTCAGCCCTTGAACCACAGCCTTCGTATATTCAACGACACTAAATAGGTTTAATTGATCTTCGGAATCTTCATTGGCTAATAATTTAAAGTTATCAACCAAACTTCTCGATTTATCTAAGTTATTACTGATCAGCAGAGATGACTCTTTAGTGTTAACCAAGAAATCCTCTAATTCCGATTTTTTAATACCCAAATTAAATTTATTAGTCACTTTAACGAGAGATTCGGTTAAATAAGAAGCAGCGGTAATAGCAACGCTGAGAGGGGTGTTAAGCTGATGAGCAAGTCCAGCAACAACATTACTAAGCGATGCAATTTTTTCTTTTTGAATTAACTCTCTATGAGTCTCTTCCAGTTCATCAAAAGCCTCTGTAAGCTGCTGATTCTTCATTGTTAGCACATCATCTTTTTGTTTCAACACCGTAAGGTTACGGTAAACCATGCGTTCCACGAATACGCCAATAAAAACAAGGATAATGAGTAAAACAATACCATATTTCAATAATCTAGAAGATAAGAAGCTGAATCCCCTTGAGTCGGTTAAATAAACTAGATTAAAAGCGCTTGCAAGACGAACGGATAATAGAAAGTAGTCATCAGATTGATACACCCAATCATCTACGGATTTCAGCAATATCTGCATATCCTGTGGCAATTCTTTCCCTTCCTCCATGACAAATTTTTTCCCGATAGAAACTTCATTATCTTCATATTCAGTGGTTGCAATGAGTAGAGGGTTTTCAGATAACTCAGAAAGAAACACCAGTGAGTCTGGACCACTAGGTTGATATATATCTTGATCAAAAACATTTTGTGAAAAAAGAAACTGTATCAGTCCCACTAATCCTTGTTCAGGATCTAAAATACTTACCGTCAGCGAGAGCTTATATGAATTATTAACTTTGATAAGTTTCCACAGGATATTTCTATGTTGATGGGCTTGCCAAAAATATTCCCACAAGCCATCATTTAATTCCGTTTGAAATTCCGTTTTAGAAGCTAAACCATTGTTAGGATAAACTAATTTTGCTGTTGGAGAATAATTATATATAGTAACTTTTTCTAGTTTTTCTTCTTGTAAAAAATGCGGTAGATATGGGCCCGTTTTTAGAAGCAATGCTAATCGTTGTCTTTCTTGTTGATTAATAGGTAGGCGGGCGTATAGCCCACTAAGATAGTTTTCATCAATATAGTTAAGTGTCAGTAACTCGCCTTCAAGGCTAAAATAATCTAAAACATCCTCATTGTTATTTCGACCATGATAATCGACGGTATAAGTCATGGTTTGCGACAATATCGTCGCCATGGTCTCCAGCTTACTGATTGTTGTTTCTAGATGTTGAACACGAGAAGAAAAATCAGCCGCGGTATCTAATTTAATCCGCTGTACATCAGTATTAACGGCAACAAATATAAGTACCGAGCAGACAATCAAAAACAATATATAGGCGATTCTAAATATAATTAAAGGCCTATAGACGAGACTTTTATCCGAAAGATTAAATGTCAGCAATTAATGTACTCTGGTGCGGCTCAGGTAACAGTTAAATATGGGCACAGAGAATAATGCCCACTCACCTCGATAAGCTTACACTTTAAAAAGTTTAGTTATTTGTTCTTGCTCTGAGGCCAAAGAAGACAAACTATGACTAACTGTAGTCATTTTATCTGAGACTCCAGATGCTTCTTCGGCTCGCTCTTTAATATCTTCAACCTGCGCGACCATTAGCGTAGAAATCTGATGTTGTTCTTCGGTGGCGACCGCAATTTGACTATTCATATCTGAAATAATATTGACTGTTTCAGTAATAGTAGTAAGGCGTTCACCGGCTTCATTCGCTCGACCTACGCTACTCTCCACTTGTTGTTTACTGCTATCCATCTTAGATACAGCCGATTGCGCTGCTTCCTGCAATTGCACTAAAATTTGATTGATTTCTTTGGTCGAATCTTGAGTGCGTGATGCTAAACTTCTGACTTCATCGGCAACAACAGCGAAACCTCGTCCTTGTTCGCCTGCCCTCGCTGCTTCAATCGCCGCATTTAAAGCAAGTAAATTCGTTTGGTCAGCAATACTTTTTATAACTTCCAACACTTGATTGACTTGATTAGTATCTTCTTGCAGTTTCAATATAGCGGTAGCTGATTCAGTGACATTATCGGCAAGTTCACGAATACCAACAATGGTTTCATTAACAATATGATGCCCTTTTTCTGCCTCTTCATTTGCGTTTCTCGCGGCATCAGCAGCATCAGCAGCATTACGAGTAATAGAGGCAACGCTTTGGCTCATCTCATTTACCGAACGCAATGACTGCTCTACAGTATGCATTTGTTGCTCGGCCGTATTTTTAGACGAATCAGACAACTCATCAATAGTTGAGGCGGTTTCTGCTAAAGGTGTAGCAGTATCAACGATTTGCTTAATAACTTGTTGTAATTTTTCCATGAAAGAATTAAACCAATAAACGAGATCGCCTATCTCGTCCTGACTAGTAGTTTGAATTCTTACCGTTAAATCTCCGTTTTCTTGTGCAATGCCTTTAAAGGAATCGACAACTTTAGCTAGGTTTTGACAAATAGCACTACTAATGGATAACGATACCGTAAACAGCAATATAATAGTGATTAATGCCATAATGATACCAAAAGTGATGGTTGCTTCAGCCTGTTCATTAACCTGTTCGAAAGCATTGGTAAACGACTTCATTTGATCATTTTGGAAGTTGTTTAAATTCTTCTGCAACTCTAGGAGTTGCTCAGACATCGCTTTACTGCGCTCTGATAGTGTCGAAAAGTCTGCTGTACCATCAACCATTTGCTGCGACATTTCAAAAGCCAGTTGGTAATAGCTATCAAACTGTTTTTCTAGCGCTTTAATATCACCAGAGGTTTCGCTATCGAAGCCAGAAGCTAATTTTAAACTTTGCTTAATTTGCGCCGACATACTATTGGCTTCAACTAATAGATCGGACTCTCCCTGCGTGACCGCATCACTGAGGGTCTTTTTTATTTTATCTAGTAGAACCAGGCTTCTTTCCGATGTTTGCAACAAAGGAAAACGAACATTTTGTGCATTATCGAGCAGTTCAACTGCTTTACTGGAGGTATACATACTGGTCGATAGATAAAAGACGAAACCAATAGTGCCTACAGCAGGAATTAGAAGGATTTTAAACTTAACGGACAGTTTTCTAAAGAATTCCATTTAAACTCCAATATTATTATGTATTAACAACTAAATTTAAATATAGACACTTTTTACCAATTTGCGCGTAATCATAAGAAAAGCTTAACAAATTAATCATTATTTATTTCTTATACATTGTAAGGCCCTGCCCATCAACTCATTTAGAAAGACTCAACATACGTTAATACGCCAATTTAACGCCCCAAATAGCTACATTAGAACGATAATTTTTACTTCCGCTGACAATATATTAATATTAAGCGTCTAACTTTTTGGTCTCGTTTAATTGCCAATTAAATTATTTTTTTACAAATTATGTAACTTATCCAAGACTATTGCGGCGAAAAAACAGATAATCCATCTATGACTAAAAATCGTCGATTGGTAGCACTAACAACCTTAACTAAAATAAGGTTTACATCATACCCAATTGCAACGCCCGACTTCGGAACTATCCCATGGAAATCAAAGTAAATTATCTCGATAATCTCAAGATTGAAGCTAAATTTGATGACTTTACTGTTATCGCTGATCAGCCCATTCGCTATAAAGGTGACGGTTCTGCACCCGGTCCTTTCGACTATTTCTTAGCTTCATCAGCCATGTGCGCCGCATACTTTGTCAAAGTGTATTGCGCCTCTAGAGATATCCCAACTGACGATATTCGGCTATCACAAAACAACATTGTGGATCCAGAAGATCGCTACAATCAAGTTTTTCAAATACAGGTCGAACTCCCTGAAAGTATTTCTGAAAAAGATCGCTTAGGAATTTTACGTTCTATTGACCGTTGTACCGTGAAGAAAGTGGTACAACGAGGACCTGAATTCAAAGTAGACATTGTTGACAGTCTCGATCAAGATGCACAAGCGATGTTGATGGTGCATCCTAGTGATGAAGCAAATACCTTTATTTTAGGTAAAGATTTGCCGCTTGAACAAACGATTGAAGATATGACAAATATCTTGGCAGAACTAGGCATGAAAATAGAGATTTCTTCTTGGCGCAATATTGTGCCTAATGTCTGGTCATTACATATTCGCGATGCGGCTTCACCAATGTGTTTTACCAATGGTAAAGGTGCCACAAAAGAAAGTGCACTTTGCTCCGCGTTAGGAGAATTTATTGAGCGCCTAAACTGTAATTTCTTCTATAACGATCAGTTTCTTGGTCAAGATATAGCGAACAGCGATTTTGTTCATTACCCTAACGAAAAGTGGTTTAAGCTAGAATCAGATGATACTTTGCCTGCGGGTATTTTAGATGAGTATTGCCGTGAAATTTACGATCCTGATGGTGAGCTATGCGGTTCCCATCTTATCGACACTAACTCAGGTAATATCGAGCGCGGCATTTGCTCGATTCCTTATGTTCGCCATTCCGACGGCGAAACCGTGTATTTTCCGTCAAATTTAATTGAAAACTTATTCCTGAGTAACGGCATGAGCGCTGGTAATAACTTCAATGAAGCCAAGGTGCAGTGTTTATCAGAAATTTTTGAACGTGCAGTGAAAAGGCAAATTATTGAGCAAGAAATTGTTTTACCCGATGTCCCACACACAGTACTTGAAAAATATCCCAGTATTTTAGCGGGCATTAAGGGGCTAGAAGAACAAGGCTTTCCGGTACTAGTTAAAGATGCCTCATTAGGAGGACAATTCCCGGTAATGTGTGTCACTTTGATGAACCCCAAAACCGGTGGTGTATTTGCTTCATTTGGCGCTCATCCAAGTTTTGAAGTAGCACTTGAGCGCAGCCTGACCGAACTATTACAAGGACGCAGTTTTGAAGGATTAAACGATGTGCCAAAACCGACATTTAATAGCATGGCAGTTTCAGAGCCGGAAAACTTTGTTGAGCATTTTATTGATTCAACGGGCGTTATTTCTTGGCGCTTTTTTAGTGCGGATCATGACTACGACTTTTGTGAATGGGACTTCTCAGGCACTAATGAACAAGAATCGGAACAACTTTTCGGCATTTTAAAAGACTTAGGTAAAGAAGTGTATATTGCTGAATTTTCAGACCTTGGCTCAGTATGTCGCATATTGGTACCAGATTATTCTGAAGTATATCCAGTAGAAGATCTTATTTGGGATAACACCAACAAAGCGCTCAAATACCGTGAAGATATCTTAAATATTCATTCGCTCGATGATGAAGCGTTAGCAAATTTAGCTGAGCGCTTAGAAGAGAGTCAGCTTGATAATTACATCGATATTATCACCCTCATAGGTATCGAGTTTGATGAGAATACTGTCTGGGGACAACTCACTATTCTTGAGCTTAAAATTCTTATTTACCTTGCGTTAGGCGACCAAGAAACAGCCATCGAACTGGTCGAGGCATTTTTACAATACAACGATAATACCGTTGAGCGGCGATTATTCTATCAAGCAGTACATACCGTACTTGAAATAGCCTTAAATGACGAACTTGAATTTGAACATTATAGTGACAACCTCAATAGAATGTTCGGTGCAGACACCATGAAAAATGTTGTCGGTTCAGTAACGGGCGACGTGACATTTTACGGTTTAACTAAAACTAGCATGGCGCTTGAAGGCTTAGAAAAACATTTACGACTGATCGACAGCTACAAAAAATTGCACAATGCCCGCACGGCAAAAGCAAATTTGTCATAACAAAGCAAGGCTGTTTAATACCAATCTGGCTAACTGTTTATGCAGATTGGTATTATTTTATCGCTAATACTAAAAGGGAAATGACTATTATAGCCATTTCCTTTTTTAATATCATCACTTCAGCTTTGGATAAGAAATAATGCAAAAGTCGATTAAATAACGACTAGAAGCGTATAACTAATGCGAAGCGAAGTTCCAGTTCAGTCAAATAAAGCAAACGTTTCCCTAATTTAGCTCATTCATTTGTCTATCAAGACTTTCCTGATTGGCTGCCAAAAAATTAATATGTCCAAGCTTACGCATTGGCCGCACTGATTTATTATACCAATAAAGCTTAGATGATTTAGACAAAGCTTCTAACGGTGGTTTATCCGTACCAATCAAGTTAACCATGCCCGCAGATCCTAGTAATTCTGTACTACCAAGAACCTGACCACAAAGCGCCCGCACATGATTTTCAAATTGACAGGTTACACTGCCCATTTGTGTCCAATGGCCACTATTGTGAACGCGCGGAGCTAGTTCATTGACGACTAACTCGTCCCCTTTGATAAAACATTCCATCGCTAAAACACCAACATAATCCAAAGATGTTAATAGCTTTTCCATATAAGCTTGTGCTAACTGAGTTTGTCTATCGGTGAGTTGTCTTGCAGGAGCAATTGAACTTTTCAATATGCCACTTTCATGAGTGTTTTCTGTTAAGGGGTAATGTGCGATTTCACCGTTAACACTTCTTACTGAAATTAATGAAACTTCTTTTTCAAACGGCACCCAAGCCTCAACAATATAATCTTCCAATGCTGGGTTGTTATTAGCGCTTTCCCTTAGCAATAGATCGAAATCTTCAACGTCTTTTGTCGTCTTCAACTGCCATTGATTTTTACCGTCGTAACCTTCTCGACAAGATTTTACCACCATAGGCAGATTTAACTTCTGCATAGCGAGTTGTGCACTGACATTATGCAAATAGGGAGCGGTTGCAATTGATAAATTTTCTAATAATTTTTTCTCGGCAAGGCGGTGCTGACAAGCTTTAATTGCCTCTATATTAGGGTAGATTTTAACATGCGCTTGCAACGCCACTAATAGCTCACTGTCAACTTGCTCTTTTTCAATAGTAATACAATCTAGCTTGCCTAATGCTTGATATAGCGGTTCCAAGCTTGAATCGTTGCGCCAATTTTCGTCTAGGGCAACTACGGTACCTAAACCGTCAACGCAAGCGGTATCCTGATGGTCATCATCATTGATAAAACTAAATTTTATCCCTAATGGTATGCCCGCTAAAGCAAGCATTCTGGATAACTGACCACATCCCACTATGGCGATATGCATTACTCAACCTCCCAAGGTACTTGCTCGGTTTGTTCTTCACGCCATGTTTTCAGGCGCGAGCGTACATTTTCATTACTGGTCGCAATGATTTGTGCAGCCATAAGCCCTGCATTAAAAGCACCTGATTCACCAATGGATTGTGTAGCAACAGCGACTCCTTTAGGCATTTGCACAATTGAAAGCAAACTATCCATCCCTTTAAGATTTTTACTACTTACCGGCACACCAATAACAGGTAACCAAGTAAGAGCGGCCGCCATGCCAGGCAAATGAGCCGCACCACCTGCACCAGCAATAACAACGTTATAAGTGTCTTCTGCTGTTTGAGCAAATTCATATAATCGTGCTGGAGTTCTGTGGGCAGAAACAACCATAGCATCATAAGGTATCTCTAACTCATCAAGTATACTGGTTGCATATTTCATGACTGGCCAATCGGACTGAGAGCCCATAATAATTGCGACTTTTAACTTATTCATATTTGTTAACCTGCGATCCATTGTGTAATTACTGTGTAAACGGGAATGCCAACCAAGACATTGAAAGGAAAGGTTATTCCTAACGAAGTACTGATTGATAAACTATGATTTGCATCTGGCAAGACTACCCGCATAGCTGCAGGAACGGCGATATATGAGGCACTAGCCCCCAACACTCCAATTAAGGTGGCACCACCAACAGAAAGCCCCATTGCTAAGCCTAAAAAGCAACCGAGCAAGCCGCCAATAATTGGCATAGCAATACCAAACGCTAAAATAAAGCTACCGGCATTTTTAATATCTTTTAGTCTACTAGCTGCTACCATTCCCATCTCCAATAAGAACAGCGCTAAGATGCCGCCGAATAATTCGAAAAAGAAAGGCGTGATTTTGGCCATTTTGTCGCCACCAACAAAACCGATGAGCAAACCACCCACCATTAGCACCATGCCTTGATTGAAAAACATTTCATGAAGTAACTTTTTACGCTCTGCTTTTTCAACCTGAACATTCGTTGTCGAAGTTTGTGATGCGCGTTTCGCAAGCAGTATGCCGATAACAATTGCCGGCATTTCAAGTAAAACAACAAAAAGTGGAATGTATGCTTCATAGTGAATATTTTGCGCTTCCAAAAATCCGACAGCCACGGCATAAGTGCCGACACTTACCGAACCATAATGCGCAGCAATCGAGGCTGCATCATGACGCTTAAGTAAACCGATATAATACAAAATAGGAAAAGCTATCAAGGGCAATAACAAGCCAAATAGCACGATATAAAAGGATTGTGCTAGCAGAGCCCAAGAGGCATGTTCAGCAAGTGCTACTCCGCCTTTTAAACCAATCGCTATCATTAAAAATAAAATCAGCGATTGGTAAAGTCCTTTAGGAAATTGTATCTCTGCCCGCACTAAAACAGCAAAAACACCTAACAGAAAAAATGCAATACTAACGTCTATTTGCATTGAAATTGTCCCGTTGCGTTCTTACTAATGGTATATCTGTAGTTTAATGATGAAGCAGGTTGGGCGGTTGGTTTAGCTGATTTAGTTGCTTTAGCATTAAAGCGTTGTATTAAGCTGACTGTAGTCAAAACCCCTCCTACAATCAGCAAACCAACCCCAGATGCGTCAATTTTCGCGATCATTGCCCCTAATGTGAATACTCCAAGACTAACCCCGATGTTAAATTTAAATTGTCTATTTTCCATTGTGTTGCCTTTTTTTATGTGAATAAAAGCGTAAGTATTTTCAGTGGGAGTATTATGGCAAAACAATAAAATAGATAAAAATTGATATTATCAATATAATAAATAGACAAACATCTATATAGGTTATGTTATGCGATCTCGATTACATGCCCATGTCGGCACAATTAGGCAATTAGAAATATTGCTGGCGGTTCACGATAAAGGCAGTATTAATGAAGCGGCAAAATCACTATTTTTGACACAGCCCACCGTTTCTATCCAGATGAAAAAATTGGCTGATGCCATGAACGCGCCGCTCTATAGCGTTTCAAATCGTCGACTAGTGTTTACTGATATAGGTTTAGAATTGGTAAAAACGGCAGTAGAAGTACTTGATAGTTTTGCTCGGCTGGATATGAAGCTAGGGAATTTTAAAGATTTTAAGTCGGGTACTTTACGACTATCCGTTGTAACAACATCCAAGTATTTTATTCCGCACTTACTCGGTCCTTTTTGTGAAGAATTTCCAGATATCGACATTCAACTTAATGTTGGTAACCGTGAACAAACCATTGAGAGACTAAAACACGGTATTGATGATTTCTATGTATTTAGTCACCCCCCTCATGATATTGACAGCCATAGTTTAGAATTCTTAGAAAATCCTTTAGTTGCCATAGCACATCGCGATCATCCTATCGCACAGCAGCAAGCCCTAAACTTAGAAGATATATGTGATGAACCCTTTTTAATGCGAGAAAAAGGCTCAGGTACTCGGTACGCCATTGAGGAATTTTTGCGCTCTCATCAGGCAAAAGTTAACGTAAAAATGACCATTGAAAGTAACGAGGCAATCAAGCATTGTGTGATGTCTAAATTAGGTATTTCAATATTATCAGCCCATACCTTAACATTTGGCGAACAAAGCAATTTAGTGCGTCTACCAATAAAAGAACTACCGATTCAGTCAAAATGGTTTTTTGTCTGGTCAAAAAACAAACGACAAACATTAATTGCCGATAAGTTTCTGGACCATATCCAAACAAACGGGCGAGAGTTGCTGAAAAAGGAAATTGACACGATGAATTGACATTGGTCGTATGTATATATTCAAGTGAATAACGGGGATAGTAGTAAACTGATGTTATTTAGTCATTATTAGATGCAATAACACTCATAGGAGAAACATATTCCCAAATTTTAAATGCTATTTTTTCAATGTGTTATTAATAAAACCGTCAATTTCAGCATACCTTACCGGTTTAGAAAAATAATACCCTTGGATCATATTACAGTGCATTTTCTTTAATAGTTCATATTCTTCTTTTCGCTCAACACCTTCAGCAACCACATTTAAGTCGAGCGCTTTTGCCATACTCAAAACGGCTGAAACTATACTTGAACTTTGCTTACTTATATCAATACCATCAATAAAAACCCGATCAATTTTTAATATAGATACCGGCATATGCATAAGTAAACTCAGTGATGAATAGCCGGTACCAAAATCATCAATAGCAATGGTTAAACCAAGTTCAGCCAGTTCATTTAAAATATCTAGCTTATTATCAACATCATCCATTAACGCTGTTTCAGTAATTTCTAGGACAATATTGTCAGGTGAAGCGCCTGTTTTTATTAAAATATCGTTAAACTTTTTCGCTATTGCATTATCACTTAACTGTCGCGGTGATACATTCACAGAAACATAAATGGAACGGTCACCTTCTAGCTGCCCATTCCAAGTATTTTCGGCGATACAAGCCTGCTCAAAAACCCATTCCCCGATAGGTAAAATAACGCCTGACATTTCAGCAATAGGAATAAATTCTACCGGGGATATTTCTTGTTCTTGTGAAAACCAGCGAATTAGCGTCTCCACCCCAACCATATGCCCAGTATCAGCACTTACAATCGGCTGAAAACGCACTTGAAATTCCTTATTTTCAATAGCACGGCTAAGTTTATTGGTATAGCTGAGTTTTTTAATCGTCTTCTCATGTATGGTTTGATCGTAAACATGCCAGCTGTCTCGGCCTCTGTCTTTTGACTCATAAAGCGCAGAATCGGCATTCCTTAATAATTCTTCCGCGGTTAAATCGCTGTGGTTAAAAGCAATACCAATACTGACACTGGTAATAATATTAATATCGCCAATAAAAATAGGTTTACTTAATTGATTATTAATACGTTGAGCAAGGCCATACATATCATCTTCTGTCGTTAACTGATCACACAAAACGATAAATTCATCACCACCAAAACGAGCAACAGTATCACCAGGTCGCACCACTTCTAACAACTGGTTAGCTATTTTTATTAATAGCTGATCGCCAATATCATGCCCGTAACTATCATTCACCAATTTAAAATTATCTAAGTCGATAAACAATAATGCTATAAGGCTACCATCTCTTTTGGCACGATTTAACGCATTAGTTAATCTGTCTTGCATTAATGACCTATTTGGCAATGTAGTCAGCGTATCGTGCATAGACCGCCAAATAAGAGTTTCTTCATTTTCCTTTTGTTCGGTAATATCTTGTAAGGTTACAACAAAAGCGACTTTGCCATCATCATAAGCTTTTGATATTGAAGCGCGTAAAGGAAACAAAGAACCGTCTTTTTTATAACCACAGACTTCTCCCCTTTCCCCCATAAGAATGTCGTTCTTTGGTGAATCAGCAAACTGCTGAACGTATTCTTTATGACGTCCTCTAAGGTGCGGAGGTAATAAATTATGCACTGACATGCCAAGCATTTCTTTATCGGTATAACCAAATAATTGGTTAGCACAGCGATTTGTACGAATAATGCATCCCTCTTCATCTGTTGCAATAATGGCAATATCTGCAACCGATAACAAACCAGTGGTGCGAAAATGGCTAGTCGCTATACTTGTATTAGTTTGATCATTGTCCGTAGAAGCGGCGGTAAATCTGCAACTTTTTTCAACTGGGTTCAACTGAGCCATTTGCGCAGATAAAAATGCTTGATTGTAGCGTTTAGGAATAACGGGGGATATTTGTCCGAAGGATTGAATTATAGAAAAAGTACCATCAAAATTGCAACGAGAAAGATAGGTATTAACACTGGCATGATGAGTTTTCGCGTCCATAACAACCCGGCCCTGTGGGCCTGCAACAGTAACATGTTCTAATGCTGCAACAATTGCTTCGCGATCTGCACTACCCGCTTGATTAATCGCATTAGCAAAAGCATGAACACATACATAAGTGCCCTCGCCAAAGTTGGTCAGTAAGCCGTCACCTTCAGGCCAAATTCCCGTTACGTCAGGCAATTGCTTTAATCGCGCTAAATAATTTTTATTTTCATTGGTTTCTAATCCCATAAAATAGGTATTACTAGAATAAAACCCCTCACGGACATGAGCAGGTAAACGTTGGACCATAGCCTCGTCATAGTGCCCCATGACAACCTTCATTTTATCCTTGAGCCCTAACTCATAAAAGCGCGTTAACAGGTTAGTTTGATCACTACCGGCAAAATAAGGGACAAAAACATCGGCGCCTGACTTACTGACTTGGTCAAGAAGTTGTTCTATTTCTGTGCTGCCTATCGGTAAATATTCTTCGCCAACGACTTCACCACCATACAGCTTAAGCGCGTTAATCGCGGCGTCTATAGACCCCCTTGGCCATTCGTAATTACTCCCAGCAAAAAACATCTTTTGACCATATTTTTCAGCCATATAAGGGATCATTTTATCTATTTGCTGATTGGGTAAGGCGGCGAAGTTAAAAAAGTATCGATTGAATATGCTGCCTTCATAAAAAGAAAAATTAAGATAAGGAACACGTCGAGGTTCAGCAACGTTATTGGCTACCGAAATCCGAGAATTTGACAGCAGATTACCAATGATAGCGACGCACTGATATTCATCAATTAATCTATTGGCAGCAGGTACCGCTGTTTCAGGCAAACTGCCATCATCAAGAGTAATTAGCTCAAGCTTTTTACCTAAAACCCCTCCTTGTTCATTGATTTCCTGACAAGCAACTTGTCCTGCCCAAGAGATTTCTTTTCCATACATATTTACCAGCCCAGTCATTGGCGCCATTAAACCAAGTCGTATGGTTTTATCAGACATAAGAAAAAAATGCTCCTGAAAAATTATAAAATAGAGTATAGCTTAATACATTGAATTTATTCTAAAATAACACCATCAATTTAAACGTAACTTTGTCCCGTTTTTCCCATATAGGCTAGTTCGTCTCTAAGCTTTTTAATTCATACATAGCCTTGTCTGCCTGATGCAGAGCTTGCTCAGGCTCTCCACCTACCGCTAGGTAAGCACTACCAACAGAAAAATCAATCGGTATATTTAACGTATTATGTTGCTTTAAATATTGTCGACTTGCGTCAATACGTTGATCGGTCATTTCAGGCTTTACTCCTTTAGCGACAATAACAAATTCATCTCCTGCATAACGAAATATTTTATCTTCCTGACGAAAATTAATGGTCAACGCTTGAGCGAAAAGCTGCAAACATTCATCGCCAACGTTATGACCATAACGATCATTAATTTTCTTAAAATCATCAAGATCAAAAAATAAAATACTTGCGCCAGTGAGCTTAGCTCTATCAAGCTCTCGACGTAGCGAACGACGATTAAATAAACCAGTTAATGTATCTTTATCGGCTAGTTCCTGCAATTCGCGTTTTACTTCGAGCAAATTATCGCAGCTAGTGGTTAGCTCTCCTTGAATAGTCCGATATAATGCCAGCACACAGCCCAGTGCAATACACCACTCGGCAGCGCTATCAAACGATGAATGTGACGCCAAAAATAAAGGTAACAATTGCGATGAATCTGTTGGCGTTATGGCAGCATATCCATAACTAAACGCTTCTGCCAATGCCAATGCACCGCGCGTAGTAAAACCGACAATAATCCAGCCAAGTACCTTCGATTGACTGCGCAGGGCAAGCATTGCGCCAGTTGCTAAGGTTAGGAATATCACACTGCTTTGTATGGCGCCAAGCCAATTAATACTGGGAATGAGTAAGCCGCCAAAGATCGCCAGAACCACGCTGATAATAACTAGTTTTTCGGCGCGCAGCATACCCATTGAAATTCCAATATAGTTTTGCAAACCAGACAGTAACAAACCAACAAACAGACATTTAAATAATATATATAACCCAGTGATAACACCAAATAGCCAGGTTTGAGTGGGTTGCCATAGCCAAAAAACTAGCGCGATGGCAAGAGCACAAAGATTTGCCAGCCAGGCATGGACCCAAGGACGCAGCTCTATACGTTTAGTGGCAACGGCTAGCGATATAAAAAATAGCGCAATCATAATATCTGAGACAACCTGAACGGCAGTACTCCAGCGCCATAACAATAATTCCATGCAATTATCCGAAAAATTAACTGTATGTTTAGGGTCTGTTACTCTGTCATTTTAGCCGAGATGTACCTTGGTGGTTAATTTACGGCTAATTTTTGAGCGTTTTCACTTTACCTTGCTAAGGTATTGCTATCAACTCAATTTAAATTAAACAATATTAAGCCAATGCTGTTGTGCACAATGATAAGATAAATAGAACAATACTCAAACACTTTGCTTTAAGATCAACATGATGTGACGCTCTAGTGAGAATACGTGCTCACTAAACAACGCGACGTCAGTCTACTGGTTTACTGAGTGCTTCAAAGCCGCTAAGCACATCAAACAATTCTTCATCAATATCACTCTGGCGCAGACGATAAAACGCTCGATTAAGCTCATATTGCAATTCATCAATATTTTTTTCTGCGCGCTGCATTGCAGCCAGACGACTGGCATTTTCACTGGCCAGTGATTCTGCGCACGCCCGAAACAGACTGACAAAAAGATATTCACGCACAAATGCACTCAACGTTCGTTGTCGTTTCGGCATCACTTCAGGTAAATTAATACTTGGCCAGTGAATGCTTGTTAAATTTTTTCGCCAAGTGCTATCCAATGGCAACAGTTGTTGACTCGTTGGGCAATAAACCGAATTTGACTCAGGGCGATGATGAAACAAGTAGACTTGGTTGATCTGCTGGTGTTCCTGTTGTATTTCAATTTCAAGTAACACTTTGCCTACCAGCGCAGTGATCGCCTTGACTGAGTTAGGTAACATAAAATCTGATTTAGCGACTAGTTCTGTTTCTGCCAACAACGCTTTAAGTCGATCTCCTACTGTCAGGACAATTTTTTCTCCCGGAAAACTCGCCAACGTATCAGCGACAAATGCCACCATAGCTTCATTAAACTGGCCCACCAATCCTTGATCTGATCCAAAAATAATTACGCCAATAGCAGGTGTGCTGTGCTGATAACTATTTTGGCTAACTTCTAGCGCGTCACTTTGTAAAAAACAGGCCGACAACCCCAACTGTACGGTACGATAATAATCATCTAATGAGCGCACGGCATTTTCATACTGGCTAATATTCGATGACGCCATAATCTTCATGATGCGCACCACAGCGCCAAGTGTTTGCGCACTAGTAATTTTATAACGTAAATTGGCGACATTTTCACTCATCAATACACCTCCTTAAAAACGCTCATCGTATTTCCTTTGCGCTAAGGTCGACGGTAAATGTTGTCAAGGCAGCTCGAACTAACTCAAGCACAGTATGCTTATCTTGCTCACTGAGTTTATTTTCACTGTCAAAATGCATGACTATCTCAGTGGGAATTTCTGCAATAGCAGCACAAATCGCATGCTCGGCGGCAGGCACTTGTGCTAAGGGGATCTGGTCGAATAATTTAGCATTCAATGCCAGCAATATCGCAATTTGCCCAACCATAGCAACGGGCTTAAATTCTGCTTGTTTCAAGCAAGCACGAATGCGCTTTCCATGTTCAATAAGTTTAAGGGTGCTATCATCCAGTCGCGCACCAAAACGGGCAAAGTTTTCCAATTCTTCAAACTGTGCATAAGACAGCTTAAGATCGGCGGTAACGGCTCGATAAGCAACGCGTTGTGCTTTACCACCAACCCGTGACACTGATTTGCCCACGTCAATAGCAGGCAAGATCCCCTGTTCAAATAACGAAGGTGAAAGGTATAGTTGCCCATCGGTAATCGAAATCAAGTTAGTTGGAATGTAAGCAGAAATATCCTGTGCTTGGGTTTCAATAATAGGCAATGCCGTTAGCGAACCACCACCAAGTTCTTGACATAAGTGAGTAGAGCGCTCCAATAATCGCGAATGAATATAAAAGATATCACCAGGAAACGCTTCTCTGCCGGGTGGACGACGCAACAATAATGACAGTTCGCGATAGGCACGAGCATGATGGGTAAGATCGTCATAAACAATCAAGACATCACGCCCTTGTTCCATAAAATACTCAGCAATGCTAGTTGCCGCATAAGGAGCAATATAAGCTAGACCGGGAGGATCGTTACCTTCAGTCACCACCACTACGGTATATGCCAAGGCCTCTTTTTCTCGTAGAGTCGCGATCACTTTTGCGACCCCCGAAGCACGTTGACCAATGGCGCAATACACGCATAACACGTTTTTATCCCGTTGATTGAGTATGGTATCCAACGCAATGGCTGTTTTGCCTGTTTGGCGATCACCGAGAATTAATTCGCGCTGGCCAAGACCTACGGGAACGAGCGCATCAATAACCTTGATGCCAGTTTGCAGAGGTTCACTAACAGAAGCGCGATCCATAATTGCTGGCGATGGCCGTTCTATCGGTAAACGAGTACTAGTAAGTAAACGCCCCTTACCATCTAGAGATTGCCCCGTCGGGCTAACAATACGCCCTATCAGGCCCTCTCCTACAGGTATATCAACAACGTTACCACAACGTTCAACTTCATCACCCGCCTGCAAATGCCAGTAATCACCCAACAACACCACACCAATTTCATCTTCATCAACATTAAAGGCAATACCGTAAATGTTACCGGGAAATCTCAATACTTCTTCAAAACCGACATTAGGTAAGCCAGTGACCTTAGCAGTGCCAGTGGTAATACTGACAATAAATCCCACTTCTTGTGGTTTCAGGTCTGGCTTAAAAGCATGCCGAGCCTGACGCAGACTTAAAAGGGTATTGTCAAAGCTTGCTTGCAGCAATGTCTCGGGAAAGAAATCCGCTTCAACGTTCATTGCTGCTCCTTACTCGCATCGTTAATGTTATCGATGTCACTGCTAATTTCTTGCAAGAGCTGCTCAACACTCTTGGTTAACGTAGAAAGGTAATCAGCAATACTCCATGCTATTTTTTGGCCATTGGCGTTGATTTCAATACCGCAAACTAAATCGGGCTGGGTGGTAAAACTAAGCACTACATCGTCCCCGAGTATTTCCTTCATGGCCATTTCGATAAGCGTGCACTGCTCTGTTGACAGCGTAAAAGCAGTGCGAACCAATAGTGGCTGGGCTGATGAGTAAAGTGCTGATTTTAACTCCGCCATTTCTTGCTCGTTTATTGCGTGCAGACGGTTAATAAAAATCGCCGTCATCCGCTCCTCTAAACTTGTTCCAGCGAGATCAACCAACACTTTGCGCACGGTGGCAAACACTTCTTTGCGTACGCGACAACTAAGCGCTTGTTGTAAACTCAGTTGTTCATTTTTCAACACCAACTGTAACTTGCGCCGCAGCGCTTGTGATTCGGCTCTTACTTCATCAAGTAAGCGCACACGTTCTGCTTTAGCCTGTGCATCGAGTTGCTTCATGCGTGCCGCATTTTGTTGTTCAAATTGTTCATTCTTATACTGAAATTCTTGGTACTGTTGCGCAGCTTCATTTTTTGTTGCCTGTGCACTGGTAAGTTCTGCCGCGATCCGCTGTTCACGAGCATCTATCGCGTCCAGAATAGGCCGATATAAAAAGCGTTTTAGTAACCATATCAAAACAAGAAAATTAACCACTTGCGCAATAATGGTAAACCAGTCGATAAGCATTACTATTGACCTATCGCCACAGTAATTACGTGATTCCAAAAGGGATTGGCAAACAACAATATCATCGCAACCACAAAACAATAGATCGCGGTGGATTCAATCATCGCCAAACCAACAAAAAGTGTCCGAGTTATCGTGGCAGACGCATCGGGTTGCTGGGCCAAAGAGCTCAGTGCAACGGCAACCGCCTTTCCTTCCCCAAATGAAGGCCCGATGACGCCGACTGCGACGGTCAAGCCGGCGGTGATAATTGAAACCACCGCAATAATTGTCATGCTGTCCATAGTCTCTCCAATAGTCATATAAGTAGTTGTTCTATTGTCAATTTGTCGTTTTCGCTTCAGGGTCAGTAGTGCCCCTTGATTTGCCCCCTTCAGGCTTATTCGTACGTGTGGCAGCAGCAATATACACAGTGGCCAGAATAAAAAAGATATAGGCCTGCACTATGCCAGTGAGCAAGCCAAGCACGGTCATGACTATCGGGAACAAAAATGGCGTAATACTCAATAAAATGGCGATGACCATTGCACCACTCATCATGTTACCGAACAACCGCAGTGCCAAAGCAAAGGTGCGAGAAATTTCGCTAATAATATTAAAGGGCAGCATGATCAACGTTGGTTTGGCGTATGAGGATAGATAATGAGCCAGGCCCTGCTCCTGAATGCCAAACACGGGGACGGCAACAAAAACACATAGTGCCAGAGCGGCGGTGGTAGAAAGTGAACCGGTCGCGGGTTCAAAATCAGGTATCATAGTGCCGATGGCAGAAATAGCGATAAACAAGAATAACGAACCAAGAAAGCCAAGGTACTTGTTAGGGTGACTCAAGCCCACGTCCTCGATTTGTTTACTAATAGTGAGTACTAACACTTCCAGAAAATTCTGCCAGCGTGAACGATGTAACCCTATCGATAACTTTCGGGTAATAACAATCGAACCAAGCACCAAGAACAGCATTACTGCCCACGTTGACACGATGGTGGCATTGAGTTTAATAAAACCCATTTGCCAAAAAATAATTTGATCTGGACTAAGGCGCATAATCGACCTGTTGTTTTAATTCATGGGCTTGTTGTTTTTGTCTTATATGCCCAGTGGCCAGTAGACGAACAACCATAAACCCAAGCAGTGAGACAAGTAGTCTTAACCAGTTATCACCGAGGATAAAGTAAAATCCAACCATGACCATAGTGGCTCTAAATAACAAACTAAACACAAATATCAGAGCGACGTGTCGGCTCGTCCCCAGTTTACACACTGTCAACCACAGTCCAACGAAATAGAATAAGCCCAATAATGCCCCAGCCAGCAAGGCGAGTATTGCAGCTACCGGATCAATTAACATCATGTTCATCCTCATGTTGATGAATTTCTCGGTCTTCTTTATCTAACCAGCGCCACGCGGTAAAACACCCAAGACACAGACCTGCAACCAATAATACTAAGGTCCATGAGTGACCAACTGGGTACTGTTTGTCTAACCAGATCCCGAGTACGGCACCAAGTACGGTCGGTATGGCTACAGACCAACCAATCAATCCCATCAATCCAAAACCTGACCAAACCGTTTTGTTAACATAACGCTGTGCTTTTAGTTTACGAGCGGCCATATCGCCGACTTTTTGACTAAAGGCAACATCGTCCGCCTTAACCTTATTTAACTTATTGTCATCTGCGTTAGGTTTGCGACTCGATTGATTACTCATGACGATATTGGTCCTTTTTTAAAGGCAACCAATTGACGAATAAAACCACTCTCCATTTTTGCCAACACTGAACGCAGTTGTAGTTCTTGCTTATCAAGCTGCTTAAACTCTTGCTCAATAGCGGCACGTAGTTCACTCAACGCCATGCCGCCTATCGCATTGCGCACTGAAACCAAGACATCAAAACCGGTTTTAACCAAGACACCTTCATCAACAGCAACATAGACTTCAGCGGCGCCCTCAACTTCAAACACCAAGATCCCAGCGG
Source organism: Colwelliaceae bacterium 6471 (assembly GCA_040779335.1). Lineage (GTDB taxonomy): Bacteria > Pseudomonadota > Gammaproteobacteria > Enterobacterales > Alteromonadaceae > JBFONV01. Next base: position 106,606 of record JBFONV010000002.1, read on the forward strand.
TCAAAGCAGCTACGCAGTCTAGTCTGTGCGGCAAAATGCCAAACGCGCCATCATGAGTCACGGCGACAATACGAGCAACATGCTGCTGCTCGGCAAAAATTTTATCGGGCAGCAGAATTTTAAGGTTCATCGTGACTATCCGCCTGCTTGACTTTTTCATTGGCTTCGTCAACCGCACCTATCATGTAAAGGGCACTTTCTGGATGCTGGTTAAATTCATCCGCAAGAATACGTTCACAGCCGTTTAAGGCATCACTAAGGCTGACCAGCTTGCCAGATATACTGGTAAACTGCTCAGTAGTAAAAAATGGCTGAGTAAGAAAGCGTTCTAAACGTCGAGCACGACCAACGATTTTATGATCTTCTGGCGAGAGTTGTTCCATTCCTAGCATGGCGATGATCTCTTTGAGATCGGCATATTGCGCCAGTGTACGTCGAATGTCCTGAGCTAATTTGTAATGACGTTTACCAATAATACTCGGCGTTGCCATTTTAGACGTTGATTGTAACGGGTCGATAGCAGGGTAAAGCCCCTCACTGGCCCGTTTTCGCGATAACACGATCGATGCCGAAAGGTGTGAAAATGTATGCTCTGCTGCCGGATCGGTAAAATCATCGGCAGGTACATAAACCGCTTGAATCGACGTTATCGCCCCAGAATCAGTATTAGCGATGCGCTCTTCCAACTGTGACAATTCAGTGCCCATGGTCGGTTGATAACCTAGTCTGGCCGGCATCTGACCCATTAACCCTGACACTTCCATGCCCGCCTGAATAAAACGAAAAACATTATCAATGAGTAACAATACATCGCGATGCTCATCGTCGCGAAAGTATTCCGCCATCGTTAATGCTGCATGGCCAACGCGAAAGCGCGCCCCTGGAGATTCATTCATTTGACCGAATACCATTACCATATTGTTCAAAACCTTTGCCGCTTGCATATCGCGATAAAGCTCTTCTCCTTCACGGCAACGCTCTCCGATACCGCAAAAAATGCTGACTCCTGCGTGCTGGCCAACCATGTTATGGATCATTTCTGTCAGCAAGACAGTTTTACCAACACCCGCACCGCCAAACAGGCCCGCTTTACCGCCACGTTCTAGTGGCATTAAGACATCAATAACTTTGATACCCGTCTCAAACACTTCACTCTTTGTCGCACGTTCTGCAAGTGCTGGAGGTACGTTATGTACCGATCGCCAGTAAATATTCGCTGGCGGCGCTAGACGGTCGATGGTTTTGCCAAAAACATCAAACATTCGAGACAAAATAGCTTTACCGACCGGCGCCTGTAATGGAGCGCCGGTATTTTGTACCGGCATACCTCGGGCTAGACCTTGAGTAGGATTTAGTGCGATACCTCGAACACGGTGAGCACTCAGTTGGGAAAAAACTTCAATTGCTATTTCATTGTCTATTCCCGCTCGTAATAAAAATCGAATAGGAGGCAAACGATCAGTAAATTCAATATCTACGACACTACCGCGTATCGAAATCACAGTACCGGTATTATTAAGTGGATATGACGATTTTATCGCTTCTGGCAAGGTCTTTTCAGCCCGATAAGACACTGCCGTTCTACTGGTCATAGTCATTTTCCTTTTACTCGAAGCTTTATCAGCGTGAGTACTTTTCATTGCCTAGCTGGCAGGCTATTTCTCTATGTGCGAAAAGTAACGTCTGTTTACGCTGTAGCTACCAATTAATATGCACAATTGATAAGGTAACTTCGGTAAAACATAGTATGGATTTTTTCAACATTCAACCGGCTATTTTTCAGTACAAGTGGCGATTTTTTGCCAAAAGACTAGGCCACTGGTGCGAAAATATTAATACGTTGATCAACGCTGTACGGCTCGCTATGACGGTATACGGGCATGTCATCAATCCCCATAAAAACTGAAGTAAAATTTATTTCCCCTAAGCCAAGCTCACCAGCCATTCCATTCGCTATTAACAAAATCAACACTAGCTGATTTAGATCAGCTTGTGCCTCATCGAAATAGATTTAACTATCTATAATTTAGCCAACGCCCTATAGGTTCCATCTATAAAAATGGCAGGGAGCTCATCTTTATGACTGACAAAATCATTCAAAAATCAGCTACACAAAAAACACACGCTAATTTAACGGACTATCACCAGTGTTATCCTCACTTTTCTTGGCATAAACGCCTAGATTCCGTACATTCACACCAAAGCGATTTCGTTAATATTGCCTATGAAGCAGTTGACTGCCACCTTAATACTCCTATCGAAAACAAATTAGCACTTCGCTGGCTAGGAAAAGATAATCAGTGTTTAGACTTCACCTATGCTGACTTAGCCATGCAGACTAGTCGGTTTGCCAGCGTCCTTAATAGTTTGGGTTTTCATCAGGGTACGCGTGTATTTAGTTTGGCGGGACGTCTACCATTACTTTATATCGCCGCCTTAGGCACCTTAAAAGCGGGAAGCATATTTACCCCATTATTTTCCGCATTTGGTCCCGAGCCCATTCGTTCGCGCATGGAAATAGGTCAGGCCAATGTTTTAGTGACGACGGTAAGCTTATATCAAAAAAAAATCGCCTCTTGGTGGCATGATACCAAGCACTTAGAAGTCATTTTATTAATAGATGGCCATGGCAAACTTGAGTCTGGTTGCTATTCATTACCCGAGCTGATGGAAGGGGCCGATCCTCATTATCCTTGCGCCCATACCCAAAAAGAAGACATGGCATTACTACACTTTACCAGTGGCACAACGGGTAAGCCCAAAGGAGTGATCCACGTTCATGGAGCTGTTACCGCCCATAAAGCGTCCGCATATTATGCATTAAACTTAAAAGAATCGGATAACTACTGGTGCACGGCTGATCCTGGTTGGGTTACGGGGATGTCATACGGCATTATTGCCCCCTTGTGCTTAGGCGCCACGATGATTACTGATGAAGAAGAATTTGACGTAATACGTTGGTACGAAATTCTACAAAATCAAAAAATATCGGTGTGGTATACCGCGCCAACCGCCATACGTATGCTAATGAAAGCAGGCAGTAAAATCAGGGAAGAATATAATTTATCAGCGCTAACGTTTATCGCCAGTGTTGGCGAGCCCCTTAATCCTGAAGCCGTACTTTGGAGTGAAAAAGTATTGGGTTTACCGTTTCATGACAATTGGTGGCAAACAGAAACCGGCGCAATAATGATCGCAAATTTCGCCGCCGAACCAATAAAACCAGGCTCTATGGGACAACCTATTCCCGGTATAACAGCGGCAATAGTTCAAAAGAATGAGCAAGGCATTGCTGAAGAAGTATCGCAGGCAAACCAAATTGGTGAACTTGCGATTAAGCAAGGTTGGCCGTCTATGTTTCGTGGTTATCTGCATCAAAACGAAAAATATCAGCAATGCTTTAATAATGGCTGGTATTTAACCGGCGACTTGGCCATGAAAGACCAACAAGGTTACTTTTGGTTTGTTGGTCGCGCCGATGACTTAATAAAATCATCCGGTCATTTAATTGGCCCTTTTGAGGTTGAAAGCGCGTTGATGGAGCATGAAGCCGTCGCCGAAGTGGGTGTAATTGGCCTGCCAGATGATGTCACCGGAGAAAAAGTAAAGGCTTTCGTCACCCTTAAACCAACTGTCATACAAAACGAAGCGACACTAGCAACACTGCTAAAAGAACTAAAAGGCTTTGCCCGCAAACGACTAGGCGCGGCGGTAGCACCAAAAGAGATTTCATTTCGAACAAACTTACCTAAAACCCGTAGTGGCAAGATCATGCGACGACTATTAAAGGCCAGAGAACTAGGTTTACCTGAAGGTGACATATCAACCTTGGAGAGTGATGAACATGAACCAAAAATTGCACCTTGATCGACACCACTTAATTAGGCAACTAACCCAAATGCTGCGTATTCGTCGTTTCGAAGAAAAATGTGCCGAGCTTTACGCGCAAGAAAAAATAAGAGGATTCTTACACCTTTACATTGGTGAAGAAGCAATCGCCGTTGGCGTTATGGCTAAGCTAACTCCAGAAGATAACATTGTCGCCACCTACCGGGAACATGGTCATGCACTCGCCAGAGGCTTATCGATGAACAGTGTTCTTGCGGAAATGTATGGAAAAACTAATGGCTGCAGTCGCGGTCGTGGTGGCTCGATGCACTTGTTTGACAAACAACATCATTTTTATGGGGGTAACGCCATTGTTGCCGGCGGTTTACCGCTAGCCGTGGGATTAGCCATGGCCAACAAACAACAACATAAACAAAATGTTACTGCCTGTTTTTTTGGTGAAGGTGCAGTGGCAGAAGGAGAGTTTCACGAAGCAATGAACCTTGCGGCGTTATGGAAATTGCCGGTGTTGTTTATTTGTGAAAATAATCAATACGCCATGGGAACGGCATTAGCCCTGTCTGAATCTGAAACCAATATAGCCAAAAAGGCACAGAGCTATGGCATGCCAGCGGTTCAAGTTGATGGGATGAATGTCGTCGATGTTGAGTCAGCGACCGTAAAAGCAATTGAGTATATCAATACCAACACCAGCCCCTATTTTCTAGAATGCCAAACCTATCGTTTTCGAGGACATTCAAGTTTTGACGGCCAACTTTATCGCACTAAAGCAGAAGTTAAACAATGGGAAGAAAAAGGTCCGGTTATTCGACTCATCAAGTGGTTACAACAAAATAATCATTTTGATGATGCCGAGCTACAGCGCATTGAAAGTGACATCGATAATGAAATATCCCAAGCAATAATGTTCGCCGAGCAAGGCGAATGGGAATCAATCAGCGATTTATGTAAAGGTGTCTACACCCCAGCTAACCACACCACAAGCATTAGCACGCTACAAGGGGAACAGTAATGACTTCCCAAACCTTAACTTACAGAGAAGCCTTGCGAGCCAGTATTGAACAGGCACTCATTGAAGATGACAAAGTATTCTTAATGGGGGAAGACGTTGGTAAATACGGCGGTTGTTACGCGGTAAGTAAAGGCTTACTTGACACTTATGGCGCGGAGCGAATTATCGATACTCCTTTGTGTGAATCTGGTTTTGTCGGTGTTGGTATCGGCGCGGCGCTAGGTGGCATGCATCCGATTGTTGAAATTATGACCGTAAATTTTAGCCTGTTAGCAATGGATCAAATTATCAACAGCGCTGCTACCATGCACCATATGTCGGGTGGTCAATTAAATGTCCCCATCGTTATTAGAATGGCTTGCGGTGCAGGTAAACAATTAGCAGCGCAACACTCTCATAGCTGGGAAAATTTTTACGCTCATGTTCCAGGTCTAAAAGTATTAAGCCCCGCGACCCAAAATGACGCTAGGCATATGCTAGGACAAGCATTAAACGATCCTGATCCGGTCATCATTTTTGAACATGTGATGTTATTAAACGAATCAGGTGAAGTGCTCGATAAACCAGATGCTGACATGGAAAAAGCTCTGGTACGCAGGCAAGGTCAAGACATTAGCTTAATCACCTATGGCGGGTGTTTACATAAAGCACTTTCTGCGGCAGAAAAATTAGCGTCATTGAATATAAATGCGGAAGTAATTGATTTGCGCTGCCTGCGGCCACTAGACACCGCTACTATCTTGGCAAGCGTAGCAAAAACGCACCGCGCGATTATTATTGACGAAGGCTGGATGACTGGCAGTATCGCTGGCGAAATTAGCGCTATTATCATGGAACAGGGCTTCTGGTTTTTAGACGCCCCAGTTAAACGTCTATGTACCGCTGAAGTGCCTATTCCCTACCCTAGTCACCTTGAACAAGCCGCAATCCCTCAAGTTGAAACGATCATCACCTCTGCCCAAGCAATTATGGCGGGTGAACAATGACCACAAACGCAAACACATCAGAGCAAGCAATTAAAGATATCACCATGCCTTCACTTGGCGCCGATATGAAAGAAGGCATGTTGGTAGAGTGGTTAATCAAGGTCGGTGATAACGTCAAACAAGGGGACATTATTGCTGTACTTGAAACGCAAAAAGGCGCGATAGATATGGAGGTTTATGACTCGGGCACTATCACTGAAATATTAGTACAGCCAGTAATTACGGTTCCTGTCGGTACCGTATTAGCAAGGCTATCATTAGCGCATGTGGCGTACCAGTCCGATACAGAGACGATACCAACGGAAAAAATTCCTTCCCCAATGGTTGACAGCGAGGTCGCCATTCCCAAAACCCCTTTAACAAAAAATGTGCTCCAATCAACAGTGCAACTAGCATCCCCAATTGTACGAAAGCTGGCCGAGCAACAACAGCTAGATTTATCGACATTAACTGGCACGGGGCCACACGGCGCAATAATACTTAAAGACTTGCCCAATGATGCTCATCCGCATGCAACAAGCGAAAAACTCACGGATAAACGTACTAGCACTAAAAGTAGCACATCAATGCGAAGTGCCATCAGCGCTGCCATGGAAAAATCGAAACGCGAGATCCCACATTTTTATTTAAGTTTAGTAATAGATATTACGCTCACTCAACGTTGGTTAGCCAACGAAAATAAGGACAAATCACCTGAGCAGCAAATTCTTTTACTGGCTGTTGTAATGAAATCCGTCGCCCTTGCTTTAGGTAAGTTTCCACAATTTAACGGCTTTTACCGACAAGGCCGCTTTTTACCAGCTAACGACATTAATATTGGCAATGTCGTGAGTTTAAGATCCGGCGGCATCATGGTTCCCGCCATACATCACGTCGAGCAATTAACACTCACAGATATTATGTTAGCGCTAAGAGATGTCACGCTACGAAGTAGAAATGGGCATTTAAAAAGCAGTGAAGTAACCGATGCCACATTTACCATCACCAACATGGGCGAGCGTGGCGCTGATACGGTTTTTGGCGTCATTTATCCTGATCAGGTTGCCATCATTGGTCTGGGAAAACCGAAGAAAAGCGCAGTTGTGCTTAACAATAATATTACTATTGGTGATGAAATCACCCTGTGCTTAAGCGCTGATCACCGCGTGCTAGATGGCATGTTAGCCGCTAAATTTTTAAACCAAATCGCGGAAAACCTACAAAAGCCGGAGAGTCTATGAATACCGACGATATTGAACAACTGGTACTCAGTGCCATTCAACAAGTAGCACCCGAAATTGAAATGGATGATATTGAAGTCGATGAAGATATTCGCAAAACATGTGATTTAGATTCAATGGACTTTATCAATTATTTAATCGCAATAAAAAACGCAACTGGGGTTGTGATTGCGGAGAAAGATTATGGCAATGCTAATACCTTTAAAAAAATGGTTGAATTTCTGTCACTAAAATTAGCGTAACAAAAATCCAGTGAGTGCCAGCAGTTATGAAGGAGAGATCAGATGAAAGCTCAGATGAGAGTTCAGCCAAATAACGACATTGGCAAAAACATCTATTGGTTCCATGAGCTAACCATTGCCGATATCCCGAAAGTGGGCGGCAAAAATGCTAGCTTAGGGGAAATGCTCAGTAATATGGTAAAAGAAAATATTACTGTACCGATAGGCTTTGCCACCAGCGCTGATTTATTTAGATTGTTTTTGCGACAAAATGATATTGAACACGCAATAGATCAACACATGGCTGAGTTTAATGCTGGTCAACAAGATTTATCGACCACCGGACGCTGTATACGTCAACTGATCAAACAAGGTCAGTTTTCAGCCGAGCAAATTGATGACATCAGCTCTGCCTATCAGCAACTATGCGACCAAATAGGTCAAGATGATGCCAGTGTCGCCGTGCGAAGTTCAGCGACAGCTGAAGACTTGCCCGAAGCAAGCTTTGCTGGCCAACAAGAAAGTTATTTAAATATTACTGGCATTACCAACTTACTGACGTCATGCCGAGATTGCTTCGCCTCCTTATATACTGACAGAGCTATTATTTACCGAAAAGAGCAAGGCTTTAGTCATCAACAAGTGGCGTTATCCGTAGGGGTGCAACAAATGATAAACGCTGAAGCTGCTGGCGTGATGTTTAGTCTTGATCCCGAAACAGGTTTTCCTGATGTGGTCGTCATTAACGGGGCTTGGGGACTAGGTGAGACGATTGTAAAAGGCAGTGTGACGCCAGACAGTTTTATGCTCTTTAAGCCTTTACTTGCAACGCAAGCTGATCAACAACGTTATCGTCCGATCATCGAAAAGCAATTAGGCAGTAAATTACAGAAAATGATATTTTCTGACAATGTGCTTGAGCCAACGATTACGGTAAAGACCACTGTCGATGAACAGCAACACATAGTGTTAACTGACGATGAAGCGATAAAACTCGCACAATGGGCGATAAAAATTGAGCAACACTATAACAAACCGATGGATATGGAATGGGCAAAAGATAGCGTTAGTAAGCAGCTTTATATTGTTCAAGCTCGTCCAGAAACGGTCGAATCTCAAAAAAGTAGAGCAGTATTACTCAACTATAAACTCCTTGAAACTTCGACCGTACTCACGCAAGGTGCAAGCGTTGGCAGTGCGATTTCAACAGGCGCGATATGTAAAATTGACAGTCCCAAGGATATCGATAAATTTCCAGAAGGAGCCATGCTGGTAACCGAACGCACCGATCCTGACTGGGTCCCCATAATGAGCAAAGCTTCGGGGATTATAACCGATACAGGCGGACCAACCAGCCACGCAGCAATTGTCAGTCGAGAACTAAAAGTCGCGGCAATAGTTGGTTGTGAAAACGCCACTCAAGTACTTACCAATGGTCAAAAGGTCACGCTAAGTTGCGCCGAAGGTTCTACTGGCAAAGTGTATGATGGAGAACTCGCCTTTGAAGCGCAAGCTGTCAACTTAGCTGAAATTCCAGCAACAAAAACCAATATAATGATCAATGCAGCAATGCCAAGCGGTATCTTCCGTTGGTGGTCACTGCCAGTTGCAGGTATAGGCTTAACCCGCATCGAATTCATTATTTCCAGCCAAATTTGCGTACATCCAATGGCGCTAATACACCCCGAAAAAATCACCGATAACAACATTAAAGCGCAAGTTAATCAACTGACGAAAAACTATAAAACACCAAGCGACTACTTTGTTGAAAAGCTGGCAATAGGCATAGGTAAAATAGCCGCTTCTCAATATCCAAAACCCGTCATTATTAGAATGTCAGATTTTAAATCTAATGAATATAGGGGCTTGTTAGCCGGAGGTTTTTTTGAAATAGCAGAAGAAAACCCGATGCTAGGCTTACGAGGTGCATCGCGATATTACCACCCCCTTTACCGCGAAGCTTTCATGCTTGAGTGTCAGGCAACCTTGGCAGCCAGAGAGCAAATGGGTTTTAGCAACATCATTGTCATGATCCCATTTTGTCGTACCCCGACAGAAGCAGATAAGGTTTTGCAAGTGATGGCCGACGCAGGCTTAAAAAGAGCTGAAAATGGTTTAGATGTTTATGTGATGTGTGAAATACCATCCAATATTATTCTCGCCAGTGAATTTGCCAAACGCTTCGATGGTTTTTCAATCGGCAGTAACGATCTGACTCAACTAGTGTTAGGCATAGATAGAGATTCAACCGAGCTCAAACCTTTATTTGATGCCAGAGATGACGCCGTAAAAGCGATGATAGCGCAAGTGATCACTGAAGCGCATCGTTACGGCTGTAAAGTAGGTATTTGCGGACAAGCCCCATCTGATCACCCTGAATTCGCAGAATTTTTAGTGGAATGTGGTATTGATTCAATATCATTAAACCCTGATTCAGTCGCTAAGGCTAGCGTGCATATTGCCAGAGCGGAAGCAAATCTTAGCGCACGTTAGGCTGATAGGCTTGCATTTTATTCACACGCTGCACTCGTTAAATTAATCAAGGTTAAGGCAATATTAACGGCCTTAACCTCAGCCAATATCTAGGGTGATCAAAAACCGGCGCCATAAAAGCTCGTGCTTGCTATGTTGCTCAATTGATCAGTTACGCAGTCGCTCAATTAATTGGAATAGCCCTTGATGTGCTCTGTTTGTAAGCTTTTACAGGCAAAACTTTCTCGACAAATTTCGTATTTTTCTGGTGTTGCACTGATCGTTAACCATTGATCTTTTGAAATATTCTTAGCACTAATACCGTTCACTTGCGTAATGATATCGCCGACCTTGAAATCAGCTTTTTTCGCAGGTAAATCGGGCATCACATAGCGGACAATAAAATTTCCCGATAATAGCTTTCTTACTTCTAAACCGAGCAAATTATATCTTGATTTAAATATTTGATTTTCATAGGGTTCTAAATATATATTGCTAGTCTGATAATCTACCGTGGTTCTAAATTGATTTAAAGCTGCGTTGCCAATCACCCAAAGTTCATCTTCATCGTCGTGTTTTATAATGTTGGTTTTAATGTTATTGAACTGAATGTCACCCAAATTAATTTGAGGTAAAGTGGCCCGTTGATGCTCAGCCTTGCCATTTAAACCAAAGTCTGCGGCCGTTACTTGTGCACTTGGCAACGTAATTTCATTGTTTTCTGGATAAGCGGAGCTGAGCTTAAAATAGTGACGACTGCCGGTATCAATAATAAATTCATGATCAATTTGATGGCCGTTACCAAAATCGATATGACCATCTATGCTAATTTTACTCATAAAGGTGTCAAAGGGTAGCGTTTGGGTATTGCTTTTGGCAGCATGTGGCACGTTGGCTACAGTCACTTGATTAGCTTGTTTATCAAAGGTCCAAACAAAATGGCGCAATAAGTCATGGCCGATAACGCCGTCATAAATTAATTCTTCTGAGCTGGCAAAATATGGCGTTTTGCTCATTTTGACAAAAGCCCCTTGAAAGTTTTTTACTTCTAATGCGCTAAATCTTAACGAAGTCATGTTGATTTGATGACCAAGCGAGTCTTGTTCATCACCCCAACCGCCTAAATTTAATTTATAACCTTCCGCTAACTTTAACGCGACCACCTTTGGTGTATCGAATAAGAACGTAAATGATGCCCCCGTATCTATCATAAATTTAAAACCATCGACGCCATTGATGCTGCCATAAACAAACACTTTTTCGCCAATATAATCGGTGGCAATTGGAAATTGGTTCTCAGTAGTGTGCCATAGTGGTTCAATATCGTTATTAGCATTCCTTAATTTAAGAATGTTAACGACATTACAGCCGCTCAGCAGTTGGATAAGTATTAAGAGAGTTAATGTTCGAAAAATGATGACCACTATAAAGCCCCTTTGCGTCAATAATGCTGTTATTTGACTTGAAAAAACCAATTAACACCAAGTTATAGAATGAATAGCGTCAAGATAAAGTAAACAGTGTGAAATGAATGTGAAATAGGTGACAAATTATTGATTCTGTAATGCACTACCTAAAAGCAACGGAAATACTAGTCCCTTTATTGCTCACTACCGTTAGCTGCCAATGTTGATGTTCGCATAAGCGTTTGACAATAGATAAACCAAAGCCATAGCCAGTGCTTTGACTGCCTTTAATTGCCGGTTCTGTTACTTGTGCAGATATAGCTTGTTCAATCCCTGAACCAGTATCCTCAATGGTTAATTCGTTATCAATAAAACTGACTTTTACCTCACCTGATTCGGTGTATTGAAAGGCATTACTCAATAGATTATCTAATAGTACTTTCAACATACCTTGTTGAGCACATACCACAGCATTACAATTATCATGCACTTGTACGTCAACGCATTTTCCTTCAAGAATATGACGATGATCGAGTATTGATTGCTCTATTAATGGCAATAATTTTACCTGAGTCTTTTGCGCCGAAGTATGCTCTTCTCGAGCCAAAACTAACAAAGTAGTCACGGTTTGCTCCATCTGCATGGCTGCTTCGCTAATACGGCTAATAATCTGCTTATCTTGTTCTTGAAAAATATTTTTTTCTTGACAGAGTTCCACCGCATTTTTAACGATAGCTACCGGTGTTCTTAGTTCATGGCTAACGTCGCGGGTAAAACATTTTTCGCGTGCTAGCGCTTTACTGATCTGCTGCATTGAGTTTTCTAGTGTCCGAGCTAAAATACCAATTTCATTGTTGGGAAATTGATCAGCAAAGGTGTGAGGAATATTTTGCGGTGCTACGCCATCAACTAAGTCCGCTAATTGCTTGAGCGGTGTTGCAGTTTTTCGTCCTAATAGCCAAGCAATAATAAAGGCTATAAATGTTAACGCGGTGCCACTGATTAATAACAAGGTTAAAACGCTACCGCGAATTGGCCGTACCAATAGCCTTTCACTGACTTGTGCAACTAGATAGACATTGTTGTATTCAGGCAAAGGGTAAAGGTGATAATGACGTCCTTGAGCACCAAAAAACTCCTTACGCTGCGGTTCGTCTATAAACTGTTGTCTGATGTCATCAGGCAAACTACTTGTCGAAAAGTAAAGTGCCATATGTTCGCTACGCGCCTGAGACCACTGCCCCGTCTCTCGATAAGTTTCGACCAGATAGTTCGCTTCTTGTTTCACTTCTCGTTCGATAAAATCATCTTCTAAGCTATATAATAATAGAAAACAAAGCAGACCATATATTGCGGATAAAGCTAGTGTAAAAATACAAAACTGGGCGACGATGCGTCGGCTTAAACTATGAAACTTTTCGGATTTATTGTTCATTTTTTATATCCAGCGTAAAACCAACACCATGGACCGTTTTTAATATCGGCACATCAAATGGCTTATCTAATACATTACGCAACTGATAAATATGAGAGCGCATCGCATCTGATTCTGTCGGTTGATCTCCCCATATTTTTTGACTTAACACCGAACGACTCACCACTTGTGGATAAGCCTCAGCCAATACCGTCAAAATACGAAAGCTCATGGCATGCAAATCTAATAACTGGCCATTACGCGAAGCTTGCTTTCTATTTCTATCAAGGCTTAATGGTCCTATGGTTAATACATTATCGGTTTGTAATAAGTGGCGTCGAGACAGTGCTATACAGCGCACTTCAAGCTCTTGCAATGAAAAGGGTTTAGTGAGGTAATCATCAGCACCTACACTAAAGCCAGTTACTTTATCTGTGATGCTGTCACGAGCAGTGAGCATCAAAATAGGAATATGGCGGTTAGCTTGCGCTCGCAATTGCTTACACACTTCAAGCCCGTCTATTACTGGTAAATTTAAGTCAAGAATAATGAGGTCGTAATAGTGCGCTAAAGCCAGATCAAGCCCTTCTCTCCCATTACTAGCAAAGTCAAACACATGCCCTTTTTCTTCCATATAATCGGCAATGTTCTGCGCGATACTGAGTTGATCTTCAACCAGCAGTACGTTTAGCGATATCGTTTGATTTGTCATAGTAAATACCTACATAAGCACCTCGATAGTTTACGCTAAGATGCTTATTTCGTTGTTTCTTATTATCAAGAGTTTCTTATTATTAAGATAAGGTTTTTAGCATATCTATTGCCGGTTTGTAATCTGGTTTTGTCGTCAGCAATTGCGCTAGAGTTGATTTTGCCGCGCTAATTCTACCCAGTTTATGCTGTGTCTTGGCAATTTGCATTGTTAACATTGGATTATTAATCGCTTCCTTAGCAACTAACATTAACGCCAGTGCATCTTCAAAGTGCTGATTTGTTTCAGCAAGCTTTAAATAATAAAAACCATACATACCAACTAAGGCGATGTGATAATCATTTTGATTATTGGCCAAAAGATCTAACGCTGACTTATCACCGGCCAAAAATTTAGCCACAACCGCCATGGTTTTATCCTCAAGCCCTAGTGCAGAGTTCACTGGTGTTATCCCCAAACTTTTCACCAGTTCAGTTGCAACAGCTACGGTAGATGTTGGGTTTTGTCCAGTGATCAGACGCTCATCGACGGCGACATGGCTTAACATGATGTCGGTTGACTCAAATTTAGCGCCACGTTCAATCAATTTATCTTCAAGCATAAAATCGAAATGTTGCAGCCACTTCTTACCAAATAACTTTTCTTCTTTATTCGTAAAACCGTTAACAGCTTTATTGGCAACAAGGTAACTGCCATTGTCTAGTTTAACGTCAATTAAAGCCGCAGGACCATGACACACGGCAGCAACCGTACCCTGTTGTTGATAAATGTCAGCAATAACAGTTTGCAGCGCTTTATCTTTAGGCAAATCAAACATCGCCCCTTTGCCGCCAACAACAAATATGGCATCGTAAGCTCGGCTATCAAGTTCAGCGGTTGCTAAACTATTGTTGAGTTTCGCCATAATGGCAGTATCTGCGAGAACTTTAGCATTATACGGTTTACTTGGATCATAATTATCAGCTTCAGCTTTTCCGCCTTTTGGGCTCGCAATATCAATCGCCAAGCCATTTTCTTTAAATACCGAATAAGCTTTGGTGAACTCGTCAAATTCATAACCCGGCTTTTCTTCACCTTGTTGTTGGCCATAACTACTAACCACCATAACAATTTTTTTTACTGCGGTATTGGCATTTACTTGTAACGACAATAGTAACAATGTCAGTAGCGCAATTATATTTATTGAAAGTTGCTTTAAATATTTCATCTTTATTTCTCCTAATTGTTACCAGTAGCATGACAAACAGGTTGTGAAAATATTGTGAAATGCATAGAAAATGTGAAATTATTTTGTCAGCGCTTTACCCCTGTTAGTTTTCAGCCAGTAATTGTTTCACTGAGCTGCGCAAACTATTTTTGCTAGCGTAGACCCCGAGAACAGTCACTAACGATAAAATGACCAATAACGTTAGTCCCAGCCAGACAAAGTCTGGTTGGTAGCTTAATGAAAATTGTGATTGATAAATTAACAAACCAGCAAAGTAAGTCGCTAATATTGCTCCTATAGCTGCAATACTGGCAGTGACCAGCCATTCTATAATATTTAGTTTTAAACAGGTTGATGGTGCAAAGCCAAAACTCATAATAATACTGTTCTTTTTTTTCTCTTTTGACTCGAGTGCATTAATCGCAGCTAATATCACTACGCCAGCAAGCAACGTTATTAGTAACGAAAAACCACTAATGACCTGCGTGATCATCCCTAAGGTACGATCGAAGCGCTCAGTAATTTCTTTCAGTGACACCATGCGCAGGGTTGGAAACTTTTGCCAAAGCTTAGCTAGTAAAGGCCATTGATTTTCATCAAGTTCAATACTTGCCATGTGGTAACGAGGTGCTTGGATGTGCGCTAGTGCCGCTGGTGGCATTTGCACCCAAAATGTTATTGAACCGGCTCCAGACTTAAATTCATGGCTGGCAGTAATTTCAAAGTTTACGCGCTGTTGATTAATATAAAAGCTTAGCCAGTCACCTAACGCTAATCCTAGGTCGGTCATTACTTCCTGTTCGACTGATATTTGCTGCCAATTCTGACTATCAGCTTGCCACCAATTACCACTCACTAAACGGTTATTGTTAGGAATTAACTGACTCCAATGTAGTCGGATAGCTTGATTAAATGTTGCTAAACTATCGCTTGGCTGCTGGCTAAAGTCAGCTAATGCCTGATTATTCACCGCCACTAACTTGCCGTAAACATATGGTTTAACTTGCCTTATTCGAATGTTTTTTTCACTTGCCCAATCTTCAATAAAGGTCATTTGTGGCTGAGTTGCTTTTGAAATAAAGACATTGCCGTCGTGTTGGCGTTGGTATGCTGTCATCGTTGCACCTAAATCTTTAAGTAGCATTAGCGTAAATAACAGCAAAAAGGCACATAAACCAACACCTAGTATTTGCGTACTTTTACTGAGCAACCGCTGTTTCATCATAAATAAGGTAAAAGGCACTAAGCCAGAGAAATGTTGTGTCGACTTTTCACCTAAGGTTAAGACCAGCCAGCTGAGAAGTATCATCAATGTTATGGTGCACACTATAATTGCGACCATCATAACAGTAAGTAAGCCATTATCTGAGTACGTCATTGCCACCACAAATAACACCATTACACTGCTAAGTTTGCTCAGCCAATGTTTGAAGCCTTTGTTATTGTTACTAAAAAGCTTGGCGACAGAACTATTGTGCAGCGCAAACCAAACCGGAGCATGAAACACCGCAAAAATTACCGTAACTGCAGCGATTGATTTGATCATTGAATAAACATTAACCTGCCAAGTTAAATCGATAAAGGTTTCGCTAAGAAAGTTAATAATTAACCAATGAAAAGCAGTTGAAAGCAATATAACCAAAGGTAACAGTAGTATTATGCCTATTGACCATTTGAAAAAAGAGACTTGCATTCCGGTTAATTTTGACGCGCCTAAGCTCATACATACCGCAGAAAAATACTGGTCTTTTTTCATCTGTACTTGAGTTAACTGCTCAATGGCAATGGCTGCCATAAAAAATAAAATAATAGAGGCAAGCCCGAGAAAATTTTCCGTTCTTTGCCAAAACAGCGCTAACGGATGTTTACCTTGCTTGTGAAGTATTTGAGCAGCAGGTAAGGATTTTTGGTGCCATTTAATCAGTGCGTCTATTTGCTCGGCATTCGCAGCAATGAGATAACGATAATTGATCAGTTCAATTGATAAGTTTAATTTTTCCATATCAATTGCATTGATCATGGCGCGCATGTCAACACTATGGCCTTCCATCAACCTATCAGGCTCATGCTGCAGCACCCGAGCAACTATAAAACGTTGGCCCGCCACTAATAATTGATCTCCAATAGTTAAGGATAAACTGGCAAGGAGCCTTGCATCTAACCATATTTGACCTGGCGTAGGACCGGACGAGCTTATTTCCCCGGCTCCCTGTAACGTTGCAGAAGTCAGTAATTCGCCTAGTAGAGGGTACTGGCCATCAACCGCTTTAAGTTGAGCCTGCTGCCATTGTCCTTGATGAATAAAGGTTATTTTAACTTGTTGTGTTGCTACAACTTTATTGCTTAAGGTCGACAAAGTACTCAATTGCTCAGTAGTTAGCGCTTGTTGCTGACTAAGCACGACATCAGCACCAAGTAACCCGTGTAAGTTTTGCTGCAAGTAATTTTGTATATTGTCACTTGATTGGCTTAAGGTAACAATAAAGAGCAATAATATTGCTTGAACCCAGCGCATGAGCCTTTGATGACTGTGCTGATATTCTTGTTTATAAAAATGCCAGCCAAGTTTTGCACTGTGAGCTAACATGAAATCACCTGAGGTTTAGCTTGGCTTATTTGTTGAAGCTGACCACCAACTAAAGAAAAAACATGGTTTGCACGACGTGCCAATGCCTCGCTATGCGTAACAATAACTAAGCCAGCATTATTTTCCTGACAACAGCTAAACAGAATGTTGGCAACTTCATCGGCACTTTGTTGATCTAAATTACCCGTCGGTTCATCAGCAAAAATAAAATGAGGCTCAAAAACCAATGCTCGCGCTATTGCGACACGTTGCTGCTCGCCGCCACTTAACTCACTAGGTTTGTGATTTATTCTATGGCTTAAACCTACTTTATCGAGCCAACGTTTAGCTTTAATTGTGGCCTGTTTATCGCCCCTTAATTTTAATGGCAACGCGACATTATTAATTGCAGTTAATTCCGGCAATAAGTGAAATTGTTGAAAAATAAAACCAATATCCGATTTTAAGGCATCCAGGCTTTTAATTTGATTGTTCAATATATAATGGCATTGACCCGTTGTTGGTTTTTCTAAACCCGACATCAACATTAACAAGCTAGATTTACCCGCGCCAGAAGGCCCAGTTATCGCATAAGATTGTCCTTGAGCAATTGACAACTCTAGCCGATCAAACAAGCTAATTTTAGTACCATTGACTTGAAATGATTGCTTAATATTTTTTAGTTCAATATGACTGAGCATAACTATTACTCTTTAATTAACAATAACATATTCAAGATAAAACAATGACTGTGAAATGAATGTGAAATACACGTAAATTTGACCATTACCAACAGAGTGTAGGTTCAATTTTACCCGCCCTGTCGAGGCTGAGTAAAAATAGACCGTGAACCTATCGTTGTTATGCGACTGGAGCAAACGGGCTGTCCGTGCTATGTTGCATTTCAAATTGTTAACAGTATGAGAATATTAATTTATGACGTCCGAGGTTACAGCTACCCCGTCAAAGAATGAGCTAAACAATGGTTTATTTAACCGTTTTTTGGCTACAGTAGAATTTTTAGGAAATCTGCTCCCGCATCCAATAACCTTATTTGCTATTTTTTGTGTCGCTATCATCGTCGGTAGTGGTATCGCTGATTGGTTTGGATTAAGTGCGATAGATCCCCGGCCAATAGGGGCTAAAGGAAGAGCACCTGATGGCGTGATAGAAGTCGTCAGCCTGATGTCCGTTGATGGTTTGCATCGCATTGTTACTGGTTTAGTGACTAACTTTACTGGCTTTGCACCACTTGGTACCGTGTTAGTCGCAATTTTAGGGGTGAGTGTCGCTGAACATTCAGGCCTTTTATCGGCAGCAATGCGCAGCATGGTAATGGGAGCATCGAAGCGCTTAGTTACTTTTATGATAGTGTTAGCGGCAATTTTATCAAATACGGCATCTGAACTCGGTTACGTCGTCTTAATACCACTAGCTGCGATGATATTTCATAGCCTTGGCCGCCATCCTCTTGCCGGTTTAGCCGCTGCTTTTGCAGGGGTTTCTGGTGGTTACAGTGCTAATTTATTACTTGGTACTATTGATCCTTTACTGGCGGGGATCACCACACCCGCAGCACAAATGATTGCTCCTGATTATGTGGTTGGCCCTGAAGCTAACTGGTATTTCATGATGGTTTCAACCTTCCTAATCGCGATTTTAGGGACAATAATTACCGAGAAAATTGTCGAACCGCGACTGGGTAAATATGATCCAAGCGAAGCCAGCATTGACTTATCAACGAGTACCGTTGATAAAATTACGTCACTGGAACAAAAGGGACTTCGTTGGGCTGGTCTTACGTTCGTACTAATGTGTATTTTACTCGCACTTAGCATCGTTCCAGAAAGCGGCATATTACGACACCCTGAAACAGGTCTAGTGGCGGGTTCACCATTTCTTAAAGGTATTGTTGCCTTTATTTTTATTACTTTTGCTATACCAGGATTTGTATATGGAAAAGTAGTAGGCACAATAAAAAATGACCGAGATGTCATAGATGCAATGTCAAAAAGCATAAGCTCAATGGGGCTGTATATTGTGCTGGTATTTTTTGCGGCTCAATTCGTCGCATTCTTCAAATGGACAAATTTTGGTACTATTATCGCGATTAAAGGAGCTGCATTGTTACAAGCACTAAGCCTTACCGGACCTGAAGTTTTTATTGGTTTTATATTGCTATGTGCGCTAATCAATTTAAGTTTAGGATCATCTTCAGCACAATGGGCTGCTACAGCACCAATTTTTGTTCCTATGCTGATGTTAATAGGTTACGCCCCTGAGACGATTCAAGCCGCGTACCGAATTGGAGACTCAGTAACAAACTTAATTACGCCAATGATGAGTTATTTTGGTTTAATTTTGGCTGTCGCCGCGAAATACAAAAAAGATATGGGAATAGGAACGCTTGTGGCAACAATGCTACCATACAGTATCGTCTTTTTAATTGGCTGGATCATACTATTCTACGTTTGGGTGTTTGGTTTTGGATTACCTGTAGGGCCGGCATCACCGATTTATTTTCAGCCTTAATTAAGGCAAATATAAGAAAGCCGCATAATTGCGGCTTAACTTACATTCATCCCACGTTTTTAATACCAGTAAAGTATGATTTGTAAATATAAAGTGCTCATTTAAAAATCAGTTTATTTATGAGTGCGTTAGTGTTTTTCGGGACGTTTAGCTTTGAACATACCAATGAAATTTAAAACCCTGCTTACTGGGATTAACATTACGACTTTTAAATTATCAGATTAACTTACGCCACTTACTTTACTGTCGACTAGTCTTTCTCTCGTTGCGGTAACGATGCTTCATCAATCATGATGAAGCATCACATCCAACTTTTAGCAAAAAACGTTGCTACCTGCCCTTACGACAATGAATAAAGCGCCCCCGCATAAGCCTCATCGCTAACAACATTAGCACTGAGAGTCCTATGCTTCCACCACCACCTTTTTTAGGTTCGGGCTCAGGCTCAGGAACAACGGCCTGCTTGACCACTGTAACGGCAACTTCACTACTAGCCTGTGCGCCAAAAGCATCCGCAATGGTATAACTGATGGTATCAACACCTTCAAATGTGTTACTCGCACTATACGTTATTGTACCTGCATCGTTAATGACGACTGTGCCATCAAGTGCTGAAGCTGAAACGAGCGTAATACTATCTCCCTCTATATCGGTATCGTTTGCTAACACATCAATGATTATTTCTTCTCCCTGAGTCACTGTTGCTATATCGGCATTGGCGACAGGAGCCTGATTAGCTTGAACCTGCACAACAGCATTAGCGTAATCGGTTCCACCTACACCATCGGTAAGCACATAACTAATATTGTCTTGACCCAAAAAGCCGATTGCTGGTTCGTAGAAAAGCATATTCTCTTCTATCGTTACACTGCCCAGCAATGCTTCGGCTGAACTAATCGTTAATGTATCCCCGTCTTCATCGCTATCGTTACTTAATACATCAAGTGTTAATGGCGTATTTAATCGAGTTTCAAAACTGTCGTCCATTGCAACGGGGCGGTGGTTTGAAGTAACCACTACGGCAACACCGCCTGGATCGTCAACAGACTGATTCATTTCTCCGTCAGCATCGTTTGGTCCGCCATCTTCAATCGATAACTGGACGCACCAATGACCTTCAGTTAACCCAACGATATATGTATTGTCGCCAGGAGGCGGACAGAATCCTTCTGAACCAGCGGCTGAAGCAACAGCGTTATTGGCATCACTGACAAAGTCTTGCCAACCCGCTGGCATTAGCTTTCTATACACTGCATTAGCAGGAATTGGGCTAATTTGTGGAACCACGATTCTAACTGTCTGACCCACTTGAGGTAGCTCGTCAACATTAAAGTCAAATAGTCCGCCACTATACTCATAATCTTCATCTTGCGGAGCACCTTGTCCTTCGTTGCCGTGATTAAGAACATCGTCTTGCGAGACTTCTGATTTTGCACCGTTTGCTCTAAAGGCTACTTCGCCAAGAGTGAGTACTAAACCAGGCTCTGTTTCCATCAAGAACGTTGAGCTTTCAGCTTGTCTTTCTTGTACAACATTTCTAGCAAGGTTCGCTGAATCGAGAAAATCAGGGATGCCATCGTTATCGTCATCACCAACCCCTTCTTCTTTATCACCAATGCCATCTCCATCAGAGTCTGCATCTGCGGTTAACTCAGGTAAGGATTCTTGGATACGAAGTTTCAGCCTGTCTTGACCTGAACTGTCACCGTCACTCACCGTCAGTCTTATTTTATAAAAACCAGGAGAGAGTATTGATGGGTCAAAAGTAAAGGTTTCATCACTGCCATCAGAATCAACCAAAGCACTGTCCGTTCTAGACCAATCAAAACTATGTTGATCGTTTACATTTGGATCCTTCACTTTCGAGGTCACGGTAACCAAACCGCCATCTTGAGCAATAATACGTGTTTGACTTGTTTCTTGAACAGCGCTCAGTGTAACCTCTGGTGCAACATTACCTTCGAGAATTTGAATGGTATGGGTATCTCTAGCACCAATAACGGCGTTATTTGCATCTGTCATGGTGACTGTTAAGGTTTCAGCTCCTTCACCGGCACCATCATCAATGATATCCACATCGATACTAGCGTCTAATTGACCCGCCTCGAATGTGACTGAACCGCCAACCAAGTTATGATCGGAGCCGTCGGTATTAGCGGTTCCTCCCACCGCAAATGACACTGTAACTGGGTATTCAACCGCCGGTCCATTTAAAATGGCCTTAACAGTTACGCTAGCACCTTCTGCCGTTTTTTGGTTTTTACTAAATCCCACCTGCGGAACTACTTTAACACTCTGTGAAGCTGAGGCCTTATTTTCATCTGAGTCAATAGTGCTCCAAATAACCGTGTGAATACCTGGTCTGAAATAGCCATTGGAGTCGACAGAAACAGCTAAATCACCATCTTCCTCGTCTATTGCCTTAGCAACACCAAGATCGACAAACGTAAAGAGACCTGTTGAATTTATCGTAATATTTTCAGGTGCTGTAATTATCGGTAAGCCTGCAGGGTCTACGTTAACATCAATAGTCACCGTAGCGCTTGCGCGCTCATCAGCCGCATCTTTAATTGTATAATTAACTTGGGTAGTCCCATTAAAGCCTTCATCTGGCTGATACGTTAGCTGTGAATCAGTGAACGTAACACTACCAGAATCAGCTGTGGCGCCTATTATGATTAAATTGTCATTGTCAGCATCACTATCGTTAGCAAGCACGTCAATGGTTGCTACATTCCAATTAGTTAGAGAGATAGCATCCGCACTCGCTATTGGCGCATCATTTACCGGTTCAACAGTAATATTAACCGTAGCAATATTAGAGTCGACCGTGCCGTCATTGGCCGTAAAAGTAAAGCTGTCTTCACCAAAGAAGTTTTCGTTAGGTGTATAAGTTAGGTCAGGTGCTGTACCTGATAAAGTGCCTGATGAAGGTTCAGATACCACCGAGTAGGTTAAAGTATCGTCATTAACATCTGTTGCACTTAGGGTCGCAGATAAAGCCGTATCTTCTGCCGTGGTGACTAATTGGTCAATAGCTACAGGAGCTTCATTGAATCCTACGATGATTTCTGTAGGAGTAGAGACAACCGCTTCCTGTGTAGCGTCCTGATCAGTATAGGAAGCAGTAACGGTGATGGTACTACCAACATCCGCTTCAACTATTGTGTAGGTAGTGCCAGAGCCTATAGTGGTTGAACCGCGCTTCCACGCATAGGATATCGCACCTAAGCCATCCACATCTGCCAGCGTATTACTTGCTGTTAAGGTTTCACCTTCTTTAGCGGTACCTGAAATGTTTACCGTGCCAGTTGGTAAGTCGTTAACCGGATTAACGGTCACGTTAACGGTTAAGTTATCCGAACCACCTTTACCATCACTGACTTGAACAACAAAACTATCAGCACCATTAAAATTACCTAATGGCGTGTAACTTACCGCTTTACTGGCACCAGTACCTGATGCCGATGCGGTTCCATTGGCCGCTGGAGTGGAGATAGACCAAGTGATCGTATCACCATTGCCATCAGTGGCATTTAACGTTATTGAACCGTTACCATCTTCGCTCACCGAAAGTGCTTGTGGCGATGGCTCGCTAATAACAGGGGCAACATTAGCTTGCAGCGTGACAGTGATACTACCATTACCCGACAATGCACCGCCAGCGCCTTGAGCAATCGTCGTGCCATCATTAATGGTGTAATCAATCAACACATTCGCAGGAGGTGAAACATTGTTGTTTGAATAAGTGATTGATTGTAATACCGTATCAACAACAGAAGCGGTTGAGGCAGCATTAAAAGTCAAGAGTAAAGTGCCCGATGAATTAGTCGTTACCGTGCCAATTACTGGGCCGCCGACATTGAAAGTATTGCCTTGTACTAGTGAACTCAGAGTACCCGTGTTAGAAAAAACATCATTAGCACTGGCGCCGCCATTACGGATCAGCGTCAAGGTTGCGCCGTCATAAGTATCTGCGGCATCTAACTCCGGATCGACAACCGTCGCATCGGCATCAAGTATCACCGGCAAGCCACCGATATTAAATATCGGCGTTGCATCAAGCCCAGCAAAACTAGGGGCATCATTGGCCTCGGTAATAGAGACAGTAATACTATCGTTACTGTCGAGGCCTGCACCACCAGTTCCCTGAGCGCCAGCATTGCCATCATTGAAAGTATAATTTATTTGCACATTAGCAGACGGGGCGTTATTAGCATTGGCATAAGCAATTTGTTGAATAACACTATCAACATCACTTGCCGTTGCATTACTGCCAAACGTCAACAATAACGTGCCGCCGGAATTAGTCGTTACGGTTCCCAACGCTAAACCACCAGTATTAAACGCAGCGCTTTCGGTAAGGGCGCTCAAGGTTCCACTGTTAGCAAAGCTATCGTCAGCACTTGCCCCGCCATTGCGTTGCAACTGCAGAGTGGCACCGTTGTAGTTGTCACCAGCATCCAGCTCTGCATCAGCAATCACTGCATTAGCATCTAAAACAACGGCTGCACCATCTTCAGTAAAGGCCGGGGTAGCATCAACACCAGTAAATGCTGGTAAATCATTGACACCAGTAATATTTACAGTTGCCGTGCCGGTGTTCGGATTCGTGCCATCATTGGCAATCACATCCAGCGTAATGCTTGTTGCGGGTACATCACTGCTATTACTATAAATAATGTTGTTTAACACATCTTGGACCAGTGCGGTGGTTGGCGTTGCCCCACTGCCGGTAAAAGTGATAACCATCTCGCCTGCAGTACTAATCGTATCAAAGGTTGCAATGGTTAAGCCTGCGGTTTGAATATTAGTGCCGCTTATGGTTACGCCGCCACCAGCCTGCATCGTCAGCACGTCATCCGAATTGACACCGCCATTTCTTCGAAGGGTCAATAGCGCGCCAGTCCAGTCGCCTGCACTACCATTCAATGCATCAAGCTCAACATCGGCAACCGATGCATCTGCATCCATTACCACGGCTGCCCCCCCTTCAATGAAGGTCGCCCCCCCATCAAGGTTAGTGAATGTCGGTGCGTTAGTAATAGTGATGTTTACAAAATCGTCACTATCGGTAAGTGCTCCACCCGTTCCTTGGCTGCCAGCGTTTCCATCAGAAAAGGCATAATTAATACGCACTAATGTGCCAGGATTAACCGCATTGGTATTTTTATAGGTAAGATTTTGTATGACTTCATCAACCAATGCGCCACTTGGCACAGTGCCATTATTGGCAAAGGTAATGACTATTTGCCCAGGGGTTGAGGTATTGATTGTTGCTATGACGTTACCCCCCGATGAAATATTGCCACCTGCCACCGTTAAACTACCGGCTGTTTGAACGCTCATCTCATCTTCAGCATTCGCACCGCCGTTTCTGAGTAATGTTATTGTCGCTCCAGAGAAATCATCAGACACATCAAGCTCTATATCGGCAACCGTCGCATCGACGTCTAGTTGCACAGCTGTACTGGAGCCTTTTGCAAAGCTCGGTCCTGCGTTGGTCACGCCTATAAGTGTAGGCGCATCATTGACTGCCGTTATTGTAATGGTAGCTGTGGCAGTGCCAGCAGAAAGTCCACCACCAACACCATCGGTACCGGCCTGAACGTCAAAGCTGCCGTTAGAAGTACTGTTTGCACTCGGGGTAAATTTCAGTCCAGCGGTGCCTTCGGCGGCGGTAATAAAATCATTATTGACAATGGCAGTACTACCGTCATTTTTAAATAAGCTACCACCAGTCAAATTGGTGATTTTATAATGAGTGACTTCTGCGCCATCATTGGCATTTTTGCTAATCACCAGTCCGGAACTGCTCTGAGTATCTTCATTGGTACTGGCATTAGTGATACTAGGAGTATCACCCACTGCGTTTACCGTGATGGTGGCAGTCGCTGTACCAGCTGATAGCCCGCCGCCCACAGCGTCGGTACCAGCCTGAACATCAAACGAACCATTGCTACTACTGTTCGCCGTCGGGGTGAATTTCAGCCCAGCATTAGCTTCGGCAAAGGTAATAAAGTCATTATTAACAATGGCTGTAGTACCATCATTTTTAAATAAGCTACCACCGCTGATGCTGGTGATCTTAAAGTGAGTCACTTCAGTGCTGTCAGCCGCATTACGTGAGACCACTAGGCCGGACGAACTTTGCACATCTTCATCAGTAGTGGCATTAGTGATACTTGGCGTGTCGCCAATGGCAGTTACCGTGATGGTGGCCGTTGCCGTACCAGCAGACAATCCGCCGCCGACACCATCTGTACCTGCCTGAACGTCAAAACTGCCATTAGATGTGCTATTCGCCGTTGGGGTGAATTTCAATCCAGCCGCGCCTTCAGCCACAGTGATAAAACTATTATTGGCGATGGCAGTAGTGCCATCATTTTTAAATAAACTGCCGCCAGTCAAGCTGGTGATTTTATAATGAGTGACTTCTGCGCCATCATTGCCGCTCTTGCTGATCACCAGACCAGAGCTCGTTTGGGTATCTTCATTGGTACTGGCATTGGTGATACCAGGGGTATCCCCCACCGCGTTCACCGTGATGGTTGCCGTGGCACTGCCTGCTGATAGTCCGCCGCCCACAGCGTCGGTACCAGATTGAACATTAAATGAGCCGTTGCTGCTGCTATTCGCGGTCGGGGTGAATTTCAGTCCGGCATTGGCTTCGGCAAAGGTAATAAATTCATTGTTGGCAATCGCGGTACTGCCATCATTTTTAAATAATGAGCCGCCGCTGATGCTGGTGATCTTAAAGTGAGTGACCTCAGTGCTGTCAGCCGCATTACGTGATACCACCAGCCCAGAAGTACTTTGAGTGTCTTCGTCAGTAGTAGCATTGGTGATACTTGGGGTATCGCCCACCGCGGTAATATTCACTGTGATATTACTGGTTGCTGAATCGACTGTACCATCATTAACCTTAGCGGCTATATTTCTTGTAATATTGTCGTTTGAGGAGGTGGTATATTTGATATTAGTGGTGGTATCAAGAAAAGTATTGATATTGCCCGCAGTGCCAGCCAGCGTCATAGTGCCAGTACCTGATCCTCCCACGGTAACGCTACCACCCGAGGTTGCCGCCATTGTTCCAGAGCTTGCCGTTAAGGTCAGCGTGAGCGAATCACCATCTGCATCGGCAACGGTTATCGCCGAGAGGTTAACATCTGTCGCAACATCTTCAGTGACTGTGGCATTTGCTGGCGCGCCAGTTAGGGTCGGCGCAACGTTGGGCGCTGCAGCGTTGGCTACGGTGAATGATTTAAAGCTACCATAATCAGTTAGTGTCGCATCAAAAAAGACTTTAAACCCGGTAAGTTGCTGACCGCTAAAACTGCCTAACTGCCCAGCTGCGAACGTAAAAGTATCAGCGCCAGCAGTACCAGATAAGGTTGACGATGTTACTGTTCCGCCTCCCGAAACATAGCCTTTAATATAAATATTAGTAACACCTGCGCTGGCATTTGCTGTCTCATCAAAAACTAAGCCGGTTAACTCAAAAGAGCCCGTATTGACACCATCTGCCTGGAGGTACATGAAGGACCCCGTATTAGCGCCAATATTAGTTAAATAAGCATCTGTACCAATAATCTTGAGAATGTTGGTTGTACCATCACTACCTGTCATACTAAAATCTGTAGTCGACAACGTTGTGGAATTTGTTCCCGCCCAGCCACTAAAATCCTTGAGGCCATTTGTAACAACCAGTACGTCACTAAAGTCTTTTAAAGCGACAGCTAAAAAAGGCAGTTCAGCATCAATTGAACCTCTGGATATTTCCAGCTCCCAGTCACCGTTTAACGCTTCGTTTCCAGTCAAGTTGTTCGACGCTGCAACGTCAATATTCGCCGTGTTTGCGATCAGCTCTATTAATGATTCTCCGCTTTCGCCATCAGCCAAATTACAACCGTAGAGCAATAAATCCCCCCCTGACTTTAATGCTATGTCTAATGTGCTCAGGGTTTCAATCTCTTCTCTGAGCAATTGCTCGGTGATTTTTGTTTCGCCAAGCAAGATGACGCCAGACTCCGCATGGGAAACCAGATGAACGGCATCTAAATTTTGATATTCCTGCAAAACCGTCTTCAGTTGGCTTAAAGCATCTGCCCCAAACTGAATTTCGACAACTTGAACACTAGGTTTACTCTTTTGATAAAAAGCACTCTTGTCGTTAAGGGCAGCATCGATAATAACTAGCTCGGTAGTTGGATTCAAAGCTATCAGCTCGAGATCTGTCGTTACCGTATGGTCAGAGTTCTTTTCAACTTCATTAGTTACTGGAGAGCTAGTGGAATTGATGACTAACAGTTTTTGAGGAGCATTAGGTTTTGATTGATTTAGGCTCCCGCTGTTAAATTTTACAAGGGCGAGGTCGGGTTCATCATTTGAATGGGTAGCAGTTGATAAATACAGGCGGCTCAAATCTACCGAATTAAAGGACGAGCTTTGTGAACTTCTACCTTTAGATAGGTACGATGGAGTCGAACCGTATGCGCCAACAGGCTGAGCAGAAGCGGCGCTAATGCCCAACGGCAATATGGCGGCAGCTACTTTACTCAATATTTGCGTATTCATAAATCACTTCCCATATTAATTTTTAAATTATTTCATCAAATAGTCAGATTATTTCTTGGGCGATATGATGCTGGCAGAAGTGCCTACATTATCTTCCCAAAACGCCATTTCACTGTATTTTTTAAATAGGTCTGGCGGCAATATTGACCGACGAGGTTTAAAGTCAACCTTTCGCTTCACCTGATGAAGTCCTTTAACCCCTAGCAGCTGATCAAACTCACCTTCACTGTAATCAACATTATCAAAGTCATGATCATACAGAGTCTCACCAATAAATTTATAAAGAAGCTCAATGGTTCGGTGTGGATGCTGAGTTAATAGATCGTAATCGATTAAAAGCAAGCGATCGGAGAATTCGCCATAGTACGCTTCTTTTAAAGCGGTCCAAGCGCTGCCAACGACACCTGCAGCACTCATTTGAGATTCGCAGCGACTATAAACATTCTGTCTTACCTGCGGTGAATACATTCGGCTGTAGTCAAACGGATTTTTTCGATAGATGACTTCGAAGCTATCAGCAATCCAGGCAGGATTCCTCACACAGCAAATGACTTTAAAATCATCATAAAGCTCGACCAATTGATGCAATTTAGCGGTCCATTGACGATTAGTATCAAAGACAATCGATTTATCGGACTCGTCTTGATAATAAGCATTAAAAAACGCCTTGCACATGCGCTTACGTTTATCATCACTAAAAAAAGTGTAAAACTCGCTACCGGCCCCCATTTGCTCTAATGTTGAGTTCATCATTGAAGCAACAGGACTTGACATCGCAGCGTGAAATAAAGGGTTTTGACGCAGAATTCCCGCTAGCAGCGTGGAACCAGAACGAGGTAAACCAGAGATAAAATTAATTTTATTCATATTATTAGTTCAAAGTCCTTTTCTGTATCAATAGCTGCAAAAATGCTCTCCCGCTACCTTACTAAAATGCCCATCTAGCGCTAATTTAGGCACAGCCCCCAACGCTTTTACTTCTACACCAAATGAAAATATTGGCCAAACATCTTGTAAATCAGGATACTTGAAATTAATGCCATCATTAACATTCGCTACTTTAGTGTCTTTTCTTTTAGTTTTATCCCACAGCAATGGAATATTGAGTTTTTGAATATAAGGAGAACTATGTTGAGCTAATGCAAGTACTTCTGTTTTAATTTTAAGCTGCAAAATATCAGATTGTACTAGCTTTATTCCTGAAACTAAGCTTGATTGGCTAACAGGCCCAGCAATCGCTTGCCACGCTCCAAAAACGCTAATTAAACAAAGTATTCTAAACAGCAATATCAACTACTCTAACGTTATTAACAAAGTTTAGTCGCCTTAATATTGAAAAGATAAAAAGACACATCTAGTTTAAGTATATATTATGAATACAAAAATGTTAGTTAATTGATTGTTAAATCATTTGACCCTCAATTTCATATGAACAAATGAAAGTCAGTTTAGAAAATAAGGCTAAAACATAAAAGTTGAGGGGACTTATAGCTACCAATTACATTTTCGCGTTGAACACCCATCTGATGGTAAGAATCTACCTATAGAAGGAGTTGGTGCGGTTGGACACAGCGGTAGTTAAGCGTTCATAGAAATAGATAACGAACTATTTTTCGCAGATGTTAGTTCATTTGATTCGAGAAAGTATAATCACTTTGATAACTGCACGCGATTGAACAAAGAACTTCGTTGGATATATGAATTCATGGACGTTAATTATGTTGAAAGTTACTCTGGTTCTGCATACTCAAAAATAAAGAAAACAGAAGAAACTGCCATAAATGGAGGTGACTCTTTCAGAGCCGCTTCATTAATGGCAACTTTAATAGTACACCTATCTAGAATAGTTAGTTTGATGCACTTCTTCACCTTGGACGTATTCAACTATCTAGGAATGTACATTAAGCAACACCTCTAATGTTTCTCCATTTGCAAAAATGGCTGATAATAGAAATAACTTATCAGCCGTATAACTTTATTTTCAGAATCATTTTTGGAGTGTTTTTCACCGTAATATGCAGTAGTTATTTTCGAAATACTCTACAACTTTGTTGATAGGGCAACTAACAATATACCAAGGTAAGATCATTAATCGGCTATCAATAAATATTTATAAATATCATGCAGCTTGTCCGACATATAATTTGATTCATGGGCAACATTTATCATTTTTGATAATGCTACCGTTTTATCACAGCTGTCGTAAAACTCTGTAGTTGTGCCATAACTAGAGTCTGTAACACCTGCCTGCTCTGTCGTTACAAAGGTTTCATCACAACCATTTTTTTGCCGCCAATGCTCGATTGTTTGTTCAACGGACATAATATAACCAGTACTGAGACCATCAAATGGCACTTCTTGATCTGTCTCATTGTGAAAATGATGAATGTTGACGGGAGTAGAATTGGAACAATCGTCTAAACTCCCTCTGAATTGCCCTGCAAGAGAAATGACACCGCTAATCTGTTCAGGCATTACACAAGCAAGCTTATATGCCATAAACCCTCCAGCAGAATACCCAAAGATGTAGAGCTTATCTGAAGTAACACCATAATTCCCTTTTACTTGAATTAATAATTCATTCAAATAGTTGATATCGGTATTATCACTTTCTTGGTTATTGACACTAAGCCAACCCCAAGTAGAAATTATTCCATTTGGACTCAATGCTATTAAATTATATGTATCCGCTATCGATTTCGCATCGAATATCCCCATTACTTTACTAGCATTACCAGGCGCGCCGTGCAAAAAAAGAGCTACCCCTTCAATAACTTGACTACTTGGCTGATAAACAATGGCATCTCTATCATTTATAGAAACGCATTCATTGCCAGTCAGGAGATCTTGACCTGCACATTGCTCTACCACTTTTTTAGTCGGCGCTTCTTTATTCCCGCCACTACCACCACATCCGAACAGTAATATAGTCAACAGAGTCGTCATAATTAGGTTGTTCCAAACAACGTGATTATTTATCTTCTTCATTTTTACACCCTTAGTGCATTCTCTTTTTAATTCAGACGAACATAGTGTTAAACTGGCGCTATTAAGGCAACTAACGCGACATAATGAAATCAAAATGATTTTGTAATGGGAATAAATTAGGGATATATAAATATTAATGAGGTTTATTTTTCAGGAATTCACTGTAGATGATTCATTACTTTTAGTAAAAAAAAATGGCGTAACTTTAGAAATAGAACCTCGTGTTTTTGAACTATTGATTTATTTTTGCCGTCACCCAAATATTCCAATCTCACGAGATCAACTTATTAAAAATGTTTGGCATCAAAGAGTGGTTGGAGATGCTGCCATTAACAGAGCAGTCAGTGAGTTACGAAAAATAGTCGAGTGTGAGCCTTCTAAACCTGAAATAATAAAAACGATAAGTAAAGTAGGCTATCAATTCACTATTTCGCCCAATGTCGAGCCTATTTCTGAAAAAGAAGCTCAGATAAAAAATGTTAAAACAAATAATACAGAAAAAGACATCCGAATTTTGCAGGAGAATTCGACTCATAATTCATTACCAAATAGCTCGAAACCTTATTGGTTATATTGGACCATAATTTTTGCTCTAATTATGCTTATTGTTTACGTTCTTCTTCCTAAGAAAATTAATAATGAAATACACAATATAACCGAAGTGCCGCAGACCTCATTAAAAGGTACCGCATATAAAGCGGTACTCTCTAATAACGGAAAAGAGCTCTTATTTGTCCATAAAGATAAGGTTAATGGAAATGCCATGGTCTGGTTCAAGGGGGAAGGCCAAGCCCCTTTGCCAATAACAAATGACGATTTCTACTACACATTTGCTATATTTTCTTCAGATAATGAAGTTATTTCATCTAGATTTAACAATTTACAACAACGAAAATGCGAAATTGTTAGCATAGATTTATCAACAACAAAAATAACCAAAATAATAGATTGTGCAGAGAGAGCAATCACAGCACTGGCATACAATGCTCAACGTAACACCTTGTACTTCAATTATAGAGCGGCGGTAAATGCACCATATTCAATTCATGCTTACCAGCGTTCGACAGGACGACTACAACAAATCTCTTTTCCATACAGTGATGGGAACATCCGTGGAGATTATATGTTATCGCTTTCTCCTACAGGGGATCGCTTAGCGGTGTTAGAATACCAAGAAAATAGTTCATCATTATTAAAGACAATTGATTTATCGACTAACGAAATTAAATATCACCAGCGTGAATTTAATGTAAACTCGACTTTGTCTTGGCTTAGTGATGATAAAATTTTACTATCCGACGGCCGTATTGTAATGACTTACGACATTAACAGTAAGGTTCTGCAACCATTATTAACTAACAATAGTATTGGTCACGTTTCTGCGAATCCAACAACAGGGAAAATAGTATTTGATAAAGGAATTTTATATGCAAATATTTATCAATACGCTATTAAGCATAAAAATGCTAAAAAAAATAAACAGGCAGTTACCCATTCTAGTTTTTTAAATTATAAGCCAAAATTTGCCAACCGTTCCCTTAAAAGTGCCTATATATCGACGGATGAAGGCGACGCAAATATTATTATCCAACCAGAAAAAGGACTAGCGTACAAAGCAGGCTATAGAGATACTGTGAACTATATTGGCAATTTTCATTTTTCGCCCGATGATAATTTTTTAATTGCCAATATCAATAACCAGCTACAGCGTTTCAACGAAAAAGATAGACAATGGCAAACCTTAATCTCGGAAAAAAATCGCATTCACTACGTACATTATTCAAATGAAAAGGACATCATATTTAGTTCTGATGTCAATGGCGATTGGCAAATTTGGCATTTAGATACCAATAATGGGAAGTTATTACAATTAACCAAGCACGGGGGCTATAGTGCACAAGGTGACATTAATGATGGTTATTTATACTTAACGAAGTTTAATCACGCAGGGCTATTTCGTTTAAACATTAATACCGGCCAAGAAGAAACAATACTTACAGATTTTCCGATAACCTCTTGGAATAAATGGGAAGTTAGAGAAAATACACTTTATTTTATCCGAGGTGCAAATGTATTTGCTTTCGATACCATATTAAAAACAGAAAAGACGATTTTATCTCAACTTGAAAGTACTCCTTCTTCTTTTTCAGTCTCATTTGATGAGCAATACTTGCAACATGCCATTATAGAAGAATCAAGCGCTAATATTTGGTCAATCGAGACTAGGTAACTATATCGCTAGACATTTCAGGCGGCTCGATCTCACCTTATGCCTAAAAAAGTATATACGATTAAAAATGGCTATAGCCTGAACTTTGTAACTTCAATTTGGGCTATAACCCCCTAACACTTCTAACTGTCTTTATAACTCAGTATAAATCTATTTCGGCGTAATTTTTTTGCTTGGTGATGGTGAAAAATAAAGATGTGAATGAGAGTTAAATATAGACTTTATACTTGATTGCTTTTACAGGTATTATTCCAAAAGCGAACATACAACAAGCATTATCCGCCACTTTGACTTACAACAAAAAAAAGGGCAATAACTTAATGATGTTACCACCCTTCTTAAATATCCATGAATAATCAACTAGTGATTTTCTGAGGCCATATTGGAGGTTTGTGTATTTCAGAAAAAACCATTCTTTATTTACAACAACGAAAAAAGCCCTTTCAGCAACACCACCAACATATAACTCCTGCTACCGTCTTTTGACTTTTCGTTAGTAGTGATTCAAGACGAAGAGGCAGAACTAAAATGAGCCCATAAAAAACTATCTAATTCACAATTTGTGATAGCCGTTTTTTCACTCGTTTAGTCCTCCTCATTAACTAATAACAAATACTAGGATCTAGATGGATAGAGTCCTTGCATGGCAATACAGAAATTCACTCCCAGATAGGGTTGCTGATTCTCATGGGGTTGGCTGCCACCACTATTACCAATAGCCTGTGGTGCCAGCGTTGTATTGGTTTGAGTTTCTGTTGATAAATAAAAGGTATTCTCTTGCCGTGAAGATTGATCGTGCCCCATAAAAAGTATCTCGCTGGGCGTTGCAGAAATTGCAGATTCAGATACACCTCTGACAATATGATCATGCGCTGGTATTTCAAGCTCGCTCAAACTCACTTCAGTCTGACCGCCGGGTTGTCCTATTGGACGATAGGATAAACCCGGACCACGTCCCGAATGCAAAGGCGTTCGATCAGTTAAATTCGGAAGTGCCATTGTAGTGCGGCCATCACCACCATAAATTGTGCCAATAAGAGAAAACAATGTGGTATTTTGTGAAATAGGTAAGATTTGGCCATCGCAAAAAGCCCAACCCCGTGGGGCAAAATTACACCCCCACATTCTAACTTCTGCAATAAAAGGTTCTGACATAATGTTTCTCCTTAATTCCTGCTCGGATAAATGCCTTGGAGGGCGATAATATAATTGATGGCAAGGTAAGGCATCATATTATTATGCCCCTGACTTCCACCGCTTGAAGCAAGTGTTTGACTGTTCATATTTTGCAAATTAGCCGGTTCGCTAGCTGCTGATGAATAAACAAGATCGCCATCGTTTTGTGATGCTAAAACATCATTGGCGGGGTTGCTTGAACTGGCTATATCGGTTGTCGCATTTAAACTATGGCTGTGATTGGGCATCTGATTAGTGTTGAGAGTAACGGTTTCAGAACCGAACTTCGAACCAAGCGGCCTATAGGATAGGCCTGGGCCCTGACCTTGATGCATTGGCAATCGACCTTGCATATCGGGTAACCCAAAAGTTGTTCTGCCATCACCACCATAAGTCGTACCTAGCAATGAAAATAAAGCACTATTCTGTGAAACAGATAGTAAGGTACCGTTACAATATGCCCAGTCTCTCGGTGCAAAATTTCCAGCAAACATTCTCATTTCACCTAAAAATGGATCACTCATATTTTGTACTCCCTATTAATTTCTTGACGGAAAAACACCGCTTAGTGCAATGCAAAAATTTACCACCGTTGATGGTTGCATATTGCTATGAGGTAAACCTGCGCCGTTACTAATGACACTTTCAGAATTTAAACTGATTAGATTGGCTGCTGGCGCATACATATTGACTGGTTGCTCTACCCCTGAACGAGCGTCAAATCCAGCAGCAGCAAGGTTACCGCTAAAAGTTTTAACATTGCCGTTGCCTGTGGTAGCTTTCATAGCATGGGTGTGAGTAGTCAGCTGACTTGATGTCAGAGTCACCGATTCAACCCCACCAACCTCACCAGGCCGTGTGTTACCGCCATTACTATGCACGGGAACCCGGCTTCGTAGATCAGGCAAATTAAATGTTGTTTGACCATTGCCTCCGTAGGTTACCCCCAGCAATGAGTACAATGACTGATTTTGATTGATCGGCATAGTTTGCCCATCACACATTGCCCAATTTCTCGGAGGCCAACCAAAGCCAAACATCCGAATTTCACTTAGAAAAGGTTCTGCCATTACATTATCCTCTTTACTTTTAGCGTGAGTCTCCCCACAATTTACCCATATTTCTATAACTTAGGTCACTAAACGTTATGCAACCAGCTCATTGGGCGAACAAAATTACTCTGAGAAAATATACTCTTGACGATATGCCATTTATGCAAGAACTGTATGCATCTACTCGCGAAAGTGAACTCGCCATAACCAACTTTAGCGAACAAGAAAAAATGAATTTTGTTGCTCAACAATTTAGCGCGCAAATCAGTCACTATACGCAACACTACTGTACCGATTGTTTTGATATTATCGAGCTGGATGGAATGCCGATCGGACGTCTTTTTGTAGATCACTGGGACAAAGAAATTCGTATTGTCGATATTGCATTGACCGCTGAATATCGTAATAAAGGTTTGGGGACTTATCTTTTTAATCTGTTGTTTGAACAAGCCAGCGCTTGCAAAAAGTCGATAACAATTCATGTTGAACACAATAACCCAGCAAAAAGCCTTTA
Organism: Colwelliaceae bacterium 6471; assembly: GCA_040779335.1. Lineage (GTDB taxonomy): Bacteria > Pseudomonadota > Gammaproteobacteria > Enterobacterales > Alteromonadaceae > JBFONV01. Next base: position 142,740 of record JBFONV010000002.1, read on the forward strand.
CGAGCGTCTGGGATTTACATTGAAAACGCAAACCAATGAAATTTATCTGTTGATGGAATGGCAGTCCTTGCACTAAACACTTCCTTTATTTTTATTACTTGATGCTTTTTTATTTTACAGTTTAACCATATATTTAGAGAGCTGCATTTTGTCTATAGCGCAGCAGCTCTTTCTCTACTGACTACCGTTTCGTATTCAATTTCACTGTTTGGCGTTAAAAATAATTGCTGCTGGGCAAAACTTCGATGTTCGAAAGTATAGATCCCCTGAGGAATAATGAGGTCCTTTTCAGCATGATAGATCACAGAAAAAGATTCCCATTCATCTCCGTCTAACGTTCCCTTATTAACTTCAGCGATGGTCAATTCAGCGCTATTGCCAGCTTGATCAAGCAACGTTACCGTTTCACCTATATACTGAGTCAAATTTTTATAATTATATTCTCCCACTTGTTCCCCTGATATTTCAGCCTGATAATTTGATTATTATTAACACCATTATGTATATATTAATAAACCATTTCATAAAAAAAACAATATGAAATCTCAAAACAAGGTTATTTTTACCACGTGTTGTGTAAATTTATAAGTGGATACAACTATAGATAAAAAATGAGAAAAAGACCTAATAATTTGATGGTAAGGAATATTTATTTGCATGCTATTTCCAGCGAAATAATAAACAAGCGCGGCAGAGATTAATTGATGTCATTGCCTTTTGCTCCAATATCATCTTGAAAACACTTACCCGTATTATTCAGCTTTATTTTTGTACAAAAATAACAAACCGTGTAAAGTCCCAAAATTAATTATTACTCTCTGCCCAACCAAAATTGGGTAACAATATCCTTTTACTGCTGCTCTTTTTTACCTTCACTGTATTTTATCAGTTTGATCAACTACCTTTATTGAACAAAATATGTTCAATAATTAGCCAAAAGAAATAATGAAATGAATAAAATCAAACTAATTACGCTGATCGGAATATTGTTAACTACTATTGCCTGCTCAAAAGTAGAGCAAAAAAGTGCCGAGAATATCTCACCTACAGACAGAAACATTGAAGAAAGCCAGGCCGTTGTATTATTAAGCGGCCTACCGACATTAAACACCAAAGATAGTATCGCCATTATTGAATTGGATCCTGAATCATCAAATTTTGGTAATATTGTTTACGAATATGCCCTGCCTGAATTTGACGCCCCGTTGCACCATCTTTATTACAGTCCAAATGGTAGATTATATGCTACAGGTCTTGGCACAACATGCAGCTTAGCTGAAATTAGTTTAGTTAGAGATGTAAGTGCTGCACCAACAATTACCGGAGTTAACTGCATTGATACCCAAGGGCAACAAGTGGGGGAGGATATCATGTGGCACAGCGTTAATGGCCAGTTATATATGTTTGTTACCTTTATGGGAGGAACAGGTGTCAGTCAAACTGATGCTGGTTCGATAGGCGTTTTTGACCCACAAACTAACAAAGTGATAAAAATTATTGAAGCACGAAAAAGTCAAATTGAGGCTGGCACACCTTATATTATGTACCCACACGGTATTTCAGCTTATGGCGATCGTATGGTAGTAACATCAACGGCTCATCCTGATCTTACTAGTGGTGTTGGCAACGCCATCACAGTAGTTGACTTAAATACCTTTGAACCGATTGAGAATATTATCCTTGAGGACGCCAAGCCAGTTGGCTTCCCGTCTTCTCCTGTTGAAGTTTTATTTGTTCGCCCCAGCATAGTCAAAGGTGTTGAACCTGCATTACTGGTTAATACTATGTTTGGTTTTGAAACTTGGAAAGTTCCTTACAATGAAGATGATAAATCCTTTGGCACACCTGAAAAACTATACGATGGCGTCACTGAAGGTACAGGGGTCCCACTTGAGTTTTATGGTAATGAAAATGAACTTTTCATCAGCCATGCTATTCCCGGAGTGGTCAAGCGATACGACTTAAAGCAATTACCTAACTTGGTTTCTTCTGGTGAAGATATCAAAACAGAACTTGGCGCTCATCATATGATTTTTTATAAAACGGCTTCCGGTCGTAACGTCATCGCAGTGCAAAATAACCTGCTGAATTTAGGTAATGCTGCCGATAACGATCCTACGGATATTGATTTTATTGCCAAAGTTAATGATCACTCATTAACAATACATGATTTAACAACAGGTGAGCGCTTGGGAGAAATTAATTTCAAAGAGCGTTTTAACAAAGGTATAGACAACGTTGAAGCACTCTTTGGCTCTGGATTTACTCATCATCACTAATTATGACTATGTCTAAAAAGATATCGGTTACGGCGATTTTAATCGCCGTTTCAGTTATTGCCGCGCTGTATTTTTTCGTACCGAATAAAAGATCGACCACTCACTTAATGAATATGAATGTACCTTTTGTTTTTGGCCGCTTTCAAATACCTCAAGACAATCCCTTAACTAAGGAGTCGGTCGAGTTAGGTCGGCGATTATTTTATGATCCTCGCTTATCGAGCAACAATAAGGTCTCATGCGCAACCTGCCATAAACAGCGTCTAGCTTTTACTGATGGGCTAGTACACTCAGTCGGTGTCTCTGGCAAACCGCTGGCATTCAACACCATGAGTTTAAGCAATTTAATGTGGGGACCTCAGCATTTTTTTTGGAATGGTCGCTCACCGTCATTGGAAAACCAAGCTTTACAGCCGATCCAACATATTGATGAAATGGACCAAGACTTAACGTTATTAGTTGACGAATTAGCCAAGGATGCAAGTTACCGAAAGTTATTTGACTTGGCCTATGGCGGTGTAACAACAAGTGCAATTGCCAAAGCATTAGCTAACTTTCAACGCACATTGATTTCAGCAAATTCTCGATATGATCAATATTTACGTGGTGAAATAAAACTGACCACAGAAGAAGAACTCGGTAGAAAACTTTTTATGGCACACCCTGATACGAAAGCAAGCTTACGTGGCGGTAACTGCATTGATTGTCACAGCCAGTTTCTCACCAGTGGTTTTAGCACTTTATATGATGGTTTTAGCAATAACGGCTTAAACAGTGACGATAATTTGCCTGCAGGGTTACTTGAAGTAACAGGCAAAGAAGAACATCGAGGGCTTTTTAAAACACCAACACTACGCAATATTGCCGTAACTGGCCCTTATATGCATGATGGCCGTTTTGAAAATTTACAACAAGTGCTAAACCACTACAATGGTGGCATCAAAAGAAGTAGAACATTGAGCCCCCTCATTGTAGAAGCGGATAATATTCCAAAAACACAAAAAAATCATATCAGTTTAAATTTGAGTGAAGATGAAAAAAAAGCAATCATTGCATTTTTACATACCTTAACGGATGAAGACTTCCTCACCAATAGACGCTTTTCCAACCCATTTAATAGTGAAGTTAACGATGAAGAATAAAGTCATTCTTTTTAGCTCAATTATTTCAGCACTCGTGATAACAGCAATTTTTGCGCTGATGCAACCGTCACAACCCAACCAGTTAACATTGCGTTTTTCTCCTTTTGTCGGCAAGGAGCCACTGGTGTTGCACCATAAAAATTATCCAAACCCTGGAGGTGAAGGAATATTTACCGTACGTGATTTGCAGCTATTTATCAGTAATATTAGATTAATAGGCCGTGATGGTAATTATAATGAAGCAGAGAGCTATCATCTGGCAAGGTTTGACGGCGATGAGAGCTTTTATGATATTGTACTGACCAATATTAACGCACAAGACTATCAACAAATAGAGTTAGGCATTGGCGTTGATCCAAGTGCTAACGGAACCATCACCATTGCCGGCGATCTTGATCCCAATAGCCGCATGGCATGGAGCTGGGATGTCGGCTATAAATTCCTATTATTAGAAGGAGCGTTATTATATCAAGAACAACAACTCCCTTTGGTTTACCATATCGGTTTTAATGAAAGCTATACCACAGTAACCTTCCCTATATCTGAAACCATCACATCAAATAATAGACTAATCAAATTCAATGTTGATGTGCTTCAGCTCTTTGGTAAAGCAGAACCTATAGATTTATCGGTAATATCGACGGTTAAGTTTGATCCTGACCATGTTGCTTTAATCGCAAAGGGATTCAACAAGTTAATCACTCTAGATTAGATACTACTGAATTTTCATGACTGCTTTTTAATCGGCATAATGAAGTTGCTGTGCCATTCTGTAGTTGCATAAAAAATGGATGTTTGTCGCATGTTTATCGTTTAAAGAAGGGTCCAAGATATAGGATCAGATCACATTTAAAAATAAGGGTTAAAAAATACAAAACACCTATGGTTACAACTCAACATATACCCTGTTTCGGCCTGATGACTTAGCTTTATACAAAGCGTTATCTGCGCGAATAAATAAAGCGTCAAAGTCGGTGTCAGATGATCTTTTTGACACTAAACCAACGCTAAGTTGCACATCGACACATTCATTATTGTGCTCATTTATCACAAATTTATTTTCAGTAAGACATATACGCTGAGCAACAATCTTCGCTTCTTCTAAAGAAGTATCAGGCAAAATAATCGCAAACTCCTCTCCTCCCATTCTTGCTAAGATATCTTCTTGACGTAAGCTCAAAGCAATATTTTTACCTATCTCAATCAGAACTTTATCACCAACAGGATGACCATATTGATCATTGATTTTTTTAAAATAATCAATATCAATAGAAATTACCGCCAAGTTTAAATCATGGCGTATAGCTCGGCTAAATTCTATTTCTGCATGTTCAAATAAATAACGACGATTATACAAACCGGTTAACGCATCGGTATTAGCTTGTTTTTTAAACTCTTCTTTTAATTGATACAGTTCCGTAACGTCCGTTGAAAAGCCGATTAAGGCATTTGAATTTTCGTCAAGTTGATACGGCATTTTCATACTGATGTAATGGTGTAAGTTCCCCTCTTCATCTTCCGCAACTTCCTCAATAGTCTGTTTTTTATTCGTTTCAAAAACAAGTTTATCCGATTGCCAAAAATGATCTGCCATTTCTTGACCAATTACATTCGCGTCAAGATGACCCACAATCTCGTCAATAGGTTTGCCAAACATTTCAGCAGTTTTCTTGTTAACGTAGAGGAAGTGACGCTTATCATCTTTCATATAAATGTATGCATCTACATTATTAAGCACCGCATCTAGCAGTTTGTTTTGTTCTTTAACTAAGTTTTCAAGTACTTTTTGTTTAGAAATATCGGTGGAGATCCCGCACATACCAATAATTTCACCAGCGTCATTGGTTAAGCTTTTCTTGACCGTATGGTACGTTGTTAATTCCCCGGTTGATTTAACTAGGTTTACTTCTTCCGAGGTAATTATGGTATTTTCACTTAATACTTTTTGATCGTTGATCTTCAATTGATCATATACTTCTAGATCAAAAAAATGGCTATCGTCTTTACCGATAATTTCTTCTATAGGTGCGTCAAATATTTCTACAACGGGTTTATTTGCAAAGGTATAGCAACCATTAATATCTTTGGTAAAAATGTAACTACCAACGTTATTAATTACTTCTTCAAGCGCTTTAATTTTAAGCAACAACTCTTCTTTGGTTAGCTCTTCATTTGACATTGACGCTCCTGAAATAGGTATACATGGTAATTGAACTGAATTTATATGTTGTTAATAATTAACTAGTATAGATGATATATAAATACCCGAATAAAAACATATATTAAAGGGTTGTACTTACAACATAAAAAGGCAGCAACTCGAGCTATTCATCTAAAGGGTATTATTCATAAGGCTTTCCCCCCATTTTTTCTGTAAAGGCGTTAGCTATTTTTGGGTGTTCGCTCATTGCTATGTCTAGACTGATGCCTATTTCTATTAGACTAGAAAAACCCAAAAACTTTAAGCAAGCAATTTCTTTTGATAACGAATTGCTGCAGTATACACATTAAGTGGGTTTGGGTGATAGATGATCTATTCCAATAATTTTGGGCTCCTCGTTAAGTCAATAAACAAATAACCACAACTTCATGTTGAACAAGCGTCTAAAACTGAGACAATCAACTCAATTTTTAGTCAACTGCCTAAAGATTGTTTAATTATCTCCAAATAACTAAATCGTTTATTAGGAAGAACAATAAAAAAGGGCAATAACATGTCTGTTATTGCCCTTTAAGATCACATGTAACTATGTCGTACTAGTGGTTTTCTGAGACCATATTCACTGTATATTTAGGTATTTCTACCACTAAGTCTTCATCTTGAACTATGGCTTGGCAACCTAAGCGTGATTCTGGTTCTAAGCCCCAAGCTTTATCAAGCATGTCGTCTTCTAACTCGTCACTTTCCTCTAATGAATCAAAACCTTCACGAATGATGACGTGGCAAGTAGTACAAGCGCACACCTTTTCACAGGCATGTTCAATACCGATGTCATTTTTTAAGGCAACGTTTAGTACGCTTTCGCCTTGTTGAGCTTCAACAACCGCACCATCAGGGCAAAGTTCTTCATTTGGGAGAAAAATAATTTTTGGCATGGTTTACACCTCGTCGACCGAATGACCAGAAAGCGCGGTGCGAATAGATGAGTCCATTCTCCGTTCTGCAAATGTGGCCGTTTTACTATTTAAATGTTCAATGGCAGCTTCTATATCATCTGCAACATCGAGTTGGCTAATTTGGGCAAGCGATTTAATCGCTGCGTTTATATCGGCCTGTTCTTCATCAGAAAGTAACTGACTATCTGCGGCAAGGGCTGATTGTACTGATTCTATAACACGCAGTGCTTCAACCTGTTGTTCTTTCAGCATACGCGCTGACATATCTACTTTAGCATTGCTCATTGATTCAAGCAGCATAGACGTGATTTGCTTTTCTTCCAAGCCGAATGAGGGTTTTACTTCAATGCTTGCTTCAACCCCAGTCGATTTTTCCATGGCTGAAACTTCTAATAAACCGTCAGCATCTACTTTAAAAGTCACACGAATATGCGCGGCACCTGCAGTCATTGCCGGTATACCTCGTAATTCAAACCTTGCCAGTGAGCGACAATGGTCAACTAATTCACGTTCGCCTTGCAACACATGAATTGCCATGGCTGTTTGACCATCTTTAAAGGTAGTAAATTCTTGTGCTTTTGCGACAGGAATAGTGGTGTTTCGTGATATGACTTTTTCAACCAACCCACCCATAGTTTCAAGCCCTAAGGACAGCGGAATAACGTCAAGCAACAGCATATCGCTATCAGGTTTATTACCCGCTAGAATATCGGCTTGAATAGCGGCGCCTATAGCAACCACTTTATCAGGGTCGATTGAGGTTAGTGGAGTTTTCTGAAAATGTTTTTCAACCTCATCGCGTACCAATGGTACTCGTGTTGAGCCGCCAACCATAACGACCTCGATGATATCATCGATACCAATTTCGGCGTCTTTAATCGCTCGGCGACATGTCCGTAATGTTTTTGCCACTAACGGTTGAATAAGATGGTTAAAAGTATCGCGCGTACAAACAGAAGTCCACACATTGCCATCATCAAGCGTTAAGTTAACATCGCATGATTCAACGTCTGTTAATTGCTCTTTTACAAGACACGCTTGTTGTAATAATTGACGCTCCAATGTTGTCGACAATGGACGTTGTAAACCAGCTTGTTCAACAAAATAATCAACTAAGGCAACATCAAAATCATCACCACCAAGGGCCGAATCACCGCCCGTTGCCAGCACTTCAAAAACACCTTTATTTAAACGCAATATTGAAATATCAAAGGTGCCACCACCAAGGTCATAAACGGCAATCACCCCTTCTTGCTTTCCGGCATGTTTAGTATCAAGTCCATAAGCAACAGCAGCGGCCGTTGGTTCGTTTAATAAACGTAATACATTGATACCTGCAAGTTTGGCGGCATCTTTAGTGCTCTGGCGTTGCGCATCATCAAAATATGCAGGCACAGTGATCACAACACCGGTAAGTTCGCCGCCTAACGCTTTACTTGCACGCTCAGATAAATTTTTTAATATTTCAGCTGAAACTTGTACCGGATTTACTGCACCACGGCGCGTTTCTATTTCAGGGTGATTTTCATCACCTAGGAAACGATAAGGTAATGACGGATACTTAGCACGAATGTCTGCCAATGAACGTCCAATTAAACGTTTAGCAGAGACGATGGTATTTTCGGGATCTTTGATTGATAATGATTTTGCCGCGCTCCCCACCAATATTTCATTTTCTTGGTAGCTGACAATAGATGGCAGTATATCGCCGCCTTGCTCATCTAATATCGTTTCAGGTAAACCACTTTTTACGCTGGCAACCAGAGAGTTAGTGGTACCTAAATCAATACCAGCAGCAAGTCGATGCTCGTGAGGAACGGTACTTTGTCCAGGTTCCGCAATTTGTAATAGGGCCATGATAGCGCTCTTTAACTCGTTAATTTTATATCACTACTGAGTGAGTAGTAATAAGAATATTCTAAACGTTACTCGTCGAATAATAGATCTTCAAGGCGATCTAACTCGAGATGAAGCTTTTGATAAAATTTGAGCTTACGCAAGTTGTCACACGCTAGCTTGTTCGCTTGTTCTGTGTTTTCAAGCAATTGCTGTTGCATTTCTTTAAATAACTGTTCAAATTCAGCTTCTAATACTTGAGTAGCCTCAAACACCGCACCATGAACATCATCTGCATATTTTACTTCAGCAAGCATTTCACGCAATTCCATTTGGCGCATTAAAAAAGCATTATCGCTAAATGATGCTTGCTCATTCGGCATTTGAGTGCCGCGAACCTCTAGCATATATTGCGCGCGTTTTAATGGGTTTTTAAGGGTTTGAAAGGCGTCATTGATCATCGACGACTTCTGCACCGCCAGCAATTGCTCTTGTTTAGAGGCATGGGCAAAACGATCCGGGTGAATCGTTTTTTGCAATGATTGGTATTTTTCAGTTAACACATTAACGTCAATTTTGAACTGCGTTTCAAGTCCAAATAATTCAAAGTAATTCAACACAACTCCAACGACTAAAACGACACATTAAACATTAAAGCTTTCACCACAACCACATTCGCCTTTGGCATTTGGATTGGTAAATTTGAATCCTTCGTTTAAACCTTCTTTAACAAAATCTAATTCGATTCCGTCGAGGTAAACTAAGCTTTTGCCATCAATAATAATATTGACTTCATCAACAGAAAAAACTTCATCATCTTCATTTAAATCATCTACAAATTCAAGTACATATGCTAAGCCAGAACAGCCAGTCGTTTTGATACCCAAACGTAAACCAAGGCCTTTGCCTCGGTTTACCATAAATGATTTTACACGTTCTGACGCTGCTGGCGTCATGGTAACTGACATGCTACTACTCCGCCTTACTCGCCTTGTTTACTTTTATAGTCTTCTATTGCTGCTTTAATGGCATCTTCCGCCAAAATAGAGCAATGTATTTTAACTGGAGGTAACGCAAGCTCTTCAGCAATGGCGGTATTTTTTATTTCGGCCGCTTCATCAATTGATTTGCCTTTCACCCACTCAGTAACGAGTGAACTTGACGCAATTGCAGAACCACACCCATAAGTTTTAAATTTTGCATCTTCGATGATCCCTTCGTTAGAGATCTTTAATTGCAATTTCATTACATCACCACAGGCTGGTGCACCCACCATACCTGTCGCCACTTGTGGATCATTCTTATCCATTGAACCAACGTTGCGTGGGTTCTCGTAATGATCAATAACTTTTTCGCTGTAAGCCATAATAATTTCTCCCGGTGGCGCCTAGTGCGCAACCCATTCAACTGAATCTAAATCTACGCCGTCTTTAAACATTTCCCACAACGGAGACATATCACGTAAATGGCCAATTGATCTTTTAATTAAATCAATCGCATAATCTATTTCTTCTTCGGTAGTAAAACGTCCAAAACTAAATCGAATTGAACTGTGTGCCATTTCATCATTTAAGCCTAAAGCACGTAATACATATGAAGGTTCTAAACTTGCCGATGTACAAGCTGAACCCGATGATACCGCTAAATCTTTAAGCGCCATGATCAGTGACTCACCTTCAACAAAGTTAAAACTCACGTTAAGGTTGCCCGCATAACGCTTGTCAAAATCACCATTAACAAACACTTGCTCCATTTCACTTAAACCATTCCACAAGCGATCACGCATTTTAGTGACATGTATCATGTCTTGGTCCATTTCTTCTTTGGCAATACGGAACGCTTCGCCCATACCAACAATTTGATGCGTCGCTAATGTACCACTGCGCATGCCACGTTCATGACCACCACCGTGCATTTGCGCTTCTAAGCGAATACGAGGTTTACGACGAACGTATAGGGCACCGATGCCTTTTGGTCCGTAAATTTTATGGGCAGAAAACGACATTAAATCAACTTTCAAATGTTGCATATCAATCGCAAGTTTACCTGCGCTTTGCGCCGCGTCGACATGAAAGACAATTTTACGTGCACGACACATTTCACCAATTTCAGCAATGTCTTGAACCACGCCAATTTCGTTGTTTACGTGCATAATGCTCACTAATATAGTGTCATCACGCATAGCATCACTTAATTTATTTAAATCAATAAGACCATTAGATTCAGGATCTAGATAAGTTACCTCAAATCCTTGGCGTTCTAATTCACGACAAGTATCTAATACTGCTTTATGCTCGGTTTTACAGGTAATAATATGCTTACCTTTTTTGTCGTAAAAATGAGCAGCGCCTTTAATGGCTAAATTGTTGGATTCTGTTGCGCCGGAAGTGAAAACAATTTCACGTGGATCGGCATTAATTAATTCAGCAACTTGATTGCGAGCAATGTCTACCGCTTCTTCAGCCTGCCAGCCAAATTTGTGTGAACGAGATGCTGGGTTACCATAGCATCCATCGGTAGTCATATATTGCATCATTTTTTCAGCAACACGTTTATCAACGGGGGTTGTTGCTGAATAATCAAAATAAATCGGTAGCTTCATGGGCTAACATTCTCCAACTTAAATGGACACGACTGGCTATTGCCAATCGTGAATAATATTTCTGGTTTCTATTAATGTTTCTACAGATGAGCCAGCTTTACGCTCACTTTTGAAACGATCTTGACGACGAGAAACCGATTTAACATCTCTCTTTTCTACCAATTCGGATAAAGATATGCCTTGTAAAAAATCTTCAATTCTTTCACTTAAATCTTCCCATAAACTATGAGTAAGACATTGATTTCCATCCTGACAATTGCCTTTACCTTGACATCTTGTCGCATTAACACTTTCGTCGACCGCACTAATAACATCAGCGATTGCTATTTGCGCAGAGCATTTACCTAAACGATATCCGCCACCAGGGCCACGAACACTATTAACTAAACCATGCTTACGTAAACGAGAAAATAATTGTTCTAAATATGATAACGAAATACCTTGACGCTCAGAAATATCAGCCAAAGGTACTGGACCAGTTGCAGCATGAATAGCCACATCAAGCATAGCAGTTACGGCATAACGCCCTTTTGAAGTAAGTTTCATTATCTATCCTATCTAAATCGCCGCGCAATTTTACATAACCCTGTAAAATAGTCAACTAAATACCCGACCAATATACTCAAGTATTATACCTAAGACAAAATATGAAGCAAATGAATACTTGAGTATTTTAATCAAGTATTCATTTGTAAGAGATAAATTAGGTGCCTAAATTTCCGGATCAAAAGCTTCAGTAACACTTTCACGGCGCTTCGCGGCTTCTTTTTCGTCTTCAACAAACTCACCAACGCGCAGTTCAGGCAGAGCTTCTTGACATACATTTCCACCCAAACCATTTACTTCTTTGCATAAGTCAGACACTTTGTTGTCCATCAAGTGCATATGATCAAGTAGTCGACCAATCGCTTTAGCTACCGGATCTGGATTATCTTCAGATACCGCGTAAGCATCGAACCCAAATTTTTGTGCGACAGCAGCGCGTGCTTTTTCATCGCCGCTTTTACCGTTAGAACTAACAATGCGTCCAGGAATACCCACTGCCGTTGCATTATCAGGAACGTCTTTAACCACAACAGAATTAGAACCAACTTTCCCACTCTTACCTATCGTAATTGGGCCAAGAACTTTAGCACCAGCCCCAATAACGACATTATCCATTAAGGTTGGGTGGCGTTTACCCGGTTTCCAACTGGTGCCACCTAAAGTGACTCCTTGGTAAAGTGTCACATCGTCGCCAATTTCAGCCGTGCCACCGATAACAACGCCCATACCGTGATCAATAAAGAAGCGTCTACCAATCGTTGCGCCAGGGTGAATTTCTATACCCGTTAACCAACGAGAGAATGTCGAAAGCGTTCTAGCAAGCCATTTCCAGTTACTTTTCCATAACTTATGACTAATACGATGAAACCAGACAGCATGAAGTCCAGGGTAATTAACCAGTACTTCAAATGTCGTCCTTGCAGCGGGATCTCTATCAAAGACACTGTTAATATCTTCTTTGATGCGGCTAAACATATTGCTTCCTTATCTCGTTATAGGGTTTGCTATATACCAATGAAACACCTTATTGCTCTTGGTATTAATCTTTTGCTTTTGCTGCTCTTTCAACTGATGCCAAAATACCGCGCATCATTTTCAACTCTTTGGTGTCGGGTCTTGCTCGGTTAAACAAACGTTTTAACTTAGTCATCACTAAACCTGGGTGACTTGGCACAATAAACCCAGTTGCCTTTAGCGCCTCTTCAAAATGCTGGAAAAAACGTTCAGTTTCTTCAACAACAGGGTATTCTTCTTCATCGTGATTACGTTCAAACTGTTGCTGCTGTAGTGCTAAAAAGCTCATTCTCACTTCATAACTCAAGGTTTGTACTGCCATCGCTAAGTTCAATGAACTGTATTCAGGGTTAGCGGGGATCTGCACATGAAAGTGACACAACTGAAGTTCTTCATTGGTCAAGCCACTGCTCTCTCGTCCAAAGACTAATGCTACTGGGTAATCAGCCACCTCTTTAATAAGCTTTTCACCGCAACCACGAGGCTCTAACATAGGCCAAGGCAAAGTGCGCGAACGGGCACTAGTGCCAACTACTAAACCACAGTCTTGTATCGCTTCTTCTAAGGTTGCGACTACTTTTGCATTTGCTAATACATCGGTTGCACCCGCAGCTAACGCTTGCGCTTGGCCATTAGGTAATTCAATAGGGTCAACTAACACCAGTTGACTTAATCCCATGGTTTTCATCGCCCGTGCTGCTGAGCCAATATTTCGGCAATCTGACGTATTCACTAAGACGATACGTACGTTTTCTAATTTTGGACCTGACATTATAACAATCTAGATGGCTAAAAATGCCGACAATATTAACATAGAACACTAACCGCACGCTTTAAAAAAAGCATCTGTTTTTTAATTTTCTTCTATGGCAATTCAATCTGGATTAGTCATTTTTTATATAAGCTTTAGAATAAATAAAATTATTGACTACAATTGTTGCTGAAGAGGAGAACTTACGCTTTAAATCGCTTGGCCGCGTTATTTAATGTCCAATATATAATGCCAAATTAAAAATGATTACAAATCATACAATTTAATTTGTTGACGCTGTCGCTATATGAAATTGTTTTTGCTATAATCCGCGCGCTTGATTTTTCGCTATTGCTTTCAAGCATTGTTCTTTTACAAAACTAGGGTAGTCAAACTATGCATCCAATGCTAAATATTGCTGTGCGCGCAGCGCGCTCTGCTGGCAGCGTTATCGTTCGTGCGTTCGAACAACTTGATAAAGTAGAAATTGAAGAAAAAGGCACAAACGATTTTGTTACTAATGTCGATATTAGTGCAGAACAAGCGATTATTGATACTATTCGTAAGTCTTATCCAAATCACACTATTATTGGTGAAGAGTGCGGAATTTTACAAGGCGAAGATGATGACTACCAATGGATCATCGACCCGCTCGATGGTACCACCAATTTTATTAAAGGCATCCCTCATTTCGCTGTTTCTATTGCATTGAAAGTGAAAGGCAAACTTGATCAAGCCGTTATTTATGATCCTATTCGTGGTGAGTTGTTTTCAGCAAGTCGCGGTAAAGGTGCACAGTTAAATGGCTTTCGCATTCGTGTTAAACAACATAAAGAACTTACAGGCGCAATATTAGCCACAGGTTTTCCTTTCAAGAAAAAACAACACACTGATGCATATTTCAATATGTTTAAAGCACTGTTTGTTAAAACAGCTGACATGCGTCGCGCGGGCTCTGCAGCGTTAGATTTAGCTTATGTTGCCGCTGGTCGTGTTGATGGCTTTTTTGAAATTGGCTTGAAACCTTGGGATACCGCAGCTGGTGAGCTGCTCGTTATAGAAGCAGGTGGTTTAGTGACTGATTTTACTGGTGGTCACAATCATGCTCAATCAGGCAACATTGTTGCAACAAGTTCTCGTTTATTAAAAGAAATTTTAAAAGACATTCGCCCTCACTTGGGTGAAGCCTTAAGCAAATAATCTAACCTTGCTTAAAGCCCTTATTTGGGTTTACTGAGAAAAAAAGCGCTTAATAGCGCTTTTTTAATACGATAATTTAATACTTTCGCCCCTATTGACTTTACCTAAGTTTCAAATATTACCGCTCTAGGCTTTATATAGTTGTAATGCTGCATATTGATTTCACCAACGTATTTTAAGCAATGCGAACAACATACGAAAATCAATTTATACAATCAAATATAAAACGATTAACCACCAATTGTGTTTCAGAGTAATAACAACTGTAAATACAAATGTCACTCAAATACACTGTTAAAATAAATTAAACAAAAATATCAAATAAATATACAAAACGAACGAATGTAATCACGCATTTTCTCTTACATTCAAGCGCAAAATCTTTACAACTTTTCGTTATATATTTGCCACTATTAGGGTGCGGTAAGGAAGACATTTGTAATCAACGAAACCATCTGTGGAGAATAATTATGAATAAAATTCAAGCGACATCTTTAGCAATAATAGCACTACCTCTTTTGCTTGTAACAACCTCTAGTCAAGCATCAATGGACCCTACGTTAGAAAAAGCATTAGTAAAAATATGTAAAGCAGCAAGCAGTAATATACCGCTTAAACTTAAAGATTCGATTTCGGATTATCATTTAACGGAACGAAAGGTTGCTCTAAATGTAATGTGCAACGGTAACGATATTATTAGTTTTGCCGAACAACATTACGCAGACAAAACAGCTAACCGATTAAAGAGAAGCGTTGGTCAAGTCAGTATTTCCGATGTTGCTGCTATTTCTAATATAAATGTTACATTCAAAGAGTAAGTGAGAACAAAGTAATTATGTTAATTCGAACGCCAGTGTTCACAGAGGTAATAGTGAGCACTGGTATCGAATCATAATGATAAAAGTAAATTAGTTACCATAGCCACCAAAAGAGCCTGCAGGCCCTGGGAAAACCACCGGACTTTCAAAGCCATCTTTCGCGACACTGCTCACGCCGAAGAAATAATTGTCGATAACAATATTTTTTAGCTCAAACTCTGTAACGTCGCCGACATATTGACTGTGGGTCCAAGTTGGCTCTGTTGTTAAACGCCAATGGACACGATAGCCCGCAAGGTTCTTTGCCATATCACCTGTTGGACGTTGCCATTTAAGTGTTGTTGATGGTTTAACAGCCCCTGATATTTCAGTATTAGCCGGTGGCGCAGGTGCCCATGCCATAGAGGCCATAGTAACTGCATTTAATGAGGTTAATTTAGCATTAAACGCAAAGTCTACCCCTGAAATAACATCGCCATATTCTCGACCGTTTTCAGTGCTAATATTTTGATGCTGGCGATCATAATGTTCATTAGTCTCCATTATTCGCACAGCGGGATAGCCAACAGCATTAAACGGACGATGATGCCCGCCACGACCAAACCGGTCTAATCTATAAACCATCATGACATCTAAATTAGGGATGTATTGATCGGCTATTTTATCGATATAACGCGCAACATTGCGTGATGGTGAGTCAACTTCGCCACCAGTAAACCGGCGTTTCTTCGCTTCTTCTGGTGTTTCAACGTATCGCACACCTTCTGAAAAAACCCGCGCGGTAGTGTTATTAATTACCCCATTAATACCAGAAATATTGCCGATCATGTCATTGTTAATTACCGCTTCAACGCGCCAGCCTTCTTTTTGCGCGATGCCTGCCATAATTTTCCCGCCAAATAAGCCTTGCTCTTCCCCCGACAACGCGGCGTAAACTATGGTGCCTGCAAACTTGTATTGGGAAAGAACTCGCGCTGCTTCAATGACGCCGGCAACCCCAGAGGCATTATCATTAGCCCCTGGAGAAACACTGGTATAATCAAGTGGGTCGCTCACCCTCGAATCAATATCACCCGACATAATAATTTGGCGATTAGGATCTAACTGCCCACGCTGAATTGCGATAACGTTCACAACTTCTGTTGGTTCAGGTATGCGCTTTTCACCAGAAAAAGTTTGCTTTTGATAACTGATTTCTAAACAACCACCACATTGCTCGGAAATTTTTTCAAATTCGGCTTTTATCCAACGCCGAGCAGCGCCTATTCCTTGAATATCAGAGTCCGTTTGCGAAAGCGTATGTCGAGTACCAAAACTTACTAACTTAGTTACGTCGGCTTTTAATCGCTCAGCACTCACTTGCTGTTGTATTTCTCGTAAAATCAGCTGTTCACTAGGAGGAACAATTATTGTTGCTTCTTTAGCGATCGCATTATTACTAAACAAAGCCGCAGCATTTGTCGCCGTAATAACACCCACTATTTTCAGGTATTTAGAAATGGTCGTGCTTAAAGACTTGCTCGCGTCATACATAAAGTTCATCTACTCTGCAGATTAATAACTCACTAAACGATATCACATTACCTCCTTGTCACGAGTTCAGTTGTCGTAAAAATCATTCAGGTAAACGCATCTTTAATAACTAATTAATATAGTCAACACGCAACAATAAGTAGATGGTTATAAGTATAATCGGTATCATATGAACAAGACGATGATCAGGTTGCGCCAAAATGTTAGATAATTTACCCACACACAAACGACCCTTTATAGCAGGGGAAGTTGCGCTTGTAGGCGCAGGACCTGGCGACCCTGATCTACTAACCTTGCAAGCTTATCGCATCATTAAGCAAGCAGAAGTCGTTATTTACGATCGCCTAGTCAGCAAAGCAATAATGAGCCTATTGCCAAATGATTGTGAAAGAATTTACGTTGGTAAAAAACAAGCGATACATCGCGTACCGCAAGAAAATATCAACCAGCTATTAGTCGATCATGCTAAACAAGGTAAAAAAGTGGTTCGATTGAAGGGAGGAGATCCTTTTGTATTTGGTCGTGGCGGAGAAGAAGCGCTATATTTGCTTGCCAATAATATCGCTTGTCATATTGTTCCTGGTTTAACGGCTGCATCAGCTTGTACAAGCTATGCCGGGATCCCGTTAACACACCGCCAAGTTGCACAAAGTTGTACATTTATAACTGGCAATGTCCAAAATAATGGTGAGTTAGACCTGCCTTGGCATACGCTTAATGATAAAAAGCAAACGGTTGTCTTCTATATGGGTATCACGAGCTTACCCATGATCACTGAGCAATTAACATCAGCAGGTAGAGACGCTAATACCCCTGCTGCGCTTATTTATAAGGGTACGCAACCTGAGCAAAAAGTTTACCGTAGCACGTTAGCACAATTATCAAGTTTGGTAGAGGCCGAAAACATCAAGCCACCCGCATTGATTATTATCGGTGATGTAGTCAGTACATTTAAAGAAGAGTATTTAAGCAACATTGGCTATTTGTCTAACTAATATAAAATGCGTTCAATGCAAAGCTAAAGAAAATGGCCGTAATCAGGTTCAGTCACTATAAAAAGCTCTGCAGGAACAAGAAAGTTACAATAAATAACAGCACTTCCTCTCACCTCCTTACCTGTTAACTCAGATAGCATAGCGGTCATTGCTTAGCCTATTTTACTTGGGTTGCTGATAAATCAAGCAAGGAACTTGCAATAACCACAACCTCGATGTACCATCACAACACATGGAACAAGTGGAACACCAAAATCTATGGAAATAATCATTGATATCGATGACCCAACACCATTGTTTTCGCAGTTAATAGAGCAAATAAAAAATGCGGTTATTGCTGGGAAGTTAAACCCTGGTGATGCATTACCGTCTATAAGGCAGTTGGCCAATGATCTTGAACTTAACAGTAAAACCATTGCTAAAGCCTACCGGTTATTAGAACGAGACGCGGTTATTCAAGCCAAAGGTTACCGCGGTACCTTTGTGCACCCTGATGCACAAAAAAACTGCACCATTGATTTAAATGAATGGGTTAATGAACAGCTTAATAAAACAATAGCCAGCTTCAGAGATGCTGGAGTTACCGATTCTGAAATACGCATTGCCTTTAGCAATGCAATGAATAATCAAAAGAATTAAGGAGAAGGACATGCCAGAAAGTATTATTTTTTACATCGTATTTATTAGTCAAATTGTACTGATTTCTTTGTACTACCCTTACAAAGTAACAAATAGAATGAACGAAGTGATTAACAAGTATCCGCCTTCGATATACCCAAAGCTCTACCCAGAGTCGCTAGCAAAAGTAGAAAAAGATCAAAAAATATATCGACTATTAAATTGGGGAATTGCGTTAATAGGCGTTATTTTGCTTGTTATGGTTGGACTGTCGCCGTTTGAATTTCAATCTGGCGAAAAACACGCAGAAGGCATGCCGCTTTTCTACGGTATGCTCCAATTTATTCCAATGATATTACTCGAGGTTTCAAGCAGTAAACAATTTAAACTGATGAGAAAATCTAACCTCAGCCACACACGAAGCGCCGCACTGACTCCGCGTAAATTGTTTGATTATATTTCCCCAGTAACCATAGTGACAGCAGTAGTAGCCTATTTCGGTTACATAATGTTTGATCTGTATATAAACGATTTTATTTGGACCAGTGATATTATTGTGCGAACCGTTTCTTTAACCCTATGTAATATATTGTTTATTGCTATAGCATCACGTAATTTATATGGCAAAAAATTGGATCCCTTTCAAGATCCGAAAGATCGCCACAAGCTCATTAAATTTTCAGTCAACTCAATGGCAGTTGTCAGTATTTTTGCCAGCATGTTTTATATCGCAACCATTGCCATTGACTGGTTTGAATTACAACATTTCGAAATTGTCGTTAATAGCTTATATTTTCAAATACTGGCTATATTTGGGGTTGGAGCCATATTAAGAAGCGTAAAAATTGAAGATATTAATTTTGATGTCTACAAAAATGATGCTCAATCAGCATAATTGTTAAAACAAAATATTCTTTAAAAACACACTAACACGCAAAAGATCATTACGAACTTTTGCGTGTTATTTATAATGCCTGCTTTAATGTCTGAATGAACCAATCAATATCAGCTTTTGAAATATCTAAATGCGTTACCAGCCTCATATAATGACTTGGGGTAAGCAAAATATTATCGCCTTTTAATTTTTCAGCAAGTTGTTGGACATCAATCTCAGTGCTTATTTTAGCAAATACCATATTGGTGGAAACATTGTCTACATTGACTTCAAAGCCCGTGACTGTGTTTAATTGCTCTGCCAAATACTTAGCGTTGTGATGATCATTAGCTAACTTACTGACATTATCGGTTAAGGCAATTTTTGCCGCAGCAGCTATTATTCCCGCTTGACGCATACCGCCACCGAGTACTTTGCGCCAGCGTCTAGCTTTGTGAATTAAATCATTGGAGCCTAATAACAAGGAGCCTATCGGTGCCCCTAGTCCTTTAGATAAACACACCGACATTGAGTCAAAATATTGGGCAATTTCTTTAATATCAACATCAAGTGCTGTGGCTGCGTTATAGACCCGCGCGCCATCTAAGTGCAATGATAATTGATGATGATCGACAAATTCGCGTGCCTTAGCTAAGTAGGTTAAAGGTAACACTTTGCCACTTATGGTGTTTTCAAGGCTCAGTAATGTCGTTCGCGCATAATGAGGATCAATTGGTTTTATCGCGGCGCTTAGCTTGTCAAAACTCAAACTACCGTCTGGTTCATTCTCTATCGGCTGCGGCTGAATGGAACCAAGCACGGCAGCACCACCACCCTCAAATTTATAATTATGCGCCTGTTGCCCACAAAGGTATTCATCACCACGTTCGCAATGCGCCATTAATGCCAATAAATTTGCTTGCGTACCCGAGCTACAAAAAAGGGCTACCTGAAAACCATGTCGGTCGGCTGACCATACTTCTAACTCATTAACTGTGGGATCATCACCATAAACATCGTCACCCACTGGCGCGCTGGCCATAGCTGCACGCATTTTTTCACAAGGTCTGGTTACGGTATCTGAACGAAAATCTATCATGTTGAAGCCTTTCTATAGAGTTGTTTAACGGCAAGTTATAGCGAGATGCTAATGGATTTAACAATACGAATAAAGGGTTATGCACAACAATAGTGTCAAACCGAAAAAGTCGAATGTAATTAAGAAATGACAGACCAATATTAGAACACAACAAAATAGGGACGTTAGCAATGCAAATAATGAGCAACTAAACGTTAAAACTATGCGCTCTGCTATACTAATTAAGTCCATAAAACTTATAGTAATTATTTGTGTCGCGTTAAAAAATGAGCAATGATGTCTAAATAACAACCATAATAATTAACAGACTTATCGAGTTTCGGTCCATCATGATAAGAACTATTTCAATTGAAGAACTTGTAATTGGCATGTATGTAAAAGATGTTACATGGGCCAATAGTGCGTACAAAGTTAAAACTCAGGGACTGGTAAAATCTCAAAAAATCATTAATCAACTTAAAGACCAGGGAGTGGTGAGTTTGGTGGTCGAAGATGAACCAGCCATTAACACCAACGACGCTAGTACCTCAACAGAAGAGCCAAATGCTAACGTTCAAGCTCTGGCTGACAAACAACCTACCGACAAGGCACCACTGTTAAAACTAAGTAAAATAAAGCCTCGCTCATTAGAGGATGAGTTTTCACAATCATGTGATCTCTATGCTAATGCAACCGACAATGCTAAAGAAATATTTGACGATATTAATTCAGGAAAGCCGCTTAATGCGGGCGCGATAAATGCCTTTGCCGGAGCCATTACTGAATCGGTTATCCGTAATGAATATGCCATGGCAATACTGACGCGCATTCGCGATAAATCTACCTATCAATGGGAACATGCCATTAACTGCGCCATTTTAATGTGCGGTTTTAGCTTATATTTAGGACTGAAAAAAGAAACTGCGGCCCAAATCACCTTAGGGGCAATACTGCATGACATAGGTAACGCGAAAGTCTCGCAAGGGATTCTAAATAAGCCGACCAAATTAACAGAAAATGATATTAGCGTTATTCAAAAACATGTAATGTGGGGATATGATGCCTGCAAAAAAGACGGCTTAACGAATAAAATTGTTACCGATATAATCATCAATCATCATGAGCGCCTTGATGGTTCTGGTTACCCAAGGAAAATCGGTGAAAATAAGCTGTCTAAACTTGCTCGGATGATAGCGATTGTTGACGTTTATGATGCTATGACCGGCGATAAGCCTTATAAAGCAGGCGAGCAACCCGTTAATGCTTTTCGTTATTTGATGGCAAAGAATAATTTATTCGATCGCGCCTTAGTGCAACAATTTATAAAGTATCTTGGTATTCATCCTGTTGGTTCATTAGTAAAATTGTCGGATGAAAAACTGGCGATAGTAATTAAAGGCAACAGAGATGATCCAATGAAGCCATTAGTGAAAGTATTTTACAACCTTAAACATACTCGTTATATCACCTCGGTAAATTGCGATCTCGCTAAAGACGAAAAAACGACTATCGTTTCCCCTGTACGCCCCGATGATTACAAAATTAACATTGCTCGCATGATCCGTGAAATTATTTAATCAACTTGGCTTTATACCAAGTTAATTAAAATAACGTCCAGAACATAAAAAAACCAGCAAGATAATTGCTGGTTTTTAATGTGCCTGAAAAAGCAAACGAGATTAAGGCATCATTTGCTCTTGATCAGCGCCTTCTTTTTCTATCACTTCTGGGATCAAATCTTCTTTTGAAATCCCTAATGATAATGCCACAAAACTGGCCACATAAATTGAGGAGTATGTACCAACAAATACACCAAACAACAAGGCTGTTGCAAAACCATGAATTAGGGCACCACCTTTAAAGAAAAGGGCTGCTAATACTAATAACGTGGTAATAGAGGTGATAAAAGTACGACTAAGAGTCTGCGATAGAGAAATATTAATAACGCTTTCTGCGTCTTCCCCTCTGATCTTACGGAAATTTTCCCGAATACGATCCGATACGACGATAGTATCGTTAAGTGAATAACCAATAACCGCCAAAACCGCCGCCAATACCGTTAAGTCGAACTCAAGTTGTAATAGTGAAAACAATCCTAAGGTCAATAAAACATCGTGAAATAAAGCAATAACAGAGCCTAGTGCAAAGCGCCATTCAAAACGAAAAGCAACATATACTAAGATACAGATCAACGCCGTTAACATCGCCAAACCGCCTTGTTCGGCCAGTTCGTCACCGACACTGGCGCCAACAAACTCTATGCGTCGCATATCTACTGCTTGGCCCGTTCCAGTTTGTAATAGATCTAGAACTTGGTTACCCAACATTTCAGCTTTAACATCTTCACGCAGCCCAAGGCGAATAACCACATCTCGACTGCTACCGTACAATTGTACTACAGCGTCATCAAAGCCATTTTTATCGAGCACATCTCTAATTTGATTTAAATCAGCCGCTTGTTGAAAACCAACTTCGATTAAGGTTCCGCCAGTAAAGTCTAAACCAAAATTCAGTTTATTCGTCGCCAATGAGACCACAGAGCCAATCATTAACAAGACACTAAAAATAGCCGCTACCTTGCGGTAGCTCATAAAGGCGACGGTTTCTTTTAAATTTAATATTTGCATTGAATATCCAGCCTATATCGATATTTTGTCAAGACGTTTACCGCCCCAAACTGCATTTACAACGGTACGAGTACCCACAACAGCAGTAAACATCGACGTTATAATACCGATAGATAAAGTTATCGCGAAGCCTTTAATAGGCCCAGTCCCTATAGCATATAAGATCAGTGCCGCTATTAACGTAGTAATGTTGGCATCGATAATCGTTGAAAATGCCGCGTCATATCCCTGATGGATAGATTGCTGAATTGATTTACCTTCTCTTATTTCTTCACGAATACGCTCAAAAATAAGTACATTGGCATCAACAGCCATACCAACAGTCAATACAATACCAGCCATACCAGGTAGCGTAAGCGTTGCACCAGGGATCATTGACATAATGCCAATAATAAGTACTAGGTTAGCCCCTAATGCCAAGTTTGCAACCACACCAAAGGCACGATAATAAATCAGCATAAAGATGAACACTAAACCAAAGCCCATCATGATGGCTTGAAAACCCAATTGTACGTTTTCAGCACCTAAGGTTGGTCCTACCGTGCGTTCTTCAACAATTTGAATAGGCGCAATTAACGCACCTGCACGTAGTAGTAACGCTAAGTTATGCGCTTCTGACTGGCTACCTGCACCAGTGATACGAAAGCTTTTTCCTAAACGTGCTTGAATAGTAGCAACACTGATGACTTCTTCAATTTTTTCAAAGACAGTGTTACCTTCACTATCAACACGATCGGTTGGCTTGTATTCAATAAATACCGTTGCCATGGGTTTGCCAATCGCATCTTTAGTCGCACTGGAAAACTTACTACCACCAGCAGAATCAAGATCGATATTAACCTGCGGTCGACTATATTCATCAAAACCAGACGTTGCACCAACGATATGATCACCGGTTAGCATGACACGTTTCTTCAACAAGACCGGCTTACCATCACGCTCATATAATAATTGTGAACTTACAGGTACACGACCATTTAAGGCGCTGTTTAAATCACCGTCTTGATCAACCATTCTAAATTCAATGGTCGCAGTAGCATTAAGAATTTCTTTTGCTTTAGCGGTATCTTGTACACCTGGTAACTCAATAACTATGTGCTTTTGACCTTGGCGTTGTACTAGAGGCTCAGACACACCTAATTCGTTAACACGGTTACGAATAATGGTAATGTTTTGCTGTAAGGCATATTCACGAATTTCTTTGAGCTTAAGATCCGTCATTGTCGCTGTTAGCGTTAATGCATCGGCATCAGTTGTAAATAAGAAATCACGATAACGCTTTTCCAAAAAGCTTTCGCCAGCATCTAAATCTTCAACGTTACGAAAAACCACATCAATAGCATTTGTTGATTTTTTTACTGTGCGATAACGAATTTTTTCTCCGCGAAGGTCATTTCTAAAGTCGTCAGCCATACCGTCAACAGCTTTAACAATGGCCTCTTTCATATTAACTTCCATCAGAAAGCTAACACCACCACTTAAATCTAAACCTAACTTCATTGGCGTACCACCAATACTTGCTAACCAAGCAGGAGTCGCTGGCGTTAGATTTAATGCCACAGAAAATTTATCACCTAGTGTACTATCAAGTAAATCACGTGCTTTCAATTGATCTTCGGTACTGCCAAAACGCACTAATATCTGGCCGCTTTCGAGCGCCATGCTCGCAAATGAAATTTTATCGTTAGTTAATTGCGTTTTAATCGTGTCTAACGTTTGCGCATTTGCTTCGACGCCACGTAAACCAGAAACCTGTACCGCTGGATCTTCTGGATATAAATTAGGCACCGCATACAATGCGCCGATGGCAACTATAAATAGCACCATCAGTGTTTTCCATAATGGATATTTGTTTAACACAAGTTCATCCTGTTCTAATTTATTATTTCTAATTTTTTAATAATCATGCCTATAACAAGCTACCGAATCGGTAAGTAAGTTATAGTGATTTCATTGTGCCTTTGGGTAATACTGCTGAAACAGCCCCTTTTTGTATGGTCACTTCAGTACCTTCGGCAATGCTGATCACAATAAAGTCTTTTTCATCAGATACTTTAACTATTTTGCCGACTATTCCGCCTTGCGTTAATACTTCATCGCCTTTTGATAATGCTGACATTAAGTTTTTGTGCTCTTTTACACGTTTAGCTTGCGGGCGATAGATCATGAAGAAAAATACTAAACCAAAAACTAACAACATGATGATCATTTCCATACCACCGCCTTGTTGTGCAGGAGCTGCTGCTGCATGCGCTTCACTAATAAATAAACCCATAACTTCCTCTATATATTTTTATAAATTATTAATATTGATGGTATTTTCTACCAATTTATTGTCATATCGAGCCATTAACTCGATGTTTCGTCTTCACTGTCAACACCGTTTAGCGGCGGTACAGGTAAATCTCGTAGCGCATAAAACTCTTCAACAAAGGCGTCTAATTTACCTTGCTCAATAGCATCGCGCAATCCCTGCATGACACGCTGATAAAAACGTAAGTTATGCAAGGTATTTAACTGCGCACCCAAAATTTCATTACATTTGTCTAAATGATGTAAATAGGCACGTGAATAATTTTTACAAGTATAACAATCGCACTCAGGATCTAATGGCCCGGTATCTGTTTTATGGCGAGCGTTACGAATTTTGATCACGCCATTAGTGACAAACAAATGTCCATTACGTGCGTTTCGTGTTGGCATAACACAATCGAACATGTCGATACCGCGACGCACGCCTTCCACTAGGTCTTCAGGCTTACCCACTCCCATCAGATATCGGGGCTTATTATCAGGGATCAAGGGGGTGGTATGATCTAATATGCGGATCATATCTTCTTTGGGTTCACCAACAGAGAGACCACCAATCGCGTACCCGTCAAAATCTATCGCTTTAAGCCCAGTTATTGACACTTCGCGTAGATCTTCATACATACCACCTTGCACAATACCAAACAACGCTGAAGGGTTATCACCATGAGCATCTTTAGAACGTTGTGCCCAGCGTAATGATAATTCCATCGACTCTTTAGACTCCTGATGGCTCGCTGGATATGGCGTGCACTCGTCAAATATCATAACAATATCAGAGCCCAAGCTGCGCTGAACTTCCATCGAACGCTCTGGGGTAAGCATAATTTTTTCACCATTGACGGGAGAACTAAACTTCACCCCTTCTTCGGTAATTTTACGCATAGCGCCTAAGCTAAATACTTGAAAACCACCTGAATCGGTCAGAATTGGCTTATCCCAGTTGATAAAATCGTGAAGATCGCCATGCTGTTCAATAATATCGGTACCTGGACGTAACATTAAATGAAAGGTGTTACCCAATAAAATTTCCGCGCCAGTCTTAGCAACTTCTTCAGTTTTCATACCTTTGACTGTGCCATAGGTACCCACAGGCATAAATGCGGGGGTTTCGACAGTGCCACGATCAAATGTTAATCGACCACGACGGGCTTTACCGTCAGTATTGATCAACTCATATTTCATCGGGTTTCTTTGGTCAGTATTTTTACTCATAATATTCCTTCGCCCACCAGCGAAACAGGCTGGCAGCTGTTAAAAGAATAAGTTAACGCACTTATTCTCGTCGTATTGCAGCGTCTAATTACCCTGCACGTTAATTTAATTACTCATTATTCAGTATTTTTTACGTCTTGTTTAGCCTGTTGCCGAGTTAAGAACATGGCATCACCATAACTGAAAAATCGATATTTTTCGGCGACAGCTTCTTGATAAGCCCGCTTAATATGATCAAAACCAGCAAAGGCGCTGACCAACATTAACAAGGTTGATTCGGACAAATGAAAGTTAGTGATCAAAGCGTCAATTAACTGAAATTCATACCCTGGGGTGATAAATATATCGGTATCACCATAGAACTCTGTTAATGATGTATTATTTTTTAGTGCAGATTGCGCGGCACTTTCCAATGACCTTACCGACGTAGTACCAACAGCAATGACACGTCCGCCTTGTTGTTTTGTTGACAAGATTTGATCAACAACCGATTGCGGCACTTCAACGTACTCAGCATGCATAATATGATCGGCTATTTCATCAACGCGCACTGGTTGAAAAGTTCCCGCTCCAACATGCAAAGTGATAAAAGCAAGTTCAACACCTTTTGCTTTTAATTGCTCAAGTAATGCTTCGTCAAAATGCAAGCCTGCGGTAGGTGCAGCAACTGCGCCTGGTTTTTCATTATAAACTGTTTGATATCGCTCACGGTCACTCGACTCATCAGGTCGGTCAATATAAGGTGGTAACGGCATATGGCCAATATCTTCTAATACCGACAGCACAGATTGATCGCCGTGTACTTCTATTTCAAATAATGCGTCATGGCGGGCGACCATAGTGGCATGCACTTTACCTTCAAGTAACAGCTTAGCACCAACTTTGGGAGCTTTACTGGCGCGAACATGTGCGAGTACTCGGTGTTCATCAAGTAAACGTTCTACCAATACTTCAATTTGACCGCCACTTTCTTTTTGGCCGAACATCCGCGCCGGAATAACACGGGTGTTGTTAAACACCAATAAGTCACCCGGCATGATTTTATCGACAATATCAGTGAAGTTGAGGTGTTCAATTTGACCACTACAGCCATCAAGCGCCATTAAACGGCTCGCCGTTCGTTCCGCTTTAGGGTAACGAGCTATAAGCTCTTCGGGTAAATCAAAAGAAAAGTCTGCTACACGCATGAAAATTACAAAATTCGACCATTATAAAAGCGCGCTAGTCTAGTGCCGAGCGCCCGAAATTTCAAGTTAAAAGTGTTTTTTCACGCTTTTTACAGGGCGTTTTAACCCGTAAAATCAGCCCTAAATATCATTTTGTTTTCAATTAATATAATGGTATTGCTGACATCTTGTTGATTCAGTTCATTTATGCTGACCATTCACTATAAAATTGCCCCACAAAAGTAAAAATATGTTGTATGCTCAGTTCATGACTTGTTGACGAAAAATCGCTATGAAAAACCTTGCTTACGCCTTAGCCAAAACCATCCTGAATGGATTTGAGCGACATATCTATTTGTTTAGTGAAATAACACTTTCTGCTAAACAGCGGTTTGAGCAATGTCAGTGGGCCGAAGTGCAAGCCGCCGCGAAAGCGCGTACCGACTTTTATGAGCTGAGGGTGCAAGAAACATTGTCCACCATTAAGCAAGACTTTCGCATCACTGCGTTAGATAACAACCTATGGCAAGCCGTTAAAGCCGCTTACGTCGATTTATTATCAACACATTTACAACCTGAACTCGCAGAAAGTTATTTTAATTCAGTATTTTGTCAGTTGTTTGAACGCAAGTACTATCACAATGCCTACATTTTCGTCGAAAGTACCGTGAGTCGATTTGAGAATGAACCAACACCCGATATTTATCAATCTTATCGCCCGGCAGAAAAAGGGCTGTCGCAAACCATTGAAGAAATAATGCAGGCCCATCAAGTCGATGTTCCTTATGAAAATCTGCAACGTGATATTGATATTTTGATCAGTGCCTTTAGACGTAAAGCACAAAAAACCCGCTTCAAACTCGAAGATTTACAATTCGATATTCTAAACTCAACTTTTTATCGCAATAAGGGTGCGTATATTATTGGACGAGTCCTTTCACCTGCCGGTGAAACGCCCTTCATCGTTGCCGTACTCAATAACGAAAAAGGCGGTTTATACATTGACGCGCTGCTAACTGACAGTGAAAGCATGGCGGTTGTTTTTGGTTTTGCTCGCGCATACTTCTTTGTCGATTGTCAGCACCCTCATGCTTTAGTAAGCTTTTTAAAACGTTTGATCCCACATAAAACCAAGGCAGACCTTTACTCGGCTATCGGCTTTCATAAGCAAGGTAAAACGCAGTTTTATAGAGATTTTTTAAATCATTTGGCGACCAGCGATGACAAACTTGAATTGGCGGCGGGGATCAAAGGCATGGTCATGTCGGTGTTTACCTTACCGTCTTACCCTTATGTATTTAAAATCATCAAGGATAAATTTTCCCCTAGTAAAAACGTCACCAAGAAAGATGTTAAAGCTAAATATCGACTGGTGAAGTTACACGATCGCGTTGGTCGCATGGCCGACACCATGGAATATTCAGAAGTCGCATTTCCTAAAGATAGATTTTCCGATGAATTACTCGAAGAGCTCACCACGGTTGCACCGTCACTGATAAGATTTGAAGACGATCTCATCATTATCGCGCACATGTATATTGAACGCCGAATGAATCCCCTTAACCTTTATTTGGCTAAAGCCAGTGATGAAGAAATTAATGAAGCGATTTTCGGTTATGGTCAGGCCATTAAACAGTTGATCGCAGCCAATATATTTCCAGGGGACATGTTACTCAAAAATTTCGGGGTTACTCGCCACGGTCGTGTAATATTTTATGACTATGACGAAATCACCTACATGAATGAAGTGAATTTTCGCGTAAAACCTATTCCGAGAACCGAAGAACAAATCTACGCCGCTGAACCTTGGTATTCGGTGGATCCCGGCGACGTTTTTCCAGAGGAATTGGCGACATTTGCCTTAGCTAACCCTAAATATAGAAAAGCATTTTTGGAACATCACGCTGACTTACTCGATGCTTCCTATTGGCAACAATGTCAAAAAAATGTAGCGGCAGGTATTTATGAGAATGTTTTCCCTTATCCCGACAATTTGCGCTTTTGTAACGCCTATAGTTAACAGCGCTTGCCGCAAGGTAACAAAAAAGCGGTATTAACGAGGTATATTTTGCACTAAATGATGGTCAACAATCACAGTACTTGTCGATTATTTAAGCGAACAACCAAGAATTGTACATTTACGCTTTACCTTTAGAATTGCTTGGGTATAATTCTTCTCCGTTGCAGGGGTATAGTTCCAATTGGTAGAACAGCGGTCTCCAAAACCGACGGTTGGGAGTTCGAATCTCTCTACCCCTGCCATCTTTTTTACCAATCATTCTCTTTCCCTATTTTAGTTATTTAATAATTCTGTCATTATTCTATTTTCGTTATTAATGTAAAACGTAATTCTGGTGTCAAATGGCCGTTAGCGAACGACAATTTAATCTGCTAAAAGAAATGGGAATCCCGTTGTGGCAAACGCGTTCGTCATCGGTTGCAAAGCACGATGCACAACAAGAAGATGCCAACTCACTGACCATCAATTTTGCCACGTTAAGCAAAAACCAACTGTTTATTGATATTCTAAGCAGCATTAATCTCTCTATTGGTGAAGTCAGCTGCGACCATAACTGTCTAAATTTAGGCTTGTTTAATTGGGTTTTTAGCGCATCGCCCGATGTTACTTTATACAATAATGTCTTAACCACCCCAAGTTTAGATGAACTTGCGCAATCGCCTCAGCTAAAATCATTACTGTGGCAGAATATTTGTGAATACAAAATCTCATGACCTTATCGTTTGACCCTATTACACTTGATGATGTAGAAACGCTGATGACAATCGAAAACGCTTGTCATTCACACCCGTGGACTGAAAACACTTTTCGCAGCTGCATTGGCGGACGTTATTTTGGTCAATTAGCCAAAAGTGATGCTGATATTGTCGGTTTTTATATCGGTGAACATGTCGCCGGTGAAGCAACGCTAATGGATATTTGTGTTGCTCCCAACACGCAAGGCAAAGGCTACGGTAAACAACTGTTAACCGAATTTTTAGCTCAGGCAAAAACCTTAGGTGCAGAAAAAATATGGCTGGAGGTGCGCGCGAAAAACATTAGCGCACAAATGTTATACATTAACCATGGTTTTGTCGAAACGGGCCGTCGTACCGGATATTATCCCAGTACAATAGGTTATGAAGATGCCATAGTGATGTGCCTAAGCTGTTAGAAAACATAGCCTCCGACACTCCCTTATATCCCAAATATTACTGACTTAAATCTAGCCACAACTCTTGGCGTTTAAGTGGGGTTTTATCTGACAAGTATGGGTTTTCCAATTGAAAAATTCGACGTTTTTGTTGACGAAATTTAGTAATAACCCCGCCATAGTGCTCCATAAATAGTCGATCGAAACTGCCATCTGCAAGTGCTTGTTCTAACCCCATTTTAATATCTTGAGCAAGTGCTACATTGTCTTTGTTGACGTAATAATAGAAAGCAGTTGGATAGTAAATTAACACATACGGATCAATGGTGATATTGAGGTCTTTATGTGCAGATAGATTAGCCTCTATCTCAATGACTGAACGTGGGAAATAATCAAAACGCTTTTTCTCTAACATAGCATACAAGCCTTCGCTACTGCTGCCCTTCTGCACTTTGATACCGTTACTTTCCAAGACTTTAGTATCTGACCAAGTGTGAAACTGTCCAGGTACAAGTCGTCTAAATTGCTCCATAGTCACTACTTCTGCAAACATATTTTCTTGAGATTTATGCACTAAAGGGATCCGCCAGCCATTTAACCCTTTTAATAAAGGAAATCTGATTGGTAGGGCAATGTGTTCACGGTCAAGCGTAGAACCGCCCATCACCACATCAATGCCCTCCCCTTTAGTCATGATCTCAAAATCTCGGTATTTAGGTAAATACTGACCAAAGGCGCTCAATTGATAATCTTTGTCTTTAGCGTAAGCTAAAATATGATGCAGTAATTGCACGTAATAATCTTGGCGTTGTTCACCATGATAAACAACATCGGTCGCATATGTCTGCCAAGTGACTAATGACGCGATAAGTAACCCAAATACATTGCAAAACATTCTCATGCTAAATTTTTTATTTCCTACAATTGAAAATTGCCCCTAACCAGTAAAAGGAGAATTAAGCACTATAAGTGCTATCTGACCTCCGTAAGGTTAATATACTATTAACGAAGAGTGTTGCCAAAAGCTAATCTATTCTAACTTAGGAGCTATTGATCTTTAGTTTTATTTAAAATGTGAAAGATCATCAGACTCTAATAACTTTTTTTATAAATTGAAGATTAGTTGCTGCCCTCTTTCGCGCTTTTCGCTATAATGTCGCGCTTAAAATTTTATTTACATTTATTTTTCATCTCTCAGCGTTTAACAGGTAACCAGCATGTCTGTACAGCAGCAGGAAGTCGATTTACGTCGTACTTTCGCGATAATATCTCACCCGGATGCGGGTAAAACAACGATCACTGAAAAAGTTTTACTTTTTGGTCAAGCCCTGCAAAAAGCAGGCACGGTAAAAGGTAAAAAATCAGGACAGCATGCAAAGTCTGATTGGATGGAAATGGAAAAAGATCGTGGTATTTCAATCACTACCTCGGTCATGCAATTTCCCTATAATAACTGCTTAGTTAATTTGCTTGATACTCCGGGTCACGAAGATTTCTCTGAAGATACATACCGAACCTTAACGGCTGTAGACTCTTGTTTAATGGTCATTGATGTGGCCAAAGGGGTTGAAGATCGCACCATCAAGCTAATGGAGGTCACCCGTTTGAGGGATACCCCTATCATTACGTTTATGAATAAAATGGATCGTGATGTACGAGATCCGATGGAAGTCATGGACGAAGTTGAAGATGTATTAAAAATAAAATGTGCACCGATTACCTGGCCAATAGGCATGGGAAAAGAATTTAAAGGTATCTATAACCTGCTTGATGATGAAACAATTTTGTATCAATCGGGGCAAGGACACACTATTCAGGAAAAACGCGTGATCAAAGGCTTAGATAATCCTGAATTAGATAAAGCCATTGGTAATTACGCAGAAGATTTACGTGAAGAGCTAGAGCTTGTTATTGGCGCTTCTCATGAATTTGATCTCGATGAGTTTCTTAAGGGTGAATTAACTCCGGTATTTTTTGGTACGGCTTTAGGTAATTTTGGCGTTGATCATATGCTCGATGGACTAACCAAGTGGGCACCAAAACCATTACCTCGCACGACCGACACGCGTGAAGTAAAAGCAGAGGAAGAAAAATTTTCTGGCTTTGTTTTCAAAATTCAAGCGAATATGGATCCTAAACACAGAGACCGTATCGCCTTTATGCGTATTTGCTCAGGTAAATATGAAAAAGGTATGAAAATGAAGCAAGTGCGGATAGGTAAGGATGTAAAAATTGCCGATGCGGTAACCTTTATGGCAGGCGATCGCTCTAATGTCGAACAGGCTTATGCTGGCGATATTATCGGCTTGCATAACCATGGCAGTATTCAAATTGGCGATACCTTTACTTCAGGTGAAATGATGAAGTTTAGTGGCATTCCTAACTTCGCCCCAGAGATGTTTCGACGCATTCGCCTTCGCGATCCACTTAAAGCGAAGCAATTGCAAAAAGGTTTGATCCAACTTTCTGAAGAGGGTGCTGTACAAGTATTTAGACCGTTAGCAAACAATGACATGATCGTTGGGGCTGTCGGGGTACTGCAATTTGAAGTAGTCACGCAACGCCTGAAAACGGAATACAATGTAGATGCAATCTATGAACCTATCAGTGTAGCGACCGCGCGCTGGGTAAGCTGTAGCGACGAGAAAACATTTGAGCAGTTTAAGAAAAAAGCGGCAGATAATCTAGCCTTAGATGGCGGTGATAACTTAACTTATGTGGCCCCTACTATGGTAAATTTAAGTTTGGCACAAGAGCGTCATCCTGACGTTGAGTTCCATAAAACACGCGAACACTAAGCGATAGTCAGGGAGGCATTAACACTTTACAGTAAATGCCGATAAAATCCGTGAAAAGAACATATAAACAGATGATTGTCTTTGCGCAATCGAGTGCAATATCACGCTAGCTGTGTATATTTAATATCATACAGCTAGTTGGTTTAATGTATAAAAAATCGTTAACCGAAATAACCAAAGAAAGAGTTTTTTAATGAATATCCGTCAAATACTAAGTGAAAAAGTCAGTGCAGCCATGGTTGCTGCAGGGTTACCTGAAGATACTAATCCAGCCATTAGTCTTTCAAACCGCCCGCAATTTGGTGACTACCAAGCCAATGGCGTGATGGGTGCAGCTAAAAAACTCAAAACGAACCCTAGAGAGTTAGCGACTAAAGTTGTTGAACACCTTGATTTAAAAGGTATTGCCGACAATATCGAACTAGCAGGACCTGGCTTTATTAATATTCATTTAGATAAAGCATGGTTAGCACAATCGTTAAATACTATTGCCAATGATGAACATCTCGGCGTTACGCAGCGCCAGCACCCACAAACAGTTGTTGTCGATTACTCTGCCCCTAATTTAGCCAAAGAAATGCATGTAGGTCATTTACGTTCAACCATTATTGGTGACGCTGTGGTTGGTGCATTAGAGTTTAGAGGCGACAAAGTTATTCGTCAAAACCACATGGGCGATTGGGGCACACAATTTGGTATGCTACTCGCCCATCTTAGCGATAAATTAGCCAGTGATGAGGTCGCAGAAACGGCTTTAGCTGATTTAGAAAACTTTTATCGTGAAGCCAAAATTCGTTTTGACGAAGAAGAAGGCTTCGCCGATCGTGCCCGCGATTACGTAGTGAAATTACAAAGTGGTGACGCAAAATGTGCCGAGCTTTGGCAACAATTTATTGATATTTCAATCACCCACAGTGAAGAAATATATCAAAAACTTAATGTGTCATTAACACGTGACGATATTATGGGTGAAAGTGCCTATAATAACGATCTTGCCAACGTAATAGACGAACTTATCAATAAAGAAATTGCCGTTGAAGACCAAGGGGCAAAAGTAGTTTTTATTGATGAAATGGCCAATAAAGACGGTGAACCATCGGTATTTATCGTGCAAAAATCTGGCGGTGGCTATTTGTATGCAACCACCGATTTAGCCGCCTGTCGATACCGAAGTGAACAACTGGCTGCTGATCGCATTATTATATTTACTGATGCTCGCCAATCGCTGCATTTTAAACAAGTAGAAATTGTTGCACGTAAGGCTGGCTTGCTACCTGAGCATGTTGCCTACCAACATTGTCCTTTTGGCATGATGATGGGCGATGACGGCAAACCGTTTAAAACCCGTACTGGCGGCACCATTAAACTTGATGATTTACTTGACGAGGCGGTTACTAGAGCAAGTGAATTAATCGCTGAGAAAAATCCTGATTTCACTGCTGAGCAACTTGCAGAAATATCAATTAAAGTCGGGATTGGCGCGGTTAAATTTGCTGATTTATCCAAAAATCGCACCAGCGATTACATTTTTAATTGGAAAACCATGCTGAGCTTTGAAGGTGCAACAGCTCCTTACCTGCAGTACGCTTATTCACGTATTCAAAGTATCTTCACTAAAGCTAAGTTAGTAGGCTCGCTTGATACTCATGCCATTGAAATAATTGAACCTCAAGAAAAAGCACTCGCACTTAAGTTGTTGCAGTTGGAAGATGTGGTTGATGCGGTTATAAGTGAGTGTACACCTAATTTACTGTGTAATTACCTTTACGAACTTGCCAGTTTATACATGAGCTTCTATGAAGCCTGCCCTATTTTAAAAGATGGTATTGACGAAAACGTAAAAATGTCACGATTAGCGCTATGTCGTTTAATTGCTTCAACACTCAAACAAGGCTTGGATATTCTAGGTATCGACGTCATGGAACGTATGTAAATTAGCGCGGGTATCAAATAAATGAAAATTTTGTTCGTTGATGCTAAGACACATGAACTCAATGCGCTTGCGCAGCGGTTTAAAGACTCACACCAGCAAGTCGCGTTAGTAAGCGATGCTTATGCCGCTATTGAAGCACTGACTAAAACAAAATTTGATGTTGTTATCTCACTATTATCTTTACCTAAAATTGATGGTATTGAATTATTTAATACTATCAGTGATAAGTTTCCCGGCATGGTTAGAGTACTCATTAATGATACTGTAGCCACGCTAGAGCCAAAACAACTCAGTAATAGCGCACATTATGTCTATGAATTGCCGATAGACATTGATGATATTGTAACCACTATTACTGAGCTACAAGACAATAGATCGTTGATCACCAAAGACGCGATAATTAAAGCCGTCGCGCGGGTTAAAACGTTACCAAGTCCGCCCAAAGTTTACATGCAACTAAATGCGATGCTTAAAGACAGCGCAACTGACTCACAAAAAATATCAGAAGTTATCGCCCAAGATCCGGCATTAACGGTAAAAGTATTACAATTCTCGAACAATACCTTTATGACTAAAGGCAAATCACTTAACAGCATTGCTGATGCCATTACTAAAATGGGCGTTGACACTTTATGTTGTATTGTGATGACCGCTGAGCTGTTTTCCTACGAGCCTAACATTGCCGATTTTTCGTTACTAGAAGAGCAATTGCATGGCTTGTCAACCGCCAGATTAGCCGCATCAATGGTTAAAGGCGAACTTAAACAGCAAGCGATGCTTGCTGGGCTGCTGCATGATATTGGTAAGCTAGTGTTATATGAAATGGATCCTGAATTAACAAAGATATATTTTCAACATCGCTCCGCAACGAGTGACAACACTCAATTAGAAAACAAAATATTTGGCACTAACCACAGTCATATCGGCGGTTATTTACTGCACAAGTGGAGTTTTTCTTACTCTTTGATTGAAGCAATTATATTGCACCATTCTCCGCAACAATTGTTAAGATCCTCTTTTGGTGTTGCGCAGGCGGTATACGTTGCTGACAAGTTGCTAAGAGAACAAGAAATCGACGCAAAGTTGATAAAACACTATAAATTAGGGTCTGTATTAGAAAAACTGAGCCAACGCGCGATCAAATTCAAGCACTAAAGTCAGTATTTAATTTCTCCACTAAGCTAAGCAAAGTCATTGGTATATTTTAAGAAAATGTTTAACTGGCATATACTGAAGAGCAGAGCACTAACCATCCATTATTGGTAAGAGAAGATGCGTTTTACCGACAGCCATTGTCATCTTGATTTTGAGGAATTTGCAAACGATCGCAAGCAATTATTAATTGACTGCGCCGCCGCTGACATTCATCGCATTATCGTGCCGACAATAACACCGAAAAACTGGCAAAGCGCTCTCAACTTGTCGGCCAGCAACCAACAAAGCACACATTGTAAAATTTTTGCTTGTTTAGGAATTCACCCTTGGTTTTTAACCGATCTCACTGATGTCGATTTAGCCGCACTGTCGCAACAGGTTAAGCTCAACCTAAATAACATCGTCGCCATCGGCGAAACGGGTATTGATAATGTTATCGCCGAGCAGCAAAATAATTACACTCAACAGCACGAATTTTTTGTTTACCAGCTCGAACTAGCTAGGCAATATGAGTTACCAGTGATCATCCATCACCGCCGCTCACATCCCGATATTCAAGCGATTTTAAAATCGAAACCATTGAATGGGGGCATTATTCATGCTTTTTCAGGGAGTTACCAGCAAGCTAAAGACTATATCGACTTAGGATTTAAACTCGGTATTGGGGGCACTATCACTTATCCAAGAGCAAAAAAAACCATTAATGCCATTAAGCGATTACCGCTGTCGAGTTTAGTATTAGAAACAGATGCTCCGTCTATGCCGCTGTATCAATTTCAAGGGCAGCACAACTCGCCTTTGCAGGTGATCAATGTATTTACAGCGCTATGTCAAATTCGCGCTGAATCAGCAGAAGTGATTGCCGAGCAAATTGAGCTTAACATTGATAACTTATTGGGGCTTAGCTAATCTAAAGCCTTGGCGACTAAAGCGACTAAAGCCTCGTGTTAGCAAAAAGCCGACAGCACCAGCAATCATTAACATCAAGCGTGATAACGTACTTTGCTGATCATTATTCTCTTGCAGATCTTTACTCAAATGAGCTTGTGCTAATGTCAATCTAACGTAACCATCGAGTTGCGATGAACGTAGCTCTTGCACATATGAAAACAGCTCTTCACTACGGTTCATTTTATTCAGAGATACTCCATATAAATCATTGATACTACCACTGATTTTTGAACCGACGATTTGTTGTCCGGTAGGATCATAAGTGACAACTTCTTTGATCAGCGTTGACTCAGTTAGCCCATCAAGATATTTTTGTAAGCTATCAAGATCATTCTTTGCCAAGAATATTTCGATACCAACGGCCGCCTCTGCCAATAATTGCTTGCCAACATAATCAACATTCTGACGGATCTGCTGTTTATTTTGCGCCTCGCTAAACAAACTTAGGTTCATTAAAATAATAATAAAAAAAATAGCTATAGCTAATTGCATTATTTTATTATAAATCGATGATAATTTAGGGTATAAAGGCAAGTCAGACTGCGGCATAAACATATAATTATTGCAGGAATATAGCCTAACTATAGTCGGTTATGATCCTAATTTAAATATCAGAATGTAGTTATCAGCCAATTTACAATTTTAATGATTAAATCAGAGGCGATTGTGTCAATCCAAGTAGTAACTTTACCCTTAATAGAACTTATCAACGCATCACTTGAGCAATGTATCCTTCCTGAGCAAGTCTTAAGTACCGGCCCAATGTTATGTCAGTTTGACAATGAACATTTCATTGTTGACAAAGCGTTAGCAACGATTGACCTCCCTGATAAACAATGTACTACCGTTACCGAAAGCCAAGATAAGCCATCCGCGGTCGAACTGGTTGTTTTTAGTCAACTAAAGATAGAGCAACTAATTAATTTGCTGAACGATTGTCACTTAACGTGCAGGCACTTAACGGCGATCAATCATCGTAATAACCTTATCAGCTACCGGTTTTCAGTAGATACCACCGATTTAACACGTTCACGCCAACAACTGGTGACATTTACCTTAAACCATCAGCTAGAAGCAGCGCTCATTGAAAATGCTCCAAAACTGGAACTGCCAGGGATTTTAGTGATGGATATGGACTCAACCACCATTGAAATTGAATGTATTGATGAAATTGCCACACTTGCTGGTGTCGGTGAGGAAGTTGCAGCAGTAACTGAGCTAGCAATGCAAGGTGAGTTAGATTTTTCCCAAAGCTTACATCAGCGCGTGGCGACATTAGCTAACGCCCCTGAAAGTATTCTTGCTGAAGTCGCTCAAGATATTCCGTTAATGAAAGGTTTAACGACACTAATTAAAGAGCTTAAAGCACATCAATGGCGCATCGCCATTGCGTCAGGAGGTTTTACCTATTTCGCCGACCACCTCAAGCAAGCCCTTGACTTAGATAATGCTTTTGCCAATACCTTGGAAATAATCGATGGCAAGCTAACGGGTAAAGTATTGGGTGAAGTGGTAGATGCCAGTGTTAAAGCGCAATGTTTAGCTAAACTCAGCAGCGAATATAACATTCCTGCCCAGCAAAGCGTTGCCATGGGCGATGGAGCTAATGATTTAAAAATGATGGCAGCTGCTCAACTTGGTGTCGCTTTTCAAGCCAAGCCAATTGTTCAGAAGCAAGCCGATAGTTGCATTAATTTTTCAGGGTTAGATTGCCTAATTCACTGGTTAGCCTAAGCTAAGATCAACGCTAAAATAACCGCGACAGCGCAATTGCTTAATGTTAAACAGCTGAGGATATGTTCTCAGCTGTTTAAAAATAGTTATGCGGAATTTAACTTTCTACGTTTTCTTTCTTAGTACTACTTGTTACGCTAATCGAGGGGTAAAATTTATTTCTTATTAAAGCTTCCTGAGTAATATCAAATAGTTGTATCACACCGGTAACGCTCCAGATGTCTTGCTCAATTTGCTTACCTCGATGAATCGCGTAGGAACTAATGTAACTCAGCTCTGGATTTAAATGTTCCATATCGGGTTCATCGGCTCGCGACATTTTTATTTGCAGACAATAAAAGTCGCCTTTCTTTAAGGCATCACGAATAAATTCATATTTAAGTGCTGGGGTCGCTAAATCACTTTCGTATCTAGTGGTTACCGACTGCTCTATGCTGGAAACGCTTGGGTCTATCGCAATATATAAGATATTGCAGAAGGGCTCGTCATCCTCTTGCATTTTCTTTAAGACAACGCTCATATCCGTTACTGCTTGAATATTATTGAGCAAAGGATACAAATTATACAATTGCCCACTATCACTGAGTGCGCCCATAGACGCGATAAGTTTACCATTTTCATTTTCACTGGCCGCCAATACTTCCATTTTATAACGACTTCCACTGGTTTGAACCATTAATGCTGGGATCAACGAGCTACAGCTGTAGACATTTCTAAGTGCCTTAGCAAGCTCTGGACTCATCAATGTATATTCATCAGGGGTGAGCTTGTTTTTATTTTTATCAATAAGGAGTTTAAAAAAGGCACGACCTATATGTTGATGCTGTTCAACATACACTCGAAGGTTAATGATATTCTTCTTTTTATTGATATGTATTATTTCGTAAGGCAAGCCTTTTAGATCAAACGAAGACGTTACTTTTTGTAAATTGGGAAAACTGAGATGAACAATATCACCTTTAGTTAATACCGCTGGCTTTTCTAATATTATCTTCAAGCCTGAAGCAGAAAAATCTTGTGAATGCCCTTTTATCTTAAGCCCACTGATTTCTACTATGCTTGGAGTAGTATAAATAAACCGAGCTTCTTGACGTTGGTTTTTATAATTAATGCCTACTTCATCAACAACGGGAGGATTAGTTAGGCGTTTATGACCAAATTTCTTTAATTTCGTAGTATTTATCTTGTCAAAATTAAGCTGTGCATAGTCTTGCTTTAATCTCTCATCACTCAAATCGTTAACAACAACAATATAAGGGAGCTCGGTTAGCGTCTGTTTGACCTCTTCAGGAACAGGCATATTAAGATATTCATTACTTTTCGTTAAGGTATCAGATAAGGCAAACGGAGAATGTGCACTAGCAGGTTCGACATCAATAATTGACAATTCAGTGATCGCAAATGATTCTTTTGAAGCAGCAAAACCAAGAAAACTCTGCATAAACTCCGGATCTTCTAAAAGTTGTTTTTCGTCAGCAGTATAGAAATAGTTTTTCTCTTGGTTGATATGAATAAAGCTATATACCAGTAACGACTTATTGCGTGCTCTCAGTTTTTTTAATTGTGAAATACGTTCAGGCGTGATCAAAAAATAGAGAGTAGATAGTGACTTTTCGTCTTGCCAATACTGATAGGTATTTTGATTGTTGTTGCACGTCAGTGCATATTTAGGCAACAAATTACCTTTTTGCTCTTCAATAAAAACCGGCAGTTCACTCGATTTAGGTAAAATAAATTGTTCTAAACTGCGCGCTTGTATTGCGTCAATCGTGTTATCTAAGTTTATTTTATAACGACGTTTATTACCTCTAATGAATCCTTTTAAAAACGCTTTAAAGCCATCGCTTTCTTGTCCTTCTTGATAGACTCTTTCTACGCCAACTAATTGACCCCCTGTGATCAATTGGATATTTTTAATCTTGTATTCAAAACGATTGACCTTGCCAAATTCAAATTCCTGTTCAAAGCCAGTAAAGGTAATAAAAATAGTTTGCTCAAGTTTAAGTGGCTCAAGAGAGTTGAGTCGAAACTTACAACCATTGACACTAAGATCAGAGCTAGTTGCTTGAACCTCACTTTTATCA
This sequence comes from Colwelliaceae bacterium 6471, assembly GCA_040779335.1. Lineage (GTDB taxonomy): Bacteria > Pseudomonadota > Gammaproteobacteria > Enterobacterales > Alteromonadaceae > JBFONV01. The sequence continues at coordinate 184,268 of JBFONV010000002.1, forward strand.
TTCAATCCAACCGTAATTGAAACGGCAAAATTCATCCGCTCTTCTGCGCGATTGTAATATCGACCATATTGATACAACTTGGCTGGATACTGGGTTTTCTCCAAGATCTTTTTGTCTGCCTTTAACGCGGGGATCTGAATATTTGCCTTTTCTTTTTGGTAAATAACGCGGAAGTTATTTTCAGTATTGGTTACCGCTTCATATACGCCAAAGGTATAACCATGATAGCTTGCAACACTTTCTTCAAATACTTTTATGGCCAGATCATCCAAATAATGAACTCGCTCTTCGTGTTCGTAAGGTCGACACTCACCATTAACATGACCACGTAAATCCACTAGGCGAGTACAAGGCGCAGCCAAACGCTTTAACTCCATTTTCAAAAGGAATCTATCGGTTTTAGCGAGGTTTTTAGTGGCCGCCGCATATTTGGCTTCAAAATCAGGTTTTAATACATTGCCGCGAAAATCACTAATTATTTTTTTATACTGTGAAAAATCTTTATCCATTTTGGCTTATATTTCATTACAATAGAGTGCATGTAGACATATTGGCTATCAATATTAAAGAAGTATAAATTGATTTATAATAAAGGTCACACTTTAAACCCTTGATTATCATTTATAGTCCCAAATAAAAATATAAGCAATAACCGTACCCTTAAAGGTAAATTATGGCCAAAGCAAAAACTGCCTATGTATGTACAGACTGTGGAGCTGAGTATTCACGCTGGCTAGGGCAATGTAACGAATGTAAAGCATGGAATACTATTTCTGAATTTAGGCAAACCAAAATCCCTGCTCGAGACGGAAATTTTTCTGGTTATGCCGGCATGGCTGAGGCAAAAGTTCAAACTCTTGACGCTATAGATTTAACTGATTTACCGAGGTTCTCCTCTGGTTTTGCTGAGTTTGATCGCGTATTAGGTGGCGGAATAGTCCCTGGCAGTGCAATTTTAATTGGTGGTGAACCTGGCGCAGGCAAAAGTACTCTATTGTTACAAACCATGTGTACCTTGGCAGCGGCAATGCCCGCGCTCTACGTTACTGGTGAAGAATCATTGCAACAAGTGGCCATGCGCGCGAAACGACTATCACTGGCAACCGATAGTTTAAAAATGCTATCCGAGACCAGTGTCGAAAATATTTGCCATATTGCTCAAAAAGAAAAGCCTAAATTAATGGTTATAGACTCTATCCAAGTCATGCATATGGCCGATATTCAATCAGCTCCTGGTAGTGTTTCACAAGTGCGCGAGGCTGCGGCCTATTTAACGCGTTTTGCCAAACAACACCATGTTGCTATGCTCATTGTTGGTCATGTTACTAAAGACGGTTCTTTGGCTGGTCCTAAAGTATTAGAGCACTGTATTGATTGTTCTATCATGCTTGAAGGAAGTACCGACTCTAGATATCGGACTTTACGGGGCAACAAGAACCGTTTTGGCGCAGTCAATGAACTTGGGGTTTTTGCCATGACGGGCGGTGGGCTAAAAGAGGTTAAAAATCCATCAGCGATTTTCCTTACCCGCAGTGAAGAGCAAACGCCTGGCAGTATAGTCATGGTGTTATGGGAAGGCACCCGTCCTTTATTGGTCGAAATTCAAGCATTAGTCGACCATTCGGCGTTAGGTAACCCAAGGAGAGTTGCCGTTGGCGCAGATCAAAATCGTTTATCTATGTTACTGGCAATTTTGCACCGTCATGGCGGATTACAACTTAACGATCAAGACGTTTTTGTTAATGTTGTCGGTGGGGTAAAGGTATCTGAAACCAGTATCGACTTAGCCTTGGTTTTATCCTTAGTGTCTAGCTTTCGCGACCAAGCACTGCCACAAGACTTAGTAGTATTTGGCGAAATAGGCCTATCAGGTGAAATCCGCCCTGTCCCCAGTGGTCAAGAACGCATAAATGAAGCGGCCAAACACGGATTTAAACGTGCCATCGTTCCCTTTAATAATATGCCTAAAGAGCCCATCGCTGGCATGGAGGTAATTGGCGTTAAAAAATTGAGCGAGGCACTAGAGGTTATTTAATATTCAACCGTTCGATTAACCGATGAAAAAATTAGTGCTCAAAGCTAGGCTGTATTGAGCACTAACATTGTTAGCACCTACCTACTTCACTCAAAAAAACTACTTATATTCATGTAGTAATACAACTGGTTAACTGTGATATTGGTTATAAGTTATGGCGATAATTTGACTGGTGCAGTTTAATTAATGTGGTGCTTTATATTTATCAATAAACTTTTGTATACCGCCTTGCTCTTTTAATAATTGCAACTGCTGGTGAAATTTCTTAACAAGCTCAGGAGAGGTCTGCAGATTTATGGCTAAAAAGTTACCTTCAAGCTTAAGTAGCGGTAATTCAAGCGCTTCTGTCACGGTAGAAGTAGAATAACCAGCATCTTTAACCTGATAAGGCAAGGTTAATTCAGAGCCGATAATAAGATCGAGTTTCCCCATAAAAAACAGGTTGATATCCTCATGTTTGCTGGAAACCTCAAGCAAGTTTAGTTTTTTGGTAAAACCATTTTCCAGTAACATCTTTTCATAAATGTCACTACGCTGAATACCAACAGTATAGTTTAGTGCCTTGGTCATTGATGTTAACTGAATGTCGTCACGTGCTTTAAGCTTATAAAAAAACGCTTTTGAAAACGCTAACGGCCCAACCCATTGAAATGAACGCTCCCTCGCTTTATTGCGCGATGTAGAGATGACCGCACTATTGGCGTTTTGTTGTGCGAGTTTAAATGCTCGGGTCCAAGGCAATAATTCAAATTGACAGCTAATGCCCGATTTATCACACAAATATTGGACTAGTTCAACATTGATGCCCATCACTTTACCATCAACTAGGTAATTATAAGGAGGAAAATGCTCAGTATAGATTGTTAATGACGGTTGCTTACTCTGGGCATAGCTATTGGCGATAAAACAACCACAAAGTAAAATAAATGTGCTAATAACTGTTTTAACAAACGCCATTAATGCCTCAAAGAATTAAAGTTGTAAAGTTGTAAAGTTGTAAAGTGTAATATAGCAAGCTGAAAAACAAGAATAGTGATATAAATCAGCGCTTACCCTAAATAAACACGGCAATCGCGGATGAAAAACATCCGCTACATTCTATGCTCATTAAAGTTTTGATTATTCTGGCTCATAATCTAAGTTCGCAGACAACCATCTTTCCGCGCTCTCTACGGTCATATCTTTACGCTGGGCATAGTCTAGTACCTGATCTTTCGCTACTTTAGCCACCGCAAAATATTTAGCCTGAGGATGCGCGAAATACCAGCCACTTACCGCTGCACCAGGATGCATGGCATAACTTGACGTTAGCTCCATACCTATGTTTTCTTTAACATTAAGTAATTGCCATAAAAGCCCTTTTTCAGTGTGCTCAGGGCAAGCAGGATAGCCCGGCGCAGGTCTAATTCCTTGATATTGTTCTCTGATCAAAGCCTCGTTATCAAATTGTTCTTGTGGCGCATATCCCCAGTATTCTTTGCGGATTTTTTCATGTAAATATTCGGCGCTAGCTTCTGCTAACCTATCAGCAATCGCTTTAAGTAAGATACTATTATAGTCATCATGTGCTTTATTATGCTCAGCAACCAGCTCATCAACACCAAAGCCCGCAGATACCGCAAAAGCCCCGACATAATCATTAATACCGGAATTTTTTTCCGCGACATAATCCGATAAACAACGATTAAACTGCCCAGCAGGCTTTTTACTTTGTTGGCGTAACTGATGAAGGTTAAGCAAAGATTCACTGCGAGTTTCATCGCTGTAAAGTTCAATGTCATCCCCTACTCGGTGCGCTGGAAATAATCCGAAAACCGCTTTTGCTATTAATTTTTTGTTATTAATAACCTCATCTAACATGGCATTTGCATCATTAAACAGCTTTGTAGCCTCTTCACCGATCAGTTCATGCTCGAGTATCTTTGGATATTTGCCTGATAATTGCCAAGTCATGAAAAAAGGCGTCCAATCGATATAATTTCTCACCACATTCAGATCAAGCTCATCCAACACAGTAATCCCTAACTTATTAGGAACTTTAGGCGTGTAATGATCGAAATCAACTTGCGTGGCATTTTCTCGTGCTTGCGCTAATGATACTAAAGTTGATCTTGGTCCTTTTTTATAATGACGCTCTCGTACTCGCACATACTCATCTTTTTGACGCTCCATAAACGCATCGCGATGCTCGTGAGAAAGTAATGTACTAACGACAGAAACCGAACGTGACGCATTAGGAACATAAACGACTGGATGATCATATTTAGGTTCAATTTTCACCGCAGTATGCGCTTTAGACGTTGTCGCCCCACCAATTAATAACGGCAATTGAAAGTTTTGACGTTGCATCTCCTTAGCAACATGTACCATTTCATCTAACGACGGTGTGATCAAACCAGATAGTCCGATAATATCGACATTTCTTTCTTTGGCGACTCGCAAAATATCTTCACAAGAAACCATCACTCCTAAGTCGATAATATCGTAGTTATTACATTGTAAAACTACACCAACAATATTCTTACCAATATCGTGAACATCTCCTTTTACTGTAGCAAGCAACACTTTACCATTTGAGGAGACTTCTGTTTTTTCCGCTTCTATAAAAGGATTTAAATATGCGACAGCTTGCTTCATCACGCGTGCCGATTTTACCACTTGCGGCAAAAACATTTCGCCAGCACCAAATAAATCACCAACGACATTCATACCATCCATCAACGGACCTTCGATGACATCAAGTGGGCGTTTTGCAATAAGGCGCGCAGCTTCAGTGTCTTCAACAATAAATTCGTTGATACCCTTTACTAATGAATACTCTAACCTTTTATTAATCGGTAATTCACGCCATGCTAAATCCGCTTTATTGATTTGTCCTGCTCCTTGACCGCGGTATCGCTCAGCAATATCTAAAAGGCGCTCAGTGGCGCCGTCATCCTTGTTTTGAATAATATCTTCAACTGCATTACGTAAATCATCAGGAATATCTGAATAGATCGCCAATTGACCTGCGTTGACTATCCCCATATCCATGCCATTTTTAATGGCGTGATATAAGAAAACAGCATGTATAGCTTCTCGCACAGGGTTGTTGCCTCGAAACGAAAAAGAGACATTAGAAACGCCACCAGAAACCATAGCATGGGGCAAATGCTGTTTAATATCGGCAACGGCATCGATAAAGTCGACGGCATAATTATTATGCTCTTCGATACCTGTAGCGACGGCAAATATATTAGGATCAAAAATAATATCTTCAGCAGGGAAGCCAATTTCATCCACTAAAATGTGATAAGCACGCTGACAAATCTCAAATTTTCGAGTCCGCGTATCGGCTTGTCCTTGTTCGTCAAATGCCATGATGATAACAGCCGCACCATAACGTCTTAATAATTCTGCTTGATAGCGAAAATTATCTTCACCTTCTTTCAAGCTAATAGAATTAACGATGCCTTTGCCTTGAATGCACTTTAATCCTGCTTCTAAAATATCCCATTTTGAAGAATCGAGCATAATGGGTACTTTGGCGATATCTGGTTCACCGGCGATAAGATTTAAAAAACGAACCATGGCAGCTTGCGAATCAAGCATGCCTTCATCCATGTTTATATCGATGATTTGCGCGCCATTCTCAACTTGCTGCAGGGCGACCGCAATCGCTTGGTCATAATTTTCTTCGGTGATCAGACGTTTAAAAATAGCTGAGCCGGTTACATTGGTTCTTTCGCCAACGTTAACAAATAGCGAGTCTTCCTGAATAGTAAGCGCTTCAAGCCCAGACAAGCGACACGCGATATCACGCGCTTTTATTTCACGAGGCTTAATATGCGCCACCGCATCGGCCATACCTTTAATATGCTCTGGCGTTGTACCACAGCAACCACCAATGATATTAAGGAACCCTGACTGGGCCCATTCAGTAACATGAGTATTCATATCCTCAACAGTAAAATCATATTCACCGAATGCATTGGGTAAACCCGCATTAGGGTGCGCAGATACCGCCACATCAGAAATACGGCTAAGCTCTTCAACATATTGGCGCAACTCGACTGGACCTAGCGCACAGTTCAACCCAAATGAAACAGGCTTTGCGTGACGTAATGAATTATAAAATGCTTCAGTAGTTTGTCCTGATAAGGTTCGCCCTGATGCATCAGTGATCGTTCCAGAAATCATCACTGGGAGTCTGATGTTCAATTCGTCAAATACGGCTTCGACAGCAAAAATAGCTGCTTTTGCATTGAGCGTATCAAAGATAGTTTCAATCAAAATAAGGTCGCAGCCACCTTCTATTAGTGCTTTAGTCGATTCAATGTAAGCATCTTTAAGTTGATCGAACGTCACATTGCGAAAAGCAGGATCATTAACGTCGGGAGAAATAGAGCAAGTTCGGTTTGTTGGCCCAAGTACGCCAGCAACAAAGCGCGGTTTGTCTGGGTTTTTACGGGTAAACTCATCAGCAACTTCACGTGCCAACTGCGCGGCGACCAAATTGATTTCCGCACTTAAATGCGCCATGTCATAATCTGCCATGGCTATTGTGGTCGCATTAAAGGTATTTGTTTCAAGAATATCGGCTCCGGCAGCTAGATATTCACTATGAATAGCCTTAATAACCTCCGGTTGGGTCAATACTAATAAATCATTATTACCTTTAACATCGCTATGCCAATCAGCAAATCTATCACCGCGGTAATCTTGCTCTTCAAACTTGTACGCTTGGATCATAGTGCCCATAGCACCATCAAGAATTAATATGCGCTTTGCTAATTGCTTGGTAAAAATATCGTAAGTGGCTGATTGCTGCATATTAAACTCCGGGATGAATAGCTTTGATGTTATTGGCATCAAGTTGATAAGGGGTTATCTGATAAACGTAATAATTTAACCAGTTTGTAAACAGTAGACTACCGTGGCTGCGCCAAGAACTAAGCGGCGGTTGGTTAACGTCATCGTTAATATAATAATTTTCTGGCATGATAGCATTGCTATCAACTAATAGATCGCGCTGAAATTCTTCATGCAATGTCGATGAATCATATTCTGGGTGCCCAGTTAAGTATACTTGCTGCTTATTTTCCGATGCTGCCAAATAAACCCCCGCCTGACTAGATTCTGCTAATATTTTTAATTTAGGCACAGTTAAATAATCTTGTTTATCAATATAACCATAACGAGAATGAGGAACGTTAAAGCTTTCATCAAAACCTCTGGTTAGTTGCTCTTTTGGATCTAACGCTTTGTGTTGATAGACCCCTGATAATTTTTTTTTACGCAGGTGTCTATTCAGGCCATAATGATAATAAAGCGCGGCATGGGCCGCCCAACATGAAAACATGGTAGAAGTAACATTTTCTTCTGCCCAATCAAATACTTCACAAATTTTATCCCAAAAGTTCACTTGACTATAGTCAAGCAAAGCTAATGGTGCGCCAGTGATGATCAACCCGTCGTATTGCTTATGCTTTATATCATCAAAAAGTCGGTAAAAATTGTCTAAGTGTTCTTTCGGGGTATTTTTAGATTCATTTGCATGGATGCGCACAAATTCGACATTAATCTGCAGTGGCGTATTTGCCAACATCCTTAGAATTTGCACTTCGGTTTCTATTTTATTTGGCATCAAATTCAATATTGCCACTTCCATCGGACGTATATCCTGATTGACCGCGCGATGCTCTGACATCACGAAGATATTCTCTTCATCAAGAATTGATAAAGCAGGTAATTGGTCTGGAATTTTAATCGGCATATCAGTCAACCTAACGAGCAATTTGAAGGGAAAAAATCATACGCTATAATGTGACTTGGATTTCTAGATATGTCAACCTCTAAACGTATAGACGTCTATAATATTTTATCCTTAGCTATAATGTTTATCTAAATTCAGCTCAACTTAATAGTAGTCGTTATAGCGTCAATATTTGATGATTACTGACAAAATTTTACCGCTAAGTCGATCAAAATGACCTAGCATAAAAAAACCGGTTCTCAAGAACCGGTTTTAAATCATTCAAGCAAAACTAATTTTTCGCTTTTACCTACCACGGTAAATAATCTGAAATTACTCTGTTAATGCTTCTTCTTTACTTTCGCTCTCTTGTTTTTTAGTAAGGAATATTTCTCTTAAGCGACTATCAATTTCTTTGGCCATTTCAGGGTGCTCTTTTAAGTATTTGGTCGCATTCGCTTTACCTTGACCAATACGCTCACCATTATAGCTATACCACGCACCAGCTTTTTCGACCATTTCGTTCTTAACGCCTAAATCAATCAATTCACCGAGGCTGTTGATACCTTCGCCGTAAAGAATTTGAAATTCAACTTGTTTAAATGGAGGAGCAATTTTATTTTTAACTACTTTTACGCGGGTTTCGTTACCAACGATTTCATCACCGTTTTTAACTGCGCCGATACGACGAATATCTAAGCGAACAGAGGCATAAAACTTTAATGCATTACCGCCCGTGGTGGTTTCAGGGTTACCAAACATGACACCGATTTTCATACGGATTTGGTTAATGAAAATAAGCATAGTATTAGACTGTTTCAAATTACCAGTCAATTTACGCATTGCCTGTGACAACATACGAGCTTGCAAGCCCATATGTGAATCGCCCATATCCCCTTCTATTTCGGCTTTAGGGGTTAATGCGGCTACTGAATCGACAACGATAACGTCAACAGCACCAGAGCGCGTTAACATGTCACAAATTTCTAATGCTTGTTCACCCGTATCAGGTTGAGAAACAAGTAACTCATTGATGTTAACACCAAGTTTTTCAGCATAAATTGGATCAAGTGCATGTTCAGCATCAACAAACGCACAAATTTTGCCATTACGTTGTGCTTCGGCGATAACTTCTAATGTTAGCGTTGTTTTACCACTTGATTCTGGACCATAAATTTCAACAACTCGCCCCATTGGTAAGCCACCTGCGCCCAACGCGATATCTAAGCCAAGTGAACCAGTAGAAATGGTTTCCACATCCATACTGCGGTTCTCGCCTAGTTTCATGATTGAACCTTTACCGAATTGGCGTTCAATTTGGCTTAACGCAGCAGAGAGTGCTTTTTCTTTATTGTTATCCATTTGTTGCTCCACATATAAAAACATAAACTTATCTAATGACGCAAAGTATACTGTATAGTCGTACAGTATCAAGTTTTTTTATAACTTTTTTTATTTTGCTGCTTTTTTTAAACTGGAGAGACTTTTAATACATTGAAATAAAACAAAAAAAACAAGGTTGATAACTTTTTGTAATTTTCTATAAAAAAGTTATTAACCGCATAAACCGACGGAACCATGCCTTTTATACAGTATGTCGATTTATGAATATTAGCTGAAAATTACTGGGTTAAACTTAACGCGTTGTGGCATAATATTTTGCAAGTATATCGCTAGAATAATAATGAATGACTTTACCAAACCTCAATTTATCTTCTCACACCCCGATGATGCGTCAATACCTAACCATTAAGGCAGAATTTAGTAATATTCTGGTCTTTTATCGTATGGGTGATTTTTACGAATTATTTTTTGATGACGCTAAAAAAGCGGCGGATCTATTAGATATATCCCTTACTGCTCGTGGCAAGACCGGCGGCAATGCTATCCCGATGGCAGGTGTCCCTTATCATGCCGTGGAAACATACCTCGCTAAATTAGTTCAATTAGGTGAGTCTGTCGCGATCTGTGAGCAAATTGGCGATCCTGCCACCAGTCAAGGACCCGTTGAGCGCAAGGTCGTTAGAGTTGTCACCCCTGGTACTGTCAGCGACGAAGCCTTACTTACCGATAAACAAGACAACCTTATTGTCGCTATTTCTGAGTCAACACAAGGCTACGGCATTGCGTATTTAGACATGACTAGCGGACGTTTTGTCATCACAGAGCCGTCAACACAAGAGCAACTGCAAGCAGAGTTACAGCGCTTGTCCCCTGCTGAATTGTTGTATCCTGAATCATTTTCTAATGTCGAGTTAATCAAAAGTAGGAAAGGTTTACGACGTCGCGGCGATTGGGAATATGACCTAGAAACCGCTGTTAATGTATTGAATAAGCAATTTGACACTAAAGAATTGTCTGGATTCGGTGTTGAAGATAAACAACGAGGATTATCGGCTGCAGGATGTTTATTTCAGTATGTAAAAGATAGTCAACGTACCGCATTACCCCATATTCGAGCAATTAAGTGTGAATCAGCCGCTACTGGCGTAGTGCTAGATGCTGCTACACGCAGGAATTTGGAACTCACCCAAAACCTGCATGGAAGTCACGAAAATACCCTTGCCGCTATTCTTGATGTTAGTGCGACTCCTATGGGCTCAAGGTTACTAAAGCGTTGGCTACATTTTCCTTTGCGCGATTTAACCATTTTAAACAATCGCCAAGCTGTCATTGGTGATATCCTTGGCTGCGATATTCAAGCGGATCTGTTTAAAGAATTAAAGCAGCTTGGTGATATTGAACGCATTGTCGCTCGTATCGCCCTGCGCTCGGCAAGACCGCGAGATTTTGCGCGTTTACGTAATGCATTGCAGCACTTACCCGCTATACAAAACATTTTAATCGCTGGCAGTTCAACACACCTCAATACCTTAGCCAAACAAAGTCAACCAATACCTAAATTACAGGGATTATTAGAATACGCTATTGTTGAAAATCCTCCGGTCCTTATTCGCGATGGCGGAGTCATTGCACCAGGCTATCATGATGAATTAGACGTATTGCGCGATCTCAGTGACGGTGCGACTGAATTTTTAGCGCAATTGGAAGAACGTGAAAAAGCTCGTACTGGGATACAAACGCTGAAAGTGGGTTATAACAAGGTGCACGGCTTTTATATAGAAATTAGCCGCAGTGCTGCCAACGAAGTGCCCAGCGATTATATCCGTCGACAAACCCTTAAAAACAATGAACGCTTTATCACCGATGAATTAAAGCAACATGAAGAAACCGTGCTGAGTGCACAAAGTAAGTTTTTAGCATTAGAAAAGCGTTTATATGATGAGCTATTTGATCTGGTCTTGCCAGAATTAGCCAGTTTACAGCAACTTGCGCAAGCAATTGCTGAGCTTGACGTACTAAATACTTTTGCCGAACGTGCCGACAGCTTAAATTATGTCAAACCACAATTGACTATTGAAACCGGCATTAATATTGAAGCGGGTCGTCATCCAGTTGTCGAGCGCATGACACAAGAAGCCTTTATCGCGAACCCTGTAGTGCTAACCACACAACGTAAAATGCTTATTATTACCGGGCCCAATATGGGCGGTAAATCAACCTATATGCGCCAAACGGCATTAATTGTGTTACTTGCACACATTGGCTGTTACGTGCCAGCCAGCGCAGCAACAATTGGTATGGTTGATAGAATATTTACACGTATCGGTGCGTCGGATGATCTAGCCAGTGGTCGTTCTACCTTTATGGTTGAAATGACAGAAACTGCCAATATTTTGCATAATGCCACCGATAAAAGTTTAGTTTTACTGGATGAAATTGGTCGAGGGACAAGTACCTATGACGGCTTGTCGCTTGCTTGGGCCTGTGCCGAAATGTTAGCAATGCAAACCAAAGCGTTCACATTATTTGCTAGCCACTATTTCGAACTCACCATGTTAGCTGAAAACTTATCAGGATTGGCCAATGTGCATTTAGATGCAGTAGAGCATGGCGATAAGATTATTTTCATGCATGCGGTGCAAGAAGGTGCAGCAAGTAAAAGCTTTGGTTTGCAGGTTGCTCAACTAGCGGGCGTGCCCAAACCTGTAATTATGCGAGCCAAGCAACGTCTTGCAGAATTAGAAGCACAGCAAGCACCATCAATATTGTCACAAGAGAATAATATTTTCGAGCAGTTGCCACTGATAGAGCAACGCCATCCCGTTGTCGATAAACTGAATTCGGTAGATGTGAACGAGCTAAGTCCTCGCCAAGCATTAGAGTTATTATTTGAGTTAAAAGAGCAAATCTGATCAAGGGTATTTTAAAACAAAAAAACCAGCGATTTAGCTGGTTTTTCACTATGTATGCTCTCCGTTTTAGTCTTGGAAAATAGCTTCAATAGACAGATCTTGCTGACTTAAAATATCGCGTAAACGCTTCAACGCTTCTACTTGAATTTGTCTAACGCGCTCACGGGTTAAGCCGATCTCAACACCAACATCTTCTAACGTTGCTGCTTCGTAACCCATTAAACCAAATCGACGAGCAAGTACTTCTCTTTGTTTAGAGTTAAGCTCATTTAACCAATGAATAATATTATTATTCATATCATCCGATTGTAAATGATTTTCAGGACCACCACCTTTTTCATCAGGGATAACATCCAGTAAAGCCTTATCGCTATCACCACCAAACGGGGTATCAACAGAAGTAATGCGTTCATTTAAACGTAACATTTTACTGACATCAGCAACTGGCTTATCAAGTGCTTGTGCTATATCCTCTGCGGTAGGCTCATGATCCAGTTTCTGTACAAGTTCTCTTGAGGTACGTAAATATATATTTAATTCTTTGACTACATGGATAGGAAGACGAATAGTGCGTGTTTGATTCATAATAGCCCGTTCAATCGTTTGACGGATCCACCATGTTGCGTACGTTGAAAATCTAAAGCCTCGTTCAGGATCAAATTTCTCTACCGCTCGGATCAAGCCTAAATTACCTTCTTCAATTAAATCAAGTAAGGGTAAACCACGGTTATTATATCTGCGGGCAATTTTAACGACTAAGCGTAAGTTACTTTCGATCATTCGTTTACGCGAAGGCTCATCACCTTTAAGTGCAAGGCGCGAAAAGTACACTTCTTCTTCTGCGGTTAACAACGGGGAAAAGCCAATCTCACTCAAATATAACTGAGTTGCATCTAAATTTGACGGAACCTCATCCTGAGCTTTTGATATTACTTCCTTGGCGTTTTTCTTCTCATCGACTACGGCTGCTTTTAATTCTTTTTCTATTCCCATGCTATCTCTCCCATAAAATCTAGCAAAGTTTAAATTAATGACTAAATATTCACGTTATCTCCATATTTATAGTTATAGGTATTATTATTTTTTAGGTAAATATTTCTTAGGATTTACCGACTTGCCACGAAAGCGAACTTCAAAATGAAGCATGACCCTTTCGGCATCTGTATCTCCCATTCGAGCAATTACATCTCCTGCTTTTACCGACTGTTGTTCTTTCACTAAGATGCTGTCATTGTGGGCGTACGCGCTAAGGTAATCATCATTGTGTTTGACTATGATTAACTTCCCGTATCCATTCAGTGCATCTCCAGCATAAACGACTTTACCATCAGCTGCTGCTTTTACCTTGTCACCACGACGACCCGCGATGTCAATTCCTTTATTACCTTGTGCTGCTGTGGAAAACGATGCAATAATTTTACCCTTTGCAGGCCACTGCCATTTCCGAATTTTTTGGGAAAATACAGTGGGGTTAGTAACCGATTTTTTGCTTACATTTTGCCCAGTTGCAATTCCACCATACTCCTGCTTTTTATTCGGCGCAACTGCTTTTTTCACCCCTGAATGCATGTTTTCACTAGAGCTTTTAGTCGGTTTTTTAGTGTAGGTCTTGTTACTACTAGGCTGGCTATGTTTTGCAGATAAATTTAATTTTTGTCCGGGAAATATTTTATAAGGTGATGAAATATTATTCAGTTTTGCAAGTGTGCGCACATCGACATCAGCACGCCATGCAATTGAATAGAGAGTTTCGCCCTTCTTGACTATATATTGACTTGCCGCAATGCTGTTTTTAACTTTTTGGCTTAATGGTATTGCCCCTTGAACATCAACAACTGGCGCAGGACTTTTTCGCGTACTACAACCAATCATAAGTAATGGCAGTAGTACGGACAAAATAAGATATTTAGATAATTGGTATTGTTGATTCCCTAGCATAACTAATTATGTTGATTAAAATTAGCGAGTAAGTAAATAGGCGAACACAATTAGTAACACAATTGCCCACCCCAAAATATCAATCCACTGTCGTAATTTTTTCTCCATCGCCACTCCACCCCATCGTATTAATCCAGCAACAAGGAAAAATCGCATACCACGTCCAATAGTTGACGCCATTAAAAATGGTAAAAAAAGCATATGCAAAAAGCCAGCACTCACCGTAAATAATTTATAGGGAATTGGCGAAAACCCAGCCAAGAAAACCACCCATACCCCCCAATCATTAAACCAAGCGATAGCTTTATCAAAACGAGCTTGATAACCAAACTCGGTGATCAAAGGCTGGATCCAGGGCTCAAACATATAAAATCCGAGCCAATAACCCACTACGCCACCAATAACAGATGCACAAGTTGTTAAAGTCGCTAATTGCCAAGCTCGATCTGGTTTGGCTAATACCATAGGTGCCAATAAGACGTCGGGGGGCACGGGAAAAAAAACAGATTCGGCAAACGTTAGCACAGCAAGCATTTTCGGCGCAAGCCGATGCTCAGACCATTTAAGCGTCCAGTCATATAACGCGGAGAATATTTTCAAGAAACAGCTCCTGGCACTAAGGGCACAAAACGAACGGCTTCAATTTGCTGTTCATGATATTGATCGCCTTGGCGAGTGACGAGCTTTAATATTTGGTTTTGCTCGCCAACGGGAATAACGAGCTTACCTCCATCCGCCAATTGTTCTAATAATGCTGGCGGGATACTTGTAGGTGCTGCGGTGACAATGATTGCTTCAAAGGGCGCTTTACTTATCCAGCCCTTCCAACCATCGCCATGTTTCATTGAGACATTATGCAAATCCATCGCCTGTAACCGTCTTTTTGCTTGCCATTGCAGTGCTTTAATACGTTCTACCGAGAAAACTTGGTCGGTAAGCTGCGCTAAAATAGCCGTTTGATAGCCGGAGCCAGTGCCAATTTCAAGAATATTCGCTGGTCGTTTATCAGCAATTAATAACTCAGACATTTTTGCGACAATATAAGGCTGAGAAATAGTTTGTCCCTGACCAATGGGCAAAGCGGTATTATCATAAGCTTTATGGGCTAATATTTCTGGTACAAATATATGCCTTGGGGTACGGGCAATAGCTTGAAGTACGTTTTGATCAACAATACCTTCTGCTTGAAGTTTTTGCGCTAACAGCTCACCACTGCGACTTGATTTTCCACTGACATTACTGCCAACTCTAACGTTCATAATACTGCTCTTTATAATGAAAGTTCATTCATCCATTCGGTCATTGGCGAAATACTACCGTAGGCAGTCATATCGACAGTTAAAGGTGTTACTGATGCATAACCATTGGTCACGGCATAAAAATCAGTGCCTTCACCCGCATCTTGTTCTTTACCCAATGAGCCATACCAATAAATATCTCTTTTCCACGGATCCTGCATTTTTTTCATGGTTTCAGCTTTGTGACGATGGCCAAGTCGCGTTACTTGGATCCCTTTAAGTTCAGACAATGGAATATCAGGCACATTAATATTTAAAATTTGATCCACTGGCAAAGGATGAACTTTTAATCGCTGAATTAATTTAGCGGTAACCACTGCCGCGGTTTGATAATTTTGTTCATGTTTACCCACCAGCGAAACAGCAATAGCGGGAACCCCCATATGCCTTCCCTCGGTAGCTGCTGCCACTGTACCTGAATACAAGGTATCATCGCCCAAATTGGCACCGTTGTTAATACCTGCCACCACTAAATCAATTTTATCAGTCATTAACTGGCTAATACCTAAATGCACTGCGTCGGTAGGCGTGCCATTAACTGAAACATAACCGTTGTCGAGGGTCTGTGCACGCAGAGGATTCAACAGCGTCAGTGAATTACTTGCACCACTGCAGTTTCTGTCTGGCGCCACTACCGTTACTGAATTGTATTTAGTCAGTTCTTGTTGGAGAATTTTTATCCCTAGCGCATGTACGCCATCGTCGTTGCTTAGTAATATATTCATACTATTGATTCACCAGCATTGTCTGATGTCACCCGTTCAGTCATATCTTGATAATCTAGAAGCTCTCGCATCACAGTGGTTGCGTAACATCCCGCAGGTAAAAAGAAAGATAAAGTAACATTATTGCCATCAACAACAAGCTGAGGTTTTTCGATATTAAGGCGAATTCTTCGGCGTTCCTGTTTCAAACCAAACCGAGGTAATCCATGACATAAATCCTGATGCTCTGCTACCACACTATTTTCAACGGATAATGCGTCGCCTGTAGTCATCAATTCACCAGCGCCCCACATGGGTGCAGTAATATCGATATCTTTTTCAATTAATCGACGCTCGAGCGTATCGTCAATATCTTCGACTGAAAACACTGACTGAGTGCCTGCTAGCATCATAACGTCGCCATTTTGGATGGTATTAAATATATTTGCTTTAATGCGCGCATTAACTACTGCATTAAACAGATAAGAGCGAGCCGCTGATAAATACATGCCGCGCTTTTTCTTGTCTTTAACTTTAGTGCCACTAAACAATGCTTTCGCTTTATCAATATTTCCACCATCAATACCAAAGCGTTGCTCGCCAAAATAATTAGGTACGCCATGCTCAACAATTCTTTGCCAGCGTTGCTGTAAGTCGTCAATATCAGAAACATTACGTAAGGTTAATTCAAAACGGTTGCCAGTAAGGGCACCTGTACGCAATTTTTTATTGTGTCGTGCATAAGTGATCACCTCAACACCATCAATGTTTAGATCGCTTAAATCAAAAATTTCTTTACCAGGCACATGCACGCCAAACCATTGCTCAGTCACCGCGAAACGATCTTTTAGTCCGGCATACGACACTAAAGACTCTTTTACAGCGAAGTATTTGGCTAATTGGCGAGCAACAAATACGGTATTAGTGCCTGTTTTTCTAATGTGAATAAGTAAATGCTCACCTTCACCACAAGGTAAAAAAGGTAAACATTCAAACACTTTAAAATCGCTTTTTTCTGTACGCAATTGCCCCGTTGCTTTTGGAAGACCATTTAAATAAGCCAAGTTTAAAGTCATGTCATTATCCACAAGGTTGAGAGGAAATTTGTGTTAATAAAACCACCGCATGCACAGCAATACCTTCTTTACGCCCAGTGTATCCAAGCTTTTCGGTCGTGGTTGCTTTGACATTAACTTGGTCAATATCGGCGTGTAAATCTTCGGCTAAACACTGACGCATCGCGGTTAAATGCGGTGCCATCTTAGGAGATTGAGCAACAATAGTGATATCAGCATTACCCAGCATGTATCCTTTATCTGTCATCAAAGAGACAACATGACGCAGCAATATACGACTGGATATATTCTCAAATTGCGCGTCAGTATCGGGGAAATGATTACCGATATCGCCTAAACATAACGCGCCTAAAATAGCGTCGCATAGAGCGTGAATAGCAACGTCGCCGTCAGAGTGGGCGAAAAAACCGACATGATGATCAAGTTCAACGCCTGCTATAATGAGTGGCTTATCTCCACCAAATTGATGGACGTCAAATCCGTGCCCTATTCGCATACTGCTTCCTGTTGTTTGGTTAAAATAAATGCCGCCAGAGTCAGATCATCAGCGCGAGTTATTTTAATGTTATCGCTGCTACCTTCTACCACCTGACTCGGTAACTGTGCATATTCCATCGCTGAAGATTCATCTGTAATGTCTATGCCATTATGCAAAGCAGTTTCAATGGCAGTACGTAATTCGTCGACTTTAAACATTTGTGGAGTAAGCGCGTGCCACAACGCGCTTCTGTCGACGGTAGTTAACACGTTATTTTTGTCATCGGTTCGCTTCATCGTGTCACGTACCGGTGCAGCTAACAATCCACCTTGGTCGCTTTCATGGCAAAGTGTAATCAGGGTACTTATATCTTTTAAAGGCACACAAGGTCGCGCCGCGTCGTGCACCAACACCCATGGGTATTGCTGGGCATCAATCGCCTGAATGCCGGCCAAAACTGAATCAACTCTTTCAACACCACCGACGACCGTTTGCACTTTTGGATGATTCATCAATGAAGTGTCCTGATAATACTCATCACTGCTACTGAGCGCTATGATGACTTTATCAATGCTGGGATGGGCTAATAAACGATTTACGGTATGCTCTAATATAGTGCTATTGTGCAAAGATAAATATTGCTTAGGACGGTGACTTTGCATGCGTTTGCCAACGCCTGCAGCAGGTACCACAACTACTAAAGGCTCAATTAATTTAGCCATACTTACAACTTTTCCTCGGCTGCCTTTAGTCTTGGTTTGTTTTTAGTGGTGTTGGGCACGATACGATAAAAGGTTTCTTCTTCCTTTATCATCCCGAGTTCATTACGGGCTCGCTCTTCAATCGCTTCAACACCTGATTTTAAGTCTTTGGTATCCACGTAAAGCAACTTGTTACGTTGCCGTAATTTTTCATTATCACTTTGCTGACGAACCACTTCATCTTTTAATGCTAAATAGTCAGGCACACTATTTTTACCGAACCAAAGTCGGTATTGCAATAACACTAATAAAATCAGCAAAACTGCTGTGATCATCCGCATAACGTTGAAGCGAAGCCCAAAATCCCCTAATAATTAACTTGGTATTATAAGTGTGTAAGCTCTGCTGTAAATAAAATTGCAGATTTAATATTGATTAAACACTATATAGGTTGTGGTATTTTAAAATTCCGCCAATTTATTGAGCAAGATAACAGTAGTTCTCTCAACGTCGGAATAATAGGTCTGCACCTGTCATCATTTTTCCAACAGTGACCCGCACAAGCCGCCATCATTACTTTTTTGGTAGGTTTTAATAATTGGATCCCTTGTTGAGCATCCTGCTGATTCTGATTAATGATGGAATCACTGTCAAACCAACCGAAAATATTGGCTCGAAAACGCTTATTTTCTTGATCGTACCGGTCAATAGAATCTAAGACAATATGATCATTAAGTATCACCGGTATCACTAGGCCGAGTGCAACATCAAAACTATTATACCATTGCCAAACCTGCTCAGGCGTCTGCCCCGTTAATGGCATTTTACTGCTTTGTTTGGTCGACCAAGTTGCATTTTGTACATCCAATTGCAAAGGGGTCTGCGCCTGCGTCATAAGATGCGCGGTACGTTTAACGTAATAAGGTAAACTTCGCAGCTTGCCCTGAATTGAATGAACAGAACTAAATGTCGATTCAACTAGCAAATGCAATTCTCGCTCATAGAGCGCATTGCACAACTCAGCAAACTCATACGATTGCTGTTCATTTTGCCATAAAGAAGCTTGCGTCATTAAGGGTTAGTTTATGTGTTTTGCCTGTTATTTAAGCATACTGTATTGTTAACCAAAGATAAAATGAGAAAAAGCTATAACATCTAAAAACAATAAGTAAACTCACAAAAACGGTAATATTCTTGCTCGAACCGCATTTTTTTGGCGTTTTTTATATTCATCATGAGAAGCCAATCCCTCTCTCGATTTAAGGTAACTGTGTTGATCCAACATTTGAATTTCAAAAGGAAAGTAAAAGCGCAAATTCTTGCCATCAGGCTGTTCTATCTTAATTCTTTGACGACAAGTAATTTGCACCGAGTGATAAGAAACCTCACTAAACCCATTATGTGTAGAAACATCATCTAACTGCGGGTAATCTAATGACTCCATCTTACTTTTAATATCTTTAATGGACATATTACGATCAAGACATTGCGTGATCCATTCCAAATTAATCAGGGTGTTTCTAGAGCGTGACGGTTTCAAATTAGCGTACGTGATCACATGTTTTTCACGTAAATAAGCCAACAGATCTAAAACATCGGCTCGATATTCGGTAATAAATCGAATACCAATCCAATCAAAGATATCGGCAGAGACATTCTCAGCCTTGTGCATTAACTTCATTGCAACGGAACGTCTCGATTTTGCTGCTCTAAATTCGACATCAACCAGTTTTATATCGCCAAATAAACAAGAATTTTCTAAACGAGTGATGTGACTATTAAATCGACTAAATATCTGCGTACGTATATCATCATGATACACATCATTAAAATATGAATGACTATGAGTTAAGGTATGAATAACTCGTAATATCGAAGCACTCCATGAGGAGAGCCCCTTAGCACCGTGCCCTGAAGCATTAAGTAAATATTGACGAACGTCTTTCTCATCCAACAATACTTGTGGAATGGACTCATCACCGAGTAATAATTCTTCCTGAATTAATTCTATTGCCTCAAGCCTTAGGCCTTCAAGTTCTTCAAGGTCAGTTAAATCATTAAGATCAAATCCATAACAGCCAATAAAGTCGTGAGCTTCTTGCAATGAATGAATATGAATTCGTTTGGCATCAATGAACGAACGTCCTTCTAACGCTGTTCGAACAGAGCTACTTCGCCACGGATTGATATTCATTCAAAACCAAATTTTGTTGTATGGATGAATTAATTATATAAACCATAATAGTCAGATAAGCAAAGTAAGTGATTGGATTTTATAGCTGTTTTCAAACGATATATCAGGTATTATCCTTAACCATTGGTTGGTGTTTTAATATTTTCTTTCTCAATTTTGTAACACTAATCGATATCAATACTCCGCTAAATTTGACGTAAAAAAAAGCTACTCAATGAGTAGCTTTTATAAATTATAACGAATATAAATTTTAAACGTTACTGGCCTTTAATTTCTGAACGACCATTAAATACCGCTTTATCGCCAAGAAATTCTTCAATGCGCAACAATTGGTTATATTTAGAAATACGATCTGAGCGACATAAAGAGCCGGTTTTTATTTGCCCTGCCGCAGTACCAACCGCTAAATCGGCAATAGTAGCATCTTCTGTTTCACCGCTGCGATGAGAAATAACCGCAGTAAAGCCTGCATCCTGCGCCATTTTAATAGCCGCTAAGGTTTCAGTTAATGAACCGATTTGGTTAAATTTGATCAAGATAGAGTTGCCGATACCTTGCTCGATACCACGGGCTAAAATTTTGGTGTTAGTCACGAATAAATCGTCACCAACGAGTTGCACTTTATCACCAATTTTATCGGTAAGAATTTTCCAGCCATCCCAATCACTCTCATCTAAGCCATCTTCGATAGAAACGATTGGATATTTGCGTGATAGTTCTGCTAAGTACTCAGCGAAACCTTCCGCATCGAACTGTTTACCTTCACCGGCCAAATCATAAACACCATTTTTATAAAATTCCGATGATGCACAATCTAGGGCTAAGGTTATATCTTTGTTCATCTCATAACCGGCATTAGCTACCGCCATTTCGATAACTTTTAACGCTTCTTCGTTTGACGTTAAATTAGGCGCAAAGCCTCCTTCATCACCTACCGCAGTATTGAGGCCTTTTGCTGATAATTCTTTTTTCAGTTGATGAAAAATTTCAGCACCCATGCGCAACGCTTCGCTGAAACTTGGAGCGCCAACTGGTTGGATCATAAATTCTTGGATATCAACATTGTTATCAGCATGCTCACCACCATTGATGATATTCATCATAGGTAATGGTAAAGAATATTGTCCTGGCGTGCCGTTTAAATCAGCAATATGTTCAAACAATTGTACTTTCTTTTCCATCGCTGCCGCTTTTGCGTTTGCCAAAGACACAGCAAGAATGGCATTGGCACCAAATTTTTCTTTGTTTTCCGTGCCATCTAAATCAATCATAATTTGATCAATTTCAGCCTGCGCTAATGCATTTTTACCAATAAGCGCTTGGGCTATATCATTATTTACTGCTGCAACGGCTTTAAGTACACCTTTTCCTAAATAGCGACTTTTATCACCATCTCGTAATTCAAGTGCTTCGCGTGAGCCAGTTGACGCTCCTGATGGCGCACATGCTCGCCCCCATGCGCCTGACTCTAAATAAACATCGGCTTCAATGGTAGGGTTACCACGAGAGTCCATTACTTCACGAGCAATGATCTTACTAATATTTGACATTATTGTTCCTCTGAATAACAGCGCCCATTAAAGCATTTGGGCAGTAGTATTAAATTATTAAAATAAAAAACCGCAGCACATCGCTACGGTTTTGGGTTAATTGTTCACTTAGTCTATTTCATGTTTTTGATGCTTAAATGCGGCAGCAATAAAGCTTTCAAACAAAGGGTGACCATCTCGAGGCGTTGAATTAAACTCAGGATGGAACTGCCCAGCAATAAACCAAGGATGATCTGGAATCTCAATCACCTCAACTAAACTTTTGTCCGTCGACAATCCGGAGAACACTAAGCCTGCTTTGCTCAATTGTTCGCGGTAGTTATTATTTACCTCATAACGGTGACGGTGTCTTTCATAAATTGTTTCACTACCATATACGTCGCAGACCTTGGTACCTTTCACAAGGTGGCACAATTGTGAGCCTAAACGCATAGTTCCACCCAAATCTGAATTTTCACAGCGGTACTCTACTTGTCCAGCTTCATCTAGCCATTCATTGATTAAACCGATAACGGCATGCTCTGAACTAGGATCAAATTCAGTGCTGTGAGCATGTTCAAGACCCGCGACATTGCGCGCATATTCAATCAGCGCCACTTGCATACCTAAACATATACCTAAATAAGGGATCTTATTTTCACGAGCGTACTGAGCCGCCAGTATTTTACCTTCCACGCCACGCTCACCAAAGCCGCCTGGCACTAGTATCGCGTCAAGGTCTTGTAATACTTCAAAACCTTTCGACTCAAGATCTTGAGAATCAATATATTTAATATTAACCGTAACTTGGTTCTTAAGGCCGGCGTGCTTTAAGGCTTCGTTAACTGATTTATATGCATCTGGTAACTCTGTATATTTACCGATCATAGCAATATTAACTTCACCAACAGGATTTGCTTCCTGATAAAGCACTTTTTCCCACTCACTCAAGTCAGCTTCAGGTAATTCTAACCCGAAACGTTTACAAACGATTTCATCAATACCTTGAGACTTTAATAACGCCGGGATTTTATAAATACTGTCAACATCGCGCATTGACACGACCGCTTTTTCTTCAACATTGGTAAACAACGCTATTTTAGCTCTTTCGTTAGCAGGGATAGCTCGCTCACTTCGACAAACTAAGATGTCTGGGAAAATACCAATTGAACGTAATTCTTTCACTGAATGTTGCGTTGGTTTGGTTTTGATCTCGCCAGCCGCAGCAATATAAGGCACCAAGGTTAAGTGCATAAACATTGCACGTTCACGACCAAGTTCGGTACCTAATTGACGGATAGCTTCTAAAAAAGGTTGCGACTCAATGTCACCTACTGTGCCGCCAATTTCGACCATAGCAACATCAAAACCTTCTGCGCCTTCAATAACTCGGCGTTTAATATCATTAGTGATATGAGGGATCACTTGAATCGTTGCGCCTAAAAATTCCCCTCTGCGTTCTCGAGATAAAATATCTTGATAAATACGACCTGTGGTAAAATTATTGCGCTTGGTCATTTTGGTACGAATAAAACGTTCGTAATGACCTAAATCGAGATCTGTTTCTGCGCCATCTTCGGTAACAAAAACCTCACCATGCTGGATTGGACTCATAGTGCCAGGATCGACATTAATGTATGGGTCTAGTTTAAGCATTGTTACTTTTAACCCACGCGCTTCAAGAATTGCTGCAAGTGAAGCGGCCGCAATACCTTTACCAAGAGACGAGACCACGCCGCCTGTTACAAAAATATATCTAGTTGTCATGTATAACCCAGAAGTAAGGAAAAAACAGAAATTTTGCGCTAACGCTGCTTGTAAAAGAGACACAAACAAACTTAGCAAGACGGGACAGTATTATACCTAAAAGCCATGCGGGTAACAACAATCCCTTTGCTAGAAAAATAGCCTAATTTTGCTTTTTTTTCATCTTGATTGTAAATCATCGAGATCGGGTTAAAATAAGTCTTTTAAATTTAGAAGCATTCATGATGACCAACCTGCGTTTAAATGCCGTTTTATCGGCGATTGACTTAATCAATGAACAAGACAAGAATCAAATTATGAGCAACGGAATGCTTAAACCAAAAGAGTTGGTTTATGGGCATCAGATGAGCGACTGTTTAGATCAATATTGGCCTCATGCTGATGAGTTGCTAAAAATTGCGGTACGCGCGCAGCATATAAAACGCTGGCAGATTAAGCGAGATGAATATGAGACTGGTAAAGCGGGCTATTTAAAATGGCGCAAAGAACTCGGAAAATTACATGCACAATTAACTATGGATATCATGCTTGAGCATGGCTATAGTGAAGAAGAAGCCGCGCAAACCGCTGCCATTATCCGCAAAGAAAAATTTAAAACCAATACAGAAAGTCAAACTTTGGAAGACGTTGCCTGTTTAGTGTTCTTGCAACATTACTTTGATGATTTTTCCGCGAAACATGACCAAGAAAAAGTCATTAATATTGTTCGTAAAACTTGGGGAAAAATGTCTGATGTGGCCCATAATATTGCTTTATCATTAACGTTACCAAATCATCTTGCGACACTCGTGAAAAAAGCGCTCGCATAAGTGCCGATAAATACCTATAACTAAAAGAGTGCACATTTATCAATAATAATGCGCGAGCTCAAAATATAGCGATATTTTCATACTAATGTTACGTTTCTTGGTTATAATCGCCATTCAAAATTTAACATGATTGCTACATTCGTCGTTAAACCCCTATTTAATGACAGTTATTTTACAAGGTTTCTAAGATGGGTACGGATAAAACAACTAAAGATTTACGTTCGCTAAGTCGTTCAAATAGCGAACTAAAACGCGCACTGCGCTTCTTTATTGATTGTGCTCCAAATGCTGGTCCGCTAGCCATTCAAATTGAAAATATCAAAAATGTCTTAAAGTCTAATGAAGCCATGTTCACTTTTGCTTCGCTCGTTGAGCAGTATGCAAAAATGAAACAGAACGTTGACAATGTTGAATCTCAAACAAAAAAGAAAGATCTTCAAAAATTAAAATCGCTAATAAAAAGCTGCTCTCAAAAAAACTTATCACCTAGCCAAGCTGAGAAAATATTGGATATATTATCGGCAATATCACTAGATCAACCTCCGCACACTATTATGGTGAGTGTTGGACAAGCTTTAGAGTACTTTGCCGACGATTTAGGGACTTTAAGAGAATCCTCAACAGTTATTGTGCCTGAGCAGGAAGTAAAAGCGGAAGAAACTGGCGTGGTCGCAACCGATGTTCACTTAGCCAGCAAGAGACTACTTAAAGATATTATTGCTATTTCTACACAATTGGCACAAACCTATCCAAACGATAAGTTTATTGGCAGCATATTGTTTGAAGCCAAACAAATAACTGATAGCAAAGGGACATTTTTTAAATCCATAAACCTTTTGGAACGTTCGACCAATTACTTAGCATTATTAATTCAGCAAGAACGTTGTTCCGCAGAAGAGATGCTTAACGACATTCATGCCAATATTATCAGTGTCTTTAAACAAACTACCGTGATAGAACAGCTGATAACATCCTGTAACGACAATAGTAGTAACATTAAAAATAGTATGGTTACTGAACTAAAAAACATGGAAGTTAAAGCGAAAAAAATAGATACCATGCAAGGTATGCAAGAACACATTAAGCGAAGTGTTTCTTTGATGTCGAACATTATGGATGACTATGCAAAATCTCAGCAACAAATTCATGAAACTAACCAAGCAACCATTAGTAATTTAACCGACAAAATTAATAATACTTCAAGTTTTGTCGAAAAATTAGAAAAACAACTCGATGTCGCTGAAGAAAACATCTTAATTGATGAACTAACCACAATAGGCAATCGTAAAGGTTATGTGCTGACCATTAATAAAGAGCGCAACGTTTGGACAACAACCAACCAGCCTTTAACCTTATTACTTATCGACGTGGACAAATTCAAAGCAATAAACGACAGTTTTGGCCACAGTATTGGTGATCAAGTATTGAAATGTTTGGGGCAAACTTTAAAAAATAATATTCGTTCAACAGACTATGTTGCCCGTTATGGCGGAGAAGAGTTTGTTATAATTTTACCAACGACAGATTTAACCACGACGACTGAACTGGCAAAAAAAATTAGAAAAACAATCAATAATTTAAAATTTGAATTACGTAAAAAAAATAAAGTTTTAAACATAACTTGTTCATTTGGTATTTCCACATTTACTGAACAGTGCAGTAATACCACCGATGTCTTTAATGCTGCCGATAGAGCACTGTATCAAGCAAAAAAATTGGGTCGTGATGCAATCGTTGTCGCCTCACCGGAAGGTTTCGTGACCATAGATTCTTAAGACGAATAGTAATAATAAATAGCAAAAATGCATCAAAGTACTGCCATACTGACTAGAGTTTAACAGTCTTAGATAAAGCTAATCTTTTACAGCGGAGTGTGTCTTTGAGTGTGGTAAGCAAGCTACGAAAATAAAAGGTCCGAGTATTATGGCTATCACCAATAACTTCAAATAATTATCTTCTAAAATATAGCATGACCAAAATACCGATAGCAGCATAGTTACAAGGGCAATTATTTTGCTTTTTTTCGCAATCGTTCTATGGTTTTGCCAATCGGTTATTAACGCACCAAACACTTTATTATTCAGTAACATTGCATGTAACCGAGGCGATGATTTTGCAAAGCAACTTGCTGAAATCAATAGAAAAGGAGTGGTAGGTAAAATGGGTAACGCAGCGCCTATTAATGCCAGCCCTAAAAAAAATATTCCTATTGCTTTAAAGAAGATCTTACTCGTCAATATACTCTCCTCTATGTAAATAAGACTGATACAAAATGTTATTAGTCATGTAGAACACCTAATTGCCAGCTTTCAAAAGGTAGATCGACAGATCCTAATAAGGCTTCTAATTGCCCAGATGCTCGCATATCTCTAATTACCGCGCTTATTTTCTTGTTTAGCTGTTGGCCTTGTGCCGTTTTTGGAAAAACCACTTTAACTTCAAAGCGATTATAGAGTTGGCGATGGACATCCTTCAGTACGTCAGCATGTTCTTTTAACATCGCATCGGTAGGTGAATCAGCAAAAATATAGCCATCAATCGCTTGATGCTGGACACGTTTTAAGCTGCACAATAAGCAACTCGAACTAGAAGTTTTAAATGGGAAAAACAACTGGTGAGCTGAATCAGTCTCAATATTCAATAACGCTAGCTCGTTTATATTTACCGGTTTAGTTTTATTGCTATATAAAACAAAGTTGACGTAAAAAATAGTTTCATCTGAATATATATAGTGTTGCTCATCCAAAGTTGATTCGTATTTAATTAATGGCAGATGAAAATCGACCAAATCATCACTGACATAACTTATCGCTCTAGAAAAAGACATCAATTCAATATCGATATCCTCTTCGAGATAATCCTCTAGCGCCTTAACAAATGAGATAAGTATCCCTTTACCATTGGCCTCAGCATGCACAGGCATTACTGGGATACTCACTTTCAATGTTTTGGCCTCAACAAGATTAGCCAACATTGAAATTAGGACAATTCCAATCAGCTTAATTACAACACTCAAAAGCGTTCTCGACATGCAGATATTGATAATATTATTGTATATTAAAGTGCTCAGTAAACACCAGTTACTACACTTCGACAAATCATCTCAACAGTAGTTCAAATCACATTTATTCTAAGTAAATTGGGCAATTTTTGGCAAGTAATTAAAGCACTAAGAAACATAATGTATATGCTAATGCCATAATTCATAAACCGTTATGTTTTATTTCTATACATCAACTTAGGTGTCAGTTAATATTTACATTAAGATTATTGTGGATATTTTTGCTGTGAAATCAAAACCAACATCGTTCGACATTGCCTATCGTGCGGGTGTATCACAATCGACGGTTTCTAGGGCGTTAAGAAACAGTCCCTTAGTGAACGAGGAAACTCGACTTAAGGTACAAGCAATTGCCCAAGAGCTAAACTATAAAGTTGATAAAAATGCCAGTAGCTTAAGAACACAACGCAGTGCCACCATTGCTTTATTATTGTTTGAAGACCCAACCAGTGACGACTCGTTGATTAATCCTTTCTTTCTCTCCATGTTAGGAAGCATCACCCGTGCATGCTCCAATAAAGGTTATGATCTGCTGGTTTCTTTCCAACAAATGAATAATGACTGGCATGCTGATTTTGAAGATACCAATAAGGCTGATGGCATTATTTTATTGGGCTATGGTGACTTTGTTGATTATGAAGAAAAACTTATTCAACTGATTGAACAAGATACGCGATTTGTTCGCTGGGGCGCCGAAGTGAAGCAACTCCCCATTGTCTCTGTCGGTTGTGATAATTTCCATGGCGGCTATCAAGTGACCGAGCATGTGATTAAAAATGGCCGTAAAGATTTTGCTTTTATCGGCGATGCGTCAAGCCATTCACCTGAACTTTTTGATCGTTACTTAGGTCATTGCAAAGCTATTACAGATAATGGCTTAATCGTGAATAAAAAATTACAATTTGATGCTATTACTACCGATGAATCGGGTTATATAGCCACCTGCCAGTTGATCGATAGCGAAGAGCCATTTGACGCTATTTTTGGTGCTTGCGATCTCGTCGCCATTGGCGCAATGCGGGCGTTAAAAGAGCACAACATCAAAGTTCCGGAAGATGTGGCTGTGGTCGGCTTTGACGATATTCCTTTAGCCAGCTTTACCACACCACCGTTAACGACCGCCCGTCAAAACAGCTTACTTGCAGGTGAATTATTGGTAGAAAATTTAATTAAGCTAATCAACGAGGAAGAAGTTAGCACAACGCTTATGCCTACAAGTTTAATCATTCGTCAATCTTGCGGTAGTTAGGAACTCATTAATAAATTCTTCACACTGTAAGGATTAGCGTTCTGTATTCCAACTAAATAAATAGGCTCCTAAGGATAAAAACAACACACTCATAAGCACTAAAATGCCGAGATGATAACTAATATCAGCTAATGTTGCCCCTTCAGTGATAATTTTACGTGCGCCAGCAACTAAGTGAGTTAAGGGCAAAAAGTCGGCAAATATTTTTAGCTCATTGGGTGCCCCCTCCAAACTAAACCAAACGCCAGAGAGCATCATCATCGGCCAAGAAGTTAAGTTAAGCAAGCCACCGATAAGCTCCTCACTTTTACTGCGACTGGCCACCAGTAGCCCTAAAGTGATCAAACTAAAAGCGCCTAATACCCCCACCACCAGTAAATCAACATAACGACCCAACATATAAAAATCAAAGAACAGATTGCACCCGATATACACTACGCTCGACATGAAGATAACAATGAACATACGCGACAATAATTGCGCAAGAACAAATTCTAACGCTGATAACGGTGTCGCTTTTAAGCGCTTTAATACCGAGTTTTTCCTATAACGAACAATCACATAACCAACGCCAAATAAACAACTGAACATCATGTTCATCCCTAAAATCCCAGGTAGTACCCAGTCAACGTAGCGAATGCCCTTTCCTTGGGTGAGTTCACGAGTAAAGTTGTGTTCAGCCGATAGAAAAATTTTCTCAACGAGGTAACTATTGGGAGCTTGTTCATTGACCCAATAGGTTTGCCGCTTAAAATCTATCAATAAATCAATACTGTGATTAGCCAATTTCACTTTAGCTTTTTCGATATTTTGATAATTGATAAATTCAATATATTGGGTTTCAAGAAACGCAGATTGAGATGCAGGTAGTTCTAGCACCCCAATTTTATATGATGCTTTGCCATTACCCGAAAAAATAAACGAAAGTCCCACCAAGAGTAATATAGGAAAAATTAAGTTCCAACTCAGTGACGACCTATCTCTGAAAAATTCAATATTGCGTGCCTTAAACACTGCAAAAAAGCGTTTGAAATTCATGCTATTCCCTCAATGTGTGGCCCGTTAATTTTAAAAATAAATCGTCTAAGTTTGCTGATTTCACATGCAAACCTTCTAATGAAACCTGATTTTTCATTAACAAAGACAAAGTATTTTCTACGTTATCCGACATGATCTCAACGCGATCACCAATTGTTTGCCACTCATAAATGCTAATAAGTTCATCACTGATTTGGCGTTTAGGTAAATAGATAAATACGTTATTGAAATGTTTGTCCAACAACTGATGGGGGGTGCCACTTTCTATAACGCGCCCCTGATCCATGATGACAATATCGTCACATAATTGTTCTGCTTCATCCATATAATGGGTTGTAAGTACAATCGTTTTATCTTCCGCTTTGATGTTTTTGATCAACTGCCAAAAATTTCGACGTGCCTGAGGATCTAACCCCGTAGTCGGCTCATCTAAAAATATAATATCAGGATCATTCACCAGCGCTAATGCCAGCAATAATCTTTGCCGTTGGCCTCCAGAAAGCAGTCTGTTGTCTCTATCTAAAAACTCATCTAAATCACACAACTCAATAAGCTGTGATTGCGGCAATGTCTGCTGATAAAACGATGCAAACAAGTTAAGCGTTTCTTTAACGGTCAAAAAGTCTTGTAACGCCGTGTGTTGAAACTGAATACCTATTTGATGTGATACTGAATCATTAACAGGTTTACCATAAAACAAAACTTCTCCGGCAGTTGCAGCGATGATCCCTTCCATAATCTCAATGGTGGTGGTTTTACCCGCCCCATTGGGACCAAGCAACCCAAAACAATGGCCCTTTTCAATGGCAAAAGAAACATTATCAACCGCTGCTAAAGCGCCATATCGCTTGATCAAATTGTTAACCTTGATCACTTCACCCATCTTCGTCTTCCAATTATTACCATTAAATAGCATGGTTATTTACTTGCGTTTTATTTTAACGTATTTATGTTTTCTTTAACTGGAGTGTACGATGAAAACACAAACAAACAATGATACCTACATAAATAAAGTCCAAGTTGAGCTCTCTGAGGGAGTACTGGCTAAATTAATTTCCAGTGGTTTACTGCATGGTAATGAATGCAAATGTCTTAACTTAGCAGCCAAAAAAGTGGTTTGGCAATTACTGTTAAAAAGTAGCCTGCTGCCTGAGCCAAACCTATAAACGAAGTATTATCAAAAGTTTTAACAACTTGAAAACTGGCTCAAGATATTAACGTAAACTTAAGCATAATTAAGTTGAGTGGCCAAATTGGGCGTTATGAAAACAATAACTGACAACCTAATTAGGCTCGTTTATCCCGATGATGCCAAATCAACTCAGAAGCGGCAATGCTATTATCAGGCAATGAAAAACAATGGTGCCGGTAAAGCAAACATCAAACTTAGTGCGAACATTTTAGATTATTTTTTGCACTGGCTGATAAATTGAATCAAATGCTCGTTTAGCGCTTTTTTTCCCGTTAAAGCGTATATATCGCAAGTCTGCGCAACTGACTTTTTCTGCAGTATTCGTGTGATCAAAGGTAATATGCTTGCTGAGAATGGCTTGTGCATTTGCCTTAGTAACCACTGGTGCAGGCCATAAACGCAGGCACTGTATAACCGTTGGTGACTGACAAAATCATCAACGCTGTTTTGATCCATGTCGGTAAGTTCAGACAGATATGTTTTTGGCATCGCATGTAATATTTGCCAAATAACCTTCGCACTTAACGATTGATATTCATCCGTTAACAGGTAATCAAATGTCCGATAAAACGCATGAGTGATTTCATTAGACAAGACTTCACTTTTACTATTTAAGTGTTTTAAAACCATAACGGAGTATTCTCCGCTAGCGTTATCTTGTTTAAATCCAACGCGGGCAACGTTAAAGTCTGCCTGCAACCAAAAATTCAATAGCGCTTGACTTAAACCAAAACTTGAGCCGATAAAATCAAAATATTCTCTTTGGGCATATGCCTCTATTTCAGCTAAAAATCGGCTGCCTATCCCAGTGCTTTGCAATTGAGGATGTACTGCTATTCGCATAATACGACAATAGCGATAATCAAATGCGGATGTTATGCCACAATGGGTTAGTAATGATTGAGGAATAAACTGATCTCTTAATCGTCGCTCATTATTTTTAACAGCCCTAATTTCATCCTCATCGCACTGTCCTTCCTTCATCAGCAAAGCAACAGCCACTATATTGTCCTGCGTTTTTAGCGAAACAATACTGATGTTCTGGTTTTCCAATATCAACTTGAGGTCGCTTGGTGACGTTTGATAATGCGCGGTAACCAGCACAGCGAACAACTGACTTAGCAAACGTTCATCTTGTATCAGCTCTGATGCTTTATAGACTTCAAAGTCTAGTTCGTTGAAAACAAAGCATTGTTCCTTATCCAGCATTGTTGGCAACTGAGCATTAAGTAAGCAAGTATCAAAAATAAACTGCTCTAGGGGATCATCTGCAGCCCACCTGATCGGTTCGTTGATATGTAAAAGCTGCCATTGTGGGGCATGTAAATTAAGCACTTGGGTAAATTTAAGCGTAAAGCCTCTCCCCGCGCCTTCATAACCATGTTGAGTACTTGAAAAGGCAATGCGAGAATATTGTTTCATCAGTTGTGTTAACAGATAAACGGGTACCGCCGCGGCCTCATCAATCAATACTAAGGTTGCGCTAGGCTTGTCTTTAATTAATCGATCGATGGCAACAAATTCAACCGTGCCATTTTCATGATGTAAGCACTGATTTTGAAAATGAGCATCGGGTAGACATTGTTTCAGCTGCTGAAAAAAAATGTCTAAACACTGAACATGAGGCGCTGAAACCAAAACATGCTGCTTTTGCTCTACCGTTAGTAAAAGCTGTTGGCAAGCAATAGCAAGCGCAGAGGATTTTCCGCGACCGCGGTCGGCTGTCAGTACTAGTGGTCGATTGCGATGCCCTCTAGCAACTTTTATAACCGCCTGCACCGCGTGATGTTGTCCTTCGCTCGCGCAACCTAAAGGGAAAGTTTGGTTATCGCTATTTAAAATCAACTCGGTTGGGACACTAGGCAAAGGTTTACCTTGCTCAATAACGTCAACATTCTCACTATTAAAAAATTGATTAAATAAACGTTGGTAATATGGGCTCGACGTTGATTGAGAAGAGTCTTCAGCGGCATTAGGCCAGATCACGAACAAAACCCCGCCCGCGACAAGCGTGCCTGATAGTGCAGCCAATGAGTCAATATTGATATCATTATCAAAAAAAACTAAATAGTCACTTTCAGTGCCTAACATGTTGCGATAATTTTGACTGTTTATAGTGGCTAAACGGTTGCCAGTATCACTAAAAAAATACCAAACCTTTTCACGTGTTATTTGGGAAGCATTGTTTTGATGTGGAAAACTATCGAGAGATTTTAATAATTGCATTGCCCATGCGGTATCGCCAGCCAAAATCACTAACCTACGTTGCTTTAATCGCGAGGCGTTAACCTGATATGAACTTAACCAAATGTTGAATGCTTGATGAACCATTGACACAATACTGGGAAAAATAACCTCAAGTCTACCAAGCAGATTGTAAAACTCATACTCAATTTTACCACCTAGACACATCTTTATAGTTAAACATCATCAATAACTTATACTAAATCTCGATTTCAACGCATTAGTGCATCCTTGCTCCCCCCATGAATATCTATTAGCTAAGCTCGGGTTAAATATGTACATATTTAATAAGACCAATAATCTTTAATTTAAAAATTTGAAAATTTAAACGTTGTTGCCTATGTTCAAATAATATGGAATGACAAACTGCACGAACGGCATTTTGACTTAAAACGATAACCAATAAGTAGCGATATATGGCCAATAATTCGTTTGATGACGCATTTGATAAAAATGAAAACGATGACTTTCAAAAAAATAACTATGAAAAGGAGTTTGCGAACTCCGAGGATGCTGTTCGCCACGCTAAAATTCACCGCAGAATTGAAGACATACTTGAGCAAAAACGCTTGAAAGAGTTACTTGATGACAGCGAAGATTGGGACATTTGAAACTGTTAACTACTAATAACAATCACTTTTCTCACCGTATCTAATGGCAATAGTCCTAACAGCGTCGTAGCACAAAAGCTATGAATCAAGTATGGTAGATATTTTCCAACACCTAAAAGAATAACAAGCCATGAAAAAATTACTGCTGCCTCTATTGATTGGTTTTGCCTGCAATACCGTTCAAGCCGACACTACTACTGTTGATCAACTCGCCGACAAAGTGGAAGCCGATGTTATTAAATGGCGACGCCATTTTCATCAACACCCTGAGCTATCGAATAGAGAATTTGAAACGGCGAAAACCATCGCTAAATATTTAGTCTCTTTGGGATTAGACGTACAAACAGGTGTTGCTAAAACGGGCGTAGTGGCCATTTTAGATTCAGGTAAGCCAGGACCTGTCGTTGCCCTTAGAGCAGATATTGACGGCTTACCCGTAACAGAAGATGTAGATTTACCCTTTGCCTCGAAAGTTCGTTCAACTAATAACGGTTTTGATGTTGGGGTTATGCATGCGTGTGGTCACGACACTCACATTGCCATGTTAATGGGCGCCGCGAAAGTATTGACTGACATGAAAGAACAACTGCGTGGCAAAGTAAAATTTATTTTTCAACCTGCTGAAGAAGGTGCTCCGGCAGGAGAAACAGGCGGCGCTGAAGTCATGGTAAAAGAGGGCGTATTAAAATCACCTGATGTCGATGTTATTTTTGGCCTACATATTCGTTCAGGACTCGACGTTGGCACGGTACATTATCGTGAAGGTGGCTTAATGGCAGCTGTTGATCCCTATAAAATTGTTGTCAAAGGTAAACAATCTCATGGTGCTTCTCCTTGGTATAGTGTCGATCCAATCGTGACATCCGCACAAATAATTTTGGGGTTACAAACAATTGTCAGTCGTGAGATTGAATTAATTGATAGTGCAGCGGTTGTTAGTGTTGGCATGATCCATGGTGGAAATCGTTCCAACATTATCCCTAGTGAAGTCGAGTTGGTCGGCACCATTCGTACCTTAAACCCAGAAATCAGAAAACATATTCACGAAGCCGTTCATCGCAAAGCCACAAATATTGCAAAAAGCATGAATGCGACAGCAGAGGTCACATTACCACTTGATTACAGTTATCCCATTACTTATAACGATCCTAAGTTAATGCGCGATATGCTACCAGCAATAACAGACACTGCCGGCGCAGATAATACCTTTGTATCTAATGCCGTAACAATTGCAGAAGACTTCTCTTTTTACCAAGAAGAAATACCTGGGTTATATTTGTTCCTTGGTGGCAAGAGTTTAGACATGCCAGCATCGCAAGCGCCCGACCATCACACACCGAAATTTGAAATTGACGAAAGTGGCATGAAACTGGGGGTTAGATTACTATCTAACCTAACCTTGGATTATATGAACAAAAACTAGTTCAACTCCATTTGGGAATTAAAAGAGACGTAATTACGTCTCTTTTTCATTTGTTTTAAACTAAAAACTGCTAAGATATCGTTCAAATTCAAATAGAAACTTACCAATCGCATGACCTTTATAGAAAAGCTTCGCTGTCTTTTTACTTTTGGGCAAGGTGTAGCACTTCCTCTCCCTGAAATATCACCTGACAGTTCCCCGATGACATTATTTGAGCAATGGTTTAATGATGCCAATAAATCAGGTATTTTGCTGCCCGAGGCCATGTCGGTAAGTAGTTGTAACAATGATGGCCAGCCTTCTTCTCGTATGGTATTACTAAAAGAGTTTGACCAAAATGGTTTTGTTTTTTATACCAATTACACTAGCCGTAAGAGCCATGAACTGGACGAAAATGCTAAGGTCGCTTTATTATTTCACTGGAGCGTATTGCAGCGACAAGTGCGTATTGAAGGGCACGTAGAAAAGGTCAGTAAAGAACAATCCGAACGTTATTTTCATAGCCGTGACCGAGGCAGCCAAATTGGCGCATGGGCTTCAAAGCAAAGCAGTAAAATGATGAGCGATGATGAATTAAAAGAACGCGTTGACTATTACACGACAAAATTTGCTGATGGTCCGGTCCCTTTACCCGAGTTTTGGGGAGGTTGGCGGATAAAACCTCATTATATTGAATTTTGGCAAGGACGTGCAAGCCGATTACATGATCGTATTTGTTTTCAACAAGATGGTGAAAACTGGCAACACTTTAAACTTCATCCTTAAATAGATATTTATCTTCAAAAATACCGGTATCGACAATGAATAGACATTAAAAAAGGAAGCATCGCTTCCTTCTTTATTATGACGGTCGGTTATCCCCCCACCAACGCCAGCAATATCCCGGCAGCCACTGCGGAGCCAAGCACGCCTGCTACGTTAGGTCCCATTGCATGCATCAGTAAAAAGTTATGTGGATTGGCCTCTAAGCCCACTTTATTAGCCACCCTAGCCGCCATAGGCACCGCTGAAACCCCAGCTGCGCCAATCAGCGGATTAATGGGGGTAGAGGATAATTTATTCATTAATTTTGCCATCAATACACCGGAAGCTGTGCCAATAGAAAAAGCGACAGCCCCTAAACCTAAGATCCCTAAAGTTTCGATATTCAAAAATGCGTGGGCACTTAGTTTTGAACCAACACCTAAGCCTAGGAATATGGTGGTGATGTTGATCAATTCATTTTGAGCAGTATGGCTTAACCTATCGACCACACCACATTCCCTCATCAAATTTCCCAAACAAAACATTCCAACTAACGGTGTCGCAGCAGGCAAAAAGAATATGGTCATTAACAACACACCAAGTGGGAAGATGATTTTTTCAACCTTAGTGACATGACGCAGCTGTGCCATTTCTATTTTACGCTCGTCTTCTGACGTTAACGCCCGCATGATAGGAGGCTGAATAATCGGTACAAGCGCCATATAAGAGTATGCGGCTACCGCAATTGCTCCAAGTAATTCAGGTGCTAGTCTCGAGGCTAAAAAGATTGCCGTTGGTCCATCAGCGCCACCAATAATAGCAATGGCCGATGCATCTTTTAAAGTGAACTCTATTCCAGGCACTGCATTTAAAGCGATGGCACCAAACAATGTCGCAAAAATACCAAACTGTGCTGCTGCGCCTAACAACAAGGTTCTAGGGTTTGCTATCAAGGCGCCAAAATCTGTCATTGCGCCAACCCCCATAAAGATAATCAGCGGAAAAATCCCCGTATCAATACCTGCATAATAGATGTAATGCAGCAAGCCACCGACTTCGGAAAATCCAGCAACGGGAATATTAGTTAAGATAGCACCAAAGCCCATAGGCAACAGCAACAATGGCTCAAAGTTTCTCGCTATAGCGAGGTATAACAAAGCACAGCCCACCAACATCATGACCACCTGACCCAGCTCAAAATTTGCCAAGCCGGTCGACAACCATAGGGTATTTAATGAATCCATAATTCTGCCCTAGCCTAAATTCAACAATGCTTGACCTACAGTCACAGAATCGCCTACTTTGACATGAATAGCGCTAATGGTGCCAGTATTGACGGCGCGAATTTCGGTTTCCATTTTCATCGCTTCCATAATAATGACTACATCACCGGCTTCAACGCGATCACCCTCATTAATCAGTACTTTAAAAATATTGCCGGCAAGTGGCGCATTCAGCGCTTCGTCTGCCGATACCGACGCAGATTGTTTAATCGCGTCGTCGCCAACAACATGAGATATTTTGCTTATATCTCCTCCTTGCGCCACGACAACATCATATACTTTGCCATCAACGCTCACCGCGTAACTTTCAGCTGCACAAGCACTCTGTTTAACGGGGGCATCCTGAGATTTGGTAGATTCTTTGGTCGGCGCTGGCTCAAATGCATCAGGGTTATTGCGGTTTTCTAAAAACTTCAAACCAATTTGCGGAAACAATGCGTAAGTAAGCACATCATCAATAACATCATCGGCTAAGGTGATGGCTTTTTCTTTTGCTAGCGTGTTTAATTCTGCTGACAATTTCTCTATTTCAGGTTCAAGCAAATCTGCTGGTCGACAGGTAATAGCTTGGCCGCCATCCAGCACTTTCTCCTGCAAGCTTGCATCAACTTTATCAGCCGTCGCACCATATTCGCCTTTTAACACACCAGCGGTTTCTTTAGTGATTGATTTATAACGCTCACCGGTTAACACATTCAAAACAGCTTGCGTACCGACGATCTGTGATGTTGGCGTAACCAAAGGAATATAACCAAGATCTTTACGCACTTTAGGTATTTCGATTAACACTTCATCAAGACGATCTGCTGCGCCTTGCTCTTTTAATTGCCCTTCCATGTTAGTTAACATGCCACCAGGCACTTGAGCTAACAAAATGCGAGGATCTATCCCTTTCAGACTGCCTTCAAATTTTGCATATTTCTTTCTTACCTCTCTAAAATACGCAGCAACTTCGGCCAGTTTTACCATATCAAGACCCGTGTCTCGTTCAGTACCTTCAACAATAGAAACTATTGTCTCTGTCGGTGAATGGCCGTAAGTCATACTCATTGAAGAGATGGCAGTATCAATGACATCAATATTTGCATCTATTGCTTTCATATGCGTGGCAACGCTTAAACCCGTGGTTGCATGACAATGTAGAGCAAGCGGTATCGATACGGTTTCCTTAAGTCTACCAATCAGCTCGGCGGCATCATAAGGTTTCAACAACCCTGACATATCTTTAATACACAGAGAATGAGCGCCCATGTCTTCAAGTTGTTTGGCCATGGTTAACCAGCCTTGCAAATTATGTACGGGGCTTTCAGTATAACTTAATGTACCTTGTGCATGGGCCCCGACTTTCACGGCTGATTTTATTGCCGTTTGCAGGTTTCGAACATCGTTCATCGCATCAAAAATACGAAAAACATCAACACCATTGATATGCGCTCGCTCAACAAACTTTTCGACAACATCATCCGCATAATGGCGATAACCTAAAATATTTTGGCCACGAAAGAGCATTTGCTGTTTGGTATTAGGCATCGCTTTTTTTAGCGCTCGAATACGTTCCCAAGGGTCTTCACCCAAATAACGAATACACGAATCAAACGTAGCACCTCCCCAAGATTCAATTGACCAAAAACCAATTTCATCGAGCTTAGGAGCAATAGGTAACATATCTTCTAAGCGCAGACGCGTCGCTAGCAGCGACTGATGACCATCTCTTAAGACGACTTCAGTAATACCGAGTGATTTTGCCATGAAAATGTTCCTATTTAGTTAATTTGTGTTGTTGACGATAGCGAGTGATCCCAGCGCTGATTGCAGCGACAATACTAGGGGATATTTCGTCCGAAGCTGTCTGGGATTTTTTAGTTGATCTTTGTGGCGAGGGTTGCACAATTGCATCGGGATATTTATTGGCAAGCCGGATCAAAACGGTATTGATAAATAGGATCAGTAAACCTAAAAAAGTGAATACAAAGACCATGCCAGCAAGCATCAGCGTTCCTGCTTCAATAAACTGTTGATTTAACTGTTCCATAACACCCTCAATCTAAATAATTTAAAAATAGAATAATCACTCCAATAACTAAAAAGCAAATATATTTTAGCCGTTTCATAAAAATATTTTTCAGTCAAGTATTCAAAAATACTTTTATGGATTTTTAATCACTTTTTTTGAATAAAAACTCACTAAAGCGCCAATCTTTAGATATTGTATACAGTATTTAAAGTAATATTCACGTTATCTATATTGAAAATGGAGTTTTTTGTATACAAGATACAAAAATAAAGAACTTAAAAACCAAGTGAATATATCACTTAACATTGTTGTATAAAAAATATTTTTTATATTCCATATATATATAAATGTTCTAGTACCCGTTTATTGACTAACACTTGGACTGCCTCAATTATGCTAGTACAAAAATATCAATATATCCGCTCTGATATACGATTATGATCAATCTTTATGGATTTATTAAACAAGTATTTAGCGACTTATAAGAGAATATACCCGCCGGGGCAATAAATCAGGTCAAGTGAATTAGCCGTCCCAGTTTAATATTAGTATGGGTACTCGAAGCAATGATCAAAACTAAACTCTTATCTGGGCTCGGAATAATACCAAGTAAGACTATCTCAATAGGAATGGGGAACAAGAGGAATTTCAGGAAAAAAAAAACCAGTCATAGACTGGTTATTTTTTATATGTGGCGGACGCGGCAGGAGTCGAACCTGCGACCGCCTGGTTCGTAGCCAGGTACTCTATCCAGCTGAGCTACGCGTCCGCGGTCAATCTATATTTTATATCTCAGATTCAGAGATAGCGAACTTAATTCGTAGCCAACTTAGTCTAGACATTCTATCTAGTTGAGCTACGCACTCGCAGTCTATTAACTTATTTATTCAGCCTTATTAGTGGCTGCTCTTTGTTATTTTACCACTTAAAGAAAAGTGGCGGACGCGGCAGGAGTCGAACCTGCGACCGCCTGGTTCGTAGCCAGGTACTCTATCCAGCTGAGCTACGCGTCCGCAATAAACTTATTTTATATCTTAGTTAAACGATATGAACTAAACGCTCAGCCATTAAGTTTATTTATAACAAATTTAATGGCGGAGAGGGAGGGATTCGAACCCTCGATCCGGGATAAACCAGATACTCCCTTAGCAGGGGAGCGCCTTCGGCCACTCGGCCACCTCTCCAGTGGGTGCGAATATTAATGGATATAAAAAATAAGTCAAACGATTTTTTAACTTTTACATCTGTTTGCTGAGAATTCAGACAACAAGGCTAATTTTCAGACATAAAGAGCATCTTATTCTGTTATAGATACGAACTTAATTGTTTATTGCAGACAAAAAAAAACCGGCAATTGCCGGTTTTTCTTAGAACTTATTCCCAGCCGTGTCGTCATCACCCTTCTCGGCTTGTATTCGCATATAAATCTCTTCACGGTGCACAGAAACTTCTTTGGGAGCATTAACCCCTATACGCACCTGATTCCCCTTAACACCTAAAACTGTCACAGTGACTTCATCACCTATCATTAAGGTTTCACCTACTCGACGTGTCAATATTAACATTCTTATCGTTCCTTTCTGTTTAAATACGAGGTCCACTAAATACTTGTAAGTTAGTAATAGTTTAAAGTTAGTCTAATTTTTCAAAAAGCGCACTATAAGTGACAATAAACTTCTAAAAAATAACCACTTAATTTGACAGGGTCAACTGATTTACACATTTGACTATATAAATACCTAGGTTTATCCACCAAATTTATAGAAATATAAATTTCCATATCGAGCAACTAACATATTACTAAATTAGCAAAAGCGTTTTTTGTTACCCTCTTGCATTAATTATATTGAATACATTAACGTCAATTTCGTTATTTTAACAAGCTTAGCTTAACAATGAACAGTGTTGAATATAAAATTTATCAACAATATTTACTGTGCAACCTTTCGTTAACATTTAAATAACAACTATTTGTTAACAACTGTATTTTACTGTGACCATCTAATAGTTAAGATAAATGGCCATACCAATAACGTTAACTATTGGCAGACCGTATTAAACTTCCAACAAATTCAATATTTGTTATAAAAGATTTTCCAACCAAGGCTTAACTGATGCCAAAGCATTGGTTATTTCTTCTGGTTGATTACCGCCAGCTTGGGCCATATCAGGACGGCCACCACCTTTACCTCCAACCTGCAAGGCAACCATGTTAACTAACTCACCCGCTTTAACTTTACCAACGAGATCTTTTGTCACACCAGCAATCAAACTCACTTTATCGCCATTTGCTGTCGCCAGCATGACAATACCTGAGTTCATTTTAACTTTTAACTCATCAACCATACCACGTAGTGATTTGGCTTCTACCCCATCTAAATTTGCAATCAATACGTTGGTCCCGTTGATTGCAATAGCTTGACTAATAAGATCAGAGCCAGCCTGAGCAGCTAACTGTTGCTTAAGTTGAGTGATCTCTTTCTCCAGCTGTTTACTGCGAGTAAGCAATTGCTCAACTTTGCCAGTAACCCCAGCAACGTCTGCTTTAACCATATGGGCAATTGATGATAATGAAGCCGCTTGCTGTTCGGTGTAATCTAATGCCGCTTGTCCTGTCACAGCTTCAATACGGCGAACACCAGCTGCGATCCCCGCTTCAGAGACTATTTTTAAGAAACCAATATCACCGGTGCGCTCAACGTGCACGCCGCCACACAACTCGGTAGAAAAATCACCGAGTGTCACCACTCGCACTTCCTCATCGTATTTCTCACCAAATAATGCCATTGCGCCTTTTGCTTTCGCTTCATCAATTTGCATTAACTCAGTAACGCGCTGCACATTACGACGGATTTCCTCATTAACAATACGTTCTACCGTCTGAATTTCGTCGTTAGTCATTGCTTCAAAATGAGAGAAATCAAAACGTAGTTTTTCATCATCAACCAAAGACCCTTTTTGGGTAACATGGTCGCCCAAGACTTTACGCAACGTTGCATGTAATAAATGGGTTGCTGAATGATTTTTGATAATAGCCTGACGACGCTCAACATTAATTTCTGCTTTAACACGAGCATTTAATTGAATTTTTGTCTTTGCGATACCTTTATGAGCAAAGGCATTACCCAATTTAATAGTATCTTGTACTTCAAAAACACCATCTGGAAGATGTAAATAACCACTGTCCCCCACTTGACCGCCAGATTCTGCATAAAAAGGCGTCGCATCTAATACCACAAGACCTTGCTCACCTGCACTAAGCTCAGAGACTTTACTTTCGCTATTAAAGAGCTCAACAACTGTAGAAGAGTAACTGCTTTGGGTATAGC
This sequence comes from Colwelliaceae bacterium 6471, assembly GCA_040779335.1. Classification (GTDB taxonomy): domain Bacteria; phylum Pseudomonadota; class Gammaproteobacteria; order Enterobacterales; family Alteromonadaceae; genus JBFONV01. The sequence goes on from JBFONV010000002.1 coordinate 226,975, forward strand.
CTTTAAAACTAGTGGCATGATCTGATTTCAATTGTTCATTATAGTCAGTACCAAATTGGCTGGCTTGTTGAGCACGTTCACGCTGCAAGCCCATGGCAACATCAAAACCATTATGATCGATGCGCAACTGACGTTCACGGGCAATGTCAGCAGTTAAATCTGCTGGAAATCCATAAGTATCGTACAACTTAAAGACATCTTCACCCGAAATGGTGTCACCTTGAAGGTTATCAAGAATATCTTCAAGTAAGGCCATACCGCGATCTAATGTCCGTCCAAACTGTTCTTCTTCAATACGCAAAATCTTTTCAATGATCGCTTGTTGTTCACCCAATTGTGGATAAGCCTCGCCCATTTGCTCGACCAGTGAAGAAACAAGTTTATGGAAGAAATGTGAAGAGGCTTCCAATTTATGACCATGACGAATAGCGCGGCGAATAATGCGGCGCAAGACATAGCCGCGTCCTTCATTAGACGGCATAACGCCATCGACGATAAGAAAACTACAAGAACGAATATGATCGGCAATAACACGAAGTGATTTATGTTCGAGATCATTACACGCTAATAACGCCGCAGTGTCTTTAATTAAGCCTTGGAAAATATCAATTTCATAATTACTGTGAACATTTTGAAGAATGGCTGAGATGCGTTCTAGCCCCATGCCGGTATCAACAGAAGGTTTAGGTAAAGGTTCCATCGTGCCATCGGCATGACGGTTGTACTGCATGAATACTAAGTTCCAGATTTCAATGAATCTATCACCATCTTCATCAGGAGAACCTGGAGGCCCGCCAAAAATTTCTTCACCGTGGTCATAGAAAATTTCAGAGCTCGGTCCACATGGACCAGTGTCACCCATCGACCAGAAGTTATCTGAGTCAAATTTTTTACTTCCTGGTTTATCGCCAATACGAATAATTTTTTCAACCGGAATGCCAATGTCGTCCGCCCAAAAAGCAAATGCTTCGTCATCGCTTTCATAAATGGTCACTAATAACTTTTCTTTTGGAAGTTGCAAAACTTCAGTCAAAAATTCCCAAGCAAACTTGATCGCATCTTCTTTAAAGTAATCACCAAAGCTGAAATTGCCCAACATTTCAAAAAAGGTATGGTGACGTGCAGTATAGCCAACATTTTCTAAATCATTATGCTTTCCGCCAGCTCTAACACAACGTTGTGAAGAGGTTGCTCGAGTATAGCTACGTTTATCAGCCCCTAAAAATACATCCTTAAAGGGCACCATCCCCGCATTAGTGAACAACAATGTTGCGTCATTTCCGGGTACTAAAGAGCTACTCGCTACTATTTGATGTTGTTTGGAAGCAAAGAAATCTAAAAATGCCTGCCGTAATTCAGCACTGCTTTTAATCATGGGAGTATCCAACTATTGAAAATTTATTCTGTTTGCAGCGTCGTCATAATTTCTTCCGTTGAGAAACCGCGATACTGTAAAAACCTTATGCGTTTTGCTTTTTCTTTTTGATCTTCTATAGCTGACGCACCAAAACGTTTATTATACGCAAGCTCAGCTTGAAGATACCAATCAATTTGATGATTTTTAATCACATTATTAATAATTGAGCTATTGACGCCTTTTTGATTCAACTCATTTTGAATATAGCGCCAACCATAACCGCGACTAACGCGATGCCTGATAACACAATCTGCAAATTTTTCATCACTTAAATAGTCTTCACTGATCAGAAAGTCGATCACTGGCATAATATCATCGATGACAAAATCTCGTTGTTTAAGCTTATTAATCAGCTCTTTGCCCGAATGCTCGCGACGAGACAACAAGTTGATCGCACAGTGTAATATTTCCTTTTTCAAAGACTATTCACGTTTTTGGTTAAAGTGACGATTATTTTACCTTAAATAGGCGACAAAATAACAGTCTATACAAACACATTCTGTATACTTAACAATATAATGTGATAAATTTTTACATTAGGGTAATTATCACGCAAAATAAGAACAATATGCAGTGGGCAACACTAACAACCCGATAAGCCGTCAATAACAACAGGGATCTGTATGAAGGACCTATTTAAAAACGTTAAATTAGCCATATTTGTAATTTTTACTTCCGCAATGCTACAAGCCTGTGGAGGGTCGAGCAATAGCGCAGATAGATATACTATATCAGCCGATGTTGCTAACGTTGCTTTTAGCAGCGAAGTATTACAAACATCGACTGACTCTATTGAAGTAAAAGTTAATTTTAAAGGCGATGGTTTATTGCTCGGTTATGCGCCTGATGCGCAACCAGCGATCATTAGGGTCGATGGTGAAGACATTCCCTGGTTAGAATTTAGAACAGAAAATATTACTGACACCAGTGCTACAATTCATATTGACATTGTCAATGCTGAAAGACTGCCACTTTTTAATTTTGAAACAACATTACGCATATCTACCGGTGATGTCACCAATACTACTTTGGTTCATCACGACATCGATGTCTCTCTTTTGGTATGGCAAATATTCGCCGATACCGATTTAATCACCTTTAATGGGACATTTGGCGATGAAAGCATTCCTAGCCAAACTTTTGAACTGCTATCAGGTGCTAACGAGTGGACAGTTTCTTCTGATGTTGATTGGTTAAGCTTTTCTCCTAGCTCCGGCACAGGCAGTACGACAATAACGGTAACACCAACCATAAATACCTTTACCAGTGCAGGTTTACAACAAGCCAATATCACTATCAGCGAAGCAACTTTAGGCGACAGCCAAACCTTGCCCGTTGAACTCGGCCTCGACAACGTTTATTTATATGCTGATAAAGCCACTATCGCATTTACTGCAACGCCTAATGTAAAAGCAACTGAACAAGTCGTTAATATCGCCTCCAATAGCCCAACAACACTTACTTGGACTGCCAGTACCGATGCGACATGGTTAACACTTGCGCCCATCGAAGGGACTGAGCAACTTAGTATTATTGCCGACGCGACTATGGCACCAAGTAATGACACGTCTGTGGCGAGCGTTACCATCACTGCGACTGAAGCAAGTGATGTTATTGCTGAAACCATTACAGTGAGTTTATATAACAGCGATCAAACCACTGAGAATAAAACCATTACCGATATTGTGGTGAATAGCCAAGCCATGGTAAATGCGCCGTCTTTGCCGTACACCTACATTGGCACCAACAATGAACTGCGCATTTATCATCAATATACAGGTGAGCTAATCTCGTCACTGACAATATCGCCAGAAAACACTTTACTTGAGCAGTTACTCATTCATCCTAACGGTCATTTAATGCTGGCCAAAGCAGATGAAACCATGACGAGTGAAGATGAACAGGGAAATCCGATCGAAGAAATCGTCACCCACAGGTACAAAATAAACCTCAGCGACCTCACTTTCACCGAAATAACTGAAGCAAACATTGCCTATGAGCCTAGTCAATTTGTACGCCTTAGCGGTCGTTATTTTGTCTTAACGCAAACTTTAGAATTAGCTGATGATAATTTACAGCGCTTGTTTTGGGATGGACAAAATGCCTTCTTTGCCAGAGGGTTTGATATAGCCGCTCAATCTAATGCCTTATATGCATTAGATGCTAACGATTCTAGCTTTAAACGATATGTGGCGAGCGTCAATGACTTTACTAGTAAGTCAGTGAGTCTTGAACTTACCCACGACTATCGACCTGACTTACTGCCAGAAGAACTTGATCAAAATACCGCTATTAAAGACTTTGTCGTAACAAATAATGAAACAGGTATATACACCATCAGCTCGACTAGCGAATGGATCAGCTTTGACGGCACCGATTTTATCGATAATGGTTTGTTAGAAACCAATGAAGATATTGTTACTCTTGCTATAGACAAAAGCAGTAATGGCCGTGCTCACTATGTGCGTTTCGATCCAACTCAAGGTTTTTTAGTCAATGTTTATGACGAGCAACAGGCGTTATCGGCAACCATACTAACCAATGGCAACCAACCTGCCAGCGTAGACATTTCAGCCGATGATAAAAGACTTGCATTAAATGCCACCAGCAGCGAGCAAATCGAGTTTATTAGCCTTAAGCAATTTGATAGTTCTGCGACAAAGCTAAATTTTGCTATGACATTCGGTGATTCCGAAGTTACCAGTCAAGATATCACCTTAACGGGCATTGGCGAAAACTGGACAGCAACATCGAGTCAGCCTTGGCTAATACTAACGCCAAATAATAGCGGTGAAACGGCGACATTAACTGCCAGTATTGATACTAGTTTGATCACAGGTTGGGGACTCTTTAGCGCTACCATCACCGTTTATGATCCCGCTAGTAATAGCTACTCAATTATTACTGTTGAATTCGCCGTTGATGCAGTGCGACTATCAAGTAATTACCCTGCGCTAGCATTTAATCAGTTAGCGACTCAACAAACGCTCACTCATACAGTAGACGTGCTGTTTAATGGCAGCAATGCCGTTACATGGCAAGCAAGCGCCAATGTTGACTGGCTGACACTCACCGCCGATGTTGCTAACAATAAGTTAATCATTACTGCCGTACCAGAAAATGCCAGCGGAAATATAATGCATTTTGGCCAAGTTGATATCACGCCAGTTGATAGCAATGATGCACTAGCAGGCAAAATTTCGGTAAGCCTTCATAAAGATGTTAGCGATGCTGCTGACGTTACCATTAACGATGTAAGTGCCAATAGTGATGCTGTGGCGATCGACCCTCTACGCCCATATATTTATGTTGGCATAGCTGATTCAATCAAGGTTTATAATGTCATTTCAGGTGCACTAGTCACTAGTATCACTTCACCACTAGCAGGGTTTGACTTAACCAACTTAGTCATTCACCCCAATGGCTCAATGTTACTGGCATCAAATCTGGAAGAATATGATGACAATGGCACACCAAGCACTAGAGTAAATCATTACCAGATTGATTTATCGACTTATGAGATCACTGCATTTGACCGTGACAGCGTTTCAATCAGCAATCGTCCAAGCTTGATCAAAATGATTTCAGGTAAAGCCGTTGTAGTCACTCAAACCCAAGAGTTTTCTGACTTAACCCTAAGCAGACAATATTGGGATCAAGACACTGCCTTCTTTGGTTCAGCCATAGCAACAGCCGCTAGCAAAGACAGTGTAATGGCTTATAACAATACCACTGCAACCATTGAAGAGTGGCAGCTAAGCTACAATGACTATGCTGAGCAAACTATTTCAGCTACCCCAATGAGCAGCTATCAAAACGATAACTTCTCTAATAGCTTGAGTCATTTCGTTGCGGACACTCATGGCGAAAACATCTACACGGCAACCAGCGTTACTGAGTGGTCAACCTATGACGGTAGTGAATATATTGATCAAGGGGTGATGCACGCAGATGATAATATCACCACGTTAAACGTAACTAATGACAGCGCGAATAATAGTTACTTTTACCGCTATAACCCATTAGCTGGTTTTACCATAACTAAATACGATAATGCTCAAACAGAAGTATGGTCTCAAGTACTATCAACTGGCACTGGGACAAGTTACTTAATGCCCAGTTATCAACGTGTCATTAGTTATGATAGTGGTACTGAAACTATTACGATATTGCCTACACCTTAGCTACTACAGGCATTAATCAGCAATAGCTAATGTAAAAACAAAAAGCCGCAGTAGCGGCTTTTTTAGTTTTTATAATCAAAAATACAGTGATTACAAAACAACTTTTATAATCAAACTACCCAGTGAACGAGTATTTAACAGATAAGGATTAGTAGGACGTAATCAACTGAACAAATTTTATTTTCTGATAATAATATAAGCTAAATCACTCTTGATTTAATATAAGACAGTTCTCACTTACTCACTTCAAATTAAAAAATAAAGTATTCCATACTTTGTCATTACACCTAAAAACAACGAGTAATTATATGCTAGGCCACAACAAAGGTTGAAGTTAACTAATAGCGAATATGCCCTTCAAACTATTCACTATATATACTCTACTAGAATTTTTTACAAATAGCTTTATAGATTACTAAACGGTTAACATTGTCATATTATCAGCCGTATATATGATAGGACTGATAATATTGAATAACTAAAGCGCCCCATAAAAGCTAGATAAATTAATATTAAGTTTATGCTGCCTGAAGAAACTTACTTTTTCGTCCAGTAGCACGGCTTATGAAAACAAGACTTGACAATAGTAACCAAAAAACAGTTCCACCTCCCCCTGATTTACTTTCCTCTTTAGAAGCAGCGACAACTTCATTTCGGACCGTTATGCTAATTGTCTGCTGCGCACTTAAATCACCATCAGAAACAACAGCCTGTATCTCAATTATACTATCAGAGTTCACTTTGGGAGCGTTAAAAATGAGCTCCGAGGTATTATTGTCGATTGTAATATCTGGCCCAGAAACTTGAATCCAATTAAAAACTAATTCTTGCTCGTCTGGATCGGTCGCAGTTGCAGTTAGAGTAATACTATTTCCTTCTAACACACTACTACTAGATGCACTTACAGTAAGTTCTGGTGCTCGATTAACATTGTCTACTGCGACAGTTATCGTTTGAGTACTTTCTCCAAAGCTATCATTTACGATTAGTTCAAACATTAAGTTTTCTTGTATTTCTACTTCTGGCGCGACAAATTCTAGGACGGCGCCATCACCGCCATTCATTTCCACAATTTGTCCGCTTATCTGCTGCCATGTAAAGCTTAAGACATCATTTTCGTTATCATTAGTTGCTGATGCATCTAGCAAAACGAGACTACGTTCATCAACAGTTGTTGTGGGTGTTAGCTCAATGATGGGTAACTGATTTTTCCAAGAAGTTATAGTACCAATAAACTCTAGTTGAGCATTATCTGAGCCATCGATTTCACCACCATCGTCAAGATTTAGGAATATACAATTATCTCCAGCTGTGAGGCCATTGGTATAATAACTGTAATATTCAGGACAATTACCGTCGAAATTCAATGACGCTGACCTAAGTTCCTCTTGCTTTGAATAAGTATTCCAACCAGATTCTTGATTATAAATACGTAATACAGCCTGTTCGGGTATAGTTTTTCCATCAGGCAAAGGTACAATAATCGATGCAAAATTTTCATAATAAGGTCGTTGCATATCACTAACAGTAAAATTCATAATGACATTTCCATTATTATAATGAGGATCGATTGCATTATTGATACTGCTATAAGTGTCTATGTCAGAATATGTAATGCCAGCACTCTGTGCTTGCCATGTCTTGGCCAATTTTACAACATTTCCAACGCTAACATGTCCTCCACCATTAATTACTCTGATTGATGGTTCATTAACAGTCCAAGGCACTCTTGTAACATTAGCGTCAGTATCTAAATAGTTTACGATACCATCATTATCACTATCCCCTGTGCCTTCAACGTCATCTGTAACTCCATCATTATCACTATCATTGTTACTGAGTTCAGGTTTATTATCAGCAATAGTCAACAAAAATATTTTTGATACTTCATAGAGCTCAGGTGTATTACTTTCACTCACTGTAACTACAATAGGATAATTACCAATAGCTACTACAGATGGCTCAAATTCGATAGTTTGAGATAAACCATCGATATCATTATCAACAATTCCTTCTGCAAGTATCCACTCTATTTGGTGCTCATCAGTAACGTTAAAATCGTTGATATTCGCAGTAACAGTTACTAAACCACCTAGGGGATCAATCAAACTAACCATTTCACCATTTTGTGATATTTCAAAGTAAAAATCCGGAGCCGCATTTTCTTCAACCAAATAGATAGCTGAGTGGGTATTTTCTGTATCAAGAACAGCATTACTTACATCAACGATTGAAAAGAAAACCATCTCATCGCCACGAAGGGATTCTGGAATAAACTCTTCTATCAAAATTGAATTTCCTTCATATAGCGTTGCAGTATTTGAATATCGTGTTTGATTTTGATAGGCGATTTCATAACTAAAAATTATTGGGTACACAACCGCGTTGCCATTTAGAAAAACAGGAATTTTTGCATAATTTCCTGGAGTTGCGTAAGTTGCCCTAGAATTGATTTTAGGCAAAATAACGACCGATAGTTGAGTTATTGCACTATTGCCTTGATTATCAGACGCTACTATTTCAACTTCATGTGTCCCAGGTTTCATTCTTGAATTTCCTGTAACTTCAACAGCAACATAACCATCAACGATATCCGTAGCAGTAACATTTAGATCATTATTAATATTAGTAAACTCGCCACGACTGCTAATGAGTAAAGGTTCAAACTCTTCAAATACAGGCGCTAATGTATCCTGGATAGTTAGTATCTGAGTAGCTGTTGATGTATTACCTGCACTATCAATTGCGTTCCAGATAATTTCATGGCTGCCAAGCAAGTACGGTCCTGTATTTTGGGTTTCAACAATTGGTGCATTAATATTATTATCGGTAACGTCAGGGACCATTAACTGATAGTTAGTAGTAGGTCCCGTTGCTTCCACTATTATTTCATTAAGCGTTGGAAATTGGGGGGCGATATTACTACCAATACTACTATCTAGAGGAGACTCATCCTCACTATCGATAACACCATCACTATCACTATCTGGATTTTCAGGATCTGTACCCATTTGGTATTCTTGTAAATTAGTCCCCCCATCGCTATCACTGTCAACTTGGCCATCTGCTGATGAGTTTGGATCTAATTGATGTTCTATCTCCCAGCCATCAGGGATGCCATCACCATCTGTGTCAGCTTGTAATGGATCAGTGCCATAAGTAATAAATTCTTGATAATCACTTAATCCATCATTATCCGTATCGCTATCAAGAGGATTAGTCCCGAGTTCAAACTCCTCTCTTGATGTTAAATTATCATTGTCAGGGTCAGATTGAGCTTCACCATTAGCACTTATAGGATCAAAGCCATACATCACCTCAAAACCATCATTCATACCATCGTTATCAGAATCTCCGAGTAAAGGATCAGTCCAGTGATTATTGAGTTCATCACCATCAGTTAAGCCATCACTATCAGAATCAGGTAATAATGGGTCAGTACCATGAATATTAATCTCATCAGCATCATTTAAGCCATCAACATCAGTATCAATTAAGGTAGGGTCTGTACCGTAGCCAAATTCTTGCAAATTAGTTAAAGTATCCTGATCATTATCTAGAGTGGCATCCGTTGGATCATTGATATCCAAACCATATAATTCTTCCCAAGTGTCAGGTAAACCGTCGTTGTCGGTATCTATCACTACATTTTCTAAAGATATATTCAGTGTATATGTTGCGCTAGTATTCACTGGTGAATCACTGAATCTAGATACTTTAACAGTATAAACCCCTACTGAGGTAAAAGAGTAACTTAGAAACGAATCATAAAGGTGTATGCTACCGCCTTGACCATATGTAACAGTTGCATCATCGTTAGCATCTAATAACAAACCACTTTCATCGTATAAACGCAAATAGGTATCAATGCTGCCACCAACATTCATACCATAATCGATATCAAAAATAGCAATACTCGGTGCAGAAGTAACGGTAAATTGAAAATAATCATAACTATCGTCCCCTGTACCCGCAATAGTAACATGGCCTATTAACGTAGAATTATTAGTAGTTTCATCGCCAATATCGGGTGAATAATTAAGATTGAAATGATCATCTATATTCTGTGCCTGCGCTAACGTATTGTTAGGCTCAATTTCTTCAATTTCTTCAATATTAGGGTCGGTGCCATCCTCAAACTCTATTAAATTGCTACGACCATCGTTATCCGAATCAAGTTGGCTATCATCAATCAGTGGATTTAAATGATACAATACTTCCCAGCCGTCAGGCATACCATCACTTTCAGTATCAAGTAAAAGTGGATTTGTAAGATGAACATTAACTTCCTCTCCATCATTTAACATATCTTGATCTGTGTCAGCGATAATAGGATCGGTTAAATGGATATTTACTTCGTCAGCATCAGATAATGTATCTTCATCACTGTCAGCAAGATTAGGTTTAGTACCTAACTGATATTCCTGAAGGTTGGTTAACGTATCGTTGTCTAAGTCTAAACTTGCATCGTTAGGGTCGTTATAATCAAGACCATATATATATTCCCAATAATCAGACATACCGTCGTTATCATTATCAGCAAATGGCAGATTATCACAGGAGACGCCAACTTGATGAAAAGCGAAAACTACAGGGAATACATCATAATCTAAGTCATCTGCCGCGTTAATGACACCACAAGCACCTTCGACAAAATCCGTTGAATTAGTCCAGTAATTTCTATTGGCATCAAACATGGCATTGTATGCCATTTGAATATCCCAGCCAGTAGTTGTTGCCAACAAATAAAAGGCTCGATTGAATACACCACTACTATAGTGAACATCTATACCGCTATAATAATCATCCGCGTGCCCAATAGAGCGTCCGTCTCTAGTAGGATCTTCAAAAAAACGTAACGCTTCTCCTGACTTAAAAATATCTGCGCCCATCAACCAGTCGTTACTACCTCTAACGTAAAATTCAGCTGCCTCTCCAGTCATATCTGAAAAAGCTTCGTTAATACCACCTGATTGATCGCTGTAAATTAGATCGGAGTTTTGATCGGTTACCCCATGGCCAATTTCATGGGCGGAAACATCAAGCGACACAAGCGGATAAAACCTATCAGCGCCATCACCGAAGGTCATTGATGATCCATCCCAAAAAGCATTTTCATAGCTGGTCGAGTAGTGAACATTCATCACTAGTTGAAAAGATAAAGGAGCTACACTATACCAATCGTTAAACATGGAAAAAACAGCATTGCCAAACGAATGGGCATCATTTAGCGGTGAATATGCACCATTAATCTCTTTATAGGTATTTCGAGAACAAGGAAAAGAAAAGGCATCACTACCGCTAGTACCGTGATTTAAATCTACCGTTTTAACATTAGAATTTTCAAGTGTACATGTTCCATTATTTTCCGTGACATCTAGTGCATCAAAGTCAGTGCCATGCTCATATTGTCCTACTTTAATGTTACCACCAGGTCCGGTAGCTTGAGCATAATTAAGACCATCCCACTCTTTTAGTATCTTTGATGTGTTGGCATCTATAATAAAAGTTGGTTTTGCGAGTTCTCCGATCAAGGTTTTATAAAAATAACTCACGAAATAAGCCAGCGTAGCCTTATTCTCGTCATTTAAATAGATGATTAATTCTGCTTTTTCTTGGCTATAGGTAGGTGAAGGTTCAGCACCTCCCTTGTCAACTTTATAAGCTTTTTTTGCAAAATCGATGATTTGCAGAGTTTTAAACGCAGGTGAAATATCAGTAGTAGGATTTAAATCGGAGTCAATTTTTTTCGCAAGTTTACCATTGAGCTTATTAAGCTGCTGATTTCTATCCAAATGAATAACTAACTGCTTACCCCAAACAGGTATATCATTGTAATACTGTTGGTACCGAATGTGGTTACGATTAAGCTGTTTAGGGCTAATTTCTTTTAATGAGTTGTTACTGCTTAACTCACTAAAAGACATTACCTGCTCTGCGATTTGAGCTGGTTTTAATTTTTCTAAAGAATTTAATCCGCTAGCATTACTCTTTGCGAGTTCACTGGCAAAAAGTCTGGCGTCATTATTAGTAAATTTTTGTATTTCTGCACTAAAAGCAAATGAAGGAAAACAAACAGCAATAAAAGCCAAACACTTGACGTTTTGGTACATAGAACGGTCCCTGTAACCTAAAGCAATTCCTTTTGTTGAGAGGTTGCTTAGAATAAAAATAAAATTGATCTGTTATCGTTATTCTAAGTTAACGCAAATCTCTTGTAAATATAATGTAAATAGTTAACGGCTCAAATCAACTATTAACGTTTTCAACCAACGCTCTTCATTAATAAAACTCCACGACAAATGCTTATACTTATCGGCAACACCAATGGCAATAATTTCAGGTTCTGTTTTCCCTTGTGCTAATAGGTTATTCACTAATTCTATACAATCATTGATCATCACAGAGAACTCTTTCAGAGCCGCTTTGTCAGTCAGTTTGCCATGTCCTGGTATAATCACGACATCATCAGGTACGCTTTGAATAATATGGCGCACATTGGCTAAGTAGCCAGCAACACTACCGCCACTTTTTAAATCAATAAACGGAAAGCCTATTTCAAAAAATAAATCACCTGTGTGCAGAACATTGGCGTGTTTAAAATAAACAATGGTATCACCATCTGTATGGCCATTAGGCAAATGAGTTAATTGTATTTGTTCGTTATCTAGAAAAATATTAATACCATCTTTATAAGTAACTACAGGTAAGGCAGCATGTTCATGCTCTGCATCATTGCTTAATCGTGTTCTAACGTTCTCATGAGCAAATATCGGCGCGTGTTCACCAAAATAACTATTACTGCCAGTATGATCGCCATGAAAGTGGGTATTCACAATATATTTTAACTCTTTATCGACAATGCTTTTCATCGCGTTTTCTATGCGCTGGGCAAGCGGTTTAAATTGGTCATCAACCAACAATAATCCATCTTTTGTGGCAAGCACACCTATGTTACCGCCAGAGCCTTGCAACATATAAACATCGCCTCCAGCAGGAGTCACAGAAATAACAACTTCCTGTTTTTCTTGTGCCACGGTCATACAGGAGGTAAATAGTAGGAGCAACGCATAAATATGTTGTTTCATAAGCAATCCTTATTGTTTTAATAATAATGGGGTGTAGCAAATTTTAGTGATGATTAGTCTTAATACCAATGGCATTAAAACTAATGATTAAAACAGCTAAATAATAGATGAAAGTGAATAACATAGATAGTGAGGTGATCATTGGCAGTACAGTATTACAAAGGCAAAGTTAATTGGTTACTGCTTTGTGATTGCTCTGGGGCTTTAAAACCTAACGTTAAGCCAACTAATCGCACACCTCTACCCTTAGAACGTTGATAAGCCTTATCAAGTAACGACAAAAAAGTGTCGAGATCGGTATCAGCTCCTTGCTGCTCTACTGTCGTTTGAGCAAAATCGGCAAATTTAAGCTTCACGCCCAACTTAGCAATTTTTCGATCGGTAATTTTAATTAATCGTTGTTCAAGCTTAGGTAATAATTCATGGATGACTTTTTGACAATGAGCGATAGTCATTAAATCTTGCGGAAGGGTTGTTTCAATAGCGAGTGATTTTCGTGCTCTTGACGTTTCAACTGCTCTATCATCTTGACCAAAACTACGTTTATATAAACTAGTCGCTTGCTTGCCAATTATTTTCTCTAACTCAAATACCGTGCTATTTCGCACGTCGTTACAGGTATTAAAGCCGTGATGAGAAAGCTTGGCAAAGGTCTTAGGTCCTATACCCTGAATTTTTTTCAACGGTAAGTTTTCGACAAAGCTAGCCACTTGATGAGGAGCAACAATATATTGGCCATTGGGTTTATTTTCATCACTGGCAATTTTAGCAATAAATTTATTCGGTGCGACGCCTGCTGATGCAGTCAACGATAATTCCGAGAAGATATCGGCTCTGATCGCTTGAGCAATTAACGTGGCACTGCCTTGATATAACTGACAGTCACTAACATCCAAATAGGCTTCATCAAGTGATAATGGCTCTATAAGTTGGGTATAGCGCTTAAAAATACGTCGGATTTGTTCAGAGACCTCTTTGTATACAGACATACGGCCATTGACTATTTTCAAATCAGGACAAAGCTGCTTGGCGGTTATAGCTGGCATGGCAGAGCGAACGCCATATTGGCGCGCGATATAATTACAGGTACAAAGTACGCTGCGAGGGCCATCCCACCCCACCGCTAATGGAACATTTTGATATTGGGGATTGTCACGCATTTCCACAGCAGCGTAAAAACAATCCATATCTATATGTATTATTTTACGATTAGCGCTCACGGTTTAACTCATAAAAACTTTGTATTGTGCAATAGTGACACGAGAGAAATAAACTGTCTACAAATACTGTATAAACACTGTATAAAACTATTTTATCTTGTCACTATCGATAGAAAGCTGGTCAATAGCATTATTGAGCTTGGTTAAGGTATCAGGATATAATTTCAGATAGTGCTTGCTAATATATATACCAAACGGCTTTGCTATTTCCGCATATTGCTCAAATAAATCTATGTTTAGGCCTTCATCTATAACGGCTTGCTTAAATACTCTTTCTGAGATAAAAACAGCGTCGACCCTTTTAGTTAATAGCATTTTCGGCAATTTATTTAAACGCATTGCCGCTTGCACTTTATAACCTTTAGACGCTAGCCATTTATGGGTATTGCTATTGAAGTGAGAGCTCACTATAGCTTGAGATTTAAAGTTAGGCTGTTTCGGTGTTAAAACAGAGTCTTTTAATACGTACCACGACCAACGGTTAATGAGCAGCGGTTTACTAAATACTGCGATTTTGTCTCGCTCTTTATTTTGTGAAGCTAACAAAAAACCATCCGCTCGATTTTCTTTAACTTGATAAACGACCTTGGCGTAATTCGGTAATAGAATGTAATTCGGGGTAATTTTCGCTTTAGCGAAGGCCTGTTCTGCAAGCGTAATCCCCTCACCTGTCACTTGTTTGTTTTGTTGGTAAGAATAGGGTGGAAAATTCGGCACAGCGAAGGTAATGGTTTGCTGAGCACAAACCCATTGCGTTGCAAAATACAGACATATTATGCACAGACGAAAAGTATCAATCATCCTCTGTTTTATTGTACTCATAAAAACTAGCATTTAAACATCTACAACTTACCGCGCCTATTTTTAGTATACCCCAGATGAATCAAAGCAGAAAATTTGCACAATTCATTATTTTTGGGCGAAAAAAAACTCAATGTATATTGAGTTTTTATTATATGAAATGTTAATCAGATATTTTTTATATCAATTTGTTGCTGCTTAAGTGCTGCTTTACGTTCGCGTTCAAGTCTTTTTTCACAAGGGTTATCGCAATCACAGGCCTTTTCAATTCCCATTGTGGCTAAACCACCGCAGCTACCTGCCAAGCTCTTCTTTTGAAAAATATAACCAACAGCCATACCTAAAACAACCACTAAGAAAAATACTAATGTGATAAAGAATAATGTCATATTGTCCTCACTGAACACGCTCTACTGAAATTGTTCGTTAAAATGACTACTTGAGATATGGCATGAATTTTACCGTGATTTGCTCTTTAAAGCCATCATCAGTTTTAGAAATAAGATACGCGGCTATATTATTTTCCTGAGCAAACGCATAGGCCTCATCCTCCCCCATTACCATCATAGCTGTAGATAAACCATCGGCGGTCATCGATGACGGGTGAATAACAGTCACCGACACCAATTTATGGCTAATTGGCTTTCCGGTATGTGGATCAATGATATGAGAAAAACGTTGACCATCCGCTTCAAAATAAATGCGGTAGTCGCCAGACGTTGCCACGGCGTTATCTTTTGGCACAATTATTTGCTGTACCGATCTTTCCTCACTGATCGGTTTTTCAATGGCGACATGCCAAAGTTCACCTGTATGCTTAAATCCCTTTAAACGCATCTCACCACCAATTTCCACCAAGTAGTTTTCAAAGCCTTCTTTCTCAAGCAGTTCAGCAACCATATCGACGCCATAGCCTTTGGCAATGGTCGATAAATCAACATACAAATCAGGAATGGCTTTACTCATTAAGTTGCCGTTAAGCGTGAGCTTATCTAACCCAATTCTTGCTTTGGTAGCAGCAAGCACCTCATCACTAGGTACCGTTTCGGGACGATATTCAGGACCAAATCCCCAAAGATTAACCAACGGTCCAACCGTGACATCAAGTTTTCCTTGGCTAAGCTGCCCTAAACGAATTGCTTCAGCAACGACACGCTGTAACCCTTTAGAGATTGGTGTGCCGGTAAGTGATTGCGAGCGGTTAAACAATGAAAGTTCTGAGTCAGGAATGTAAGTAGACATCTCTTGGTTAACTTGTTTAAGCAAAGTATCAATTTTTTGCTGTAATTGGGCTTTATCAAAAGAACTGGCTGCAACCACTTTAATATTATAGGTTGTGCCCATGGTAGGGGCTTGCAGCAGTATTTCGTCTAATGCACCATCGTTGCTGGGAAAACAGCCAATTAACAGCAAGGAAATAAATAAAAATACAATTGATTTAATCTGCTTCATTCCAGTTGTCCTAATAATTCATTTATCTAAATAACCTTTATTTAAGCGAATTAAATCAGCCAAAGTCACTTAGATAAATAAAAGGTGACCTAAGCCACCTTTTATTTTTATTCCATAACATTTAATTTTGAGCGGTATTTTGGCGGTTAATCAAGGCAGAAGCACGGAACCTAGTTTACTAGGTGAGTACTTCTAACGCCGAGTAGCAGTCAAAAGACCATCAAAATAAGATGTTATCCACCGAAGTCGTCGAGTAAGATGTTTTCATCTTCTACGCCTAAATCTTTAAGCATATGAATAACCGCCGCGTTCATCATTGGTGGCCCACACATGTAATATTCACAATCTTCAGGTGCTTCATGATCTTTCAAATATTGTTCATAAAGTACATTGTGAATAAAACCAGTTAAACCATCCCAGTTATCTTCAGGTTGTGGATCTGATAATGCTACATGCCACTCAAAATTATCGTTTTCAGCTGCAAGCATGTTGTAATCATCTTCGTAGAACATTTCACGAAGTGAACGCGCACCATACCAGAAACTCATCTTACGCTTGGTATGAAGGCGCTTAAGTTGATCAAAGATATGTGAACGCATTGGTGCCATACCCGCACCACCACCAATAAAGACCATTTCTGCATCGGTATCTTTAGCGAAGAATTCACCAAATGGACCTGAAATAGTCACCTTATCACCGGGTTTCAAGCTAAATATATACGACGACATTTTACCTGCTGGTAAATGCAATTTACCAGGAGGTGGCGTTGCAATACGTACGTTAAGCATGATGATGCCTTCTTCCAATGGATAATTAGCCATTGAATAAGCACGCAATGTTGGTGTATCAACTTTTGATTCCACGTCAAAGAAACCAAAGTGCTCCCAGTCACCACGATACTGTTCATCAATATCAAAGTCTGAGTATTTAACATGATAGGCTGGTGCTTCAATTTGAATATAACCACCCGCTCTAAATGGTACTGACTCGCCATCAGGAATTCTAAGCTTCAACTCTTTGATAAAGGTTGCTTTGTTATCATTAGAGATAACTTCACATTCCCACTGTTGAACACCAAAAATTTCATCTTCTAATTCAATATCCATGTCTTGCTTAACAGCAACTTGACATGCTAAACGACAGCCTTGTTTTGCTTCACGTTTAGTAATGTGACCTAATTCAGTTGGCAAAATATCGCCACCACCTGAATGTACTTCAACACGACACTGACCACATGTACCACCGCCGCCACAAGCTGAAGGTATAAAAATACCTTGATCTGCAAGCGAGCTTAAAAGTTTTCCGCCAGCAGCTGTAGTAACCGCTTTACTCGGATCGCCATTAATTGAAATAGTCACGTCACCTTCAGCAACCAACTTTGATTTAGCAAATAAGATTACTAGTACCAAAGCGATAACGATTGTAGTGAACATGCCTACGCCGAGAATAATTTCCATCGACTTTTCCTTTACACTTTTCTAGGAGAAGACACTTACATTAAGTGTCTTCTGCGTTAATCTTATTATAACGAAATACCACCGAAAGAAAGAAAGCCAAACGCCATCAATCCTGCAGTAATAAAAGTAATACCTAAACCTTTAAGCCCATTTGGCACGTCAGAATATTTCATCTTTTCGCGGATACCAGCAAGTAATACAATTGCCAATGCCCAACCAACACCTGATCCTATTCCATATACCAACGACTCACCAAGTGTATAGTTACGAGCAACCATAAACGATACTGCACCAAAAATAGCACAGTTAACGGTGATCAAAGGCAAGAAAATACCTAATGCTTGATAAAGTGCAGGGAAGTACTTATCTAACACCATTTCAAGTATTTGAACCAATGCGGCAATCACACCGATAAAGGTAATGAATGACAAGAAGCTTAAATCAATTGATTGTGTTGGGTCTGTAACCCCCATCATGCTATCGAGGGCACCAGGCGCCAAAATTGCTTGATAGATAATTTGGTTGGCGGGAACCGCTATACCCAATACAACAATAACGGCAACACCAAGACCTATAGCTGTACTGACTTTCTTTGAAACAGCCAAGAAAGTACACATACCTAAGAAAAACGTTAAGGCGATGTTCTCAATAAAAATAGTTTTAACGAATAAACTAATATAATGTTCCATTGGTTAATCCTTCTCAACTTGTGCAGGCTTCCATTGGCGAATAGCCCAAATGATTAAACCAATGATGAAGAATGAGCTAAATGGTAAAACCAATAAGCCATTTGCTTGATACCAACCACCGTTTTGAATCAATGGTAGTATTTCAATGCCAAACAACGTACCAAATCCAAATAATTCACGTAAGAATGCTACGGTCATTAAAATAAAGCCATAACCTAAGCCATTACCAATACCATCCATAAAACTTACGACTGGTTTTTCTTTCATCGCAAACGCTTCAGCACGTCCCATAACAATACAGTTGGTAATGATCAAACCGACAAAAACCGACAGTTCTTTTGACAACTGATAAGAGAATGCTTTAAGCACCTGATCTACCACTATAACCAATGAAGCAATAATAGCCATCTGCACGATAATTCGAACACTTGAAGGAATATGATTACGGATTATCGAAATAAATAAATTCGAAAAAGCCGTAACAAATACAACTGCAAGGGTCATTACCAAGGCATTGACCATTGAACTGGTTACCGCTAACGCTGAACAAATACCTAATACTTGTAAAGCAATCGGGTTATTGTCAACGATAGGACTAGTTAATACTTTTTTAGTATCTGAAGACATTATTTCAGCCCTCCACGATTTTTAGTAATGAAAGACTTGTAGCCTTCTTTACCAAACCAAAATTGTAGTGTGTGCGTAACACCGTTACTGGTTAATGTTGCACCAGACAGTGCATCTACACCATGAATATCGTCAGCCTTAGCACCACCTTTAACAAGCTTACTTGCAACTTCACCTGCTTGGTTATAGATTTTCTTGCCTGGCCATTTAGCTTTCCAATTAGGATTTAGCACCTCAGCACCTAAGCCCGGAGTTTCCTTATGGTCCGAATAAATAACACTTTTCACCGTATTCAAATCAGCTTCAAGACCAACATAACCGTACATTAAATCCCAAAGACCTGAACCAACTATTGGAAAAACAACAGTATCAACCTTACCAGCTTCATTGCGCACAATGTAAATGACTGCGTCATGTGAACGACGATTAATTCCGGCAATATCGTTTTCTGGTTTCTCTGATTTAGCCATATCGCGAGAGTTACGACGTTCATCAAAAAGATCAGTATTACCTTCGATAAATTCACCAGAATCAAGATCAATCATCTTAGCTTCAACAAATTTATTGTAAGTGCCAACAATATCTTTACCAGCAACCCCCAATAGATTAGATGCTTCTAATATTTTAGTTTGCTTATCAAGCAATTTATTCGCAGTTTGTAATGGCTTTAATTGAATCGCAGAAAACGATACTAATAATGCACAAACAAGACAAACAACGAAAACAAAACCAACCGTTTTGCCAAATGTTTCTTTGTTACTAGACATTGCGAGCAAGCCTCCGTTTGATGTTTCCTTGAACTACAAAGTAGTCAAATAACGGCGCAAATAAGTTAGCGAATAAAATAGCTAACATCATGCCTTCTGGAAACGCTGGGTTAACAACACGCACTAACACCACCATGACACCAACTAAAGCACCAAACCAGAATTTACCTGTATTGGTAAACGAAGCTGACACAGGATCTGTTGCCATAAACATCATACCAAAAGCAAAACCGCCAGTAACAAGATGCCAATACCATGGCATATCGAACATAGCATTTGTATCACTACCAATCGTATTAAAAAGCATTGATGTAATGACCATGCCACCAAAGACACCTAATACGATGCGCCAAGATGCAATGCCTTTATAAAGAATGTAAGCACCACCAATTAAAATCATAAAGGTAGAAACTTCACCGATAGAACCAGGCATATAACCCCAAAACGCGTTCCACCAATTAGCATTAATGCTAAAATCCATTGTTCCTGGAGCTGCCGCTGCCGCTGCACCTAATGCAGTTGCACCAGAGAAACCATCTACAGCAACCCAAACTGCATCACCAGAAATTTCTGTAGGGTATGCAAAGAATAAGAAAGCACGACCCGCAAGTGCAGGGTTCAAGAAGTTTTTACCTGTTCCACCAAAGACTTCTTTAGCGACAACAACACCAAAGGTAATGCCGATCGCAACTTGCCATAATGGGATGGTTGCAGGAACAATCAATGCAAATAAGATAGAAGTAACAAAAAAACCTTCGTTAACTTCATGATCTCTAACAGAGGCAAAGAGAATCTCCCAAAAT
Source organism: Colwelliaceae bacterium 6471 (assembly GCA_040779335.1). Classification (GTDB taxonomy): domain Bacteria; phylum Pseudomonadota; class Gammaproteobacteria; order Enterobacterales; family Alteromonadaceae; genus JBFONV01. The sequence continues at coordinate 247,480 of JBFONV010000002.1, forward strand.
ATACCGACAGCAAATGTGACAATATATATAGGTAAGAAGAACATCGCTCCGTAGAACATCATACCAAGCCAATTGGAATCAGTACTTAAACTACCACCAAGTAATTCAAACACCCCAACTTGCCAAGTATCAGGTAATGCGTATCCAGCGGCTAATGCATCAGCCGCTTGAAAACCTATGTTGTACATTCCCCAAAACATCGCAGGGAAGACAGCCAACCACACAGTGATCATGATACGTTTTAAGTCGATGCTATCACGAACGTGAGTTTTACCTTTGTTTATGTAACCAGGCGTATATAAAAAAGTTGCTAGTGCTTCATATACTGGAAACCATTTTTCATACTTCGCACCTTTTTCAAAATGCGGTTCAATATCTTCAATAAACTTTTTCAAGCCCATGACTAACCTTCCTTCTCAATTGTGGTTAGGCAATCACGAAGGATAACGCCATAATCTGTTTTGCCTGGGCAAACAAATGTACATAAGGCTAAATCTTCTTCATCAAGCTCTAAGGCACCAAGTTGCTGCGCGCTGTCGGTATCACCAGCACATAAATCACGTAACAACATAGTGGGTAAAATATCTAACGGCATAACACGTTCATAGTTGCCAATGGGTACCATTGCGCGAGCACTACCATTAGTTGTCGTGGTCATGTTGAACAATTTCTTCGGGAAGAAATGAGACATATATGCACGCGTCACTGAGAATTTATTTGGACCAGGATACATGTAGCCTAAAAGCTCTTTCTCTCGGCCTTCAAGGATCAACGAAATTTGTACGTGATAACGACCTAAGTATCCATGCACTCTTGTGGCATTAGAACCAGATAACAACGATCCTGAAACAACACGTACTTCACCGTCAATCACTTCACCTGCACAAAGCTCATCAGTACACGCACCTAATATAGTACGAATCAAACGAGGATTTTTTGCAGCAGGTCCAGCTAAAGAAATTACGCGTGAACTGTTTAATTCACCCGTTGCGAATAGCTGACCAAAAGTAATTACATCTTGGTAACCAGCATGCCAAACAACTCTGTCCGCACTTGCAGGTTTTAAAAAATGAATATGAGTACCCACCAAACCAGCAGGGTGTTTACCAGCAAATTCATTTACTGTCACATTAGCTTCGGTTGGAATGTTTGCACCAGGCGCTTTGCTAACGAACACTTCACCATCAGTTAATCGAGACAATACCTGTAAGCCTTGCTTAAACGCTTCGCTGTTCTCGTTAATAATAACTTCAGGGTTGGCGGCCAACGGATTAGTATCCATTGCACTAACAAATATGGCTGCTGGCGCACTATCAATCGCTGGGATCTTGCTAAAAGGACGCGTACGTAAAGCGGTCCATAAACCTGAATTAACCAGATTATTAACAACGTCTTGACGGTCTATCGATGATAGTTCTTCGGCTGAGTAACGAGAAAATGTCTCTTGCTCTTCGCCATCTAACTCGATAACAACCGATTGCAAAACACGCTTTTCTCCGCGGTTTATTTCTTTGACAACACCGGCAGCTTGAGCTGTGAATTTAACGCCAGGGTTCTTTTTATCTTCAAAAAGATCCTGACCTTTTTTAACGCGATCGCCCACTTTAACAAACATGGTTGGTCGCATACCCACAAACTCTTCACCGAGTGTTGCAACAGTTTTGATGGTCGGACCATCATGGATTACCTGCTGGGGAGCACCAACGACAGGGACATCCAGACCTTTTTTTATTGTAATCATAAACACTTGCACTACTTTGATGGGAGTATCAAAATCAAATTTTAAACTTGCCTACTCCATATTTAAAAACATTAAATATCAAGTAGATAAGAAGAACCTTTGATTTCAGTGTATTTCAGTAGGAAAACTTAAATTACTAACTTGTGGTTAATAACTAAGATCCACTGGTCTTAAGTTAAAATTTTCTGGCGCGATTTTAGCACAATAACTGTTTTTTATTCTACGGGTGCCGTTACTTTTCATTACAATTTAGACGATTAATTTTAAATTCGCTCGTATTTTGTGCAAGATACCAAAAAAAGCTAAAAATATCAGCAGTAAAAAATACCAACATCCCCGCTTTGTTGAGCTTAATATCTGTTCACCAGATCAAAAAAAACCGATATCAACTGTCAATATCGGCTTTATTTTTATAACCACAAAGATTATTCGCTTAAATTATTAATCTCAACGACTGGATCCACATCGGCGTCGTAATCTACGCTATCAATACCAAAGCCAAACAATTTCAAAAACTCATGGTGATAACCTTCATAATCAGTTAATTCGTCAATCGTTTCTGTTTCAACGGTATTCCAAATATCGGTCACACGTTGTTGAACACTGTCTTCAAGTTCTTTGTAATTTTGACGTAATCGACCCGCTTCATCAATGCGTGGATTTTCACCATAAATATTTTCACGGAACAACGCTTGGATCTGTTCAATACAACCTTCATAGGTGCCATCAGCTTTCATCACTTTAAACATGGCTGATATATACAATGGCATGATAGGGATCGCAGAACTTGCTTGGGTAACCACAGCATTTAATGAGGTTACAAACGCTTGGCCGTTAATATCAGCGGTGGTTTGCTTAATAGCTGTTGAAGCGCGATCCAGATCTTCTTTGGCACGACCTATGGTCGCTTTTCCATAGATAGGCCAAGTTAATTCTTTACCTATATAGGTATAAGCAACCGTTTTAAAACCTTGTGCTAATACACCAGCGTCTTTTAAAGCCTTAACCCACAATTCCCAATCGGCGCCACCCATAACATCGATAGTTCCTTGAATTTCTGCTTCATTAGCGGCTTCTACAGACACAGAATCGATAATGCGTTTTGAGGTGTTCAAGTTTTTCGTGGTAACACTCTCACCAATTGGTTTAAGCGTAGACGAATAAACTTCTCCGGTATCAGGATCGGTACGACGCGGTGAAGCAAGGCTATAAACGATCAAATCAATCTGTCCTAGCTCTTCTTTAATAATATCAATCGCTTTTGCTTTAATTTCATGAGAGAAAGCATCACCATTAATGTTTTTAGCCCACAAACCAGCAGCATCAGCCGCTTTTTGAAAAGCAGCGGTATTATACCAACCCGCCGATGCGGTTTTCTTTTCTGTTGGTGGCTTTTCAAAAAAAATGCCAAGCGTTTTTGCGTTATTACCAAATGCAGCCGTAATACGAGAGGCAAGACCATAACCAGTAGAGGCACCTACCACTAACACGTTTTTAGGTTTAGTATCTGCTTGAGCTTGAGACTTCACGTATGCAATTTGTTCGTTTACGTGGGCTTCACAGCCAGCAGGATGTGCATTGGTACAAATAAAGCCACGAATTTTTGGTTTGATAACCATATTTTTGCCTTCTTATTAGATTGGTCTATTTGGCTATTCGCCATATTTTGCGCATAGTTTACCCCTCTGCAGAGGAATAAGAGGTACGAGCAGTATTATATTTCTTACATTTATGACTGGCAACGCAATTAAAAACGTTGCCACTCACTAACATATATCAATAACTAACGATGATTATCGGTTCTTATAATATTCTTTAACCGTTAAGCCATGATACTCGTTAATTGAGGTTAAAAATTCACTATATGACTGCCATGCTTTAGCAAAGCCTTCATTGGCAGCAGCTTGTTCCGCCATTACTTCAGCAGTAATATTTTTCAATTGCGCTAAAACGGGTGCCGGTAAGGTGCGTAATTTAACATGATGCTTGTCAACAAGGGTTTTTAACGCATCGTTGTTACGCGCATTGTATTCGTCTAATGTCGATTCGTTAACCGCGCGTGCCGCCACTTCAACGATTTTTTGTAAATCTTTTGGCAGTTCATTAAACGCTTTTTCATTAATTAAAAACTCTAAGCCAGTGCCTGGTTCATGCCAAACAGATGAATAATAGTACTCGGCAACTTGATAAAAACCGAACGCTAAATCGTTATACGGCCCAACCCATTCGGTCGCATCAATGGCACCACTTTGCAGAGAAGAAAAGATTTCACCGCCCGTTAATGTTACAGGAATAGCGCCAGCGCGTTTCAATACTTCACCTGCGAGACCAGGAATGCGCATTTTCAAACCTTGTAAGTCTTCCATAGAGTTGATCTCTTTCTTAAACCAACCAGCAAATTGAGCTCCTGAATTCCCCCCGGCCATTGGGATAATACCAAAGGGTTTATACAACTCCTGCCAAATTTCCAGACCACCACCATAATGCAACCAAGCGCTTAATTCTGTCGCCGTCATGCCAAATGGAATAGCACTAAATATCACTGAAGCTGGAATTTTACCCTTCCAATAATACGAACCACTGTGTCCCATTTGTACAGTTCCTTGAGAAACAGCGTCAAACACTTCAAAACCTGGAACAAGTTCACCCGCGCCGTACACTTGCACTTTTAAACGCCCAGCACTCATCTCATCAACATATTTGGCAAATTTTTCTGGCGCCATGCCTAAGCCTGGAAAATTTTTCGGCCAAGAAGTCACCATTTTCCATTTGAAGATTTTAGCTTGCTCTACTACTTGATTTTCTGATGACGTTTGTTTTTCACCACATCCACTTAACGCGAACATTAAGGTAAATGCCATGGTAAGTAATGCAGTATTTTTTCCAGCCAACTTTGTCATTATTGTATTTTCCATTTTTAAATATCGATTAAGGGCATACTATTATTTATTTCACTTAGCCATAAATCACTTCCGGCAGCCAAGTCACTAACTTGGGCCACATTGCCAACGCACATAACAAGAGCAGTTGCATAACAATAAAAGGGATCACGCCTCGGTATATATCAGCGGTTCGCACTGACTTATCTGCGACGCCTCTTAAATAAAACAACGCAAAACCAAACGGCGGCGTCAAAAAAGAGGTTTGTAAATTTATTGCTATCATAATCCCTAGCCATACAGGATCAAGTCCCATTGCTAATAAAATAGGGGCCACGATAGGAACAACAACAAAAGTGATTTCAATGAAATCAAGAATAAACCCTAGGAGAAAAATCACCGCCATCACAATAAGTGTTGCGCCGACTACGCCGCCCGGCATTTGTGCAAAAATATCTTGAACGAGCTCTTCTCCGCCAAAGCCTCTAAACACCAATGAAAATAAACTTGCGCCAATGAGAATTAAAAATACCATCGAGGTTATTTTTACTGTGCTTTGCATTACCGCAACCAAATTTTCACGCGATAACTGTTTTTGCCAAATAGCTAATATTGTCGCCCCCATAGCGCCGACGCCAGCCGCTTCTGTCGGCGTAGCAAAACCGAACAGTATTGACCCCAGTACCGTAAACATTAGCAATAAAGGCGGCACTAAGGCAGATAACACCATCGACCACTTACTGTTCTGTCCCACTAACTCCGCAAGATCTTCAGCTTTGGTATTAGGTACAGACTCGGGTCTAAAGATTGCCATAGCAATGCAATAACCTATATAAAGTGCAACAAGTAACATTCCAGGAATAATAGCGCCGGCAAACAAGTCACCAACAGAAACCGTTTCTGGACTATAAACCCCCATGCTTAGTTGCGCTTTTTGATAAGCACTCGATAACACATCACCTAGTAACACTAAGGCAATCGACGGGGGAATTATTTGCCCTAAAGTACCGGTCGCACAAATAATACCCGTTGAGAATTGTGGGCTATAGCCGCGTTTTAACATAGTAGGTAGAGACAATAAGCCCATCGTTACAACCGTGGCCCCAACAATCCCAGTACTTGCGGCTAATAACATTCCAACTAAAGTTACTGAAATACCTAAACCACCGTGAAACTTGCCAAACATTAATGACATAACGTTAAGTAGGTTCTCAGCAATTTTTGAACGTTCTAACATTGCCCCCATAAAGACAAACAACGGCACGGCTAATAAAGTTTGATTATTTATCACACCATATAGTCGATTTGGTAACGCCCCTAAAAACGCCGGTTCAAATACTCCAATGACAGTGCCGACACCCGCAAAAAATAGCGCGGTACCCGCTAGAGAAAGCGCTACAGGATAGCCAAGCAATAGCACAAGACAAACAACGATAAACATTAAGATAGAGATATATTCCATTATGATCTCTCCAATTCACGACTTTCGACAATGGTGACAATATTTCGAAGCAATTCAGCAACCCCTTGCAATAAAAGCGTGAACGGTAATAGTAGCAATAAGCTTTTGCTTAAATAGACGATAGGTAATCCGCCGGCTTCAGAAGATTGTTCTAAAATCTGCCAAGAAACCTGGACATAATCGATACTGATAACAAAGATAAACACACAGACAGGCATCAATAAAAATAACGTACCCAAGAAATTAATATAGGCTTTTTTTCGTTCGGTAAAATTTTGATAAAAAATATCGACTCGGACATGACCGTCACTTTTCAAGGTATAGCCAGCGCCCAGCATAAACACTATGCCATGCAGATATAACACAGATTCTTGCATGCCTATCCAGCCTAAATTAAAGACATAACGTAAAACCACTATGGTAAAAGTAAGTAAAACCATTAACAGCGTTAGCCATGCGATCGCTTTACCAAGGCGCTCAGTTACCCCATCGATGAACGCAACAATACGCCCTAAACTCTCTGTCGACATTTTTCTCTCAATAAAAAAGCGAAGTATTATTATTTTAGGGAGGAATAAATAACAGAAATTGACACAGAATGAAATGCAATCAACAGCAGAAGTGACTACATACAGAAGAATTTAGCTAATAAGGGGTAATAACTGAGTACTAACGCTTACTTGTCGCGTAACGTTGTTAAATGAAAGCGCCACCAAAAACGGCTTCACGTCTCGAAATTATAAACTATTCAAACTCATCGGTGAAAGCGGAGTATTGTCAGCGTAGTAGTCTCGCCATTCAGTTTGCGTATAAGTGTGTAAAACCAAACGCTGAATATGTTCGGTTAATTCGGGTACCAACAAAGTATTAATAGCTCGATGTCGTTGACTCAAACGTTCGCCCTCAAAATATCTTGATACAATAATAACCTTAAAGTTTTGCTGGCAGCATTGAGAAAATTTGCTTTGCCATGTTTCGTCAATAACATCCAAATGAATGGGTGAGAATGCTGATAATAACTTATCTTCAATAGTGTCTTTGAGAGCCATTTATTATTTCTCCCTGAGAGTGTTTTTATTACTACGTACCTATTATTAACTTTAGTTGTAAGTACCAATTATGCCATCAGTCTAGACGGCCAATTTTTAATAAATCACGTAACTCTGTGACACTATTAAACATTTATTTTTATTTTTTTATTTGTCTAAACGTTAGATTTATCCGAGCATTTTTCAGTCGTTTTGTTTTAGGTAAACAATGTTGCCAATAGCGTTGAGTCTCCCCTGACATAACAAGTAAACTGCCTGTTTTTAATGGAATATTTAATTTTTCTCCGCTAACTTTATGTTTCAATTGAAAGTTACGTTCATCACCAAATGACAAGGACGCAATGATAGGTTCATCGCCAAGTTCGTGTTCGTCATCACTGTGCCAAGCGACTGAATCAGATTGGTCCCTATATAAGTTCGCTAGCATGGCATTAAAGCGACAGTGACAATGCTGTTCTACTGCCATTTTTAACTCTGTAAGAATAGCCAGCCAAGGTTGTGGAGCCATAGTTAAGCCAGAATAGGCATAGTTACTGTTTGGATCGCCGTACCAAGCTTGCAGCCTTGGAATTGGCGTCGATCTTCCGTAGAGCATAATATGTTCTTGCTGCCAATCAAGCTCATTTAACAACCGCTCGTATATCGACCTTTGTCTATTTATTTCGATAAAATCAGGGAAATAATTCAAGGTGGCATTAGGAACAGCAATATTCATAGTATAATTAACAATAGTCTCTGGCAGCTTAATAAGAATTTTGTCACAATAACAACTGTTTCACCATAACAATGCCAAGGCTATTTACCAGCCTTTTTTCACCCGTTAACCAATAGCCAATGACATTATGTTTAGTCCATTCATCATCAATGATAAAAACCTATTTTTAGATAGATTCCCTGTTGCGCAAGTTAATCGTAGTTTACAGGCATGGGATTCCGCAGACGAATATATAGTCAAGCATATTAGCGAGCAAAATTTAGTTACCGATAACAGCCGAATACTCATCTTTAATGACGCCTTTGGCGCGATAACAACCAACCTTACCCAAGCAACACTTTTCATCGTTAACGACTCGTTTTTAAGCCAAGAAGGGATAAAACACAATTTGGAGCAAAATTATTTAGACAGCGATAAAACAACGCTACTAAATAGTTTAGATGCTTTGCCTAAAGACATTGACCTAATTCTATATAAGATCCCCAAGAGCAAAGCCTTATTAACCGAGCAACTGATCCAAATTAAAGATAACTATGATGAATCAACTCAGTTTATTGCGACGGATCGTGCCAAAGATATACATACAGCTACGTTAAAATTATTCGAAAAATATTTAGGCACAACAAAAACCTCATTGGCAGTCAAAAAAGCACGGTTGGTTTTTTCTACACTTGATACTACGCAGTCGCACCAGTCGCCGTTTCCAACCAAGTGGCACTTAGATGAGACGCCATTTTTAATTAGTAATCATGCCAACGTTTATGCCCGCGAGAAGCTCGATATCGGCGCTCGTTATTTCATTCAGAACTTACCTGAAATAAACGCCAACAGCCAAGTCATCGACTTAGGTTGCGGTAATGGCGTTATCGGCTTAACGGTATTGGCAAAGCAAGAACAAGCACATGTACAATTTTTTGATGAATCACACATGGCGATTGCCTCGGCGATAGAAAATATTACTCACAACCTGCCTGATGCACTCAAGCAATGTCAGTTTCATTTAAATGATTGTTTATCTGGTGTCGAAGGAGGCAGTGTCGATTTAATTTTGTGCAATCCTCCTTTTCACCAACAAAATGCCACCACCGACCATATCGCTTGGCAAATGTTTAAAGACAGTCATCGGGTCTTGAAAAAAGGGGGAGAATTACGGATTATTGGCAACCGCCAACTAGGCTATCATATCAAACTAAAACGGATTTTTGGCAACGAAACCCTCATTGCCAGTAATGACAAGTTTGTAACTATTTCAGCAATAAAACGGTAAATAAAATAATGAAAAAAGCAATTAACTCAATTCTACTAACGCTGTGTTTATTTGGTTGTGCAAACCAAGCGAGTCATTTGATTGTTGCGCCTGAAATCAATACTTTAGTCACACCTTTGTATAACCAACAAATAGCCAGCTTACAAGTGGCGGATATGCGCTCCGGCTCACATGTACTGCAAATTTTACGAGTCGATAAGGCCGCTGAACTTTATTCACCACAAGCGCCTATTGCTGATGTTATTAATCGACAACTTGAAAAGGCCTACCAGCAGCAAGGACTGGTGCTGGCAGAGCAAGCAGACAAGCAAATAATGGTTTATATAGATACTGCTCTGATTAGCGTTCAACAAACACTCATGAACTATCAGGCAAACAGTCATATATCATTAAGAGTAGCGGTGGTAAATCAAGATAAAACACTCACCAAAACCTTTACCATTAAAGGCAATAGTAATGGTCCTCTTAGAGCTGACATGGCAGTATTAGAACGAGATTTCAACCAGCAATTAGCTAAAATTATTGAGCAAATTTTAACAAATACTGACATCCAACAATTTATCCGGTAGTTAATTCATGAAATATTTAATCGCACTGTTCACTGTGATGGTCACCTTTTTAAGTCTGTCTATCGCCGCTAAAAATATCGCGATAGATCCCGACAACCTCTACCCCAAGATAAAAATAGAAACCTCTATGGGCGATATTATCGTCGAACTCGATCGAGTAAAAGCGCCGATCACTGTCGACAATTTTTTAACTTATGTGGTAACCGGCGAATTCGACAACACTATATTTCACCGTGTCGTTGAAAACTTCATTGTTCAAGGCGGTGGCTATGATGAGCATTTTGTACAAAAAAAGGATAACGGCACTATCGTTAACGAATCAGGTAACGGCATGAAAAACGAGGCGGGCACCATAGCAATGGCAAAAGAAAATCACCCTCATACCGCAAATAGACAATTCTTTTTCAACGTTGCCGACAATACTAACTTAGACCCAGGTCGCAGTTGGGGATATGCCGTGTTTGGTTATGTAGTGGAAGGCCAAGAAGTTATCGATTCCATGGGATTAGTAAAAACAGATTATAACTCAGAAATGGGCTGGGAAGATGTCCCTGTTGAACCAATTAAGTTAATCAAAGCAACTCTGTTACCAGCAGAATAACTCCGTTATACAAAATTAATATGATGTCGATTTAGTACCAGTTCATCTTGCAAAAAATCATACTCAAAAGACCAATCATGGCAAAAATAATAAAGCGCATCAAACTAATTGATATCGCTGATTTTTGCTTACAATTATAGTCCTTGAACTTGCACAACTGACTTCAATTGTAACAATTTCATCTGACCTCGCTTTGACAAGCTGGCATTTTTGAACAATAAATAAAGGTAGTCGCATTACATAATATTTACTTCCACAATCTAACAGAACAGGCCTTTCTAAAGATTGTATCATATATTTTAGCGACTATTTTCAGGTCAGTTTAGGGAAAAATAATGGTAATTGAGCAGTTTATCAACGAGAAAATAATTCAAATAGGCGCTTATATTAAAGCCGTTATTGATCGATCAATTCACTACACGGAATTAGACAAATTCATTCTCGATACAATGGAAGAGTGGACGTTATTAATGGTACGAGACGAAACCCCTGGCAACGCGAGAGAAAGGGTTTTTTGGCATATTATCCACGAAATAAGTGTTCACGGTGCTCACTCACTCGACCATGATTTATTTTTTATTAGCGAAATAAATACTTGTTTAGACTTTTTTTCAGGTAAAGGTAGTTACCCGATAGATTGCATCGGCTGGCGACCATTACCTTAAGCAGTAAAGTTACAAGGCAAATATTGTTTTGCCCAAAAAGTATATTTATCTTCTGTCGTCCCTCACTCTTTGATAGGCTACGGGTTAACTTAATAACAATCATTTATACCGATCTGATTTAAATGCCTTCCTTTAAACAATCAATTTTAAATCAACGTATGTTGATTTGTATTTTTACCGGCTTTAGCTCTGGCCTACCGCTATTTATACTCTACCAACTGGTGCCAGGGTGGTTGCGTTCAGAGGGCGTTAGTTTAACGGAAATAGGATTGTTTTCTCTCATCGGTATTCCTTATGTTTGGAAATTTATCTGGTCGCCGTTATTAGATAGATACTCAATACCGTTACTGGGCAGACGTCGAAGCTGGATGTTATTAACCCAAATCGTATTACTTATTTCAATTGCTATATTTGGCACCATCGATCCTTTGATGGATATATGGAGTGTTGCCTATTTAGCGACTGCAGTTGCTTTTTTTAGTGCTAGTCAAGACATTGTTCTTGATGCTTATCGACGAGAACTATTACCAGAGCACGAATTGGGATTAGGCAATTCCATTCATGTTCAGGCTTATCGTTTATCAGGTTTAGTTCCCGGTTCTTTAGCGTTTATCTTAGCCGATCATATCAGTTGGCAATCGGTGTTTATCATCGTCGCCGCCTTTATGATCATCGGTATTATTTTAACGTTGTCGATCAAAGAAATTAGCGACGAAAAGTTAGCTCCAAAAACATTGCGACAAGCGGTCGTTCTCCCATTCCAAGACTTCATCAATCGCAAAGGCATAAAAGCTGCCAGCCAAGTACTGGTTTTTCTGTTCTTGTATAAATTGGGTGATAGTATGGCAACGGCACTACAAACGCCGTTTTTTATTGATCTGGGGTTTACTAAAACCGAAATAGGCGTGGTCGCCAAAACCGCGTCGCTCATTGCAATGACCATTGGACTAGCAGTTGGCGGTATTGTCATGATAAAGCTCAGTATCAATAGGGCGCTATGGTTATTTGGCTTAGTGCAAATAGTCAGTATTTTAGGTTTTGCCGCATTAGCCGAAATTGGTCACAATACTTATGCATTGGCGTTCGCTATGGGGTTTGAATATTTAGGTGTCGGGTTAGGCACCGCAGCATTTACGGCATTTATTGCCCGTAGTACAAATCCCGCTTTTGCGGCAACGCAATTTGCCTTGTTTACCGCGCTAACGGCTCTTCCTAGAACATTTGCCAATGCGACGACTGGCGTGATAGTTGAGCAAATAGGCTGGACTAATTTCTATTTCCTGTGCACTGGCTTAGCAATACCTGGCATGTTGATGCTATTTATTGTCGCTCCGTGGCATGAGATAGGTAATGAAAGCAAGCCAGTAGCCTCAGCATCAAGTTAGGTTTTAACGCCCTTGTTTAAACAAAGTAATACTTCATCAGTACCGTTAAAAAAGCGCTTTTTTAGCAATGACAACGCAGCATAAGTTTTATTAAATAGGTAATTGAAGACAATTCAGTTAATTAACAAAAGTAAAATATTTAAGCTAGCCAGTTATTTCGTTCATCGCCCATGGCAAAAGTAATGCGTTTCACCTATGATATTGATAAAAATATAATTATGTATATATAGGGTAATAGCTTAGCGGCACACTTATTAATGTTTTCACTGACATAAAAGTTCTCACCGCTCAAAAAAGTCTATTAATTTAGCCCTAATAAGGGACCAAATGATCAAATTATTTTTTCTATTACCGATTGTAATGTGTGCAATATGGTGGTGGTACTTGAACGACCGAGGTTACACCATAAAAGAAGGCTTAAAAGGGTTTGCCTACATTTTTGCATTTAATGGCATTATCGTCGCATTTTTCGTTTTAATGCTGTTTATTACCCACTAAGCCTTAATTGAATTTATCAGCAAAGCAACATTATCAAGAGTAGCACCTATCATTACTTAACCACTCATTAGTGCTAAAACCTTCTCCTTTATATGCTGGTAGCGAATGCCCGCACACAAAGCAAAGCCCTTTAACTGTTTGACCTTATGACGACCATAGATGGGCTCAGTCATGCCAGCTAAAAAACGACAGTAATTTTCAATCGCCATAGTGCGTTGAGTCTTATTTTGCATATGCTGTGAAAATTCTGCCAACGCGGCAACTATAATATCATCTTGTGGCCATGGTATTAGGGTAGCCGGGGGCAATTTAGCAATATTCCCACGACAAACAGAGCAATGGCCACACCGCTCAGGAGCATTTTTGTCATCAAAGTAATGAGACAGTTGCGAGTTTAAACAGCTTTGCGATTCAAAAAATGCGACCAATGCGTTAATACGCGCAATTTCTTTATGCTCTTTCTCGACAAAGTACTGATAGATATTTTCTGGTAGTTCAGTCTGGGCGATGCCCTCTTGGTTGATCTGAAATACCTCGGTCATCCCTTTGGTTTCCAAAACGATTAACTCTTGTTCATGTAAATAGTCCAATGCGGTAACAACCCTAGCTCTATCGCTGTCACCATTTTTAAGCAAGGTGTCAAAGTTTAGCGAACCCCATACTTTTTTAAATTGAGTATGAGCAAATATATGCGATAAAAATTGCTGACGCTGCGGATTAAAACCGGCAAGGATATCTTCAATCGGTTGTAGCAACTTGATTCTAAACTCTGCGAAATAAGCATATAGGGGTCGAACAATGTGCTGTAGCTCTAGCTGCACCAACAAGGTTTTTAACGGTAGTTGCTTGATATTTGATGTATTAGACGTTGCCAGCAACTGCATATCCCATTGTCCCAATTGCGCTTCTTCTTTTATCAACGCTAGCAGTACTTCAATAGCACCTTGATCTGGAGTGTCGCCATAAACGAAGTTTTCTAACGTAGTCAGCTTCTCCAAATTTGCCAAAGTAATGCAATTTGCCGGTAAATTATCTCGCCCAGCACGTCCTATTTCTTGGCTATAGTTTTCAATTGATTTAGGGAGATCGTAGTGAATAACAAAACGTATATCGGCTTTATCTATACCCATACCAAATGCAATGGTTGCCACAACTACCGATATTTTGTCTTGCATAAAATCAGTTTGGATTTGTTTGCGATAGTCATCATCAAACCCGGCATGATAAGCAGTTGCGTTAATATTGTTAGCTCTTAAAAACTGGGCAACTTGTTCTGCACTTTGTTGCAAGGTGACATAGACGATACCAGCCCCAGTTAAGCGCTTAATGTTGGCTAATAACTGTTGATCTTTTTGTGCTGGTGCTACCGGTATAATTGATAAATCTAAGTTCTCACGGTAAAACCCCGTTTGGACGATGTGCTGTGATTCTATGGCAAACTTGTTCACCATATCTTGTTTAACGTCTTTAGTCGCTGTAGCAGTTAATAACAACACTAAGTTGATATTAAGTTGTTGGCAATACTCAGGAATTTTTAAATAGTCAGGCCTAAAATTATGCCCCCACTCAGAAATACAATGGGCTTCATCAACCACGAGCATGGAGATAGGCACATTATTAATAAACTGACGAAAACGCTCGTTCTTAAAGCGCTCTACCGACACCATTAAAATTTTAACCTTACCTTGGCGAATATCACTCATCACTTGCTGGTTTTCACTGGCCGATAAAGTTGAGTCAATACTAACCGCTGAGATCCCTTTTTTAGCAAGAAACGCTAATTGATCTTTCATTAACGCCAATAACGGGGATACCACAAGGGTAAGGTCTGGTAAATTCAGCGCAGTAAGTTGATAGCATAGCGATTTTCCCGAGCCCGTCGGAAAAATAGCTAACGAAGAATGACCAGAAATTAATTGGCTAATAACTTGCTCTTGGCCTGGTCTAAATTGATCAAAGCCAAAATAATGTTTTAACGAGCGGGTTAGCGTATTTGCCATAAATTTACTCTGAGTAGTATTTATCTTCAATCCGTTGACAGTAACGGACTAAATTTTGGTGTTTTTTTGCCTGATGATTGAAGTTATTAAAGTATTCAACACTGATAAATTGACAAAGCATTGCATAAGCGACTGCGTCAAAGGAACTTGGTTGCGGACCAAAAAAATAATCCTTGTCACCGAGTAATGTTGATAATGCGGAAAAATGCTCGTCTGCTATGGTTAACACTTCCGTTTCACTATGACGACCTATCCCTTGGCCGTGCAAGTTTTTAATCACACTCTTACGGATCAGCGGCGGAATAAACCACTTAAACGGCACTGGCATTTGGCTAAAAAAGGCATCTTTAACCACTCGCCAAGTATCGTCTTTTGCCCAACGAGAATAAACCAAACACCAATATAAACTTTCTTCAACGGCTTTAGCATACAGCAAAGCTTGGGCTTTTTGCTCTTCGGTTAAAAAGTTATCCAGTTGAAGCTGATATTTTTGCGTTAAATAACTCAATATAAAATGCGAGTCTCCAATCTTTTTGCCCTCATCTTGAATAAAGGGTAATTTATTCTTAGGTGATTTTTTTAAATTACTAAAATGATTTTCAACCTTGAAATCAATATTCACCATCCTTAAAAATAGGTTAACCTTGACTACAAAAGGGCTCGCATCAATAACACCAAATGCCTGATCAAATCCGAAAAGTTTTATCATTTATCATCCTTAATCTTGTATGAATTTGAATTATTTCCACTAGGTTACACAAGGCTCAAAATACTGTCAATTTATACAGCATAAGGGCATAAAAAAACCTCACGTTTTTCAACAGTGAGGCTTCAAATACACAATAGGATCTAATTTAGACTAGATAAAATTAAATTATTCCCATTCAATAGTCGCAGGCGGTTTACCGGAGATGTCATAAACCACACGCGAAATACCATCAATTTCATTAATAATACGATTTGAAACCAAACCGAGAAAATCATACGGTAAATGCGCCCAATGTGCGGTCATAAAGTCGATGGTTTCAACTGCGCGTAATGATACTACCCAGTCATATTTACGACCATCACCCATAACGCCTACTGAGCGCACTGGTAAAAATACTGTAAATGCTTGACTTACTTTATGATAAAGCTCGTGGTTGTGAAGCTCTTCAATAAAAATTGCATCAGCACGACGCAATAAATCGCAGTATTCTTTTTTCACTTCGCCTAACACACGAACACCTAACCCAGGTCCTGGGAACGGATGGCGATATAGCATGTCATAAGGTAAACCAAGCTCTAGGCCTATTTTACGCACTTCGTCTTTGAAAAGTTCACGTAACGGCTCAACTAAACCCAATTCCATATCATCAGGTAGGCCACCAACATTATGATGTGACTTGATCACGTGAGCTTTACCTGTTTTAGACGCCGCTGATTCGATTACATCAGGATATATTGTGCCTTGAGCAAGCCATTTAGCATTGGCAAGTTTCTTTGACTCTTCATCAAATACTTCAACAAAAACATTACCAATAATTTTACGTTTCGCTTCAGGCTCTGCCTCACCGGCTAAACGATCTAAAAAGCGATCTTCAGCATTGATATGGAGAATATTTAAGCCAAAGTGGTCGCCAAACATGTCCATGACTTGCTCGCCTTCGTTGAGACGTAACAGACCATTATCGACGAATACGCAGGTAAGCTTATCACCAATGGCACGATGCAATAACATCGCCACCACAGAAGAGTCGACGCCGCCAGATAAACCTAAAATAACTTCGTCATCACCCACTTGCTCTTTCATTTTGGCAATAGCATCTTCGATGATACTGGCAGGTGTCCATAAGGTTTCGCATTGGCAAATATCAACAACAAAATGTTCTAAAATACGCATGCCTTGCTTAGTATGAGTAACTTCTGGATGAAATTGCACACCATAAAAGTGTTTATCTTCATTGGCCATTGCCGCATAAGCGCAACTCGGTGTTTGGGCGATAGTGACAAAGCCTGGTGGAATTTCAGCAACCTTGTCGCCGTGACTCATCCAGACATCCAGTGATGCGTTGCCATTTTTACTAATGCTATCTTCAATATTTTTAAATAATAATGAAGGTGAAACCACCTCAACTGAAGCATAACCAAACTCTTTATGAGTGCTACCTTGCACTCCCCCGCCCAGCTGCTCAGCCATGGTTTGCATACCATAACAGATACCCAATACAGGAACATTAGCTTGAAAGACGTACTCAGGTGCACGCGGAGAATTTTCTTCAGTGACACTTTCAGGTCCGCCAGCAAGAATGATCCCAGTAGGATTAAATTCTTGAATTTGCTCGTCAGTGACATCCCATGCCCATAGTTCACAGTAAACGCCAATTTCTCGAACGCGACGCGCAATAAGTTGCGTATATTGTGAACCAAAATCTAATATCAGTATGCGGTGATCATGAATGTTTTTACTCATAATTTTGTTCCTGTTTGGATTCTAAATACACCAGAATTTCGTCTGATACATTAATAAAAACGACAGGCTGAGCCACAATATTTATAGCTCAGCCTGTAATAAAATGTTGTTACGTTAACATCGTTTATTGAGATAAAAGATGATTAACCCATTCGGTAGTTCGGCGCTTCTTTGGTAATCGTGACATCATGTACATGTGACTCACCCATACCTGCAGAGGTTATTTTCATAAACTCAGGTTTAGTGCGCATCACTTCAATATTTTCACAACCGGTTAATCCCATTGACGAACGCAAGCCACCCATTTGCTGATGGATGATCGCTGACACTGGTCCCTTATAAGCGACACGACCTTCAATACCTTCAGGGACTAATTTATCGGCTTCACCGTCTGATTTTTGGAAGTAGCGATCACTTGAGCCTTCTTTTTGACTCATTGCGCCTAAAGAACCCATACCGCGATAAGATTTATAATAACGGCCTTGGTAAAGCTCAACTTCGCCTGGAGATTCTTCTGTACCAGCAAACATGCTGCCAACCATCACACAATGTGCACCAGCGACTATAGCTTTAGCAATGTCACCCGAAAAACGAATACCGCCATCAGCGATCACCGGAATATCAGTGCCTTTTAATGCTTCTACTGCATTAGAAATGGCTGTTAGCTGTGGTACACCAACACCAGTAACAATACGGGTAGTACAAATTGATCCTGGACCAATCCCTACTTTAACCGCATCAACGCCAGCGTCAGCTAAAGCTTTTGCGCCAGCACCTGTTGCTACATTGCCAGCAACAATTTGTAAGTCAGGGTATTTGCTGCGAGTTTGTGCAACGCGGTCAATAACACCTTGTGAATGACCATGTGAGGTGTCAATAAGTAGCACGTCAACACCAGCCGCCACTAAAGCATCAATACGCTCATCGGTTCCCGCGCCAACACCAACAGCTGCGCCAACACGTAAACGCCCTAGCTCGTCTTTACAGGCATTCGGTTTGCTTTCTGCTTTTTGATAATCTTTAACGGTTATCAAACCACGGAGTTTGAATTCATCGTCAACCATTAGTATTTTTTCAATACGGTGTTCATGCATCAAACCTAAAATTTCTTCACGTTCAGCACCTTCTTTTACGGTAACTAAACGTTCCTTTTTGGTCATTAATACCGATACTGACTTAGACAGATCAGTTTCAAAACGTAAATCACGTCCGGTGATAATACCGACTAGGTTGTTCTCACTATCAACAACAGGAAAACCAGAAAAGCCAAGTTCATCGGCTAACAGCATAACGTCTTTAATGGTCGCCGTTGGCATCACAGTAACAGGGTCTGATACTATGCCACTTTCGTATTTTTTCACTTGCGAAACATTTTTGGCTTGCTCGGCAATAGTCATGTTTTTATGAATAAAACCAAGACCACCTTCTTGTGCTAAAGTGATCGCTAAACGTGCTTCTGTTACCGTATCCATAGATGCGGAAACCATAGGTACATTTAAATTAATTTTACGGGTTAGTCGAGTTTTTAAATCGGCCGTATGAGGAAGTACCGTCGAATGGGCAGGCACCAGCAGAACATCATCAAAGGTTAACGCTTCTTGAGCAATTCTTAGCATCGCAACATCTCACTAAAAGTTGTGGATCGGGAGGAAATATTGCGGCAGAATTTTAACCGTTTTCACAAATTAGGTAAACTTAAATTTACTTAATTCGTCATAAAAATTTATAATACCGTCAAAATAGCCTTCAAATACCATAAAAGTCCTCTATTTATGAATAACCAGCATATTTTGCAAGTTAGTGAACTGACCAAAAAAGTACGTTTCATCTTAGAAAGTGAGCTCAATTCAGTGTGGTTATGTGGAGAAATATCCAATTTCATCGCTGCAAGCTCCGGACATTGGTATTTATCGTTAAAAGACAGTAAATCGCAAGTTCGCTGTGCAATGTTTAAAGGCAACAATCGCCGAGTTCGTATTACGCCAAGCAATGGTCAGCAAGTGCTGGTGCGAGCAAAAGTTTCGCTGTATGAACCTCGAGGGGATTTTCAGTTAATTATCGAGCAGATGGAAGATGCCGGTGAAGGGTTACTTAGGCAAAAATATGAGCAGCTCAAAAGTAAACTAGAAGCCGAAGGACTGTTTTCCTTACAACACAAACAAACACTGCCTGCTCATGTGCAATGTGTCGGTATCGTCACCTCTCCAACAGGTGCCGCGATAAAAGATATTCTATCGGTGCTTAAGCGTCGCAATTCGAGCATTAAAGCCATAATATACCCGGCACTAGTGCAAGGCGAACATGCCGCTAACGATATAAGTCAGGCAATCGCGGTTGCCAATCAACGCAATGAGTGTGATTTACTTATTGTTGGCCGCGGCGGTGGTTCATTAGAGGATTTGTGGTGTTTTAATGAAGAGCAAGTCGTCAGAGCCATTTTTGCCAGTAAACTGCCCATTGTGAGCGCTGTTGGTCATGAAATAGATACGACATTAGCGGATTATACTGCAGATTTAAGAGCGCCTACTCCCTCTGCAGCGGCAGAACTTATCTCTCAAGACGGCGATATTTTGCGAGAAAAAGTACAAGTATTACAACAAAGGCTTAGTCACTTAATTCAGCGTACGTTAAAGGATAGGCATAGCAATTTGAGCGCATTGCAACACAGATTAGCGCAAGTGCACCCAAGCCAGCAGTTACAAATTAAGCAACAAAGAACCGATGAACTAACATTGCGTTTAACGCAAGCCATACATAATAATCTGCAACAATTTTCCCAAAAACCTCAACAGTTATCGGCGCATTTGCTGCATCTATCCCCCGCTAAAAAAGTCAGTGCCTTGCAAGAACATGTCGAGCAAAGCAAACAACGCATCATTAACGCCACGACCAGAAATTATCAGCAAAAAAGTAAACAGTTTTTACACTTAATTGAAGAGTTACAAATTGTCAGCCCACTAGCAACAATTGCCCGAGGTTACAGTGTTACCAGAAACAGTAAGGGTGAAGTGGTCAAACAATGCGATCAGGTAACAATTGGTGATGAAATAACCATTCAAGTTAGCGATGGTAAAATATCTGCCAATGTCACCGCAACTAACGAAGAAAAAGCTTGAAACAATAGTTGATATTTGCAAGGTGAAATAATAATTCTCACTTTCACCGCACTGTAGCGCTCGAAAAATACCAACGGCATGGTTAAACACATCCCCTAGCTAATGCTGTTAGTCGATAGTAAAGCGTATCTGCGCACTTTTATTTTACCTTCAATTTCAGCGTTTGTAATTCAGAGTCTAACAGCATAGCTAACAGTTTAATTCTAAGCGGCCCCATTATCGACGAGGCCCCCGATAAGCTTTATGTAGCGCGCTTTACTCCCATCAATGACCTTATTTAAGGTATCAACAAGACGTTAATGCATACGTATTCAATCAAATCAACAATGACGCTGTATGAATTTTAAGCAAAGATATGAATACCCAAGAGGTTTGGGTATATGCGCATACAACAAGAAAACCTAATAAAAATAAAACAAATAAAAATAGGTCCAAAATGAACCGTAAAATTACCAAAAGCTTATTAACAACTAGTTTAGTTATCGCGTTACCTTTGCTAGCAAATATGCCAGTACAAGCAGCACAACCAACCACTTTTGTGCATTTATTTGAATGGAATTGGCAAGATGTCGCGCAGGAATGTGAAGACTACCTAGGTCCAAAAGGCTATGCCGCGGTGCAAGTATCGCCGCCTAACGAACACATTCAAGGCTCGCAATGGTGGACTCGCTACCAACCGGTCAGTTATCAATTAGAAAGTCGCGGGGGGACTCGAGGACAATTCATTGATATGGTAAACCGCTGTAAGGCTGTTGGTGTTGATATTTATGTCGATGCCGTTATCAACCATATGGCAAATGGCAGCGGCACAGGTACCGCAGGAAGCAGCTATGGCAATCGCAATTATCCAATGTACAGCCCACAAGATTTTCATAATTCCTGTGCTATTAGTAATTATGGCAATCGTTGGGAAGTGCAAAACTGTGAATTGGTAGGTTTACCGGATCTAAACACTGGCTCTGCCTACGTACAAGACACCCTAGCCAACTACCTCAATGATTTACTTAATATTGGTGTTGCAGGTTTTCGCTTTGACGCCTCTAAACACATGGCAGTAGAAGACATCCAAGCAGTGCTGTCCAAAGTCAATGGCACCCCTTTGGTATTCCAAGAAGTGATAGATCAAGGTGGAGAATCGATCAGTTCATCTGAATACACGAGTGCTGGTTTAGTCACCGAATTTAAATACACCACTAAACTAGGCGATACCTTTAAAAATGGCAAACTATCTTGGTTGAGCAACTTTGGGGAAGGCTGGGGATTTATGCCAAGCAGCTCAGCAGTCGTGTTTGTCGATAACCACGACAACCAGCGCGGCCATGGTGGTGGCGGTAATGTTATTACCTTTGAAGATGGTCGCTTATACGATTTAGCCAATGTCTTTATGTTAGCTTACCCTTACGGTTACCCTAAAGTGATGTCGAGCTATGACTACCATGGCGACACCGATGCTGGCGCGCCAAGTTTACCCGTACACAATAATGGTAACTTAGAATGTTTTAGCGGCAACTGGCAGTGCGAGCATAGATGGTCGTATATTTCAGGTGCTGTGGATTTTAGAAATAATACCGCTGATAACTGGACGACCACTAACTGGTGGGATAACGGTAACAACCAAATCGCCTTTGGCCGTGGTAGCTCTGGTTTCGTCGCCATTAATAAAGAAGACGTTACTTTAACCACTACGCTAAGCACAGCTATGCCCGCCGGCGAATACTGTAACGTCCTTAAAGGTGAATTATCAGCTGATGGACAATCATGTTCAGGTGAAACTATCACTGTTAATAATGACGGAACCATCAATGCTAACTTAGCAGCATGGGATGCGTTTGCGATACACCAAGGTGCCAAAACTAACGGTATTGTTATTCCACCGGAAGGCGATTGGCAACGCACCATTATCTTTATTCAAGCGCAAACCACCAGTGGTCAAGACATGTTTATTCGTGGAGGTATCGACCATGATTATGCGAATGCAACCTTAGGGAGAAACTGTCAAACCACTAACTTTGAGTGTGCCTTGCCGATCAAACATAACAACTTACTTAACGCCACGACTGTTCCGTGGAAAACTAATGATGATTACTTAGACTGGTACGGTAGTGAAGCCAACCAAAGTAGCGAATCAGAAGGTACTGCGTTAGATTGGACGACGAATGTTTGGCCAAGCAGTTGGGGCGCTATTCGCACTACCGCAGTTGATGGTTATGGTGAAGATCCCTTTAATCGTTGGGGGCAACATTACTGGATGGTAGATGTTGATATGGACTGTAGTAAAGCGGTAAATGGTGCGTTTGAAGTAAAAGCCTACATTAAAAACGGCCAAGGCTGGGAAGGCAACATCACCCAAGTTGGAGCCGCTTACAGCTCTAATAATCACTTTGCTCAGTGCGGAAAAATTAATAAGTTCGATTTCAACGGCAACAGTGCTGAAATTAGCAACTTTTAAACGTTTACCAAGTCAGCGTGTTATTCAAAGCTGAACGTTATTAGACAAAAAAAGGATTTTTTGTCTATCGTTCTCTATCACTAAAGTTAAATTATCAGGCTTAAACGGCTGAGTGAATGGTTGTTCATGTGGCTATTTAACCTTCTAGGGTAACCGCATGATGAAGCAGCTTAGCTACGCGCTCCTTACACTGTGTGTCAAAATGAACGCCCATAATAATGCCTTCACTTTGGGTTTTAATATTACAAATAACCGCGTTAAGTTTGATGTTAGTCATGCCCTGAAAGTCTTCAACGACAATTTCTACTGGCTTTTCTGTCGACATAGCAAGTGACTCACCGTTATTAACAATAAACTGACAACCGCTGATCGATATATCGGTAATGTTGGCGCTCCAATATTCATTTTCAACACAAATTTTTGCCGCGATATCGGTATCAATGCGAATAGAGTTACGCAAACTTTGTAAACCGACCGAACGTGGAAATTCAAGCACAATAATACGGGAAGGCAGTTGTAAGGTTTGCTTAATGCTACTAACAAAAGCGACCACCGCACCTTCGTGGCCCTCGATAAGGCCTCTTACGGTAATACCTGCACCTTGTTTAATGTACTGTGAAAACCGGCCTAGCTTTTTGGCATCAGGATATTGGATTAACACATACTGTTTGGGCAAATAACCAATAAAAGTACTGCGGAATTTACCTTTTTGTCCCGCTGGGGTGATAATGTCGATGGTCACAGGCGCACCAGCCTGCAGTAACCCTAAGTTACGACTTAATCGACTTGCCACATCCACCTGCGTAGCATTATTAGGCATATTATTCCTTGATGAAAATTGGACTTAACAGTATCAATTTACAGTAAATTTAATTTATTCGGTAAATTGAGATGATTTCGTTAACCAGCCAGCACGCGCAATCATAAGTTCACATTAGTCAAATCGCATTAAATATGCAACTTTCATAAATGATATAGACACAAAAAAGCCAATCAAATGATTGGCTTATTTAAGCGAATTGACGCTAGTCTTTCTTATACCCTTGCGTGGCTCGAGCCAGTTTTTTCTGCTCGGTGTAAGTCATTTTCTTTTTACCAGCAAATGGATTACTGGTTTCTCTAAACTCTATTCTTATGGGCGTACCCATAATTTTTAATGATTTACGGTAATAATTCATTAAATAACGTTTATAAGAAGCCGGGAGTTGCTTAGCCATATTGCCGTGAATAACAATAATGGGCGGATTATAGCCCCCCGCATGCGCATATTTTAATTTAATGCGGCGTCCTTGGTGAACTGGTGGCTGATGGTCAAATACCGCCATATCCAAGATTTTTGTCACCATAGAGGTAGAAATACGTTTGGTTGCAGAAACAAAAGCTTCTTCAACTGAATCATATAAATGTCCTACACCAGTACCGTGCAACGCTGAAATAAAATGAATACGCGCAAAATCAATAAACCCTAAACGGCGATCTAATTCGGTTTTGACACGATCTTTAACACTTTCGTCTAAGCCATCCCACTTATTTACCGCAAGCACTAACGAGCGACCCGCTTCCAAAATAAAGCCAAGTAAACTTAAATCTTGATCTGATATGCCTTCTCGGGCATCAATGATCAACAAACATACGTTAGCGTCTTCAATCGCACGTAACGTTTTGATCACGGAATACTTTTCAACCACATCGGTGACATTCTTACGACGACGAATACCTGCTGTGTCGATAAGCGTATATTCACGACCATTGCGCTCCATCGGAATATAAACACTGTCTCGTGTTGTTCCTGGCATGTCGTAAACCACCACACGCTCTTCACCTAAAATTCGGTTAGTTAGCGTTGACTTGCCCACATTAGGTTTACCAATAATGGCTAACTTAATTTTGTCATTTTCTTCGGGTGCATCAACAATTTCATCTTCTTCACTGATCTCTTCATCACTTTGCTCTGCATCGTCTGCACTTTGAGTCAGTGCTTCAATATGAGGTGATAAAGCTAAAGTCAGTAATTGGGTAACACCACGGCCATGGGCGGCAGCAATTTGATGAACAGTATCGCCTAACGCTAACGAATAAAATTCAGCAACCGCACTATCGGCGTCAATACCGTCAACTTTATTCGCCGCTAAAAACACCTTTTTATCTTGCTTACGAAGATAAGCAGCAATAGATTGATCCGCAGACGTTAATCCTGCACGTGCATCAACCATGAATAACACCGCATCAGCCTCGTCAATAGCCATTAGTGATTGCTCAGCCATTAACGCGTCAATACCTTCTTCATCGCCATGGATACCACCGGTATCAATGACGATAAATGGATGCTCTTCCACTTCAGCCTGACCATATTGACGATCCCGCGTTAATCCTGGGTAGTCAGCTACAAGCGCGTCTCGACTACGAGTCAGACGATTAAAAAGTGTCGATTTGCCAACATTTGGACGCCCTACAAGCGCAACAACAGGAAGCATGATTACCTCAAAATTTATATATAAAAAAACAGCAACGGCCCCAAATGCTTTTTTACATTGGAGCCGTTTATAACTTTAGTTCAAAAAGTCGATTATGGCGTTTTAATTACGTTTAGTTCGCCATCACGAGATTGTGAATAAATAATATCATTTTCAACGGTTGGTGCACTGTATAGGCCACTGCTATCAACCTGATAACGCGCGACAATCTCACCGGTTTCTTGATTCAGCCAGTGCAAGTAACCTTCAAAATCACCAACAACCACATATTGTCCAACAACTGCAGGACCAGTAACACGGCGATTGGTCAACGCTAATTGACTCCAGCGCTCTAAACCATTATTACGGTCAACGGCATAGACATGCCCTTTAACATCCGTTAAAAAGATGGTGTTACCACTAATCGCTAATTCTTGATACGACGAATATTGACGTTTCCACAGTACACGACCTGAGCGCAAATCTAACGCGACCAAGTTACCACGCGCAGAAATTGCATAAACCTTATCGCCGAAAACAAGTGGTTCACTATCAACATCAACGATACGTTCTAACTCTGTACTACCGCTTGACTCACCTACTTCGGCAGTCCAGCCTTGTTGGCCTTTTTCCAAAATATAAACGGTAACTCCGCCATTAGCAGTGCCAACTAATACCCCGCCAGAAGCGATAACAGGAGCACTTAAGCCTCGAAGTGTTAATGCAGGAACATCTTGCTCCGCTTTCCACTGCTCTTCGCCGTTACTTGCGTTAAAGGCTTTTAGCACGCCCGATGCACTGTTAACCACTAAAATACCTGCGTCAATGGCAGGAGTGGTAATAACCTCACCTTTAATTTTATTTTGCCATGCAAGTGCGCCAGTATCTGCATCTAAAGCATATATTTCACCATTTTCAGTGCCTAAAAATACTTTATTAATACCGGCAACAGGCCCACCATTAAGTAACGCAGACTTTTTGCTATCAAAAAAACCTCGTTTTGATTCAATATCACTGACATCAGTGGACCAAACTTTTTTTCCGGTTTCTTGGTCAAATGCCATCGCCTCGCCTTCTCGGCTGGCACTGAACACTTTTCCATAGGCAACCACGGGTTTAATGCGTGAAAAGTAGTAATCGACACCACTGCCAACGTCATTTGACCACAGAACTTTAGGTTCAAATTGTTGATTAATTTCTGTTAATTCTGCAACTAATTGCTCTTCAGGCTCATCATCAGTTGAAGAACAAGCACCAAGTCCTAAAGATAATAGGCAGATGACGAATAGTTTTTTATTGAAGATCTTTTCTATCAATACAGGCACATTTTGCTCCACTAAATGCAATAACTACTTGCTTAAATTTACCATTTCAGCCAAGTCATCCAATTTCATTTGTAATGCTGGATTTGCTGACTCTCCACCTGCAGCAATCGCCGCTTGATACGCATTACGTGCCAATTCTGATTTCCCCTGTTTTAACAAAGCATCACCTTTAGCTTCTTCCACGGCGGCTTTAAATGATTCAGGTAATTGCGCTGCTAGCGTCGCTAAGGCTTGATCATATTTTTCTAGTTGAATTTGAACTTTTGCCAAACGAACAGTTGCAATACCTTTAATACCACTAGAGGTAGATTTTTCAATCGCCGTGGTTAGATATGACTCAACTTTCGCCCAGTCTTTGTGGCCCGCAGCTTCTTTTGCTAATGATAACGCCGTCAATGAGGCATAAGCAGAATCACTATTATCGGCAATAAATTTTTCACCTTGCTGAGTAAATACTTGCTCATCTTTACCGACATTTTCGATCACTGCTTGGTAAGCATCAGAGGCAGCAATCTCTTGCTCCAGAACATGATCTTTATAAAGGTTGAAGCCGATAAAACCTGCGAAACCAATAACTAAACCCGCAATAATAGCATTGCCGTTTTCTTTCCAATAACGCTTTAATGCGTCTACTTGTTGTTCTTCTGTTTGATAAATTTCCACAACTAACCCTTAAATTAAACTTGCTAATAAACTTGCGACTTGATTGAAAGGCAAGTTTTGTTGTTCTTGTTGTCCACGCAAATATTTAACGCTAACTATTTGCTCGGTTATCTCATTTTCACCAATAATCAAAGCAATTTGAGCGCCCGATTTATCGGCACGTTTCATTTGTTTTTTCATATTGCCACCACCACAGTGACTTTGCAGACGTATTTCCGGTACTTCATCTCGCCATTGTTCAGCAAGCTGATTACCTTTTATTTCCGCCGCCTCTCCCAACATAATGACATAAGCGTCAACTTGTGGGCGAATATTATTAACCTTTTCTAAACTGGTTAACATTAACACTAAACGTTCTATACCTAAGGCAAAACCAAATCCTGGTGTGCTCTTACCACCTAATTGTTC
This sequence comes from Colwelliaceae bacterium 6471, assembly GCA_040779335.1. Taxonomy (GTDB): domain Bacteria; phylum Pseudomonadota; class Gammaproteobacteria; order Enterobacterales; family Alteromonadaceae; genus JBFONV01. The sequence goes on from JBFONV010000002.1 coordinate 275,177, forward strand.
CACCAAACCGTCGTAACGTCCACCAGCACAAACCGTACCTTGTGCGCCTAGACTGTCGGTTACCCACTCAAATACAGTACGATTATAATAATCTAAGCCACGAACTAAACGATCATTAAGCACGTATTTAATCCCCGCCGCGTCTAATCGTTGACAAACTTGAGCAAAGTGCCATTTTGACTCTTCGCCAAAATAGTCTGATAACTTAGGCGCATCAGCAAGCGCTTCTTGTACTTGCGGATTCTTACTATCTAACACCCGCAGTGGATTAGTATGCATTCTTCGCTTACTGTCTTCATCAAGTAATGACTCACGTTCAGTCAAATACTCAACCAATGCATCACGATAGGCTGCTCGCTCCTCATTTGAACCTAATGAATTTAGCTCTAGTGTGACAAATTCATTGATAGCAAGTTCCCGCCATAATCGTGCGGTCAGCATAATAATTTCAGCATCGATGTCAGGAGTCGCAATTCCAAAGGCCTCTAGCCCAAATTGATGGAATTGACGATAACGACCTTTTTGTGGTCGCTCGTGTCTAAACATCGGTCCCATATACCAAAAACGTTGTTCTTGGTTATACAACAGACCGTGTTGATTCGCTGCTCTGACACAAGAAGCAGTACCTTCAGGGCGCAAGGTTAAGCTATCGCCATTGCGGTCATCAAAGGTATACATTTCTTTTTCAACAATATCGGTTACTTCACCGATAGAGCGTTTAAATAACGCGGTTGATTCAACAATCGGCATACGTATTTCGGCAAAACCATAATTGCTGGCAACACGTCGTAATACTGTTTCGACCATTTGCCAAATATTGGTTTCAGATGGCAGACAATCATTCATGCCTCGAATTGCCTGAATAGCCTGATTTGCTTTAGCCACGTACGCGGTTCTCTCTCAATGTTAAAATGCAGGGCGCATTATAGGCAGATTATAAGGAAACGTAAATAAACACTGCATTCCTTATCTACTCATTTATTCCACTTCTTTAAACTCTATCTTGTTTTTTTCGCCCAACAGCTTAGCTTTCGCCCGAATGCGTTGCTCTAACTGATCAACAAGGTTGTTATTATCAAAGCGTTCTTTTTGTCTGATACCATCAAGATAGTAGCCACTTTTTTTGCTACTGCCCGTTAATCCTAAATCGGAAACCGTTGCTTCACCTGGGCCGTTAACAATGCAGCCGATGATCGAAACATCCATAGGCGTCATGATGTCTTCTACGCGCTGCTCTAATTCGTTAACCGTTGAGATAACGTCGAACTCCTGGCGAGAACAACTTGGACAAGCGATAAAATTAATGCCCCGACTGCGCAGCTTTAAAGATTTTAAAATATCAAAACCGACTTTTATTTCTTCGACTGGATCGGCGGCTAATGACACTCGCAAGGTATCGCCAATGCCTTCAGACAATAATAACCCTAGGCCAACCGATGATTTTACTGAGCCTGAGCGTAAACCACCTGCTTCAGTAATACCTAAATGCAATGGGTTATCGATTTGTTTGGCCAATAACCGATATGCGCCCACGGCAAGAAAAACGTCAGAGGCTTTAACGCTGACCTTAAATTCATGAAAGTTAAGTCTATCGAGAATATCCACGTGACGCATGGCAGATTCAAGTAATGCTTCTGGTGTCGGTTCAGTATATTTTTCTTGGATATCTTTTTCTAAGGAACCGCCGTTAACACCAATACGAATAGGGATATTTTTGTCACGCGCACATTCAACCACGGCGCGAACTCGATCTTCTCGTCCGATATTCCCTGGATTAATACGTAAGCAATCAGCGCCATATTCCGCAACTTTTAAGGCAATACGATAATCAAAATGAATATCGGTCACCAAGGGCACATTCACTTGTTTCTTTATTTCTCGAAAAGCCTCGGCCGCGTCCATGGTCGGCACACTGACCCGAACAATATCAGCGCCCACTGCTTCCAATGCTTTTATTTGAGCGACGGTCGCAGCTACATCAGTGGTCAACGTGTTGGTCATTGACTGCACGCTAATAGGCGCATTGCCACCAACGGGAACATTACCAACCATAATTTGACGTGAAATTCGGCGTATAATAGGAGATTCTTTAAACATATTTTTTCAACAAATAAAAACGTTAATTAAGGAGTGATTGGTAGACTGAATTTAGCGATATTACCGACATTAAATGCTGACATATCAATATCTTGACCATCAAGACTTATTGCTACACGCTCAGGTTTACCCAAAGTAACTTTCAATGGAGCTAGACCTGATATAGTCATGACATAACCTGATTTTTTAACGCCCCAAGCGATCCGCTCACCCGAAGCATCATAAATATTAACCCAACAATCACCAGAAAAACGAAAGACCGCATTAACAGTCTTCGAGTCATTATCTTCGGTACTTACTTGTGTGCTTTCGACAGAAGTTGACGCAATACTCGCTGGCGCTTCGACCAATTCAGCTTCCGTTGGCAATGGCGTATCACTTAATAAGTTTTCGTCAACGTTTTCATCAACCGTTTCCGATGATGAAGAGGTATCTTCATCTGCTTTTATCGGCTCACTAACTGACGTTGCAACATCAGCCGATTTAATATCTTGTAACCACCACACCACCGTTGATGCTATTAATGCCGCCAATATAAGATAGCTGCTCCACATCAAGCGCTTGTTTTGTGCTTGCTTTTCAGTGATTTTTGAAAAGCTTTGCATTTCAGCACCTTGTGTTGCTGCCACTTCAAGCATTTCATAACTTGCTAGCACATCGTCAACCGGAATATTGACTAATTTAGCGTAATTTCTAAGGTAACCACGATTATAGGTAGCGGGCATTGATTTATCGAAGCGATCCGCTTCAATATCGCGCACTAGCGCTACACGAAAATTTAATTTATCAGCCACTTCCTGCTGCGTTAGTTTACAAGCCCCTCGCGCATCCGCCAACATTTGCCCTGGACCAACAACTTCCATATCTTCGGGTAATTCAGGCGGCTGAGTTCTTTTTTTCATCAGGATTTCGCTGCCTTTTTCGGATCGCCTAAATAGATAACATCACCTATACGTAACAAATTTGATTTTTTAATATTATTCCAGCGTTTGATCGCCTTGATGTGAATATTATACGTTTTAGAGATGGAAAATAAACTATCGCCTTTAACCACCACATGAATTGGAATGGTCATCATGGTTTGATCGTGTGACGCAGCTTGTTCGACCGAAGGTTTAGTCTCTTTCTTGTTTGTGGTAACCACTTTTGGTTGCACCGCTACTTGGCTTTCTTTTGGCGTAGCCTTTTCCGTTTGCTTGGCTGAAGGGGCACTTGCTACTTTCGGTGTGATTAACGATTCAGTTTTTTTCGGCGATAACACCACTACGCGCTTTTTACTAGAATTGACCTCTGGTTGCTTACTAATATGAGCAAGCTGATAACTTTTCGCCAGCTCATCGGCATCAATATGGGCGAGTTCATTTAAGATAAACTGTTTAGATTCATAGGAATTGGGGAACATTTTAATCAGCATAGCCGCGTAATTCTTTGCGATTCGTTGGTTATGTTGTTTATCAAATATTTTGTAGGCTAGCCCGAGTGCAGCGGGCGTAAAGCGACGGGTCGATTTTTCATAACGTGACAAATAGCCTTGTGCACCTTTATAGTCACCTTTAGCATATTGTAAACGCATCATTTGATACAAAATTGACGCGCTGCTTGGACTATGCTTTACCGCTTTATCAAAATAGGTTTCAGCTTTTACGAAGTGGTTATTTTTAAGATGGCACAATGCCAAATTTTCGTAACTTTTCGCCACCAAAATATAGCTAGGTATCGCTATCGCTTTTAAAAATTGCTTTTCGGCATCTTCAACACGATCTTGTCGGCATAAAAACACCCCGTAGTTATTAAGGGTGTCGGCATCATCAGCATCAAGTGACAGCGCTTTTTCATATGAGACAGAAGTAAGTTCCGGCTCACCGACTGTTTCATAATAATGGGCAAACGCTGTATAAACTTGCACTAAATTTGGCGCAAATCGCTTGGCTTTTTCAAGGTTTAATTTCGCTTGCGCGGTATTGCCCATTTTTAAATAACCTAACCCCAATGAAATTCTGGTCATCGCTATTTCATTGTTATTAGCATCATTTTCTATAACTGGTTTTTTCCCTTCTTCATAATTCTGTGTCACACAACCAGAAACGAAGAAGAGTAGATTAATAACAACTAGAAATTGTGAAAATTTAACCATAATAAACCGAAGTTACTTATTTTTTGTGAGCTATCCAACCATTTTTACTGATATTTCGCTAGCTTGCATCTGTTTTTTTGCACTTCGCTTGGTTCTATCTAAAACATCACCAGCAAGTTGACCACATGCTGCGTCGATATCATCACCGCGAGTTCGACGTGTGATCACAGTCAAACCATAGCTTTGCAGCACTTTGTCGAATCTATCGATACGTGAATTGCTCGAGCGTTTATAGGGCGAACCAGGATAAGGATTAAATGGAATTAAATTTATTTTACTGGGTAATCCCTTCAAAGCGTGAGCTAATTCGTGCGCTTGCTCCGTACTATCATTGACATGATCTAACATCACGTATTCAATGGTCGCCTGCTTGTTTGCTTTGGAGCCGTCGATATAACGCCCTGCTGCCGCAAGAAATTCTTCTAACGGATATTTTTTATTTATCGGCACTAATTCGTCGCGTAATTCATTGTTCGGCGCGTGTACCGAAATGGCTAAAGCACAGTCAATTTTTTCTTTTAACATATCCAGTGCTGGTACCACACCCGAGGTACTGACGGTGACACGACGTTTAGATAAACCATAACCTAAATCATTAAGCATAGTATCAAGCGCAGGAATGAGGTTTTTCATGTTTAACAATGGCTCACCCATGCCCATCATTACTATATTAGTGATGGGGCGTGTGCCGGCAATACGAGTAGCACCAATATCATTGGCCACTCGCCATACCTGACCGATGATTTCAGACATCGATAAATTGCGGTTAAAACCTTGCTGTGCAGTCGAGCAAAAAGTGCATTCAAGGGCACAACCAACCTGAGAAGAAACGCATAAGGTTGCCCGATCATTTTCAGGGATCCAGACTGTTTCTACTTCTTGTCCACCTTCAAGCATAAGCGCGTATTTAATCGTACCATCTTGAGAAACCTGTTTCTGAGAAATTTCTGGCGCGCTAATGACACAATTATTCTGTAATTTTTCACGTAAATTTTTATTCAAATTGGTCATTTTTTCAAAATCGCTATAACCAAAATGGTAAATCCATTTCATTAATTGATCTGCACGAAACGGCTTTTCGCCGATAGATGCAAAATACTCACGCATCATTTGGTGATCAAAATTTAACAGATTAATTTTAGGGCTAAGGTCGCTCATGAAAAGATCTCAATACAGAACAAAAAAATTTAAGGGCGCGAATTGTACACTTTTTATGCAAAATAGACAATTTGCTTACATTTAATACTGGTGAATAAACAATTTTTAATGATTTTAGTCCTACCGCAGCAGATTCCAGAGTCACTAAAATGACTAAAAATTATCAACTCGCTAAACAAACAAAAGGATTTTACTGGAACAGTAAAATCCTTAAGTAGTAATTTTACAATAAAACTAAGTTAGTTAGGCTGCAGATCACAATGTGTCTGGCATACTTGAATTATTAAACTCTTATGCCATTAAAAACTTAACTAACCGAGTTTATTTAAAAATTAACGAGTGCGTGGACAAATCTCTTCATCAGAGAAGAAGTATGCAATTTCACGCGCTGCTGATTCTAATGCATCACTACCGTGACAAGCATTTTCATCAATTGAATCGGCATAGTCAGCACGTAAAGTACCAGCTAATGCTTCAGCTGGGTTAGTTGCACCCATGATTTCACGGTTTTTAAGAACAGCGTTTTCGCCTTCTAAAACTTGTACCATAACTGGACCAGATGTCATGAATTCAACTAACGCACCAAAAAATGGACGTTCGCTGTGCTCAGCATAAAAACCTTCTGCTTTTTCTTTTGATAAATGAACCATTTTAGCAGCAACAATTTTTAAACCAGCTGTTTCAAAACGGTTGTAGATTTGACCAATTACGTTTTTAGCAACTGCATCAGGTTTTACGATAGAAAAAGTACGTTCGATAGCCATTGATTAGCCCTCTTTAAAGAATTTAGTGATTAATAGAAAAATTTTGGCGCGAATTATAGACGAAATATTTGTAAAAGCCTACTGTTATAAAGTCAGGCTTATTATGGAGTGATAAGTAAACGATGAAGTTCGATAAAGCGCCCAACAAACGAAAATAATTTCATCTAGCCAGCGAAATAATCTCGTTCAAGGCCGTAAATCAGAATATACAGCTTGCCTACTAAGGTATCTTTAACTTTCTTGGCGGGTGAACACCCAATCATTACCTTTAGAAAACTCTTCACTATACTGATAACCGCCTAAATCAAAGGCCTTTAATTGTTCAACATCTGTTAATTGGTTTTGGATAATATATCGTGCCATTAATCCTCGAGCTTTCTTGGCAAAAAAACTGATCATTTTATATTGACCGTTTTTCCAATCTTTAAAAGCCGGTGTAATAATCTCTGCATTTAACTCTTTTTTCTTAACCGATTTAAAATATTCATTCGATGCCAAATTAATGAGCACATTATCTCCTTGGGCCTTTAAAGCATTATTAAGTTCATCAGTAATGATATTTCCCCAGAACTGATACAAGTTGCTACCACGATCGTTAGTGAGTTTAGTGCCCATTTCCAATCGATAGGCTTGCATCAAATCTAGTGGCTTTAACAAACCATACAACCCAGACAAAATACGCATGTGCTGCTGTGCGAACGTAAAGTCGTCTGCGCTAAAAGATTTCGCATCAAGGCCCGTATAGACATCACCATTAAAAGCCAATATAGCTTGGCGAGCATTTTCAGGAGTGAAAGGTTGTGACCATTGTCCAAAACGGGCTGCATTAAGACCAGCCAACTTATCACTAATACCCATTAAACTTGAGATATCTGCCGGTGACAGCTTAATACAATGTTTAATTAATTCCTGACTATGAGACAACAAGGTAGGCTGTGTATAGCTGTCTGTGGGTAAAGATGAATCAAAATCTAAGTTTTTAGCAGGAGAAACAACGAGTAACATAATATTATAATGCTTATTGCGATGAAAATTAGCCTTACTATAGCACAGAGAAATACCTTTAAAATGCCTGACGAACAAGATTTATTATAAACAAAAGCCAGATAGAATAACGGAATATATAAAACCGACTTGCTTAATAATGAAAATTTGATACAAATAGACTAACAATTTCACTGAATAAGACAAAATATCGACATTTTTCCGCTAACGCTTTTGATAATGTTGTAATATTTCTTCAAATTCAAACTCTCGTGCTTTCCAACGTATGCAAGATAAATAGTAAGGTAGATGCTATGACTAACCAGCTTTCGCAATTAAAAAAAATGACTACAGTAGTGGCCGATACCGGCGATATTGAAGCCATTGCTAAATTTCAACCACAAGATGCAACCACTAATCCTTCGCTTCTCCTTAAAGCTGCGTCATTACCCGGTTATCAACATTTGCTTGATGAAGCCGTTAATTGGGCTAAACAACAATCAAATGATGCGAAACAGCAAATTGTCGATGCCGCCGACAAACTTTCTGTGTTAATTGGTTTAGAAATTTTAAAAATTGTGCCCGGCCGTATTTCCACTGAAGTAGATGCCAGATTATCCTTCGATACTGAGGCTTCTATCGAAAAAGCTCATAAATTGATCGCAATGTATAATGACGCCGGCATCAGTAATGATCGTATTTTGATCAAACTGGCTTCAACATGGGAAGGCATAAAAGCGGCAGAGCAATTAGAGCAAGAAGGCATTAATTGTAACTTGACGCTATTGTTTAGTTTTGCTCAAGCGCAAGCGTGTGCCGAAGCAGGCGTATATCTCATTTCTCCATTCGTTGGACGAATTCTTGATTGGTATAAAAAAGATACTGGCAGAAGTGAGTATCCGGCAAATGAAGATCCAGGTGTGGTATCCGTCACCAGTATTTATAACTATTACAAAAGCAAAGGCTACAAAACCGTTGTTATGGGTGCGAGTTTTAGAAACGTAGAGGAAGTGCTTGAACTGGCTGGCTGTGATCGCCTCACCATTAGTCCACAGCTTTTGGAAGAATTAGCCAACTCTGACGCCGTTGTTGAACAAAAGCTTTATGCAGAACAACCCAAAATTGCTGATGATACTAAACTTGATGCTGCCACATTCCGCTGGCAAATGAACCAAGATCCAATGGCAACTGAGAAGTTAGCCGAGGGGATCAGAAACTTTGCGATTGACCAAGAAAAACTTGAGCATCAGCTTAAAGAGTTATTTTAGGAACAGTTGATCTTTCATTGGAATTATCACCGCGATGCTGCTGGACTTGAAATCTGTTAAATAATAAAGAAAGCATCAGAAAAATATTTTATTTTTCGACAGATTGTGATATTAAAAAGGGGCAGTTGTAGATAAAAGGAGCATTCCATGGATAAACTTCAAGAAGTATTGGACTCTATTGGTAGCAACAAATCGAAGTCCGCAGCAAGTAATAATAAAAAACGAAAATGGCGTGAGATAGAACAACTGAAAGAAAAGTTCCAACTAGAACGAGAATTAAAAATCTACGAAGACTCGTTAGAGTATATGTTGGATGAATTCTAACCTTAATAAATATGTAAAAACCCGGTACTTACCGGGTTTTTTATTGCCTATTACCCGCGCAATATTACTGATTGATTGCAGTTATTGTTATCCAGATGGCTAAGTTTCTGTTTAGTTGCGCCAAAACCTCTATAATCACTACCAAATTATTTTACTCGCTATCATTATTAAGGCCACAACATGAATACCAAAATATATAAAAGCGTACTTTCGCTCACCGACAGTTTATTGGCTGCTGCTGAAGAGCAAAATCAGGCGAAATTTGATGGCTATTATTTTGAATTAAAGAACCTTTGTGAAGTAAATGAAAATACCGATAAAGATCACCCTGTGCAGTGGGAAACGCTTGCAGATTTTACCGATGACTTAGCCTTAGCTATTACTATTTATGAGCAAGCCTTGGTAAAAGCTGAAGCAATTAATTCTAAAGATTTCCGCTCATCTATTGGCTTTTCAATCGCTACCCTAAAACTTGAATTAGGAGACAAGGCAGGTGCTATTGAACATTTGGAAAAAGCGAAAATCAGTTGTAATAAGATTATAGATAAAGAACTAAAAGCTGAGATTCACAACCTATTAACAGAACTTGTAGCCGTCTAATGATACACCTACAACAATAATAGTTAGGGGAATTATTTATCGTTAACAATTATTGCTGCTCGTATTGGCGATTATGTGTGAACAAACATTAAAGAAGAATAACAAATGATTGGTTTAGGTGATAGAAACGCCAATATTTTTGTATATACCGCGAATAGACCGCCACTAGACACATATCAACAACTGGATACGTTCGCCCACATTAAGCAGGGCGAAATATCCACCATTGCCGAACAAACGGGTAATCATTGGCGAAAAATATTCAACGTATACGCTAAACTTATGTTCGAATTGTCAGCAAATGGACACAACACCTGGCAAGAATTACGCGAGCAATCTTTACTCCAACAAGGCAGTAAACAGGCCTTAGTGTTTTCCCCGCCTTGTTTCGATGCAAAGAAGCTGGAGCAAGGCCATAACAACGCCAGCGTTCATATTATTATGGGGAAAACTTATGCTAGCTCTCTCAATATTGCCGAGCAGTGCTTGTGGCTATCTCCTGATTTTGCCATCAATGAAAAAGCGCAACTTATTGTATGCCCCTACTTTGACTATCGACAGCTCTCTAACATAAAAATTACCCAGTTAATTACTTTGATCAAAGCGATGCGCATGAAGCGTTAATTCTACTCGGGTTGTTTTACTCTTAACGTCAACGCACAGGCAATCAGCATGCTACAACCCCCAACGACTAACGCGTAAATAGGCTGGTTAGCAAAAACTTTAGTGATCAAAAATCCTAATATGCTAGCAGCTAGAATTTGTGGAAGTACAATAAAGTAATTAAATATTCCCATATACATCCCCATTTTCTGCGCGGGTAACGCATTTGATAATAACGCATAAGGTACGCCTAATATTGACGCCCAGGCAAAACCAACACCTATCATCGATACCACTAGCCACATAGGATCATCGATAAAAATAAAAGAAATAAAGCCAATACTCCCCAACAGTAAATTAATCATGTGGGCAATACGTAAATTAAAAACCCGCACTAATATTGGGATCAACATTGCCGCAAAAATAGTGGTACCGTTATAGACTGAACTTAACACCCCTACCCAGTCAGCGCCCTGATTATATAAACTAGAAGTTGGATCGCTGCTACCATAATGATGTGAGGTCACACCCGCGGTCATATATGTCCACATTGCAAAGAATGGGAACCAAGAAAAAAATTGCACAAAGGCGAGCTGTTTCATGGTTTCAGGCATGGCAAATAAATCGGCCATAACTATAGAGAAACCGTTACTTAACTTGCCTAATGCCGCTAGCTTTCCTGCGACTAACTGACAGATACCAAAAAAGATAATTCCACCAGTCAAAATAAATAACCCTTTATCTAATTGCGCAATATTATTAGCGACAAGGGCAGATAAAATAACGCCACTAAATGCCCATATAAAGCCACTGCGATAATATTTATCGGCGCTTCGTGGCGTATGTTCTTCAGGCACAGTGCCGGATTCTTCGTTATCGGCTTGTTCAAATTCGGCTAATTGCTCAGGTGAGTATTCTTTGGTGGAATAGACCGTCCAAAGCACAGCGGCAAATAACACTAAACCACCAGCGTAAAATGAAAACTTAACCGATGTTGGGATAACACCTGCTGCGGCAGTATTGGCAATATCAAACCAGTTAGTCATCACCCAAGGTAAAGATGAAGCGATTACGGCACCCACTCCGATAAAAAAGGTTTGCATCGCATATCCTGTAGGACGTTGCGACTTAGGTAGCATATCGCCAACAAACGCACGAGTAGGTTCCATGCAGACATTGATTGATGCATCCATGATCCACAACATACCAGCAGCAAACCAAAGCTGAGGAGAATTAGGCATAACAAATAATGCCAAACTTGCCGCAACAGCTCCCCATAAGAAATATGGACGCCTGCGTCCCAAACGATTCCATGTATTATCACTAAAATAACCAATGATAGGCTGAACAATTAAACCAGTGATCGGCGCGGCAACAAACAGTATCGCCATATTGGAATAGTCGGCCCCGAGGGTTTCAAAAATACGACCCACATTGGCATTTTGCAAAGCGAAACCAAATTGAATACCTAAAAACCCAAAGCACATGTTCCATATTTGCCAAAAACTTAATTGCGGTTTGCTTGCCATGTAATAAATTCTCTATTGTTATCGTTATTGTTGGAACGTTATAAACTTATGCATACTCAGGGTAAGACACCGAGCGTTATAACAGAAGAATTGTCTGATGATGCGGTGTAATTGCCACAGATAACATTATGCTGCTGTTAAATTTGCTTATTCATTATGCACGACCCAAAATGCGGCTCAATCAGCTGCATACGTATTCACGCAACAAAAAGCCGACTATTTGTCGGCTTTTTGCTTAATCATACTACTTAGTCTTCTTGCGCTATGTTCTCTATCTCTATGCGATCGACTCGCTGTAAACCGCGAGGAAGTTTGTTACCTCGTCTTCCCCTTTCGCCGCGATAATGCTCTATATCGGCCGGTTTTAGCGTTAATTTGCGTTTGCCCGCATGCAAGGTGACCGAACTATCGGTATTAATGACATCAAGCAAGGTAACGTATTCCTCTCTGGTTTTAGCTCGTGCTGATGGAATATTGATAATTTTATTGCCTTTACCTTTGCTTAATAACGGTAAGTCTTTAATAGGGAAAACTAGCATTCGCCCTTCAGATGTAATCGACAATACCAACTGCGTATCAATATTCTGGATCAATCTCGGCTGCATTACCTTAGCGGCGCTCGGCAGGCTCAACAAAGCTTTACCATTTTTATTGCGGCTGACCATATCGCCAAACGAGCCAACAAAACCATAACCGGCATCGCTACTTAACAAATATTTATTTTCATCTTCGGCCATCAAAATTTGTTCAAAGGTTTCACCCGCCGCTAAATGAAAACGACCTGTTAACGGCTCCCCTTGACTGCGTGCTGTTGGTAAAGAATGAGCATCGGTTGCATAGGCTCGTCCAGCAGAGTCGATAAAGACAACAGGGCGATTACTGCGCCCTTTTGCGGAGCATAAATACTCATCACCCGCTTTATAACTTAACGCTTGCGGATCTATATCGTGCCCTTTGGCACATCGTGCCCAACCTTTCTCAGATATTACTATTGTGACTGGCTCGCTTGGTACTAAGTCTTTTTCAGACAGTGCCTTAGCTTCACCGCGCTCGACCAACTTAGAGCGACGCTCATCGCCATATTTTTCCGCCGCTTCGAGGATTTCTTTTTTCATTAACGTGCTCATGCGCGCTTTAGAGTTTAAGGTTTTCTCTAAATACTCACGCTCGATATTAAGTTCGTCTTGCTCCGCACGGATTTTGATCTCTTCGAGTTTTGCTAACTGACGTAACTTTATTTCTAATATTGATTCAGCTTGGAGCGCTGACAACGAAAAGCGCGACATTAACTCCGCTTTAGGATCATCAAAAGTGCGAATAATTTCAATAACTTCATCAATATTTAAGTAGGCAATTAATAAACCGTCTAATATGTGTAATCTTGCAAGTACTTTATCTAAGCGGTATTGCAGTCGACGACGCACCGTTTCTCGACGATATTCTAGCCATTCAGACAATATAGTGCGTAAGTCTTTAACCGCAGGTCTTTCATCTAAGCCGATCATATTAAGATTGACGCGATAGTTTTTCTCAAGATCTGTCGTCGCAAATAGATGCTGCATTAATTGCTCAATATCCACTCGATTTGAGCGAGGCACCACTACTAAACGCGTAGGGTTTTCATGATCCGATTCATCACGCAAATCAATAACCATAGGCAATTTTTTCGCCTGCATCTGATTAGCTATTTGTTCTAGAATTTTGCCACCAGAGGCTTGATGAGGCAGCGAAGTAATGACAACTTCACCTTGCTCAATCTCATAAACCGCACGCATTTTTATGCTGCCGCGCCCCGTTTGATAAATTTTTTCAATTTCAGCTTTTGGGGTAATAATTTCAGCATCTGTTGGGTAATCAGGACCTTGAACAAATTCTAATAGATCCGCCAACTCGGCTTTAGGTTGTTCAATGAGATGAACACAGGCTTGAGCGATTTCTCTAACGTTATGAGGAGGAATATCAGTTGCCATACCAACAGCGATGCCAGTAATGCCATTTAGCATAATATGAGGAAGTCGAGCAGGAAGTGTTTTCGGCTCCTTCATGGTGCCGTCAAAGTTTGGAGTCCAATCAACCGTTCCCTGACCTAACTCGGCCAGCAACACTTCACTAAATTTAGATAAACGAGATTCGGTATAACGCATTGCTGCGAATGACTTAGGATCATCCGGAGCCCCCCAGTTCCCTTGACCATCAACAAGAGGGTAGCGATATGAAAATGGTTGCGCCATCAATACCATTGCTTCATAACAGGCAGAATCGCCATGGGGATGAAATTTACCTAACACATCACCTACCGTACGTGCCGATTTTTTGTATTTTGCTGCTGCCGACAAACCTAGCTCTGACATGGCATAAACGATACGCCTTTGCACAGGCTTTAACCCGTCGCCAATATGTGGCAAGGCGCGATCCATGATCACGTACATAGAATAATTTAAATAGGCATCTTCGGTGAAGCGACGCAAAGGGACCTGTTCGATACCTTCAAGGCTAAAATCAAGCACATCTGACATGAATAGAACTTCCTAAAAAACAATCATGCATTTCTGTTTTTAAATGATGATTATTTTAATTTATTGTTGTTATGGCAATAACGTTTATCATTATTGACTAAATCGATAGCGATAAAATCAATAGTAGCGACTAGCTTATCTGATAATCGCAATAGGGAAAATACTTGATAGGTATTTATCGAAGATTATTTTAACTTTTTAGTGCGAATGAGCACTCTTATTCATTAGGCGCTTTTTTTATAGACGCAAACTTGGTTACGACCACTATTTTTTGCTTTATACATGGCCTCATCAGCCGCATGAATTAATAGATCAAACTCTGGCACAACTTGTTCAAGACTTACCACCCCGAAACTCGCGCTCAGTAACTGCTCAACACCTAGAACGCTCAAATCATACATTTCCATTTTCTCGCGAAATCGTTCAGCAATCGCTTTCGCTTCATCAAGTGAGGCTTCTGGTAAAATGGCAACGAATTCTTCCCCACCAAGTCGAGCAAATATATCTCTTGAGCGCATGGTTTCACTGCCAAGCTCGGTGATAATTTTTAGCACTTTATCGCCAATATCATGACCATAATTGTCATTTATCAGTTTAAAATTATCGACATCAAGTAATATTAAGCTTAAATTGTTTTCTTGTTCAACGGCTTGATTAATGAGCTTTTGTCCACGTTTAAACAGCGCACCTCGATTTAATAGCCCAGTTAAGTTATCGGTTTCCGACAAACGCCGCAAAAATCGACGTACACGTATTTGTCTAATGATCAGCAAAAAGAACACGACGGCCGTACAAATAAGGACAATAATATTTCGTTGCTGGATCGCTTTATTGCTTTCTGCTTCTTGTATTTGCAATGTTTTTAAATGATTTTCGTTTTGCAATAATTCGTTTTCTTTCTCTTTTTGCGTGGTTTCATATTTGCCATTAAGCGTATCTATCGTCTGCTCTTTTTGCGCTTTGATATACGCTTTGTATTTAGTTTGGTGCTCTTTGCGCTCAACAAAAGCCTGCTCATACTGCCCAAGTGCGACATAACTGTCAGCCAAACTTAAGTGAAGTTGGGAAAATAGTGGACTATCAAGTTGAGCTTGGGCAATTTTATCTATTAAAGACTTGGCTGCCGTTAGATGCTCTATCGCCTTGCTATGTTCGCCTATTCCTGCTGCCAAATTGCCTTCAATAACATGTAGTAAAAACCGTTCTGCAACATTAAAGGTTGAATTAATTTGTGTCACTTTAGTGAACACTTGCAAGGCTTTTACCCGATCAGATAGGCTCAATTCAAGCAATTCGATAATCCGAGCATTAATAGGTATAGGTGATTGGTCTAATAAGGTTGAATTGGCATTGTCCGATACGGTGATAGCCAAATTACCTTCGGTATTATCAAGGCCTTCCCCCCCTTCAACTTCAGTGACTTGCTCGGTAATAGTGAAACGTTCACCCAAGGTGAATTCATCGGCAATTGCGCTGCCGTTTAGAGTAAACAAAGTAATAAGGATCGCAATATATCGTGGCAACATAGTAAATATCTGCATTAAGCGCACACCATATTTTTACCTTCGGCTTTAGCTTTATACATAAGCGCGTCTGCACTTTTCACCAAAGATTCGAATGATGCATGGGTACTTTGGTCTAGGGTTGCGATACCAATACTCACTGACACATCAGTAGCGGGAGAAAATGTCCACGGAAAACAGTTAATGGTTTTTCTGATCCGCTCAGCAATGTTGGCCGCTTGTTCTAGGTTGGTATCGGTCAGCAAGGCAATAAACTCTTCGCCACCAAAGCGTCCAAATCTATCGGTTTTACGCATCACATCGTGGCCTAATTTGGCGACTTCTTTCAGTACTTTGTCACCCGCTTTATGACCGTGCTGGTCGTTGATTTTTTTAAAATCATCAATATCAAGCATGAGTACACTAAAAGGCAGATCTTGCTTTACTGCTTGGTCGAAATATTGATTGCCAAATTCAAATAAATGACGGCGATTTGCCACTCCGGTCAGGCCATCAGTGCGAGTAATCGTTAATAATCGTTTATGACCGCGTAACACTTTAAGCAGAAAGTAGGCAAAACCTAAGGCAACAATTGCCATGACCATAACGTATAAACGTTGGTTTTCAACTTGTTGATTGGCTTTATTTAATTCTAATTCGTTCACTGACTTTTTTTGAGCCAACAACTTGTTTTCTAGATCCGCATGCTCACTTTCATAACGCAACCTAAGCTCTTCTATCGCTGCGGTATTATTGCTCTCACGCACTTGCTTATACAAGGCTAAATACTGAGTTTGAATATGGTACGCTCTTTCAAAGTCATTCAACGCAAAATAGATATCCGCTCTAAGTTTAAGCACATTGACATACGGAATAGTTGATTGAAACTGTTTTTCCGCATCTATAATTTTTTCTGCTTCATCTAAACTGACTAACGCCTCATCATATCGTTTCATACTTTCGAGAATATAGGCTTTATCCAGTGCATAAATTAAAGGTGCTTCGTGTTGTTGAACATTTTCTACGTATTGCCCAGCAATTAACATATATTGTCGAGCTGCTTCAGGATCATTAGGCTCTTTCTTCATATACGCCCACGCTAAACCTGAATAAGCAGTATACAAAATTGAATCATTTGCTAACGTGTCAGAATCAGCGATAACCCGTTTATAAATGGCAATAGCTTCCTCGTAGCGTTTATTACCTGAGTGATTAACGCCAATATTCATTAGGCTATTTAACGCATAAAAGGTAGTGCCCGCTTTTTTATAATGTTCGTAAGAGCGTTCATAAAAAACCAATGATTTATCTTCTTGTCCTAAATAGGAATATAAAATTCCCAGCTCAGAATTGACATAACCCTTCAGCTCTTCATCGTCTGATTTATTGGCAATAGTTAAGGCATCATTTAACATGATCAATGAACGTTCAAAACGCTCCGTTAAATAATACAACGCACCTAAGTTGATGAACCCATACGCGATATAAACTTGATCATCTAAAGATTCGGCGACCTCTAAACCGTTGAGATATTCCTGCGCCGCCGCATCATAATCTCCCAAACTTTCATAAGAAAAACCGCGAGAGTATGACAAATCCGCCATTAGAATACTTGGGCTGGTTAATTTTTTTGCTAACTCTAGGCCGGTTGTTGCTGCGGCTATCCCTAATTGATATTGCGACAACTCAACATAAAGCTCGCTTTGGGTTTTATAAAAACGAATGCGTTCTTCAATAGGATAATCGTCAATGCTGTCAGTAAAGTTACTTAACAGTTCATGTGCGTCACTTGGATTGGTGTCTTGAAGCTTTTCAACTCGTTGCAAAAATTCAGAAAATTCGGAGGTCGGAGAGTTTTGAAAGGCAATTGATTTACAAGATATTAACAATAATAAGCAGAATAATGGGAGGTTAAATTTCAAAGCATATTTCTGAGTTTGCTTATGCAATCTATTTTCCCAATATTAAAAAACAAACTCAGTATAAAACGAATTAGCTGAAATGATAAACCGTTATTTATCATTTAATTGTAACAATCAAAATATCAGCAATAAATGTCGGCTGCCAGCACTTCATCCCAATAACTGGCCTCTATTTTATGGCCATCTAGATCGCGCACAAAGCAGCCAAAATACGGCTCACCGTAATCGGGACGAGCGCCTGGTTTCCCCGCGCAAACACCGCCATGAGCCAGAGCGACTTTGTAAAAATCTTCTACCTGTTGTTTACTCGTAGCAACAAAACCAAAATGTGTACCATTGCCCACTGAGAAAGGTTGCTTATCATAAGGAATTTGTACCCAAAACTCGGGGTAACCTTTACCATAAGCAACAGCATGTTCGTACTGGCAAACTAATGTTATACCTAAGGTTTTAAGTACCGCTGAATAAAATGTTTCTGCATTAGCTAAATGACTTGTGCCAACGGATGCATGGCAGATACTGCGATATTGACGCACATTTTTCATAATTTTTATCGTTCAAATAGTTAAATATTGACCTTACGGATGAAAAAAGCTGAGCAAGCCGCTAGTATCGCCGCAATCAATAAACACGCCGCTAAGCCATATACTTGGAATAACCAGCCAGAGAGTATAGTGCCAAATAGTCGCCCTAAAGCATTAGCCATATAATAAAAGCCAACATCCATCGACACACCATCTTCTTTTGCAAGCGCAATAATAGCGTAACTGTGCAATGAAGAATTGATTGCAAAAACAACACCGAAGATTAATAGTCCGAGTACGACAATAGCACTAACATCGGCAAAATAATATTGAGAAACGCTCAAAATAGCCGTAAAAACGGCTAGTACAATCGCCCAGTTCGCGATACTTGATGCCGAGGTTTTTTGTTTGGCTACCAGGAGCATTTTCGGGGTGATGGATTGCACGATGCCGTAACCAATAATCCACACAGCCATGAATCCACCAACAAATTCATGTTGCCAGCCAAGTTGTTGCGATAAGTACACCGGTACGGCAATAACAAACCAGACATCGCGCGCAGCAAACAAAAACATTCTTGCCGCTGACAAATAATTAAGCGCTGCATTTTTAGAAAATATTTCTTTGAATTTTGGTTTGTTTTTTGCCTTGCCAATATCCTGCTTTAACAGCACTGAGCTTAACAATGCGACCACTAATAGGGCTGAGGCCATCGCAATAAGAGAGAATTGAAAACCTAATACGGCCAGCAACATCGCACCAATAAAAAAGCCAACCCCTTTCAAGGTGTTTTTCGAGCCAGTCAACAGAGCCACCCAACGAAAAAGACTTGATTGCTGCTCCTTCGGTACTAAAGTTTTTATACTGCTTTTAGCACTCATTTTATTGAGATCTTTGGCAATACCTGACAGTGCTTGAGCCAGCATCACCCAAGCCACAGTCAAATACTCAGACGGCAAAGTTAGCATAGCCAAGGCAACCACCTGCATATACAAGCCGATATGCATAGTTTTGTTTAGTCCGATGCGTGCCCCTAACCAGCCACCGATAAGGTTAGTAACAACACCAAAAAATTCGTAAAACAAAAACAACATAGCAATCGCTATTGGGGTATACCCTAATTGATGAAAATACAGCACCACCAACATGCGCAGCGCACCATCAGTCAGTGTAAATGCCCAATAATTGCCAGTGATCACCAGATATTGTTTAACGGCTACCGGTAGACCTGCCAGCTTAGAAATTAATGACACACTAATAACCTAAATAACACTCAAACCAACTTTACGCACTAGTTCTGCACTTCTGTTGGCGTATCCCCATTCATTGTCATACCACAGATACATCTTCAACTGGGTATCATTTACGACCATAGTTGATAAGGCGTCAACAATGACAGATCTCGGATCCGTTTTATAATCAACCGAGACTAAAGGACGTTCTTCATAACCTAGTATTCCCTGAAGTTCACCTTGTGACGCCACTTCCATCAGTTTATTAATGTGTTCAACCGTTGTTGCTGCATTTAGTTCAAAGACACAATCGGTAATTGACGCATTTGCCAAAGGCACTCTAACTGCGTGACCATTAAGCTTCCCTTTAAGCTCAGGAAAGATATGAGTGATCGCCGTTGCTGAGCCCGTTGTTGTTGGGATCAAACTCAGTCCACAGGCGCGTGCTCTGCGTAGGTCTTTATGAGGCGCGTCTAAAATGGTTTGAGTATTGGTAATATCATGTATGGTGGTCATGCTGCCATGTTTGATGCCGATACTATCTTGCAATACCTTAACAACTGGTGCCAAACAATTGGTGGTGCAAGAGGCCGCGGTAACTATCGGGTGTTTTTCTTTGTCATAAAGGTCGTCATTAACCCCCATAACAACATTCAACACACCTTCTTCTTTCACGGGCGCAGTAACCACCACACGCTTAACCCCTTGTTGCAAATAGGCTTGTAATTTGTCTTTGGTTTTCATCTTTCCTGACGCTTCGACAACCACGTCACATTCAGACCAATCGGTTTGTCCTATCTCATAATTTTGTGAAATCTGAATGTGTTTATCGCCCACGGTCATTAGATTATTTTGCCCGGTTGCTTGTTCTTTCCAGATACCATGCACCGAGTCAAAGTTCATCAGATGCGCTAAGGTCTGAGCATCGCCACCGGGATCATTTATCTGAACAAATTCAATTTCCGGCCAATGCCAAGCGGCTCGCATAATCAAGCGCCCCATACGACCAAATCCGTTTATACCTACTTTGATTTTCATTGATATTTCCTCTAAAAAATTAATCGCAACATAACAATTTACGCTTAGGTCTATCGCCCATATTGTGTAAGCGCTCACTACAAGCTTTAATATAGAGGTGTTGTAGATCACACCCTTCTATAGCGTCTTTTTGCCAATGATTTAATTGTGGAGAAAGACGATAATAAATCCACTTCCCTTCAGGACGCGCTTCAACAATGTTTGCTTGGCGTAACAGAGCAATATGACGAGATATTTTAGGCTGAGACATTTGCAATGCATAGGTAAGCTCGCACACACATAATTCACTTTCCTGATTAAGTAAAAGTAAAATTTTCAGGCGCGTATCATCAGCCAAACATTTGAAAAATTGAACGAGTGCCATAATAAATCATATATGATTTTCCATATATATATTATTGTGCCAGAAATCGATGCAAACTCAATCGAGAAATCATCTTTTTTGACGACAAAAAGCACTTAAACAACACGTGGTCGAGTTAACACCTTAAGTCTTATCGTTATGGGTGATCTCAAAGGCTTTGCTCGCTTCGCCTTTATAAAGACTGATATGAGGAAAGGGAATTTCAATGCCCAGATGATCGAAGGTCTTTTTAATCTCTTGGTACATTTCATTCTTTAAGGTTAAAAAATTCTCGCGTTTGGTCCAAACCGAAAATTGAATATCAACAGAGGAGCTGCCAAAGCCAGTTAGAATAAAAAGCGGGGCTGGTTCATCAAGACAAATATGATTTTTTTCTGCTATTTGTATCAAAACCATGCGCACTTTTTCAATGTCCTCTTTATAGGCAATGCCAATTTTTAAATCAACTCGTCTGATAGGAAATTTTGTCAGGGTTGTTACCGCGCTTTTGATCATACTTTCGTTCGGTATCCTGACAAAAAGGTTGTCGAACGTGCGCAATTTTACCGACAATAAATCGATGGAAATCACTTCACCGGTAATATCATTTACTCTAATAACATCCGTGATGGAAAACGGTCGTTCGATCATCAAAAATAAACCACTGATCAAATTTGATGCGGAAGTTTGTGACGCAAATCCTATCGCGACAGTCAATATGCCGGCCGCACCGAGAAAAATACTGAGATCAATGCCGATATGACTCAATGCAGAAACGGCAACTAAACCAAATATAGTGTAAAATATCGCTCGCTTAAAAAATAATAACCCGTGAACTGACATCTTATGCTGAACAACTTTGCTCAAACCGGAACTGAGTATCCGTGCAAATATATAGCCGAGCATAACTAACAGTACAGCTTGAATAAGCACGTAAAAATGAGATGTTCTAAGCGATTCAACATAATCAATAATTTCAGTCATTATTTTTCTCTTTTTATGCGAATAAACTACTGATACTGCGAATTAATGCCCCTTCATCGATAACTTCTCGAGGCCGACTTATAAGCTTAGCGTCTTGTGCTTCTTTAGGGGCATCTTTATCTAATACTAATCTGACATCATCGTAATTATCTTCTCTTCGCACTGTAATTGCCGTAGTCCATAATTGGTAACTGTCATCACTAAATAAATGTAATAGTGTTACCGGAACATTTATCCGTTCAATTGTTAATGGTTTATTATGATTGTTGACCACAGTGATCGGTGTAATTGCCCGATGTGCTCTTCTTTCCAAATGAGTTAACTGGATACGTGCCGAAGTATATTTGGCATAGCATAACTGTCCATGTCGCGTCGAAGGGCCAAACCAAGAATCAGAGGGACGCCAAAACGGCAAATCAAGTAAACGTGCTCGATTAGGCAAGGTTTCCGCGTAAAACCAAATGGGGGTACTAACAAACAACCGCGATTTTTCACCTGCTAATAATGTTAACGGCGTCGCTGGTCTGGCAACAACAGAGCGGTCGGCCAACAAGGGCAAAATATTGACTTTGTCAGCGGTATTATGCTGTAGATGTCGACCATAAACATCTTCAATGGCTAACTCGTCTGCGACAACATCGCAATCGACAGCAACGACGTCACTTTCCTCTCTAACTTCAAAATTCCAACTATTCCACTCATTCTCGAGTCGCTTTAAAACAATTGAGCGTTCTCCCAAACGCCAGCGACGTTGCTGTTCTAGATCAAAAGAAAACTCCCCCCACCAAGCACTATCAGCCATTTTATTCTCTTATTCCATGTCTATTGTTCAAAGCAACCGCTTATGAGCACCTTTATGCTTAAATTTAGCTGGTATTTCAAGGAATAACAGCTTTGCATCCGCATATATTATGCTATCTTAATTATCATCATCGACATTTTCTTAATGTTCAATGCACTTTATGCCCAAGGAACAGCTTATGACGACACTACACATAGTATTGTCTGACATTGAATTATCGGGTGCTGTTATCGCTAAAATAGCACTACTACAACAACGTTATTCCGCTAAGTTAAACTGGTATATACATCATCATCCACGCTTATTAGATCGTATTTACTTTTCGGGTGAGTTAGCCTTCTTGTCGGAAAACATACAAAAAGATTATCAGCAAAAAATTAAAAAGCTCATTATTAAAATTAACAAATCATTTCAGCATAGCGAAACCTCAGTCATCCGGGAAAAGTATTGGGGAAATATCCTTGATCAGCAAGCCCATAAGCAAGATCCGAGGATAATCATCAAGCCTCAAGCTGGTCTTTCGTCTGCAGCAAATCAATATATCAACAATAATAAGTCTTTAGTTTATCTACTAAATCAAGAGCAATGGCACTCTCACGGTAAAGTAGTTGGCGCTATCGATCCTTGCCATGAAGACGATGTTGATAATGAATCTGACACAAAGGTGCTAAAGTTTATGCAGGCATGGCAAGTTTATTCGAAGGACGAAAATTGGCGCTTAATTCATGCTATTAATATTCCTCCACTTTCTATTGAATATGAACGGCAAATCGAAAAAATTCACAAAGAACAAGTTTACCACTTTGCCAAACGATTAAAATGTGCCACCGAACATTTAACTTTTGTTATGGGTACGCCAGAGCAAGCGTTGGTAACTTATGCAAGGAAAAACAAAGTAGATATGACCGTTTTAGGTGCTAGAGCCCATACAACATTTGATAAATGGTTAAATGGCTCCACCATTTCGGCGCTTATTGAACATCAATCAATTGATCTGGTATTACTCAATAACTAACACGACCTCAAAAAAAACAACAAAAAAGACCATCAAAATTAATGTGTGAACAATGATGGTTCCAGACTATCAATCATTTTCAAGCAAAAAATTAAACTCCGGATCAACAATCACCCTACCCACCATGGCTTCGCGTCCCAACAGCATTAAATAAGTCATTTGTGAGCGATCAGACAAGGTTATTTCGATTAACCAGCTTTGCTCTCCCAACATGATAGTGGTGTCAATGACATACCTGACTTGTTCGTGTCCGGTTGAACTTTTTATTCGCCGTTCTGCTTTAACTTTTGCGCGACACCTAACAATAACTTCAACATGATGTACATCAGGATGAATATCAAACTCAATCCACTTTTGCGATTGCTCCATAATTTCATTGATATTATCGACATGCAAAGACGAAGTTTGTGCGCCAGTATCAATTCTAACTTCTAAACCACTAATTTTTAATTCCGGTAAATCGCATTTTTCCAACGCGCCAACTTTCATTTTTTTAAGTGCTGTCATTTATTTTTACTCTCTATGATCATCCACCACTGCCATTAGTCAGGCTGTTGTTTTGATACTGCAAGAACCGCTTCACTGCTGCGAAAATGTAAATCTCGCTGTGGAAAAGGTATCTCTATTTTATACTTTCTAAAGGCATCATCTATCGCCCATAGGTAATCAGACACCAATGCTGTCGGACGTTTAACTTGTTCGGGCTCAACCCACACTCCCAGCATAAAGTCGAGACTACTGTCACCAAACCCCGTCATCCAAACAGTAGGCTCTCTACCTGGCGCATTTAGGGTATATTTTACATTGGCTGCCGCTTCAAGAATTGCTTTTTTCACTAACTCTTTGTCACTTCCATAAGCAACCCCCACCGCAATACGAAAACGACGAATATTCTCTTCAAGTGTCCAGTTGGTCACCATGCCGCTAACTAAGTCTGCGTTAGGAATGAGGATATCGACATTATCATTGGTTCGAATGAGCGTCGCACGCATATGAATTTCAATAACTTCGCCGACGATTCCTGTACCAACTTCGATAAAGTCTCCAACCTTTAAACTTTTTTCCAGTAAGATTACCAGTCCAGAAACAAAATTATTAACCATGCCTTGCAGGCCAAGACCTATGCCTATGCCCAAAGCACTGGCAATAATCGCCAGCTCAGTCATCTTGACTCCCAAAGCCGTCAAAGCAACGAGGAGTCCGATAAATAAGACTAAATAATGAATAAAACGACCTATTACATAAAGTTGCGTCGGTGCGACCACACCACCTTTGCTAATTGCAAGCCGCTTAAAACCTTTTTGTAACAATTTCGATAATATTATGGTGAAGATAATAACGACAAAAAAGGAAATTAATTGCCCCAGTAACAGGGTAAATTCACCTATTTTCAGCAGTTCAATATCCAGCCAGGCTTTATTCATATTTTGCTACCTATATACCTATAACCAACGTTTCTTCTTAAATATCGTCAACAGTATCGCCGAAATAACTAGCATGACGCCCAATAAAATAAAATAACCATACTTAGCTTTGAGTTCGGGAATGTACTCAAAATTCATTCCATAGATCCCCGCTAAAAATGTCAGCGGCACAAATAAAGCGGTAATAACCGTTAATACCCGCATGGTCGCGTTAAGTTGATGGGAAGTAATCGACATATAGCCATTAATTAAATCGCCGCAAATATCATAATACATTTGTGACAGGCTCAGCAGTCTATCTAAACGTTCGCGTAAGTCATTGACAGTATGAACTTCTTTTTCAGTGATCAAATTTGTATATTCATCATCAATATACGAATGTAAAGCCTCGCCCATACTGACATGATAATTAAAGGTTCGCCTAATTTTAACGAGCTGAGAACGGTATGCAGTAATTTGTCTCATCATTTTGTCTGTACCGCTACTTTGAAACTTATCTTCGATTTTCTCCAACTCCGCCTCAAAGGTGAACATCTCATTGAGATAAAAACCACAACTACAGTGGAATAGACGAATAGCCATGTGAATTGGACTACGTTTAAGGTATTTCTCACTGTTTAAATTAAATAAGCTATTAATGGCTAGAGAACTTTTCGGATGACGGGTAATTAATATTCTCTTACCAATGAACATGCTAATTTGTAAATGTTCAAACTGTAGATTGTTATCTTGCGCGACAATACCTCGATAAAGCATAAAGATATAATCATCAAATAATTCAATTTTAGGTGGATGGCGTTCTCTTAATGCGTCATCGATAGCCAAAGGGTGACAATTGAATGCTGTTAATAACGATTTTTCTTTTTCTGTGTCTACACTATCAAGATCAATCCACAATAAACTTTGCTCATTATCCTGCCAGTCACTGATAAGCTCTTCACCACCGATAACAGATTGCGTTGGTGAATTAATCAACATGCATTTTATCATCACTTTCTCCATTTAAGTATTCAATACAACTGTTATCAATCAACGGTGTGTTATTTATTCTGTATTAAATTCATCTTGCATCATTTCAATTTGCTCAGCTACTTCTTCGTGATCTTCAAAGTAAGCAATATGGAACATCGCTTCGCCTTCTTGTACCAAAGGAATATTTTGCTTACCGATAATAATGCCGGCGTATTTAGCGACAATGTTGGCAATCACTACGCCAAAAGGATTGCCTATTTCTGCCAATATGTCGCCACGGTTAACCAAGTCACCCAGCTGTTTTTTATCTTTGATAAATCCTGATGCCGATGCCCTTAACCACGCGCTATTTTTTGCAATAAACGGCTCTGTTGGGACCTTTTTCGATTTTTTTGGCCTTAACATCCCCAATTTACTCATGACATTTAGTACGCCTTTTACGCCAGCTTGTATAGAAAACTCGTCAAATCTTAATGCTTCTCCAGCTTCATAGAGCAGTACTCGCGTTCCCTTCTCTGATGCAGCCTGCCTAAGTGAACCATCTCGAATATTGGCATTAAGCACAACAGGAACACCAAAAGCATTTGCTAATTCTAGCGTTTGTTCATCCTCCAAATTCGCTCTAATTTGCGGCAAGTTGCTTCTGTGTATAGCGCCGGTATGGAGATCTATACCAAAGTCACATTTTTCAACTATTTGTTTTAAAAACAGGTTGGCTACGCGCCCTGCCAAAGAAGACTTTTCAGAACCAGGGAAAGAGCGGTTTAAATCTCTCCTATCAGGCATATAACGACTTTGACTTAACACGCCATAAACATTAACCACCGGCACCGCAATTAAAGTGCCTTTTAAACCCTTTAATGCTTTTGAGGTTATTAGGCGACGTATAATTTCAATACCGTTAAGTTCATCGCCATGAATGGCCGCACTAATAAATAGCGTTGGCCCCTTGCTGCGACCACGTTGAATATGAATAGGCATTGAAATTTCAGTATCAGTATACAAACGCGCTACCGGTAACTCTATTTGACGAGTTTGTCCGGGTAAAATGTCAATTCCTGCAATGTTTATGGGGTCCATCAACTAACCTTGACCTTTAGTTCTGTTTTTATTGGGTTTAGCATTCTTTTCAATAAACTCATAAACCATGCCCGCGACATCTTTATGTGTCGCCGTTTCAATGCCCTCTAATCCAGGAGAAGAATTTACTTCCATAACAACAGGACCGCGGCTAGAGCGTAAAATATCAACGCCACACAGATTTAGTCCCATCACTTTGGCAGCGTTTATGGCGGTCGCGCGTTCTTCTTTTGACAATTTAACAATTTCTGCCGTACCACCACGATGCAAGTTAGAACGAAACTCACCTTCTGCGCCTTGACGCTTCATCGCCGCTACAACTTTGTCGCCAACAATTAAACAACGAATGTCAGCACCACCGGCCTCTTTAATAAACTCTTGCACCAAAATGTTAGCATTTAGCCCCATAAACGCTTCAATAATACTTTCTGCTGCCTTGGCGGTTTCACCTAGCACGACGCCAATGCCTTGAGTCCCTTCTAACAACTTAATGACAACGGGGGCACCACCAACATTTTTAATTAAATCTTTTATATTATCTGGGCGTCTTGCGAAACCAGTACGAGGCAAACCAATACCTTTGCGTGATAGTAGTTGCATTGAGCGCAGTTTATCCCTAGAGCGACTGATAGCAACCGACTCGTTGACGATAAATGTGCCCATCATTTCAAACTGTCGCACTACTGCGGTACCGTAAAAAGTAACCGAAGCACCAATACGCGGGATCACCGCATCATACTTTGGTAGCTCTTTACCATAGTACCTGACCGTTGGCTTGTTACTGGTAATGTCCATATAACAGTGCAAAGTATCAATGACATCAACTTCATGGCCGCGAGCTTCACCGGCTTCTATCAATCGTCGAGTGGAATATAGTTTTTTGTTACGCGATAAAATGGCTATTTTCATATTAACTTGTCCTTATTTTTTATTGAGTGTAATACACCTAATTCATACCACCTAAAATTTTATTGTAATACCGTCAGAACAAAATTAATCCCCATCAAAAACATATTATTAAAACTTAAGGTTTTTTATACACAGACCTTATATTACATATGGAAAAGCTCTGTTCATCGCAGGTGTAATAAATAAGTTGGATAGCGAATATTGCATTAGATTTTGAGAAAATATATTGGTGAGTATATTACAACAGTACTAGAGTATTTTAATACTTGCATTGAATCACAAAAATTTGTTCTGAGCATTAAATTTATTAAGTAGGACTTAATGCCAATCAACTCTATAACTGGAAACGTTATTTTCACAATCTAGTTACTTTGTAATAGAATAAGTTGCACTTAGTTATTGAAAAAAATGAAATTAACAGAGATATCCCAAAAAATCATGGATAATAAATTTACAACCGCTATAACTGACTATTGATTAGCAAGAACATTCCCTAAACAATTGCATGTTATAGGTGATTGAAAATATATCCTTTGAATACCATAGGAACGAAAACATGTCAGAATCATGGTTAAGTATGACCAAATCAGTATTCGAATGGTTAACCTTTTTATTTATCTTTGGGTTAGGCCTTTTTGTTCTCACTATTTTTATTATCTACCTTATCGATAAGTTTCAGACCAAACAGGCTATAAAAAGAAACTACCCAGTTATTGGTCGTTTTCGTTATTTTTTTGAACATTTGGGCGAATTCTTTCGACAATATTTTTTCTCTATGGACAGGGAGGAGCTTCCTTTTAATCGAGCCCAGCGAACATGGGTATATAAAGCAGCAAAGAATATCAGCAATATTATCCCGTTTGGCTCATCACGAGATATAAAAGCGACCGGCTATATCTCTTTTGTAAACGCCCCATACCCGAGTCTTGATGAAGATAGTGCTATTGCCAGTAAAGTGACTGTTGGTGAACAATGTGAGTTTCCTTGGCACACTTCAGCTTTTTTTGGTATTTCCGCGATGAGCTATGGGGCCATTTCTAAACCCGCCGTTCAGGCGTTGTCATATGGTGCAGCAAAAGCCGGAGTTTGGTTAAATACTGGCGAAGGTGGACTTTCTCCTTATCACCTCCAAGGTGGAGCCGATATTATTTTTCAAATCGGTACCGCAAATTACGGCGTACGAGATCAAGAGGGGAATTTGGACGATGACAAGCTAAGAAAGATCGCCGCATATCCTCAGGTTAAATTATTTGAACTAAAACTTTCTCAAGGCGCCAAACCAGGTAAAGGAGGCATACTGCCCGCGAATAAAGTCACCGCTGAAATAGCCGAGATAAGAGGTATCCCGCAAGGTGCTGACTCAATTAGCCCCAATAGACACACTGATGTACATGACAATGCGAGTTTACTCAAAAAAATCAGCCATATTCGCCAGATAACGGGAAAACCCACTGGCTTTAAAGCAGTATTCGGCTCTCAACAATGGATAGAGCAACTATGCCTCGAGATTAAAGCAATGGGCATTGAATATGCGCCCGACTTTATTACCCTTGATAGCAGTGATGGCGGTTCTGGGGCAGCGCCGATGACATTAATGGATGATGTAGGCATGAATATCAAAGAGTCGCTACCTATGCTCGTTAAGACCTTAAACCAACATGGTTTAAAAAATCATATTAAAGTATTCGCATCAGGAAAATTAGTCAATCCAGCCGATGTCGCCTGGGCATTATGTGTCGGCGCAGATTTTTGCAATTCAGCTCGTGGTTTTATGTTTTCTTTAGGTTGCATTCAATCGTTGCAATGTAATAAAAACACCTGTCCAACAGGCGTTGCAACTCATAATAAAAAATTACAAAGAGGCCTAGTCGCCAAAAACAAATCCGTTCGTGTTGCTCACTACGCCAACAATATGATGCATGCTGTGGGAATGATAGCGCATTCATGCGGTGTTAATGATCCTAGGAAACTCGATATTCGCCATGCCCGCATCGTAATAGAGACAGGAAAGTCAATATC
The DNA here is from genome assembly GCA_040779335.1 of Colwelliaceae bacterium 6471. GTDB lineage: Bacteria > Pseudomonadota > Gammaproteobacteria > Enterobacterales > Alteromonadaceae > JBFONV01. Next base: position 304,920 of record JBFONV010000002.1, read on the forward strand.
GCTGCAGCAATATTACACGTCAGAGATTTAAGTGTTTCATAAGTTAACGGATTGCATGAGTAATAAATTGTCGTACCGAGTCATTTTCGGTTGGATGACTAAATGCTGGCGTGATGTATTGAGGGCCAATTAAGATTTGTTTTTCAATCAATCGCTTTATAATCGGTAAATAATCAATCGAAGTTTTACCTGCTAACAAAAGTTTAAAGTCAGCTTCGCTTTCGTAGGCATTTAGCATTAAATGTAACCCTTGTAAGTACAAATAATCCTTGGTGAATCCACCACCACGAAAGACTCTCGCTGTGATAGTAAAAGCGGTTTCATCAGAAACTAAATGCTCCTCTTTTAACATCAAAAATGTCCGTCTAAAATCTTTATCGTCGATCATAGATTTAACAGCAAGTACTCGCAAAGCAAGTATTTTCATGCGATTTACGGTTAAATGGCCAGCCAAGTTTTCACTTAAAATAGCTAAACCTTCTTGCGTTAAAGTATTTAATGGGCAGCCCATGGTAAGAATATGCAAAGGTTGGGTATTACTGTTAAGCGATGTTACCAAATGTACACCAAGTTCATGGTGGGCTAATGCCATCGCTTCGGTTTTCGCTATTTTAGCGTGCGTATTAATGCTGACTTTTGTCCCAGAGACTAAGGCATTTGCAATCATTGAATCATCAAAAGCAACCGTCCAAGTATATTTTTCTTTTACCGCCATTTCGTCCATTATGCGATGAATAGCCTTGGCATCTAACATTTCTTCGTGATTTGATTCGACATTGTCAGGGATATGTAAAATAAAATGCGCGTTGCGAATATCCTTCTCGCTGGGCTCACCATAATAGCGCAGTGAATTATAAAGAAAATCTTCACTACCAATTGAATTGAACTGGTCTATTTTATCAACATATGAGTTAACAGTATCTAGGTAAAGCTTATATAGATCTGCATCACGTAGGTTTTCTAAAGGTAAATTAAACAATTCACGCTTACTTAAAAAGACATTCTCGTGATTCTCTTTATACAAAAACTGTGGAGCGCATGAATAATGTTTTTCAAAGAATAGCTTTTTTTGTTGCTGATAATTAATGGGTTTTACCGAACCCAAAATATCAATATTGCTCACCAGTTGGTACAGCCTTTGATCAATGGCTATCACTGCCGGCTCTTTTACCGACAATTCTTGCACTAAGTTAGCACGATCACCACTCATTGATAGACTCCAGCATGCCTATAAAAACGACCTATGTAAAAACACTTTAAAATAAAAACAATACGTAAGCTATATTTGCGCCATATTACCTTTAATTTGCAGCCAATCTTTTCGATCGCCACTGCGTTTTTTGGAAAGTAACATATCCATCATTTCCATGGTTTCGGCATGTTCGTCTACCGTTAACTGGACTAATCGACGGGTGTTTGGATCCATAGTAGTTTCCCGAAGTTGCAATGGATTCATTTCCCCCAAGCCTTTAAAACGCTGTACATTAACTTTTCCGCGTTTTTTCTCTGCTTCAATGCGATCTAAGATACCGTCTTTTTCGCCTTCATCTAAGGCATAAAAAACTTCTTTACCAATATCAATACGGTAAAGAGGGGGCATAGCAACATAAACGTGCCCTGCTTGAACCAAAGGAAGAAAGTGCTGGGTAAACAAGGCACAAAGTAAAGTGGCAATATGAAGACCATCAGAGTCAGCATCAGCCAATATACATATTTTGCCGTAACGTAAATCACTCAAATCTTCGTTATCAGGATCGATGCCCAACGCCACAGAAATATCATGTACTTCTTGTGACGCTAAAATTTGCCCTGAATCAACTTCCCAAGTGTTGAGTATTTTCCCTCGTAGCGGCATGATCGCCTGAAATTCACGATCACGGGCTTGCTTGGCACTACCACCCGCAGAGTCACCCTCCACCAAGAAGAGTTCTGTACGAAGAATATCTTGGCTACCGCAATCGGTTAACTTTCCGGGCAACGCCGGACCTTGAGTAATTTTTTTACGGACTATTTTTTTACTGGCACGTAATCGTCGTTGGGCGTTTGAGATACAAAATTCAGCTAATGATTCTGCTATTTCAGTATGCTCGTTTAGCCATAAGCTAAACGCATCTTTAACCACCCCAGTAACGAATGCCGCGCATTGTCTTGACGATAAGCGTTCTTTAGTTTGCCCGGCAAACTGCGGATCTTGCATTTTAACCGATAAAATATAGCTGCATTTGTCCCAAATATCGTCAGGGGTTAGTTTTACGCCTCTAGGGATCAAATTACGAAATTCACAAAATTCACGCATAGATTCCAATAAACCTTGCCTGAAACCGTTAACATGGGTACCGCCTTGAATAGTTGGGATCAAGTTAACATAGCTTTCACCGACACCTTCTCCACCTTCAGGTAACCAAGTAACTGCCCACTCTGCTGCTTCATGCTGAGAAGTAAAGGAACCGACAAATGGTTCCTCCGGCAAGCTAATATAACTTTTAACCGATTCTTTTAAATAATCTCTTAGGCCGTCTTGATAACACCATTGGTATTTTTTATCTTCTACTTTGTCATGAAATTTAATCGTTAATCCAGGACACAATACGGCTTTAGCTTTAAGTAAGTGGGTTAAGCGAAGTACCGAAAATTTAGCGGAATCAAAATATTTAGGATCGGGCCAAAACTTTACTCTTGTCCCTGTATTTCTGCGTCCTACCGTACCAGTTTCGTGCAGCTCTTCGACTTTTTCACCGTGTTCAAAAGCCATTTCATACACTTTACTATCACGTCTGACCGACACATCTACACGGGTAGAAAGCGCATTAACGACTGAGATGCCGACACCATGAAGACCACCAGAAAATTGATAGTTTTTATTTGAAAATTTTCCACCCGCATGTAACTTACAAAAAATGAGTTCAACCCCTGAAACGCCCTCCTCAGGGTGAATATCAATAGGCATGCCTCGGCCATCATCAATAACTTCAAGCGACTGATCTTTGTCTAAAATAACAGTTATGTTTTGCGCGTGGCCGGCGAGCGCTTCATCGACAGAGTTATCAATAACTTCTTGTCCTAGGTGGTTAGGACGATTGGTATCTGTATACATTCCGGGGCGATGGCGTACCGGATCTAAACCACTTAAGACTTCAATGGAGTCTGAATTATATTGTTCGCTCATTTTTGTTCTAATAATCGCTTATGTTAAGTCGGCATAATAAAAACATTAATACCATTGAAAAAAGGATGCAATACTGGGTAATTTTTTTTCATAGCCAACAAAGCTATGATCGCCCGCTTCTTCTACATGAAGCTGGCAGTGCTGATACTTTTCAACGCCTTCTTGATAATTTAACACTTCATCGCCCTTTTGTACCATGACCAGATAGTTATTTGCAGTTAAATTTTCACATTCTAGTGATTTCAAATCATCTATGTGGCTTGCGCGCACTTGATAAACTTCATTAGTGTAGGGGTTTAACTGTTCACCAAGGTAATCACGAAGCAAGATATAAGGTTTAACCGCTGGATTAATTAATACCGCAGGTAAGTTAAACTTTTCCGATAAATAGGTAGAAAAGTAACCACCAAGTGAAGATCCCATTAAACACCATGTTTGCTGATGCAGTGCTTGGATTATGCCTTCTAATTGCTTGATAGCAGCCATTGGCGTATTCGCTAACTGCGGGCAATGAAATTGAATATTCGGAAAGTTATCGTTTAAGTATTGGCGCGTTTGCTCTGCTTTTAATGATAGTGGTGACGAATTAAAACCGTGAATATATAAAACATTAACCATTAAATATTATTTCTCTATATAGCGAATTGACGTTTCAATATTACCCTGTTCACACAAATGAAAAATTCGATAACCCGGTCCTTTACCTGTCGAGCTTACACCATCAATGTTAGGATCAAATTCTATCGATGTTGCCGGGCAAGTGTAAACAGCGATTTTTTTTGTTGTTTGTTCAGGCGATAAGGTTAGCCCCCGATGAACATGACCACAAGCAACGCCCTTAATTGACGGATATTTATCAACACATTGCCAAAAAGTATCTGCATTAGTTAAACCATGACGGTCAATAAAATAACCAACATCAATCGCATGATGGTGCATCATCAATAATTGGTATTTAGCCGGGTTAAGCGTTTGGTCAAGCCTCTGTATTGATTCCCGAGTAATTTCACCCGCAGGTGTGGCACTTTTACTGTCCAATAACATAACCTGCCAATGCGCATTGTCCACAAAGCTGCTGCTATTAAAAGGAGTATTGGTCAAAAACTGAGATAGCAATTGTGGATCATCGTGATTGCCTGCCAAATAATAAACCGGCACCGTTATATTGCTGTGCTCAAATGCTTGCACAAATAATTGATACGATGCTTCGCTATGATCTTGACTAAGATCGCCAGTAAAGATGATACAGTCGACATCGCCTCTTGCTGCGATCTCGTCTAAAACCAAGCATAAATTATGATAAACATTCGCACCATAATGAATTGCGTTCACGGCAGAATACAAGTGACAATCACTGATCTGAACCACGCAAAAAGGTTTGTTTTTATTCATAAGTAAGCAGTTTTAGTCAAACAGAGGCACATCGACCTGCCCTAGCTCATGGCACAATTGTAACCACTCTTTCAAAAACAAATTAATTTGCTGTTTCTCATCAGGTAAATGCATAGTTGTATTTGGATAATCGTAACGTGGTTTTATTTGTCTGACATCTTGACTACTGATCACTTCTGCCATTCTTGCATCATGGTAAAGACGAACCACCATGCAAGGTTTGAACAACTCAGATAAATGCTGCCCCATGATGCTAGCTTCTTGAGTAATAGTAACCAGAGACGTGTAGCGAGTAACTTCATTAATAGTCACGGTATATGACAAAAAATCAGAAATAAAGAAGTTGCGTTGCTCACCTTGAGCATCATTGTCAGCAAGAATTCGCAACATCAACATATAGTTGATATCACATAAATTCATTAACCCTGACAAACTCGGGCGATATTTTTTTGCAAACAACGTCATTTATTTAACCAAGTTTCCTGTAGTTTGGCATAATTTAGCGTTAGCCATTGTAACCCAATTATAGTCGCTGCATTGGCAATTTTACCTTGGGTAAGTAAAGTATTTGCCTGTTCACGAGACATAACGTGCAATAAAATATCTTCTCCTTCTTCTTCCAGGCCATGCACGCCGGCAATATTTCGGCTATCAACCCTCGCGGCAAACATATGAATACATTCACTCATGCCACCTGGGCTAGAAAAGTAATTCATCACAGGCACAATATCATCGGCAGTAACGTCTAAATCAGCTTCTTCTTTAGCTTCTCGTACCGCGACATCAATGGGGCTTTCATTATCATCAAACATACCGGCGACAAACTCAAGCATCCATGGTGTTGATTCATTACGTATAGCACCAGGGCGAAATTGTTCCAACAAAATCACGTTATCCAATGCAGGATCATAAAGTACTAGGACCACAGCATCGCCTCGCTCAAATATTTCACGAGTTAATACTGTACTCTGTTCACCAGAAAACAATTGATGACTAAGATGATATTCATCGAGCTTAAAGAATCCCTGATATTTAGTTTTAATATCGAGCACCTCAACATTTCTATGTGAATAACGCAAAATCTCCGTACATTTTTTAGTCTCTTTCATGTTCACCATTCTTGTAATATTTTCATGGGGCTTTCATTCTTTTACATTATCGATTTACTAATTTCATACAAAAACATAATAAAATCTGAGTATTAGGTGTTTTTTTTTAACGAAACACTAAAATATTTTGTTACACTAGTATACACTGGTAAACATTTATTTTATTTAGCTTATTCATAAATGCCTGTAGGATAGCGATAAGTATAATAACGAATAATGCCAATCAAATAACAAACTAGGTTGCTCTGACAACAATTGGCGTATAGTGCACACGAAAGGAATGGCTTACTCATGAAAAAAACAATTATTTCACTGGTTGTCGGTATCACTGCCGCAATTGGTAGTACCAATGTATTGGCTGATGATTTATTGTCGGTATATCAACAAGCACAGGCAAATGATCCTGTCGTATTAAAAGCACAAGCTCAATTTATGGCAGCAAAAGAAGGTATCGATCAAGCTCGTGCTTCTTTACTCCCTCAATTAAACGCCTCTGGCAGTTACTCTAAATCTGACAATGAATTTATCCCAACGTCTGATGCCGGTGAAACGTCAAATGTCATATTGTCACAAAAAAGTGATACGTTTTCTTATGGTATTCAACTAGACATGCAACTATATCATCACGATACTTGGTTACGCATGGATAACGCCAAAAAGTCAGCTCATTATAGTGATGTTACTTATCAAGTGAGTAAACAAGACTTAATCGTTCGCGTGACCGAAGCTTATTTTAATGTATTAAGTGCGAAAGACGACCTTGAATTTGCCAAAGCAGAAAAAGCTGCGATAGAGCGCCAACTAGAACAAACGAAACAACGCTTTTCGGTTGGCTTGACCGCAATTACTGACGTTCACGAAGCCCAAGCGCAATTTGATAATGCGGTAACCCAAGAAATACGAGCTGAAAATGGCGTATATAACGCTGAAGAAGCACTACGCGTGATTACCAATGTATATCCACGCAATTTAAGTATTTTAAATACCGAAAGGTTTAGCACGTCACGTCCAGTACCTGATAGTGCAAACGAATGGCAACAAACCGCGGAAGCAAAAAATCTCGATATTATTGCGCAAAAAATTAATGTGGATATTTCTAAAGAAAATATCAACATATCGAGATCAGGTCATTATCCAACATTAGATTTACAAGCAACCTATGGTTCTAGGGATACTGACAGTGAAATTTTGGGCACAACATTTAATAACCCAGCGCTAGATAGCCAATCTATCGGTGTAACGTTAACGGTACCGCTCTATTCAGGCGGCGCAACCAGCAGCAAAGTTCGTCAAGCGCAAAACAATTATGTTGCTGCCAGTCAAGATTTAGCACAAGTTCATCGCAATGCCGTGCGCAATACTCGTAATGCCTACAACACAGTAATTGCAGCAGTATCAGCGATTAAGTCACTTGAACAATCAGTAGTCAGTGCTGAAAGTGCTTTAAAAGCCACTGAAGCAGGTTTTGAAGTCGGCACTCGTACCATAGTCGATGTGTTAGATAGCACACGTAATTTATATAACGCTAAGCGTAATTTGTCGTCAACACGTTATGATTACATCCAAGCGGTTTTATCATTAAAACGTGCTGGTGGTACTATCACTGAAAAAGACATCATGGATATTAACCAAGGTCTTAAAGCAGCAATGTAATTCTGTTGAGTATTTGCTCACCGTAAAAAAAGGCAGCTTATGGCTGCCTTTTTGTTGTTTATTTTCCGTATTGCTAGCTAAATTTTAGACAACAACGGCTAAAATAATTGCTCACATGCTAATCTTCCAAACGAATAGTATTAATAATTTTAGTGGTTGAGATCCCTTCTTCAAAATTTAATACTTTCACTTCACCACCTTCAGCAATCACTTCTTGACCGCCAGCTATATCCTCTATCTTATAATCCCCACCTTTAACCAGCGTATTAGGGAGAATGTTAGCGATAATACGTTGCGGAGTGTCTTCAGAAAAACTCACTACCCAATCGACTGCGCCCAACCCCGCTAATACCGCCATGCGTCTATCCACTGAATTAACGGGTCTGCCAGGCCCTTTTAAACGTTTAACAGAAGCATCATCATTAACCGCGACAATCAAACGAGACCCAAGTTCAGCGGCATTATTTAAATAAGAAACATGGCCCGCATGCAAAATATCAAAGCAGCCATTGGTCATAACAATTTTTTCACCGCGTGCTTTTGCCAATTTAACTGCTATTTGTAACTGTTCTTCACTGAGCACACCAAAACCACTTTCTTGGCCGGTAGTTAGTTCTCGATATAATTCCGCTTCACTGACCGTGGAGGTACCTAGTTTACCAACGACAATACCCGCGGCAATATTAGCTAACGCACTCGCCTGCGTAAGTTCCGCGTTAGCGGCAATGGCTAACGCAAATGTTGCAATAACCGTGTCTCCGGCACCAGTAACGTCATAAACCTCTTTTGCTTGGGTCGGTAAATGAAATTCATCATGACCTTTACGCAGCAACGTCATCCCTTGCTCGCTTCGAGTCACTAGCATAGCGTCTAATTCAAGTGTTTCTAAAAGCTGCTGCCCTTTTTCAACTAACTCTGTTTCAGTATTGCATGCCCCAACAACCGCTTCAAACTCCGACATATTAGGCGTTAGTAATGTCGCGCCACGATATCGTTCAAAATCGGTTCCTTTAGGATCAACCAGAACAGGAATATTTTGTTGTTTAGCGATGGCTATTAACGACTGAACATCTGATAACGTACCTTTGTTATAGTCAGACAACAATAAAACGTTATGTTTTGAAAGCTCTTCGGTAACGGAGTTTTCCAGTGCTTTTTTATCCAAATTGAACAATGATTCTTCAAAATCTAGACGGATAAGCTGCTGGTTTCTGCTCAATACTCTTAATTTTGTAATGGTTGGACACTGAGCTTGACGATCGAATTTACAAGCAATATTTATTGCTTGTAAATGTGTTTCTATAGTCGTTGCCGTTTCGTCATCGCCAGTGATACCAGCTAGTGTGACAACGCCACCAAGAGAGGCTATATTAAGCGCTACGTTAGCCGCCCCACCTGGCCTATCTTCATGTTGAGAAATTTTGACTACTGGCACTGGGGCTTCTGGGGAAATACGTTGAGTGGGCCCATACCAATAGCGATCGAGCATAATATCGCCAACAACTAATACACTTGCTTGATCAAAAGCTGGAATATCTACTTTCATCCTGAGTTCCATAACAGATATAATGCAGCTAAGTGTAACATGAGATAAAAAAAGCCTGTGAGCAAAAATAAAGTTTTACAACCAAATTTCAAAGCGTCTTTCCTATTACCCAAATATTGGCTAACTTGGCTTGGGGTGTTTATTTTATACTCCATTTCATGGTTGCCTTATAAAATGCAGCTTTCTCTTGGTCGATTGGTAGGGCGATTGATTTTAAAAATTGCAAAAGGGCGAAAAAAAGTTGCACTACGAAACTTAGAATTATGTTTTCCTGATATGCCAGAAGAAGAACGTCAGCGTATATTAATCAAGAATTTTGAAAATACTGGTATCGCGTTATTTGAAACTGGCATGGGTTGGTGGTGGCCTGATTGGCGAGTTAAGCGCAAATTCAAAGTCATTGGCATGGAACATATTGAAAAAGCACAAAATGAAGGTCAAGGGATACTTATTCTCGCAATGCATTATTTAAGTGCTGAAATTATTGGTCGTGGTTTTGGCCATACTCACCCTTTAGTAATTTTTTATCGACCACACAACAACCAACTGATGGAATTTTTTCAATTTAGAGGGCGTGGGCGCTCTAATAAATACATGTTAGGAAAACGAGACGTAAAAGGTCTCATTAAGGCGCTACGAGATAAAGAGTCATGCTTATATTTACCAGACCAAGATTACGGTAGAAACCGCAGTTTATTTGTCCCTATGTTCGCAGTAAAAGATGCTGCAACCACTACCGGCACACTAATTTTTGCGCGTCAGAAGCAAACAAAAACCATGATGATGATCCCGAAAAGAAATGACGATGGCAGCGGTTATACTGTCGAAATAACGCCAGCATTAGATAATTTCCCTACTGATAATGATGAAGATGACGTTATTAGAATTAATCAGGAAGTCGAAAAAGCAATATTACGCAAACCTGAACAATACATGTGGTTGCATCGCCGCTTTAAAACCCGTCCTAATGTCGACGATCCTTCGTATTACAAGTAAATGGCAATATACTCGCAGTAGTTATTTCTATTTCCTCTACGGGTATTGAACGAAATACTTGATGTAATTACGATAAAATTGCGCTAAATTAAAAGTAGTAGTACAACATTTAGACAAAATATTATATGAACTTTTGGCTGCGAAATATTATCATCGGTTTGGTGCTATTAGGGTTAGCCTTCTTTTTCTTTTCTAATCAAGAACTGTTTCTATCGTTAGATAAACAGTTTTTGCAACCAGAAAGTGAAGAGTTGGTTCAAGCATCTGATCTTGCTGAAAACTCATCAGATTCCCAAATAGCTAAACCGATAGATGTACCTAAAACCCAACCCAAAATTAAAGATAAAAATGCCGCTGCTGAAGGATTATCAAACTTTTATGCCAGTATAAATGCCGATTTAGATGGGCGCGGTCCGAAAATACGCAATAATATTGTCTTTTTACCTGATCCTAAAGGTGATTTGGTCAAAATCCTAGAGGCAAGACGTATGGTCACCCGGCCATTAAAAGCAAATTGGAAAGGCATCAAAGCAGACCGACCTTTCCGCGTTGGTGAGACTATTTTTCAAAAGCTAACCGAATATGCCAACAACGATGGCTTAGAAATTATCTGGTGGCTTAATCGTGACTTCTTAGTTAAAAGTCCTTTTCGTATTGATGACGGTATTTTTTCGACAGTCCACAAACTGGCAAAAAGTGTCGAAGGCCACTTTCAAAACGGTGTGAACATCTATTTTTGTTATCAACAGCGAGCCATCGTACTTATTGACGACAATATCGACTATTTAAATGAAGAATGTACTCTACTAGATAAAAAAACGTTGAAAGGTCGATAGACCGCCAGCATATGTTCCACAGGTAAATGTTATTCAACACCAGACATCAACTCACCCCATATTTTAGCAACCGGCTCTGCATAATGTTGAAAAGTTTCGTTTAACAGTAACTGGTTTTCGTTTTGTAATACCGCTCGATGCCCCTGGTCTCGCAGCGCGCAATAACTGGTTATTAATATTGTTTTTTGTACGTCACTAATAAAAGCAAACTGAGCTAGCCGCTCAAAAATCCTGATATTATCTGAGAACTGCATGATTGCTGGCTTATTACTGCTATTTTTAAGCACTAAGTATTGCGCCAAAAACTCAATATCGACCAGTCCACCTTTGGCTTGTTTAATATCTTTATGAGTAGCGGTCGACTTATCTAAGTGAGTTCGCATTTTGTCGCGCATAGTAACAACGTCTTGCTTTAATTTATCCGCATCTCTGAGCCTTGTTAGAATACTTTTACGAATATGAATAAATTTCTCGGATATATCACTATTTCCATAAACGACACGAGCCCTGACTAACGCTTGATGCTCCCAAGTCCAGGCATCTTGCCGTTGATAATCAGCAAAAGTATCGATATGCACCACCAATACTCCGGAATTCCCAGATGGCCTTAAACGCATATCTAGCTCATATAAAATGCCACTGGTCATCCGCGTATTAAAGATATGCATAATGCGTTGAGCCAATTTCATATAAAATTGTTTAGCTAAAACCGGCTTAGGACCATTGGTGCATTCATCCAATAGACTATCGTGCAAAAAAACCAAATCGAGATCCGAGCTATAACCAAGCTCAATACCGCCCATTTTCCCATATCCTATAACGGCAAACCCTTTATGGCCGTTAGCTGCACAAGACTCGGGGATACCGTAACGCACTGACATTTGTTGCCAAGCCAAATTGATCACTTCAGCAACAATCGCTTCAGCAAGTGCTGTTAAATGATCGCTGACCTTAGTGACGGGCAGCACACCCGATATATCACTGGCTGCTATTCTAAGTTGTTGGGCTTGCTTGAATTGGCGTAAGACATCCATTTGCGCTTCAAGATCTTCTTCAGGAATACGCAACATACTTTGTCGTAATTCACTTTGATAAGAGCTTAATGCCGGAGGGTTATTTAACAGCTGAGGGTCGATAAGTTCATCTAGCAATATTGGGTAGATGGCAATGTGCTCAGTCACCCAGCTACTGGCGCGGCATAACTTTATTAAATGTTTTAACGCGCCTTCATTCTCAAACAATAACTCCAAATAAGCCGTACGAGTGACAATTTTATTTAGCACGATGATCACTCGCGTTAGCACTAACTCTTCCGCGTGTTCTCGTTGCAAATGCCATATCAACAACGGAATTAATTTATCTAATACTTGACGACCACGGGCCCCTAGACTGCGCTTATTGGTTTCTTGACGAAACTCGCTTAATAATTTCCACACTCGGTGCGCTTGCCAAAACGAACAATGCTGACTGATCCAAGTAACACACTCATCATCTTCCCATTGGCTTTGCCACAGTGTACTCCAATGCTCATCCTCTGCTTGATGATTTGGGCTTTCTACTCCAATCAAGGTAATAAATTGATCATGAACACCTTTCATGTGTTGATGCAATATCGTTAAAAAATCTTGCCAGTTATTTATCTTTAAAACAGCCAATAATCGCTGCTGGTTCAGCTCATCGTCAGGTAAGGTTTGCGTTTGTTTATCGTCCAATGCTTGTAGAATATTCTCGACTCGGCGTAAAAATCGATAGGCATTTTCTAACACTTGTTTACTGTCTTGAGTGATTTCTTGATATTTCACCAACAAAGGCAAAACGGACAACAAGTTTCTTTGTTGTAGTTCTGCAATTCTGCCGCCACGGATCAGTTGGAAGACTTGGACGATGAATTCTATCTCTCTAATACCGCCGGCACCGAGTTTAATGTTATTCACTAATTGCTTTCTTCTAACTTCTTGCGAGATCATCATTTTCATTCGGCGCAAGCTATCAATCACACTAAAATCGATATAACGACGATAAACAAATGGACGCAGCATACTAGACAATTTGTGGTGGTATTCACTATTACCAATCAAGCGCGCTTTTAACATGGCATAACGTTCCCAATCACGCCCTTGTTCTTGATAATAATCTTCCATGGCGTTAAAGGTCATGACTATCGGACCACTTTCACCAAAGGGCCGCAATCTCATATCAACGCGATAAACAAAGCCATCAGCCGTTTTCTGATTTAACGCGGTGATCAGTTTTTGTCCTAGGCGGGTAAAAAATTGCTGATTGTCCATAACGCGACGAGCTCCCGTCGTCTCGCCTGATTGTGGGTAAACAAAAATCAAATCAATATCCGACGAAAAATTCAATTCTTTGCCACCTAACTTACCCATACCATAAACCAACAAAGGCAGGGCCTCGCCAAGTTTATTTTCGGGGGTTCCCCATTTCTGCTGACAAAAATTCGTTAACCATGCCAACGCACCAACAATGAGCGCATCAGCTAAATTTGACAGTCGCAGTAAAGATTCATCCAAGTCAATATTTAACACTAAATCAGCAACAGCAATATTGACCATCTCTTGTAAACGAAATAGGCGTAAAATGCGATGCAATTGCTCTTCAGTTTCACACTCAAGCAATTGTGTTTGTAACAGCGACTCATAGTCTGGGATGGCTTGCTGGTATACGCGCTCTGAACTAAATAATTCAATCACCAACTGAGGTGCTTGTTGCGCGCATCTAAGCACAAAATCACTCAATGAAAGGGCGAGCTTTAAGTCCTCTCGTTGCGAGTTTGACAGTAGCAGTGGTAACTGATGATGTTGCTCAATAAACTGTTGCCAACTTAGTCGAGTTTGCTCTTGTATTACCACAGATAAATCATTTTCTTTCACGTCATGACCCTTTTAAGTCATAATAACGAACAATGAGACAATACCATTAGACATATTATGTCATTGATGATATTAATGAATGATTACCATAGCATTTTTGAGGAACTTATGGCAGATATTGCAGCGAAAATGCGGCGTTATAAATTTGGTTTTTTTGCGCTGATATTACTATTAGGGGGTTGCGGCGATCCGATCAAAGAACAAATCACCCGTCAGCTTCCAATCACCGAACAAAGAATACAACTGCTAGGCGATGCACTCGCAAATAATCAAGTACGTAATGCAAATTTAATCAAGCAATACGCAGATAAGATTGATACGCTAAAACCGGAATTATCGGAACTAACTCGTGAATTTAGAAAAGATGCGAGTAAACGAGGTCCCATGTATTTAGCGCTGATAGATCGAATCGAAACGATCAAAAAACAACCGGAAATGTTCGCTAATAGTCAGGCAATGTACGACGAATTGATCAACATTTATCAAGCAGCAGATCCGATACTTTTTTCAGATGCACTAAGCGATCCACTTAATGTCTTAGCTGACATGTCTGATGGCATGTTACCCCGCGTTAATTCATTGTCAAAAAATCAAAGCCAACAAGCAAATAATGCCCAAGATTTTGGTACTGGCGAGCAGCTGATAGGCAATCCGCACTACGGACAATGGACAACGGGCAGCAATGGCATGTCATTTTGGGCCTGGTATGGCATGTACTCCATGATGGGCGACTTATTTGGCTCCCGTAGAGTTTCATACAATGACTGGGGGCGAAATCGCAATTATAGTTACTATAATGACTATGGTCGTACGCGGTATAGTTCGCCAAACCAGTTAAAAAAGCAAACTCAATTGGATACACGCACGCGTAAATCTTTTGAAAAAAAAGGACAAAAATTTACTAGCGCCTACAGTAAAAATCGTACCGGTGCGTCGAGCCTTTCCAGCCAAAGTAAAACAGCACAAACTAGTGCTAACCGATTTCGTTCTGGCAATACCAATAGAAGTAGTTATTCGAGCAGATCAAACAGTAGCAAAAATGCAAGTTTTCGAAATAGTAGAAACTCAACGTCGCGCGGTTTTAAACGCGGTAAGTAGCGTTAAGGAGAATAATAATCATGATGAATACATTCGTAGAAATTACAGCTCTAAATCAAGAACTACTGATTTTTTTAATCATAGACGTCACAATCGCCATCATTTTACTCGGTGCAATGAGGTTTATTTCCGGTCTATCCGCTCAAGTTAATTCTATTGACGAATTGTCTAAGCAAGATAACTTTGCCTTTGGTATCAGTGTTGCCGGCAGCATATCTGCATTAGGGATAGTGCTAACGGGAGCAATTACCGGTGAAGCAGCTGACAGTTATATTAACGAAATTATCGGTATGTTTGCCTATGGTTTATTCGGCTTAATTCTGATCAAAATCGGTCGAATAATCCATGATCGTTTTGCCCTTAATCAATTAGATAAAACCGAACAAATCAAAAACCGTAATATTACGGTTGGCTTGGTCGATGCCTCTGGTGCTATCGCTACCGCCATTGTTATACGAGCAGTGTTACTGTGGGTCGATGGCTTAACACTTAGTACCTTTATCGCCATTTTTAGTGGCTTTATTGTCTCACAAGCCATGTTAGTACTGGTAACTCGGATCAAAGAAAGTCAATATGCCAAAAATAATCAAGATGACTGCATGCAAGAGGCGTTTAGCAACGGTCAAATAGCGTTAGCCATTCGTTATGCCGGACAAGTGATTAGCACCGCACTTGCGGTAACCGCAGCCAGTCATTTTTTAATTTACAGTCCAGAAACCTTATTATTTAACTTAATTGGCTGGTTAGTCTTTGGACTGGCGATGACTGTTTTAGTCGCCTTGTTAACCTCCATCGCCAAGCGCATCATTTTATGGGGCATCAATTTAGTCGAAGAAGTTGATCAACAGCACAATATTGGTGTTGCCAGTGTTGAAATGGCGATCAGTATATCAATCGCATTAATCTTAACGGCTCTTATGGCATAAAATTTAAATTGTTCGACTGTTTTTTGATTATACAGGCTGGTTTTTAACAATGACTAATAAAAATCGTCTGTTAATAGATGATGCTTTATTGATAATGATCATGGCGCTGCTGGCGGGCTGTGGTCTTATCTACGAATACCTAATATCACATTATGCTGGCCGCGTATTAGGTGTCATGGAAAGCACTATTTACACCATGATCGGGCTAATGATAGTCGCTATGGGCTTGGGAGCATTTGCCGCCCGCAAGGTAAAATGTGCTTTTAACGGTTTTGTCTGGCTTGAAATAACAATTGCACTGTTAGGCAGTGCTTCTATTTTAATCATCGGTGGCTTGATCGCCGTTACTCAGTTATTACCACATTTAGTGGCTGAGACCTTTGCCCTGCCTCCTGACAGCCTGCCACAAGGTGGGGTATTTAAACAACTCAGTTTTGTCGCCTTCAATAGTCCTTATTTATTTGGCTTAATGATGGGCTTTTTTATAGGCATGGAAATTCCGTTGATCGCGCGCATTCGCGAAACTCTTCACCAAAAACATCTCGAGCACAACTTAGGTACTATGTACGGTGCTGATTATATCGGCGCAGGTTTAGGCGCGGCAGTCTGGGTTGTTTTTCTACTCGCTATTGATATTAGTAAAGCAAGTGCGATCACTGCAGCACTTAATTTAATTGCCGGAACGCTATTTATTTCTCGATACTGGTCACAGCTTAAGTGGCGAAAAACCTTTGTGAGCTTGCATATAGTACTGGTTATGTTTATCGGTTTGGTTTATCAATTTGGTAATAGTTGGCAAAATCAAATGAGTAACTTACTGTACTTAGATAAAGTAGTTTATAGTGAGAAAACGCGCTATCAACAATTAACCTTTACTCAAAGGCACATGGGGGCATCTCAGCCTAAAGTAATTAACTTTTATCTCAATGGTCGTTTACAATTTTCCTCTTCAGATGAACATGTTTATCATAGCTATTTAGTCACTCCTGCATTAGCCGGCTCAGCTCGTCATAACAACATTCTAATTATCGGCGGTGGAGATGGTTTAGCACTGCGGGATGTATTAGAGTGGCAACCCCAACACGTCACCTTAATCGACCTCGATGGCGAATTAATTGATATTTTTACCGAGCCCGAGCAACACCTACCGGCGGCGCTAGCGCGACAAATTGCCCATTTAAACCAATCTAGCCTCAAAGATAGACGCGTTAATGTTGTTAAAGCCGATGCCTTTATTGCTATTGACTCATTGCTAAAAAATGGCACAACGTTTGACACTATTATTGTCGATCTTCCCGATCCGAGTCATCCCGATCTGAATAAACTCTATTCAGTTAATTTTTATGCTCGTCTCAAACAGCTACTTGCTGGTGACGGTTTGATCGCGATTCAATCAACCAGTCCTTATCACGCTAAAATTCCGTTTATATCAATAGGAAAAACAGTTGCCGCCGCAGATTTTAATCACGTTGAACAATACCACGACAACGTACCAAGCTTCGGCGAATGGGGTTGGACCATAGCATCTAAACTAGGTGCTAGCCCAAGTCAGCGACTCGCAAAACTTGACCAGTTATTGGTTACCCCCCGCTGGTTAACCTTAGCGATGATAAAAAGTGCGTTTCTTTTTCCTGAAAACTTTTATAAAGATAAAGATAAAGTTGATATAAATTACTTAGGTAGTCACACGTTGTATCAGTTACATCAGCAGGCTTGGCAAGATCAGCAAGGGTTGAATAATGCCCATTTGCAATAAATTAGATATTCGCACTTGACATATTATGTCAAAGTGCTAAATTTACCACATCGACATAATATGTCGGATTTCGAAAAGTACATTTTTTCGTGATTTATAAAATAAGGAAGCATATGAACATTCATAAAATAGCTGACCACTTAAACACGTTAGCCGACAACTCAGAAACAGGGATGATTTTTGACTGCCAACCGATTGCGGGTGAAGTTGATGTCTTGCAAATTTCGGTGTTAGGACGTGAAGAGTTACCGATATTTTTGTCTGTTACTGACGATCAAATACTCTGCATTACCTACCTTTGGGGTACAGAAGAAGTTAAGCAAGATCGTTTAAATGACATGCATGAATGCATGTTGGAAATGAACATCCCAATGCCACTATCAGCGTTTTCAAAAATTGGCGATAAATACGTAACCTTTGGTGCATTATCAATTAATTCTGCTTATGAAGACATTGAGCATGAATTAGCCGTACTAAGTAATAACGCCATCGAAGTTATTGACGATATGAGCGAATATTTAATTTAAGCGACCACTAGGAGTAATATAATGAGTATTTTTAAGAAGATTATGACCGCAATTCGTGGTGGTGCAACCGAAGTCGGTGAATCAATTGTTGATTCGAATGCAACTCGTATTTTTGAACAAGAAATCCGCGATGCTGAAAACCACCTCACTAAAGCCAAACGTGATTTAACCGGTGTTATGGCGCAGCAAATGGCGGCAAGCCGCGAAGTGGACCGCATCAAACGCGAAGTGGTTGAACATGAAGGTTATGCGGTACAAGCTTTAGAAAAAAATGATGAAACGTTAGCTCTTGCTGTTGCCGAAAAAATTGCCAGTTTAGAAAGCGAACTCGCCACTCAGCAACAAGCACTTGATAGCTTTGAAGGTAACGCTAATCGTCTAAAAGAGTTGGTTAAGAAAAGTGAACGCCAAGTTGCCGAGTATAAGCGCCAGTTATCTATGGTTAAAACCACTGAAAGCGTACAAAAAGCAACATCTGCAATCACTGACAACTTTTCGTCAAGTAACTCTAAATTGTTGAATGCCAAAGATTCATTAGAGCGCATTAAAGCGAAACAACAACAGTTTGACGATAAAATGAAAGCTGCAGAGTTGTTAGAATCTGAAGATTCCGACAGCTCACTAGAAGCAAAATTAAAAGAAGCCGGCATTGGCAGTCAAGATGCAAGCGCTAACTCGGTACTTGAGCGTTTAAAGGCGAAACAAAAGTCATAATATAAACTAAATGACTTTAAGTAAAACGGCACAATACGTATCAATAACGTATTGTGCATCTTTTATGGTGAATTCATGAGTTTTTTAAAAAGCCTGTTTAAAAAAGACAATAACCAATCTAACAATAATCGTCAGTTGAAATCGCCTCATGATTTAAAAACAGGCGACATCATAGTGCTGAGTGACAGTTTCGCCTTGCCTGAGCAGTTAAGAGCACAAGAATTTCAAGTAAAGGCCACTAGTAGTTACGAATTTGAGCATAAGGTTCAAAAAGAATGGGCCTTGGCTAGTAGTAGTGGTGATGAACTCTATTTATCCCTCGACGTAGATGATAAAACCTATCTCAAATTTTCCCTTAAAATTAATCATGATGAAGTCGAATCATTATTTGATCTTGATGAGTTTGCCACTATTTTTGATGAGCCAGGCGATGCTTTTTTAACACGTCAATCCGATACTTCATCTACTTCTAACTGGAGCTCCCCCGAATATCAGCAAAGTATTTTTGCGAAAGTCGGTTATTTTCATCGTAAAGATCACGATGAAGAAGCACTATCGCAATACGAAGGTAAGGAAGGCGGTGAACAATTTGAATTGTACGTGCTCTATGATCAAGAACAATCACGGGGTATAGATATAGAAGTATGGCAAGATGGCGATACGGATGTATTTTTAACATTATTCCGTCCGTTAACTGATATCACCGATATGTACCCAGGAAGTTAAATTGTGAGTAGAAAAATCCCTGAAAAATGGCAGTCTACCGTAAAAGCGATAAAAGCAGTACAAGTGGCGTTTGATATGGACGAAAAAATTCAACTTGCCATACGCAAAGAAGCGTTGGAAGCAGGATTGAGCCCTTCAGATCAAATCAGAAATATACTTGGATTACCCACCAGTAAAAGACCCAAGCGTCCCCGATTAACCGTGAGTTTATCGCCAGATGACTATCAACTACTGGCAGAAAAATATCAGCTATCGGCAGATCAACAACTGGAAATTAAAAAGAAATTAATGGATGATTTGATCAATCACATAATCGAACAATAAAAATGACAAGAATCGCAGCGTATGAACAATAAACTGAAAACCTATTCCATTGATGAGTTCGGCGTTAAAAACTACAATTCGTTTTATTTATTATTAACGACTTTAGCTGTACTTTATGCAATTATTGCCGTTTTTTCTTTTGCCTTATACCAGTATGAAGTTGCTGCGCCCAATAGCAATATTACCACATATAGGGACGCTTTCTGGACCTTACAAATGAGCGCCAGCACTATAGGCTTTGGCGACTTTTATCCCGTAACATTTGCAGGTAGATTCATTGTTGCAGCAATGTTTTATATCGGCGTAGGTATGGTTGGTTTTGTTGGTGCGCAATTTGTTAACAAGTTTGTTGGTTTTTCTGACACTAACGTCAAAAATAGAGAATTACGTAAACAAAATGCGTATATCATTGCTCATAACAAAGTACTTGAAGACAAGATAGATATACTGATAGCTAAAATGGATGAACAGATAAAACACCAATCTTAATGGTTTCCTGCTAAAAATCAGCTAACTCTATAGATTATTTTCACTATTGGTATTATTCGTGCCATACTCAACAGCTCGTTTATCAAGCATCGCTAAGCTTGATTATAAAGCAATTACGGCATTGTTACGTTGAATGAAACATAAACGTTATCAACTTTCATTTGACTGAGTTGCACTACTGAAGAGTATATGACTATGAAATTAATAAATACCGCCATAATTACCATTGCATTATTAATGACCGGATGTGCGAGCGTCGATAATACCGAACAAGATATCGCCAACCTTTCACAAAAAGTCGATGAGCTTTCCAACGAAATAACTAAGCTAAAATCGCAGCAACAAGAAAATAGCGATGTAATAGGTAAAATAAAAACCACCACCGAACAACTCGCCACCGACTCGCAAAAGACTAATGAGCGTATCGACAACATAGTGGCGTCATATAAAAAATAGTATGACAGAGAGCAAAAATTAGCCCTTTATCATTAGGGCTAATTTAATCTAAGGTGATAACCAACCCTGTTGGTTCTTTAATAATGGGGGCTAATTGTAGCCATCGACTATTGGATTCACCAACAAAGCGCTTGATTACATCCGTGATCAATACGCCAGGGTTATTACCCTGTTCATCGCTGAGTGGACTATGTATTTCAATCAGTCGCTGTCCCGATTTTTCGTAAGACATTTTCACATTCTGATCAATAATGCGCACTGGTGTATTAATGCTTACATGCTTATACAACCAGGCAATATCTTCATCAAACATGCGAATACAACCTGCACTGGAACGCATACCAATACCAAAACGTTGATTGGAACCATGAATTAAGTATTCACTGGTGCCAATTCGTAATGCATATTTGCCGAAAGGGTTATCAGGCCCTGGCAGAATTTCCATTGCTAATGGCTTACCATTTTCCGCTAAATAACGTTCACGCATTGCCTTAGGAGGCCGCCATACAGGATCCTTTCTTTTCTCACCGATATAACTGAGCACTTTTGGGGTCGATAAACCTTGCCGTCCTATACCCACTGGAAATACCGACACTTTATTCGCGTCTGGATGAAAATAATATAACCGTAGTTCTGGTAGATTAATTACGATGCCTTGATAAGCTACGTACGGTAAAATCAACTGAGACGGAATGGTTAACTGCTGGCCAACATCGGGTAAAAAGGGGTCCACGGTTGGGTTTGCCGCCAATAAAGCTAAAAATCCTACATCATAGTGCTCAGCTAACGCCTGAAAGTAATCACCTTTTTTAACTTGATGATATTGCATTTCACCAAGCAAGCGAGAACCTTGTTCAGGCATTGGATATTCGCGAGCGTTAGCCGTTGCTTGAATGAATACCTGCAAAAGTAAAATAACAACTAAGGAGATAACGTTCACTTAATTTACCGACGCCAATACGGCGTTATCGATAATGCATTTTGTCTAGAGATATCAAGCACTGCTAACAGGTTTTCAACTTTACTAGCCTGCCAATTTACTAATTTTTGTGGTTGTTCATCGAGTAATTCAAGTTGTTGATGCAGTAAATATAGCGTTTGTAATTCACTCATGCCCTGTTTGAGATCTAACCATGGATTTCTAAATTCTAGCCGTTCATTTTTATCGTATAAATTGCCAAACCAGCTACCGGTTAATAAACTGCGATTAAGTAATTTTCGGTTATTGACGTATTGCTCACTACTTAACGGCCCTTCCCCAGACATTACCTCATATAAATCCTGCAAACTTTTGTCTAACCATGTTTTAGAAAATGCCAACAGTTCTCGTTCATGGCCATTAAAATCATCTATGGTCGGACGAGAAACAACCAACTGTAACAACATTAACTGCAATTCATTAAAACGGGTGGAATGAATAAATTCAATCACATGTTGAACATCTGGCATGCGGCGTTTTTCTAACTTTAATTGACTAACCAACTGCTGGCTATACTCAACTTTTTTACGATAATTGCCTGTTTTTGTCGTCAATTCTTGTAGGTAAATAGCATTATCAACCCATTTAAGTTGCTGGATATAATGACTTAATTCATCACGTATATATTTCGTCGATAGCGGTAAGTAATTATCAAACAACCAAAAACCTTGGCGAAGCAGTGCTAGTATTTCAGTGGTTTTTTCTAAACATGCTAGCGACGGTTCTTCAATATAACGATTAAGCACAGCTTGTAATTGCGTTAAGCCAAACTCAATGCCGGTAACAAATGCGTCGTTTATTGAATAATCAGGTTCTAGAGGTACTAACTCAAGAGGTGTTAACACAAAGGTGCTTTTTTTATTGGCCCACAGGGCATAGCCACGCGCCGCTTTACTTTGCGTACCGGGTCTTATTTGCAAGGCATGAAACAGTATGCTCGCCAAATGAAATATATGTTCAGTGCTACCTTTAATAAGCTCTAGCTCAATTTCACAAATTCCTTCGCGCTGTCCATTAGCACTGATTTCTCCCTGATCGAAGACCAGTTCAACAATACTATCTTCATTGCCATTTACCGTCCAAATAGTACGATGAAAATCAGTAGAAAAAAGTGAGACTAACTCTGATTGCAACTTTACAACGTCTTGATTTTCTTTCCAGATGTCCTCAGGAAACAATGCTAACTGCGGAAATGGCTCACTGATAGTGACATTATATTCTGGGCGCTGGTGCAAACCACCAATAACCTTGCCTTTGCTTTTTATGGTTTGTTCAATAAAATCAGGACATGAGCGCACTCTTAGTCCCATATCTTGGTGTCGTAAAGCAAGCTCAGCAGTATCAAAATAACAATTAGAGAGCGTTTGCTCCGATTGTGTAAAAACAAATTCTTTTTTCGTCAATAACGCGGTTATTTTATCCACAGTGTCGACATCGTTAACTAAATATTTTAGCTCAATCTCAATGGTCATAGCATCCTAGTTAATAAATATGCATCGTTTGTCTAAAGCATTTCTTCAATCTATCTGATCACAACATCAATCTCAATTATCATCATTGATCTAATATCAAATTTAGTCATTTTTGTAATAAAAACACTGAAATGAGAGAAAAATGACCTTTTAAACAAATATTTTTGTCTGAAGCAATCACTATCAGTAAACTAGACTTGCTATCAATAAGCCAAAGCCCTAATATCATCTCCTTAGTTTTTGGTTAATTTTATCGGTTGTTTCATGAACATTTTGAAAAGTTTATTCACAGGTATCTTACTCGCGACTGCATTTCCTCTTATGGCAGAAGAACAAACAACCCCTGGTTTTATTTCTGACGATCTCTTTATTTATATGCACTCTGGTGCCGGAAGCAATTACCGCATTGTAGGAACAGTGAATGCAGGTGCAGAAATACAATTAACAAATACCGAACAAAACGGCTATACACAAATAATAGATCCCAAAGGTAAAACTACTTGGGTAGAAAGCCAATACGTTTCGACAACCCCAGGGTTACGCAATATTATTGCAGAATTAAACGGTAAGTTGGCCGATACATCAGAAGCTAATAGCCAATTAGAAAACCAAATTGCACAAGCGCAAAATACTATCGACACCCTCAACAGTAAAACTGCGCAGCTTAATAATGATATAGCTTCGTTAAACAAGCAGCTTTCGTCAACGCAAGCCAAATTGAAAGATCAAGATACCAATTTAAAAAAAGAATGGTTTTACAATGGTGCAATGGTATTAGGTATAGGGCTACTGCTCGGTTTGGTACTTCCTAGGCTTGGCGGTCGTCGTAAGAACACCATGGAAAATTGGAATTAACACAGCAATCATTTTCTTTTAATTAACCGTATATTAGTACATTTCGTGATCAGAGAATTTCCCTATTTTATAGGCGCCCTTAGTGTTGTGCTATTTTCCTTTGCCAGCAACGCTAACGGTGTCAGTCCTTATTTACCATTAAAGCTAGACAACTTGGTTGAATTAGAAATCGAACGTTTAGTCTCGATAGCCCAATTACCTAGCTTGAAAAAGCCTTATCACATTGTCACTGTGGTTAATTATTTGCAAAAGGTTAAACACTCTCACCCTAAGCTTTATAACCGACTAAACGACTACATTAAGCGTTATAAAAAGCAATCGAGTCTGACCCACTTTTCTGCTGAAGTAGGACATTCATTTTCAAAAAACAAAACGATTCCCAACGGCAGAGGATTCGAATTTGATGATGTATTTCAAGGAAGTGTCAGCAGTTTCTACCAATTCAATAAATATGTTATTTTTAACGCTGGTGGTTCTTTTTCCTCAAATAATGGCGTTGTACCACATAACAGTTATCTCTCGTTTGGTACCGATTACTTTCAATTTGATGTCGGTTATCGAGAGCATTGGCTGTCACCGATGCAAGAGAGTGCCGCGCTACTATCAACGAACGCTGAGCCCATAGCGTCGATTACCCTTAGTAACGTAAAGCCGATCACCGACTTTAATATTAATTATGAAATGTCCTTTGGTTTACTGTCAAAAATGGACGGCATTCACTTTGACAATAGACTTTCCTCCGGAAAACCAGGCCTACTGACTATGCATTTAAGTGTACAGCCCTTTGACTGGTGGACCATAGGTGCTAATCGAGTTTTTCAGTTTGGTGGAGGTGATCGCAGTATTGGTCTTGGAGATATCTGGAACGCATTCATAGACCCAGTTAGCAGTGATAACTGTGGCGGAGAATCAACCCTGCAAGATTGTAATGAGGAAGTAGGGAATCAAATAGCCTCAATTACTACAAAGTTCGACTTTTCCATTTATAACTTCCCCATTAGTATATTTTATGAATATGGAGGTGAAGATGCAAAGAATTACAAAAAGTCACTCGGTAATATAGGTATAACCTATGGAGTATTTCTTCCGTACCTTTCGAATAACACGTCACTTTATGTAGAACATTCTATATTTCATGATAAATGGTATGTCCATCATCTATATGATGAGGGTTATCGTAATAAAAATGTGATCATGGGACATTGGTGGGCAAATGAAAAATCATTAAATGACGATAGTGGCGTATCACTTTCAACCGTGCGGTTTAACTGGGATATAAATTCGACTAATCATTTAGAAATATTGATAAAAACAGGTAAATTGGATACCTTGAACCAATGGCAAAATAACCGCACAAAAGAAATGGAATTAAATCTAAAACATGCTTATAAATCAGGATTTATAGGCTTATCGTTAAACGTTGGTAAGGATACTTTTGGGGATTCATTTTCGAGAGCTTCAGTAAGCTACAATTGGTAGGAGACAAACCTATGAAAGTATATTTTGATATTCAACATTTATACTATGTCCCCCAATATTTACCTCTTAAAAAAGAACTCGAATCAAGGAACATTCAATGCGAATTTGTTTTATATAAACAAAAGTTATTAAATGATGTTCTAAAGTTGTATGTTGAGCAAAACCTTTTGAATTGTCGCTGGGTTGCAAATAAACACGAAGCGAGGGAGGTTTATCTAGAAGACAAACCCGAATGGATAATATTTGGTAATGCTTTTGATGATTTGACGACTATCAATAAACATTCAAAGACAGCATTGATGCAACATGGTATCGGTCCAAAATCTTGTTATTACGATGTTTCTAAATCAGATATAACATACCGATTTGTTGAAGGTCAGCATCGACTAAAGCGGTTGCAGTCTCAGTTCCCAAATAAAAAATTTATTGATACAGGCTATGCAAAATTAGACCCTATTGTTAATCAAAGTTTTGATAATACAACGCTATTAAATTTAAACCTTTGCCCTAATAAAAAAACGATACTGTACGCACCAACGTTCTATCCAAGTAGTATCGAATGTTTACCGAAAAATTTTCCTGAATTATTACACAATTATAATATTATTATTAAGCCGCACTTTTTTTCTTGGATAAAAAGACGGCACAAATCTCATCAAGCACTATTTAATACTTGGGCTAACTACGAAAATGTCTATGTCGCTAATGTTAATCAAGTCTCTATTTTGCCATTTATGTCTCTTGCACAGTTACTGATAAGCGACGCCTCTTCAACATTATTTGAATTTACAGCGCTTAACAAACCCGCAATTTGGTGTGATTTCTATAAACTAAGATGGTCTTATAGAGGTATTTTTAAGAAAAGATTGGCTAATAGATTAGACGATGATTTGAAATATTTTGCTAAAATAGCCCAACGAGTAACTAGTTGGGGTATGCTTATAGAACAGATAGCCGTTCAGCTAGAACAACCTGATTTAAAAGAAAAAGAAAGGCTAGAAATGACGGAGTTACTGACAGGAAAAGTAGATGGTAATTGCAGCCAGAGAATTGCTAATTTTATCATCAACGGAGCACTTTAATGAAAGTTATTACTTTTGGTACTTTTGACGTTTTTCACGTTGGCCACGTCAATATCCTTGAACGAGCCAAGTTGCATGGTAGCCATTTGATTGTTGGTGTTTCTTCAGATGATCTTAACATGTCAAAGAAGCAGCGTTACCCAATATATTGTCAAGAAGACCGCATGCATATTATTCGCTCGCTTAAATGTGTAGACGAAGTTTTTATTGAAGAATCTTTAGAGTTAAAAGAACAATATATCAAATACTATAACGCAGACATATTGGTCATGGGTGATGATTGGCAAGGAAAATTCGATCACTACAATAACGTCTGTAAGGTTGTATACCTGCCTCGCACACCATCGGTTTCAACAACAGAAATCATAGAAGTAGTAAAATCAAAACGATAATTAAAACTTCCAGTAATTTAATTGCTTACGCATTTTTAAGTTGCGAATAAAATTTACAGGTTTATCGGCACTCGGCAAGTTACTGCCAGCCAACATATCATCAACCGCTGCCAATACCCGTTGTGACGACATCCCATCTTGATAGGGATGTGTTTTCTTAATAAAACTGTCTATTTTAGACATTAGTTCGCTAGGCTTCGATAAGGCTAATTCAATACTTGCAGCTAATTTTTTGGGATCATTTATATCAATTAAATACGATTTTGGATCTATATTATTGAATGTAACAACTGGCTTATTCAACAGTAAAAACATAATTAAAACGGAAGAAGTATCGCATACCATCACATCAGCTTGCTGCAAAAGCGGAATTACATTATCCGTCTCGACAAACGTTAAATATTCATTTTGAATTGACTTATATTGTTCAACGATTGCTTTATCCATCTTAGGGTGAAACTGAATCAGCCAATTCCACTTACCAGTGGTGCTCATTTTTTTGATAGTATCAAATAGATGAGGCGCACAAGTTAGATTTCGCGAAAACGTGGAACACATTAAGATGGTTGGATTATTACTCTTATTTATCTTGGGATTATCATACAGAGGATCTATAGCGGGCCAACCCGTTTCTACAACAGAAAAATGTTTATGCTTGGCTGCTAGTTGTTTGAAGGTGTTAGTGGTGTTTGGTCCTTGTGTACAATACAAGTCAAAGCACCCTCTGATATTAAAGTGATCTTCAAAGCCTCGACGATTCTTTTTCCCCGAGTTAAAACCATGAAAAACACCTACTTTTAAACCAGGAATAAAATTAGGTACAACATTACCGGGTACGAAGACAGCATCAGGTTGAAATGCCTGTATTGCCGCAATCGAATCAAGCTGTGTTTCATTTTTTTTAAGAAATTTAGCGTTTACTTCATCGCCTTCCAAAAACCACGCTACTTCGTCACCTCTATCCAAAATAGCTTCTTGTATTGGCCTTAAAATTGCGAAGCTGTAATTTTGAGAAATATAAAAAAGGTATTTTTTGTTAGACATTTTTTGACAAGTAATTGGAGTAGGAATTAGCGCTATCTTACCAAGAAAAAAATAAAAATCAGAGCAGTAATGCAATAATAAGAAATGATATTGATGAAAATTGCTAATAAGTTGCTGCCCCTGAACGTAGCGGCTTAACTAAACAATAATCTCATAAACTAAAAACCAACTAAGATATAACCAATTTGTTATTGACACTGTTTAAGCAAATGCGTTATTAATATCACACTAACTAATTTTATCTTTTTCGTAGTAAATAAAAGTTAACCCAAATGACATCAATAATTAAGCACATTCGAATTAACCTCCTCCTCGTATTTTTACTGCGCGGATAGCTTGTTATTGCTTAATTAAAAGAAATATACATAAAACCCGCGCTAATAAACGCGGGTTTTTTTATACCTTATTTTTATTAGCGCTGACAATGAACACAGATAAGGGAACAAACAATGGACAATAACGTCATTATTTTTGACACCACATTGCGCGATGGAGAACAGGCTCTAAACGCGAGCTTGTCGGTGCACGAAAAATTACAAATAGCCTTGGCCATTGAGCGTTTAGGGGTTGATGTTATGGAGGTTGGCTTTCCGGTTTCCTCACCTGGCGATTTTCAATCTGTACAAAAAATTGCCCAGACCGTTAAAAACTCGCGGGTATGTGCATTGGCTCGTGCAGTAGAGGCGGATATTAAAGCCTGTGCGGATGCACTAAAGCCCGCTGAACAATTTCGTATTCATACTTTTATTTCAACCTCGGATGTGCATGTTCAACAGAAATTACGCAAAGAATTTTCCGATGTTGAGGCTATGGCGGTTCATGCTGTGAAATATGCTCGTCAGTTTACCGATGATGTTGAATTTTCGTGTGAAGATGCTGGGCGTACTCCCATAGACAATTTGTGCCGTATGGTAGAGCAAGCGATCAAAGCTGGAGCAACCACAGTAAATATTCCCGATACTGTTGGTTACACCATCCCCAATGAATTTGGCGGTATTATTACGCAATTGTTCAATCGTGTGCCAAATATTGATCAAGCGGTAATATCTGTTCATTGTCACAACGATTTAGGCTTGGCGGTCGCAAATTCTATGTCTGCGGTTCAGGCAGGTGCGCGACAAGTTGAATGCACCATAAACGGCATTGGTGAGCGCGCAGGCAATTGCTCGCTTGAAGAGATTGCAATGATTATAAAAACGCGTGAAGCCTTATTGGGGGTAAATACTCGTATCAAGCATCAAGAAATTGCCCGCACATCTAAATTAGTCAGTCAATTGTGTAATATGCCGGTGCAATTAAATAAGGCAATTGTCGGTGGCAATGCCTTTAGTCACTCTTCTGGTATTCATCAAGATGGCATGTTAAAAGCCAGTAATACCTATGAAATTATGACCCCTGAAAGTGTCGGTATCAGTAAAACCAAATTAAACTTAACCTCGCGCAGTGGTCGCCATGTCATTAAACACAGAATGGAAAGCTTAGGTTATCAAAATGACGACTACGATTTAGAAGAATTGTACAGCGACTTTTTAGCGTTAGCCGACAAGAAAGGGCAAGTGTTTGATGATGACTTAGAAGCACTGTTGTTCAATATTAAGCAACATGATGCTAAAGACCACTTTCGCATCGAATATTTAAGTGTACAGTCAGGCAGTGGTGAATTTGCCACCGCCAGCATTAAGTTATCATCAGGAGATCAATGCCAAATTAAATCAGCCACAGGTAACGGCCCAGTAGACGCCTTGTACAGAGCTATCAAACAGGCAATCGATATTGAGTTTGAAGTTTCTGATTACAAAATATCCAATAAAGGTGAAGGTGAGGACGGTTTAGGCCAAGCAGATTTAGTGGTTTCTTGGCAAAGTAGAAAATTTCACGGGTACGGTCTAGCCACCGATGTTATTGAAGCATCGGGACAAGCGTTAATCAGTGCACTTAACAGTATTCACCGCGCGATAACAATTTCAGAATTAAAAGAATCAAAATTACAGGGTATTTAACGATATGTCGAACATAGCAATTTTAGCCGGTGACGGCATCGGACCAGAGGTCATGGCACAGGCAGAAAAAGTATTAGCGGTAACTGCCGATAAATTTAATTTTCCATTATCATTCAATCATTACGATGTCGGCGGTTGTGCCATAGACAATCACGGCACTGCACTTCCGCAAAGCACTATTGAAGGGTGTGAGCAAGCTGACGCTATTTTATTTGGCTCTGTTGGCGGCCCCAAATGGGCGAACTTGCCACCGACTGAGCAACCTGAACGGGCATCATTGCTTGGCTTACGTGGTCACTTTGGCTTATTTTGCAATATGCGCCCAGCACAATTGCAAGCGGCAATGTCACACTTGTCACCATTGCGCGCAGACATATCTCAACAAGGGTTTGATATTTTAGTGATGCGCGAGTTAACTGGTGGCATCTATTTTGGTGAACCTAAAGGGCGACATAACCCTGGAACGCCAGAAGAAGCCGCTTATGACACCATGATTTATAGTCGCGCAGAAATAACTCGCATCACCAAATTAGCCTTTGAAGCAGCGAGAAAACGCAATAACAAAGTAATTTCCGTCGATAAAGCAAATGTATTATCCAGTTCAGTATTGTGGCGTGAAGTCGTCAACGAAATAGCGCAAGATTACCCCGATGTTGAAGTTGAGCATATGTACGTTGACAATGCTGCGATGCAATTAGTACGTGATCCCGCTCAATTTGACGTGATGTTGTGCTCCAATTTATTCGGCGACATATTGTCAGATATCTGCGCAATGATCACAGGTTCAATGGGCTTATTACCTTCTGCGAGTTTAAATGAGCAAGGATTTGGCATGTATGAGCCCGCTGGAGGCACAGCGCCTGATATTGCCGGCAAAAACATCGCTAACCCTATCGCACAAATTCTTTCAGCAGCCTTGCTATTGCGCTACAGCTTAAACCAAGGAGATGCCGCTGATGCGATAGAACAAGCCGTTGCGCAAACGCTAGATGCCGGTGTTTTTACTCGCGACTTATTAACCAGCGAACAAGCTTCACAAGCTAAATCAACCAGCGAAATGGGTGATTATATTTGTAACATTATTAAGGGTCTTTAAAAATGGCAACGACATTATATGAAAAGTTGTGGCAACAACACTTAGTAGAAGAAAAAGCAGGTGAAACTCCGTTACTTTATGTTGATCGTCATTTAATTCATGAAGTGACCTCTCCACAAGCATTTGCCAACTTAAAATACCATAATCGCCCTGTCCGTCATCCAGAACGTACTATTGCGACCATGGATCATAATATTTCCACTCGCTCCATTAAGATAGATGCAGCAGGAGAAGGTGCAGCAAACCAATTACGTACCTTAGAAAAAAACTGTAAAGAGTTTGGTATTAAATTGTTTGGCATGGGCCATAAAAACCAAGGCATTGTTCATGTTATGGGTCCTGAGCTTGGATTAACCCTACCAGGTACGATTATTGTCTGTGGTGATTCACATACCGCGACCCACGGAGCCTTTGGCGCACTTGCTTTTGGTATTGGCACATCGGAGGTTGAACATGTTTTTGCTACTCAGACGTTGCGCCAAACTAAAGCTAAAACCATGAAAATTGAAGTCAACGGTAAAGTAGGCCCTGGCATTAGTGCGAAAGACATCATTCTTGCTATTATTGGTAAAACCGGTAGTGCCGGTGCAACCGGATATGTGGTTGAATATTGCGGTGATGCCATTACAGCCCTGACCATGGAAGAGCGTATGACCATCTGTAACATGAGTATAGAATTTGGTGCAAAAGCAGGACTTATCGCCCCCGATCAAACCACTTTTAATTACTTAGAAGGACGTGAATATGCTCCTAAAGGAGAAGTATGGCAACAGGCGGTTAGCGATTGGAAAACCTTTAAAAGCGACGACGGTGCTAAATTCGATACGGTTTTAACCTTACAAGCCGAAGATATTAAGGCGCAAGTAACTTGGGGAACAACTCCCGGGCAAGTTATCGCAGTCGATGCAGTTGTGCCCTCACCAGACGATTTTAGCGACCCAGTGGAGAAAGAATCTTGTGCTAACGCATTGAAATATATGGATCTGACCGCTGGCACTAAGATAACGGATATAACAATCAACAAGGTCTTTATTGGTTCTTGTACCAACTCGCGCATAGAAGATTTGCGTGCCGCTGCGGCAATCGCCAAAGGTAAAACAGTATCCAGCAACGTTGATGCAATTGTCGTCCCAGGTTCTTATCGAGTGAAAGAACAAGCTGAAGCGGAAGGTTTATCGCAAATATTTATTGATGCTGGATTTGAATGGCGTTTACCTGGTTGCTCAATGTGCTTGGGCATGAATGATGATGTGTTATCCGCGGGGGATCGCTGCGCATCAACCAGTAATCGAAATTTTGAAGGGCGACAAGGTCGTGGTAGTCGTACGCATTTGGTAAGCCCCGAAATGGCAGCCGCCGCCGCTATAGCCGGGCATTTTGTCGACTTAAATGCAACGTACTTAAGTAATACTCAATAAGGAAAATCACCATGGAAAAATTTACCCAACATACTGGTTTAGTGGTGCCTTTGGATGCTGCTAATGTTGATACCGATCAGATCATCCCTAAACAGTTTTTACAAAAAACCGAGCGTATTGGTTTTGGTAAACACCTATTTAACGATTGGCGCTATTTAGATGCGGCGGGTACGCAAGACAACCCAGAATTCGTACTGAACAAGCCTGAATTTAAAGGCGCAAGCGTTTTACTCGCTCGTGAAAATTTTGGTTGTGGTTCAAGCCGAGAACATGCGCCTTGGGCACTGGAAGAATTTGGCTTTAAGGTTATTATTGCGCCAAGCTTTGCCGATATCTTTTACGCCAATTGCATTAATATAGGCTTAGTACCAATCAAGTTACCTGAAGCTGAAATTAATGAGTTGTTTAGACTTGCCGAAAATGGACATTTAACCATTACCGTTGATCTACCTAATAATAAAGTAAAATTTGCAAATCATGCTTATACTTTTACCTTAGATGACTTCCATCAATATTGTTTAGAGCAAGGCATTGATAGTGTTGGCTGGACGTTAAATAAACTTGATGTTATTGAGGCATTCGAGAAAAAAATGCCGATATGGCAATAAACTAAGCTAATCGATGCATAGCTCAATAGTAATATTGGCTATGCAACTTTGACATCAAGTAAACCATGCAATTAACCTAACGGATTAATGTAGCGCTATGTCAAAGATTGAAAATAACAGTACCTTACAAGAAATATCTATTTCAACACTCACGCCGGGCATGTACGTTGTATCGATCAGTAAAGGCAGTGATAATACTAAAGTAAAATCTGAAGGTTACATCCTCAATAAAAATACTATTGAAAAATTAGTTGCGGCTAAAATCACCCGTGTAACTATAGATCCCAGTAAAACGAAAAAAACTGAAAAAATAGACAAAGTTCTCCCTGACATTCCCTCAACACCACTAAAATATACGCCGGTTGAAAAACCAGCAATATCCTTAGAACAAGAAATAAAAAAGGCCAATCAACTCTATCAAAATGCCAAAGGATTGCAGTCAAAAATATTAACCTCTATCACGCAGGGTAAAGTCATTGATACTGCACAGGTCAAAAGGAGTACCGATGCAATCGTGGACTCTATTTTTAGGAATCAAGATGCACTTTCCTGTATGTCACGCCTTAGAAGCAAAGACGAATACCTCGTCGAACATTCGCTCAATGTCTCAATTTTAATGACCATTTTTGCCAAACATCTTGGCATTGATAAGGATATTATTGAACAACTAGCCCTTGGCGCATTTTTGCATGACGTTGGCAAGATACTGGTCCCTTCAGAGATATTAAATAAGCGTGGAAAACTTAGCCCCACAGAATATGAGATCATGAAAAAACACGTTGCGCTGGGAGTTAAGGTGCTAGAAGACACTCCAACAATTTCTCACATGATCATGAGCATAGTTAAAGAACATCATGAGCGAATTGACGGCAGTGGTTACCCGTTACAACTTAAAGATGAAGAAATATCAAAGTACGGCCGTATGATTGCTATCGTTGATAGTTACGATGCCATGACCGCAGAACGTAATTTTAAAGCCAGTATCCATCCGATAAAAGCATTTAAAGTTCTCGTTAATGAATCCCCTAATAGCTATGACGAAGAATTGGTTGAGCGCTTTATTCAATGCTTAGGGGTATATCCGGTAGGTACGTTGGTAAAATTAAATAGCGGTAAACTGGGACTGATCAGCCAACTGACACCAAATAAACCCTTACACCCATTTGTACGCGTGTTTTACAATACTCGGCTTAATCAAGCAATTGCGATTGAAGAAATAAACCTCAGCAAATCTAAATATAAAGATCAAATAGACTGTTGTATTAAACCCGAGGAATTTAACATTAATCTCCTCAGCTTTTTTAAGGCGGCTTTTATCGATTAAGGTCACCATCAACTCACATAGGCCTTACCATCAGTAACTTAATAACCTGCCCTTATTTCCAGGTACTTAACGCCACAAGGGTAAAGAGTTCGCCGCGAAAATTTAGCACGACTTTTTGCGGTAAAATTTTCTCAACACTCAAATCATTGTTGATCTGCTGACCTTCATATCTATCGTCACCATTAACTCTGATCCAACCTTCTCCGTCGCTGGCATAGATATGCATTTCTAAATTCAGGCTTGGTACACCCTGCTGCACCCACTCTGGCATCTGATTTAACGGTAATGCCGCTGTCTGCTCATCGGTACCTGCATTTATGCTTTTTTCTGCCCCCTCGGTTTCAGCAATTGCCGATTGAAAACGCGCTAAGATATCATCTGAAACACCTGCAGATGGCTTGACATCAAACTTGATATTCTCAGCAGTGAGTGCCTTTTTTTGAGGGGTTAATATTTTTTGCTCTATTTCATCAGTGTTGGTATCTATCGATGCTTCAATGTTAACTGGCGCGTTGGCAACTGGTGGATTATCAAAATAGTCTTCTGCGGCAAGCTTTACTGTTGGTGATAACGCTTTATTTTGTGTTTTTGTCAATGTATTCGTTTCTTCGAAGCTAGCACTTCGCCCTTCGATGTTAACATTACGCTGCTGCCCAGTGTCTGCTGGTGAAACATTCTCGGTTAACTTAACATTAGGGCTGTTAAGCTCTGCTTTTTGTTGACCCAACCAAAACCCCGCTATCAGCGCAGAAAAAATCGCAAGTGTCAGTAGCACGCCCCAAGCAATAGACTGATGTGAAACAATCGTTGGCGTGGTAAAAATTTGCTGCTGAGCAGGCGGTAAAGGATCTACTGGCGAACGCGGGTTGCCGTTTACACTTCCAGAATCGCTAAAATTTTCGTTAATTGATTTTTCGGTTTTTAACTTTTCGCCCTTTGATAGAGCTTCTAATATATATGACATTTCAGTTATTTAACCATTATCTTCAGTGCGTTGGTTAGAGTATATTGGCAAACCTTGAGAGACCGTATTTGCCAACATCATTAAGGCTTTTCTGTCAGCCACCTCAGCGGGACTCATACCGTGTAAACGTTGAAATTGCTGGAGTTGGTTCAATAAGGTTGCATCCAAACGATTTACCGTCCGTTGTGGACGATTTTGTCTGATACTTAATTTTTCTTCTAACCATTGCAATAGCACTACATCACTGTCTGCCGCGATGGTTTCAAAAAACTGCCCTTGCATAACCGGCGCTTGCCAAAAAACTAATGCTCCCCCTTGCCAGTACTTATCTAACCACCTTGCATCTACTTGCTGTATCTCACCGGCAAAATTAAAGGTAAGTTCATCGCGGTTAACCGACGTTAACAAGCCATAAAAAGCCTCACCTTGTAAATCATTAAATTTAAATACCGACGGATAACCCAATTTCAACAAACTCGATAAATTGCCTTTATGCCAATAACAGGCTAAATCATAACTTTGTGCCAACTGACAAGGCTCTACAACCTCTTCGTCGAGCACAATACGCCACAATTTAAAAAGTTCGTGAACACTGCCGCCAAGGCTTCTACTTTGATTGATTAAACTGGCGGATATGTCGTTACTTTGTTGCACTGGCTGACTTTTTCCAGTCGTTTGCGCAATACTTAAATTTTTACCAACTAGGTAACCACTTGCTATCGTCATAAGCAACATAACACTCGCCATAGCTGCTTTAACACCTGATGATTGCCACCATGCTTTGGGTTGGTATTCTATGCCCAACGCCTCTTTTGAAGCTCCCATGACTAACTTTCTATCAACGACTTGTTTATTACTGCCATAAGCGCCTAATAACGCTCGATCACACAGTAAATTAATCAAACGAGGAATGCCCTTAGATAATTGGTGGATTGCGTTAATCGCATTGGCTGAAAATATGGCTCGGTTACAATCAGCCACCAATAATCTATGCTGAATGTATTGTTCGACTTCACGCTTATTTAACGGCATTAAATGGTATCGAGCCGTAATACGCTGGGCAAGTTGTCGTAAATCTTGGCGCTGTAGTAATTGTTGTAGTTCAGGTTGGCCAATCAAAATGACTTGTAATAGTTTTTTTGTATGGGTTTCTAAGTTGGTTAATAAACGCAACTGTTCCAATACTTCTGCGCGCAAATGCTGTGCTTCATCAATGATCAATATGGTACTAATATCTTGCTCATGATTTTTCAGCAGTTTCGCCTGAATTTTATCGGTTAATGTTTTTAACGTTGCCCCAGTTTTACGATAGCGAATTTTTAGTTCATCGCAAATAGTGGCTAATAACTCTTGACTGGATAACGTCGGATTTAAGATAAATGCTGCTTGGCTATTTTCAGGAAGTTGCTCTAATAACCGACGACTGATGGTGGTTTTACCGGTACCAACTTCACCGGTAAGCAAGACAAAGCCCCCCGTTTCACCTAGCCCATAAGTTAAATGCGCCAACGCTTCTTTGTGGCGATCACTCATAAACAAAAAGTGCGGATTCGGAGCTATTGAAAAAGGTATTTCTTTAAGGCCAAAGTAACCTGTATACATATGCAACAAAATTTAAAATAATTAGCATTGAGAAACTAACGTGTTGACCGGCATAAGTCAAAAAGCGATCACATGTTTTAGTGAATTTTTCCATCATCCTTTCGTCAAAATCATGGTAAACTTATCTTTATTATCACTTAAATTTTGGCTGTTTAGGCATGACTGAGCTTAACAAAATATCTCAATTAGAGACATATCTCGTCGGCGGTGCCGTGCGCGATAGTCTGCTCAACAGAAAAGTAACAGAAAGAGATTATTTGGTTGTCGGTGCCAGTGCAGAGCAAATGCTAGCACTCGGTTTTCAACCCGTAGGCAAAGACTTCCCTGTATTTTTACACCCCAAAACCAAAGAAGAATATGCGCTAGCAAGAACAGAACGCAAGCAAGGACAAGGTTATACCGGCTTTATTTGCCATTCATCTCCAGATATCACCATAGAACAAGACCTTGCCCGTCGAGATTTAACCATTAATGCCATGGCACAAGGAAAGGATGGTGAAATAATAGATCCCTACAACGGCCAAGAAGATCTGAACAACAGGATATTGCGTCATGTTTCGCCAGCGTTTGTAGAAGATCCATTAAGAGTGCTGCGTGTTGCTCGCTTTGCCGCAAGATATTATGACTATGGCTTCACCATAGCAAATGAAACATTAGCTTTAATGCAGTCCATCGCATCATCAGGAGAATTAAATACACTCTCGGCTGAACGTGTGTGGAAAGAAATGCAGCGTAGCCTCGAAGAAAGCCATCCCGAAGTTTTTTTTAAGGTCTTACATCAGTGTTCGGCACTGGAAAAAATATGGCCTGAACTTGATGCTTTATGGGGCGTTCCCAACCCCGCCAAGTGGCATCCAGAAATATGCAGCGGAGTTCATACTATGATGGTATTGCAACAAGCAGTAAGGTTTTCAAATAAAGTCAGTGTGCGTTTTGCAGCACTTTGTCATGACTTAGGGAAAAGCCTGACGCCGGACGCAAAATGGCCTAGTCATCCTGGCCATGAAAAAGCGGGGCTGCCGCTAGTTGAAAAGATTTGCAGTCAACTGCGTATTCCCGCGCAATATAAATCGTTAGCGCTAAAAGTGTGTGAGCATCACTTACATTGCCATAAAGCATTCCAGTTAAAAGCCAGTACATTACTGAGAATTTTCAACCAGATAGATATTTGGCGAAAAGTAGAGGAGTTTGATGATTTCATTCTCGCTTGCAAGGCCGATTTTAATGGCCGCTTGGGACTTGAACAACAACCCTATCCGCAAGAAAAATATTTACGCGATTGTGCCAATGCTGCACGAAGAGTAACTGCCACGGAATTTGTTGAGCAAGGTTTACAAGGTAAAGCCATCAAAGATGCGATGAACCACGCTAGGCTTGACGCCATAACGGCAGTTAAACAGCAGGCTGAAATACATCATAAATAGAAAAACAGATTAAATAACTTGGACTCAGGAAAAAAGCATAGCCCAGTATAACCTGCATACCTCAGTAATCTGTATTTATTCGCTTAATAAAAAAGCCACATCAAACGATGTGGCTTTTTCTACACTAACTAACCTAAAGGTTAGAAATTATAAGTAGCTTTAACGTAGTAGAAACCACCGTTGTAATCAAATGGACCACTTTCGTAGTATTTAGCACCTAATACACCGTATGAATCAGACGGTAATTTTTGTGCTTCTTGGTCAAACAAGTTGTTTGCACCTGCTGATAGTGTCACCGACTCGCTGACGAAATAGCTAATTTCTGCATCAATGGTAAACGCAGAATCGCCTATTTCATTCCAACAACCTACTGCACAAGCATCATCCGCATGAGTCGCAAAGTATTCACCGAAATAGTTAGCACGAACAAACATGCTGACATCTTCCCAACTTTGCGCAACAGTAAAGGTACCACGATGATCAGGCATACCTTCCTCTAGACGATGAACCTTACCTTCATTTGTTGTCGCTGGATTAAACTTATCAACGGTTGTTTCATTCCAGTTATAAGCCATACTTAACTGCGTGTCACCGCCAAATAGTTCCATTGAGTAGTTCGCTACAACATCAATACCTTGAGTGGTGGTATCAAAGTCATTTGCAAAGTAAGTTACCGCTGAAATTAACTCTGGATTTTTAACACCAGCACTTCTTAATGCGTCATAATCATCTGGATCTACGTCAATCTGACTTGATTGTGCAATACGATCGGTCACTTCGATATTGTAGTAATCAACTGTTAAGAAGAAACCACCGTTTTGGTAAACACCACCAAAAGCAAAGCTCATTGATTCTTCAGGATCTAACTCTTTACCACCATAGAAAGCTGATAAAGCAGCTGTTGGTGGCGCTAAGAATGTTTGAATAAGCTCACCTTCAACCAAAGAAGTTTGTGTGTTCACAACGTTTGCTTGACCAACAGTTGGCGCTCTAAAGCCTGTACTGTGAGAAGCACGTAATGATATTTCATCATTTAGCACTAGCTGAGCCGTTAACTTATAGTTAAGCGTGCTACCAAACGAGGTAAAATCTTCATAACGCAATGCTGCGCCCATCATGAAGTCTTCGGTAAAGTAGGCTTCAATATCTGTATAAGCGGCGATATTACGACGAGTATTGGTGCCTTGAGATTCTGGACCAAAGCCTTTAAAGCCGTGAGAACCGATGTTAAAACCTTGGTCGGCAAAATCACCCGCTTTCCATGATGCTTCTTCACCTGATACGATTTCAAACGACTCTTCACGCCATTCAATACCACCAGCAACGTTAAGTGGCTCTTCTAAACCAACATCAACCGATTTAACAATATCAAAGTTAAAGGTTTTTTCTAATTGAATATATTTACCGGTATCAAACTCTGTTGGCGTAGCCAAACCTAGTGACGGGTTCAAGGTGTTTTTTAAGTTGAAATCGGATTCGTTACGACCAACAGAACCACTGATGTCGTAGTATGCTTCGTCTAAGAAACCACCTTTAATTTCGCCTTTAGTTCCTATCACTAAAGAAGTATCGGTAATATTACCGCCAAATGCAGGGGTATAACCGCCTGGCATAATTTGGTTCATAGAAAAACAGTTAGGATCTGCCACCATGTCTAAATAGGCTTGAGTATTCAAAACATTGTCGACATTTGCAGGCACAACCGCACAAGTGCGCTCTGCACCTTGAGATTGGGCAATATCCCCAACTAACAATGTTTCACCACCATCAATTGAGAAAACGTTGCCACGGTTATGCGGGTTACGATAATAAAAGCCACCGGTAACATCTCGCTCAGCATAGTTACCAAACATGTAAAATTCTTTATCATTACCTAAATCTAGACCAACGTTACCAAACAATACGATATCGTCTTTAATTTCTGGGTTACCCCAAATTTGAGCAGGGTCTTGTATGTAGGTGTTACCAGCATCTGCAAGTGCTTGTGCATCAGGACGTTGTACACTTCGGCTTGTTGGATCAGCGTTTTTATATTGGAAACTTAAATTAACAAAGCCATCATCGGTAAATGGCATGCCGATGTTACCATCAACAATCGTTTGTGTGCCATCACCTTCGTAGAACTCACCTTGTTTAACAGACATAGATCCGCCATCGGCGTCATCTTTTAAAACAAAGTTCATTACACCTGCGATTGCATCAGAACCATATTGTGCAGCGGCGCCGTCTCGTAATACTTCGACTTGTTTTAGAGCGACACTTGGAATAACTGAAATATCTGGACCTTGAGCACCATCGTTAACACCACCACCTTGGAAGGCGATAACTGAGGCACGATGGCGACGTTTACCATTTACCAACACCAACGTACTGTCAGAAGACAATCCACGTAAGTTAACCGGACGAATTAGCGTTGCGGCATCACTGATAGGTTGAGCACGTACGTTAAATGATGGAATAGCGCCCACTAGTTGATCGAGCATATCACTTGAACCAGATTTGCCTAGTTCATCACCACCAATTAAATCTACTGGAACGGGTGAATCAGCAATCGAGCGAGGAGCGGCACGAGAACCAACGACAACTATTTTTTCGACTTTTTCTTCTTTAGCCGCGGTATCTTCAGCTGCATAAACAGTTGTGGTACCTAACGCTACGCCCACGGCTAGGGCTAACGTACCAGCACGAAATTTAATAGACATGTTATTTCCTTCCTAGTTTTAAAAATTAGTGTTTTTTAATTATTTATTTATTTTTTTATTGTTCAGCTTAGACGATTTTTTCATAAATGACCAAAACACCAGCCTGATTATTTATAAAACAGTCCTGAATCCTTTACAAGAGCGTTATAAATGAAAAAGAAGGGCGCGGAGTGAAAATAGTTCATATACAGCAACAGGATACGAAAAGGGGCTAATCGATAATTTGCAGCCGAGTTAAGCTGCCGCCCAGAGAGGGCGTTGCTTATAGGATTTAGAGACTTGTCGCGTTGTGCGAATAACTTCGTATAACCATGATTAATTACAGATTAAAAAAAGTTCAAATTTTTTTTAATTTTTTTTAATTTTTTTTAATTTTTTTTAAATTCACAACTGACAGCACAGGCGTTTCACACTGTGTTAACAAAAATATTACCAAAAACAAACGCACCAGATATACAGTATACAATCAACCTTGCTTTTGTCGGAAATGTGAATAGCATAAACAATCAGATTAACTAAATAATTATTACTTTTTCCACACTTCATTAACTATTCCGGCGTAAACCTCGCGAAGCGTTCAGTGATTAAAGTGAATCAAACGTAGACTATTTTTCGTTAACATTGCCGCTACAATCAAACGACTATTTTTTCATTATCAATCAATTACTTAACTTTCACTCATGTGAAAATAAGCCACTTGATAACCACTAAGTGTCAGTTGATTATCGTCGAGCAATACAGGATTGAATCCATGCCCTGATATTTGACTGAGCGTCATGGTTGTTGGCAACTGAACATCACAAGGTGCTGCTGAAAAATTAAAGCAGGCAAGTATAGCTTTACCTTTATATGTGCGCACAAATGTCAGTAGTTTTTCGCTGCTTTCAAGAAATTCTACATTGCCATAACGCAATATGGGTTGTTGCTTGCGCCAGTGGATAAATTGACGATAGGCTGCCAATATAGAATTTTCATCATTTTTTTGCTGATCAACACTGGTACTTAAATGCTGTTTAGCTAACGGCAGCCAAGTTCTATCAGCCACAGAGAAACCAGCATTTTTTTCATCTGCTTGCCATGGCATTGGCGTGCGACAGCCATCGCGTCCTTTATAAGTCGGCCAAAATGATTTTCCATAAGGGTCTTGTATATATTGGTAGGCAATATCAGCTTCAACTAACCCTAACTCTTCACCTTGGTAACTACAAACACTGCCTCTTAACGAGCCTAATAGCGCATTAAACATTTTTACTTTTTCGGCTGATGTTTCGTCGGGCAGCCAACGAGTTGCTACCCTTGGAACATCATGGTTACCGATCGCCCAGCATGGCCAGCCATCAGATAATTGTGCTTCTAGTGCTTCGATTGTCGCTCTGATATAACTAGGGCTGCACTCTTGTGATAGTAATTCAAAGCTATAGGCCATGTGCAATCGTTTATTGCCTTGGGTATATTCAGCCATCGTCGCTAGCGAGTCCTCTGATGAGATTTCACCTAAGGTGACAACATCAGGATACTTGTTCATCAACGCACGAATATCTTCCATAAAAGCAATATTCTCAGGCTGAGTATTATTAAAATAATGATATTGATAGGCGTACGGGTTATCTTCGCGAAAGCCTCTGCCCTTCCTGTCTTTTTCGGCTTTCGCTGGGTTATCACGCAACAACTTATCGTGATAGCAAAAGTTAATCGCATCTAATCTAAAGCCATCAACACCAAGCTTTAACCAAAACTCAACATTCGCTAATACTGCTGCTCGGACATCTGGATTATAGAAATTTAAATCCGGCTGCGAGGTCAAAAAATTATGTAAATAATATTGTTGTCTTCTTGGTTCCCACTGCCAAGCACTACCACCAAATATCGATAGCCAATTGTTAGGGGGCGTCCCATCAGCCTTGGCATCGGCCCACACGTACCAATCGGCTTTATCATTTGTCTTGCTCAGGCTGCTTTCTTTAAACCAAGCGTGTTGATCTGATGTGTGGCTCAATACTTGGTCAATGATCACTTTTAGCTGGTATTGCTTAGCGTGTTTCATCAGTTCTTCAAAATCGGCCATAGAGCCAAACATTGGATCTACAGCACGATAATCACTAATATCGTAACCGAAGTCTTTCATCGGCGATTTGAAAAAAGGTGAAATCCAAATTGCGTCGACACCAAGGTTTTTGACGTAAGGTATTTTTTGCACTATTCCTTGCAAATCGCCGATACCATCGCCACTAGCGTCCATAAAACTGCGCGGATAAATTTGGTAAATAACCGCGCCGCGCCACCAAGCTTGTTCCATTGAAACTCCAATACAGATGAATGAGCAAAGTAAACGTTGATAAAAACGTGCCCATTTGACTAATGATTACGAATGAGAGATCCAGCTTATGTAGCCTATCGATAATGTGCAATAAGCCTGCATACGTATGCATGGCATTTTTCAATGAATAATTTACATGCATACGTATGTAGTTCATTGCCCTCAACCCAGACATCGCATAATTTGTTAACTACAAAAAGAAACTAGATTAAGTATGGTTAAATGCGTCGATATATATTCGCCGCATACTGGGTGTTCAAATCTTCAATCGAAGTGGAATGAATGACAAAAAATCAAATAGAGTTAGAAGTCCAATATGGTAACCAAAAGTAAATCAAACATCAGTGTCACAGACTTAACAAAAAGCATTCAACATCACCTGCAATTTACCCTAGGTGATCCTGCCGACACGAACAATAAGCAAGCGTACTGGAAGGCGACATGTTTAGCTATTAATGACCTGGTAGTACAAAAGTTACAGGCAACAAAAAAACGCCAATCAGAAGCAAAAGGAAAAAGTGTTAATTACCTTTCTCTCGAGTATTTAATGGGGCGTTTATTATCAAATAACCTTCATAATCTCGATTTATATAACACCACAGATGCCGCCTTAAAGTCTTTTGGTCACGATTTAGCGGATTTATGCGAACAAGGCGCAGATTTAGCACTGGGC
The DNA here is from genome assembly GCA_040779335.1 of Colwelliaceae bacterium 6471. GTDB lineage: Bacteria > Pseudomonadota > Gammaproteobacteria > Enterobacterales > Alteromonadaceae > JBFONV01. Next base: position 348,956 of record JBFONV010000002.1, read on the forward strand.
AATGGTGGTTTAGGAAGGCTCGCGGCCTGCTTTTTAGACTCACTTGCTACTTTAGATTACGCAGCGACAGGCTATGGTATCCATTATCAACATGGCTTATTTAAACAAGAATTTGAACAAGGTCGACAAGTTGAAAGCCCTGATATTTGGCGCGAGTTTGGTAGTCCTTGGGAAGTATGTCGAGAAGAAGCAACCCAAACAATCCCACTCTACGGCTATGTTGAACAAGTTGCCCAAGCCGATGGCACTATGCACCCAATATGGCGTGCAGGAAGATTGATTAGAGGTGTACCATGGGATGTGCCTATTGTTGGCTACAATGCAGATACCGTCAACGTGCTACGTTTGTGGGAAAGTAGAGCCGATGACGCTTTTGATTGGGACTTGTTTCACAACGGCGATCATTTATACGCTCACCAAGAACAAGTGCACGCGGCAACAGTCTCGAAAGTACTCTATCCCAATGATGAACATGACGCCGGTAAAGAGCTGAGATTTATTCAGCAGTACTTTTTCTGTGCTTGTTCGATAAAAGACATTATCAATCGTTATCAACTTCACCATGGCGACGACTGGTCATTATTTGCCGACAAAGTGGCTATTCAACTTAATGATACTCATCCCACCATCGCTATTCTTGAGCTGATGCGCGCACTTATTGATGATCATAATTTTAGTTGGGACGATGCCTGGTTGCTCTCGAAAAAAGTATTTGCTTATACCAACCATACTTTATTGCCAGAGGCGTTAGAAAAATGGCCAGTGTCATTATTTGATAAAGTACTGCCTCGTCATTTAACAATTTTATACCGTATTAACGAAGCGTTTTTAAATGATGAAGTCGCGCAAATGTGGCCGAATGATGAAGCGATGCGCGCAAAATTATCCATCATCGAAGAAGGAGAGCAACGCAAAGTGCGGATGGCGCATCTGTGTGTCATCGCTTCTCATAAAGTTAATGGGGTTGCGCAAATTCATTCCGATTTAGTGAAAAAAGACCTCTTTCCTGAGTTCAATAGCTTATGGCCAGATAAGTTAACTAACGTTACCAATGGCATTACACCACGTCGCTGGTTAAAGGCCTGTAATCCGTTATTGTCTCAACTACTAAATGACACCATTAAAGGTGACTGGGCGAAAGACTTAGACAGTCTACGTCAATTAACTAAGATGGCCGACGATGCAAAATTTCAACAACGTTTCATGGATATTAAACATCAGAATAAAATCGCACTTGCTAATGAAATAGCAGAATTAACGGGGATCACTGTCAACCCAGATGCTATTTTTGATGTGCAAATTAAACGTTTACATGAATACAAACGTCAGCATCTTAATTTATTGCACATTTTAGCGCTCTATCGTCGATTATTAGCAAATCCTGAGTCGGATATGCATCCACGCGTATTTATTTTTGGCGCCAAGGCAGCTCCAGGCTATCACCTTGCGAAAGAAATTATTTATGCGACGAATAAAATTGCCGAAAAGATTAATAACGACGCTCGTATTAAAGGCAAACTAAAAGTTGTTTTCATACCGAATTATCGCGTTAGCTTAGCGGAGAAAATTATTCCTGCAGCAGATGTATCCGAGCAAATTTCAACTGCCGGTAAAGAAGCTTCAGGCACAGGAAACATGAAACTTGCTTTAAATGGCGCGGTCACAATTGGTACGCTAGATGGCGCCAATATTGAAATTGCAGAAGAAGTAGGTGATGACAATATTTTCATTTTTGGTTTAACCGTTGATGAAGTTAAAGCGTTAGATCAACAAGGTTATGATCCACATAGCTATTATCATCATAATGAAGAGCTGAAAGCGATTCTCGATTGGTTAGACAGTGATTATTTTACGCCGGGCAATTTTGGAGAGCTATCTGCGTTAAAACATAGTTTATTGGGCGAAGGCGACCCTTACAAAGCACTCGCGGATTTCCAATCCTATGCTGATGCACACCAAGCTCTTGATTTGGCGTATAAAGATAAGCAGCGTTGGGCAAAAATGGCGATTTTAAATACCGCATTAATGGGTAAGTTTAATTCAGATCGCTCTATTGAAGACTATGTCAGTAATATCTGGCACTTAACGCCTGCAGCGTAAGTCGTTAACCAAATACAGGTTTAACTATGAACACTAAGATAAAATCGTCAAATCAGTCAGCATTAAAGCAAGTATCTCAATATGCTCGTGATCACAGTGCAGATTTTTCTGCGCTGGTTAATGCTCAACATGCTGCGCCCTTTAATATATTGGGATTACAGCAAGACGATGCCAGTCAATACTTAGTGTTCACTACCTTTCAAGCCGGTGCTGACAGCGTTGAGCTAATCGATAAAAAAACCAGTAAACGTATTGCCAAGCTAAGTAAAGTTGACGAGGCCGGTTTATTTCATCAAAAGTTACGGCGTAAAAATAAATTTGCCTACCAACTCTTAGTTACTCATGGTGAGCATAGTGTTACCGTCGAAGATCCCTATGGGTTTTCATCGACACTCGGCGATATTGATATCCATCTCCTCAAAGAAGGGAGCCATCAAAAACCTTATGAAAAATTAGGGGCGCATTGTTGTCAGCAGCAAAATGTTGCCGGAGTTTCGTTTGCGCTTTGGGCACCTAATGCCAGTTATGTCGCCGTGATTGGCGACTTTAATCACTGGGACGGTCGACAACATCCACTGCAAAACCTGAACAACAGCGGCTACTGGAATATATTTATTCCACAAGTAGGCCCCGGCAGTTTATATAAGTTTGAGCTGAAAGATATTCATGGCAAACAACTACCCGTTAAAGCAGATCCTTATTGCATTCAGGCTCAATATCGCCCCGATACGGCCTCGATAGTAGACGCTGAAAATGACTATCGCTGGCAAGATAAAGATTGGTTGGCTGTGCGTGAAAATCGTAACGCGCGTGATGCCGCGATCTCTATTTATGAAGTACATTTAGGTTCATGGCGACGTGATGAAAATAACGAGTTTCTTAATTATCGTGATATTGCCAACCAGTTGATCCCCTATGTTTTAGATATGGGCTTCACGCATATTCAACTGATGCCAGTGAGCGAATACCCTTTTGACGGTTCGTGGGGCTATCAACCTATCGGGTTATTTGCGCCCACTTCACGTTTTGGTAATAGTGAAGACTTCCAGTATTTTATCGACCAATGCCATCAGGCTAACCTAGGTGTATTAATCGATTGGGTGCCAGGACACTTTCCTAGCGATGAGCATGGTTTAGCACAATTTGATGGTAGTCATTTATATGAGCATGCCGATCCAAGACAAGGTTATCATCCCGACTGGAATACCTTAATTTACAACTATGGCCGTACCGAAGTCGCTAATTTTTTGCGTGCTAGCGCCCTGCACTGGCTCGATCGTTATCATGTTGACGGAGTGCGTGTTGACGCGGTTGCCTCAATGTTATACCTCGATTACAGCCGTAAAGCGGGAGAGTGGATCCCTAATCAACATGGTGGGCGTGAAAACCTAGATGCGGTTGCTTTTTTGCAACGCTTTAACGAAGAACTATACAGCCTATACCCTGGTACTATCTCTGTCGCTGAAGAATCAACATCATGGCCAGGTGTTTCAAGACCAACCAGTAGCGGCGGACTGGGCTTTGGTTACAAATGGAATATGGGCTGGATGAATGACAGTTTGCGCTATATGCAGCACGATCCCATTCACCGCAGTCACCATCATAATGAACTCAGTTTCAGCTTAGTTTATGCTTTTAATGAAAACTTTATTTTGCCATTAAGTCATGACGAAGTTGTTCATGGCAAAGGCTCTATTTTAGCGCGCATGCCTGGAGATACTTGGCAACAATTTGCTAACTTGCGCGCCTATTATGGTTTTATGTGGAGCCACCCAGGCAAAAAACTATTATTCATGGGCTGTGAATTTGCTCAAGGTAAAGAGTGGGATCACGATCACGAACTCGATTGGCATCAACTCAATATCCATTGGCACAGTGGTGTAAAACAATGGGTAAAGGATCTTAATCACTTGTATCGTCATACCCCTGCGCTCTATGAAAAAGACTGTCACGCTGACGGTTTTAGCTGGATAGATCACGATAATGCCTCTCAATCAATTTTTACTTTTATCCGTTACGGCAATGATAAAAGCAAACCAGTTGTGGTGATCTGTAATTTTACCCCGCAGCATCATGACAATTTTAAAATTGGTGTACCTGAAGCTGGACATTATCACGAAAAATTAAATTCAGATGCCAAAATATATGGTGGTAGCGATCAGGGCAACCATGGTGGAGCAACCAGTATTGACAGTCCTTGGCAAAACCAACCACACCACATTAATATTATTGTGCCGCCATTAAGCACAGTGATATTCTCGTTAGAAGAATAGCTGATATGACTGAGCTAATGGCAAACGCACGCTATAAAACTTCCGCGGGACGTTCTTATCCTTTGGGCGCAACATTTGACGGTAACGGCACTAATTTTGCGCTGTTTTCCGCGCACGCCGAAAAAGTAGAATTGTGTTTGTTTGACGCCACAGGACAACATGAAATACAGCGCATTAGCCTACCTGAATTTACCGACGATGTTTGGCATGTTTATGTCGAAGGAGTGAACGAAAATAGCTTATACGGCTACCGGGTTCACGGTCCCTTTACCCCGCACGACGGTCATCGTTTTAATGCCAATAAATTACTGATTGATCCTTATGCTAAACAGCTGTTTGGACGGTTTATTTCATCCAGCACACACTACTCTTACGATCAGCTCAGTAATCAGCGAGATTTAACCATAGATATCCGCGACAATGCTCAGTATTTGCCTAAATGCGTGGTAACTTCAGCATTAACGCCCTGTACTTCTCATCCGCAAGTAAGACGTCGCGACACTATTCTTTATGAATTACATGTTAAAGGTTTCACCAAACTTAACCCTGATGTGCCCATTGAACTGCAAGGCACTTTCGCTGGTTTAGCGCAAAAAAATGTTTGTCAGTATCTACAAGATCTTGGCATCACTAGTGTTGAACTGTTACCCGTGCAGTGTTTCTTGGATGAACCCTTTGTTGAAGAAAAAGGCTTAAGCAATTACTGGGGCTATAATAGTCTCGCATTTTTCGTACCGGAGCCCAGATATTGTCATTCAGGAGATATCGCTGAATTTAGATCGTTAGTGGAAGCGTTCCATGATGCAGGTATAGAAGTGATCCTTGACGTGGTTTATAACCATACCGCCGAAGGCGATCATTTAGGACCTACCCTGAGTTTTAAAGGCATTGATAATGCCAGTTATTACCGACTGCAGCCAGAAGACAAACGTTATTACGTTAATTATTCTGGTTGTGGCAACACTATTAATGCTCAACACCCCCGAGTATTGCAGCTTATTAGTGACAGCCTGCGTTATTGGGTTGAACAAATGGGCGTGGACGGCTTTAGATTTGATTTAGCCCCCATTTTAGGACGAGAAACACCTTACTTCTCAACAGACAGTCACTTTTTTACCGCATTAAGACAAGATCCACTGCTCGCCAAAGTAAAATTCATTGCTGAACCTTGGGACATTGGTGAAGCGGGCTATCAACTCGGCCGCTTTCCTAAAAGCTGGTTAGAGTGGAACGATCGTTTTAGAGATACTGTCAGACGCTTCTGGCGCGGTGATGAAGGCATTACACCAGAATTTGCCAAACGTTTGCACGGCTCTAGCGATCTGTTTGAACAGCCAAGTCGACGTCCCAGTGCCAGTGTTAATTTTATCACCTCGCATGATGGTTATACTTTGCATGACTTAGTCAGTTATGAAGCGCGTCATAATCAAGCCAACAAAGAGCAAAATGATGATGGCCATAAAAGTAACTTTAGCTATAACTGTGGTGTGGAAGGTGAAACTAACAATGATAGTATTAAGCAGTTAAGACAGCGCCAAAAGCGTAACTTACTCACCACGTTATTTATCGCCCAAGGTACACCTATGCTGCTCGCGGGTGACGAACTGGCGAATAGCCAACAGGGTAATAATAACGCTTATTGTCAAGACAATGAATTGAGCTGGTTGGCATGGTCAAATGCCAACGCCACGACAGAAATGTCATTTGTTAAGCAATTAATAGCCTTGCGTAAAGCCCATCCGCTGCTTAATCGCACTCATTACCAACATGGCAACGAAATATCGCCAAAGACCAATTTGCCCGATATCAGCTGGTTAAATTGTCATGGTCAAGTCATGCAAGCCAGTGACTGGCATGATAGCGCAATAAAGTGCTTTGCCATGCTACTCGCGGATACCGAACATGCAGATACCTGCGATGTGCACGATGATGATGCATTGCTAATCATCTTTAATGCTCACCAAAGCGAACTAAGCTATTCACTCCCTGCTTTAAACGGCTATTGGACGACACTGATCAACACTGCAAATACCTGTGTTGTGTGCAGCACGTCGACCAAACCCGATCATAGCCAAGAAATTAATGTTACTAAATCAAGCATCACCATGACGGCGCATAGCTGTGTGGTGTTAAGTTTTAGTCATTTAAACTCACCAGATATTTTGATGAAAGAGAATAATAACGATGAATCTAATTGAACAACTTGCTGAACTAGTAGGCTTTCATAAATGCTATACCGATAGCTTCGGCAGAGAAGTTTTTGCTAAAGATGAGGCCCGTCGCTCTTTGCTTATCGCTATGGGTTATCATCTAGATGATGAAGCATCGTTACGTCAGCAAATTACCGATTTAACAGAAAAAACTTGGCGAAATATGCTGCCCGCCTCTCACATTGTTAAACAAGAAGAAGCTCACAGCACCATTGACGTCAGTATCAATGCTGCGGCTGAACAGTCTTTCCTTTGGGAAGTAACAACAGAGTCAGGTGAGATAATTTCCGGAATGGCCGCGTTAAGTGAGTTACCACAGAACGCAGAAATGCAACTGGGTCATCATCATTTTATAAAGTATCAATTAGCACTGCCAAAACTTGATTTAGGGTATCATCAGTTAACGATAAAACATGGGCAAGATCAGCAAAGTTGCCCATTAATATGCGCGCCAAAAACTTGTTATGGTCCCCAAGAAGCTTCAGCAATGAAAATGTGGGGTTATGCCACACAACTATATTCAGTGCGCAGCAATAATAACTGGGGTATGGGTGATTTTGGTGATTTATTCAATCTAGTTGATAAGTCCGCAGACCAAGGTGCATCTGCAATAGGATTAAATCCTTTGCATCCACTGTATCAAAATAACCCGGCACATCGGAGCCCATATTCTCCGACAAGCCGTTGTTTTTTAAATTCACTCTATATTGACGTGACTAAGGTGGCTAATTACCAATCATGTCAAGCCGTTCAAGCGTTAGTTACTAGTGATGAATTTAGTGGCAAAGTGGCGTTTGTTAGAAATACCAGTTTGATCGATTATCCTGGCGTGGCGGATGTTAAATACCAAGTACTTGAATTACTTTTTCAAGACCTTAACAGCAATAAAGCGCTTGAACAGATGCGTTCGGAGTTTGCACAATTTAAAACCGAACGTGGTGAAGACTTACTAAAATTAACCACTTTTGATGCGCTATACGAACACTTTAGAGCGCTTGATAGTAATGCCTACGGTTGGCCACGATGGCCTGCTGAGTATCAAAACCCAGATAGTAATGCGGTTAAAGAATTCCAACAAGCTAACAGCGAACGTCTCGATTATTTTGCTTTTCTGCAATGGCTAGCCCATTGTCAGTTAACCGAAGTGGCACAACTCGCGAAAAATAAAGATATGCCAATTGGTTTGTACTTAGATTTAGCGGTCGGTTGTGATGGCTCGGGTGTCGATGTTTGGTCTGATCAAGATGTCTATGTTTCTGGCGCTGCGGTTGGCGCGCCGCCCGATGCCTTAAATACATTAGGTCAAGACTGGGGACTAACGCCGATCAATCCAGTGGCATTGCAAGAGCAAGGTTATCAACCTCTAGTTAAAGCCTTGCGCAGCAATATGCAATATGCTGGCGCATTGCGCATCGACCATATTCTTGGCCTAATGCGCCAATATTGGGTCGCGCCAGGCATGAAGGCTGATGAAGGGGTCTTTATTACTTTCCCATTAGCAGACATCTTACGCATCATTGCGTTAGAGTCGCGCCGCAATAACTGTATTGTTATTGGCGAAGATTTAGGCACAGTACCCGATGGCTTTAGCGACATAATGCACAATGCGGGTTTATTGTCTTATAAAGTACTGTTTTTTGAACGCTGGGAATCGGGCTTCTTTAAACGTCCGGAATTGTACGCAGAGCAATCAATGGTGACAGTATCGACACACGACCTGCCAACACTGACCGGTTGGTGGACAGGCAGAGATCTGCAATGGCGCCAAAATCTTGATTTATACCCCAATGAAGAGATGGGACAAGCCGAGCGTGACAGCAGAATTACCGATCGAGAATTATTACTTTCAGCACTCGACGATCTGCACGTGATTGATATGAATAATCAACCGCAGCAATCACCGGCAGTAATGAACAGAGAACTCTCACTTGCCGTGCAAAAGTTCTTAGCGCAAGCCCCGAGTTTTTTGCAATTGATCCCGCTAGAAGACGCGCTTGAAATTGAGGAACAAGTCAATATTCCCGGTACCATAGATGAACATCCTAACTGGAGTCAAAAACTTCCGGTCACACTTGAAGAATTATGGCAAACAGACTCAGTAAAAGATTTAGCCTTGGTAATGCAACAAGCACGGCCAAAACACTAATCAACAGATAATGGATAGATAATAATAATGACAGCTAAAAATACCATAAAAAAACTATTAACGGCGATTGGTTTGACCGTGTCTACTATTGCTATTATCGGTTGTAATGGCGATAAACAAGCGATCAGCAAAGCACAATTGCCCGCAGAAAAAATGACTGGCACGGCAAACAAACAGGCCTTGTTAACCTCAGCAGACATGCCTCATTACTCAACTCGAAGTATTCAAGATGAAGTGTTTTACTTTGTCTTACCTGATCGCTTCTATAACGGTGATGAAAGCAATGATTTGGGCGCTGCTGCAGATGATAGTAAACGTGCCTTATCACGAGGCGGTTTTGACAAGACCCATAAAGGCAAGTATCACGGTGGCGATTTGGCTGGCTTAAATGAAAAACTTCCCTACCTACAAGAAATGGGGATCACCGCCATTTGGTTAACGCCAGTATTACGCAATCAAGCCGTTCAGGCTGACACCTCAGGCTATCACGGTTATTGGATTTTAGATTTTAGCGAAATAGATCCACACTTGGGCTCTAATGACGAACTAAAAGACTTTATTGCTCAAGCTCACAGCAAAAATATTAAGGTCTTTTTCGACATCATCACCAATCATACAGCTGATGTCATTAAGTACAGCGAATGCCACGGCGAAGATGGCCTAGGCTGGATTGTTAGTGGTAATAGTTGTCCATATAAGTCGTTAGCACAAATAGCCCGTGGCGATAGCTACAACACTATTATTCCTAAGGGCTATGAAACAATAAAATTCCCGTTATGGCTCAATGAGACCAAATACTATAACAACCAAGGTGATTCAACTTGGGAAGGAGAAAGCGCCATAAATGGTGATTTCGCTGGCTTAGATGACATTAATACCGCTCTGCCTATAGTCACTAACGGCATGATCGATATATATAAAAATATCATTGACGAATTTAAACCGGATGGATTTCGCATCGATACCGTAAAACATGTGAATTTAGACTTTTGGCAACAGTTTTCACCAGCACTGCTCGCGCACGCTAAAGAGCAAGGCATTGATAACTTTTTTATGTTTGGCGAAGTCTATAGCGCAGATCCAAGCTTCTTGAGCCAATTTACTACCACAGGAAAACTGCAATCGGTTCTTGATTTTGGCTTTCAAAGCGCGGTTTATCAAACACTGGTTGAGCAAAAAGGGACCATTGAATTAGATAAGCTCTTTGCACAAGATCACGTTTATCAAGACAGTGACAGTAATGCGAATTTGCTGCTTACCTTTACCGGTAATCATGATATGGGGCGCTTAGCTTATCAATTGCGTAAAAGTGAATTTAACTACAGTGAGCAAGAGCAAATACAACGTAACTTACTCGCCCATGCGTTAATGTTTTTTAGTCGCGGTGTCCCGGTCATATATTATGGTGATGAACAAGGTTTTGTCGGTGATGGCGGCGATCAAGACACGAGACAAGATATGATGCCATCGTTAGTCGCAAGCTATAATGACGATGATTTATTAGCGAGCGATAGAACCACAGCCGATGATAATTTTGATCGCCAGCATCCTTTTTACCAAAAGTTTTCGATATTCGCCGATCTTTACCTAAAACACCCTGCGCTACGATACGGTGCCCATACAACGGTTTCAGCGCAAGAAGCGCCAGGTATTTATGCTTTTACTCGCACAATTACCGCTGACAATAATAAAGTTCTGGTGGTCGTTAACACCGCGACAACTGCACAAACGTTTAACTATTCAGCTGATATGGTTAAGCGTATTTATCAAGACGATGAAAACGCAAGCTTGCAACAAAGTGATGCAGGACAATTCGAAATTTCAATACCAGCCCTGAGCTTTGCCATATATCAAATTCAGTAACGCTTTATGGTGACATAAGAAAAAATAGTCATAAAAAAAGCGCTGTTAATACAGCGCTTTTTTATTATCTTAAGTTTAGAACTTATTTGTAGATATGTATTTGACCGACAGATTTATCTGCGCTTTGGCCAGTCACACGAATTTTTAAACCATAATTCGGAACGTTACGACCCGCATCCGGAATATCATTACTAATAAACTGAACACTGTCATCAAACATTGGATTACGCTTGGTAAAGTTATCACGCATCTCAATGCCATATTGAGCTTTTAAGTCTAGATATAATTTATCAGACTTATCCAAGCTAAACGTTGCATCATGAATTTGATAGCGAGTAGATGCAGCTGATTTATCACTCCAAGTGTTAGTATGACGGTCAGCATCGACCACACCCAAGAAACCATCTCCTGGATGAACACCAACCCAGTTATCACTGTATGAGTTATCGACATACCAAAGTAATAAACCTTCTTCAAATGCCATGCTTTGGCCAACAATGTTTAAGTGACCTAAGCCCGCATCAATACCTTGATGTGTACGCCACTCAGCCAAATAATAATGCTCGCTATAGTTAACGCCACTATCGATGGTGAAACCAGCGAAGCCAAATAACTCAGTATTGCTATCAGCATTACCTTGAGCAATAACACCTGCGTCAGTCTCGACAGAAAAATCATCGATGTAGATACCAGGATTTGCTACATAGCCATCAGTTTCATAGAGGAATATCACTTGAATGCTTTCACCAACGAATGCAGACAAATCAAATTCAGCATCTACCCAACCATTAGAACTACCAGTAATGGCGTTGCCACGACTTTGTCCATAAGGGTTTGTCGTTGTGGTGATGTTACCTTCAACAAAGCTTACCCCTGCAGAGCTAATCACGTACATATAGGCATAATCCCAATCGGTTTCAATGTCATACCACGTTTTGAACTTAGCGGTAGCAGAAGTTGCTGTAGTTAAATCAACCATTGTGCCCATACGATTGAATAAGTCATTACCGGTACCACCAAAGTAAGCGAATTCACCGCTGGTCGGCAATGTAACAACTGTTTCTTTTAAAGGTAAATCAATACGTATAGCGTCATTGTTAGTGCCTTTACTCGCGGCTTGGTCTAACAAACCAGTAACACCTTCAGAGGTTAGGTCATCAATATGTACCGTTGCGCCGTGTAACCAGTTTCCGCCTAGGCTACCTTGTAAAAATTCTTTCGACCATGCACTAAAACCAGTAGGTTCAGTGCCTCCTAAGCGGCCCGCCCAGCTACCACTAGACATGATTGACCATGATGACACTGGTTCACCGCGGCCGGTGTATTGAGTATCGTACTCATCAGGTAAACCTAAATCATGACCATACTCATGACTAACCACGCCAACTGCACTATCTGCTGGTTGGACAGTGTAATCATATGCCCCCATGACACCGCCCCAATAAGGAACAGGTGTTGACGAACCAGGAACACCAAAAACACCGCCTAGATTCCAGCGATGTGCCCATATGGCATCTTCACCTAGTTGACCACCGCCAGCTTCTTCGCCAACGCTTGAATGGAAAACCATCACATGGTCGACTAATCCATCGGGTTCCCAATAGTTTCCGTCGCCATCTAAATCAAATCTATCTTCAATATCAAAATCGCTTAAATCAACACTTGGATCTGCCGCAGCAGCTGTTAGCGCTTCACGAATTAAGCTACGAATATCACCATCGGTATTATTGCCATAATAAGCCGCTGGCTTTTCCGCCATATACCAGCCTGCAACTTCACCCGATACCGAGTAGCTGCCGCCTGATTGTGATTCATAATACATTTTCATTGAGTTGGCATTATGGCCATTAGGAGCTACCCAAGCTTCATCACCAAACAATAATTCTTCATAATGGGCAGGTGTATAATCTTCATAATACATCCCGGTTTCACCAGGTTGAATTGAGTTATGAGGAAAATCAGGGAACTCCATTAATACCGCTAATATTTTCGCGGTACGAGTTTCACCATTATATGGTTCAAGCACCATATTCGCAGGAGCATTTTTCTTGGCTTGACCTAATTTATTACCTTTACCATTCATTAAGGCGTTGGTTAAAGAATGAGACTGGCCCATTTTAAATTTAGCCGCAAAAGACATATCCAAAGAACCTGCTTTTTGACGCTCTTGTTCTTGGCGAGCTTTCAAATAGCCTCTTAATGCGTTTTCAGCATCGTTAAGTGATGCATCTTTAGAAATTTTTCCTGAATTTTGCAACATCTCAATAAGCTTATGCTCATCTGCAACCGCCATATCAAAAGCGCCTGACTGTGTAGATGTTGGATGATTCGCAGCAAATGCGGTGCTTGATAATCCCGCTAACGCTAACGCCAGAGGAATAGTTTTCCGGTTAAACATATTTACTCCATTATTTATTATTCGTTTCTTATCATTATTTTATTTAATGGCACTTGGTAATAATGAGATATTCCAAATGAGTAGCAAGAGTCTATTAAAGCTTATAAATTCATGCAACTGCCGATATTTTTTACACTTTAGTAACATATAAAACACAACTGTATAACAAACAGGCATTTAGCTAAGTATTCAACATCAAACGCTTGAAAAAAAACATTACAAAAATCCTGCAACCATTTGATATTAAAAAAAATATAAATTGACATCGCAATCAACAAGCTAAATATTGCACAGCCATTAAATCTTTGGCGTAATAGAGGACTGTGGTTTACAAACGTTGGTTGAACAAAAAGGTACCAACCAGCTAAGCCAGTTATTTGCTCAACCAAGATGAAGATAACAACGCCCATATCTTGCTTACCTTTACGAGCAACCATGATGTGGGGCGCTTGGCCTATCAATTTAAGAAAAGCGCTTTTAACTACAGTGAACAAAAACAAATACAGCGTAATTCGTTGGCTCATGCGTTAATTTACTTTAGTCGAGGTATTCCAGTTATCTACTACGGTGACGAACAAGGTTATATTGGGGATGGCGGCTACTAAGATTCTAGGCAAGATATGATGCTTTCTTTCGTTAACACCTATAATGGTGATGACTTAGTAGCCACAGATAAAAGCACGCCCACCGATCTATTTAGAGAGCTGCTAGGACCTAATTCTTATCTTTACATTCATGTGTTTTTAGCTACAAAAAAGCAGTTATTCACTGTGAAAATTCTCCCCTCATCATTTTATTTTTAATAAACTTTAAAATTATTGTCACGAAAATTAGTCTTTGCGCATCTTGTACTTGAAAATGATAATAAAAAACGTTCTAACAATAAATATTGGATATTCATGAACCAAAAAGGATTCGGTCAGGCAATCTCGCTATTTGATTTTGTTGCACTGAAAAAGGGTCGCCATGACGGATTTAACGCCGCTTACCATACATATGCTGATCACGTGTATTCATTGAGTCTACACATAATTGGTAATGAGCAAGCAGCGTCAGATGTGCTACAAACCGTTTTTGAGACGCTATTAGTGAAATCATCGTCTTTAAACAGTGCAGAAACTTTAGGTGGTTGGCTTAAGCAGTCAACGATAAACGCGTGCATGGGATATTTTAGACGCAATAAACATGAAAAAATTAAATTTGAAGAAAATACTGACATGTTAATTGAGGCTTTAACTGATAACTACGAAAAATTAAATGAAAAAGACAACATGACTATCTCTAGTTTATTAGAAACGCTCCCCGTATTACAAAGGTCAATTATATATGCTTATGCGGTTCAAGATCTTAGGCATAAAGAAGTGGCTTCAACGATTGGAATTAACGAAGCCTATAGTAGACAAGTTTATAAAAGAGCAATAACTCAGCTTAGAGTATTGTTTGAAAAAGTGAGATAGCTCATGGGTAACATTGACGATAAGTTAAAAAAATATATTGATATGACTGAATCAAGCATGCTGATTTATGATGCACCTAATATTTCTAATGATATTTGGCAACGTCATCAATCAAAAAAGATGACCAAGTATCTGTCTCTTGCTGCTAGTACGTCAATTATTTGTCTAGCCATATGGCTGCAAAGTTCGACATACAATACACCAACTATAATCGCGCAAAATAACGAGTTAGAAATGCAATTAGCCAAGATGGAAAATATTCAATTACAAGGACAACAAAAGGTTGTCATGGACAATTGGCATTACGAATTAGCATTGTTGGATCAAAATATCGAATTAACACACACTAAAAGTGATTCCTTATGGTCACGCCGAACAATGCTGTTAACAAAAATGATTGCATTTTATGCAAAACCAATAGATTTTTACGAAATTTAAGAAATAAGGAATAAAAATGAAAGCGATATTGCTTATGCTCATCTTACTGGGGTTACCTGCCTTAGCATCAGAACTCAAATCAAAAGAAGCACAGATAATAGCAGACCAGTTAACTAAATCTATCAATCAAAAAATTGCCGATATAGCCGCACTTGAAATTGCAGCAGGAGTCGCGCCTGAAGACATACATATTAATCTGAGCCAGCAAAAGCGTTTTGATAGCGGTAGGTTTGGTGCTATTTTAGATCAAAGAACATTAGGTAAAGTCATTTCTGTTACCCCTAGGAGCAATGCAAGTGAAATCGGCTTACGAAGCGGTGATATTATTCTATCGGTAAATGATCAACCATTAAATGCAAACAACAATAAATGGCGCTCTGAACTACAATACACAAAAAACAATTCTCCTGTAAAATTAACAGTCATCCGTGATACTAATGAAATGCTAATGGCAGGCGTAATGAAGGCTAAATACATCCCTAAATGGCAACTAGTCAGTTCTAAAGAGTTATTATTGTCTGGAAAATTTCTGGCTAAGTATATTCCCGAGTGGGAGCTTAATATCAATGCTCCACTTTTATCGTCGACAGAAAAGGAAGATGAAATTCAAACGGTTCAAGGTGAGTGCGGACAACTAGTTGTTGTTAATAGTGTTTCTATTGCACCTTCAAGGTCTACAGGCTTAAAAGACATCGCAATAATTAAAGAAATTGATGGTAAGCCAGCAAGAGATGCAAGCAGATACAGATTACCGACGGGAAGCCATGAGATAAAAATTGATAATAGTATTGGAATGCAGAACGACGGCGAGTATTTTAAAGTTTTGGTAGAAGCTAATAAAAGCTATTATATTGCCTATACTACAAACTCAAAATGGGCAAATGAAGAAGGAAAGCTCTTAACTTTGGATGAGTATACAGGTCCTGTCATTTGGAAAACCTTAGATCAAGCGTGCAAAATGTAAAATATTCATTAGATGAATCTATTTTTGCACACGCCATCATGTTACAGATTGGCTTTTTCAAGTCTAATTTATACTTAAGCAAGCCTGTTCACTCAGGCTTAGCGCTATCATAAAATACCTTATTACGCTTAGTAAAGTTATCACGCAAAATACGATATTGATCCATAAAATATAAGAATGATTTAAATAAAAAGAAGAATTTTAAAAATTTCTAATTAGCTATTGGCATTCTGCATATTGCACGGACATTAAAACTGTGGCGTAATAGGTGCCGCAGTTTAACGGCGGCGCAGCACCAAACGTACAAAATTATAATAACAACGGAACCTCTTATGTCTGTAGAAACTATATTTAAAGTTATTTTGCATCCTTTTATTAACGAGTCTTTAGCCAGTCTCAAATCTATGACCAATCTAGAAGGAGAAGCTGGCGACATTTTTGTCGACAAGGTCGAAGATTTTCGCTTTAAAGGATATGCGGTATGCTCGGATATTAAAGGGAGTTTAGATGGTGTTATCATCATGCATCACTATAGTGAAACAGCGGTAGCCATCGGCAATTCAGTGTGTGAGTCGATGTTAGGTGAGAACCACAATTACCAAGAAATGAACGACGAACTCAGCAAAGCATTGGCTGAATGGGGCAATACCATTATTGGTAGAGCAACTCATGTCTTAAACAAACATAATTTGGGCTTCGACTTTTTAAGTCCACATTGTGCATTAAGCTTAGATGACATGGAAAAGTATTTAGCCGGCGTAAAACAAATCATCACTGTGCCTATTCACGTTGAAGGCGTTGGTCGCTATTACTTTAACTTGTTGGTCCGCGAAGTAAATTACAACGCCAACGCTAAGCAAGTACATAACAACGAAACTAGCCAAGGGATCAGTAATACCCATAGCACTCAACTGCCTTTTGATAGCAAAATTTTACTGGTTGACGATAGCCCACTGGTTAGAAAGGCCATTAACAAGTTCTTAGTTCAACTGGGTTACAACAATATCATTGAAGCAGATGATGGTAGTGAAGCGGTGAAATTGGTTAATAGTGAATCACCTGATTTTATGTTCATGGATATTGTCATGGAGCGCATGAACGGTGATGTGGCACTATTGGAAATACGTAAAACTCATCCAGATTTACCGATTGTAATGTTATCTTCGGTAACCGATCAACAGTCAGTAACCAACTGTGAAGCGTTGGGGATTTCAGGGTTTATTTTCAAACCTCTCAATAATGAAACTGGTCCACAAACGTTACTAGATCACTTAAAAATCGCTTAGTCAATTTTTACCTATTATAAATAAGGAAAGGCGAAGAATGAATCTTCGCCTTTTTTGTCTTTGCATATTTTCAACTAGTACCTGTGCTACTTTTTAGTTGCTACTTCAGGCTCAAGGGATAAACCATGATAGAAATTCATAATCGATTGCCCCTTATCATTTGTATCAATAGAAAAATATGACAGGCTGCCTTCGTAATAGAAGCTGTTTTCAGACAACGGGTATATTTTCCATTTTTGACCATCATCCCGTTGTGAAAAAACCTGACCGTTTTCTAACGATATCTTGCGTTTCGAATTTTCATCCACATAGTAAGTGCCCATTAATGGCCTAAGTATTGATTCATCAACATCAGCCGTTTTAAATTCAGGAACATCTAAATTCAACGCGGTTGCTGCCAATAAGCGTGCAATATCACCAGGGCTGCCAGAGTCTAGGTTTTGTAAAACTGCAACGTATAAATCTTCATCAGGCACATAAAAGGCATTGGTTACAAAGCCATGAATGCCACCACCGTGACCAATTGCCTTATATTTGTTAAACCGAAAAAGTCCTAAACCATAGCCATATTGTGCAAACGTACCATCGTCAAGTTTGAATGGTTGGATCATTTGGTGATAACTGTCTTTAGAGATAAATTTACCGTTAGTTAAGGCGTTAAACCATATCCCCAAATCATCTACTGTTGATAATAGTGAGCCTGCTGCGTGCGGCCACATCATATCAACATGCCCTGCGTTTTCGAGGCCTTTATCTGTCATAGAATATCCACTCACTCTATTGGGAATAAGTTGATTTCCGCCATAACGACTATTTTTCATTCCCAATTTAGCAAATATATGTTTTTCAATAAAATCTGCATATTTTTCACCACTCGCCACTTCGATAATTTTACCGAGTAAAACATATCCTGTATTGGAATAACGGTTTTGTTCGCCTGTTTTTAATGCCATTGGGTGTTTAGCAAACATTTTTAACATGTCATCAAGTGTGGTCGGCGTTTTAAGGTGTTTATTCCAAATGTCTTGATCTTCAGTATAATTAGCGATACCTGATGTATGGGTTAACAAGTGCTTAATAGTGACAGTATTACCTTCAGTTGGAAAGTCAGGGACATATTTATGGATGTTGTCGGAAACGGATAATCTGCCCTGCTCTTGTAATAACATGATGGCAGCAGCCGTAAACTGTTTAGTAATAGAACCTAATCGAAAAACGCTATCATCTTTTAGTGGCACGCCAAGCTCAACATTTGCCATGCCTCGCGTCCCTAGGTAAAGCGTTTGTCCATTTTTAGTAACGATCGCCGCTACTCCTGGACCTTGAGTATCAATATATTTAGCTAAAATAGCATCGTAATCTTTTGATGTTGCAGCAACGCCAATATTAAGAAATGAGATGAAAAGACACAATCCGAGTAAAACGCTCTGCATAGGGTAAATCCTTTATAGTGTTGTTATTTTTGTAGGTATTGTTGTTAACAATTCCAAGCATATAACAAAACTAAATAACAATTAGATAAACTTAATGAGATTTTAGACAAGACAATATCAATAATGATTTTTCTCCATTGATATTGCCATCTACGAGCAACCTCGTATTATGTAACAATTTATTTCTACTCCTGGTTCTCTGTAACTTTAGCCCAAGCAAGTGCTGAAATAGCTAATGCTATGGCGCTGATTTGAAAGACCACGCTTTTATCAGCAACTCGGCTTATAAAAAGCCCAATGCCTAAACTTACTAGCAATTGCGGTAACACCACGGAAAGATTAAATAAGCCCATATATAACCCCATGCGCGACTGCTCGACTTTCTCCGACATAATGGCAAACGGCAAACTGATGATTGATGACCAGCCGATCCCTAATATTGCCATTAAAATATAGAGCATAAATTTATGCTCACCAAACAACGCCACCAAAGCGTAGGCAAATGCCATGACGAACAAACACCACTTATGGGTAGTCACTCGGCCAACACGTTTTGCTATGGGCTCTAGCACTAATGCTGGTAACAATGCTGAAACAGCACTTAGCACTAAAAAGCTAGTAGCGATCACTTTACCCAATTGATCGTCCGACATACCAGGCATCTTATCTTGTAAGAAGGCAAAGATAAAAACAAACATAGTTTGCACGCCAATCCAACTAAATGAATGTGCTGCGAGCACTTTTTTAAAACCAACCGCATCATTTTTATCGTCAACATCAGACTTGGTCAGTAAGGTTTGTATCACCAAAAATAAGGTTAATAGGGCGGCAGCTAGTTCCGCCCAATAATGAGTGGTTTTTATTCCAGACAATTGCAAAGCCATGGCATAAAAATCATAAAGTACAAAACCCCATAGTGGTTTAATGTTCACTAAAACCATTTTAAGGGTTATTTTTTCTTGGCTGCTTTTCGTCTTTTCATCCGTTAACTGCTCAGGCTCAGTCACGAAAAAAGGCGGAATAATGGATAACAAAAGCACCAAAACAGCCCCGAAATAAATTAAGACATAATTTCCCCAAAAAGCGCCAATCGCGTAGGCTAGGACACCAAAAGACCCCGATACGGTTTGCATCCAGGTATATCCTTTGGTTCTCGCTTCGCCCTCTGGAGTAACATCCGCAATGACAGCTCGGGTCGGATTAAAACTCACATTAATCGATAAATCTAGGGTCAACGCCACCGCAATAGCAACCCCTAACAATCCAGATATGCCTAAACTTGATGAGACGATATCTATATTGGGCAATGCCAGTAACATCATGCCGGCCAGCACCCCGCCAACCAATATAAATGGTCGTCTTCGGCCATTCCATAACCAGACGTTGTCGCTAATAATACCGACAATAACCTGACCCAGAATGCCGGCAATAGGACCTGCTGCCCACACCAGTCCGACTTCATGAATGTCTAAGCCATATTTAGTGGTTAATATCCAACTAAGCGCTGAAATTTGGACGGAAAGCGCAAACCCCATTGCCGTTGCAGGAAGGCTTAACAGCATATAAAAAGGATTCGACAACTTACGTTGCATCGATAACATAAAAACACTCAATTATGGTTAACAGTTTTTAACATCAACAAAAGGTACGCTTATCAACAAATAACAACAATCTTGTGCATACGTATTCAATGGCCTACTAGGCGGCATATTTAACCGTGCTATAAGTAATGGCTAAACCATTATCACCAGCAAAGCACGGTTATTTTAAGTAATGACCGCGAACGCTTCGCGCAAAACAACTAATACTAAGGTACCGGTTGACCATTGCGCGCTTCTAACAAGCGATACCAATCTTCTCTTGAATAAGGGAGCGTTAGCGATGCTTTGGCGTCAACAACACGTTCAGGCGTGGTTGAACCAATAATAGGACAAATATTTGCAGGGTGCTTTAACAGCCAAGCAAGCACTATCTGCCAAGGCTGACAATTATACTTTTCAGCCTGAACAGTTAACTCGGCTTTAATACGATTTTCATCCTCTGAGGTAAAGGTATTGCCCCACGCAGGATAAGCAACACCACCGAGTGGACACCACGCAATAGGAGTAATACCTAACATTTGGCATTGATCTAAAGTGCCATCCAATAAGCTATCGATATTATGAATATTGATCTCTATTTGGTTGACCAATAAAGGCATGGGAAGCACCGAATTTAATCGGGCAAGCTGTGACGACTTAAAGTTACTAACACCAAAATGCTTAACTTTTCCCTGCAATTTTAATATTGCAAAAACCTCAGCAACTTCATGGGCATCAAATAGATAGTCAGGACGATGCAATAAAAACATGTCTAAACAATCAATGTTTAAGCGGCTTAAAATACCGTCGACACTATCGAGCAGGTATTTCTTACTAAAATCGTAACGGGTGGGAGCATACTCATTATCATCGCTTTTAGGACGAATGCCTGCTTTTGAGGTAATGATCAAATTATCACGAAGTTCGGGAGATTCTTTTAATACTTCACCAAACAAGGTTTCACAATGACCACCGCCATAAATATCAGCATGATCAAAGTGATTATACCCAGACTCTATTGCGGCGCGAATAGCCCGTTTGCCTTTGGCGCGATCTTCAAGTGTGTTATCGCCAGCGATGCGCATGCACCCATAGATTAAGCGGGATGACTCCAACATCGCGTCCGCTAATTTTACCACTTTCATATTTATAAAACCTTTTTACGTTTATGTTTTACTCACTAGCCTAGCTTGTTCTTGCATATAGGCCTTTGCTATTAAATAATTTAAATAGCAAGATGAATTCAGTACTATTTAAAAAATTCTTTATGATCAGGTAATTGCTCGACGGTTCTATTAATAATGGTTTTTAAGTTCTCCATTAATTCGGCCATCTGCTCCGTTGTTAAGGCATCAACCAGTGGGTGGTGATCCTTAGGGATCAATCCTTGCCCTATCATGACCTGCTGCCAGGCAATTTCGGTAAATAACTCATCCTGTTCGCGAAAAATTTTTCCGCTTTCTTTAAATAACGCTATCTTTCTTTTTAAAGTCTCGGGAATATCCATCTGCTGACAGGCCCGCCAGAACGGTGAATCATTTCGTTCAGTTTGTTTGTAGTGCAAAATGATAAAATCTCGAATTCTTAATGATTCTATTTCTGACTGTCGATTAAATTCGTTAACTTCTTCGTCTTTAATCCCTATGTGTGGGAAAAATTTAACTAAACGTGTTGCCGCGGTTTGTATTAAGTGAATATTGGTAGACTCGAGTGGCTCAAAAAAACCGCTTGATAAACCAATTGCAACGACATTTTTGTTCCATTGCTTACGGCGTCTGCCGGTTTTAAAGGGTATCACCTTAGGCTCTGCTAAAGGTTTACCATCAAGGCTACCTAACAACAATTCCTTGGCTTTTTCATCCGTTAAATGCTTACTGGAGTATACAATGCCGTTACCGGTGCGATGCTGCAATGGAATTCGCCATTGCCAGCCGGCTTCATGCGCTATTGAACGTGTATAGGGTGCTATCTCATCAGCGGATTCACACGGTACGGCCATAGCTCGATTACAAGGTAACCAATGCGACCAATCGTCGTAACCCGTACTTAAGGTTTCTTCAATAAGTAATGCTTTTAAGCCGGTGCAATCAACAAATAAATCACCACTAATAGTTTCACCGTTGTCTAATTGCAAACTAGTGATATAACCTGAATCGGAGGCTTGGTTGACAGTTTCAACTATCCCTTCAATACGTTTTACGCCCTGTTTTTCCGCATGTTGGCGTAGCATTTTGGCATAAAGACCCGCGTCAAAATGATAGGCATACTCAATGCCCGGCAGGTTAGTACCTTTGATCGAACTTATTCGACCAAACTTGCCTTTTTTAGCCGCTTGATAATTTAATGAATAATCACCAAATTCACCGCTAATACCTAGTTGTTGGCTTTTTACCCAAAAATGATAGAAATCGCAAAACGGGAAGTTTTTACCAACACCACCAAAGGCATGCATATATTTATGTCCTTGATGTCGCCAATTTTCAAATTCTATCCCTAATTTAAAGGTGGCTTTGGTTGCTTTAACAAAGTCCTTTTCGTCGATTCCAATCGCACTGTTAAAGTGAATAATAGGCGGAATCGTAGCCTCGCCAACACCAATAATGCCTATTTGCTCTGATTCAACTAAAGTAATAGAAATCGTTTTACCAAGCACTTTTGCCAGTAAAGACGCAGTCAACCAACCCGCTGTTCCACCACCAACAATAACTACATTTTGAACTTTTTCATTACTCATCACTACGCCCTTTAAAAATTAGCCTTACCTACAATGCCACACCAAATCACACATGTGCAAAATCTTTCACGACAAAAAAAGCCCCTGTAATGATTCATCACAAGGGCCTTTATCAACTTAACTCATATTACATTTTGTAACTAAAGCCTAACAAATAAGACTTACCATAATCTTGGTAATCACGTACTTGTAATGCATTGTCACCTTGCAATGAGGTAAATGGTTCTTCCGTTAAGTTATAACCTTGTAGGAAGATAGATAAACCTTCTAGGCTCTTATAACCTGCTTCGCCAAAATCATAGCCAATTTGCGCATCGACGATGGTTTCACCAAGAATATCTACCTGCACAGTGTTAAATCCTAAACCGTAAACATCGCCTTTAAAGTCGCCACGTTTACGCATGCTAACGCGTGCTTGGAAGCCATTTTGTTCATAATAACCAGTAACATTTAAGATACTGTCAGATAAACCAGGCAGTTGATACTCATTGCCATTTTGGTCATCCATATCTGAATCAACACCGGTATAACTTGCCATTAAACCGAAACCGCTCAGGTTTTCATTAATAATTTTGAATGGGAATGATACTGAAAGTTCATAACCTGATAACGTGCCGTCACCACCATTAACTTTACCACTACCTGAAGCCATTGAATTTGCCGGAACAGTACCGGTTAGTGGATCGGCAACACCTGAGAAATCAACTTCATAGTTACCATCAAAAATCCATTGCGATAAGTCTTTCCAAAAATATGCAACTGAGAAGTAACCTTCATCACTGAAGTAATTTTCGTAGGTTAAATCGATACCCAATGCTTCTTTTGGCTCAAGGCTTGGATTACCACCACTGATGCTCCAGTTGTTACCATTACCATCTACTTGTTGGCTATAATTTGCACTAACCGAGGCGTTCATTTCGTCTAAACGAGCACGAGAAATGGTTTTTGCGATACCAAAACGTAGCTTTTGATCATCATCAATTCTCATTGACAAGTTTAAGCTTGGCAATAAATGTGAATAGTCATGGCTGATGTCTGTGGGGCTTGCGACAATCAAGCCATCCGCAACAGTACTGGCAGTCCCTTTTGAATTTTGATCAGTCTTAATATAACGAAGACCAACATTACCCGTTACAGGGAAACCACCGACTTCAGTATCTATATCCGCTTTAACAAATAACGAAGTAACTTTCTCGTTAACCATCCATGATTTGGTCGCATGTGTTGAACTGGTAGTACTTTCACGCGTTAAATCATAATAGCCGTCGTTGATTAAGCCATTGGTATCGTAAGCAATCATGTCACCCATACCGATAAAATCTAACGATACTGAACCTTGACGATATTGCTCAGGCACTACCATCATGCCTGGGTTATCAGGGTAAGAAAATGAAGACAAAGTCATGAAGTAACCTTCAGATAATTTTGTTTTTTCACGCTCGCGATATGAAACACCGTAAGTTACTTGCGAGAAAACCTCATTATCAAGCTCTTGCGTTGCCGCGAACTTTAACGCTTTTAATTCATCATCAATCGACGGGGCATTGATGAAACCATCTTGCAATTGGTTCTCATATTCAGTGCCAACAACACCATATTTCTCGTTTAATGCTGAGCTCCAGCCCCAAGATAATGGACCACCTAATTGAATCAGGTTGAAATCACTGTAATCAAGATCATGTGAGAATGTAGCACCCGTGTTACCACCATCAAATGTATAACCAAGGTTGTCAGCAGCACCACGATCATTACCACGACCTGTACCTGAGTAGCTTTCAATACTCCAGATGTCGCGTTCTACTTTTGAATAACTAACATCAAAATCCAACGCCCAGCTATCATTTAAATCATATTGAGTATTAAAACCAAATGAAGTTAATTCAGCGTTACGTTCTTCATAATCGTTACGAACAACTACACGTTGACCTTCAGTGATAGCACTAGTAACGAATCCTGTTGCAGGATCAATAACAGCGGTATCTGCTGAGATAGAGCCCTGTCCCCAAGCAAAAGGTACTTCGATACCACGTAAGATTTTTTCATCAGAAAAATCTACATATAACGCATCAAAAGTCATTAATAATTTTTCATTCGGCGCGGCTTCAACCACTAACATCGCTGAATCACGATCTAAGGTAGAAGAGCGAACAAATGGTTTAGCACCACCTAAAATTGAACCGGCAGAGCCATCAGGATAAGTAAATTCAGGATAACCCCAAGAATTCCAACGTTTTTCTTGGTTAGGAGAGCTCATTGTCGAATAAGCAAACGCAACACCAACAGTGTCATCGGCAAATTTATCCATATAGGCAAAAGTACCGCGGAAACCTGCGTCATCGCCATCTGGATTTAATTTATCAAAACTAGTTTGCTCGTATTGACCGTTAAATTGAAGCACACGCTCACTTTGCCCTAAAGGCTTAACTGTTTGCATGTCGATAACACCCGCTATACCTTCACCTTCTAGGCTGGCATTGGGAGTTTTATAAACAGTAACACCACTCATAATTTCTGATGGGTATAAGTCAAATTCAACACCGCGGTTATCACCGATAGAGACTTGCTCACGACCATTAAACGTTGTCGCGCTCTCATTTTCACCAAAACCACGAATACTTACTTTACTTGCACGGCCATCTAAACGCTGTGCGGCAAGGCCTGGTAAGCGAGCCAGTGACTCAGCAATTGATGAATCGGGTAACTTACCAATATCTTCCGCAGAAATCGCTTCTACAACTTCTGATGAGTAGCGTTTAGTATTGATTGACTCAATGATACTACCGCGAAAGCCTGTAACTTTAATAACTTCAATTTCTTCTTCTGCTGCCTTTTTTTCTGCTGCGGCTTCTTCTGCGTAGACATTGGCGCTTAACGCCATTACACCGCTAGAAAGCAGTGCAAGGGTAACTTTGCTTGGCTTGAAATTTAACATATGTCGGTTTACTCCCCCAATTCATCCATGCTTTATATTATTTATCAGCTTTCCTAGCTGAGATAATGTTTATGTTTTTAATGATCCACCTATTGCGGATTAACCTAATATAAAGTGGACGTCTGGATATGAATACACTCTGCATACGTATTCATCAATCCCGTCAGTCCTAGCTTCTATCAACACTATAGCCAATTATGACCAAAGCGCTGATGTTACTGTGTGGTGCTATTATGAAAAAGAAAACTTTCTAGACAGGAGTATAGCAAAAATAAAATAGATGACTTTGCATTAACCCTATAAAAAACAATAACAAAAATTCAAAAATCAATAGTTTTAAATTCCGATAAAATCGCTTCACATGCGTTTTACTTAATTTTTGCTGACAACAATTAAGGTTGAATAACACGCACGATCGTTGAAATATGAATACGGTTGAATACGTATGCAAGAATTGCTAGAAAACCTCACCGTGATAAAAAGCTTGGCTATCAGCTAAAAATAATGCAAAAAATGCATGTTTAACCAACAAAAACGCCCTGAATGATCAGGGCGTTTTATCTTGATACTATTGACGACGAGCGCTAATACGGCTAGTAATGCATGTTCATTGTTGGCCGCAGACGCCTATTGCCTTTGTTATGAAATATTAATGTAACATTAGTACGACACTACTTTTTCGACACAGTCACCGTCGGCGAGTCAGGGTTAGGCCCTGTCACTGTAAAAATATAAGTTGCGGCCTCATCGGCAACGAACGACAGGTTGTCATTCGATCCCTGTGCTAGCGTTAACGGCTGATCTAGAGTAACTTCGCTGCCTTGAGCGCCAGCACCGAGATTGAAGGTTGACCAATCACCTGAAGCCACCTTAAAGCCATAGCTTCCCTGAGCTAAATCAATTTCAGCTGCATAACTTGAGTTACCTTGGTAAGTCACGACATTAACTTCGCCCCAGCCATTCATATCGCCGCGAATGTAGACGCTAGTATCGCCAAACATTTGTGCGCTATACACGGTTAATGTTGGTTCATTCAGATCTGACGCATCAAAAATAAAGGTATAATCGCCCGAGGTTGCAAACGTCATGGTCAGGTTGTCATTGCTTCCCGCTACTAATAGTTGCTCTTCGCCTGCAAACACTTCTTTATCATCGCTAGGTGCGCCCATATTCACTGTCGACCAATCACCCGAGGCCACTTTAAATTCGTGTGTATTAGCGTCGATATTAATAGTGGTGGAATACTTACCATCTCCAATATAAGTGAACGGATTGCCTTCTCCCCAACCATTCATGCCACCGCGAATAAACACTGTGGTACCAACAAATGGCTCTTCGTTGCTCACCGTTAGTATCGGCGCACTAGTATTTGAAGCGTCTAAGGTGAATATATAAGTCGCATCCGTTGCAATTGATAACTTGAGATTATCATTGCTGCCCGGCAACAAAGTAAAATCAACCCCTTCTTCAACTACATTACCTGATTGCGGCGCACCTAAATTAACAGTAGACCAGTCACCAGAGGCAAGCTTAAATTCATATTCGTTTGCGGTAAGATCAATAGCCACTCGGTAAATACCGTCACCGACATAGCTAAACGCATCTACTTCTCCCCAACCATTCATACCACCGCGCACATACACACTTGTATCACCATAAGGCACAACATCAGGCGCGCCTGCGGTAGCAAAGGCAGATAATCCTACCCCTTGGCTTTCGCCTTGTACTTTAACAAATACCGCAGTTGTCAACGCCGGTACGGTAAAGGTGCCTTCGCCATCTCCTTGATTGAAACTCGCCGATGTTACTGTACTATCAAACGAAGTCTGCTGAATGTCATGCAAAGTAAACCCTTCGGCCGTTGACACGGTATGAGATAACTCTGTGTTTGAGCCGTTAATCACTACAACAATGGCATCGTTCATCGGATCTAAGTCGGTTAAACCTGCGCCATCGTCAATGCTCATAACGATAAGCCCTTGAGTTTGACGCTTACCAATATTATGAAAGCCAACGCGGGCAATAATATCTGCACTAGTGGTCAGTTTAAACAATGGGCTGGTTGAACGAATTTTCAAAAACTCATTGAAAACATTAGAAGCAAATGAAATCTCGCTCATACCGACACTCATATAAGGACTAGCAGCTAAACTCACTAAATCGTCATCACTACGACCGCCTTTATCCAGAGGTAAGCCCATATTCCAGTTATTGGTATTGTAGGTAAAGTCAACGAAGTTAAACCAATCGCCGGCATCATAAGTATTACGGTCAAGTGATTTAGAACGTAAGAAATCTCCACCCATTTGTAAAAACGGGATCCCTTGAGACAACAAGACAATTGACTGAGAGACGTTTTGTGCGCGTACTCGGTCGTTCATGTCCATGGAATAATCTAAGTTAAACTGCAATTGATCCCATAAGGTTTCGTTGTCATGTTTAGAGACGTAATTAATCACATCAGCAGGGTCTTTCGCATACATGTTTGGAGAGAATGCACTGCCAGCGGTATCAGTGCCGTTGAAGTTTTTCAACACATAATCAGCGAGCGAGCCAGCAAGACCCAACTTAATAATGTCTTGTTGGATAAAAGGACCATCTTCATTAGCATTATTGCTAAATAGTTGTCCACTGCGCACGCCGTCACGCAATCTGTCATTAAAAGTGGCAATCTCACTGCCTGCCATATTGAACTGGTTGGCTTGCTCAAAACCGCGATCATCTCGGTTCCAACCCTCACCATAAAAGTGGGTATCACTATCAATGGCTTGTACTGCCTCTCTGGCAGCTAACATTTGCGCTTTAGAACCATGGCTCATAATATCGAAGCGGAAACCGTCGAACTGATAATATTGTGTCCAGCTTGATAATGAATCGACCATAAACTTGTCCATCATGCGATGTTCAAGCGCGGTATCGTTACAACAAGTCGATTGAATAACCGCACCAGTTTCAATGTTTCTGCTGTAGTAATAACCCGGAACTATTTTATCAAAGACCGAATGGTCCCACAGACCGGCTGAATTGGTGTGGTTATAGACAACATCTAAAATCACTCGTAAGCCTAAGTCATGTAACGCTTTGATCATCGCGCGCATTTCAGTAATACGTGCTACTCCGTCTGGGTTTGAGGCATATATACCATCAGGAACATTAAAATGTTTAGGATCATATCCCCAGTTGAAGCTATCAACTTCTCTCAGCACATTCATTAAATTGGCGGCGTCGTTAGAATAAGAACTATAACTTTCTAACACTGAACGTAAGGTAGCGTTGTCATCATTAACCCCACATACTGGTGCTTCAGTTTTTATCGCACAAAGCTCGGCAACGGTGTTATCAAGATCAACGATATTAGCAGTGTCTTCATTGATCGATGCGATGTCATTAACCGGCAACATATGAAAATGGGTTAATCCATTATCAACCAGCTTTTGTAGATGCTGAACAGGTAAGGAATTAGTTTCGGTAAAGGCTAAAAATTTACCGCGATTTTCTTCACTGGTACTTTCATCCATCGCACTAAAATCACGAATGTGACCTTCATAAATAACCGCATCTTCGTAATTTTCTATAGTAGCGACCTCATGCCCTTCCCAACCATCTGGCATTAAGTCACTGTCACCTAAATTAACAAACTGCGAATAATCGCCGTTAGTAGACAAGCCAACAGAATATGGGTCGGTAGTCACTAACGTTTCAATAGCTTTGCTTTGATAATGATAAACCGACAACTCAAACTGGTAGAACATTCGATCTAAACTGGCATCGCCTTGATATGACCAAACACCCGAAGTGGCATTTTCGGTCATAGCGGCACTAGAGATTTTATTTTTATCCGTATCAAAAATATTGACGGTGACGCTTTGCGCCGTTGGTGCCCATAAAGCAAGATCAATAGCACCATTTTGATAACTCACGCCAAGCTTAGCTTCATCAGCATCATCGTCGCCTTGGGTATATAAATCGTCAAGCACATTGGCGTTTTGTACAAAGGTTGCAGCAATGGCTTTGCCTTCAGCGTTATAACCAACTAAAACCTGTTGCTCTTTAAGCATGGCTTTTGCATCATCACGACTCCAATCACCCGAAAAAGCTGGCCAGTCAGCCACTAAAGGCGCGATAGCTTTTTGTTCATCTGTGAGTGTTGTTGCGCTTAGCCCAACCGCAGTGCCGTTAACTTGATCGTTTTCATCGGCTTCAATTCCTGCACTGGCAGAATGATGTAATTTTACTTCAACAACATCTTCAATGGCATTCCAAACAAAGGTATTGCTGTCTATCCAGTGGGCTGAAAAATCGGCGATCTGTAAAGGTTGCTCACCTAACGTGACAATAGGATATTCAAAAATAGACGCGACACCAGAAAAGGTAAAATTCATCCTTTGATAAGTATCATCCTCTTGTTTTAGCGGCATTTTCCAATCACCACCACCAAATTCTTTGCCCGCATCATCCGTGCCTTTATGGATGATAAAGTTGCCACATTCATTAAAATCGTCGACTAAATTAACCACCCAATAGGCGCCATAATTAGGATCGACACCGGTGTGGGCGAGGCCGTTATCCCAGCTTGGCGCTAATGAGTCTTCAGCGTAGGCATTACAGTTCGCATCATTCCAGTTATGCATCTTGTATTCGTCATATACACCATCGGCACGGTTGTAATATAAAACCGCTTGATTGTCTGCCGGAAAAAATACCGGTGTTGGTGCACTTGGATCAACACCGACCACGCAAGACTCATTAAGCGCGTCTGGCACAGTCGGTGCTGGGCATTGAATAGGTTCAGGTGCCACACAGCTTGACCCAGTTACATCAGGTACCATAGGAACATCACAGGTCAACAAAGTTTTCCCTGATGTGGTTGAGTCTGAACCGCCACAGGCGGACAGAAAAAGTGTAAAGAATACTATTGAAAGTAACTTTAACCATGAATTTTGACTAAACATAAAATTTACTCCAGTGACATTGCTGTCAATCTAAAAGCAACGTGAGCGCACTCTTTTTACTTTTGTTCGCACGCTCTACGTTTGAAAATATCTATAACGAATACGTCATACCGAGGAAAAACTGACGACCAAAATATTGAATCGTTCCGGTTTGCTCTTTTACGCCAAAGTAACTCTTGGTAGGTTCATCGGTAAGATTATTAATTTGAAAGACCACATTAAGGTTGTCGTTGATGACATACGATGCTTGATAGTCAATGATCATTTCACCATCGTAATTGACTGTTTGCGCTTCAACGGCTACTTGCTCAGAAACAAACTCATCGCGATAACGCACACTGGCACGAGTTTCAAAACCTTGATACTCCCAAAACAATGTTGTTTGTAAAACGTTTTCTGATAAACCAGGCAATGAAATAGATAAATCTTGTTGACCTAATTTTGATATTTGTTGAATCTCACTTTCTGTATAGGAATAACTGGCTTGCAGTCCTAAACCTGACCATAGCTCAGGCAAGAATGAAAATATTTGTGTATAAGTAAACTCAAAACCTCTGATATAGCCGCCTTCTTCATCATTAAAAGCCGTTTCAAAGTTACCGTTGCGAATACTTAATGGCACGCCGCTTACCGGGTCTATCATTTGATCGGGAACCGCTAATCCATTGGCGGCAAAATCATATTCACTGATGGTTTGCGTCACGATCCCTGTTGATTCAATATCTTTATAAAAAATCGCCGCGATCAATGAACCGTTAGCATCTTCAAAATATTTTTCATATGACAGATCGTATTGATTGGCATAAAAAGGTTTAAGGTGTGGACTGTTTTTCGCCTGACCATTAATTTCAAAATAGCTTTCACTTTGAGTGGATATTCGGCTAAAAGTGATACTGCTATTTGACGCTAAACGATCTATGTTTGGACGACTCATTACTTTAGCTGCAGCAAAACGTATTTGATCGTTATCCGTCAATTTAAAATTAAGGTTCATTTGAGGTAGATAATCGGTATAGCTATTACTGATTTTGGTTGGAAAATACCTATCGCTAACTAAGCCGACTTCATCAGTAATATATTGCGCGCCTAACGCGACATCACCACCAACATCTTGCAATGAACTGGCCGCTTGCTTAGTGTCGACCAAACGAACACCAACATTGCCCGTTACTGGTATACCGCCAATTTCAGTATCGATATTCGCCATAATATAAGCAGCAAAAATGTCTTCATATACTTGACCACTTTCTTTTAGCGTCCAGTCGTAGTTATTCAAATACGGGTTTTCACCATTCACTGCCGTACCAGAAAAGCCCCATGTTTGCACAGGTTGCGGTACACCATTAGGGAACCAAGCATTAAGCACAGCGTCTTGATCAAGCGCTAAGTAACTGGGAAAATATGAAAAATCGCCCGACCAATTCACCACAGTCGCCATATCGTCGGTAATATTTAAAGGTGAATCCGGTGAATTAAAACTACTATCACTACCATATTCAAATACCGAACGTTGGTTATCATATTCTCGCTCAGAATAGCGCGCACCGAATTCGATAGACGAAATAAATTCATTGTCGAGTTCGTAGGTAAAATCGAGCCGAACTGCACTAACGTTGTCTTTATTTTCATATGGATAAATACCATATTTAGTCACCATCACCTTATTTAAGTCAGTCAAGGCGTCGGCTTGATTAAAACCTATGTCAGGTAAATTCAAGCCATTAAGGGCATAACTAATAGACACAT
This sequence comes from Colwelliaceae bacterium 6471, assembly GCA_040779335.1. Classification (GTDB taxonomy): domain Bacteria; phylum Pseudomonadota; class Gammaproteobacteria; order Enterobacterales; family Alteromonadaceae; genus JBFONV01. The sequence continues at coordinate 381,468 of JBFONV010000002.1, forward strand.
TATTATCAAATTCTGGCGTGTCTGCATTGGCATCGGTAGAAACAAGAGACCAAATCAAGCCGTTTCTAAAATCACGCTCTGCGGATGAATAGGAAAGGTCAATATTGACATTTAGACGTTCAGTCACATCCCAGTCAGCATTTAATCCGAAACTTTTTACTTCATTGTTTTCGGTATTATCATCATTAACAACCTCAATGCGGGTAGCACTGTTAGAAGTACGATTGAATGTGCCGCCAATGATGGAATTATCGTTATAGATAGGATTGCTAATCGCAGCCTGGCTGCCTTCAAGCTTGACTCGATAACCACGGGCAAATTGTTCAGAGTCAAATAGGGAGTAAAAACCATCAAATTTTAGCTTGAAATTGTCAGTAGGTTGCCATTCCAAGGTGGTAACAAAGCCATTACGGGTTTCTTCCCCGCCTTTGTGCTGGAGCTCAAAACCTTCACTGATATACTCACATTCTGGACAACTTGTTGTCCCTCCCGTATCACCTTCTAGCTGATCAACATCTCTGGCTTTATCATAAGCTAAACCAATAAATTGCTGGGTGGTACTCGGCTGAAACAAACGAGCATAGCCAACAGCAACACCTAATGTTTCGTCCAAAAACTTACCTTGGTATGAAATACTAAAGCGATGACCGTCAGAAGTGGCATCGGGTATATCGCTAGCTAGGTCGTTATACATACCACGAGCATTGACCATAAAACTGTGGTCTTTATCATTTTTTAACGGGCTAGCCGTTGTCATTTCCACCGAACCAGCAACGCCGCCTTCGATCATAGAGACTTTCGGTGACTTATATACGGCTGCATTTGAAATAAGCTCTGAAGGGTATTGATCAAACTCAACACTACGTTGACCGCCAGTAGACACTTGCTCGCGGCCATTTAAGGTAGTCGAAATAAAACCGCCAGACATACCGCGAATATTAATCTCCGCAGCTTGACCACCGGTTCTTACCGCTGATATTCCCGGTAAACGCGTTAGTGCATCCGCCATAGAAACATCGGGTAAAGCCCCGAGATCATCTGCGGTGATTTGTTCTGATACTGTATCAGCAAAACGTTTTTGGTTTATAGACTCTATTATTGAACGACGAAAGCCCGTAATTTCAATAACTTCAATTTGTTCGTCAGCTTTTTTTTCTTCTTTATCATTAACTTGTTCGGCATATATCGAGCCCGACACCGTTAATAAACCACAAGAAATCATCGCCAATGTCAGCTTATTAGGCTTAGATGTAAACATGATAGGTTTCCCCCTAAAATCATCCCTGAACTATTATTTTTTGAACAACAACTGTTGCTTTTTAGTACCAATATTTCGGATTGATCTAATATAGAGGGAGGCTTTATCTATGCCCAGCATGTGCATACGTATTCATGAATATGTATAAAAGTCTTTTTTATCAATACGATAACTTTATTAGTAACTAATACAGTTCAATCGCTGGCTGAGAGTATTGCGAGTAGCATCAGCAACAATCTATATCTAGCAACGCGATCAAAGGAGTCACCATTATTTTTGGCAGGAAGTACCAACAACTGCGAACATGTTGCATCTAATGGGAAGCTTTATTCATCTATAACAACATCTCAGCAAACTGAATACGTATGCAAATAATCAATTGCACTTCTGCTGTATGCGTAAAACGCGTACAGTAAAATAATAAAATTTTACTGTGAAATTTGGCTATTAGATCAAGGAATTATTAATGCGTTTATCTATTGTTATTGCCTGCTTATCTATTTTCTTAATAAGTTGTGGACCAACAGATGGTGTCCCAGCGACAACTAACGTAGAAAACAAAACATATGGCGATTATACCATTGAGAAATTTGCACAGCTAAGTACAGACAATAGTGCTCACTGGGTAGAGAATAATACATTTTTGCTGCCTCAAACCGAGCCCAAAAATGTTTATGTTTTGTTTAAACGACATGGTGAGCAGTTAGAAGCTTTAACGCTTACCCCGTCATCATTCCCACCAAAATTAGCCAAGCAATACCCACACCTTGCTCACTTTAAGGTGTTAACCGCTAATATCAATCAAGCCAGCAGTAAAAAGTGGCTGAAAGATGAGTTGTTTATTGTCAGCTTTAACAGTAAACAGCAGCCAGTTAAGCGTGCTTTTGTGCAGACGGCTGGGGTAATAGACAGCTTGTATACGGCCGGTAGCAACGATGCCAATGAAACAACAGATTTAGGAGCTAAAGTACTTGATAACGGTGTGCAGTTTAAACTTTGGGCGCCGACGGCAACATCGGTTTCCTTACTGGTATACAATCAGGATAAACAGCCAATTTCTAGCACACCAATCGCCATGAATGAAGATAGCCATTCAGGTATTTGGTCGACTCAAATAGCCAAAAAATACACCGGCTATTTTTACCGATATCAGCTGGAAATATATCACCCAACCAATCAAAAAATAACAACAATCACTACAACAGATCCATATTCTTTAAGCCTTTCTACTAATAGTGAGTATTCACATATTGTCGATTTATCTTCTGCAACAACAGAGCCTGATGGCTGGAATAACCAAGCAGATAACCGCGTATCCTCACCTGAAGATAATATTTTTTATGAAACCCATATTCGCGACTTTAGCGCTCATGACAACAGTTTAACGAACACAAACTATCGCGGAAAATATAAAGCGTTTACCGAACAAGACACTGACGGTATCAAACACTTAAAATCTCTTCGAGACGCGGGTATCAATAACATTCACCTTTTACCCACCTTTGACATTGGCACTATCAATGAGTTTAACGGCAAAACTGTCGATATTAACGATAGTATTGAAACACTTTGTCAGCTCGTTAATCAGCATTCTTTGTGTGCTGAAAATAAACACTCGCAGCAAACCATTGCAGAATATTTAAGTCAGTTACCCAAAGACAGCAGCGAACAACAACACATCATTGAGCAATTGCGCGGTATGGATAATTACAATTGGGGTTACGATCCTTTTCATTACACGGTGCCTGAAGGCAGTTATGCCGTTAACCCAGACGGCACACAGCGCATCATTGAATTTAGAGAAATGATCCTAGCACTGCACAACTTGGGTTTTCGAGTCATAATGGATGTTGTATATAACCACACTCACCAAGCGCAATTAGAGCCCACCGCGGTGCTCGATAAAATAGTGCCCAATTATTATCATCGTTTAGATCCGATCACGGGAGAAATCGCTCAGTCAACCTGTTGTGACAATACCGCTACCGAGCATGTGATGATGGAAAAGCTGATGATTGACTCATTAGTTGTTTGGGCAAGAGATTATAAAATTGATGGCTTTCGTTTTGATTTAATGGCCCATCAGCCAATGTCAGCCATGTTAAATGCACGAGATGCAGTGAGAGCCGTTGACGCCGACACCTATTTTTATGGTGAAGGCTGGAATTTTGGCGAAGTCGCCAATAATGAACGTTTTGTTCAAGCCAGCCAACTAGAATTAGCTGGTACTGAGATTGGCACATTTACCGATAGATTGCGTGATGCTGTGCGCGGCGGTGCGTTTACTGCCACAGGTAAAGATATTCGCAAAGATCAAGGTATAGGCAATGGGTTAGGCACTTTAGCCAATGAATTAAATACCGATGATCTGGCAACATTTACAAAAGATTATTTGCTGGTTGCCGATAGATTGCGCATCGGTTTAGCAGGAAATTTAGCCAACTTTCAGTTAGTTAATGCTCGCGACGAACACGTTACCGGCAAAGACATCCCTTATGGCGATCAACCAACAGGTTATGCGTTAGATCCGGCCGATACTATCAATTACGTATCAAAACACGACAATCAAACACTGTGGGATAATAGCCAGTATCGCCTGCCATTTTCACTATCTACCGACGATCGCGTGCGCTTACATTTGCAAAGTCTCTCATTTGCAATATTTGCTCAGGGCATACCTTTTTTGCATATGGGCTCAGAGTTGTTGCGCTCAAAATCATTTTTGCGTGATAGTTACGACTATGGGGACTGGTTTAACAAGGTGGACTTTAGTAAACAAGATAACAACTATATGGTAGGCCTGCCGCCGGCAGAAAAAGATCAGGATAATTGGTCGGTAATCAAAGGATTAGTGAAAAAAAATCAAGGTAGAGATCACGTTACGCCCGCACACATTCAATATAGTGCATCTGTCTTTAATGAATTGATTAAGATCCGTATGGGTTCCCCATTATTTAGGTTAACCAATGCACAAGAGATTATTGACCGCGTACAATTTCTAAATACGGGTAGCCAACAGCAACAGGGTCTGATCGTGATGAGTATTCGCGATGACTTCGATGAAGATGGTGCCCATCAGTCACTAGATGCTAATTACCGCCATATTGTAGTGATATTTAACACCAGCGCTCAAACCAAACACTTTAGGTTTAAAGCGCAACACTATCAATTACATCCAGTTCAACAACAAGGGCAGGATACTAAGGTGAAACAAAGTATCAGCGATCAAGACGGCTTTACCGTTCCGGGCCTAACAACAGCCGTTTTTGTTGAACGCCGAACTCCCTAGGTTAATACAGGGACTAAATATAGCAGCTAATATCGTGGATAAAACCGTTAAAAATCGGTAATATTTGTCTCAACAAATATTAATAAATAAGGATCTCGAACTTGAAAACTTTACTTATCGCCATCTTATCTGTTGTTTTTATCACTGGTTGTGCGCCAGAAATTGGTAGTAAAGAATGGTGTGCGGATTTAAAAGAAAAACCAAAAGGCGAATGGACTCTAGACGAAACTACAGACTATACCAAGCACTGTATTTTCCAATCGGAAGAATAAGCTAACCTTTACTGTGATTAGTTAAGGGCTTTTGCGCGACAATTTGCGCAATAGCCTGCTTACCACTGCCATCAGTTTTATCTACTATTCCTTCAAATTTATACAAAATGTTCCAGTCACTAAAAATTTGCGCTAATTCATCTTTTTCTAATAAAAACTCCGCTCTTTTAGGACGACCGATTGCCGCTTGCTCACGCGTAAAAGTTTCATAAATAACTAAACCACCCGGCAAAATTGCCTGCTTTAACTGACTAAAAAGCGGACGATGTAAATATCGAAATACCAGTACAGCGGCAAATTGTCTGTTTGCAAAAACGTTATCCTTGCCTTGTTCAAAATCGACAAGCCAAAACTCTCTTTTATCAACGTCAATACTTGGGTGAAGCGCTGCTATGTCGTTTTTTAACTCTTCAAGTGCCGTTGCATTAATATCAGCAAAAGTCACTGCTATATCGTTAGCAAGTAAATACAAGCCATTTCGACCTCGCCCACATGCCAGATCAAGTACATGACCCATTGTTGATACCTGTTTGACAGTATCTAAATAAGTACTTAATAACGGTGAATGAATACTAATAATTTTATCCTTTAATATCATTAACTGAGGTGATTTTTTTCATATGTAGTAATGAAAAATAACGCACCGAACTGGGTGCATGAGAAATAAAACCAGACAACAAAATCATAGTTACCAGTATTCCCCAAGCATGTTGTGGGTAAACAAATAAACCATAAAGTAGCGCAAATTTTATATACATAACCACTGCCCTAATTTGTACAAACCAAAACAGATTAGACAAAGCTTCAAGCGCGAGTAATCCTAGACCTGAAATAATCGTAATCACCCAATATATAATTTGGCTTTGCTCAGTAATGGTTGACGCAAAAACACCGGCAAAGCCAACTAAATGTGCGGTTCGACATGTCAGTTTCAACCAACGTTTTCCAGTAAAATTTGGAATAATTGCTGTGTTCATTTTTGTGCGATTTGAATCAAATATTCTACCAATTCTGCCCTTTTCTCTTGGTAGAGTACAGTCTATAACATCTATTCTAGACTTGAATCGCTGATGTGCTTGTCTGCGATAATACTATTGCTGCAAACTAAAGCCCTCATCAAGCCAGCCAGTAACACCGCCAATCATTTTTTTAACGGGTCTCGATAATTTTGCCAGTCGTATCGCCGCTTTTTCCGTAGCATTGCAATGTGGACCTGCGCAATACACCACAAACAAGGTATCTTGCGGGAATTGCGCTAATGTTTTCACTGAAATTTTATGGTGAGGTAAATTAATCGCTGACGCTATATGACCTTGTTCGAACATCATTTCTCCACGAACATCGAGTAAAACAAAATTTTTACGTTTGTTTGAAACGGCATGATGCACATCCCAACAATCTGTTTCAAACCTCAGTAATTGCTCAAAGTGGGCTAAGGCCTCTTCACATGAAGCGGCAGGAACTCTAGAAACACTCGACGACATATTCATTCTCCTGATAATTTTATCTCTGTAGTGATGGAACGTTTTTCAGTGTTTCTATATTCCTTTATATTTTAATAAAGCAAAACTGGCTTAAAGGACACTTAGTGTTAAAATCAAGCCACAATTACACTATTAGGGGCCTATTCAAATGAAACGTGTTGCTATTTTAACTATTGACCATTTAGCACTGTTTGAACTTGGTTGTGCGGTAGAATTATTTGCGCTGCCACGGCCTGAAATAGAAAACTGGTATGAAACAGAAGTCGTCACTTTTGAAAATATGCCCCTACAAACAATCGCTAATATTCAAATCAGCGCCAAAATAATTCACAACCTTAACGACTACGATATGCTTGTTATCTCTAGCTGGCCAAGTGAAAGTAATAATATCGACGCGACACTATCGTCTGAAATAATAAAGTTTTTCAATGATGGCAAACGCATTATTTCGTTTTGTTCGGGGGCATTCTTGTTGGCTTACTTAGGTATATTAAACGGAAGAAAGGCATCGACACATTGGCGTTATGCGGATAGCTTTCAACAGAAATTTCCACAAATAGATTATCTTGAAGATGTTTTATATGTCTACGATGGTCAACTAGGTTGCTCCGCAGGTAGTGCAGCCGCACTTGATTTAGGCTTAGCCGTTATTAAGGACGACTTTGGCTATGACATTGCTAATCAGGTTGCTCGAAGACTGGTGATCGCGACCCATAGAATGGGTGGTCAATCGCAATTTGTGCAAACTCCTGTTCATAAAAATCCTGATTTGTTTGCAAACACGCTTGATTGGGCCTGCCAACATTTAAACGAGTCAATTAATATTAATCAATTAGCGGAATATGCTCATATGACTCGACGTACATTTGATCGCAAATTTAGATCAACACTCAATATGACGCCTAAGCACTGGCTCACCCAACAACGTATTTATCTAACCAAGCAACTATTGGAAGAAAGTAAAGAATCGATTGAACAAATAGCGACAAAATCTGGTTTTGAAAATGCGACCACCTTAAGGCACCATTTTCGCAAGTTACTAGGCGTTTCCCCTAATCAATATCGTCAACAATTTCATATGAGTAAATGATATGCGTATTAGAGATTTACCTGGATTAGGTGCTAAAACTGAACAGATACTGGCAGAAATAGGCATAAATTCATTAGCTGATTTACAGGCACTTGGCGCGATAAATACTTTTATTAAACTGGAACAAAAAAAGGGTAAAAAGCCTAGCCTCAATTTTCTCTATGCGTTGGAGGGAGCGCTGACAAATCAGCATTGGCAAGTTATTGCTAAAAATCAAAAAGAACAATTATTGATGGAACTTGAGGGCGTGAAAGAATTCACTAAGATGTTTGAACAAACCTTAAACCACAATCAGAAAAGCTAAATGTGATAGGCAAGGATCGCTTTATTTCTTCATCCACGCAGTTGTTTTATCGTGAGGTGTTGGTAAATACCTAATACCTTTAAATAATTTTCTCAGTAATTGGTTATTTGAACTAAAATTAAATAAATCGTTTAGGCCATAGATAAGTCTAGGAATAAGCGAGCGACACTCTAGGCTATGACTCAAAATGTTACAGGGTATTTTATCAGCAAATCGCGTTAATTTCTGTCATTTTGAAGAAGTGACGACAAGCGATACCGACACTTAAATTTGCTATTCAGGAGCAATATGCAAAACAGTAAAGCGTTTAGCAAAATAAATAATATCAATGTCCTCGCATTGATATTTATGCTGTTTTTAACAACCTTTAACACAGTAAAAGCTGACGAATTAGTGGTTGCCATTGACCACTACCCGCCCTGGAGTATTATTGATCAAACCCCATATCGAGGTATCGATGTCGAAATCATCAATACACTCGCTGATGATTTATCACTAACGGTAAAATACGTTACTTGTCCATTTAAACGTTGTTTAGCAATGATGGAGAATGGCCAAGTTGATTTTATGCCTGGGCTTTTTAAGACGCCGGAGCGGGAAAAGTACATGACTTTCATCGAGCCCGCTTATTTTGACGATCCACCAAAAGTATTTTATACCAATAAAAATTCTTCCAAAAAAATTGAACGCTACCAAGACCTTAAAACGTTAACAATAGGCGTTAAACGCGGTGCAAGTTATTTTGAAAAATTTGATAAAGACACCAACCTTGAAAAGTTTGTCGTCACTGAAGACATACAACTTTTAAAATTATTAAAAATTGGTCGTATAGATACTTTTATCAGTACAGAGTCATTCGCGGATTATCTAATCGCAAAAAATGGCTTCACCGGGGCATTTATTAAAGCTTCATTTCATTATGGTCAGGGTGACGTCTCATATTTGGCCTTATCAAAAAAATCAGCTTTTTTAAACAAAATGGATATGTTTCAACACAGTGTTAAACATGCGCTTGATAACAATACATACAATAATATCGCCAATGATTTTTATAAAAAAATTGCCCGTGAAAATCAACAAATCGAAAAAACAGAGCTTCATTAATAAGGCAATAAAGCAGCTCAGTTAACCCCATACATTTGCGACACGACAAAATATTTCACTGAATACGTATGCACACAGGCTGTAAATAGTTGGTGTTCAAATTATGCTTAGTAACAATTTTACTGTCAGGACTTTTTATGAAGATCTCATTAATCCCCCTTTGCGCGTTATTACTTGCCAACCCGTTGTTGGCTAAAACGGTCAAAGTTAGCTCTCCTGACGGCAAAATAGTCGTCAGCGTTGATGATGAAATTAGCCCGCACTACCAAGTCAGCTTTAATGAAGAAACCATAATTACCAATTCTCGTTTAGGAATGGCCTTTAAAAAAGCCGCACATTTTGGTGAAGGTTTCACCATAACGTCTATTAAACAAGACTCGGCAAACCAAACCTGGCAATTACCGTGGGGAGAGCGCAAAGATGTTGTCGATAATCACAATGAGTTATTAGTGACATTTTCTGCGCAGCGTGAGCAAGCAAATCAATTTAACGTCCGTTTTCGTGTGTTTAATGATGGCATTGGTTTTCGCTATGAAGTTCCTAAGCAAGCAGGTTTAGACAAGGTTGAAATTACCAATGAATTAACCGAATTCGCCCTTGAGAATGCGAAAAAAACGACAGCATGGTGGATCCCGGCACGCGGCTGGAACCGCTATGAGTATATTTATAATACTTCAGATGTTGAGTCGGTTGATCGCGCCCACACGCCTTTCACTTTCAAACTCGACTCAGGTACTCATATTAGTATTCACGAAGCCGCATTGGTTGACTATGCTGCAATGACAATTAACCAACAGCGCCCTGGCGTATTAAAAGCAGATTTAACCCCTTGGTCAGACGGTGTCTTAGTAAAAACCACCACCAACTTTAAAAGCCCTTGGCGCACTATTCAAATCAGCAAAGACGCCGTAGGTTTGCTCAACTCTGATTTGATCTTAAATTTAAATGAACCCAGTAAAATTGATGATACCTCTTGGATAGAGCCTGGGAAATATGTCGGTATTTGGTGGGGCATGCATATTCGTGAAAACACTTGGGGAAGCGGTAAAGCCCACGGGGCAACCACCAGTGAAACCAAACGTTATATGGATTTTGCCGCTAAATATGGCTTTGACGGTGTACTAGTAGAAGGGTGGAATATCGGCTGGGACGGAGACTGGTTTCATAACGGCGATTTATTTAACTTTACTAAAACATACGACGACTTTGATATCAAAGCTGTCACCGATTATGGATTAAAACAAGGCGTACGCTTAATTGGTCACCACGAAACCTCAGGTAACGTGACAAACTATCGTAATCAAATGAGTGCAGCTTTCGATTTGTATCAACAACATGGCGTTCGACAAGTAAAAACCGGTTATGTCGCTGATGGCGGCGATATCAAACGCATTGATGAAAATGGCATAGTACGAAAAGAATGGCATGACGGACAATTCATGGTTGGCGAGTATTTACATAGCGTTACCGAAGCCGCCAAATATCATATCAGTATTAATTCGCATGAACCCATTAAAGATACTGGCCTGCGCAGAACGTATCCAAATTGGATCGCACGAGAAGGGGCTCGTGGACAAGAATTTAATGCATGGGGCACACCGCCAAATCCACCTGAACATACCACTATATTGCCGTTCACTCGCATGCTAGCAGGGCCAATGGACTTTACACCAGGTATTTTCAACATGGGCTTTAATGGCTTAGGCGCTGACACCAACAGACCGCAAACCACCCTAGCGAAGCAATTGGCATTATATGTAGTGCTTTACAGCCCTATCCAAATGGCTGCAGATTTACCACGAAATTATGAGGCGAATTTACCGGCATTTCAGTTTATTAGAGACGTGCCGACCGACTGGCAAGACAGTAAAGCAGTTGCAGGAGAAGTCGGCGAATATGTTGCCTTTGCTCGCCAAGAGCGCGATGGACAAGACTGGTATTTAGGTGCTTTGACCGACGAGAATGCCCGAACCTTGAACATTCCGCTAACCTTTTTAGATAAGGCGAAACGCTACCAAGCGCAAATTTACCGAGATGGGGAAAAAGCGGAGTGGGTCAATAATCCGTACGAAATGATCATTGAGCAACAACAAGTGACCGCCAAAGATACTTTAACATTGCCACTAGCAACCAGCGGTGGTGTCGCAATACGGTTTAAAGCGCTCAATTAATCAATTTTAAGATAAGAAAAATAATAAAAAAGCGTTACTACGATGAAATAGTAACGCTTTTTTTATGTCGCACTTACCGACAATAAAAGACCCGTTTATAACTGCCAGGCATAACTAAACTTGGTAAAAATAGTACGTTGGTCTCTGACTATTTTGTCAATATTATCGTCTTGATATCCGCCATCTGAAAAACCTAAATAAAATAAAGTTTGCGGGTTAATTTTGTATGAATAAACCAGTTGGGTAGCAAAACTACGATAACGTTCATCCGGCAAATCTTCTTCATCTATCGTATATAAATCTAGATCTCTTTTTATATCCGTATACTGGATCACTAGTTTCAAAATACTGCGCATATCAAACTGATAACCGACACGAAAATCTGACTGATTTGCGGTAAACAAAGGCTCGCCGTCAATATCAAGCTGGCTATAGTTATGCCTAAAATGTACGTGAATATGTTCGTTTATGTCCCACCTGACTTCTGGTTCAAAATTGACGATGTCCCCTAATCGGGTATTAGTAAAATCAATTTGTTTGCCAAAACGGGTAAAGCCTTCAAATTTTAAGCCCGATACTGGCGTTATACTGGCGTAAGCCATGGCTTGCGTTTCATCAAAGTACTCATCATCATAAAATCGTTCGCGATGAACAATGCCAAAATTAGTATAAAATTGTTTCTGTCCCTGCAAATTACCGTGTAATTCAATTTCTTGCTCTAACATATTGCCTTGCTGATCATAGGTTTTATCCCAATCACCAAAGTATCCCCATCGATTGAAGATATCATCACTTTCGCCGTACCAGGTTTGACGACCACCCAACACAAATCTTTCATAACCTACTTGACTATGAAAACCGAGATCGGCACGGAAATCATCGCCAACATTGTTATAACCCGCCCTTAATTGATAATCGCGGGTTTCATGAGAATAGCCAATACTATAGGCATTTCCTGTTTGCTCTTCCTTAATATCAAAGTCATCTTGTACCCAACTAGGGTTCTTACTATCAGAACGCGCCGCTTGATATTGAATACTATCAGTGTCGTTAAACCAATAACTGCCATCTACCGACACTAAGGTATTATTATAATCTTGTGCATTTCGATGAGTCATTAACACCCCGATATTGTTACGCTCACCAACGTCAACTTTATAACGAGCAATAGCAACCTCAGATTTTTGCTCTAGCTCAGCAATATCTGAGCCTTGATTATCCGGCACAATAAAGTTGGTTTGATTATCATTGGCAATCATCAAGCCGTAACTATGATCTTTCGACTTTCCGGTAACTTTTAATCCATAATCCGGATTGGAAATGTTACGGGTATGGACAAAGTTAAAACGAGAAGTATCAAAGTAAGATGCTCCATCTAAGAAAAAAGGGCGTTTTTCAGGATAAAAAAGTGAAAAAGTATTATTAACATCGAGTTGACCCGCATCCGCTTCAACCTGCGAAAAATCAGGATTAATCGTGGCGTTTAGTACCATATCTTGAGTGATCCCCCAACGAACATCCAGTCCAGGATCGGTTTCAATACTGCCATTATCCCAAGAGCCTGGGACCGTGTTATTTTCATCAATATCGCCGTTCGGTAGTACTAGGTCCTGCTGCGGCTTGTCATCACTACGTGCAATGGTTAAGGTCGGCGTTAACTGAAAATTATTACCTGCTTTTACCTGTTCAAAACCTTCAAGTTGATCAAATTGGCATAAGTTACACTGAATATTGCGGTTACGTTTGTAAGTTGCCATTTGCACTCGAACGTCGCGTGGGTAATTGCGCCAGCCAGCAACATTCCAAGTTAATGCGCCGTCTGTTTCAGGAAAACGTAAGGCGCTAAACGGGATACTCATTTCTACTGCGTATCCGTAATCGGTTATTTGTGCGGCACTATCCCAAATAGCATCCCATGAACTATCTTCGTTCCAACCATTAGTGTCACTCATGCGCATATCTGCCTGAGCCCCCATAGGGTTAACAAAAAATTCATAACCACTGCGTTCATCGTTAAAAGTATCAATGATAACGCCGACATTATCATCAGCCCACAAAGCATCTCGATCTCTTAGCGAAGCACGAATATTTTCAGGATTGGGATCAAAGGCTTTAATCGCAACGTTAAATGACTTACCGTCTTCAAAAAAATAGATTTCGGTTTTAACTGGTGCTAAAACGCCTTCACCGGGGTTATTTTCATAAGCCAATTCCATTTTCGTGGCATATTGCCATGCTTCTTCATCAATGATGCCATCGATGCTAACGGGCATTTTTTGTGACGTTAATTGATAGTTTTTACGGGTATGTTCAGCGCTGAGTATAGTGTTTGAAAATAAAAAACTGCCAGTGATTATTATTATTGTTAGTTTATTCAAAGAACCGTATTTCCATAAATTTAATTCGACATTAGTATTGTCGCTTTTTAGCGGAAAAAGGTTGAATAAAACATGTAACAATATATTACATTAGAGCATGTTTTCATCGAGAAAGGATTGCCATAGTGCGAGTCCTTCAGCAAAATTTTGCTGACCAAGCCCTAAGCGAACGTATTCGCCGTTCAAACCAAACAACGAAGTTGGTAACAATAAAACGCCTTTTTGTCTTACCAGCGCTTGGGTCCAGATTTTAGTCGGAGTCGACAACCGTGATTTAACTACCGCTAACATCCCCGCCTTAGGAGGACACCACTTTAGTTTCTCAGAATTTTTCTCAACAAAATCATTAAAAAGAGCAATGTTTTCAGTAATCGTTTTATTGTTTTTCGCCAATATTTTATCGGCATTTTGCAAAGCATACGTCGCTAAGCGCTCATCAATGGCTGAGCAACAAATAGAACCATAGGATTTTACGGCTAACATTTTATCAAGCAGTTGCGTATTTTGACTGATCGCCCAACCCACCCGTAAGCCCGCTAAACCAAAACTTTTTGACATCACCGATATCACGACAGTGTTGTGATAACTTAAATAATCATGTGCAAGTTCAAGGTTATGGTAATTACTGGCTTGAGAAACATCATCGGCAACTAAATAGCACTGATACCGCTGAGCAAGCGTCAATATTTTTAACGATAATGCACTATCAATAACACTGCCGGTTGGGTTATGGGGAGAATTAGTAATAATCAGTTTAGTTTTTTCATTAACCACAGCTTCCAATGCTTGATATTCAATTTGCCACCCGATTTGTTCGCTTAGCTCAACTTTTCTCACTGTCGCGCCCAAGTTTTCCGCCATCGTTACCAATGACGGATAACACGGTGTCAAGACCAACACTTCATCGCCCGGCTTTAATACACTTTCGTACACGGCGGCCAATGCTTCTTGGGCACCACAAAAGGTTAAAACATTATGCTCATTACAGGTATTCAGATCATGAGTTTTACTGTGAAGACTTTCGTTTAACTGTCGGTGAAAATGCGCGATTTCCTGCCTAAGTTTTACGTCACCACGCATGGGAGCATAGTTTAACTGAAGATCATCACAATTTTTTTCGGTCAAAGCCAACAATTCGCCAACGGTTAACGATTGCGCGCAAGAATTACTTAAATTATGGCTAATATGGGTATTTAGCCCGTTAATATAGGCCAAATGTTCTGGTAATTGCCGAGCATGATTTGACATTATTAATCCTTTAACTTCCACACAGTTAGGTGAGGAGTACTCATTTCAAACTTACGATTGTTTAATTTTAGCACTCTAGTCAATTCTTGTTGCGCCAACAGCTCAAATTTTTCATTTAACTTATGATACAAGCCATCAAATCCAGTGACATTTTCACCGTTAATTTTAATCCCACCCAACCATTTTGACTTGTCTGTTTGCGCCTCATCAAAATGATAATCAGAGACTACAACTAACAAACCATTTGGGGTTAATCTTTGGTGCACGGTATTTAAAAATAACGCCGGATGATAACTTTTCTCTAATACGCCCTGCACCAAAACAACATCATATTGAGTATAAATACTTTTTAAATTACTAATATCACCTTGACTAAAATGAACCTTATTTGCCGTTTGTGCTAAATTAAGTGTCGACAGTTCCACTTCGTTGTAATCAACAATATCACCTTCATTTTCAATGAGGTAACGTACGGGCAATTGCTGTTGTAATTGCACGCCGTATTGAATGTAACGCGCGGAAAAATCGACACCATCTACATGGTCAAAATGTTGCGCCAATTCAAACGATATTCTGCCAACATTGCAGCCTAAATCTAATAGTCGACTGCTATTAGGTTGATATTGTTGTGTATAATTCAACACCGTTTGTGCAAGCTGACTAGCATAGTTTTCATGCCCTAGCAGCGACTCACCGTAATGACAGGCCAATTGCTGACAAATATCGACATCATTTTCATAATGATTAGCGGGAATTTGTGGAATATCTGACGCGTCACTTTGCACATAACGAAAGCCTGCATGTTGAAAAAAATGCCGACGAAAGGCATAGCGTGAATGTTTTATTGCTTCATTGCCAGTTGATATCCACGAACCGCCCTTGATTAAATTGTGTTGCCCGTCAAAGGTCGGTGTAGAAAAGTCATCATAAAGAGGGTGAACACTAAAGCCGGTATAGCCATCAATAGCAGATTCAGTCCATTGCCAAACATTCCCTAAAACGTCAAAAAAGCCGTCCGCCTCAAAGCGATTCACGGGACAAGACGAAGAGAAGTATTCCAAATTAGTATTGCCTGGCGCCTCTTGCCATTGCGGTAAATCGATATCAATTTTATCACGTAAACAATACCATTCTGCCTCGCTAGGAAGTCGAATATTTTGCTGTTGTTGTTCGCTTTTCCAATTACAAAAAGCTTTTGCTTCTAAATAGTTAACGTCTACCGGCCAATCAAGCGGCAAAGGAATCTCTTCCAATAAATTGCGCTGGAGTAATTGTTGCCCTTTGTTAAGCCAGAACCTCGGCATAGTAGCTTGAGTAAACGCTAACCAACGCTGCCCCTCTTCGGTCCAATAGTGACTTTGTTGATATCCGCCTGCATCGACAAACGACTTAAACTCTTGATTGGACACTAAATACTTAGACGCTGAAAATGATGGTACCTCAAGTGCTTCTTTACCATATTCATTATCCCAGCCATAGGTATGGTCTGACTCAGGTTTGCCCAGTAGTAAGTGTTTACCAGCAACTGGCAACAGCTGATTTTCTGGAGCCTTATCTGTGAATGGGCAAGCTTGCCATGCTGCTGTTTTCGTTAAATACTGTAAGGGCAACATCCGCATGATCACTGACGAAGTTTCAAGGTGAATTCGTTCATGTTCACAGCCCATTAAAATAACCCAAGCCAAGGAATCTTGTTGAATGGGTAACGTCAGCTCCATCGTATCAATCAGCTCATCAACTAAGTTAACCACTTGCATCCGATAAGCGCGCACTTCATCAATAGCAGGCCAGTCATAATGCTCGCTATTTAAATCATCCCAACTCATTTCATCAACCCCTACCGCACAGATAGCTTCGAGTTTTTGGTTGATTCGCTGAGAAATATACTTACCTAAGATCAACTTATTGATAAAAAAAGTTGCCGTATGGCCGTAATAAAAGACCAGAGGATGACGCAGCGGCTCTGGGCGCAAGTAATAAGCACTGTCATCATTAATTAATGAGAACAAAGATTCATAAGTTTGCCAACTATTACGAAAATAGCTTTTCAATTCAGCACGTTTTTCTGTGACACTTTGCCCAGTCAACAATGGGGTTTTAAGTTGGTTCTTAGTTATATTCATGACATTTTTTTATATTATTTGCAGAACGTTATGCTGATACCCAGCGAGAATACTTTGTTTTAATTTGTTGCCTAAAGGACCGGTAGATTCATAATTTATACTTAACGGTGACTTACTGACAATACTTTCAATATGGTTGATTAGATCACTAAACCAGGTGTTTTCACAAAACAAACTGATCGCCCCCCTGCTATTTCCAACGTCAAATAGAGAATTAGGCAACGCTTGAGCAGAGATATCACCTTTGAGTTGCTGTTGACATAATCCTTGTTTATAAACCTCGAGTGCTTGTACTAAATTTGCTAACGCAAACGCAATATTAACAAACGGATTATAATGCAGGCTCGACGCACCAAGCCTATGTTCAACTCGCGCCGTTTTTTGCCAATTATGGGTGGTTAGCACCGCTTGGTGCTGAGCATCGAATAACACTGGTTCAATCCCTAATTGTTGATTATGTTTCCCTATTTTTTTGTATAGGGCGATACTCCCCTGATGTCCGCCCGAAATATCGGTAGGTGAGCATAATTCATCGACCAAACCATAACGCGATTTTAACGCTAAACGCTCAAAGGCTTCTTCTTCAGGCAAGTACAGTAAACTATTCGCTAAACTCGTTTCAATAAAACACTGTTGCAAATATTCACCAAAACTATTTTTAGGAATGATATTTTCACTTTTTTCGTCAGTTGCACTGACATTTATTTGCACAGCATTAGGGATGTGAACAGCGCGCGAACCAACGGCGAAAATATTTTTACTGCCCAAGGCTAACTTGCCATGATCTCCAGACCAAACCACGGGTTTTATTAAGGTTTTTTTTATGCCTTGTCTAGCAAAAAGCTGAGGAAGTTTATCAATGGCGAGCGCTAAATTTTTGGCCTCTTTAAAAGGTGATTGGCCGTTAAACTTTGACACATATTCCCATTGATTTTGCCAATATTCAGGGACGAGTTCACCATCAATGCCTAACTTTTCCAGTTGATAATTTATCTGCGCGTAATCGATAGCAATCGATTTATTGGTGTTGGGGTGTGCAACACAACCTTCTAGTTCGAAATGAATAATAGGTCGATAGCCCATGGATTCGATATAAGACTGTAAAAGGATAATAGCTTGTGTGGCTAGGGCGGTAGTTGTCACCATAAAATATGGAAAATCCTATACTTTAAAACAAGTAGTTTTATTAGATTGAGTCTATCAGTGAGCTATAGCTGTCTCTAATATTTAGGCTAATTCGTCTTCAGGTTCATTGTAAACATGCAAGCTATTTTTGCCTTCAAGCTTTGCTTGATATAGCGCTTTATCGGCTTGTTCATATAAATCGGCCATGTCAGTAGTATCATCTAGCAAACTTGCGACACCAATGCTGACAGTAACCTGTATATCGGATGATTTAGCATGACTAAATTGACATTGCGCAATTTTTTCTAGCATACGTTGCGCGATCACTTTTGAATGTTCCGCATTAGTGCGAGGTAATATACATAAAAACTCTTCTCCCCCGATGCGTCCCATAACATCTTCCGCACGCAACGTTGCCTGTCCGACTTTAGCGACTTCTCTTATGACATTGTCGCCAAAAGGATGCCCATAGGTATCATTTATTTGTTTAAAATCATCGATGTCTATCATAATAAGTGACAGCTCACTTTTGTTCGGACTTAAGTGCTCGAAAAGTTTAGCTAGATACTCAAAAACATAACGTCGATTGTATAAATTAGACAACGGGTCTTTAACCGATAAAGCCAGTATTTTCTTACTACTATTGTGTTGAATTTTCATCGCCACCAGAATTATCAAAATAACTAACACCGAAAAAGCAATAATGTAACTTTGCAGTTCATTGCGTTGCTGTTTAGTCTCTACTTCCAGCTGTTGAACTTCATTACGTTGTTGTAATAATGCGATTTCAACCTTATTACGTTCAACTTCCATCGCGGCTCTTACACGCACGAGTCGATCCGATGATTTTTTATTAAGCAGTTCAATATAATTATTTAGGTAATCATCAAGCAAATCATAAGCGCCTTGATATTGTTTATTGGCGTATGCTATTTCACTCTTTACTTTTTGAACCTCCAAAACCCACTTGGTGCCTACTAAATCGGGCAAGCCGGCAAATATTTCCGCGGCATTATCTAGTGCTGATTGCGCCGCCTGCAGTTGATTAAGTTTAACAAAACAACTGGCTTGGCGTTTATACAATTCAGCGTTGTAGTCTATTTGACCATTGAGTAACAAAGCTTGGGAAATCACCTCATTTGCTCTTTCACAATCGCCTTTTTCAGCTAACGTCATCCCTAAACCGTAGGCACCAAAAAAAGAAATATCTTTATTAGGTGTATACGAAATCTGCTGCAGGTACAGATCAAATTTAGCGATCGCTAAATCGTATTTTTTCCAATACCTATAGGTCGAAGCAAGACCATATGTTGCTTCGGCAATATGCGCACGGTAACCTAGAATTTCATAGGTATCTAAAGCCTTGTCATAATATTCAACCGACTTTTTATATTCCCCTAAATAGCCATATATTGCGCCATAGGTTTCATTGATCATCGCGAGCAAAAACTTATCCTCTAAAGCAAATGCTTCAACATAAGCCTCTTGCAATTCTTTAAGGGAAGTTTCATAAAGTTCGATAAGACTGCGAGTGTAAGCTAAATCTTGCTTTCCTCTGGCGTATACATGATATAAGTTAGCTTCCGCGGCTTGTTTGAGCGCACTTTCAAGTATGCGCACAGAATCCTGAAAGCGTCCTTGTCTTTGCGCAATTACACCTGAAAAAACTTTAAACATTGTCGACACTAAAGCCGGTGTGTCGTCGTTGATCAGTGTTAAGCCATCGGCGACAGTTTTTTCAAAATCTTGATGAAGATAAAGTAAATTCTCCGCTTGTGCCTTTCTAAATAGCCACCATAGTTTCTGTGTATTACCGCTAGATTCAAACTGATGTTCGAGTTTGAGTAGTTTTTGATAACTTAACCAAGGCTCACGATAGATTTCATCATCCATACTCTCGATATTGATTATTTCAATAGACTGTTGCGCAAAAATGGCAATGGGAAAGGAGCTAATGAACATTAGCAATGAAAAAATAAAAACTTTATAAATCAACTGTACTGGTATCCATGACAAGCTCAAATCAATTTTATCGTTTAATCAAAATTACATTAACACATAAACTTTGATTAAACGAACATAAATCTAGCACTATATTTACCTCCGTTCACAACTGGTTGACGAGTTGCCGCAACTTAAGTTTCAACATACTAGTCATGATAAAACGCATTGAATTTTTTAACTGAAAAGCCATTGAGTAATTGATCCCCTATTTTTAAAACGGGTACGGCTCGCATACCGGTTTTAGCAAATTCTTTTTGGCCCGCAGGGGTTTTCACATTACAAAGGCGATAAGCAATAGCTTTCTCATCTAAATAACGCTTTGCAGTTTGGCAGTGAGGGCAATTATTCATGGTATAAAGTACTACACGTTTCATTCAAACCTACTTGATATATCGATATATTTGGCTATCTACCTATATTTGTCATTCTAAGTATAATTAAATTGTTTAAGGTTAATAAACAAAACTACAATAAAAATCATCAATCTTAAGAATTAGTTAATATTTATAAAATACTATAACCTACGATAGTACTTTACTTATTATTTGTTTAACTTTACCACACTGCAGAAAGGGAAAAACAATGTCAGAAAATAGAGTTGAAACGCTAGTATGGAGCCGTAACATCAGACTCTTCCATTGGCTCAACGTCACCTGTATTTTATTATTACTTATCATTGGCCTGATCATTTTCAATGGCAGCGCCTTGGGTATTTCAACCGACGGAAAAATTTTGTTAAAACAGATACATGTTTCGATAGGTTACGTTTTTTCGTTTAATTTAATCTTTCGTATTGTGCTTGGCTTTTTAGGTAAAAATTACGAGCGTTGGTCGAAAACGTTACCATTTTTCAAAGAATTTAATGATGACATAAAAGATAAAAATCCAAACAAAGTTTTTAAAGGTCATAATCCAGCAGGAAAACTGATGGTGGCAGCCCTGCTTACTTGTATGTCAGTGCAAATGATCACCGGTTTAGTGATTGCAGGTACCGATATTTATTATCCACCGTTTGGTCAATACTTTGCGAAAAGTGTCGCCATTGATAAAAACCAGTTAGAGACTATTAAGCCGTACAGTAAAGAAAACGTCGATGAGCAGGCCTATAAAGAAATGCGCGCGGTAAGAAAACCCTTTATTACAGCCCATGTATATAGCTTTTATGCGCTACTTTTTTTAATACCCTTACATATCATTGGCGTGATCAGAGCTGAAAGGAAAGAGCGCTCGTCAATTGTTTCAGCCATGATCCATGGCTATAAATACTTACCTAAAGAAAACGACAAGCAATAACCTTTACACCTGTTAATTTTCACTACCACTTACGTTTGAACATATAGTGTAAGTGGTGGATTATCGATTAGACCAAGTTAATTCAATAATTAATCAACTTGGTATTACTCTTAAAAACCTTCACTATCCGCTAGTAAAAACTCGTTATCAGCGGCCATTTTATCACGCATCGTTGCTAGTCTAGCGGAAACACCCCCCATCATTTTAGCGTACTGGGATTCTTGATTGATGCGAGTAAAAATAGGTTCAATATCTGCCCCCCAAACCCTGATCCAACCAGCGTCTATTGCCCCTTGCATATAATAAAATGCTTCAGTGGTTTTGCTCTGTAATGATTTTACTAACGCCATATTGTAATAGTATTGTGGATTATTAGCGGCCTTATTACTTTTTTGTTGTAGATAAGCTTCAAAGCCATTAATTAAGCTATTTGCTGCCTCATCGTTCCCTAATTGTTGATACGTATATGCCATATGCGTCGCAGCTTGCCCATCAAACATATAATAAAACGCTGCGTTGTTATCTTTATTGCTCTGTAATAACTTTTCATAATGTAACTTTGCTGTTGCATAATCTTGCATATAGAAAGATTTTTCACCTTCGATAAAATCACGATAACTTACCGATTTATCTTTTAAATCAACCTGATTTAAAGATATCAAAGCATTCTTATTGTCACCTTGACTCATAAAAAAACGAGCTTTGATAATATTCAGAGTTGAAGGAGAAATAATGCCAGAATGTTTATCAATATAGTCAAACCATTGATTCGTTAGAGCAAGATCACCAATATCTATACTGGCATTTAGCAGTCCCTCAATTGCACCGATATTATAAGGGTCAACTTCCAGTGCTCGTTTAAACATATTGATGGATTGGTCTAACCGTCCGCGGTCAAACAAAATATTACCCACTAAATTGTAGGCGCCAGGATAATATGGATCATTAGCAATAATTTGAGAAAAAAGATCCATCGCCTTATGCTCTGCGCCGTCTTGATAGTATCCCCAAGCAACGTTATAAGCTGCTACCGGTGATTTTGGATCAAGTTCAAAAGCCTGAATGTACAATTGATGTGCAGCTTTTAATTGTCCCTTTTTTTGTTGCAACGAGCCATACCACATATAGGCCATTGCATAATTAGGATTCAATTCAATCGCTTTTTTAAATGCCTGCTCTGCTGCAACCGTGTCACTAGATATTAGTAGTAATCCTTTCGACGCGTATGCACTGCCTAGTTTATTGTTAATTTGCAACGCCTTTTCAATCGCCTTGTTGGCTGCTTTGTTTGCTTCTTCGTTCGATAAAGTTCCGTACAATGCCAACAACATATTCGCATCAGCAACACCAACATAAGCCCTTGCATATTCTACATCCAAAGCAATCGCCTGTTTGAAATGTGCTAATGCTTTAGTTATCGAGGAAGATGTCCTATGACCTAGTTCTTGTTTGCCTTTACCATAAGCAACCATTGCATCAACATTACTGGTTTCAGCAACAAATGATGCTTGCTCATTATTACCAAACAGTGTGAGTTTCATTTTACCCACTACAGCATGAGCAATGTCATCTTGGATCTGAAAGATGTCACGATATTCTTTATCATAGGTTTCAGACCACAAATGTTCTCCTGTACTCACCTTAATTAACTGAGCAGTGACCCGAACCCTATTAGTAACATCATTTTTACGGATACTTCCTTCTAAAATGGTCTCTACCCCTAGTTCCCGACCAATTTCCACAATAGTTTTATTCGACACTCCCTTATAGGAAAATGAAGATGTCCGCGCCGCAACCTTCAAGTCAGAAATTTGAGCTAATAAATTAAGCAGTTCTTCAACCATACCATCTGCAAAAAACTCATCCGCAGGTTCATCACTAAAAGCGACAAAAGGTAAAACAGCAATAGATTGTTTTTTTTCAACAACTACTGGTACTGGTGTGTCCTGAGTAATAACGGTTTCTACTGGAATGGTGGTCGACGTCGATGGTGATTTATCAAGTAATAATTGCGTTCCTAACGTCACTAAAAACACCAACAATAAAGAGCCGACAACAGCTATCGTTGCTTGAATATTTGCGTGTGGTTCCACGCTATTTAATTCAGTACGGTTATTTGTTCTAACAATCCCTTGCTCGGTAAAGTTAAATAACCAAGCGAAAATTAGACAGATAGGAAAACCAGCGATAAAAATTTGCAATAATAACGTCATCGCAGAGTCTGGCAACCCTATGGCCGGTATTGCCAAATCCGCTATTTGGATCAAAGGCCATGCTGAAACGGCATATATTGTCGCAACTTTAAATACCTGACGCTGTTTGAGTTGAGTAACAAAGTTATCCAAGTTTATGCTCCACCATGAACCTGCATGGTCAGTATTTAACCCTTTCATTGGTCTTTTCTATTTATCGTAATTGAACCCGTCACAGTACTCATTAACAATTGTCCAGAGCCATCACCTGATTCAAAACTAAGCGTTTTCTTGTTTAACATTGATTCCTTAGGTAAATCAGCGGTAACACCATTAGTGATTTTGCCACCAAATTTTGTTTCAAGTTCACACTGCGCATTAAGCTGACCTTCTACATCATATTCAATGTCACCATTAACACTGCTTAGCTCAACAAATGCACCATTTTTTATACTGCCGCTAATGCGTGTATCGCCAGAGATATTTTTAATCGACAGTTTTTCATTATCACTTATATTAATGGCTATATTACCAGACATTGATTTCGCGAGTGTGTTAGTAAAAGAACCTGACAGCGATATTTCACCACTAACCGACTCTAGTTCAGCATCTCCCGATGATTTCTCAACAAATATATTGCCGCTCATCGAATTCACTTTTACCATAGAATGGACGTTTTTAATCTTAACATCGCCACTAATAGTGCTACCGTTAGCGCCAGATGGTAAATTGTTGAGGTTAAAAGAAGTATTCACGCCACGAAAATACACACGGGTGGTGGTTGGCACAAAAACTTTGATAACACTTTCATCTCCCCAATGGTCAGCTTCTGTTATTACCGCTTTAATAAGCGTTTTTGATCCTTTATTTTTAAAAATGATTTCTTTAATCGTGTCATCGAGTTCACCTTGAAGAGATATTTCCGATCCCTCCCAACCTTCGACTTTAACAAAACCGCGCGTTATTTCGATATAAAGTTTTTCGGAATCAGGAACTAAAATACTCCTTTTTATCATCTCCCCAGCCAATACTGGAAAGGTAGATATTAGCCAGAGAAACGGCAAAAACTTAAAGCAATAATATTTCAAAAACATCTACCTCGATGAGACTATTATTATGAAAATAAACGGTAACTTAATGCCAATTATACAAAAAGCTATTGTAAAAATCAGTCTATATGCCAATAGAAACGTATCTAAACGTTACCAAAATACAAAACACATCACTTAGTCTAGCTTGGTTTACTAATAATTTAATGTGTTGGTGTTTATTAATTGCTTATTCTTTGTAAGATGCAACTATGCACGAAATGGTTTACTTCGATATGATAATTATCATATTAATAATTGATATTTCTCGAGCATCGCACGACAAAAATGAGTCTCCTGCTTTTAGTCATAACAACAAAATACTAATTAAGCAATCAGACGGTAAGACAGGTGTATTTGGTTTGCTCTGACCCTATAATAAAGAACGCTTATCAAATGCTAATGGATAGCAGCACTTAACTAATTGTTTTTATATGTGCTTATTTTTATAAGTGCTTACACTAAATAATATATTGTAAAGAGAGTAAAATGCGTTCAATACCTGTAGTTTTTCAACACACTCTGCCCGTGTTTTTATCATGTTTATTGCTTATTTCAACTCCAGCGTTTGCCAATACAACCATTGATGGTATTTGGAAAAACGCGGTAAAACCCGCTTGGCTTGCAATAACGTTTGAGTCGGGTATCGGCTCTGCCTCCGTTCAACGACACGACATTCACCCCAAAGCTGTTGGCCTTAGTGTTATTAAAAATATCAAACCAGTAATAAATCAACCATCGCAATGGCGCGGAGAAATGTATTCTGCCGAGATAGACAGCTATATTGTGGTATTACTTATTGCCACAGATCCACAAGCGCTTGTTGTTTATGATATTAGTAAGGATGATACTAAAAAAGAAATCCTGCACTTAGTGCGATAGTAAACACATAAGCATTTGATCAGCATGGTAAAGGGTATGATAAAACAGAGATTGCAAGCTTTATCATTAACATGTTAATTTTCAAGAGAACCCTATTTATTAGTAACGTTTAAACACAACAAGGAAGATCCTAATGGAATATTTTATCGGAGCACTAAAAAGATACGCAGATTTTACTGGCAGAGCGAGAAGAAAAGAGTACTGGATGTTCATTCTTATGTACTTTGTTTTAGGCTTAGTATTAGCCTTTATTGACGCATTTTTAGGGGGAGAAATGCTGACCGCACTTTTCTCATTAGTACTGTTCATTCCAAGTATCAGTATCGCAGCAAGACGATTGCATGACACTGGACGTAGCGGTTGGTGGCAGTTAATCGCCCTTATTCCACTCATTGGCATTATCATTTTAATCGTATTTTTAGTGCAAGATAGCCACGACGCTAATGATTATGGTGAAAGTCCCAAAGCAGTATCTTTGGTGTAAATAGCCAATTCAGCATTATTCATGCGTTATTTATGCGCTAATTAGCCAATTGAACATTTCAATTGGCTCTTTCTCCTTCCTCCTAAATCAACCATCATCACCTACTAGCATGGCTGAAAACTAATACAGAGCGCATTTTTTTTTATCGCAAAATGTAAAAATGACAGCAAAAATAGATTCTGAACCTAAAGACATTATAATGACCACCGACCATCACTGAATTGTGCAAACTTGCTCATTAGGAAGCTAATATTTTGACGTCAACGAATACCGTTATTGACCCATATACTTGTCCGCTATGTAAACAGCAGAATGAATGCCTAAATTTATCGACAGCAGATGTCGACAAAGCCTGTTGGTGTAATGATCCAACCATAAAGTTTCCAGCGGAGTTATTACAAAAAGTAGCCGAGGAAGCTCAAGGGAAAGCCTGTATCTGTAAGGCTTGCGCGCTGGCTTACCAAGCAAAAGAGAACGTATAAAAAAGGCTCGTTAAGACCTTAAAAAGATAATTAGGAGTTACCTTAAACAATGAACATTTTTTTAATTATTGCTGGCACCTTTAGCCTAGTTGCCGCGCTGCTGCATGTTGGTTGTATCTATTTTGGTGCGCCTTGGTATCGATTTTTTGGTGCTGGCGAGCACATGGCCCAGCTTGCCGAGCAAGGTAGTTTTCAACCGACAATGATTACTAGTGCAATTGTTCTGGTACTGTCTATCTGGTCACTATATGCATTTTCGGCGGCAGGCATTATTTTGCGTCTTCCCTTATTGCGCATAGGGCTTATCTTAATCACGGCTATTTATTTAATACGTGGGGTTGCCGGTCTATTTTTAATGATGTCGCCAATGGGGCGAAGTCCTGAGTTTTGGTTGTGGAGTTCCATCATTTGCTTATCAATTGGTGTCATACACCTCATTGGTTTAAAACAGCAATGGGCAAGTTTATCAACATAGCCTTGTTGTTACTTGCTCATATGATAATAAAAACCAGAGAATTAACATGAAATCATTGATCCTATTTATATTCAGCGTCCTTTCTTTAGTCTGCACAACGTTGCATGCCGACGATGATATTTCGTCCTTGGTAAATCAGCATAAATTGGACGCCACAGTGATCATCACCTCACTGAATCGAGATATAGAATATATTCATAACCCAAAGCGTTTGCATCAACGCTTTTTTCCAGCATCAACTTTTAAGTTATTTAACACCTTAGTAGCCCTTGAAGAAAAGGTTATTAGCAATGAGCACGAAATAATAAAATGGGATGGAAAAGACCGAGGCTGGGAGCAATGGAATAAAGATCAAACCCTCGCCAGCGCTTTGGCCTATTCTTGCGTTTGGTGCTATCAAAAATTCGCCCAAGTTATCGGCGATAAAAAGTATCATCACTACTTTAAACTCATTGGTTACGGCAACAATAAAACCGGCGAAGACATTACCACTTTCTGGTTGCAGGGCGACTTAGCCATTTCCGCCAATGAACAAATAGATTTTCTGATCAAGCTTTACAATGAACAACTCCCTTTTGCGCCCAAAAACATGCAACGACTAAAGAAAATAATGACCGTTGAACAAACGGATGACTATGTTTTAAAAGCTAAAACAGGCTGGAGTAACGACATCGGTTGGTATGTTGGTTATATAGAAACTAACACTCAACCATATTTTTTCGCCACCAATATGAAAATCAATCACAAGTCAGAGCTAGCATTGAGAAAGCAAATTATCATCGAATCATTGCGGGCAAAAGGAATTATTTTGGTTACTGAGCCACATCAGTAATATCCAAGTCTTACTGAAAAATATCAATATGCCCTATCTAATACCCTGATGTTATGGGATATTAATTCGAATTATTTAAGCTTATGGCACAGACATTACAACGAAGTCTCTATCATAAGCTGTTAAGTGGCATTACGGAGTATCAAACTATCCAGCACAAAATGTTCAAATTCATGATGGAAAACAACCCTGATTTAGCTGCAATTTTTCATAATCATATTGATGTGATTTTGAAAGAAAAGGTTGAGGAAATTAATGAATTAGATACTTTATCGGACGAGGATAAAGTATTTTGGACAAATAGCATTTGACGTTACTTATTCGTCGCTTGTTTTAGCAAAGATTTCTTTGACTACTAATGAACATCGCAATTTTGTCAGTAAGTCACTCAACCTTAACATTTCGACCAAGTACATATAACTTTAAAAGGATTATTTAGAGTGTCACATACTGTTGATGCACAACAAAAAACCAAGCTATCAATAACCTTAAACAAACTTGTACTACTGACTTTTTTACTGATGATTGCTTATTTTGGTTATGGAAGATATGAGGCGCACAAAGCCGAACAAGCACAAGCCTCGGTATTGATTTTAACTCCTCAAATTAATGATATTTATTTTTTAGATATGAGACTGCTCGGTGATACTTTAGAGCGTAAACACAAATACAAATTAGCGAAAGTGGTACGTGTTTCTGGTGATAATATCGCGATAGTGTATGGAAGGTTTTCTTATCAATGGCAATATTCTGTGGTCAATAGCATTCAGCATGGTGATTTAAGTAACAATGATTATTTTAAGCTAATACCCGATTATATTTCCTTGAGTAAAATTAAAGAAATGAAGAAGAATGAGGTCATTTATTTAGTGAAAAGACCGATTCAAAATAAACTCTATGGTGGCTTAGTAAGTCTTAGATAGTAAGTCCTAGATAGTTAGTCTTAGTTAGTTAACCTCAGATAGTCAGGCTAACTAACCGCTAATGATTACTATTTACGTCTAACATTTCTTTAATAGAATCAGTAATTTCATCGATACGGTTTACGTCAACTGGAGCGATAAAAATAGTATCGTCCCCCGCTAATGTGCCTAAAATACCAGAAGACTCACCCATACTGTCTAGCATTCTAGAAATAAGCGGTGCGCCGCCAATGCCGGTTTTCAAAATAATCTGCATGTTGTTGTGCTTAACACTCATCACCACTGATTGAATGGCTTGCTTTGATTTAGGCACCGCGAGTTCGTCAGGCAAAATATACACCATTTGACTTGAGGCATTACGGGTTTTTACCGCGCCTAATTTTGATAATAACCGAGAAATTTTCGCTTGCGACATATTAACAAAGCCCTGCGTTGATAAGGCTTCGGCCAATTCGCTTTGTGAACCGTACTGCTGCGCTTTTAGCAAAGATTTAAATGCTAAAATCAAGTCAGATTCATTCTTTTTTCGGTTTGTCATGGCAAATTGCTCAGTAATAATGTTAATTCTCCGCTATTGTAAATAAAAAAGGCTACACAAGCAGCCTTTTCCTTCTGCAAGATTTTACGACGATGAAAACGTCGCTATTATTTCGCTACCACTTGTTTTCTCTGCTCTTCAATCCCCATGGCTAAAATGTAGGGATCCGCCTTTTGTTTGGCAATAAAGTCGCTTTTTTCACTTAACCCTAACCACTGATGTTTGATCAAGCACTGGGCCACTGCTCCACCTAAGGTTGCCCCAGGTCCTAAAATGATCAACTTATCAGGGGCATACTCTTTAATCGCCACTTCAATCGCTTTACTAAAGTTATAAGCATCGGTGACTTGGGTGCCTAAGGTGTAATCGTAAAGTTTGTTAGTATCGCAACTATAAGGCTGCCAAACTTGCCCTAAACCATCAATCAGCGGCAATTTAGGAGCTTCAAACAGCTCACTCGACAATATCGATTTAGCTTTAGTGGAAATGTCTTTTAATAGTGGTGTATGAAACGCCGCATGGTTAAACAGGTTCATCGGGTACCTGTCTTGCACCATAGGAAGTTTTTGCTCTAAGGCTTTTAGGCCGGATTTATTGCCACCAAAGACAAGATAACCGCCCAAATAAATAGAAATATACACTTCGTTTTCAGGGGCTTGATTAACCTCTGCTAACCATTGCTTAATTTGCGTAACAGTTTCGCTATTTTCTCGCCATTGCTCGTCGGTAATGGGATAAATCATTTGCCCGCCAATCACACCATCGGTCATCATCGAGCCCATGGTATTGATCAATTCTATCGAGGCCTTCGCATCAAGTGCGCCAGCAACGGCTAACGCAATATACCAACCCATAGAATTACCCGTTACCGCAACCACATCGTACTCGTCACGATTAATTGATTGGTAGTCGGCCAAGGCGCAGGCATAAATTAATGCTGAGGCATTTTCTCCGGCCGTATGCAGGCGCATATTGTATTGTTCCATACCATCAAGTTCAGCAATACTTACTTGCCCTTGTGATTGTCGATAGTTATCGACCACTGAAACAATCTCGGTTTTATCTGCATGTAAACGCTGCAAATAGCCCAATTCTTCTTTATTGTACGTTCCACGCCCCGGGCAAATAACCACAGCGCGTTTTTTTTGGCTTACATTATTCATAATTTATCTCACGCGACCTTATTTGCTCGATGCTAACTTAACTTGTTGATCAACTGCTGTGCCTTGCAATAACGCGTTGGCCGCCTCAACAATGCCATTTGCAGATGGCAATACGTGATAAGCCGCGGCGCCAAGCGGAATAAAGCTGTCTTGTGCGGTAATTCGGCTCATATTTGGCATTTGTTTATCGCTGCCAGCATACACTTCATGAACCAAGGTCATTAACGCTTCACTGATCGATGCGGTTTGACGACATTCATCGACGATCAGCACGTTTTCACATTGTTTCACTTGCTCAATAATGCCTTGTTCATCTAACGGCGCTAACCAACGCAGATCAATAACCCGACAACTTACGCCCTGCTCTGCCAGTGTTTTTTCTGCCTGTCGAGATAAGAAATAACCGTTACCGTAGGTCAAAATACACAAAGATTTACCTTCACCAAATACCGATATTTTTTGATTAACCTCGGCGATAGCATCTTTTGGTGGCACATAATCAGAGGTCCACAAGCCATCGCCCTCTTCATGCAAATCTTTAGTCATATAAAGCGCGATAGGCTCAAGAAAAATCACCAATCGCTGCTGCTCTTGTGCCAGTTTTACACAACTTCTCATCATCTCAACCGCATCAGCACCGTTCGATGGACAGGCAATGATTAACCCGGGGATATCTCTAAAAACAGCAAACGAGTTGTCGTTATGAAAATGACCACCGAAACCTTTTTGATAGGCCAGCCCAGCAATGCGAATAACCATAGGGTTGGTAAACTGACCATTTGAGAAAAACGGCAAGGTAGCCGCTTCGCCACGAATTTGATCTTCTGCGTTATGCACATAGGCTAAAAACTGAATTTCTGGAATAGGTAAAAAGCCGTTATGGGCCATACCAATCGCGGTACCAAGAATAGACTGTTCATCGAGCAAAGTATTAATAACTCGATTTTCGCCAAAGCGATCACATAGTTTTGCGGTGACGTTGTAAACCCCACCTTTTTTACCAATATCTTCGCCGCACATAACAATATTTTGATGCTCAGCCATTAAATCGAGTAAGGCCCAGTTCAATAATTTTGCAAGATGCTGCTTTTTACTCAAATTGTGTTTTTCATGAGCAAACAAGGCACTACGGGTGTCGTCATCAACCGCATGTTGATGCTTAACAACACGAGCAGGCGGCACAATACTTTGCATAACTTGCTCAGCCGTTTCGAGTTTAGGTTTTAATGCTGCAACGTCAGCCACTTGCGCGACTCTGCTTTCGACACTGGTATAAATATCGATAATTTGTTCAGCAGTTAAAATGTTGTTTTCCAGTAATATACGGGCGCTATGCAGCAATGGATCTTGAAATTCTGTCGCTTCAATGTCAGCCATTTTACGATAGACAAACTCGGCATCAGAACCAGCGTGGCCTAGCAATCGTACCGTTCTAACGTGTAAAAACACCGGCTTGCGCTGCACTCTGGCAATATATTCTGCTTGCTTGGCGGTTTGATAGGTATCAAGTATGTTTAAGCCATCACAATATAGATAAGTGATCCCCGCTCTATTTTGATAATTTGCCGCAATCCAACCGTGTGGAGTCGAAGTAGAAATACCAATACCATTATCTTCACAAATATAGACAATAGGCATGGGAATAGATTGATACGCTGCCCAAGCCGTACTGTTAATTGCGCCTTGCGTGGTGGAATGATTTGACGATGCATCACCAAAATTACAAATAACAATACTGTCGTCAGGCATTTCAGCGTCCATCTGTAAACGCTTTGCTAAGTCGACACTAAACGCCGCGCCCATAGCCTTTGGCAAATGCGATGCAATGGTACTGGTTTGCGGTGGAATCGCTAAGGTTTTACTGCCCAAAACTTTATGTCGCCCGCCAGAGATTGGATCATCTTGAGAGGCAGAAAACGATAACAACATGTCATAGATCGGCGTTTGCCCGGGTATTTGTTTGCTGCGCTGAATAACAAAGGCACCGCTGCGATAATGTAAAAACGCCATGTCACTTGGCCTGAACGCTTTGGCATACGCGGCATTGCCTTCATGACCTGAGCTGCCAATGGTATAAAAACTCTTACCTTGCTTTTGCATCACCCGAGATTGTAAATCTAAATGACGACTCATGACTTGGGTTTCAAATAGGTCGACAACTTCTTGCGCGCTTAAACCGACCGCCTCTGGCGTGAGTGAACAGTTCGAGGTCGGTAAGGTACCGCTGCGAACAAAGTTGATAAAATTTTCTTTGACCAATTGATTACGATCTGACATTGGGTTTCCACTTTATTTTCTGCTTACTTATCAGTGACAAACAAGCTGTATTGTTATTTTCAACCAACAACATTTAAGATAAAAAAACGCCGAATCTACCCGAGTAAATTCAGCGTTTGTTTTATAAAGTATGCATCTTAATTAGTTACCAAGGCGTTTTTAATAAAAAGCCTGTAAACCTGTTTGCGCACGCCCTAAGATCAATGCGTGCACGTCATGCGTACCTTCATAAGTATTAACCGCTTCCAGGTTCATCACATGACGAATAATATGGAATTCATCACTAATACCGTTACCACCGTGCATATCACGGGCAGTGCGTGCAATTTCCAACGCTTTGCCACAAGAATTGCGTTTTACAATTGATATGGCTTCAGGTGCTAAATCACCTGAGTCCATTAATCGACCCACTTGTAAACAAGCAAATAAGCCAGTTGTAATTTCAGTTTGCATGTCAGCTAATTTTTTCTGAATGAGCTGAGTAGCGGCTAAAGGACGACCAAACTGTTCGCGATCTAAAGTGTATTGACGAGCACCATGCCAACAAAACTCTGCCGCACCTAACGCGCCCCAAGCAATGCCATAACGAGCCTTATTCAAACAACCAAATGGACCTGATAAACCTTTTACGTTCGGCAACATATTTTCAGCAGGAACAAAAACATTATCCATAACGATTTCACCCGTTATTGACGCTCTTAATGAAAACTTACCTTCAATTTTAGGAGCACTTAACCCTTCCATGCCTTTTTCAAGAATAAAGCCACGGATGACACCATCTAGTTTTGCCCAAACAATAAAGATGTCGGCAACAGGTGAGTTAGTGATCCACATTTTGGTGCCGGTTAAACGATAGCCACCATCAACTTCAACGGCTTTTGACGCCATGCTCGCAGGATCTGATCCCGAATTCGGCTCAGTCAAACCAAAACAGCCAATATATTCACCCGTCGCTAATTTCGGTAAATATTTCATGCGTTGTTCTTCGCTACCATAAGCATAAATAGGGTGCATAACTAAAGATGATTGCACACTCATCGCACTACGATAGCCACTATCAACTCGTTCAACTTCACGCGCTACTAGGCCATAAACCACGTAGTTTACGCCGGCACAGCCATATTTTTCTGGGATAGTCGCCCCCAATAAACCTAACTCGCCTAATTCACGCATAATTTCTACGTCAAAATGTTCATTGCGGTTGGCCTCAAGCACTCTTGGCATGAGTTTTTCTTGGCAATATTGATAGGCGCTGTCGCGGATCATTCTTTCTTCTTCTGATAATAAAGAATCCAATAACAACGGATCTTGCCAGTTAAACGATGGACGTTTGCTTGATTGAGCGGTTGAATTCGACATGTGTAAAAGCACCTTTAGTAAATAATGAGTTATTGCATATTTTCCGATAATAGATAAAACTTAGCCAAAGTTAAAATATTTATTTTCTTTAGCATGTATAGATTTTACCTATACCCATTTTAAACCTTGATAGGCAAGTAAACAGTGGATTTAAAAAACTTACATTACTTCGTTTCGGTCTATGAAAAACAAAGTTTTAGTGCTGCGGCTAAAACTTGCTTTATCGCTCAGCCGTCAATATCGGCAGCTATTCATCAGTTAGAGCAATCACTAGACACTTCGCTTTTTATTCGCCACGCCCGAGGCGTTACGCCTACAGACACTGGCGAACGACTGTATCCGTTAGCGAAACAACTGCTGGGACAAGCGGATGCCATCAAAAATGTTTTTACCGATCAAAGCATCAAAAAACCGTTTTATTTAGGGGTTACTCGCGGTTTAGGTGTTGAACGTATGTCAGCGTTACTCAAAGATTTCACTTCAGCACAAGAATTGATGGAACTAACCCTAGTGCCGCACCATGAAGCTTGCGATGCACGCATTATTATCAAAGAAGAACTGCGAGAAACCGAAAGTTTTGTCCCGCTTTGGCAAGAAGAATACTTACTGGCGCTGCCTTATAATCATGTACTCGCTATCAACGATTCTATTTCGATGAGCGATTTAGATGGTCTGCCTTTTATTAAACGTAGCCCTTGTAATGCGTGGGATAGTTTAAATGACACGCTAACCTTAGCAGGTATCACCTTAGACATACGGGCAAAAATTCAAACCATAGATTACGCGCTTGGTCTAGTACATGCTGGTTTAGGAGCCGCATTGGTTCCCGCCTCTCCCGAAATCCTGAAAAAATTTGAAATCGTATTTTTACCTATCGATGGTATACGGTTGGTTCGAGAGGTCGTGTTTGCTTATCAACAATCATCAGACATTGTCGAAACCTTAAAGCAATTAGTCATTAAGCATCGACAGTAATGTTATTTATTAACCGCTAACTGACATCTGCTTGATAGAGAAATTTCCTGATTATGCATAGACACCCAAAGAATAATTCTCTATCTTTTGCAGTCAAACAAACATAAGCAAGCTAAAACAAACGAAAGCATTGTCAGATATTAAGTCGATAATTAGCGCGCTTGTTCACCCTAATAACGAATCTATCTTGAGTGATAACCCATAAATATGACCGAAGAAATTACCGACAACATCCTTAATGGCGTACTTGAATTTTATCACTGTCACGTTGACGCTTGCCAAATATCTCGTTTAGGCAACGGTCATATCAACGATACTTTTTTAGTTAAATCATCAGCACAAAACTTTGTATTGCAAAGGATCAATGCCGAAGTTTTCCCCGATCCCATGGCGGTGATCAACAACGCTGAATTAATCAATCAACATTTAGCCAATGCTCGTCAACAAGGTCGATATCCGTTAAGTTCGATGAAACAACGCGCAAATATAAATAACGAACTGGCAACGCTTTACCAAGGTCAATATTGGCGTGCTGTTGATTACGTTGATAATTGCTTCACCTTAGAATCTGTCAGTAATCTCGAACAGGCAAAGCAAGTGGCTTCGTCGTTTGCGCAATTTAGCGCCGCGATGAGTAATTTTCCGGCGGAAAAATTGGCAGAAATCATCCCCAATTTTCATAATATTGGCTTTAGAATGTTGCAACTTAATGAAGCCATTAAGCAAGATAAAGCCAAGCGACTAGCCTCATGTGAGTCATGGGTTAGTTTTTGCCACAACCAGCAACGTTTTATTGATGAAGTCACTCGCATAACATTAAAACTGCCGTTAAATGTTACTCACAATGACACAAAAATAAACAACCTACTGTTTGATAAAAGCACGGAGCGACCTATAACCGTTATCGACTTAGATACTTGTATGTCGGGTTATCTGATGCACGATTTTGGCGATATGGTGCGCACTTGCTGCTCAACCCTCGCTGAAGATGCCACTAATGTTGATGAAATGGCGCTGAAAAAAGAGGTTTTTGCTGCGCTAGCACAAGGATATATCGATAGTTTTGGCGAAAATATCAGCACGCTAGAAAAGCAAAGTTTGATTATCGGCGCGAAGTTATTGCCCTTTATGATCGGAGTGCGCTTTTTAACGGACTACCTTGATGGCGATAACTATTTTAGTATTAAACACCCTCAGCACAATCTAGAGCGCGCCATCAATCAATTCACACTGTATCAATTACTGTGTCAAAACCATGATTTTATCACTGCAACGATAACTAACCTTAACTCAGATCACTAATAAGGAAAGTTTAAAACATTTCGACGATTGCGTTATCAGAAGTATTAACTGACAACGCAATGCTGTAATGACAGGTTTTACTCGTTAAGAGTATCTTACCGCGATTGGTATCGTTAAAATTTTCTTGCCTTTATGTTTTAACCACAGATATATGGCATAGAAGGCTAACAACACTAAACCGATGATGATAGATGATAATACCGGTGTATTAAGGAAATTACCTACCTGATAACAAAACGTTGATACTAGGTAAGCAAAAGCAAAACTCCAGGTTGCAGCAAATCCTGCCCATCGGTTACCCACTTCATTTTTTATCGCGCCCATCGCGGCAACACAAGGAGTGTACAATAAGATAAACAGTAAATAACTAAACGCACCCAATTGGCCATCAAACGCATTTTGCATCACTTGGTAAGTGGTAATTTCTACCTGTTGCTCTTGTGCGGCGACATCGAGATCACTGATATCTCCCACGTCCATGCTCAATGGATCTTCAGGGGCTATTCCCAATAAATTAGTCTTTATCGATTCCACGCCTTGCTGCCAACTATCGCTTAATGACGGCGCTGAAGTCTCTTCATTATGGCCTGGAGAATATAAATTATTAAAGGTTGCCACTAACACCTCTTTGGCAAATATGCCGGTGATAATGCCGACACCCGCCTGCCAATTATCCTCTTTAACCCCCAAAGGCGCTAATATAGGCATTACTATTTGAGCCCCTTGACTCAAGACAGAATTTTCACTGTCTTTATAGCCAAATTCACCATCGGTTCCAATTGAGTTAAGAAAATTGAGCAAGCAAACGACAATAACGATGGTTTTACCGGCGCCAGTGACAAAGCCTTTAGTACGCTGCCAAACGCGCGCACTAATCGCACTTAACTTAGGTACTTCGTACAAAGGCAATTCCATAATGTTTAACGAACTATTGCCAGGCAGTGTGGTTTTCTTCAATAAAAACCCAGTAAATATCGCCGCGGCAATGCCAATCAAATAAAGGAGGAAAACTAAATTTTGGCCATTCTCAGGAAAAAATGCGGCGGCAAAAAGTGCATATACCGGTAGGCGAGCACCACAAGACATAAACGGTGCCATCATAATAGTGGTTATACGTTCACGCTCGCTGTCTAATACACGGGCCGACATCACCGCGGGTACGGTACAACCAAAACCAACAATTAATGGCACAAATGCCTTACCAGGTAAGCCTATTTTTTGCATTACGCTATCGACAACAAATGCCGCTCGGGCTAAATAACCGCTACTTTCCAGCAAAGATAAGCCAATGAACAGACAAGCAATAATAGGGATAAAGGTCGCTACTGTTTGCATACCAGAGCCAATACCTTCAATAATGTTCAATACCCAAGTCGGGAGGCCGAATTGTGCTAAAAAATGAGCTGGATATTCGACAAACAGTGTACCGCTGACAATATCAAAAAAGTCGACAAAGGCATTACCGACGTTAATGGCAAACATAAAAAGCAGATACATCATCGACAGAAAAACAGGTATACCAATA
The DNA here is from genome assembly GCA_040779335.1 of Colwelliaceae bacterium 6471. Lineage (GTDB taxonomy): Bacteria > Pseudomonadota > Gammaproteobacteria > Enterobacterales > Alteromonadaceae > JBFONV01. The sequence continues at coordinate 419,108 of JBFONV010000002.1, forward strand.
AATGGGTGTAACACTACGCTGTCTAGTTTATTACTAAAATCTGTGTGTACTGGCTGCGACTTAACACTCTTCTTCAGCACATCTTGAACAAATTGATGCCGCGCCTGCAACAATTCAACGCTCGATGCTTCGCTGGTATCTTTGCACTCACAGCCTTGACTAACTTTAGCATTTTCATCTGCTTTTTTTGATATTTCAGCGATTTTAGCAGGACGTTTAGTAACTTTAGGTAAAGTTTCAAGTTGCTGATAAATCTTTTCAATACTTGCTTTGTCGTGAGCAACAACCTCAATAACCGGGCAACCTAACTCGTCTTCCAGTGTTTTAATATCAACTTGAGCGGCTTCTTTACGATCAGATTTATTGAGCAAAATGATCATAGGCAAACCTAGATCAAGCAATTGACTGGTTAAAAATAATTGACGGTTCAATTGGGTGATATCAACAACATTGATCAGACAATCAATTTTTTGTTGCTGAAGAAATTCGTGGCTGATAGTAAGATCTTGACCTTGATCACAACGCTTGGTGAGCGAACTCAATCCTGGCAAATCAGATAAAATCGCAGAATGACTCGGTAACTTTATTTCTTTGCGTTTTACCGAAACAGTAACACCAGACCAATTACCAACTTTTTGACGTTCGCCAGACAGGAGGTTAAATAACGATGTTTTTCCTGAATTGGCAAAACCAACCAAGGCATAATGATGAAACAATGACATTATAGGTAAGCTACTTTAATTTGCTGCGCTACCTGCTGCTGGATGGTCATTTTAGTATTATGAAGATGAAACGCCAACGGACCATTCCATGGCGCTTTATGAGCAAGAGATATTTCAGACAGAGGAACAAAACCCTGTTCGAGAAGATGCGCAGCAAGTTGAGCATCCGCTGGAAGCTCAGTTATTTTAGCTTTCTGATTTTTAACAAGGTCTACTAAAGTCATGTTCAATTCTATATCGCAGTTGTTAATGAGAATTACTATCATTCACATTCTACACCGAGAATTCTTGATAGACAATAAAAACTAAATAAGAAGCACACACTTTTTGATATCGATCAAAAAGTCTTCAAATCAAGATTCATTGGCAACATATTGCTTAGTTATTTCGTTGCTGAAAGCGTTATTAACAAAGCATCAAATAAGTATCTACCTCATTGAAAGAACTGGTTGATTAACATATTTTTTAAAGTGTCCCGCATATATAGCAAACACACAATATTCAGTTTTATATGCACCACATAGGCATAGAGGCATAGAGGCATAATTGTAGGTGGCATGACGTATTGTGCTGCTAGTTTTATTTTCGCCGACAGCGTCAAGCTACATCAGTGCTGGTAAAATATGGTCTTCCATGATTTTACGAACGTCATATTGTTCGCTTTGCCCTTGTTGATAGGCTCGACCATTAAACACTACAACAGCGTCTAAGTCAGGAAGCACAAAAATATATTGGCCCCCAAAACCATCAGCATAAAACGTGTTTATTTCGGTTCCCAAGACATTAAATGTGGTCATCCACCACTGATAGCCATACCCCCAAGTCCCTGAGTCAACATAACGTTGAGTGGACTCGTCAATCCATGCCTGAGAAATCACTTGTTCGCCATTCCAATTACCTTTATTTAAATAAAGCTGCCCGAATTTCGCCATATCACGCGCTCTTAGATACAACGCACTACCTGTGTGTAGCTGGCCATCAAGTGACCAATAGCCATAATTATCGATCCCTAATGGCGCAAATAAATTTTGCTCCATAAAACTCGTAACACTTTGACCTGTTGCCAAAGATAATATTCGACCTAAGCCAAACGATACGCCAGTGGAATAGGCGAAAGTTTCACCTGGTGTGCTAGCCATTGGTCTGTCTAATAGGAATTGGATTGGATCACTAGATTTATTCATTTGACTATTTAAATTACTCGCATCCAAATAAGAAACATTCCACTCGTCCCATAAATAACCATGTCGCATATTCAACCAGTTTTGTAAGGTGATATTTGCTTTGGCATCAGTCCAATTGGCAATGGGTTGTTTATGTTGGAAAAAATCATGCACTTTAACATCAACACTCTCGATATAACCTTGATCGATGGCGATGCCAATCAACGCTGAATTTACGCTTTTAGTCACCGAATTTAAAATATGTAAATTAATATCCGTATTGTTCGCCCAGCCATCAGCGATATCCAATTCACTGCGCAAGAGCTCATCAAAGACAATATGGTTATCTTTCACGATAAGAACATGGTCAATAAAACGATAGCCGTTAGCCTGTTCCTCAATCTGCTCCATCATAGTGAGCAGTGGAGAGGAATTAATTTCAAAGTCGTCAAGGTGAGCCGTTTGCCAGCCATCATTCTTTTGAGAGGGTTGCTGATAGCTATAGGGTGAGTTCGAAGGTTGGTTAGTCTTTGAAGAATTGCTACTACTGCCACCACCGCAACCGGAAATAAATATCAGTGTAACCAACGCAATAAACAGAGTATTGACGTAATTTTGCTGTTTTTTCTGCAGAACAACGCTAGCTAACATGAACCCCCCTTATATTTAACCTTTTCAGTTAACTATAAAAATATAACAATATTTGATAATTTGTCTGTCGATAACAGAGCCTTTTATGTAACAAGATGTCTGAATACTGCCGATAATATCTATGGTAAATATAGTAGTTCACAATGAAAAAATATAAATCAGCTAACAGCATTTTAGCTACAAAAAAGCCGAGTATAAAAGTGACTCGGCTTTAGTTCTTTTGCTGTTCTTAGGTTATTGATATTACAATTCAGAAAAATCTATTAAACTGATATAACCACTGCGAGAAGAACCTCCGCCCCACTCTTCTGGGTAATTTATTTCTTGATAGATTTTTGCAATAAAGAAAGAGCCAACTTGACCAATTATTTCTACTTCCCGGCGTCGCCATTGAGCGCAATTGGCTTCATTGATATCACAAAAAGCCGTGAAGTCAAAGGTATCAGGGGTGGCATAATAATCAAATTTGTATAAATTATCCGTTAAACTCCAAGTATAAAGACCAGAGGTCGAATCAGACCACTCACCAATAAAATTATTTTGCTGCACTCCAGTAAAACCTTCGTCGAATTTAAAACCAAAGCCGCCATCCAGTTCGTTATTATATAGAGGTAATTCTCCCCAAAGCATATAACCAGTTGAATTTTGCCATGTAACCTCTTGCGTTGGAACAATAAAAGTTTCACCTGATGTAACTTCTACACCTGCATCAATCATATAATAGCGGGCTAAATCTAGTCCTTTATAGACCGCATTTTTTTCATAAATAATACTAATCCCGTCATCATAATCCAGTTGTAAGCTGCCGTTTAGCAATTGCCACTGGCCAGTGCGTGGTGTTAACACAGTGTCGATTGTTTCAACAAAAGTACCACCATCATTTAAATTAAATGTTGCCGATACTAATTCATAGTCAGCATCACCTAAATGATCAGGTAGCGCCGTTTGAATGCTTCCAAAGTGATACACTCCAGCAGTTATAACAAGTGGCTTTGTTTTAGCGTTAATTTTGATGTCGTATTCGAGTTGATGCGTATTAATGTCAAAACAACTGGAATTGTTAAATGTTCCCATAGCTCTGCGGATATAAACATCATAAACCGTTGTGGAATACAATTTCTTTATCGCCAAAGCGTTAGCAGCAAAGGAATCCCTAGCACTTAGATTATTACCGCAGTAATAATCATCAGAAATAATGTTACTTACCTCATCAAATGTAATAGCGAGTTCATCATCACTGCTATTCCAAATAAAAGTCCCTGTTGTATTGCCGTTGCCCCTATTATCAATACTGCCAGTATTATCTTCATTTAAGATCAAATGCTCAGTGTTATAAGGTCCTGAAGTGGTCGAACTGTTTAATAAAATATTATTAACTTGATTGAGTTCATCTGGTGCCGAGGTTATGTCATTATTGTTAAACAAGGCATCATAAACCTCATAATATTCTGTTGGTTGTTCTTCACGCCAAATAGAGAGTTGTTCTTGCATGGCAAACGGCGTTTGCATAAAGGCGTTAATACTTGCATAGCTATCAGGCAATTCGATACCGTTGTTAGCATTAATAATATCGGTGCTAACAGCTAGATCTAAAACAATATCGGCATCGACTAAATAGCGAGCAGCCTCTAATTCATTAATAAGCGCAACAGGGAGGGTATTTTCTTCTTGAGCTTGAATATAATTGATCAGCTCATATTCAGCAGTAGTAAGATGAGAAATATTTTGTTTATCTACGCTGAAAGATTCGTCCATTTCAGCAAGATAGCTAGCGACATCGCCTAAATAGGCATGCATTGAATATTTTTCGGTAACATTTTCCGCATGAGCAATCACTAATGCTGCAGTATTTGTGCCGTCTATTTCGACTTCGAATGCGCCGTTTTTATCAGTAGTACCTGTAAAGTCAACCTCGGCAACAGATAAAGTCACGTTGATATTGGCTTGGTTAAAACCGATGAGCTTACCTTTAACATTGATGCCGTTATTAACAGTAACAATTATAAAGCCAGATGCTGAGGCTTCATAACTGTCTTCAAGGGTATAACCAAACACATCCTCACCAACAAAATCAGTTTGCGGCTGATATTCTATTTTACCGTCGACGATGACTGCTGAGCCATGTAGCGGGTTAGAGACAGATTGCAAAGTAATAACATCACCAGCAACATCTTCATCATTCGCCAAGACATCAATCATCACAACACTGTTTTTAAAGACTCGTTCAGCATCATCATTAGCCACGGGATCGCTATTAGCGACATCAACACTAATATCTGCTTGGCTAGTGGCACCATAATTATCAACAATGGTATAGGTAAAATGATCAATACCTGAATAACCATTATTGGGGATATAGGTAATAATGCCATCTTCAAGTGATGCACTACCGTTTTCTGCCGCACTAAGACCGGAAATGGTCAACTCATCACCCACGGCATCTATATCATTGCTCAAAGAGCTTATCTCTAACGCCTGATTTTGCGATGTACTAACCACATCATCAACAGCAGTTGGTTCAGTGTTTACTACTGTAATAGCAACGGCTGCTGTTGATTCATCACCATACGAATCACGCACTATATAAGCAAAAGAATCTTGACCCGCAAAGCCCGAATTAGGCGTATAAGTAATGAGACCATCATCGAGATTAACGACACCGTGCGCTGGATTTGACGTACTAACAATGGTTAGCGAGTGATTTCCTTGCGAGCTATCGTTTGCTAATGCATCAACAGTTACAACAATACTTTGCTGGGTTTGCACCAAATCATTTTCTGCTTTCGGCGCAACATTTTTAACGGTAACTTCTACCAGCGCAGTATCGGTTGCACCACTACTGTCTTTTACCGTGTACGAAAAAGTATCTTTACCGATAAAGTTTTCATTGGGCTGATACGATAAGGCATTGTCGTTACTGCTTACTTGACCAAACGCAGGTGTAGTCACTTCAGATATTGTCATGCTATCGCCCACATCGGAGTCATTAGCAAGTACATCAATAGTGACAGTTTCGTTAACGTTTGCCGATATTACGTCATTGCTTGCTACTGGCGGAGTATTCGTTTTAGGAGGAGTAACGGTTTTAGTGTCACCTGAACCACCACCACAAGCTGCAAGCAGCAATGGCAACAGTAAAATAGAACAGCGTAGTGTTGATGATAACAACATTGCGGTAAATCCCTTTATTATTTTTATATTGAAGTTTTGTATTTATTTTTAATACAAGATTTTCGGACAAGAATTGCGCGCTAGGATAAAGCATAAAATAGCAAATGTTAACTATTTGTTATAAAGCTTCATAAGGGATGTAACACAAAAGTATTACTTTGCCTGCCACTCTTTAGCAACTAAATTCTGCTTATTATCGTAAATCGAGCCAGTAAACGTATCGCCGGCATTTACAACACCAACACCTTTGGGTGTGCCAGTCATGACAATATCGCCATCTTGCAAGGTAATAAAACTTTTAAGCTCGTTGAGAATAGCGCTCGGTGAATAAATCATTAGCTCAACGCTACCCACTTGCATAAGCTGCTCATTGATTCGAAGCGCAACAGTTAAAGAATTTTCTATGTTGTCGATAGCAACAAAGTCACTAAAAACAGCTGCGCCATCAAACGCTTTTGCTCGCTCCCACGGTAGCCCCTTGGTTTTCAGCTGAGTTTGCAACGCGCGTTTGGTTAGATCTAAACCGACAGCCACTGCAGCAAATTGTCCGTTTTCAACCATAAAGCAAATTTCTGCCTCATAATGCAACGGCTCTTGATGATAAGACATTAACTCATCACTAATGGCAGAGTTGGGCTTAATAAACACCACCATTTCGTCAGGCACTTCATTACCGAGCTCAGCAATGTGATCAACGTAGTTGCGACCAATACAAATAATTTTCGATGGTGTTACTGATTTGTCATTAAATTGCACGGTTTTCACTGCTTTTCCCTTAAACATAAAAAGTATTATCTATTATCACATAATAAAAAATAACTAATCAATGTGCATGTTTTCCACAACATAATCAGCAATAGCCAAGCTTGAGGTTAAACCAGGAGAGTCGATACCGAATAAATTGATCAGCCCAGTTAGCCCGTGAACCGTTTCATTTTGAATAACAAAATCTTTAAACGGGTCGTTTGGTCCTTGCAGTTTTGGGCGAATACCTGCGTAGGCGGGTTGAAGCCTTTCCGTGTCTAGGTTTGGAAAATATCGTTTAATGGCTTGAACAAATTTTGTTTTTACATTGGCGCTAAACTCATAACTTAATTCATCGACATATTCAGTATCAGGACCAAATTTTAACTGACCGCCCATATCTAATGAGGCATGAATGCCTAGACCATTTGCTTCAGGTACCGGATAAATGAGTTTACTAAATGGACTTTTACCCGAATATGAAAAATAGTGTCCTCGACACCAGTGCAATTGAGGGATAAATTCCGTGGACAGTCCGGTAATATTGTTAGCGACTTGTTCGCTATGTAGGCCAGCGCAGTTAATCAAATACCGACATTTCAGTTCGCTGATTTCACCTAAACTATCGATGGTTAATATAAAACCATCGTCGACACTTTCGGCTGATACCATTACAGTTTTAGCGATAAAAAGTGCGCCATTGTGCTCAGCTTCACCAAGTAAAGATTGCATATAAGCATGGCTATCGATAATTCCAGTGGATGGCGAGAGCAACGCGCTAGTTGCGGAAAGCTCGCGAGAAAAATGGGCAATTTCCCGTTGACTTAACCAAGTTAAATCATCAACATCGTTCTTAGCAGCTACCAAAATCAAGTTTTCTAAATACGCCGCTTCCTCTTGATTATGGCCCACCAACAGCTTGCCAATTTTTTGATGCGGGATATGTTGCTGCTGACAATATTGATACAACTTGTGTTTACCTTGCACACACAACTTTGCTTTTAACGAGTTTTCTGGATAATACAAACCCGCATGTATCACTTCACTATTTCGACTACTGGTTTCTTCACCAAAACTATCATTTTTTTCGATAATAATGATGTTGCTAAGCCGCTTACTCAGCGCAGCAGCTGTGGCTAAGCCAACCACCCCGGCACCAACAATAACCGCATTTACAAATTCCATGATACTTAGCCTAATTATTCTCTACCAGCCCTTGCATTCATATTGGCTGCTACATGCAATCATCGCAAGTCCATGTTCAATAAATATGCCTACAGAGTAATATAACCTTGAGTAAGCCACTTATTTACCTAAAATAATAAAGCCACTTAACATTCATTAAGTGGCTTTATTACTCAAAAATCTTGATATAGAAAACTAAAGTTTAACCAAAACGTGTCTGCAAATATTGGAAAACGGCTCTGATACCAAAAGCCTCGCCACCAATGGGTCGACCAGGCAGTGCACGAATATTCCATGCCATAACATCAAAATGAACCCAATCGGTTTCAGTATTAACAAACTCTTGCAAATATAACGCTGCAGAAATTGCACCACCAAAAGGTATAGATGAACAATTTGTCATATCGGCAATTTGGCTTTTTAAATGCTCTTGGTACGGGCTGTATAATGGCATGCGCCACACCGGATCACTATTTTGGCTGCCACCTTGGGTGATCCCCGCGGCAACATCGTCACTGGTTGAGAAAAAACCTGGCAACTCTGTACCTAAGGCCACACGCATAGCACCTGTTAACGTGGCAAAATCAATCAGTAATTCTGGTTGGTCGTTTTCGGCTTCCGCCAACGCATCACACAAGACTAGACGCCCTTCGGCATCGGTATTGTCTATTTCAACCGTAAGTCCTTTACGTGTGGTAATAACATCCCCTGGACGAAAAGCATTGTTTGAAACCGCATTTTCCACCGCAGGTATCAATACTCGCAACCTGATCGGCAGATCATTTGCCATAATCAATTGCGCCAGTCCCAAAACATGCGCAGCGCCGCCCATGTCTTTTTTCATATTGCGCATACCAGCAGCAGGTTTTATATCTAAGCCACCACTGTCAAAGCAGACTCCTTTACCAACGAGTGTTACTTGGGGGTGCGTTTCTTCTCCCCAGTGTAAATCAATTAATCGAGGTGAGTGAACACTTGCTCTGCCTACTGCGTGGATGGTTGGATAATTTTCATCTAATAACTCATCACCAATAATTTGGTGAATTTCTGCATCATATTTTTCCGCCAGTTCAGCGGCAGCAACACCCAGTTCTTCTGGCATCATATCGCTGGCAGGCGTATTCACTAAATCTCGCACTAAGGCAGTCGCCTGCGCTTGTCTATTGGCAAAAGTAACCAGCTTTTCGTTATTTATCGCTAATGATGGTAAGTTTTTTTTGTTTTCTTTATAACGATCAAATTGATAACAACCAACAGCCCAAGCATAAGCAATAGCTTGATGAAATTGCTCTTGCGCCTCAAGCATATATTGTCCTGCAGGCAGGTTGTTAACTAAATCGCCACAGGCATAATAGTGCGATAAATCTTGATCAACGAATAATGCGAACGCCAAATTACCTTCGCTATCAGGAATGTTTGCTAGGCCAGTACCTGAATATTGAGTTTGCTGTAACCAGTTTTGAGTGTGTGGCGTTTGCGCGGATAACCAAGTGTCAAAACAATCGGCTTGAACAACAATAAGTGGAGTGCCCTGTGTACCTACAATAAGTGTGGAGTCCATTTTATACCTTTATTTATTTCTGAAGAAATGACGTCAATTACCGTCTCTGTGAAAAATAGCAATAATTTCGCAAATAGCCAAATGTATATAGTCCGATATACGTCCTTGAAAAGCTATCTATTGTTATATCTGTGCAGTGAAATACCGATCTATCACAGCAACAAATTTTTCTTGTCCAACTGGCTTTGTTAGTGTTTAATCAATAGACGACCGACTAATCAGTCTAACCAATATTGTATGAGCCAATTATGAATATATCAGCAAACGCCCAAATGACTCTCGATCCGCTAAAGATAATGTTAGAAAAACAACGTCAAGCATACCAAGAGCAACCTATGCTCAGCGCTGCTGATAGAATAGCTCAACTTAAACAGTTAAAAACAGCCTTATTAACGCATCAAGATGAATTAGTGTCAGCACTCAATGCTGACTATGGTCAACGCCCCAAAGACGATACCATAATTGCTGACATATTACCGTGCGTGATGAATATTAATTACACCATAAAAAATCTTAAAAAATGGATGAAACCGCAACGCCGTCATGCCGGACTACTTTTGTCTCCAGCGAGTGTAAAAGTGCATTATCAGCCACTGGGTGTCATCGGAATTATGGTGCCGTGGAATTTTCCAGTCATGCTATCTGTTGGCCCGTTAATCACAGCATTAGCCGCGGGAAACAAAGCCATGATTAAATTGTCTGAGTTCACGCCACACACCAATAAAGTCATCATTAAAATGCTAAACAGTGCTTTTAGCGATGACACGGTTGCCGTAGTTGAAGGAGAAGCTGATGTTGCCGCACAGTTTTCCTCATTGCCGTTTGATCATTTGATGTTTACCGGCTCTACCGCGGTAGGCAAACATGTTATGCGTGCCGCTGCTGATAACCTTACCCCTGTCACCCTCGAACTCGGCGGAAAATCCCCAGTTATAATTGCCCCTGATATTGATATAGCCACCGCCGTAGAGCGTTTGATTTACGGAAAATGCTTAAATGCTGGACAGATATGTGTAGCACCTGATTATATTTTCTGTCCACAAGATAAGGTCGAACAGTTTATTAGCGAGTATCAAAAAAAATATCAACGCATGTATGGCGACAAGGAAACCAGTGCTGATTACGCCCATGTTATAAATGCCGCTCAGCACCAACGCTTGCTAGCTTGGCTTGATGACGCCAATGAAAAAGGCGCCAAAGTAATTGCTGCAAACAATAAAAGTATAGACAGAACCAGTCATAACCTCGCTACGCAGCTGATAACACAAGTTAATGATGACATGTTGTTGATGCAAAATGAAATATTCGGGCCGTTATTACCCATTATCGGTTACGAAAAAATTGATGAGGCGATTGAATATGTTAATGATCACCCACGACCTTTAGCGTTATATATCATGAGCTTTGATGACGACATACAGCAGCATATTCTCGCGCACACGCACTCCGGCGGCGTTTGTATCAACGAAACATTAATGCATGTAGCTGCGGATGATGCACCTTTTGGTGGTATTGGCGCATCGGGTATGGGCCATTATCATGGCCACGAAGGGTTTTTAACCTTTTCAAAAGCTAAAACCGTACTCAAAAGAGGGAAGCTAAATACAGGCTCATTAGTTCATCCACCCTATGGCAAACTTATTCAAAAATTGCTGTTAAAAACCTTTTTAAGGTAACCTCTTTATAATTAACGAGTTACTTTAAATATCCTGTTAATGAGTCGCTCGCAGCATAATAAGTTTTTAGATGAGAATGTAATGCCTGACAGTAAAAAACAAAAAATTTTAAACGCCGCGTTAGCCTTGTTTGTTGAACAAGGTATTCACTCTACTTCAACCGCTTCCATCGCAAAAGCCGCCAATGTTGCAAATGGTACCCTATTCCACCACTTCCCTAGTAAAGAAGCTTTAGTCATTAGTTTATACCAAAGCGTCAAGCAAGACTTTTCCCAACAGGTTGCTCCACAAAACATAATGGTAGGTAATATAAAAGAGCAAGCCAGAACGGCATGGGACAATGCGATCGATTGGACAATCACCCATCCTTTGCACCAACAATTTTGTTTACAAGTTATGCACTACCAACCGATCACATCGCAACTTAAAGCCAAAGTATTAGCGGAAGAGTTTAAATATTTACAACAACTTATTGAGTTAGGACAACAAGTAAATTTAATCGCCACCCACCCAATAGAATATATGTTAGACAATTGTCATGGTCAGTTTATTACCGCCAGTAGTTTTTTTATCAACAACCCAAAGCTCGCCCAAAACATAGCGTATCGAAACGCTGCATTTAATATGTTTTGGCAATCATTACAAGCTTAAACACATATACTTCACTGATAATACCCGCTATATTTATATGGTTACTCAAGTAGTTGATTTAATAAAAACATTAATTAACTCGAAAGCTATCAAAAAACAGCTACATTAAAATAGATATAATTTTTTACGATGGAATGTGAAACATAAAGTACAAATGTATTACGAGGTAATCAATTCCATGACAACAAACCAATCAGGTAAAGAACAAACTTTTAGCGATAATGATTTCTTATTATCGATCACCGATCTAGACAGTTATATTAAATACGCCAATAAAGAATTTTGCGACATTGCTGGGTTTACTATCGATGAATTGCAAGGCAAGCCACATAATGTCGTCAGACATCCAACTATGCCAAAAGCAGCATTTAAAGATCTATGGTCATTTGTCCAACAAGGTAGATCGTGGATGGGACCAGTTAAAAATCGTTGTAAAAATGGTGATTATTATTGGGTTAATGCTTTTGTCACACCGATAAAAGATGATAGTGGTAACAATGTTGAATACCAATCTGTAAGAACAAAACTAGATCAAAATGTTAAGCAGCGCGCCGAAGAGACTTATCAAAAACTGAATAAAGGGGAAACGCCGCTAGCACTCAAATTTTCTACCGATCAAACCTTATGGTTTCAATCGTGTTTTATATTGCTCACGGTATTAACCGCTGCACTAACCTTATTTTCAGAGACCAGTTTGCTCTTTAGCCTACCTATTTTTGTTATTTGCGTATTATCGACTGGGATTTTCATGCAATGGCGTAAAAAGTATACCAAGGTAGTGAATGAAGCCAAAAGTGTTTTTAATAATCCGTTGATGGCCTATTTATATGCTGGTAATAATGACGCCGTTGGTAATATTCAGTTGGCGTTAACCATGCGCAAAGCAGAAATTAATGCGGTGGTCGGCAGGGTAACTGACGTATCAATGCATGTCAGTGAAATGGCCGCCTCAACGTCTGATAAAAACCACAGTGTTTCCGAAAGTTTAAGTCAACAACGCAACGAATCAGAACAAGTAGCAACAGCCATCAATGAAATGTCTGCTACGGTGCAAGATTTGGCTCGAACCATTAGTGGTGCAGCGCAGGCTACTGAACAAGGCAAAGAGCTTACTGAACAAGGCAAAGAAGTTGTTAAGTCTACTGTAAACGCTATCGACGATTTATCTCAGCAATTGGCCGAAGTAGATAGCATGATATCTCGCTTAGCCGATGGTAGTAAATCGATAAGCTCAGTATTATCAGAAATCAGTAGTATTGCTGACCAAACCAACTTATTAGCACTTAATGCCGCTATCGAAGCAGCAAGAGCGGGCGAACAAGGCCGTGGCTTTGCGGTTGTTGCCGAAGAAGTGAGAGCATTAGCAATGAGAACGCAACAATCAACGGAAGAAATCAATAAATTATTGGGCCAGTTACAAACTGACTCTAGTAATGCCATAAATGCGATGACCAAAAGTAATGAGCTTTCTGAAAACTGTGTTTCTTTGTCAAAACAAACGGGGGATGCGTTAGATAGCATTCTCAACGAGGTCACGCAGATATCAGATTCAACTGCGCAAATAGCCACCGCCATTGAACAACAATCGGTGGTCACGGAAGAAGTAAGCGAGAATGTTGTTCGTATTAGCGAACTTTCTATCTCATGTGAAGACAATAGTTTAGAGGCAACAACATTATCTTCAGGATTATTAGACAAGCTCACTGAACAGCAATCACTTGTTCTGCAATTTAGAAATTAGCAGATTAACAACCTCTAAATCACCACCGATAGCCGTTATAATATCGTATAAATTATGCGGCTATTAATTAACTACTCGCAGTGCAGTAATTCACATTAAAGTTACTATTTAAGCTGTTGTGTCGTTAAAACTCTGACTCTAAGTTATCCAGCATTCAATGTAAAAATCTGCAATTGCCTATAATCAAGCAGCTAATTTAGGTCATTATTCACACACAAAAAGCATATAATTCATTGATAAAAAAGTATTATTCAAGTAACGAATGAATCCACTTGGTATTGCTAAGTATTTATTGTTAAATATACAGCAAGTCAGCATGTCAAAGAGCATTCATTTGAGTAAAATTAGCGCCCACCGTTTATTAGCGAAATCAAGCAACGTATTTTGGGTCTTGATGTTGACGTTGGTCTATGGGAAATCATTTGCTCAATCAGACGCGCCCAATATTCATGACATCTGTAAAGCGTCGCCAGCTAACTGTCTCGCTAACATCGACAAATCACTAAGTTCAGTCTCTAAAAAAAGTCGGATCTGGTTTCAATATAAGCTTTACCAGCTTGATGCCTTATTCCAACTAGTCAAACACCAAGAGTTAAAACAAGAAATCGCACAATGGGTTGATGTCGAAGACATGCCCCTTAAATTTAAAATAAACATTTATATTCTGCACGCAAAACAACTGAAATTTGAGGGAGATATCGAATCTGCAGAGCAATATCTCAACAAATCTATTGAAATGCTGAACTCTGTCTCCCAACTATATACCGACCCTATGATGACCATTCAAATAGCCAATACATTGAATTATTTAGGTAAAAATCAGCAAGGCTATGACTTATTGATGGCATTAGATAAAAAATACAGCTCCCGTTATGAGCCATTATTAAAGCTAGAGCTGTATGAAAATCTTGGTCACTTCTCTGCGCGTTTGGAGCATTTTGATGAACACTTAGCGTTAAGACACAAAGCGCTGACTGCGGCCACAGAGTTAGCCAATGAACAACGCATTTCCGTCGCACTATACAATGTCGCTAGAGCACATCAAATGTTGAATACCGATGAGGAGGCCTTGAAATACTTTGTCAAGGCAAGGACGCATTCATTGATCGCAAAAGACAGTTATGGTGCTGAAATAGCACTGATGCGCCAAGCACAAATAGCGATGAAACAAAAAGATGTCGAACGAGTAAGCGCCTTATATGCCCAAATAAAACGTGATGTCATTTATCAATACTTCCCTGAACTTTTGGACGAACTTGCTAACTACCAGTAAAGGTAACTTAGCCAACCTAATGTGATGGTTACCTAGGCAGAGTTAATACTACTTGGGCACCTTGTGCATCTTCTCTATTGGTCAATGTTATTTTACCGCCGTGATTAAATAATATTTGGCGCGATAGGGTTAAACCAATACCACTGCCTTGCGACTTAGTACTATAAAAAGGCACAAATATGTTGTTCATATTAGCAATGCCCTCTCCTCGATCTTTAATGGTCAACTCAAGCCATTTTTCATCAAATGAGCTACCTATTTCAATCAATTTATGCTCTTGTCCATGCATTGCTTCGACCGCATTTTTAAAGATATTGATCAATACTTGCTCTAACTGGCCTCGATCGCCTTCAATGATCAGATCATCTAGCGATTGAGTGTTTTGACTAAAGGCGATATCACCCTCTTGAAATAGTGCCGCGCAGTGCTCAATGAGTGGTTTTAGTGCGAAGCGGGTTTTGTTAGGTATTGGCAAATGCGAAAGCTGACTATAGCTCGCGATAAAGGCACTTAACGAAGAGGCGCGTTCATGAATAATACTGGTGCCCTCAAGCATATTGTCAATATTAACGCTGTCGCTATTATGCTTAAGCTTGTGCTTCATTGATTGGCTGATACTGGCAATAGGCGTTAATGAATTGTTCATTTCATGACTTAACACCCGCAACAAACTTTGCCATGCCTTTCGCTCTTTTTCTATTAACAAACGTTCCGCACTAGTAATAAGAAATAAAAAATGCTTTTTACCTTCACGTAAGAACGATTGTTTAAAAAGAAAGTGTTCACCTCTCAATTCAGAATGCTCAAACTCAATAATACCAGTAGGCGATTCGGCAATTAGTTTTCCCTCTGGCGACGAAGCCAAATGCTGTCCGCTATCACTTTTTTCATCTGTCAAAAACAGTTTATGGGCAGAGTGATTTGCCATAACAATCATGTCATCGGCGTCTATAGCAAAGACTATCGCATCCATTTGTTCCATGACGACTTCAAGCAACAAACGGCTCTCTTTGGCCTCTATTTTATGTTGAGCAAGTCTATCTGCTAGGCTATTAGTCAGTGTTAATAACTCTTGAAACGCTTGGCTACTTTGGGTACGTCCTCTGAGTGAATAATCACCGTCGATCATAGCTTCAATCAGATTTGACAGCAGTCTTACTTGATGATCTGAACGGTACTTACTGGCCACAATAACGTAACTTGATAACAACAATAATACAATGGCAATAAAGGCAATTAAATACCAAGAAACCTTCGCGAGTAATAGCGCGATAATGGTGATCACTAAGCACGGCAGGCAAACCCAGAAGACGAGTTGCCGTTGATCGTCACCACCATATTTAAACATAAAGAAGGACCGCATTTCTTTCGCGCGTTTAATCCAGTCCATATTTACTCATGCGTCGATAATAGCCGCTACGGCTTAAGCCCAGAGATTTAGCTGTTTCAGTGGCATTACCCTGATAAAATTTCAAACGACGAGTTAACACTAATTGTTCTATAGCTTCTATGGTTAAACTCGGATCATCTAAAGACTCATCGCGTTGTTCATGTTCAGCAATATTAAGCTCGTGAGGTCCGATATGCGATTGCTTAGAAGTGAACAATACCCGCTCCATAATATGACTTAACTCTCGAATATTACCTGGCCAAGTATATTGCTGTAAAACACAGGCCGCTTCCGATGATAAACTTGGACAAACCCGATGGTATTTTTGGCTATAGACACGCAAAAAATGCTCTGCTAGTGGCACAATATCTTCAACGCGTTCACAAAGAGATGGCACTCGCAATTGAATGGTATTGAGCCGATAGAATAAATCTTGTCGGAAGGCATTTTCGCTAATAGCAGCAAGTAAATCACTATTGGTTGCAGAAATAATTCTAACGTCAGCATCTTGCGACTTACTGCTACCTACAACTTCGAATTTTTGCTCTTCCAATACCCGTAATAATTTGGCCTGCTGTGCTAAAGGTATGTTGGCAATTTCATCTAAAAACAACGTACCTTGTTCGGCCATTTCAAAACGGCCAACCCGATTTTCTTTGGCATCAGTAAACGCCCCTTTAACGTGACCAAACATTTCACTTTCAAACAAATTTTCGGGAATGGCGCCCATATTTACCGGTACGAATGAATTATCCGCTCGGCTAGACATTTTGTGTACATATGATGCCAACATACTTTTACCCGTGCCATTATCACCCGTCAGCAAAATACTCATATCGCTTTTTGCTAAATCATCTAAGGTAGATAATAGCGCCTGCATAGTCGCTGAGTGGGCAATAATACCGTCTTTATTGGCAGGATGCGCTTGCGAGGTTAATAAACGATTTTGTTGACTCAACCTTTGCGCTTTTTTGTCGATGCTGGCGAGTTTAAGCTGAGTGTTAATCGCGGTAAGCATACGCTCATTGTTCCACGGTTTTTGGATGAAATCTTTTGCACCTGCGCGCATCGCATCAACAGCAATATCAATGGTTGCCCAACCTGTCATTACGATAATAGGAATATTTAGCGCTAATTGCGTGATGGCTTCAACCAGCTGTAATCCTTCAGTCCCAGACGTGGTATCCTGTTGGAAATTCATATCCAATAAGATCAAATCAACGGTTTGATTTTTCAGGTTTTCAAGCGTTGCTTGCGGCGTTGTCACGGCCAAAATATCAAAACCTTCTTCATCCAGAATATACTTTAAACTAGCAATGATATTGATATCGTCATCTGCGATAAGTATTTTTTTATTTTTCATAACCACTTATCCAATGAACAGCGAATAAATAAGATAAAGATTATTATTTTAATGTGCAACAACAATGTCATTGTTTGATTTTTCCTGATGACTTTCGAGTCACTGAACTAATAAAAATATTAGGGGTGATAATGCCTGAATGCATTATCACCCTGATTATTCTAACAACATTTATTCATAGCGCAGTGCTGAACTTGGCTCCATTCTTACCGCGCGACGTGTCGGTGCATAGATTGCAAACATAACGATAGTTGACAAAATGGCGGCAACGCTTGCCCCTAATACAATATATAAATACGGAGGGAATAAACCGAGTGTAAATTCATGAAAGCCCAATGCTAACAATGAATAAATAGCCAAGGCTAATCCTAACCCAATGATCAACTGTCTTGCCCCTTGTTTAATAAACATACGGACAATACTTTTGTCGGTGGCGCCAACCGCCCTTCTTATACCCACTTCATGAGTGCGCTGAGCAACAGAATTTGAGGTTAAGCCATAAATGCCAACCATCGCTAACATCAACGCAAACAATCCTGTGCCAAAGGTAACATTAGAGGCAATACGCATACTTTCACGCATCTTATTACGATTTCGTTCTGCCGGATAAACCGAGTCGTCTAACTCAATACTGCGATCAGTGGCAAACAGCGCTTTATAGAAAATTTCTTCACCATTAACCACACTTCCCCGAATACGGTAGTATAGCAACTGTTGCGGTTGCACAAACTGAAGTCCCGAAATATAAACCTCATCGTCACTATCAAGTTTGCCAAATAAAGACATCGGGTTCATACGATTAGTGACAATACCAACAATATTGAGTACTTCATTTTTTTCAAATAACTCTAGGGTGATATTTTTACCAATGGCGGATTCTCCCGGCCAATATCTATTGGCCATCGACTGACTGATCATCGCTACTTTACGATTGCCAATTTTATCTTGGTTATTAAACTGGCGGCCATCAACTAAATTAAGACCTACATACTGCGTATCACCAATGACACTTATGGTATCAACTAATGGCTTATCATTCTCACTCGCATAATCTATGGAATCTATGGTGAGTTTTGTGCCTATCATCCAATTATTAGTGACTACACCTTCTACTTGAGGATGATTACTGATGCGCTCCATAAGCGACAAATAAACATTGGCTTGTTGCTGAGGCTCTGGATATTTATAAACAGGTAAAGGCACAGATGCTCTCATCACGTTTGTATAGTCATCACCTAAATCTAGATTAATGAAACTTTGCGAAATATAGCCAGACATTGCGCCAATCAGCATTAAAATGCCGACAATAAATACTTGCGTGGTCACTAATATTCTAGACAAGCGCCCCGCTTTTTTGCTTTGCGCGCCTCGGGTGCCATCACGCAAGGTGGTATTAATATCTTGTCGAGCAGAACGCCATGCCGGCAAAAAGGCCGCAAACAAAATAGTAACCAGCGTAAAAACCACGCCCATACCGACGGTTTCCATGTCCATGCCCCATTGCCACCAAAATACCGTGCCGTTAGGGATCCAAGAGTGTATCGCGACATTGGTATAATCAAGCGCTGCACCCACCAGTAATAACGAAAGTATGCCTCCAAGAACCGTAATAATAACCCCTTCCCACATTAATTGACTGACTAAGCGTTTGGTCGACGCACCTAATGCGGCTCTAATAGCGGTTTCTTTTTGACGATCAATTGAACGTGCGAGCAGTAAATTACCAACATTGATACAGGCAAGCAGTAAAATCATCCAGGCAACAATATTTAAAAACGTGAAAATATTTGAGCCTTGTCCACCCGTTTGCGCCATAGGAAAGGTCATAAGCTCAACATGTTTCTTCCCCTCTGGAAGTTGATAAAGTGCGACATTTTGCTGATAAATTTGATCAACCGCACTGTCTAATTCTTTTTCAGCTGTCGCGATATCAATCCCTTTTTTCAATCGAGCATAGGTAGAAACATTAATACCACTGCTAGGTGCAGCATTAATGGTTTCTTGAGCAAGGGGTAACCATATTTTACTGACCCCTGGAAATCGATAACCACGCGGCATAACACCGATAATGTCAGTAATAATGCCATTAAGTCGCAAGGTTTGAGTTAAAACTTCGGCATCTCCAGATAACTCGTTTTGCCAAGTTTCATAGCTGATCACTGCAACCGGTGAGGCGCCGCTTGTTAGATCGTTAGATGATATAGCCCGGCCCATTATTGGCAATGTACGACTGAAATTAAAAAAGCCTGCGTCCACATAACTCGTGGGGATGTCTTTACCACTTTCATCGACAAGTAATCGAACATTCTTATTTTGATAGATACCTATTTCTGCAAAGCTAGTTAATTGTGATTTTATTTCATTAAATTCGAACGCGGAAATATCACTCGCATTCTCTTTAAAAGTAACGCTAACGGCCAAAGCACTTTCTCCTTCAGGCATTGGTAGCGGTTTATAAAACGTTGAATACAAAAATGAGAATGTAAATAAGCTGATAGACAAGCCGCCTATTAATACAGCAAGTGTCATTCCAGTAAATTTTGGATCTTTAAATAGCAAACGTAAGGCATATTTAAAATCAATTAATAACGACATAATAACCTCCCTAACCGACCGCTAATTCGGGTGTCGAAGCTGATGAATCCTCGGTCTCATAACGGTGGCTACTATCATCCTTAATTAGTTGACCATCAAACATTTCTAAACAACGACTGGCCCGTTTGGCTGAAGCAGGATCATGCGTGACCATGCAGATAGTGGCACCGTCTTGATGTAACTGATCAAATAACGCCAATACCGCCTGAGCATTTTTTGAATCCAAATTACCTGTCGGTTCATCGGCAAGAATAACCGCAGGGTCGTTCACTAATGCTCGGGCAACTGCTACGCGCTGCTGCTGGCCACCAGAAAGTTGTGATGGATAATGGCTACTACGGTGTGACATTTCTACTTTTTCTAAAACAGTTTTAACCTTCTCTGCCATGAATTTTTTAGACAAACCAGACTGATACGTTAGCGGCAACATCACATTTTCAAATACCGTTAGATCTGAAATTAGGTTAAACGATTGAAAAACGAAACCTATTTGCTCGCTTCTGATCTTGGCGCGTTGATCGCGCGATAGCGACGAAACATCAACACCGTTTAAGTGATAATTACCTTGTGTTGGTGAGTCGAGCAATCCCAGTAAAGACAGTAACGTTGACTTACCGCAACCTGATTGACCGCTGAGTGACACGTATTCGCCTTGCTCGATCTCTAGGTTAATATCATTAATAGCTCGGGTTTCAATTTCTTCCGTTAAAAACTTTTTATTGATTTGCTCTAATTTTATTAATGTAGTCATTTTTTATTCCAATTTTTGGGTAGTAGCGCATTGCTACGAATCTACGAAAATGTTTGTCGTATTCACTGCCTGTTAATTTTTGAGTGCCGCAATTAATTAATCATAATTTCTTTGTGTTCTTGCCAATCTGTCGTGTCAGAAATAATGATTTTATCTCCCGCAGACAGACCCGAAATAATTTGTATTTGATTAACCGAACTTTGTCCTAAACTCACCATTTTCTTATTGGCAAATTGATTATCATCGCTCAATTTATATAAGCCTGCTTCACTATAACGAGGTGCAAAAGCTGGGCGTTTAACATATAGCGCGTTGTCAATATTACTCACTTCAATTAAACCATCGACCGTTAAATCTGGTCGGGCTTCGGCTGGAATATCACCGGTTATTTTCACATCCACTTGTACCATGCCAGCATTAACCGCGGGGTCAATACGTGTCACTTCTCCGATAATTTTACTGGTGCGAGTGTCAAGCTCAACCAGCTGGCCGATAGCGATATCTCGAACTTTTACTTCCTGTACCTGTAGTTCGGCAAACAACGCATCTTGGTCGGCGATCAGTGCAACACTATCTCCCACTTGCGCACGCTCCCCCAATACTAAAGATACTTTCTGGACAACGCCTGCGGTTGTCGCTTTAACCGATAAAGCGTCTACTTGATCTTGTATGCGTTGGTAGTTATTTTTAACCGCTCCTATGCGCGCTTGTTGTGCTTTTTTACTGGCTTTCAAATTGGCGATCATTTTCACCGCCTTTTGTTTTTGCGATTGCCATTTTTGCATTTGCTGTTTTACCGCAAGTTGACTGCGTTGATAGTCTAATGCCGAAACCGTTCCATTGCCCTTTTCAATAAGATGCGTCTCAGCGTCTAGTTTCAATTTCACACTTTGGTAATTGTAATCGGCCTCAATCACTGAGTTTTCTAGATCGACCATTTGCGATTCTAACGCAACATACGCAGCGTTACTTTCCGCTTCAGTCGCTTCAAGCTCCCAGCGTATTTTTTCTAATTCCCGATGTAACTCTGGATTAGATAACTGCATCAATATTTGATCTTGTTCAACTTTAGCGCCCGGTTTTACAAATACTTGCTCAACTCGTCCGGAAACTTGTGAAGACACCCAGCGAATGTTTAATGGTTTAAGGACACCTGTACCCCTAACATTAACGCGAAAATTCCCTTGTTCTACCGTTGCAGTTACCAATTCATTTTTGTTAACGATAAAAGAGGCGCTACCTATATTACTTTTCAAAAATACAGTGCCAGCGACCAATACTATTGCAGGCACCACATACCAATATTTCTTCCAAATAGGCTTTTTAACTCGTTCAATTTTACTGTCCATTATTCATCAACTTAATTCATCAACTTAACTTACTTTCGATACCCTATAAGTTACAAATGGCATGCCAAAAACAATACCAACATAACCGATTGTTATTTAAGTAGTTTTAAATAGCATATTGAGCCTCGCAATAAAAAGTGTGTCGATATTGCGACAGTTAACACAACGAAGTGTTGCTATATTGCAACACTAATAAAATACCTCATCAGCAGAAGAGCAATATGGTGCCATTTTGGCAAAAACAGAATTAAGCGAATAGTAAACTAACAAGTGCATGGTGAACTTTTATTGGGTTGATAAAAGCTTATAAATAGCCATATAAACAAGCTTTAGCCATTGAATAAGTGCAAGGTTGTGTTGCTTTAATGATTTGAGTCGCGTACAAAGTTATCGGTTTTGGCGCCAAATGGATGCGTGTTATCGACAAAACTTAAAAGCGGCACCACGAAACTGAAAAAGCAAACTTAATATTGAAGTAAGGTAGAGTATGATAACGAAACTTGAACATTCGAATGAAATTATCACAAAGCAAATTTTCACAGTTTTTCAACACTCCTATAAAGTTGAAGCTCAACTTATAGGTGTGAGTGATTTTCCACCACTACAAAGAAGTGTTAGGGACATCGCTAATTCGACTACTGATTTTTATGGGTTTACTGAAAATAAATGTCTTGCGGCAATTATTGAAATAGACATTGAAGAAAGTCGGCTTGATATTCATAGTTTAACTGTCGATCCACAATACTTTAGGAAAGGCATCGCAGACAAATTGATAAATTATGTGCTTGAGATAGGCGGTTTTACTAGTGCCATTGTAGAAACAGCGGTAGTCAATAAACCAGCAATTAATTTGTACAAAAAACACGGTTTTGTTGAGTTTAAACGGTGGACGCCGTCACATGGCATTGAAAAACTCGCAATGTCGATGCAGTGTACTAACTAACAAGGCAATAACACCTATTATTCGAGCAAACTGGACGCGCAAACGACACTGGCCTAATATTTAATCACCTCAAAGGTCTCAGTAATTAAACATCAAATCAGAAATTTTGATGCGTATCCGTTGGCCCAACGCCACTTCGCTACACACGTTAGCCAACGATAACTTAGCCGATAAACATAAATAAAATGTCCGAAATCTTAACTATTGTTTTATTAACGGTTTTAGCTGGGGGATGTATTCCCATTGGTGGTGTCATCGCTAGCTATGAACATATTCGCCCCAATTGGCTGGAAAAAGAATTTCGTCATTTCTTAATCGCCTTTGGTGGGGGGATTATGCTCGGCGCAGTTTCCATTGTACTGGTGCCAGAAGGAATTTCGAGTATGAGTGATTCTATGTTCGCTATTCCTATAATCGCCGTTGGCGGATTCGCGTTTTTCGCAATAGAAAGAACGCTGGGGTTAAAGCGTCGAGAATCACCACAGTTAATGGGGATGATATTAGATTACGTTCCTGAGGCAATCGCATTAGGTGGCTTGGTTGCATTGGGCTCTCCCCTTGCGCCCTTGCTAGCAATGCTGATCGGATTGCAAAATCTACCTGAAGGGTTTAACGCCTATAGAGAAATTAAGGTGCAGGTTGCCAGTGATACTAAGCGAACATTTATAACCATGTGTGCTTTAGTACCTCTAGGGCCAATAGCCGGCCTTATTGGTTATTATTTTTTACCAAAGCACGAGACTATGTTGGGCGCAATAATGCTCTTCGCCTCTGGAGGAATTCTTTATCTTATCTTCCAAGATATCGCACCGCAGTCACGACTAAAAAGGCATTGGGGACCCCCTCTTGGCGCAGTGTTTGGTTTTTGCTTAGCATTGTTTAGCAAAATATTGGTCACAACGGCTTAGAGACTGCTTTACCTGTAGTTGCTAACGTAAGTCTTTACTCAATAAAAAAACAGCTCTCTTGGGTGTTAAAAAAAAAGTTAAAAATTAATCTGCCGTTTGCTCGGTCAATTGAACTAACAACGAATAAATAATCACTATAAATTTTAAGGAACACCGCGTGACAAACATATTAATAAAAGCATACACACTACTGAACAGCAGTCGCAAATTAGACTTTTTAGCACCGTTATTAATGCGTTTATATTTAGTGCCTATTTTTTGGATGGCCGGCACGCATAAAATTGACGGTTTTGACAATATCGTTCAGTGGTTTGGCAATGATGATTGGGGATTAGGATTACCCTTCCCTTATTTAATGGCCATTTTAGCGATAGGCGCAGAGGTGCTTGGTGCGATTTCGTTAATGCTAGGATTTGCGGTTAGACTGATGGCGATTCCGATGATGTTTACCATGATCATCGCAATGACCTCAGTACATGGACAATTTGGTTGGCAGGCAATTGCCGATGCAAATGCTCCATTTGCTAATGAGCGAGTGCAAGCGTCAGTTGAAAAGAAAGAAATAATCATTTCAATATTACAAGAACACGGTAACTACGAGTGGTTAACGAGCAGCGGGAATATTGTTATTTTAAACAACGGTATTGAATTTGCCGCAACTTATTTTGTTATGCTACTGGCGTTATTTTTTATCGGCGCTGGACGCTACGTCAGTGTTGATCATTGGATCAAACGAAAGTTCGCCCCTGAGTTATAAGCCTTGGCGTGCTAATACTAAACTGCATCAATATTGAGTCCGTTTGGTATTATTTTGCAACAGCTATTAGATTTTATTGGCGCTAGCAGCTTCACGGTATTGTCCTGGCGCTGCTCCTGTCCAACGTTTAAACGCTCGTTGAAAAGCGCTAGAAGAGCTAAAGCCCAATAAATAAGAGATCTCCCCTAAGCTCAACGTAGTATCGCACACATAACTTATCGCCAGCTCTAGTCGAGTGCGGTTTAAGCTTTGCCGAAAACTACCAAACGGTTCACGTAGCGGCAGCTGTTCAAGCCTATCTCACTGAAGGGCTTCAGCAACGGCACCTGCATGCAGGGAATCGCCTTGTTTATAGCGATCCCATATTAGTGCTTTTTGTTGAGGTGAATAGTAAATTCGTTTTCTTTGTTTCATAGCAACGTACCCCTTGTTTAAGGATAGCGTTGCATCGACCGGTTGATCTCACAGCCAGTAACGGACTGTTAAACCCAATATAAAACCTGACCAAAAAATCAACTCAAAAAGTACTTTCCTCTATAAAAGAGTCTTATTGGTTCCGCGTAAAGAGCAGTCGACACAGCCAGTAAAACATCAGCAGCGTTGGTAAAATAATTAAAAGCCAAAGTACACCACTATTTTTTATTAAAGTTGGAAATATATCCTGATCAAGAAATGATAAAACGGCCATGAGTAAAGCAATACACATACGCCAAAGGTGACGAGCAATTCGGTGGCTCCCAGCTAGGCCACCTCGTATTATCATATTTAAATCCAACAAAGCGGCAAACGCGGCTACGCCCCCCCAGACAAAATAAAACTCGATTGGAAGAGTACCTTTTAAGGATTGCCCACCGTACATAATGTCCCATCCCAACTTAAAGAAGGTAATTGAGATAATGGCAATAATTAGAAAAGCAAAGATCTCAATAATTCCTGTTTCTCTTTCCTGGTGCTTAATTGCTAACCAAGATGTAGTTGCAAAGTACAATGAGAGGACTCCCATAATCGGAATGTCGCCTATCCGGAAATCCAGATAGACAGCGCTTAAAGATACCATGACCATTGATGGAAAAAATACTTTTCCTGCCATTGAGTGAAGCTTAAAACCCTTTGGCGAACATAAAGCGGCAAATCCAAAAAGCAGCACTAAGCCTCCTGCAAAAATATGCAAAATCAACATAACAATTTCCTTTATAACTTAAATGATTAAATGGGGCTTGTGGCAGCAGTACTGCCATGTTGTTGGTGGAATATGGATTAGATGTCGTTAATTAACGCAATACTCCGTCCGCCAGTTGCACCACTCGCTGGCTGCGCTCGGCAAACCTAGCATCATGGGTCACCATACAGATGGTTCTTCCTTCATCATGGAGTTCATCGAGTAAATCCATGATGGCGACACCATTTGCGGTATCAAGATTACCGGTAGGTTCATCTGCCAACAAAATCGAGGGATCAACGACTAAACTCCTAGCAACGGCAATGCGTTGCTGTTGGCCACCGGATAACTGAGCTGGGTAGTATTTCGCACGATCAGCCATATTCACCTTTTCTAGTGAATTCATGGCAATTTCATAGCGTTCGGCTTTTTTCATTTTCCGATATGACAGAGGTAAGGCAACATTTTCTAATATCGTTAGATCCCCTATCAAGTTAAATGCCTGAAAAATAAACCCTATCTCTTTATTTCGAATTTCCGCGCGCTGGTATACATCCAGATCATGCACCTGATAGCCATTGAGTAGATACTCACCACTAGACAGTGTTTCGAGTAAGCCCAAAATAGACAACAAAGTCGATTTACCACAACCCGAAGGGCCCGAAATACTCACGTATTCACCGGCATTAATGGTTAAGTCAACGCCTTTAATTGCGCTGGTGATGCCCGCATCACTGGTAAAGTTTTTGGTCAGACCGGATAATTTAATCAAAGCTTCATCATTCATTATTCATTCCTTTATATTTCTTTAAGTGAGCAAATAGCTCCACCTTATTAACTGTTTTTTATTTTGTTTTATTGTTCTCTCAAGGCATGATTGGGCTGAATCGCCGTTGCTTGCTGTACTGGCACCAGAATAGCAATGGCGGCAAAGGTGGAGAGCACTACAGCGGTAATTAAATACATCAATAAATTGAGTGCTTCTGTTTCAAATAATACCGAAGACAATGCAGGTGAAATAAACGCCATAACCAATGCCCCTATTGCTATGCCTATTGCACAAAGTGATAAACCATGCATGGCAAAGAGCGTGCGTATGCGTTTTGGGTTGGCTCCCAATGCCACTCGTATGCCTATTTCTTTCCTTCGTTGGCTGACGTTATAGGCAACAATGCCAACCACACCACTTAATGCAATGGCAAACGCTAATATGGCAAACATTGTAACCAATTGCCCGACCAGGTTATCGGATGACAGTGATTCTTCTTTTAGAACATCCAATGTTGTAATGCTTTGTACCGCCTGCTCGGGGTTGATGTCATGAAGTGTGTCTACAATACTGTTGCTTATGGTATTTAACGGCACTCTGGTCTTGATCAGCATTTTTATCCAGCTCCAACGGGAGTACTCGCTGAAGGTACTGTAAAAGGTTGGCACTGGCGCTATATCTACCCCCATCTCTCTGGCATCAGCCACCACACCACGAACCGTCAACCAGGTCTTGCCCTGATCCAAGGAAATGCGTTTATCAATTGGGTTTTCATTGGTGAAGAATTGACCCGCGAATTCTTTATTGATTAAGATTGTCCCAGGGTTAGTCTCATCATCTGAGTCTTTTAAATATCGCCCCTCTAATAAGGGAATAGCGAGTATCTGGTGGTAATTTGGCGAAACAACGGCCCTTAACGCATCCGGTCGCTCACTTCTGTCAGCCGGCGGACGGCCTTCAATTTGAAAAAAACTTAATTCTCGGCGACCTTCTGTCACGGGAAAATTGGTAGTAAAAGCCACTTGCTCTATTTCAACTTTACTTTCTAGGCGCTGCGCTGCATCTTTTGCAAAATCATGCCACTGTTTCAGTGTCGCATTGGAAAGCCCAGGCCCCATTTGTAGGGCGAGTAGTTCACCGCTGTTAATACCAGTATCCTGGCTATTCAAGCGATACAAACTTAGGCTGACTAGGGTCGCACTTGTGATAACAATAAACGCCACACTAAACTGAATAACAAGCAATGCTTGGCGAAGCCTATTGCTTGCGCCGCTGGCAGTGATATTGCCGCTGCCTTCCTTTAACGATTCATTGATATGACGCTTTTGAAAGGCTGCTGTGGCACCGGAGATAACACCGGTTAATACGGAAATAACCAGACAGAAGGTAAGTACGGCCCAGTTGATTTCAACTTCACTGGCCAGAGAGGTGTAATGGGCAGCAAAGCTTGAAAGTAGATCATTACAGACAATGGCAATGGTCAGCCCAAGTAAACCACCTGCTAAGGATAAAATAACACTTTCGGTCAATACCTGACGAGCAATGCGTCTAGGGTTGGCTCCTAACGCTTCTCTAATTGCGAACTCTTGTTGACGGCTTGCGGTACGAGCCAGATTGAGACTGGCAATATTTGCGCAAGCAATAACTAATACCAATACGGTAATCGCCATAAGTAAATAAAATGTCGAGCCTGATTGTCCGGCCATTTCAGCTTTTAATGGCACCAAGGTATTGCTTAACCCTTGGCTTTCCGGATAACTGTCTGGATATTTTGCCATTAGTTTTTTGGAAATATTATTCATATCCAAGCTGGCGGTTGCCAAATTGCTACCGGGATTTAATTTGCCATACAAGGTCAGCATGTTTCGATTTCGATCATTAATCGCACGACTGCTGCCTCGAACAGGACAAGAAGCAGCCGTGACCCAGATGTCATTTTTAACCGGGTAAGCGGCCATTGGCGGTAAAACCCCTATGACCTGATGAGCCTTATTGTTCATCTGCAGGTTCATACCAACAACATCGAGATCGCCGCCGAACTGTTCACGCCAAAAATGATGTGACAAGACAATCAGCGGCGCAGCTCCCGGTTCATCTTCGCCAGGTAAGAAAGTTCTCCCCAAGATAGGCTTTATTTTTAGCATCTCAAAATAATCCCAACTGATGGTACCAGCCTTCAAGCCCATAGGGGCACCATGTCCCAGTAAAGTAAAATTCATTTGATGATATTCGACTATATGAGATAGATGTTCACTTTGCTCAAGGTAGTCATTCTTGGTGGCAACCGAAACTCGGATGTCGTGCCTGTTGATTTTCGGGTTATTGGTATTGACCTTCACCAATCGCCCCCCTTCACTAAAGGGTAAAGGGGCTATTAATACGTTGTAAACCATGCTGAAAATGGCAGCATTGGCACCAATTCCCAGTGCCAGGGTAACCACGATAAGGGTACAAACCGCCGGAGTTTTCATAAAACTCCTAAAAGCAAATTGTATATCTTCCAATAGTGTCTGCATTGAAGCGTTATCCTTATTATTTCTGGTAAAAAAATATCTATTACGTGAGTTAATTTTCTACTAACGTAAGCTTATTTCATTTAAGTCATCATATTTATTCGTCGAGGAGACAATCACTCGATCACCTTCCTTAAGGGAAGAAAGCACTTCGATATCGTCAACAGAGCTACGGCCAAACACTATTTTCTTACGGATTGCCATGGTCTGGTTTTCGTTCAGTACAAAAAGGCTATTTGAGGAATATTCCTGGGTAAATACCGGTCGCTTTAACTTCAAGATACTGGTTAAGTGCTCCAATTTTATCACCCCATTAATACGTAGATCCGGGCGAGCACCTTTTAACATATCGTGGCTAAAGAAAACATCTACCTTAACCACGCCCTGTTGCACAGACGGGTCAATACGCCTGACAATGCCCTGAGCCTCGTTGCCACCGGCAGATAACATCACCGGCAGCCCTTTTTCTACATCCTTGACTAGGCTTTCCTGGACATGTAATTCGGCCTTAAGATTCCCCTGCTGGGCGATACGTGCCAGTACAGTGCCCACCTTAAAGGGTTCACCTACCTGTAAACTCACCTCTTGCACTATGCCTTTAGTGTAGGCTTTAACATACAAATCATCGGCTAGTTTTTCTTGTAATGCTAGGTGTCGACGGGCTTTGTTTATTTGTGTCTGAGCCTCTGATAGCTCTGCCTGCTTTAGCGTAGGCAACATTTCCAGAAGTTCAACTTCCAATTTATGTTGAAACGTAAGTTGCTGCTCTACCAAAATGGATTCATTGTAATCAATATTCGACACCGCTCCCGTTTCCAGCAATTGTTGATAAGCAACCCTTCTTAACTTGGACGTTTGATAACGGGCGTTAAAATCAGCGACTACAATACGTTGTTTTAATATCGTCTGATGCCATTTTTGCTCGAGTGACTGATAGGCAGTTTGGAACGCTTCTACCTCAAACTTAGCTTCGTCAACGGCTTGGCTCAACTCAGGGTTATCAAGCACCATAACCACAGTGCCAATATCCACTTCGTCACTTGCCTCAACTAATATTTTTTTGACTCGGCCATTGGAAGTGGCAGATAAGTAGTTAGGAGCTATTGGCACCAAGGTGCCGGGAGCTTTCACTTCTCGAATCAAATCACCATTTTCTACGGTAGCAATAATAAAGTCCTCTTGAGAAACCACAGTATTATTACTCATTGCTTGGATACGTCCCCAGGCAAGCACCGATATTGTGACAACACTAATAACAACAAAGGTTTTTTTAAAAGATATAAATCGATCGGATTTTTTCTCAGGAATACGCATTAAATTCACTCAACTAAAAATTCATGTCTTCTATTTTTCGCTAATGGATTGCCTTTATTCAGAGCAAGGACATTCGTAAAGCTTAGGGAGCAAATTAAACAAGTTCATGCGGGCAACATAGGCCCAATGTGTGTCAATTATTGGATTAATTCCGAGAAAAGGTGCCAATCATGTGTCAATTTTGTCGAAAAACAGCCAACAAGAAAACATCTTTAATAACAATTAATCAATTGTTATTAAAGATGTTTTATAGGGATAGGTACAGCTATTGTTCAACTAAGGTAATTGTTTGGCAATTTTTGCGGTATAAATCGATATTTCAGTCAACATATCAGTATTGACTTCGGGTAGAGATCTTAACATTTCAGTTGCTTTGAAAAAATGTGATTGAGCAGCTTGGTAGTTTGAGCGGTGCATTTCACTTTTACCCAGCTCGATATTCAGCATGATATTATCCCTAATCCTGCGGTACTCCAATTGCTCAAACAAAAATAAAATATAGGCATGAGTCCCAGAAAGTTCAGCCTTAGTACCTAATAATTTCAAACTATCATTTTCAGATTTTAACTGCATTAACGCGTTATGAAACAGCTTGCCATAATGGCAGGGATCGGCTTCGTCTTTCTCATCAAAAAAACCGAGCGAAGGAGAATAACCCGTCCAGCACTCAAGTTCGTTGTTCACCAGCCTATTATCGGTGGCTTCGGTAGCCAAATTATTAAAATAAACCCGACTGGTAAAGAAGCCCGCTATCAAGATTAATATCGCCAAGCTTGTAATAATCAAGGGAGCTCGAGTATTTGTGCCTGTCGAATAATCCGTTATATCTATCTTTCTCTGCAAGGCTTTTTCCAGCCTTAATTTGTTCTTCTGCTCCAGTTCACTGTGATGATTAGTCTGCGATAAGGATTGCTCAAAACAGTAATGACGAAATTCTTCATCATCCAGTTGTAAACTTTGAGGATCTAGATTGAATAGCTGCAGGATTTTGGTGACATGGCGATCAGGCACTACCGGATATCTCGGGTTCCCTAATCGATCTCTGGTCGCGAACCATCGGGTGAGTGAGGTTGGATCTAAACTCAAGTGCGCGGCCAATTGCTTGCGAGTCTTGATTTCAGAATTCAAGCCACTACGCAATAAGCTATTAAGTTTATTTCTATCTATTCTCACAATGTATACCGATATAACTCACTTCTACGTGCCCAACACAAGTTAGTTTCTGCTTAAAAGTATATAGCGAATTAACAGAATACTGAAGCGTCTAAACAGGCGACAAGAAGTATAAAAATTACATCTCCTAGCTCACTAGAAACCTTTATTGTCTTAAGTAACCACTTGGGTTCTGAATTTATCGTCGAGCAATCAATGTTCAGCTATCGACCTAAATTTATTATATGCTCATAGATTCAATATCAGTTAACTATTTCTAAATAGATTTAATTGAGAGTAATTCAACGCCTAAAACTTCAACGATCGTCCTTTGCTCATAGCTGCCTGTCAGATGAAGTTAAAACCTTTTCATCTAAACTGTAAGATCAGATATGAGCTACTACATATTAGAATGAAAAATGTATTAGAGTTGACTTAAACCCAGTTATGCAAAGGGAGAGTTTAACTTTTTCTTAGACTCGCTTTAACGGTTAAATCGATTACTCACGGAACTTAATTCTTTGTTAATTATTATTTGTTATTAGCGCCTGTTTAAGTGTTGAATATAAAGCCTCAAGTTCAATCGGTTTGGCAATATGAGAAAAAAAACCTAATGTCATGTAGCGTTTTATATCCTCTTTCATCGTATTGGCAGTCACCGCTATAACAGGAATATTAGGGTTGATGTTGTTGATTAACTTAAATGCTTCTATGCCGTCCATTACTGGCATTTGAATGTCCATAAATACAAGATCAAATTGTTCTTTAGAGAAGTACTCTACGGCTTGTTTTCCGTTCTCCGCTAGAAGAATACGCGCTTTAGTTCTTTTCAATATACTTAAGAATATGGTTTGGTTTATTCTATTATCTTCTGCTACCAATATTGAATAGTTGGATAAATCTGGCAGCTCGCTGTCAGGTTGCTGGGGTTTGATTATTTGTTTTGACTTACAGCGAACTAACGGTAAATTAACTGAAATAGTCGTTCCTACACCTTCCTCGCTTTTTACCGATATTGTGCCATGCATCAGCTCAACAAGACTATGTGTAATTGTCATACCTAGCCCCGAGCCACCAAACTTTCTTGTTGTGGAATTATCTGCTTGTTCAAAGCGCTGAAACAATTTTTGCACGGATTGCTGCGACATGCCTATTCCGTTATCGCTTACGTTGAAAGTTAAATTACCATTGGAGGCACAACCTAAGGATATGATTACCTTTCCATTTGGACTAAATTTTACTGCGTTAGAAACAAGATTAATTAATATTTGTCGCGTTCTATATGGATCGCCCTGCCAAAAAGGGTAATAGCTTGGCTCTAGTTCAACAGATAAAGTAACATCCTTGGCATTAGCTATAAATGCTACTGAATCTTTAACTGATTCTATAACTGTGTTGAAGTCAAAGTCGATAGTCTCAATGGTTAGCTTTCCAGACTCAACTTTAGATAAATCTAAAATATCATTCAGTAAAGCCAACAATGCTTTTGAAGAATATAATGCCTTTTCCAATAAATCTGCCGACTCCGCATCGGGATTAGCTTGTTGTAAAAGTTGAATGGTTCCTAAAATGCCGTTCATCGGAGTTCTTATTTCATGACTCATGTTGGCAAGAAATTCGGATTTAGCTTTATTAGCTCCTTTCGCTTCAGTTAACGCGTCAGATAGCGCCTTAGTTTGTTGCTCTACTCGACTAGTAAGTTCGTTGTTTAATGCTTCGAGTTTAGTATTAGCGTCACTTGCTGCTAGTAACGAATCGTTTAGTGATGAAAGGGTACGAGCTAACTGGCTAGAAAAGTGATTTATTGTAGGAATAAGTAAATCTGTTTCATGCAATATAGATGAAGGCGTGTCCAATTTGAGTAGATGGAATTGACTATTAGTACTTGCGCTTTGTAGTTTTTCTGTTAAGTCTGATAAAGGTTTCGCGATGTGGTTAGCCAGTTTTTTAGCAATTATTAGGAAGATGACGATGGAAATAATAAGTAATAATACTGACTTTTGAGCCGTTTTGGCTATTTCAACTTCGTATACCGCTCTTGGAACCATAGATATAGTGGTCCAGCCTAACTCCTTAATATTTTGTGATTGAGTAATATAGTGTTGATTATACTGATTGATAACGTAATAATTTTTCTTGTCTGCTAAATGAGATAGTAATTCGCTGTCATTTAAATTTTGTAGAAATTTATAGCTAAGAGTAATAGAGCTATAGACTACTCTATTACTGCGGTCGAGAATTAACAGTGCTTGTTCTGGGGAGATAACTTTCTTATCTAGTTCCACAAGGTGATTGAGATTAAGAGAAGCCTCAATAATGCCATTAAATATATCGTTTACTAATATAGGAGTAGAAATTGCGACAATAGGGTCATTGCCAAATCCTCTTCCTTTAAATACATCTGATATATAGCTTAGCGACGTCTCTTTAGCTTTAGTGAAGTAATCACGGTCTGTTACATAAATTTCTTTGTTGGAACCAGAAATTTTTTTCATAAAATCAGCAGGGTAGGTGTTAACTATTTTACCTTCTACATCTGTGATGAGCATAGTCAATATTTGAGGGTGCAGCTCAGCAGTTTTAGCTAAAATTTGCTCTTTTAGGGAGTTTGAATTTGTATTTTTTACATGAGCTTCTTGTAATTTTAACGAATTTAATGTGCTCATTATCATAGAGTTTATGTTATATGCGACATGCGTGGCATCAACCTCTAATGATTTGTTAAATTGTGCTAACTTATTGCTTTGATTTTCTTTTAACCAAAAGTATGCATTAGTAAAAACAGATAAGGTAACAGCGATAAACACAAATAGACTGATAAGGTGAGGTAAGTTTAATTTATGTAGGGGCTTTTTATCTATAAAGTGAGATACCACTAGGGCTAATACATAACCGAGAGAAATATTAATAACGCCGTTAATCATATACTTCATGATAATAGCGTTTCTTGTAGCATCGGTGTACCCACTGTATTGATAGTATTCCAAAGCTACAATGGCTAGTCCTAAAGTAAGCCAATAAATAAGCCCTACTGTTAAGGGTGAGCGTTTTAACTTAGTTGATAAATGAATAGAAATGACTTCTAGTGTGAATGGTAGTATGAGTAAAAAGTGTTGCCAATTCATGTACGTGGCAAATGAAGCTAGTAGGCAAATTGTCAGCCCAGCCTTTAGACCTAGTAATAACACCGCTGCCACGGCGATAATATTACCAAATACTAGCTCAGCACCGCTGAATAGGCTCACAGGGTGTAAGTTGATCAGCACTGCGAAAAAACACAATATGAAAGTAATGCCAAGCTTTTTAGGGGCGGTTAACAGCACTTAATTTCACCTATTTAGAAATGTTTTTTTATTAATAGAGTAATGAGTTTTTGCTCTGCTTCATCTAATTTATAGTGCGATTTTTAATTGAAACAATAAGGCCTTAAGTACTTAACCCTCACCCTGTCAGGCTACTACAGATGTTACCCCCGCGCAATTAATGTATGTCGTAAGGTAAGTAAACCATCAATGGTAAAATCAATGAATCAATGGGGTCAGAGTGTTTGAAATAGAGCTTTAAACCCATTGAATCAATTTAAGCGGATATGGTTGCTTGCATGAAAGTATTGCAGTACAAGCCAACAAAGAAGACAACTGAAAAGGACGATTTTAGGAAGAGTATAGGAAGTATAAACACCCTTTTGCCTTAACCCCCCAGAGGAGTTAGTCCAGATAGCATTTACCGGGGCATATTACTCACCACAAGCCGTAATAACTCTCTTACTTTCCAAATTAATCTATCTTTCCCGCAACTTATTTTGTTATGCTACTGGCGTTATTTTTTATCGGCGCTGGACGCTATGTCAGTGTTGATCATTGGATCAAGCGAAAGTTCGCCCCTGAGTTATAAGCCTTGGCGTGCTAATACCAAACTGCATCAATATTGAGTCCGTTTGGTATTATTTTGCACCAGCTATTAGATTTTCTTGGCGCTAGCAGCTTCACGGTATTGTCCTGGCGCTGCTCCTGTCCAACGTTTAAACGCTCGTTGAAAAGCGCTAGAAGAGCTAAAGCCCAGTAAATAAGAGATCTCCCCTAAGCTCAACGTAGTATCGCACACATAACTTATCGCCAGCTCTAGTCGAGTGCGGTTTAAACTTTGCTGAAAACTGCCGCCTTCGGCAACAAGTCTTCGTCTTAATGTCCATGGCGTCATGTTAAGTTGCTCGGCCACTTGTTCTAACGTTGGCGTGCTGTCATTTAACAGGGGGCCAATGACACGGCTTACTTTTTCATGAAAACTTAACCCCAAACGTACTTTATTTAATTCGTTATCTGCCTGTCTTATTAATGCCGCGTTAGTTGACTGACAGTGGTGGAGGCACTTAAATTTAACCGCCTCAGCGCTAATAACCATGCAGTTTTTATCTTGTTCAAATAGCACCTCACAGGCAAAGTAATCGCGATATTTATCAGCATATTGCGGCGCAGGAAACTCAAAACAAATCTTTTCAATGTCGTTAGCGTTTCCCCCCAACCAAGACATGGCGTGATACCAAGCAGATAACACCGAGTCAACAACAAAGTAATTATAAGCATTGTACGGACTGATAGAATAAAACTGCAGCACCGCACAGCCCTGCTCCAAATAAAATGAAGATTGTCCTCTGACATTGTAACTGTTCAGTAACTCGTACAGGGTTAAATTTGCAAAGGCATCGGCAATGGTATCTGACGATAAAGCAATAAAACCGGCGAGCCCTAAATGAGCAGGCGAAGTGACTTTCCCCATTTCTAACCCTAGCCAAGGCGCTTGTGCACTGTGAATACAGCTGTGTCCAAAACGCATAAACTTAGGAATACTGATCCTAGCATCTGGCGAAGCAATTATTTTGCTGTTCAATCCGTACTGTGCCAGCACAGCATCGCTTTCGCAGCCAAGCGCTGACATTGCGTTAATGACAATATCGATATAAGAAACGGCAATGTCACCCAACTTCATCAAATTACTCATTTGCTAATTATAGTTATTAAATTGTTAGGATTAGTTATTGGATAATAATAGCACTGACATTATCTTAAACAACAACTATATATTTATGATCGCATATCATTTGGAGTTAGACATGACCTCCCCTTACCCACACCTATTAACGCCGCTGAATTTAGGCTTTCGTACCATAAAAAACCGCAGTTTGATGGGTTCAATGCACACTAATTTAGAAGAAGCGCCAAACGGTTTTGAACGCATGGCTGCCTATTATGCCGAGCGCGCTGCAGGAGGAATTGGTATTATCGTCACTGGTGGCTTTGCCCCCAATATTGAAGGTGGCGGTATGGCAAATGCCACGATGATTGCCACCCCGGATGATATTGCCAATCACAGACTCATTACTGAGGCGGTGCATAAAGAAGACGGTGTTATTTGTTTACAAATTCTCCATACGGGTCGCTACGCCTATCACCCCCAACTGGTGAGCTGCTCTCCTATTCAGGCACCTATTAATCAGTTTGTCCCGAAAGAGTTGGATGAAGCTGGAATAGAAAAGCAAATTCAAGATTTTGTTAATTGCGCCATTAATAGTAAAGAAGCCGGATACGACGGCGTCGAAATTATGGGCTCGGAAGGTTATTTCATTAACCAGTTCATTTGTAAGCGCACCAATCATCGCACCGACAGATGGGGCGGCAGTTATCAAAATCGCATCCGTTTGCCACTTGAAATAGTACGCCGCACCCGCGAGGCGGTGGGCAATGACTTTATCATCATTTATCGCTTATCGATGTTGGACTTAGTGGAAGAAGGCAGCACTTGCGAAGAAGTGATTGAATTAGCACAAGGTATAGAACAAGCCGGTGCCACTATCATCAATACCGGCATAGGCTGGCACGAGGCTCGTGTGCCTACTATTGCCACAAGTGTGCCCCGGGCAGCATTTGTTGAGGTCACCAAAAAAGTTAAAGAAAATGTCACTATTCCGCTATGCACCACCAACAGGATCAACACCCCTGAAGTAGCAGAAAAAATTCTTGCCGAAGAAACTGCCGATCTGGTTTCAATGGCTAGACCTATGCTTGCAGACGCTAACTTTATGCGCAAAGCCGCTGCCGATAAAGCCGACGAAATCAATACCTGTATTGGCTGTAATCAAGCATGTTTAGATCATATATTCGAACAAAAAATTGCCTCATGTTTAGTTAACCCCAGGGCCTGTCACGAAACAGAACTAGTGATCAGCGAAGCCCCTGTTAAGAAAGAAATTGCCGTTGTTGGCGCAGGCCCCGCCGGACTTGCTGCAGCAACAACCGCCGCCAGTCGAGGTCATGCGGTAACTTTATTTGAAGCCAGCGATAAAATTGGTGGCCAGTTTAATATTGCCAAGCAAATTCCGGGCAAAGAAGAGTTTGCAGAAACGCTGCGTTATTTTAAGCGCCAACTCGAGCTTACAGATGTTGATTTACGTGTAAATACCCGCGCAGATAAAACTCTATTAGCAGGATTTGATGAAGTCATTTTAGCAACCGGCATAGTACCGCGTTTGCCCGACATTGAAGGGATCAATCACCCGAGTGTTTTAACGTATCTTGATGTGCTTAAAGATAAAAAACATGTTGGTAAGCGTGTTGCTATTATTGGCGCTGGTGGCATAGGCTTTGATGTTGCCGAATACCTCTCTCATCAAGGTGAATCTGCTAGCCTATCCAAGGATGCCTACATGAAAGAATGGGGAGTAGATTTAACAACCTCGAC
Source organism: Colwelliaceae bacterium 6471 (assembly GCA_040779335.1). GTDB lineage: Bacteria > Pseudomonadota > Gammaproteobacteria > Enterobacterales > Alteromonadaceae > JBFONV01. The sequence continues at coordinate 457,344 of JBFONV010000002.1, forward strand.
GCCTGGTGGGTTAGTCGCACCACAATTTGAACACTCTGCGCGTGAAATATATCTACTTCAGCGCAAGGCAACCAAAGTAGGTGCTGGACTCGGCAAAAGCACTGGCTGGATCCATCGCACAGTTTTAAAACATAAAGGGGTCACAATGCTCAAAGGTGTTCAGTATCACCTTATTGATGATAACGGTCTGCATATCAGTATTGATGGTGAACACAAATTACTCGCCGTTGATAACGTCATCATTTGTGCAGGGCAAGATCCATTAAGAGAGTTACAAGCTGAATTACAAGCGGCTAATATCAGCGTTAGCTTGATTGGTGGTGCTGATGTTGCCGCCGAGCTAGACGCAAAACGTGCAATCAAACAAGGAACAGAAATAGCAGCTTCACTTTAACTAAAAAATATAAAATCCAAGCAACTAGTTACAGTTGCTTGGATTTATAACATAGATGTGAATACGCTGTTGGAGCAAACACAAATTTACCTAGACAAATAGACCTATTCTTCCTCTGGCTATCGACAAACTACCTGATTTAGCCCATTTATCTTTGCTTGGTACAATACCTGATCTACTAAAGTTTTGATATTTAACTATTTTTTTAGTCAGGATTTATTGACTATTTTCCCAAATGTCTCTCACCTGACTAGCTAGGGTCATAGGATCAAACGGCTTAGCTATGACACCAATCGCCCCCATATCAAGGTATTTTTTAACCTCTTCAGGCTGTACTTTTGCGGTCATAAATATTGCAGGGGTATTTTTAAATAAATCTATTTCCCGTATTTTCTCTAATGCTGTTGGCCCATCCATATCAGGCATCATTACATCAAATAAGAGTAACTGTGGCGAAAATTTTTCGACTTCTGCGATGGCTTCCAAACCGTTGTTACACATTTTAACAGTAAATCCCCCAACCATTTCTAATGCAAGCATAGCTACTTGTTGTATATCAGTATCATCTTCTGCATAAAGTATTCTCTCTAGCATTTATAATGCCTCCTTTGGGTAAACTCTAAATATTTTTATATATAGCTGATTTTATCTGCTCTATTAACTGCGCTTTATCTGTTTTTGACTTAACCAAGGTTGCCATAACTTCTGAAGCTAGATCATCAGGCACCTCCTGCGCAGAAAAAATTACCACAGGTATTTTACGTTCATTGATGCTAAGCATAGGAAGAAGGTCTAACCCTGAGCCATCTGGTAAGCCAATATCCAGTAACACCAAATCAAACTCTCTACTATCAAGTAACTTTTGTGCTTGCATTAGAGTTGCAGCATTAAGCACTTCAAACTTTCCACCTAAATAAGAAGCAACTAACTCGGCAATATCAAGATCGTCCTCAACGTGAAGAATACGTGCTGGCATTTTGCGATTATCGGATAATGCTGACTCTATCGTTACAATTAGTCTATCCGTATCAATAGGCTTTTCTATCCAATCCACCATTTTAATCGCATCACCAGAAAGCTCTTTACGCCCTTTATCTACCACTGCAGAAACAACAACAACCGGTAATTCACTAGTTTTATCATCACTGCGTAGCTCTCTAAGTAAACCAATTCCGCAGCCACCTGGGAGTATTAAATCTAAAGTAACTGCGTCATAATCATTTGTTTTAATTTTTAGCAACGCTTCATCATAATCGTAGGCCTGATCAAATTGAAAACCATTATTTTCGAGCATGTTGCTTAACAGATTCGACACATCCAGATCATCTTCAACAATGAGAATTGTAGGCTTATTATCATCATTTTTTTTAAGGTGAACATTGGCTACTTTCTTTTCTCGCCACAAAGGTAAATCAACGTAAAATGTTGTTCCTTGTCCTTCTTCACTGACAAAATTAATAGTTCCCTGATGTCGCGAAACAATTGCTTTCGTTATATTCAATCCTAAACCTGTGCCGCCTTTTTGGCGAGTATCAGAGCTATCTGCTTGGGAAAACTTAGTGAATATTTTCGATTTAAAACTCTGCGGAATACCTTGACCATTATCGTGAACAGCGATACGAACTAAACCTTTATCCAAACTAACCGTAATAGTAACATCTTCACCTGATGGTGAGTATTTAACAGCATTGGAAAGAAGGTTTGCCATTACTTGCTGCATGCGTTTTTCGTCAACTCTGACCATTACCTCATTGTCAATTTCAGCCTGAAATTTAAAATCAACATTATATTGTTCTCCATAGCTTTTATTCTCTTCCAACGACTTTTCAATAAGTGGTATTAAACTAACAACCGAAAAATTAAATTGCATTTTACCCGCTGAAATCTTTTCAATATCAAGGATGTCATTGATAAGGTGTATCAAACGTTCACTATTATTGTTAGCAATAGTAAGTAATTCTTTAGCCCTAGCAGGTAATTCACCAGCAATACCACCAAGGACAAGCCCTAATGAACCGCTAATAGACGTTAATGGTGTTCTCAATTCATGACTGACTGTTGATATAAATTCTTTTTGCATCAATTCTATGCGTTTACGTTCGGTAATATCACGAGTAATACCAATGAAGTGACGAACATTGTCTATATTCACTTCACTCACAGCCAACTCCATCGGAAAGACCGCACCATTTTTTCTTTGTCCAACGACTTCATGTCCAATACCGATAGTTTTCTTTTCATCCGCAGTAATATGCTTTAATAGGTAACGTTCATAGTCGCTGTGATATGATTCAGGCATTAGCATTTTTGCATTTTTCCCAATAACTTCTGACTCGGTATAGCCAAAAATCGTCTGTGCGGCACGATTAAATGTAACTATCTTACCTTTTTCATCAATTGTAACTATACCATCAATGACGTGTTCTATTACCGCAGACAAGCGTCGGGCTTGCCCATCAATTTTCAGTTTAAGGTCGTTGGTGGAAAATTGTTGTGCAATAGTAAACATATTGATCACTTCGTATAACGTACGAATTTCATCATGTACCTTTGTGGGGTCGAGCCTAATAGACAAATCACCTTCTTTTAGCTGTTCGGCAAAGCTAGCTAAATTAACAACCGGTTTAATAACTCGGTTGGAAACAAACCAAATGACAACAAGTAACGACAAGAGGCCAATAACAACCCCAACTAGTAGCACGTTATATAACGACGCGGATATATCAGCGAAGAGCACTTCTGTCGGTACCTGCATTGTTAATAGCCAGTAGCGTTTATCTGTAGGCGAAAAGTATATTTTTTCAAAACCCGCGATTTGTTCAAGCTGGTAAAAATTCTTTATAAGCTTTTCATGACTAGAAATGTAAGATGAAAGTATGGGCTGCTCTAAGTTAAAGTTAACTGATAGCCCTTTTTCTTGAGCAAATGTTTTAGTAACGTCATCATGAACTAAATAGTTTCCCTTATGATCAACAAGATATTGTATGGCTCCGTTCCTGCTCGCACTGACTTCGCCGAACAATAAATCTGTTTTTAAATTAATAACGATTAATCCTTGTACGTCTCCATCATGGCTATAAATTGGCGTTGCGATTCTTAAAACTGGCTGATACGGAATTTGTATTTCGCCGTATTCACGATTAAGTGATACATCTGAATAAAACACTTGATTCAGCGCTAATTTCAATGTTTTTTCAACATAATCAGCACCCGATTTATTCTGAAGTTGAGAGCTACTCATAACAAGTGGGCTACCACTCTTATCTGAGTCTACTCTAACCATTTCATGTCCTGCGCTATCTATATAGCGAATTTGAAGGTACTGAGATTGGTTAATCAAAAACGCGCTAAAAATAACCTCCAGTCGACGCTGCCACTCTTCCAGAGAATCGCTACTTTCTGGGTCAATACCATTATTTAACCTTGCTCGCAATATTGCCTGTACGGGGGGAACGTCTCGAAGTGAAAGCAGTATGTCTTGATGTCCTCGTAATGAATTTTCAATGCTGTGTTTAAGAACAGCGAGCTTGCTCGCTTCTAATTCAATGACCTGTCTTTCTGCCAATTTTTTGGATTGGGTAAAACTCAGATGACTAGTAACAGCTAATGACAAGATGATCATTAACGCTATACCTAGCGAAATTTTTCCTTGTAAACCAATCTTTCTTTCTTTCAACATCGTTTGTCCTGTTCATGTACGAACATCAATTTTTTTAAGTGTTAGCTATATTAATGTCGATAGATGTCCAACCCTCCTCAGATGCAGCACCATTAAATTAGCCGTGTTTTTACTATAGTAAATTACTTAGAATAACTCTAAATAAATAATAATGACAACAACTTGTATTAGAACGATATTGCGAATCTTCTTACTAGGGTGTATTGAACTTTTCTGCTAGTATCCGCTATTGGTTAAATGTTTAACTAACAAGATAAAAAGGAATGATTTAGCTTTCCTGATTTAACGATTTCCAACGAAATTAGTTAAAGAATTAGCCATAACCTTAGGACTGTTATGAAAAGAACTCCCATTGTTATTTTTATACATTTGGAATAATCAAACATTTTAAACAATGCCGCGATTGATACTTTATTAAGTACAACAGAGTTATAACCTGAAAGATAAATCCCCCTAATCAAAAATTATTTTTATCTTCATTGTTTATTATATAGACGTCCCATAAATATGCTGACTCTGCAACGCTTTATTGCGTAACTAATAAGATGCTAATAAATAACTTTAACTTAGGCAGCTCTAATAATTAGTTAACAGCAAAGAACATCAGAGCAACATTCTAGACAATAAAACTTAGAACCATGCACTTATATACTATGCTAAATAGATATCGGTATTAGCTACAATCATCAACTGTTCCTAGGAGGCCGTACATGGAATATAAAGATTATTATCAAATTATCGGCTTAAACAGGACTGCCAGTCAGGACGAAATAAAGCGTGCCTATAAGAAATTAGCGCGAAAATATCATCCCGATGTCAGTAAAGAAGCGAATGCCGAAGTCAAATTTAAAGAACTCGGTGAGGCATATGAAGTATTAAGAGATCCTGAAAAGCGAGCCGCTTATGATCAACTCGGTTCAAATTGGCAATCAGGACAACCCTTTACTCCGCCGCCTGATTGGGATCAAGGTTTTGAGTACAGTGGTTTTAATGAAGGACCACAACAAGGAAGTACATTTAGTGACTTTTTTGAATCTATTTTCGGACAGGCAAGCCCTGACCGATACTCAAGCCATCGAGGTCATCAAGGCGACTATCAAGCGCGAGGCGATGATCATCACGCTAAAATAATGATCGACCTTGAAGATTCCATCCATGGCGCAACACGCACCGTCACTTTACATTCACCCGAAGTTGACAACCGAGGACATGTCGGTACACACGAGCGCCATTTGAAAGTTCAGATCCCCAAAGGCATTATTCCTGGTCAACAAATCCGTTTAGTGGGTCAAGGCTATAATCTGCATGGCGGTAAAAAAGGTAATTTATATTTACAAATTGAATTTAATCCCCACCCGTTATACCGCATAGACGGGAAAAATATCGAATTGGATCTGCCAATCACACCATGGGAAGCCGCCTTAGGTGCCACAATTAAAGTGCCAACCCCCACAGGTACCATTGATTTAAAGATCCCTGCAAACTCAAAATCTAATGGTAAGTTACGCCTCAAAGGGCGTGGCATTCCGGCAAAAAGTCCAGGCGATTTTTTCGCGGTGTTAAAAATAGTATTACCTGATGGTAGCAGCGAAAAAGCGCAAAAAATTTACCAAACCATGGCTAATGAATTAGCTTTTAATCCACGTGCTAATTTGGGAGTGTAATTGTTATGAGCAACAATATACTTACAGGCGTTATAGTAAATGAACAAACTCTAACCCTAGAAGAATTGAGCAATGCATGTTTAGTGAAAAGCACTTGGATCATCACCTTAGTTGATGAAGGCGTGATTGAACCAAAAGACAAAGCAACAGATGATTGGTTATTTTCTGGGGCATGCATACAACGGGTACAAACGGTCAGACGATTAGAATTAGATCTTGGCGTTAACATCGCAGGTGCAGCGCTAATTGTCGACTTATTGGAAGAGAATGAACGATTGAAAAACGCATTGGAGCATATGAAAACCACGACTTATAACCTTCCATAGAGACAAATTTTGTCTGGATTGATTTACATTTCAGACAATTTTCTCATTTTTTAACTTCTTTTAGTTTTTAGCAAGTATTTCACTCAATAAAAAGCACAGCCATGTTTGATATATGCAACACACAAACAAAAACCACATAAATACCTGATTATTATAAATAAAACAAAACCAATTCACGTTGAAAAATTGTCATCACTCAGTAAAAAGCCATCAATACGACATCATAAGTAGTTAAATATCGTTGCAAAGCGTCAATTATCTTGCCATACTCATGTCAAATAAAACGAACACCCGAACATTATAGTACATTTTATGGAAAAGAATCAGTTACCCATTGTTGGCATAATATGCGATCAAGAAATCATTGGTCCGCATCCGTTTCACATTGCTGGCGATAAATATATCCAAGCAATAGTAAAAGCCAGTAACTGCACGCCTATTCTCATTCCAGCGTTAGGTAATACTCCAGCTATACAACAACTAATAACACGCTTAGATGGTTTACTATTAACCGGCGGCTATTCGATGGTTGATCCCCTACATTATCAAACCACGCCTGCCGATGCTGAGACTAAATTAGACACGGCAAGAGATAGCACCAGCTTACCGCTTATTAATGCCGCCATAGAACACGGTGTTCCGCTGCTAGGTATTTGCCGAGGCTTTCAAGAGATCAATGTTGCTTTAGGGGGCAGCCTACATCAAAAATTACATGAAAATGGTCATTATCTTGAACACAGAGAAAACAAGTCGCTAACGCTTGAGCAGCAATATGGTGAAAGCCACAGTATTAATCTAACTGAAAATGGCAAGTTGGCTAATATTCTGGGTAAAACTCACACCCAAGTGAACTCACTGCACACTCAAGGCGTTAATAACCTTGCCGAGCACCTTAGCATAGAAGCCTTTGCCGAAGATGGCTTAGTAGAAGCGTTTTCAATTGACACCGCCATTACGTTTGCGATGGCGGTTCAATGGCATCCCGAATGGAAAGTAGAAGAAAATCAAGATAGTACGAAGTTATTTCAAGCATTTGGTCAAGCTTGTCGAGCAAAACAAAATACGAGAGAAAATAATGGATAAGATAACCCAGTGGCTAAAAGAAAATAATATCAACACAGTCCAATGTTTGATTAGCGATCATACCGGCATTGCTCGCGGTAAAATTTTTCCAACCGACAACTTTATCGAAGAAGGCGGCTGTCGGCTCGGCGAGACTACATTATTAACATCGACTACCGGTGATTTGGCCGATGATAGTGTATTACATTCGCTTGCCGATCCTCGTGATATTGACATGCTGTTAAAACCTGATGAAAACGCCTGCTATTTAGTTCCTTGGGCAAGTGAACCAACAGCAATGATCATTCATGACTGTTATAACCAAGAGCAACAACTCCATGAGCTATCGCCACGTAATCTATTGAAAAAAGTATTAAAACTTTATCAAAATGATGACTTGCAAGCGATTGTCGCCCCTGAAATGGAGTTGTATCTTACCCAAACCAATAACAACCCTAATGATCCTTTATTGCCACCTGTAGGCAAATCGGGCCGAACAGAATCAGGACGCCAATCATTTGGCATTGACGCAATCAGTGAATTCGAACCCTTGATGCATGACATCTATGCATGGGCTAAAGAGCAAGGTTTATCACTTGGTGTGGTTGTACATGAAGAAGGAACTGCGCAATTTGAATTCAATTTTGACCATGGCGATCCGCTAAACTTAGCCGACCAAGTTTTTGTTTTTAAACGCATGGTCAAAGCGGCAGCAGAAAAACACGGCATGACAGCCACTTTTATGGCTAAGCCTATTTCGGGTCAACCAGGTAGCGCAATGCATGTTCATCAAAGTATTATTTCCACTAAAACGGGTGAGAATATTTTCTTCGATGAGTCCAATGAACATGGTCTTAGCCAAACATTCTTGCACTATTTAGGTGGTTTACAAAAATATACGCCACACGTAATGCCCATGTATGCGCCTAATGTTAATTCATACCGCAGATTTTTAGCGGGAGAAGCAACACCAGTGAATATACTATGGGGTGTTGAAAACCGAACCGTTGGATTGCGAGTACCAGATGCCCCCAAACAAGCGAAACGTGTTGAAAACCGTCTGCCCGGCGCTGATGCAAATCCATATCTTGCTATAGCAGCAACCTTAATATGTGGCTATATCGGTATGAAAGAAAAAATTTCACCGTCTGAAGAAACCATTAAAAAGGCCAATAAATCACCGGCCAATCATCTACCGTTAAACATTGATGCCGCTATCGAGCAAATGGCAAATAGTGAAACGATTAAACAATATTTAGGCGATGATTTTGTCACAGGATTTACCGCGACACGATTAGCCGACTATGAAAACTACAAAAGTGTGATTTCCGCTTGGGAACGCCATTACTTATTAACCACAGTGTAACTGGGGGACTTTATGCAAAACGAAACTCAATTAAAAGATAATGCTCATCACCTTCACCCTTTTAGTGACACTAAAGCGTTAACCGAAAAAGGCCCTCGAGTGATCACTCACGCCCAAGGCGTTTATGTGCATGACAGTGAGGGCAATAAATTACTTGATGCTATGGCTGGGCTATGGTGTGTCAATATTGGCTACGGCCGACAAGAATTGGTTGATATTGCCACTAAGCAAATGACCGAGTTACCGTATTATAACTTGTTCTTTCAAACCACTCATTCTCCAGCGGCAGAGTTAGCAACTAAAATTGCGTCAATTGCGCCCGAGCATATGAACCGAGTATTTTTTACCGGCTCAGGCTCTGAAGCAAACGACACGGTATTTCGTATGGTACGTCGTTACTGGGATCTGATGGGCCAGCCCACTAAAAAAACCTTTATCAGCCGAGAAAATGCCTATCACGGCTCTACCGTAGTTGGCGCAAGCTTAGGTGGTATGGGCTATATGCATTCTCAGGGCGATTTACCCATTGCTGGCATTGAACATGTAGAACAACCCTACTGGTTCACCAAAGGTGGCGAGCTCACAAAAGAAGAATTTGGTATTAAAGCCGCGCAATCACTAGAAGCAAAAATACTCGAACTAGGCGTAGAAAATGTCGCAGCATTTATTGCCGAACCTTTCCAAGGCGCAGGCGGTGTTATTGTACCACCCGACAGTTACTGGCCCGAAATTAAACGAATTCTCGCTAAATATGATATTTTATTAGTGGTTGATGAAGTTATCTCAGGCTTTGGCCGCACGGGCGAATGGTTCGCCAGTCAATATTATGATTTAAAGCCTGATCTTATGCCGATAGCCAAAGGGTTATCGTCAGGTTATTTGCCTATTGGTGGAGTGATTGTCGGTGACAAAGTGGCCGATGTGCTGATTGAAAAAGGTGGCGATTTTAACCACGGCTTTACCTATTCTGGTCATCCAGTGGCAGCAGCGGTCGCGCTTAAAAATATAGAATTACTCGAATCAGAAGAAATTGTCGCCAGAGTAAAAGCCGATACATCGCCTTACTTGCAAAGACGATGGCAAGAACTAGCAGCTCACCCTATTGTCGGAGAAGCAAGGGGCTTAGGTATGGTTGCTGGTATTGAGCTAGTTAAAGACAAAGAAACCAATGAACGCATTGTCCCAGAGACCAAAGCCGGAGGTGTTTGTCGCGACTTTGCCATGGCAAACGGTTTGATCATGCGCCCATGCGGAGACACTATGATCATTTCACCGCCATTAGTCATCAGTCGTGAAGAGATTGATGAATTAATTGAAAAAGCGCGTAAAACACTTGATCAAACTGCTGAGTTTTACGGTTTGATGTAAATAAATATTAATAAGAGCTGCCTTGTGCGGCTCTTATCATTTTGGGCAAAAAATAAATATAATGCCATATAGGTTAAATAATTGGCATTCGCTACATAATGAGGTTAGCCGTTAATATGAACCAAACAGTTATCAGACATTTTCACTCTTGGGGATATCAGTCTTTTAAATATCTTGTTTATGCCCTGCTATCATTAAATGTCTACATCTTTTTTTCCGAAGAATGGCTAGCCAGTAAGGTAATATTTGCCGCAGGCATATCACTTGAAAACATTATTGAAGGTTTTTCATCAACTATAGATACCGCCGCGTGGGTATTGTTGCTGTTACTCTTTGAATTAGAAACCTATGTTATTCCAGACGATAAAATTAAAGGGTTAACCAAGTGGACAATACATGGTATCCGCGCGCTGTGTTACATTGTTATTGTATACGCCTTTTACGGCTATCTGAGCAAACTTGGATTATTCAGTCACTTCTCACCCCAACAAATCGCTGACATCTGCGCACTGTCTTCCGACTGGAAAGTCATGGACACCTTAAACGTTTATAACCCAATAACCAAAGAAAATTGCGCGTTGTTAGCAAAATCTAATGAAGCTCTTTGGGTGTATCCAGAGCTGAAGATAGTGTCGACAGAAACGGTATATAAAGACGTAAAAATGTTGGCTTGGGTTGATGTAATCAACTCTGGGGCATGGCTTACTGTGGTTGCTATGTTGGAAGTAGACGTACGCATGCAACTAGGGCAACTGTCGAGTAAGTGGTGGACTAAATACAATATATTTATCAAAGGTAGCATTTATAGCGTGCTGTTACTCGCCGCCATCTATTGGGGTGTAACAGGCAACTTTATTGAATTTTGGGACGCGTTTTTATGGTTATTAGCATTCTTCCTAATAGAAATGAACATGTTTGAATGGCACGCTGAAACCGCCCAAGGCCATCATAAATAACACCTACGTAACGCAAAGCTCGCTATTCACCGTTTATTGGTTAGTAGCGAGTTGTTTAGGGTGACGCGGCTAGAATTTGAGTTTGCTAAAGATTTGGCAAGTAGTCGATATCGTAGTGCTAGCCTAAGACAAATCTTTCATCAACCTTTTGTGAACATAACGGGTGCCAATAAAGACTGAGCCAATAACAATAGGTACAGAAAAACCTATGACTAAATCTTTGTTGATAGGTAACCCAATAGCAGCAATGGCATCAAGCGATACTTCCAGTAACTGAATACCGTAATAACTGATAGCGGCGACCGATAGCCCTTCTACCGTTTGCTGCAAGCGCATTTGCACATGAGCGCGCTTATTCATCGACACCAGCAATTCTTGATTTTGCTCTTGCAGTAACATTTCAACGCGGGTGCGCAATAAATCACTGGCGCGTGTTACCCGCCTTGAAATATCTTCCAAGCGCATTGCAATTGCCTGACAGGTTTTTACTGCGGGCGTAATACGACGCATTAAAAACTCCCGTAAGGTTAAATGACCGGTGATCTCATTTTCCTTCAGCTCTTCCATGCGTTGCAATACCACATCGTAGTAGGCATTCGTTGCTGCAAAGCGATAGTTACTTTGCGCGCGAAAGTCTTCCACTTTCGCCGCCATTGACGACACTTGCGCTAATAAGTCTCTATCTATGCTTACCGTAGCGGGCTGGGCAATTTGCGCAGTCACGGCTTTTAAGCGCATATCGAGTTGCGTGAGCTCGGCGTTAATTTCTTGCGCCATTGGTAAGCCTAACGTTGCCATTAATCGATAGGTATCTAATTCCAATAATCTTTGTACCAACCGCCCTAATTGCGCGGCAGACAAACCATCTTGATAAACCAGAAAGCGGCCAAAACCATCTTCGTGTAACTTAAATGACGTCCATACTTTTGCTTGTTCATTAATCAGCGCACTACCAATTAAACGCATTTCATCAAAAAAATGACTGACTCGCGTCTCACATTGTTGTTGCTGAGAGTCAACCACCAAATGTAATGCCGCTAGCACTTTACCTGGCATTTGCTCTAACCAATCGCTAGGCACGTAGTCGACAGCATTTTTAACAAATGGCAAGCAACTAGATTGCGCTTCGTGAATAAAGGTATAACTGGAATATTCCATATGCCTTTCCCAACGTAAGTTGAAAAGACCAAAATGCTGATAAAAACACGGCATTGTTTTTGCCGGCGAATTTACCTGAAAACGTTCACAAAGCTGCGATAGAAATTGATGTTCCTCGTCAACCAGTTTACCGTCGTGTTGAATAGCAATATGGGTGAGTTGCGCAGGGCTAGACAGCAAATGAAACGGGCGGTTATGCAGTTCGTTGTATAACTTTTCGCGCATCGGATGGATGTTTAATTTGTTAATCAACGAAAGGCCATTCAACTCTTGAATTTGCTCTGCGGATAAACGCGTGCTTTCTATTTCAGCCGTCAAAATATTATTCATCATAATGCCTGCTCAACTTGTAGCAATTACACTAATTTTCTGCTTTAAACCTAGCGTTTCATTAGTACCAATACCGCAGTATATAGTGCTAATTAATGATGAAAAATAACAAACAATTAACGATTAGGTTTAACTAGACAAAACATTGTATAACGTAACGCTTACGTAGTGATTAATGGGATTGCTCTTAACGCTAAGGTCATAAGATAAAAAGAAGTGGCATAACCGAGCACCACGATAAGTGAAGGGAGTAGCGTTGAAAACGTCTGTTAGCTTTCAACGCGCTAGTGGCGAACACTTTTGACAACATGGCCAACACTAAATACAGATAAGCCATGTTGTCGTTCCCTTTCACTAGAGGGTGAATATTTTACGGCGCTTGATAAACAGTTTTACCCGCTAAAATGGTTTGCAATACCTTAACTTTGTGGATCTCATAAGGCGCCTCTTCAAACAAGTTTTTATCAAGCACGACAAAGTCTGCTTTTTTACCGACATTAATTGACCCAATTTCATCTTCCATATGCAACTGATAAGCACCATCTAATGTGTAACCGCGGATCAAGCTAGCAATATCTAAGCGTTCTTCAATGTTAGGTTGAATTGGCGCGTCAGGTTCGCCCGGATTTTGCCGAGTATGACCAATTTCCATACTGAAAATGGGCGATATTCCCAAGGTGCCCGCGCCCGATGCCGGGTAATCACTACCAAACGACATTTTTACGCCCGCTTCTTTCAAACTATTAAAGCGAAAATAACGATTAAATTGATCTTCACTAACAAATTGTTTGCCAAATTCATCGTAAGATGTCCAAAGCGGCGTACTTTGCGCAATCACATTAAGATCAGCAAAACGTTGAACATTTCTGTCGGTCATTACTTGAATATGACAAATGGTATAGCGACTTTTGCTATCTGCTTGCTCTTTTCGGGCTAATTCAATAGCGTTTAATGCTTCAGATATTGCTCGTTCACCTAAAGCATGAATATGAATGTCAATATCTTGCGCGCTAGCCTGTGCCACCATGTCATTCATCTGTTGTTGACTAAACACAGTTTCACCTTTATTGCCCGGCTCGCCTTGATAATCTTCAAACATCCCCGCAGTTTTACCTTCAATGGTGCCGTCATTCATAATTTTCAGCATGCGAATGTGGTACATATCGGTTTTAGTGGTGGCTCTTTTGTTAACGGCTTTTGCAATGGCGTTATCCATGGCTGCAACGCTAGTGACCATATGTGAACCCACCAAACGAACATTCATTTTTCCCTGTGCGCTAACATTTTCAAGGACTTTCATTTGTAACGAATCGACATCTAAGGCACCGGCATCAAACACTGCGGTAATACCGTAACTATTCATAATATCAATCACATCGCCTGCGCCTAGTGCAACACTTTCAGCGGTAATAATACCTAAGGCTTCGGCCGCCAAATTGGCGGTCCCTTCAAGTAAGTAACCGGTAGGATTACCCAGCTCGTCACGTTTATAATAACTAAACCCAGGAACAGGATCGGGCGTTTCTTTATTAATATTAAGCAGTTGTATCGCTTTAGTATTGGCCCAAGCACCATGAAAACCTTCATCAAGCATAAATACAGGGCGATCTGACACTACTGTGTCTATTAGCGCGCTGGTTGGCCCTTGTGGACCAAACGCGCTGGCTAAAAAGCCATAGCCAAACACCACTTTGTCGTCAGGATTTTGCTCAGCATAGTCTTTAATTTGTTCCAGCCAGTGTTTAGGATCGGCAAAACTATCGAGAGACAAACTACGCACATATGCACCGCCCATTACCGGATGTGCGTGAGAATCAATAAACCCGGGTAACAACATTTTTCCTTGTAGATCTTGTTGTTTGGTGTTTTCCCCAACCCATTTTTTAACCGCTTCGTTACTACCAACAAAAACAATTTCGCCATTACTGACAGCAACAGCTTCAGCCCATGGTTGCTGCTCATCTACTGTGTATATTTTTCCATGATGAAAAACGAGATCGGCACTAGGAGTGTCGCTGATATTGGTATCACTGCTGCATGCCGTTAACACCAATGTTGATAACGCTATAAAAAGTTTAAAAAATATTTTCATTGCACCCTCACGTGGCAATTCATCTAGCCTTATTTTTTTTATTGCAGCGCTGCTTCCAATGCGCCTGTTATTATTTTTCATGTTCGTTTGTTTCATTATCGAGCGACTTTGCCACTAAAAAATGTCCATGAATTTGTGATACATCATCCCCATTGCCAGCAAAGGTGAACGTAAGTGCTTACCCCCAGGAAAAGTCATGTGCTTCACTTTTTCGAAAACGTCGATTCTATTTGATTGACCTGAAATGGCCTCGCCCAGCAAACGCGCTGCCATATGGGTAACATTAACCCCATGGCCTGAATAAGCCTGAGTGTAATAAATGTTATGTTCTAAACGCCCAATTTGCGGCAACCTATTAGCGCCAATGCCGATCATTCCGCCCCATTGATAATCTATTTTTATATTTTTAAGCTGAGGAAAAACATTAACCATTTTAGGAAAAAGCGCCGCTTTAATGTCTTTAGGATCTCTGGCGGAATAATTACACATCCCCCCAAATAATAAGCGCTTATCTGCCGATAAACGGAAGTAATCCAAATCTATTTTTAAGTCACATACTGCATGATTACCGGGTAATAACTGCTGATATAATTCTTCGTCCAAGCGCTCTGTCGCAATAATGTAACTGCCAGCAGGCAATACTTTACCCGCTATTTTAGGCACTAAATCTCCGATATAGGCGTTACCTGCTAGTACTATCTGATTAGCCGTAACTTGGCCTTTATCGGTCACTACCGTGACTTTATCGCCTTTGATAATTTTTTGAACTGGCGACTGTTCAAAAATTTGCACTCCCAGAGAGGCCGCCACTTGCGCCTCACCAATACACAAATTCAGCGGGTGTAAATGGCCGCTGCCGAGATCTTCCATACCACCAATAAAATTTTTAGACCCTATAACGCGGCTATTAAGCTCTTGCTGATCCAGCAAACGTAACGGGTGTGGGTATCGACTGTTATTAAGCGCCTCAAATTCTTGCTCCAGCGCCTTAATATGTTTTGGTCGCGTTGCTAAATCGCAATACCCCATGGTGAGATCACAATCGATATTGTATTTATTAATCCGGTCGATAACGATTTGGTTTGCTTCAAAGCCCATTTGCGTAATGGCGTCAACGCCCTCTTGACCAATAGCTTTGCGAAAAACATTGAGATCGTGACCTATCCCTCTGATCATCTGGCCGCCATTTCGACCCGACGCACCCCAGCCTATTTTATGTGCTTCAAGCAATACTACTTGATAACCGCGTTCGGCTAATTCTAACGCCGTTGCCACACCGCTAAATCCACCGCCGATCACGCAAATATCGGTAGAGATTGATTCACTGAGACTAGGATAGTCGTCCTTGTTATTAAGCGAGGCAAAATAATAGGAATTTGGGTAATTATTGGTGTGTATCGCGGTCACAAAAAATGCTCCTAGGTGTAAAATATAAACTTCATCGTAAAATATTTCGAACAATACTAGCGCAATAAAGCGGACATTCCAAGTAATCGTCATATAATATTGAACGCCAATTGCTTTATTTATCAGACATAGATATATTTACTTGAAAAGAAAGACCATTTATTAAGGAACAACCATTGGACGTAGGTGCAAGACTCAAAGCGGTTCGTCAAATTAGCAATCTTTCACAGCGAGAATTAGCCAAAAGAGCAGGTGTGACTAACAGCACTATTTCTATGATTGAAAAAAACAGTGTTAGCCCTTCAATCAGCTCATTAAAAAAAGTACTTAATGGTATCCCCATTTCATTGGTAGATTTTTTCTCACAAGAATTTAATACCGAGCAAACTCAACAAGTTGTTTATACGCAAGACGAGCTTATGAATATAGGTACTGGCGATGTTCGTATGGATTTAGTAGGAACCGCATTCCCTCGTCGACAAATGACTTTTTTGATAGAAACCTATCCACCTGACGCAGACACCGGCACCGCAATGTTAAAAAATGACGCGGAAGAAGGTGGCTATATTCTAGAAGGCAAAATTGAATTAACAATTGGTAGCGATGTATACATTTTAAAAGCCAATGACAGTTATTACTTCGACAACAACAAACCGCACCGTTTTAGAAACCCGTTTAACAAAGTGTGCAAAATTATCAGTGCCACCACACCAGCCAATTTCTAAAGGGTGCTTGGTAAATATCAATATTAGCGACCATAAAGCCCTAGATAGCATGTAAACTTTTTCGCTAATCCACCATTACAGGTACTGTATATACACACATCAACACTGTAATTCACGCTTTCTTGTAGAAAGCGTGACTTTTTCTCGCTTTCTACAAATTTAAATTTCTATCTGTCCTTTTATTGCTATATATGGCAATAACTTAAATGCTATGATAAAAAATCAATAATAAACAAAACGGAAACAGTTTTGCTGTGGAAAGCGTGACTTTTTCCTACTAATAAGCTGTTAGTGAGCAAGGAGTGTTCAAGTGCCAACTGGAGTTAAAGTCTTTGGTCTGGGTAATTTTGTTTATGGGCTATTACTATTTGTCCCGTCATTATTCCAAGGCTTTTCATTCTCTTTATTAATAGGGGGTTGGTTAGCTCTAACAGGCATTGGATTGCTCTTACGTAAAAATTGGAGCAGGGTTCTATTTATTTATAGTTGGGTTGTACCTCTTGGTATCATGCTTTATGAAGCACCAGCATTTTTACTATTAATACTCCAATTACTAATACCCGCAATATATTTTGTTTTGGGTACCATTTATCTTAATGGTAAAGAGGCTAAGGCGTATTTCGCAAAAGCTCACTAACAAGTCATTAAAGCAGGACAAAAAACAGTTGGTTTTTGCTCCTTCGTCGCTTATTTTAACCAACTATTTTTAGCCTCTTAATGAGGCGTTAGGTACCTAAAGGAATAGTTGTCATGCCCGGAGAAATTGTCGGAGAAGCATTTTCTGGAATTTTCAGATTTATCTTTCGTTTATTTGTCGAAATAATCGTTGAGATACTGATAAAAGGTTTAGGTTATTTAATTTATCGCCCATTCAATAAAAATGTCGATCCTGATGGTTTCAAAGTAACTATTCTAGGTATCGTTGTTTGGGTCTTAATTTTCTATGCTGGTTATGAAATTATGGCATTCATAGAAATAGATAGTTGCTTAGATTCTGGCGGTAGTTACAATTACCAGCTTGGTGAATGCGAGCAAAGTATAGGGTAAAACAAGCTTTGTGGTCGTCGGTACCTAACAAGGCATTCAATCGGACAATTTACAGTTGGTTTTGTTCGTGCCTCACTATTATAACCAACTATAAATTGCCCATTAATGGGGCGTTATGTTGCACGATGAAAATTAAACAGATTGCCATTGCCACAATTTTGCATTTTATAACTCTCGTTATTTTCGGGTTTCTAAGTTTAGGTGCAACTATGGGGCTTGGATTTAAAGATGAGTTAACACTCTTCGATGAGATTTATAAATTTGTTTCATTAAATGGTATGAAAATCCTCTCTGGCTATGCGTGGGTCTTGTTTCAATATTTTAATGATTTACATATTGTACTTCAGTCGTTAGTTCTATTTTTAAACAGTTTAACTCAAGGTGTTTTGTTCCTTTTCCTGTATGGTAAGTGGTCAACTAGAAAAGCAACATAACAAGAAATTAAACAAGGACTAAAACAGCGGGCTGTTCGCTTCGCTCCATTTTAGCCCACTATTTTTAGCCTGTTAATTGGGCGTTATGTGAATTATTTAACAGCTAGCATTTAACACTCCAAATACATTAGCTATTATTTCTACGTAGTTTTAATAGCCACGAAGATTTATTTTTTTCAGCGTCGTAAAATACCGCCATGGTGAAAAAAAACATCAGCAACAGTATCGCATGAGCTGCTAGGCTAACTCCAAAATAAATTATACTTCCAAAATAGATAGCAAAGGAAAAGCTCCACATACCTGCTAAAATTGTCATTATGTAAAACCTACTGACAGGGTCAGGGATATGCCTAAGTGGGTTTTTCTTTGAATCAAAAATATACTTGTAGTACTCATATAATCTCAATGTAAAAATTTTCATAATATGCTCACTATTTCAACTATTTCTCAGATTTCAATACGGTTGAATTCTTTATTTAGATCTTAATTTTTTAACAAATTTAGTCACTATGCCTTCAACATTCACATAACAAGCTGTTAAACAAGGACAAAATACAGTTGGCTTTTGCTCCTTCGTCGCTTATTCTAGCCAACAATATTTTGCCCATTAACGAGGGCGTTATGCGTAAATGGAGGAAACATGGAAAATCAGGGCAAGCTGTTCTTCTTCTGTGGCAAGATGGGAGCAGGAAAATCGACTAAATCTAAGGTTGTGGCTGCTGAAAATAATGCAGTCCTAATTTCAGAAGACGACTGGTTATCAGCTCATTATCCTTCACAAATTCAAACGTTTGACGACTACATTAAACACTCTAATCTCATAAAGCCTTTCGTTAAAAGCCATGTTCAGAGTTTGCTAAATGTAGGGGTTAACGTTGTCATGGATTTTCCAGCTAATACTGTCAAGCAAAGAGCTTGGTTCGCATCACTGTGCGTTGAAGTAGGTAGTGAGCATGAGCTTTGGTATCTAGACCTAACAGATGAGCAATGTTTATCCCAAATTGCTAAGCGCCGAGCTGAGCAACCAGAAAGAGCTATGTTTGACACAGAAGCAGTATTTCATCATGTTACTCAGTATTTTGAAGCTCCAACAGCGAGTGAAAGCCTCAATCTGGTACGTGTGGGATAATACGCATAACAAAACGTTTAAAAGGGATTCTCAACGCTTGGTATTTTCAGTTTGATTCAGCTTTAGTGTTTACGGCACAATGTTTTAGGCTAGGTGGCGGCGTTGTTCACCCCTTAACGCGGCGTTAGGTTTTTCTCACACTTTGATTATGTATTTTAAGGCTTAAATGGAAATATTATTAATTAGACATGGGAAGCCTTCTGGTGCAGTTAACCCTAAATTATCTGCATCAGGGTTTGCTAATTGGATTCGAGAATATAATAAATCTAAAATCGACCCTAATAATTTACCTCCTAAATATCTTGGATGCTCATTAGGAGAGCATTTTGTTGTTGCAAGCGATTTGGCTCGTTCTATTGATTCCGCAAGATTATGTGTCGGTAAAGATCCAGATTTAAAGTTGAAAGAATTAAGAGAGATGGATATACCTCGATATAAATTACCTTTCTTCTTTAGAGCTTATACTTGGCTTTTTATAAGTCGTCTTTGTTGGTTTGCTGGGTTCAGTGGAAAAGTCGAGTCTTTTAAAAAGGCAAAAACTAGAGCTAAGACTTCAGCTAATCAGTTACAAGAATTAGCAAATACGCATGGAAAAGTTGTTTTTTTCGGTCATGGAATGCTAAACAAATTTATAGCTAAAGAATTGAAAAATCTAGGCTGGAACGGTACTTCAAAAGGTCAAAAATACTGGAGTGTAATCAAATTACAAACCAAAACCTAACAAGGCACTCAAGCAGGACAAATAAAGCTTGGCTTTTGTCACTGCGTTCCATATTTTAGCCAAGCTAATTATTTGCCCCTTAGGTGGGCGTTAGAAAGGCTTCATCAAACTCAGGAGTTAGAATGAAAATAACATGGATTGTTTTATTATCTTTTATATCATTTTTAAGTGTCGCAGATTGGACTGAACAGGGAATATATGCGAAATGCTCCGATGGATTTAAACTAGAGATTGGCTCTTATAATGTAACTAATGGAAACCCATCTGCGAATACTCTAGGGATATTTCCATATCTCTCAAAGAATGAGCAAGAATTTATATTTATGGACAATGATGAGCATGAAATAAACTGCAAACTTGCCGATAAAAGTATTAATGTAATTTTCAAATTAAATCAGCCAAGCGCAAGAGGCGCATGTGGTGCAGCTCCTGGCGGTAAAATATCATTAACAATAGATGGGGTCACTATTTTTAAAAATACCTCAATTAATAATGGGTGCTATGAATCTATTGAAAAAATTACTATCTCCACCTTTGCAAGCAAGGCGGAAAACTTAAGATATGAGTTTTGTGGTAATGGTAAAACTACGAACTTTTCTGTACGAGGATGTATTGAACTTAATAATGATAACTTTTCTAAAGTTAAGCTTCCATTGTCAATATTTCCAATTTCTAATTTACTAAGTCAAACGCCTTTCTAACAAGTCGTTTAAAAGGACAAAAAACAGTTGGCTTTTGCTCCTTCGTCGCTAATTTTAGCCAACAATTTTTTGCCTCTTAACGAGGCGTTATGTGCCAGTGCAAAAATGGAGTTCGCATTGAGTTTTAGTATTAAATCAAAATTATTAATTAGTGCAGGTATCATTGCATCAGCATCTGCTATTTGGCATTTACTTTGTATTTTTGGTGGTCCTAGTTGGTTCGCCTTTGCGCGAGCACCTCAACAAATTATAGATTCTGCGCAACAAGGAACTTTACTTGCACCTATTGGTACCGTTGTAGTCGCAGGATTAATGTTTGCATGCACTGCATTTGCTTTTTCAGCAGTTGGTTTAATTCGCAAAGTTCCTTTACTTAAACCTGCTTTAATTACCATTGCCGTTCTTTGCACTTTGCGCGGTTTAAGTGCCATTCCAGTGTTTACTAACTCTACAGGTTTAGATATTTGGCAAATAGTTGCTAGTACAGTGTGGTTTTATGTTGGTATTTGTTTCATCGCTGGTAGTATAGAACATTATAGGCTCGGTAAATCAGGCACATAACAAGAACTTCAAACGGAAAAATTACAGTTGGCTGTTTTCGCTACACATTTTAGCAAACAATTTTTAGCCCCTTATTGGGGCGTTAGTTTGCAATCGGGTTCTGCCACACTAGGATAGTATGAATAACACAAAAGTAGTTGCGGTCAGTGGAGCATCTGGCGCAGGAAAAACCACCATTGTTAAACAACTAGCTAATGAGTTTGATTGCCCATTTTTACTTTTTGATGATCACACTGATAAAAGTACATACCCTCAAAATATGAAAAACTGGCTAAAAAATGGAGCAAACGTTTCTCTAATTAAAACGCCAAAATTTGTCACTTCATTGGAAAACTTAATTTCAAAAAATAGCAGTCGTTATATTTTTATTGAAGAGCCATTTGGTAAAGAGCGTGACTCTATGTCGTCTTTAATCGATTACGTTGTTTTGTTAGATCAGCCTATGGAATTGTGTTTAGCCCGGATTATCAGAAGACACACAGAGAACCCGAGTGAAGATTCAATAAATTCAATATCAAATTACTTAAATAAATACGTAGAATACTTTAGAGAAATCTACGTAGACGCTACAAACCAAGTTAGAAGAAACTCGGATTTAATATTTCAAGATGTAGTTTCAATTAAAGACACAACCAATTATATTAGTAACTGGTTGAAAAGTAATGCAAACTAACAAGGCGCTCAAGTTCACTCACTTCGTTCGTTGGGTCAATTTTCGAGTAATTTGTAATTTATTTTATTGCCCTTATATCAATAGTCATTATTACAACAGCAATTAATTCATGGAGATATATTGTGAGTGTAGAAATAATGTCGATGTTTCAACCTTCGTTAAAAAACCTAGCGAAAGCCGAAGAAAGAAAATTGGATCAAAATGAGAATGGCGACGATTCAAAGAAAAGAGCTGAATTAGATAAAATAATTAAAGAAGGCCTTTCACCTAATAGCTTTAGAAAAGAAAAAAAGTCAGATGGTGATTCGCTATAAAAAGCTATTCAAGCGGGACAAAAAATAGTTGGTTTTTGCTCCTTCGTCGCTTATTTTAGCCAAGCATTTTTTGCCTCTTAGCAAAGCGTATAAGCCACACAGATTGTGGTACCTACTAAATTTTAAGGTCATCAAATGGAATTGAAAAACACTGTACGATTATCCGAATTAGATTGGTTACGGGTGATATTGATTTTTGCAGTATTCCTTCATCATGTGTGTATGCCTTTTAATGGAGAAAATTGGCACATTATGAATAACGATTCGAGCAAGGTGCTCGATGATATCATGGTGTATTTTGAACAATTTAGATTGCCAATTTTGTTTTTTATCTCGGGTGTTGGCTCTGTTATCTTGCTTGCAAAAATAACGGTAGTGAAATTTATCAAAGACAAATTCTTAAGGTTATTTATTCCCCTTTTAGTTGGCTCTTTGCTAGTAATTCCTCCGCAAATTTATATTGAGAACATTGCTGAGATGCAATCATACTGGCAAGAATACCCAACGCTTGCATTAAAATTCGAAACTAATCACCTTTGGTTTATAGAGTATCTTTTTGTGTTTTTCTTGCTTGCTATTCCACTAAATAAATTATTTAGTTCGTCTTTAGGTACATCAATAATTCACTTTCTACAAAAGTTATCAAAACACAATATCGGGCTATATCTACTCGTAGTATTACTAATAATAATAAAAGTGTATTTTTCTTTAGCTTTTCCGAGTGAAGACAAAAAGATAGAAAATTTGTCTTCTTCAGCTTTCTACTTTTTCTTTTTTATTGCTGGTATGCTTTTTGTTCGCGGCAACGTTATTTGGCAAGCAATATATGAGCAACGATTTTATAATTTAATGTTGTTAGTATTTAGTACTGTGATCTTCTATTCGTATTATTATTCACCTGATTTGAGCGAATACTTATCGCTGGATATGCGTTGGTCTATTTGGTGGTTGGTTTGTTGTTTAGTTGCATGGTCTGCATTTTTAACCATCTTAGGTTATGCGCAGTTGTATTTTACAAAAACACCGAAATGGTTAAACCTTAGTAACGAGTTAATCTACCCTTTTTACATTTTTCATCAAACTGTAATTGTTGTCATAGGCTATTATGTCATCGCATGGCAAGCACCAATATCGCTCAAGGTTATTTCTCTTTTCGCTTTATCATTTTTAGTTACCAGTGTAATTTGTTGGTTTATTATTAAACCATCAACTTTTTTAAGGTTTTTGTTTGGTTTAAAGCCAAAAAAACAACGTTGTGCCAGTGGCTTATAACAAGCCAATCAAGCAGAACTAAAAACAGTTGGCTGTTTTCGTTCCTCAACATTTTAGCCAATAATTTCATTGCCTCTTAACGAGGCGTTAGCTCTTCATGGAGGGAATATGAATCGGAGGCAGTTTTTTAAACGTTCTCTAGTTATCGGAGGTTCCTTAGTCGGTGTTGGAACAGGAGCCATTTGGTTAACTGAAGACGTTAATAGATTAGATCTTAAAATATCAACTGCATTAAAAAGGTTAGAGCTTTTAGCTAACAAAAACCTTGTACAAACTGGTGAATGGGATATATATAAAATATTTATGCATTGCGCACAAAGTATTGAATATTCAATGTCTAAGTTTCCAGAGCATAAATCTGACTTTTTCAAGAATACAGTTGGAAAATTAGCATTTTCAATTTTTGAATCTAAAGGAAGAATGGTTCATGGATTAAGCGAGGCTATCCCTGGCTCCCCTTTAATAGAATCCAGTTTAGATACGAAATTGGCATTAAATCATTTAAAACAATCATTAATTGAGTTTGAAAACTATCAAGGCAAACTCGCACCACATTTTGCATATGGTGAATTAACAAAGAATGAATATGAAATGGCACATGTGATGCACTTATATAACCACCTTGAAGAGATACAGAGCTAACGAACAAATTAATCAGGGACATTGCGGTTTGTTGTTTTTCGTTCCTCAAAATTTTAACGAACTATTTTAAGCCCCTTATTGGGCGTTATAAACAACATCAAAAGGAGTGCTCGTTGTACCAATTATATTATTACCCTTTAAATGCCAGTATGGCTCCTCACTTTGTACTTGAAGAGCTGAAAGTAGAATTCGAGTTAATCACTGTTGATAGAAAAAATAATGCTCAAAAATCTCCTGATTATTTGGCTTTAAATCCAGCAGGCCGAATTCCTACTTTAATTGATAATGGCTTTGCTATTTTTGAAAGTCCTGCGATTTGCATACATTTGGCGGAAGCTCATCCTAATTCAAATTTAATACCTAAAGTTGGAGATAAAAATAGAGCACTATTTTTTCAATGGATGATGTACTTAACAAACACGGTGCAAGCCGAACTGATGGTGTATTTTTACCCTCAAAAACATACGACAGATGTTAAAGTTGTTGAGTCAATTATCGAAGCACAAGAGATTAGGGTAACCGAAATGTTCAAGTTGCTTGATCGCGAGCTTGAAAACAAAAACTTTCTCATAGGAAATACTATTAGTGTCTGTGACTATTTTTTGTTTATGTTGGCCGTTTGGGCTGATGAATTTAAAAACCCACCTTTATCATTCAATAATTTATCGAGGTATCTTCGTAAATTAGCTAAACGTGATGCGATAATTGCAGTATGCAAAAAAGAAAACTTAAACCTAATAGACTATCAGGAAGATTTATGAAAAATATTCTAGTGTTGGTAATATCATTATTCGTTGCTAGCATCAGCGCACAAGACCTAGGTAAAATTAAGAATGGAAGCACCGAGATGACTAAAAATAATAAAATTAATTATATTGAAATCCCCGCTAAAAATATTGAAGCCACTAAAACCTTCTTTAGTGAAGTTTTCGGTTGGTCTTTTGTGGATTATGGCCCAGATTATTGTAGTTTTTCTGCTCAGGGTGTAGACGGAGGATTTTTTAAATCAGAATTAGTTGTTTCCACTAAAAATGGAAGCCCATTGATTGTTCTTTATAGTAATTCATTAGAGGTAATCCAAAAGAAAATTGAACAATCAGGTGGTAAAACAATTAAGCCTATTTTCTCGTTTCCTGGTGGTAGAAGATTTCATTTCAGTGATCCTAATGGCAATGAATTTGCAGTTTGGTCTGAGTGATTACATAACAAGCCAATTGAGAGCGGGACTGCTAAAAGTTTGGTCAGTTCCGCTTCACTTCACATTTTAGCAAACTATTATCAGCCCCTTAATGTCAGCGTTAAAGCGCAAATCATATAGAGAAGTAGATGTTCAAGAATATTTTATTATTGTTAGTTTTGTTTTTATCTAATGTAATTTACGCACAAAGCACTGCTACATCTGCCACCCAAATCCAAAAGGTATTAGAAGACGAAGAACTTGTCGGATTAACTTGGTCCACTATTTCAGATGGGCACGTTGAGGTTGGCAGTGCTGGCTATGCTAATGTATCAACACATGAAGCGATGAAGCCTGAGCAAAAAATGCATGTTGGCTCGGTAACGAAATCGGTTCTGGCAATGGGCGTGCTCCATTTAATATATGAAGGGAGACTATCGTTAGACAGTCATGTTGAATCATTGTTGCCAGAGTTAAATTTTGACAACGCTTGGCGTCATCGTTCGCCTATTAAAGTCCAAAACCTACTGGATCATACCGCGGGATTAGACAACATTAGAATGTGGCAATTTTTAAATACTAAGCCCTTACCAAACACGCCACTAAAAAACGCTTTTCCATCAGATAATCATCATTTGTTGAAGGTTAGAACTGAGCCAGGCACGCAATACTCATATTCTAATATGGGCTACACCTTGCTTGGGATGGTTATAGAA
The DNA here is from genome assembly GCA_040779335.1 of Colwelliaceae bacterium 6471. Classification (GTDB taxonomy): domain Bacteria; phylum Pseudomonadota; class Gammaproteobacteria; order Enterobacterales; family Alteromonadaceae; genus JBFONV01. The sequence continues at coordinate 483,258 of JBFONV010000002.1, forward strand.
GCCGTCACCAACCAGCGTTACGAAGCATTTCTCGACAACAACCTGTTAGCCCCATTAGGCATGCATGATAGTAGCTTTGAGTTTATCAGCCAACAAGGTCAGTTTGCAGACCCAATGCTGGCGATGGGCTACCATGAAAATAATGTTGCTCAAGTTGCTGTGCCTATCTATATAAGACCTGCGGGACAGTTCACAACAACTGCACCTGATATCGCAAAGTTTATGGCATTTTTGCTTAATGGTGGCAAAGTAAATGGTGAACATTTTATCAGCCCTGAGCATATGAAAATGCTGACTGAGCCATTAAGCACTCACGCATATAAAGCTGGCCTGAATAACGGGCATGGCCTAGCGTTTGCGACAAGAGATAGATACGGCGTACTCGGCATGTGCCACCCTGGAGACACATTTGGCTTTAGCGCCTTTATTTGCCTTTTTCCAGAGCAGAATAAGGGCTTTTTCTACGCCACTAATACTGATATTGAAACAGCCGACTTTGAAAAGCTCAGACGGTTATTTGTCGAGACATTAGGCGTAACTGCGGCCCCCACTGCCCCGCCTGCAGAAAGCCCTGTTGATTTATCCGAGTTAACGGGGATATACCTTCTATCTCCAAATAATATGGCTGAATTTGAATACCTCGACATGCTTTTTGGTTTCATCTGGTTAACACCGCCAGATGAGCATCTTTTACTTAGTTCCTTGCAAAAAGATGACAAGCGTATGATACAAGTTGGCGACAACTTATTTAGAGATGTAAATAGAACACAAGCCTCTCATGTTGTTTATTCAGATGATGAAGGACAGTTGTTGATAAGTGACGGTCTTAAAACCTTCAAACGAGTGTCAGGTTTAAGCTTAGCTCTTTATTGGCTAAGTTTAATTTTGGGTTTGATCGGGCTTCTTTACCTTTTTATCATCGGTTTGATGAGAATGATTAAGCGAGACAAAGTAGCGTTCGGCCGCATAAAGTGGGGATTTATCAACCTTGTTCTGTTCTGCTTACCTGTAGGTCTGTTTTTCAATCAAGGCTTTCTGAGATTTGGTGATATTACCGCTGCAAGTATTTCATTAGCCATTTTGACAGGCCTATTGCCGATAAGTTTGCTAATTTCTATATGGACTTCGTTAAAAGAAACGTTGCACGGTAAGTTAATAAAGCTGGATGTTGCAGCCATCATAATGTCGTTACAGCTTTGTGTGGTATTGGCTGTTTGGGGACACATTCCCACTATATTTTGGCAGTGATCGGTCACGCTTTAACAAGAGCTTCAAACGGCAAAATATGGTTAGATATAATACGAGTAGAGTGAGCTGATGTGCGAGGCATTGAAGTTTCTGATTGCTTGTCGGACATCGGCCGGTTTAACATTTATGAGTGCATGGAATAAGTTTTGAGAAAAAACAACAAGAGGATTTTATGAAACAATTATATAGATGGATTTTGGTTTTTGTGTTTATGGTAGCAGCCATAGCGTCGTATAGCGCTGGAAGTTCGACCGGAGTATTTATGTTCATCATTCTTGGATTTTTGTTCGAATGTGCGTTCTGGTTTAAGCTCTTCCCTACAAAAAGAAAAAGTGATTAATAAATGGCTCAGATAGGCATAATAAGTCAATTAATTAAGACAAGTAACAGGGTGTTATGAGGCTATCTAAATCTACAAAAATTGCTATTTATTCTGGCTTTATTGCCGTGATTATTGGGGTAATTGCATTTTCTCTGAGTTGGAATTTATGGGCGTTTTTTAATGGTCCATTACCGGGATATCGAATATTCCTGTTTCCTGGAAACTTAAGTCTTACTTACTTTTGGCATCCAATATTTACCGAGGAAGTTATTTTCTGGCCAAAATTATTCATGCTTTTGTTCGGACAGTTCATAGTAGTTGCCAGTTGTGTTGTTGTTATTACCCGTTTAAAAAGGCTCTTTGGTGCAAAGCTTCACAACCAGCAAATTAACCACGACAAATAACAGTTGGCTTTTGCTCCTTCGTCGCTTATTTTAATCAGCAGATATTTGCCCATTACTAGGAACCCACGGAGGATACATGTTTCCTATTGATATTTGGATCACATACACATTAGCTTGTTTACTCTTAGTTATATCACCAGGGCCCGATAATATTTTGGCTATTGGAAGGGGTCTTAGCCAAGGAAAATTAGCTGCATGCGTATCTGGGATTTCATCTGGTGCCGGAATATTGTTTCACGTTTTGACCGCTACGTTTGGACTGACATTATTAATACAAACATCTGAATTAGCTTTTATTGTTGTAAAAATTATAGGTGCCTGTTATTTAATATGGTTGGGAATAAAAGTATTAAAATCGAGAAATTTGATTGATTTATCTCCAACAGCTAAACAACCAGTAAAAGTAATCTTTACCACGGGTTTTTTATCCGCCGCTTTAAACCCCAAACCGGGTATATTTGTACTCGCTTTTATTCCTCAATTTGTAAGCCCAGAGCTAGGCTCCGTTACAACACAAATGATCGTGTATGGCATTTGGTTCGCGTTACTTACTGCTATAGGATTCTCATTAATGGGAGTGTTTGCTTCAAAACTAACTAGTTGGCTTCAAAATCGCTCCCAAATTACAAGCAGTTTAAATATTGGGGCAGGCTTAACATTTATAACTTCAGGTTTAGCTATTGCTACGTTAAATCATAGCAAATAAAAAATGCCTTAACCTCATCGAGAGAATGGAACCTACATTAAACGACTGACAATAAGCTATTGATATAAAAGAATTTTGAATACAACTAATTATTTGATATGTTGAGGAGTAAAGCAACTTATCAAGTCATTAAAAAAGGCCAAAACAGTTTATCCTTATTCCTTCGTCGCTTATTTTAGCCATTAACGACGTTGTATTTTTTAGTTTAATCCTAGATTTTAGATTAAGCATTTATGTAAAAAGAGACATGTATGAAAGATGCCATTAACGAAGTAAAGAGTGAGGTTAAAGCTAAAATATTGTTTTGGAATAACATCCAAAGTAAAAGGGCTAAAGTTGCCTTAATATTTGTATGCATAACGTTAATAGGACTCAAGGTTTTTACTACAGTTTTAACATTTGAATGGGTAGCGGGTTTGTTTAGCTAAATGCATACAGGTAGTAAAGACATAACAATGTATTAAATCGGACAAATGTAGTTTCTTTAGGATATTCAGGCTGAAGCTGACGAGCTAATTTTATAAAAGATGATTTGTTGGTGTTTACCTTCCCTAGTGATTCGGATTCAACGCCAAGTTCGTCTTTTAAGGCGAGTATCTAACCCAATGAAAGTTATGCTATTGTTATTCATGTTAGCCTCCGTCATTTAGTTATTTAACAAATTAATTATGGTTCTGGCTTATAGCTAACCTAAGATGATTGATGCTAGCACCTAGTGGGAAGTTATTATGTCTATAGAGCTTTTAATGTTAGCTTTGTAAGCTGTAATTTTAATCAATATTATGATTTTATTAATCATGAAAATAAAAAGGATATATCTATGTATAAAGTTATTATTTGCGCAATAGAGGCTAGCAGTGAAGGTAAAGAAGTACTCTCAAAAGCTTACAATCTTGCACAACTTTTCAACTCTGAGTTATACGTTACAAATGTTATTCCGTATACATTGCTTCCTAAAGATTATCAAAAGGAATTGCAAGAGAATGTATCACCAGAAATTGAGTCTATAACTCAATCTTTAGGCATACCCAAAGGTAATGTAACAGTAAAATTTGGCAAGCCATACGAGCAAATTTGTTCACTGGCAGAAAATAAGAAAGCTGATTTAATTATTCTTGGCACTCATTCCAAGAAAGGGTTAAACGCGCTAATTGGCTCAACTGCAAATGCTGTAGCTAATTATGCAAAATGTGATGTATCCCTTATTAAAATTTAGTCTTATGAATAAGATCGATAACAAGGCGTTAAGTGAAGTAATCAATTAAGGATGGATAAATGATACAAATATTGATTCACACTCCACTATGGGTTTACGGGCTATTCGTGGCATTACTGATATTCGGCATTCAGCAATCGTTTGATCGATCTATAAGCCAAGTTATCGCATTTTTGCTCCCAATTGGAATGGTTGCTTTATCTCTGGCGGGCGTAGCATCTAGCTTTGGGTTAGATGTTTTTAATATTGGCTATTGGTTCATTGGTCTTATACTGGTGACATTCCTCTTATTCAATATGTTTCCTATCAGAGGCGTTGAATTTAATGCAGACGCTAAAAAATATACCATCACAGGTAGTTGGGTTCCTCTGCTAGTAATAATGGCAATATTTTTTACTAAGTATGCCGTAGGGGTAATGAACAGTTTAAACCTACCTGTTGCTAATGGCGCCGCATTGCAAGTGGGCTTGTGTGTTTTATATGGATGTTATAGTGGGTATTTTGTGTCTCGTTCACTCGGCCTATTTAAATTACGCATGTCTGCGAAAACTGCTTATTAACAAGGTGTGGTAATGGAAGCAAGTATTGAAAGTTCTGAAGCTCAAGTTCAGTCAAATGAAATGGAATTTTATGTGGTATCCCCAAAAAAACTCCTCGTTTTATTTATTGGCACATGTGGTATGTATACCGTTTATTGGTTCTTTAAACATTGGAGCCAGTACAAACAAAGTGCAAATGAAGATATGTGGCCAATTATGAGGGGAATATTTTCTATATTTTTTACTCACTCCTTGTTTGCTTTATTCGAAATGAAATATGCCAAAAAAACCGGAGAAAATCCTAAAAGCATTAATTATCTTGCAACCATCTATGTGGTATTTGCTATTGGTTGTCAAATTTGTAGCAAACTTTCAGATAATGGCTACGGCAATCCGATAACATTTTATCTTAGCTTGTTAATACTCCCCGTGTCGTGTTGGGTTTTGTTTAACGCACAATCTTTGGCAAACTATGCGGGGGAAGATGTAAATGGTGTATCAAATAGCACACTCACGGGCTTAAATTATTTTTGGCTAGTGTTAGGCGTAATATTTTGGCTTTTGGCTCTTTTTGGCCTCTATGCCACCACTATTGATATGTAATTGAATTGCTCACAAGGCTTTATGCGTATAGGAGCGATATGTTCAAACCCCGAGCCATAGAAGGTCAAGTTGATTGGTTAGATGAAGATGGTATTAAGATTTATACCATCTCTGCTAGTAACAATGTAGTTGATCAAGCTAAATATTTACCTCGACTTAAAAAAGTCAAAACATCGCGTAATGTCGACTGGGGCAATACGCCAGCATTCGTTATTTTTCACGATGGTGCTGGTTGTGATTATTTGGTTTTAGTTTGGTGGGCAAATGATAATGAGTTATTCACGTCTGTTTCGGTTAAAACTGAGGGGGAATGGGTAGAAAACCCTAATAAGTATTCATTTTGCTTATATGATCTTGAGGTACTATGGGCTGAACGAAATATTTATATAAAAACAATTGACTGTGAATTACCATCATTAAACCAATATCAACTTTCGCGTTAAGTACGTATTACCCGTAAATTATTCGGAAAAATAGTTGGTTTTTGCTCCTTATTTACTTATTTTAGCCAACAATGTTTTGCCGTTTCGCAAAGCGTTAACCACTCAGGATTAGTCACTATCAAATTTTTAGTATTAATAAGCATGCTTTTTTCGTCATTAACGTTTGCTGGAAATATTTACGATAAATTTCCCGAACAAATTAATACGAATGAAAAATATGTATTTTATTCACATGGTTTTATTGTAGAAGGTATAAACCCTACCCCAAAAAATGAAAGATGGGGCGTTTACGAGTTCCCAGCAATAAAGCAGTCATTATCTGATACGGAATATAATTTGATTGCATATCATCGCCCTAAAGGTACAGATCCTTTCCTTCATGCTAAATCTTTAGCTAACGATGTTAGAGCATTATTGAATAATGGGGTCGCGGCTAATCATATAACTATTATAGGGTTCTCTCGCGGGGCGTTTATTACTAGTTTAACCTCCCATTACTTAGAAGAAACTCCTGTTAATACCGTTCTTTTAGCTGGTTGCGGGCGTATCGTTTCAAATAAATATGCTGACATTAAAATAAATGGTAATTTTTTATCTGTTTATGAAACTACTGATGGTGCGAGTACATGTAAAAAGCTCGCCAATAGAAGCCCTAATGCACTATCATTTCAAGAAATCTCTATTTCTACTGGTAAAGAACATGGTGCTTTTTATCGGCCTATTTCTGAATGGGTAGTGCCGGTAAAGCAGTGGGTGAAAGAAAAGAGTAAGTAACACTAACCAGCGTTTTAAGTGATGATATTGCTATCGTTTGGCTCGGTTTCGCATCGCAACACAATTTTAGCCAAACATTACCAGCCCTTATGCAGACTTGGGTGTGCTTAGGAGATTTACATGTACTTCATCGCTGCCTTTGGTTTACTAATGATGTGTTTGAGTGTTGTCATGATTGTTAATCCAAATTATTGGTCAGATGGCATTGTACGTTTCAGTAATAAACCTTATTTCCACTGGTTTGAAATTATTAGTCGAGTAACCGCAGGATTTGTCTTTGTACTCTTTAATAAATCCACACTTTTTCCTGAATTAATACTTGGTTTCGGTTATCTGCTTATTGCCGTTGGTTTTGGGCTTTTAATCACAGGCTCAGTTAAACATCGTAAATTTGCTGTTTGGTCAGCTCATAAGTTTAAAAGTACATTTAGGCCTGCTGGCGTTGGCTCTTTTATATTCGGTACTTTCTTGATTTATACATCAACTATTGGTGTAATCAGCAGCTAAATAGGCAACTATACATGAACGTAAAATACTTGGCTTGCTGTTGTAGCAGTTTTTGTATCGCCTTGATGATTTTCGCGTGAACGGCCTATAAGCTCGACAAACACTGAACTGTCGGGTTAATGTCGGATGGAATTCGTAACCGACACTGGAGAAATTCATAAATAATCGTGATTCTTAAGTACAGAGGCAAGTTTAATGATTCTAAAAGAACTACGTATTAACCGGCAGCTTTCCCAAGATCAATTGGCGCAAATGTCTGGATTAAATATCAGAACAATTCAACGAATTGAAAGTGGAAGTAATGCCAGTTTAGAATCTCTTAAATGTCTCGCCGCTGCACTTGAGGTTGATGTATCAACTTTAAATCAGGAGAAATTTATAATGGACAAAAATTCAGATAACTGGAAGGCTTTACCTTTCATATTAAAATGTTGGTTTGTATTTAATTTTTTGCAAACTCGACCTAGTAGAAAATCAGCGTCGCGAATTGAGATAATTGGACACCTGAGTGGCTTCTCGTTTTGTTGTTTAGGCCTGATAAGTGAAGCAGCTCTGGTGGGCGGTTTAATTATGCTTTCAACAGCATATTTATATCATTGGCTAAAATATCAAGGTGATAAGTACGGTATTTGGTATGAACAATAGTCTGTAAAGTGTCATACAAGCCAATTAAGCGGGACTTTATACTATTTGCTTAGTTCCCGCTTCGCTTCACAATCTTAGCCCAAAATTTATAGCTGCTTAAGCTGCCATTAGCTTTATGGAGATAGGCATGTTACTCGTAGGATCTTTTCTATAACTTTTTATTGGGGGTATCCATTCTTATCTAGGTGAAAAACGAATAGCTTGTGAATCGAAAATTATGTCTATAAAAAAACATATTCCTGAGGCAAATAAAAAATAATTACAAGTTTTTAAACACTACTAAAAAATCTACTCATAATATCCCTTACTAAATACCTACATTAATCATGCCTCCTGCACAAACAATTAGTTAGTCTATAATTGGAAAAAGGATGACAAAAGTTACACTTTATTTGTCTCTCAATCCTCTGTTATATATAAATATAAATAAGGTATTCTACAATGAAAAACGACTTTACCCTTCGTCCACTTCAGAATGTAAATGTTCCGGAACACGCTGATCTACTTTATTCATCATTTAACACATGGTATTGGAAGCATGGCTGGGGAAAGGATTATTTTGGCTGTAGTTCACAAGAAACCTCAATATTTTATGATATCTATAATGACCTAACCCCTGGATGCAGTATCGCAGCATTTGACAACAAAACTGGGATGATGATGGGGTCTTGCTTCTATCATCCTAGAGAACAGCATGTTTCTCTGGGAATTATGAGTGTTCACCCTAATTATAGTGGCAGAGGTGTTGGTAGGAAATTGGTTGATTATATTCTCGACTACACTAAAGACAATGGCTACAAATCATGTCGCTTAGTTAGTAGCGCAATAAATATGGATTCATTTTCGTTATACAATCGGGCAGGGTTTATACCGCGAGTGACGTATCACGATATGGTTATCAATGTCCCAAAAGAAGGTCTTGGGGATCTTAGAGTTAAAGGGGAAGAAAATATACGCGAAGCAACTATCACTGATATCGGAGGGATGGGGGATTTAGAAATGGAAGTCAGTGGTATAAAGCGAGACATCGATTATCGCTATGCAATTGATAACCCTCGCGGAGCCCTTCATTCTATTGTATATGAAAATGATCAAGGTGCTATTGAAGGGTTCATGATTTCAGTAAAGCACCCTGCTCTTAATATGCTTGGGCCTTGCGTTGCTCGTACAGAGGAGGTTGCAATTGCACTAATTAGAAAAGAAATAGAAAGATTCAAAGACACTTGGGTGTTATTTTCCATTCCTATGGAAAAAAGAAAAATGGTTGAGCAAATGTATTTATGGAAAGCTATCAATGTAGAAACACATTTAAAAGAGGTATGGGGACATTTCCCAGGTTTCAACGGAATCAGTATGCCTAGTTTCCTACCAGAAACAGGATAAATAAATCGAACATCATTTTAGATAAAAAGATGGGCTTTTCGATAACGGATTAAGCGGTAAAACCACTAAACCGAACATAACGCTAAAAAAGTTCCATCTTTAATTATGACTATATGCATTGGTAATACCAAAAACCGAGATTATCTATACACTTGGTAATCTTTATCACTGCGATTGTCACTGCCTAATAGTAACAATACTTGGATAAATATACTGGTCATAATCTCTATATATACATTACTCAATGAAAACGTTTTTATCAGGTAGAGACCCAAAATAAAAACACAGTACAAAGTAATAAAGAGCGTGGTGTTTTTGCATTTTTTCGCAATAATGTTAACGCGGTCATCACTGCTGATAAAGTTGTCTTTTTTCTTGCCATACAAGCTGTTAAACAATACCCATGCTAAATAGGCCATCATCAGAGTAGTCAGCGCCAAATGCATTAAAGCAGTGTTTGATTGCTGCTGCCATAACTGTTCTACATAGATATAAACGCTGAAAAATAAGATCAATAAATAACACGCAATCACTAATAGTAATTTTAGCGGCGCAACAAAATCAGTCAGTCTTCTTGATTGAAAGCTGCTTTTTCGTTTCGCAGAAGGGAAGTTTTCTGCCATCCGTTTGTTGTTTTCTTTGCACCAATACGCCGACAAAAACCAAGGCATTAATTGTATTGCGGCAATAAATTTAAGTGCCGAAGCGAGCATAGCAATATCTACATTGTTCACATAAACATAAGTCACTATTGTTAAGCTCAAGGCGGCAATGGAATAATCAAATAGCTTTCTCAACTGCAGGCGCTTGTGCTCAACTTCAGCACTATTTACATATAAATTGGGATAATCAGCCGGCGGATAAATCATTAATAAATTAAGTTTATTTTTACGCCATTTATTTGCCAACAATACGGAAATTACGACAATTTGACTGATCAGGATGAGATAAACCATCGCAGCAGTTACATCAATATTTTGTAAAATCATCATCACGCCTATTTAGATTGTTTCATCAAAGCAGTAAAACTAATACGGATCTCAGAATCCGTTAGCCCTAAAGCGCGCATATTGGTGATCGCCTCAGCCATAATTTCTACGCCTTTATCTTGCAAGTTTACCTGACAGTTTTGTTGCGCATTTTCGTGGATGAAAGTGCCTCGATATCCTCTAGCGACTATGATGGCATCACGCTCAAGCATTTTATAAGCCTTAGCGACCGTGTTTTGATTAACCCCGAGCTCGTTCGCCAATTGCCTAATAGAGGGTAAGGAAAAACCGGTCGTTATAGCGCCAGAACTGACCATTTCTTTAACCTGATTCACCAATTGTAAAAATATCGGCGTTTCGTCGTTTACGTCAATTTCTATTTCCATTTATCGAGTCTTTTACTTTGCCATATTATTGCTCGACCGAATTGTAACACTAAAAACAATTATTGTACTACTTGATCTAATAATACATCTAAGCTAAAGTACCCCTGATGTACTACATGAACTAATAGTACATATATCTACTTTAATCTAAAAAGGTGTACTATGAACATTTCTAAAAGTAAAAAAATAATCTTAACTCACGCGATTATCTGGGCGAGCATAATGTTGATGCTAGCCTATTTGTTAAAAGGTAACGAGCAAGTCAATACTATTATAATTTTCATGATAGGTGGCTGGTATATATCACACGCCGCTATTTTAAATGCGTTCAAGGTTAATAACAGTGATAACGCCAATGAAAGCAATGTAAAAACCTGCTATTGGTAAATTGACGATGCAGAAAACGACTCGATGAGTTTGGCAAACGGTGTCGGTGACAAAAAAGCCCCGACGCGTATCCAATACTAGAACAAGCTTTTACGATCCCAAAAAGAGACTGGTTTAAAACCACCTCAGATCATAACGCTTTAAGTTAACAATGACCTAGCCGTAAATTATTGAGACAGCCAGCAATACCGGCATAAAAATTGTGAGCATGACATTGGCCGCAAGATACTTTGGGTGTTGACCTATAGTGCCGCCATATTTCATTGCGCCACGTAACGCAAAAAAAGCCAAAGGCATTGGCATTAAAGCAATTAATCCTAAAACTGGGATGATGTCATTAACAACGGCGGCAACGATAACGACCATGGTGAGCACGGCGAATAGGCCGTAAGCAATATTGCTCAGGTGTATGCCATAAGCAATAGGGAAATGATAACGCCCCACTTCGCGATCAGCATCAATATCGGGGTACTGATTAAGCAACAATAAGTTATTGACCAAGAAAAATGGCACTAAACATATCAACCACAACGGCATTGAGTACGCCCCAGTTAACGCAAAATTAGCCCCAGCAACCATAAAAAAGCCAAAACCAAGCCCTGGTGCAATCAAACAAATCAATGGATGTCTGTTAACCCAGCCTGTATAAGTCATTATCAATAACAAGCCTGCAATGCCAATAGGCATAATTGCCCAACTATAAGTCCAAACAAAAAATGCGCCAATTGAAAGCGTGATGACTAAAGTAAAAATACCCACAGTTAATACCGAGTTTGCCATTTCTGGATGTTCGGGCAAGGCACCACTACCACCACTGAATGGGGTTTTTTTGGTGTTTAAATCGAGACCACTTTTAAAATCGTGATATTCGTTGAGTGCATTAACACTGATATGGGCAAACATTGCCGCTAACAATGACAGTACCAATAAGTGCACCTCTATATGGGCTTGATTGGCTATCGCTATGCTCCAGCCCAAAAACATACAAGCGGGTGTTAGTACCAAAAAAGGCAATCTTATTGATTTCGATATGGTATTTATTTTTATTTTAATATCGCTCATATTCCCTACTCTCTATTAATGCTTATTAGTTTTAAACATTGCCTAATAAAATCTGAATATCCATTCAAATTTTGCTATTAAACTCAGGTAACGATAAATACTATCTACCCTCTAAAAACACATATCAACTGCAAATAAATAAAACATTTATGTGAAACAAACACTTAGTTTAGGTTTAAGCTTAGGCTTAGGTTTAGCCATAATTCACCTAAAAAGTGTGCGTTGGCTAAATTCACTAATAATCAAACCGAAGAACGCTAGTACGTTACTGTGCATTAGCAGGAGAAAAATGTTAACAACAATTACTTTTTATCTTGATTGTTTTTTTTATTTTCTAGTGATTTTCCGGCCACAATACCAATGGCAATACCAATTGCTAGCCCGGCACCAACATTCCCCATTGCATTACCTATTGCGATACCGACACCGACACCAAGAGCAATCCCTACGCCAAGCATATTAGTATTTTTATTATTTGGATCAGACGTCAAAATTATCTACCTAACAATTACTCATTTCATTATTTATAGTATATTTTGATGTGCAGTTGAAGAGCTTATTTTTCAGCATCGAGTAAGACGCGAAATTTTAGCGTATTAAATGGGTAGTCTCTCCACCATTATGACCTCATCTAAGCCAATGTCCCAATTTGCTCTACTGGCAACAAAAATATGCGCATTAGGGTAATTAGTAACGTCATCATCAAGACTTCCTGCTGGCACTACTAACAGACCGTCTTCCTGAACATTAGGTAATGCTGAGCCGCACTGAGTACAAAAACTTTTTACATGTTTGGTTAAAGGAAGTTGGAAAATTCTTACCTTGTCATTTCCTGAGTGCCACTTTAAGGTTGCTGTGGAAGAGAATAAATTGGCTGAATGAGCGGAGCCTGTATCTTTTTGGCAAAACTGACAATGGCACAGAAAGAAGCATTCAAAACTGCCCGCAATTTCAAAACTCACTGCGCCACATAAACAAGAGCCATTTTTAACCAACTCCATAGAGTACCCCCAAATAGATGTTCAAACTATTTTGCTCTTCACTAAAAATTAAAAATAACCAATAAAACATATAATAGCTATGCATGAAGCGTTTTTCCTGTTTTAAATTCACGGATAGAGCATAGGACGGTTTTAATGGTTATAAAAGACACAAAAAAGCCAGCAACAAATAAATGAAGCTGGCTTAGTAGTTGTTGTCGCAATTAGCGCGAGTTAAAACATATATTTAACTTTTAAACCTGCGCTGCGTCCTCGGCCAATACCGAAACGATTGATACCGGTATCTTCAACTGCGCCTTCATAATAAAGCTCATCAGTTAAGTTTTCGACATAAGCCGATACTTGCCACTGATCACCCATTGCGCTGAACTGCAAACCAGTTAAACCATAAGAGTCTTGTTCAAGTAAATCAGTACCGCCCATAAACTCGTCACCAAAAGTTTCTGACTGCCAGTTATAAGACAATTGAAATGACAAATCGATATCGTTTTCTAAGTACCAGAAATAGGTACCAACAAAGCTGATAGTAGTATCAGGGGCTGCAAGTTTTTGCCCTTTAATTGATTCGCCATCTAAGCCTTCACCTTCTTTAACTTCAGAGCTTTGAATCGCGGAGGCAACAAATAAACGTAAGTTATCGGTTGGTAAATAAGTAATATCAAACTCTACCCCTTGACCTTCCGCTTGACCGATGTTTTTAATCACTACACCACCAGCGTTAGGGAATATCCCTTGAAAATCACTATAGTCATAGTAATAAGCACCAACATTTACTTTCAGTTTATTGTCTAAAAACTCACCTTTCATGCCTATTTCGTAGCTATCCACGATTTCAGGATCATAGCTGGCCAATGTAGTACCTGCTGGCATTTCTCCGCCATAAAGTTCATTCGCCCAAAATTCCTGATCGACTTCATCAATAGTGCCATCTGGTTCAAAATCAAAATATTCTTCGTCAGCATCGTAGCCAGTCCAATCCTGATAATTGATATTAAACGCAAAGGTATTATAACCGCCGGCTTTGTACCCTTTTGAGTAATTGGCATAAAGGTTTACGTTGTTATTTAATTTGTGATTGATAGCAACACGCGGCGTAAACTCAGCCCAACTTTCAGTATCATCAACCCAAGCGCCACCAGTATGACCCCCCACTAACCAATAGTGTCCTAACCAACCTTCAGGATCTGGAAGGTTTAGACTAAACTCTTTTTTGTCGTATGAATAACGACCACCAATTGTAACGTCGGTTTTATCGTTAATACTCCACGTAATATCCCCGTATATACCGTAACCACTGTTTGTACCACGAGCAAAAATTTGTTCACGTAATCCTGTTTCACCTTCGCCAGCACCCGGAATTTCTTCATCGGCAACTAACGCGGCTATTTCTTCTGCATCATCAACAGGGTCTAGGCCATACCAACCATCAACAAAAAGTTCATGACAATCAGCATAATAATTTTCAGGCTGGCTAGTATTTGAACTTAATGCTTGGTCCCACTCTTCTAAGTTAGGTAGTTGCGCACAAAACGCATCTTCATCGTATTCATTATAAAAAGAAGAGTTTACTTTTTCTTGATAGAAATTTACCCCAACAAACCAATAAATGTCTGAACCGGTATCTGAATTAATGCGAAACTCTTGGCTAAGGTATTCAGTATCATCATTTTGATTATAATTACCCAGCGCCATACTGGTACCATCGTAATCTTCTAAATAATCCCATTTATAGTTTTTCATCGCGGTTTGCGATGTAAAGATATAGTCACCAAGATCTGATTCAAAATCTAATGTAGTACTAAACACTTCGGCAACATCACGACCTTCAGCGCCTAGGTCTGAATCGACTGCTCGCTTGTCGCCTTCAGTCCAAATTGAACGATAAACGCCGCCATCCATATCACGGTCTTCATAATTAACGCTTAAGCGAAGTTTGCTATCAGACCAACCTTCATAATTAAACGTACCGCGAAATGCAGTTACTTCTTTATCACGTAAATAACCACCTGATAAATTCTTGATGTAGCTATCTTCAGTTTGGTTATAAATGGCAAAGCGAATAAAGGCATCTTCTGAAAGCGTAGTGTTGTAAACGCCAGTGAGCTCTTTCATGTTGTCGCTACCAATACCAAATTCAATACTACCTTCAGTTGCATCAACCGCTTCGTTACTGTACATGCTGATAGCACCTGACGCGGCGTTACGACCAAACAGGGTACCCTGTGGACCTTTAGTCACTTCTACGCGTTGCATATCAAAAAAGCTAGAGATCGCGCCACCGCTGCGCCCCTGATAAACCCCATCAAAGTAAAGACCAATAGAAGGATCACCACCAATACCATAATCTTGGGTGACAATACCGCGAATACCGAGTGAATCTACGTAGCTATCATTTTCACTACCACCATTTAAGCCTGGAGTGAACTTAGCCAAGTCAGTCGCGTTGGTAATGTTAAAATCTTCAAGAAATTCTTCGCCGTACGCGCTAACTGAAACAGGAACTTCCTTTAAGGTTTGTACCCTTTTTTGCGTAACAACAATAACTTCATAGTCATTTTTGGCTTTCTTTTCTTGTGCTTGCGACTCAGTTTCTGCCGCAAACGACATTGGTGTACCCAATATAGATGCAACCGCTAGAGCTAGTATGGATTTACGGTGGTTCATAGATTCTACTTCCCTCTTAATTCTTCATGCTAATCATCAGTGCTTATATGTTTTATATTGATGACCCGTTTTTTGGTTAACTTTGATAATACATTAAGCGTAAAATAAATCAAACACCAAATCCGAAATAGTGTAATTTTTATTCATCGCTTTTTAATAATTATAATAAAATCAACTACAACCCTTAACAATAAAATCGCACAAACCACTATAAATAAAGCAAATTAATCATGTAAAATAAATAAAACAGTGAGTGGGCGCATAAGGCCATTCGCCGAATAGAGATGTTTTATTTTATTTACAATAAATATATTAGTCACCAAAATTTAAAAAGTGCTTGTTGCTAAAGATATATTATAATTTTATCCAAGTCGCTTTAATTTCCGTGTATTTATCGAACGCGTGTAAAGATTTATCGCGCCCGTTGCCAGATTGTTTAAAACCACCAAAAGGTGCCGTCATATCACCACCATCCCATTGATTCACCCACACTGAGCCTGCGCGTACCGCCTTTGCCATTTTGTGGGCTTTAGATAGGTTATTGGTCCATATTCCAGCGGCTAAACCGTAAGGCGTGTCGTTAGCAATAGCAATGGCTTCTTCCATGGTATTAAAGCTGATCACAGAAAGCACAGGTCCGAAGATTTCGTCACTGGCGATGTCCATTTTATTATCAACCTCATCAAAAACTGTAGGCTCAATATAATAACCGCCTGAAACCGGTGCAGTGCTATTGCCTCCACAACCTGTTTTTGCGCCTTGCGTCGCCCCTCGTTCAATATAACCAAGCACTCGTTCATATTGAGCCTTGTCAACAATAGCACCAACATTGGTATTAGGATCTAGCGGATTACCCGGCTGCCAAGTTTTTACTGCCGCTATTACTTTAGCGACAAACTCATCTTTAATACTCGCCTCAACCAACAAGCGAGAACCTGCGGTACACACTTCCCCTTGGTTGAAACAAATTGCGCCTGCTGCGGCCTGAGCTGCATCATCTAAGCAAGGTGCGTCAGCAAATACGATATTAGGACTTTTACCGCCAGCTTCTGTCCACACCCGCTTCATATTTGATTCACCCGCATAAATCATTAATTGTTTGGCGATTGCGGTTGAACCGGTAAAAACCAACGTATCTACATCCTGATGCAAGGCAAGTGCTTTACCCACGGTATGACCAAAGCCTGGCAAGACATTAAAAACACCGTCAGGAATGCCTGCCTTTTGTGCAAGTGCCGCCAGCTTAATAGCAGTAAGTGGTGACTTTTCTGAAGGCTTTAAAATAACACTGTTACCCGTTGCTAAGGCAGGTCCTAATTTCCAACTAGCCATGACCATAGGAAAATTCCACGGCACAATAGCCGCAACGACACCACTAGGCTCGCGCGTTACCATGCCAAGTTCATTTTCAGGTGTGGCCGCAATTTCATCATAAATTTTATCGATAGCCTCTGCGTTCCAACGTATAGAACGTAAGGTACCGGCAATATCAATGGTGGATGAATCGCCAATAGGCTTGCCCATATCTAAGGTTTCTAATAGCGCTAATTCTTCGCTATGTTGTTCAATCAGATCAGCAAACTTAAGTAGTACCGCTTTTCGTTGAGCCGGAGCCGCTTTTGACCACACGCCATCATCAAACGCCTTGCGTGCAACAACAACTGCTTTATCTGCTTCTGCTTGCTGGCAACTGACTACACTGGTCAATATTTTCCCGTCAATAGGACTGATGCAATCAAAACGCTCGCCACTTTCGGCCTCAACGTAATGACCGTTAATAAATGCTCTATTTTCAATTGCTATGGTTTTTGCTTTTTGTTGCCAGTAAGACAAGTCTCGAGCACTCATAAGAAGATCCTTTAAATTAGGTTAAAAAGTATTGATGGCCAATTAATGTTCATTAAACTACCCAAAACCGACAAAAAATTCAATATATTTTACATTTATTCAAAATAACGACCGGTTTTGTCAAATTATCACTTCAAAAATGGCGTTCAATCGCATAGACTCTAAAAAACGTTCAATATATAAAACACTAGGAAAACCAATGGCCAACTATCCTGACTCTTATTACGCCGCATCCGCGCAACGAAGCGTTGATTATCCAATGCTTAACGAAGATATTACCGCGGATATTTGTGTGGTCGGTGGTGGCTATAGTGGTTTATCTACGGCCATCGCATTACAAGAAAAAGGTTATCAGGTTGTTTTACTTGAAGCGGCGAAAATTGGTTTTGGTGCTTCTGGTCGCAATGGCGGTCAATTAGTAAATAGTTTCAGTCGTGATATCGATCATATTGAAAAACACTACGGCAACCAAACCGCTCAAGCCATGGGAGATATGGCATTTGAAGGTGCCGACTGTATTCGTGATCTGATCAAGCGATACACTATCGACTGTGATTATAAGCAAGGTGGTTTTTTTGCCGCATTTACCGACAAGCAAATGCGCGGCTTGGCCGAAAAAAAGGCGTTATGGGAACGTTTTGGTAATCAACAACTTGAAATGGTTAATAAGGATGAGTTAACGAAAGTTGTTAACACTGACGCTTATGTGGGTGGTTTAGTTGATAAACATTGTGGTCATATTCATCCGCTAAAATTAGCGTTAGGGGAAGCCGCTGCATTAACGTGCATTGGTGGTAAAGTTTTTGAGCAATCAAAAGTCACTCATATTTCACAACTCGAAATAACTGGCGATAAAAAAGCGTTTGTTAAAACCGACAATGGTAGCGTTACGGCAACAACACTTGTGCTAGCAGGCAATGCCTATATGGGTGGACTGCAGCCAGAGCTAGAGAAAAAGTCGATGCCTTGTGGTACTCAAATTGTCACTACCGAAGTATTACCTGAAGCATTGGCAAAATCGCTGATCCCGTCTCAATACTGCGTTGAAGATGTAAATTACAAGCTTGATTACTACCGAGTGACTCAAGACAACCGTCTATTGTTTGGCGGTGGTGTTACCTATGGCGGCGGCGATCCAGCCAGTATCGAAAGATTTTTAAAACCCCATATGGATAAAATATTCCCCGCAATGAAAGACTACAAAATTGAATTCGCTTGGGGTGGCGACTTCCTACTAACATTAAGTCGTTTACCGCAATTGGGGCGCATTGGTGCAAATGTTTACTACACCCAAGGCTATAGCGGTCACGGGGTTAATACTTCACACCTTGCCGGTAAATTGCTCGCTGAGGCCATTAGTGGTGATATGTCGAGATTTGATGTCTTCGCCAATTTACCGCACTATAATTTCCCGGGTGGACGGATGTTTAAAGTGCCAATGACCATGATGGGTGCTTGGTATTATGGCTTAAGAGATAAATTAGGATTGTAAAACCTTTATGGGTGGCTTCGCTGCCCTATTAAGTGCTTCAAAATAGTCAACCACTAGTAGCTATGCATAATCTCACTATTGCTGCTTTAGTTGTTAGTTTCTCTCATTACCTGCCAACTACTGACAATTTTGCAAGAGAGCAACTTTTTACGCTAGTTGAATTTCAATTTGCAGCTAATAATCCCTAACGCTTGGAAACTGAAGCTAAGGTTATTTTTTATTGTTCCCTCTAAAATATACCAACAAATTTCTAATGATTTTTTCTTTGTTTGAGAATAAATATGTGTAATTATTTTTTAATTCAAGTAAGTTAACTTATATTGCGTAAATGTAAAAAGGACTACATTCATCAATACTGCATCCGCACTTATCACTTCCCTTGGAAACTTAACCAAGGATATGTATAACGTCACTACAGTTGACGAAATGATGACATATTTACAAGCTGAAATGGAGTTGTTGTTCGGCTTTAGTTCAACTTGGTTATATGCATTTCAAGGCAACTCTAAAAAAACGTCTCAACTCATTTCTGTGGTTGGAAAAAACCAAAAAGAGATTGAACGTCAATATCCAAGCATCGATATCACTAATGATAAAATGATGGAAGAGATTTTTAAGAGTGATGTCCCTGTATACGTTGAAGATGCTCGAATTGATCCTCATACAGATAAACAAATTGTTAGTGCACTAGACTATCGAACACTGATCAACTGTCAATTATTCTTGCATGGTAAAAGCCTTGGTTTAATAGGTGCTGGATCATTTTCGACTGAGGGCGTTCAAGCAATGTCTAGTGATGAACGGGCTTATTTTTCAGCTTTAGCAAATATTGTCTCAATTACGTTAGATCGTATTAGTTATCGCGAAAAATCATTGCTTGACCCTCTCACGGGGTTAGACAATAAACGAGGGCTCGAAGTTAATGCCGAAACTTTACTAACACTTGCGCAGCGCAATAATCAAAATGTTGCCATTGTGTTTATTGATATAAATAACTTTAAACCAATTAATGATCAGTTTGGACATGACGTGGGTGACAGTGCATTGATCGCTTTTTCTCAATGCCTGAAAAGTATATTAAGGCGTTCAGATCTTGTAGCGAGAGTAGGTGGGGATGAATTTGTGTTATTACTTTCTGATGTTAAGGATGAAGAAAGTATTCGTAAATTAATTGATCAAATTGATGTAAAGTGCTCGCCAATAAAGTCTGACGAGAACAGCTTAGATATGAGCTTTTCTGCTGGCTATAGTGTATTCCCTAAAGATGGAACCAATTTAGATAAGCTGATTAATTTGGCTGATAAGAGAATGTATCAGGTAAAATCGATTTCAAAAAACATTTGCCCCTAGAGATCAATTAAGAACGCCAATAAAGCGGTGTTAATTGTTCAAACCCGTATACGAGTTTGAAGTGTTACATTTGAACTTAGGATAAGTCTCCGATAACGAATTACCCGCTAAATCATCAATCGTTCCACCGTCCAAAAAAGCCCAACGCATACCACAACACTGCTGATGCTAGACGCTATTTTTTGCTGACTTTTTTCTTTGAGTTTTGACATGCGATGTAACATTGCAACAAAGCATAAGGCAATTGCAAGTTGAGCTAATTCAACGCCTATAGTGACCTGCACTAATGCTATAGCCCAACCTTCAATGCCACCAATGCTGTCGGTAAGCGCTTGACCTAATCCAAAACCATGAATGATACCCATTGCACCAGTCACTAAAAACAAGCGTTTTAGCTGTCCGCCGAATAATTCGTAAAGTGCCATAATAACAATTGTCATCGCTATACCCACCTCAATTAGCCTACTGGGAATAGTTATTTCAACTCCCAATGCAACCAACGCTAATGCCAAGGAATGCGTTAACGTAAATGCAGATAAAGGCACAATTAAATCCCGCAAGCTTTTGCAAACCAGTACCAGTGTTAAGATAAAGAGAATATGATCTAATCCCGCCAAAACATGCTCTATTCCTAGTAGCCAAATTGGCTTGGTATTAGCGTTATTGTCACTGTTGATAGGAAATACGGTGATAGTTGAACTTTCGGGTTCCAACACCAACACTTGTGATTCACTGGTATTTTGATTTCTGATCAGTACATGTTTTTGTTCATCAGCCAATAACCCATAATTCAGGCGAATAGTTTGAGGGGCACTTTGCCACTTATATTTCAATGATAGTTGAATATAAACGTCTTGCTGATTGTCCTTACGTGCTTGGGTACTGTCAGTGGCTTGATTTTTATCAACTCGTTTACTGTCATCTGCAACAGCGATTTTAAGCACGTTTTCGTAGCCCTTTTCCAGTAGCTTAAACGAGTGTAACTTTGCCTCGCGTCCTTGCTCATCATAAAACACCACTAACTGCTCAACACGTTTGGCGATCTCCTCTTCAAATTCGCGTATTTCATCAAACGATATATTGCCATCACTATTGAGATCAAAATTAAGCTTTTCGCCATTTGCATCAGTTGCTAGTGCCGCTAAAGCAGGAGCCGAGATCAGTGATACTTGGTTTTCCTTATGGCGCACCAATAGCCCGAGGCTATCAAACTCATGGGCAGATACAGATTCAATAGCAGTAATGAGCAAAATCACTGTAAAAAGTGACAATAAGTATGTCTTCACTATCGTTTATCCCGCTGATGTTATCAGTAATTAACAAATACAAAGTGGGTTAGCCTATTAAAACTAACCCGTGGCGTTCATTAATTCGCGTTAATGCCAAGATCTTGCGGAGTCCCTTTCAAGCAACCAACGTTGTATGGGAAATCGTAGGTCCAGTGATAATGGTACATATTACGAATTTGATTGTCCCATTCAATATCATGGGTATGACCATGACACTCATCCAAATCGGCTGACGCCAACACTTCGCCATCTTCGCCTCTGGGACCGAAAATACCAAAACCATCTTGAATATATCCCATCAATTTAGAGTGCTCGCCATTATCAGGATCTAACTCCGCTAGTACATTTTCAGCAAGGTAATGATAGTGATAAGTTTCAGTGCCGTCGGTATGCCCACCACTACTATCAAGCATTTCATAGGCTGAAGCGTCAGTACCTACGGTTGAAGACCCTTGGTAAATAGCCGATCCAGTTAATGAAATACCGGTCGCGCCAAATCCAACACAGCTAGGCTGAGCGTTAACAGTTGGCACGGCATCAAACGTAATTTGAACATTATGTGGCGAAATAATATTAGGGTTTTTGTCGTAGTTCCACGCGGTGGTGCCACTTTGTACAGGGAAAGTACCTGTAGGTGTTGTTGGCAGATTGTTGCCTGTGATGATCCTTTGTCCTTGACCATTAAGCGCAACATTGAACTCGCTGGCAAAATAATTTTCACCTTCAACTTGCGGTTTAACAATGTAATTCCAAGTGCCATCGGCATTAGTCCAATCATCAGAAGGCGCTGCACCTGCACCATCGGTGGGGAGACGACAAAGCCATAATTTACCAATTTCTGGGGCTGTATCGCCATTTATGCGTTGTAAAATAAGCGGATCGCCAATCGGCAAATGAGTTAAATCAGCATTAACGTTATGATCAATACATGAAACGTTTACATCACTAATATTAGTATTGAACACGCCAACACCGTTATTAATAGTACAAGTATGATTATTAGGCTCAGCAGCTAACTGAATATTATACGTACTGTTGTTTGTTGCTAATTCAGTAAATTCAAATGTTGTCGCGCCAGCGGCAATCGCTAAGGTTTCAGCGCCATTAACCAGTACCAGTCCTTCAGCGTGTAAGCCCGATATTTCGCCAGATAATGTATATGTTTCTTCAGCATCGCTCGCCTCTGATAACAAGGCATCCCAGCCAACTCGTTCTGCGCGATAAATATTGCCATTATTAATATGTAACTCCCACACCACTTGTGATGGTTGTGTTGGTGTTACCTCAACTAAATAGGCATTGTCATGACTACCGGGACCGCCAGCCGTTATTAAAATATTACCGTTTGGTAATTCGTCTATATCGCCAAGTGACTTGGTATATTTATCAACCACGTGCTCCCATACTTGCGTTGCTTGCATGGTATTGGTATCAACTTGATATTTAACGCCACGGCTATTGTATTGACTGCCTGATAACGCTGCTTCATTGCGATTATCATAGATTAAATAGCCGCCATCAGCCGTTTGCATTGGCGCGTGTTGAGCAGACATCCAACTCCCTGTTTGTAGTTGAATAAATTTACTTTGTAGAGACGCTTTTGTTGTACCTTCATCATTTCCGAGGATCCAGTTAATATCGCCACTAGTGTGATCAATATTAACCACCCAACTTTGCGAGCGAACTGATAGCAAAATAGAGCCGTCTGCTTGTTGGAATATGGCATTTGAATGACTCCAGTCAAGCGTGCCATCATCACCTACTCTGGTTGATAAATCGCCAGGAAAACGATTGGTATCTAAATGTTCAAAACTCGACCACTGCCATACTAAATTGCCGGCAGGACTATATTCTTGAATAAGGTCGCCCTTAAGCAAATTGCCATTTAATTGCTCACGCTCGTTGGTGAGTACCATAATATTGCCGTTATCGAGTATGGTCGCTTCGTGGTGATAAGTAGGTAAATCGTATGTAGATATAACATTACCTAACATATCGATAACTCTAACTTCACTGTTCAGCATAAGCATGAGCTTATTATCACCCAAGTACTTGATCACCGGTGAATTATTGAGCATAGGTACATTTTCGTCATGTAAATACCAAACAGGGATCCCCGCTTCATCTACGGCAATAAACTTAGCATCAGGCCCTGATACCGCAAAAAAGTTAACCCCTTGATAGCTGTCTTGACCGCTAGTTTTTAACTCAATATCCGGTAAATTAAACGGCAGCGCTGGTGTTGTATAAGAGATAGGATCGCTAGTTTTTACCACCCGGGATTGGTTTGTCATCAATGCCGTAAGCTGATAGGTAGTCTCAGGCCTTAAACCAATTATGGTAATATCGTGTTCGGTTGCAGAAGCAGATATAGCCGTTTCTCTTGTTTCTGTTTCCGCTGACTCTATTTGAATTGATACTTCAGTTGCTTCACTAGTATTCACTTTGACAGCGACCATAAGTACATTACTGTCGTGTGCGCTAACAGTAAATTCAATATTTTGGGCGTCAACTGGCACGTCAACAACTGTAGGCGTATCAGGTGTTGGCGATGATTTAGAGGCATTGCAACCAGAAGTAAAAAACAAACTGGTCATTAAAATAGGGGTTAATAGGTGATGACTAATTTTCATCTTATATTCCTGTGGTTTGGTTATTAAAGCCAAGCTTATGGCGCCATTAACACAAATCCGAAGGACTCAAGCAATCATCTTTACGTTACTTTACGTTCGACTAACGACTAAATTCCCTGTTGAATAACTCCTCTGCCACCTAGATGTTTAACAAAAAAATGATACACTTTTCTTAATTTAAAATCGTTTAGCATTGCTAAAAACAATCTATCGATCTCTTCTTTCGCAATAGGCACTGTGTCTAAATACTGATAAAGCGCATCGTGCACTAATGATGCGTGGTAAGTAAAAGGCTTCATGGTCCGATAATCAATATGACCATCGGGTGTGCCGATAATAAATAAATTAAAAACACTTAATTTAGGGGTACAGCCATCCCACGAATAGCCGGTTTCATTCGCTTTAACGGTAATAGTGCCACTCGTTGATATTTCTAGCCATTGCGACTTGTACGGCGCCGTTAGTTCCCAGCCCGACTCAACACTAAAGTCCTGTTCAATTTTAAATTTGTAGGGAAAATTTCCCGTTCGCTGTATTTCTCTTGGTTCATGCCAATTATCCATTTTCTTACTCTCTTTATTCCTTTCAATAAGCGGAACAGTTAAACGTTAACCATTATTTGTGTATGATTAGCAGTTGTTAGACGATGTTTAGCCTCAACTATAGAGTCCTTCATGGCTGAAAGAAAGGTTCTATTGTCATCGCAGCGAATGTAAACGTTTATTTGCCAACATTTTAATCTACAGGAGACACATGAAGTATTTTGCCTACGGTTCCAACATGTCATTAGCTCGGCTGCAGCAGCGAGTCCCCAGCGCCAAACGCATCGCCGTTGTTTTCCTCGAACAACACCAACTACGCTTTCATAAACTCAGCCTAGATGGCTCGGGAAAATGTGACGCTTATTTAACTGGCGAGACCAATGACTTGGTGATAGGCACTTTGTATGAGATTGATGGCAAAGAAAAATGGGCGTTGGATGAAGCTGAAGGATTAGGACATGGTTACGACATAAAAAATGTGCAAGTACGTACCAATAGCGGTGAAATTATTGACGCCTTTACTTATTATGCCATTCGTATTGAACCATCATCAAAACCCTATTCTTGGTATTTAAATCATGTCATCACCGGTGCTAAAGAAATCAATATACCACCGGCTTACTTAGCAAAAATTTTGGCTATTGAAAGTATTGAAGATCATGATCGCCAGCGTGACGCTAACGAAAGGGCAATACATTCACCTTAAACACCACGAGCTAATTTTAGCCGTGTCACAATTAATCAAGCCAAGTGTTAGGGTAGGTAAAACCCTAACACTTGTACTCGGCTAACAAGTAAAACCTAAGTTCATTTTATCCAAAAGCTGTAGCCACAAACCGCGTTTTCCACCATTAGCATCCGCTTGTACCAAGGCATTTTGGGTAAAGCGCACTCCAAACCAGCGAAATGGCTCTGGTGCCCAGGGCATAGGTTTCTTTTTAACAAATTCCATCTCCAAAATATCACTCGGTTGATACCCTAATAGCTCGATACCAATACGCGCACCAAACCGAGAAGCACCAACGCCTAATCCGGTATAGCCTACCGCCCATGCGACACGACCATTATAAGTAACACCTGGTACCATACAAAAACGAGTAGAGGTAGCAATAATACCACTCCAGCGATGAGTAAATTTAACGCCCTTAAGTTGAGGAAAGGTTTCAAAAAACTCACGAGAAAGTTGCTCAAAACGCTCTGGAATATCAGCACATCGAGCGGCATCAGTACCTTTATTAAAATAGTAACGCACCGCGCCGCCGCCGCCCCAAGTGATCCTATTATCATCAGTCATACGATAGTAATGAAACATATTGGCGTGATTACCAATGGCATGACGCGTTTTATGCCAACCAATAGACGCTAGTTGCTCTTCATTAAGTGGCTCAGTCGCCAGTTGGTAATCCCATACTGGAATCACCGTTTTACTCACTTGTTTAACAGGGTTGTGATAAGCATTAGTGGCCATAAATACTTTGTTGCTTTGAATAGTTCCCGCTGGGCACTTTGCGAACATCTGCATATCGCCCAAAGGTTCAACATCGTTTAACGGGGTGTTTTCAAAGATGCGTACACCAAGCTCTAACAATACTCGTTTTAACCCCCAGCACAAACGCGCTGGATCAATAATGCCGTCTTGGCCATCCCGGCGCCATAATCCCGCTAAATACGTAGGTGAGTTTACTTGCGCCTGCATTGCCTCTTTATCAAACCAAACAACATCATCACCGTCTGCTTTTTCACGTTCATATTCAGCGCGCAACGCGTCAACCGCCGCTTGATTAGTCGCGACTTCGGTCTCCCCCACTCGCTCATAACGCGCATCAATATTATAACGTGTTAATGTCTCGAGTAACTCAGCCATGTTTTGCTGGCCAAGTTGATACAATTTTTCTGCTTCACCGGGAAAGTGATGGTCGGTGTTAGTTTCGCCATGGGCCAAGCTAGAGTTTAAAAAACCACCATTTCGTCCCGAAGCACCATCAGCAACAAAGGTTTTTTCGATCAAAATAATATCAGCTTCAGGCACTCGTTCTTTAGCTTGCAAGGCGGCCCAGAGTCCGGTAAAGCCACCGCCGACAATAAGTAGCTCGCATTGAGCATCCCCCTTCAACGCTGGAAGAACCTCGGGTCTTATGTCTTGATCATGCCAAAGTGAACAATATTTTGAGTCTTTAAGTGCTTCTAAATGCTGCTGCATAAATTTCTCTTTTACTTTTTTATCAATGGTTTAATTTGTATCTAACATTTCTTTTTTCTTCATAAAAAATTGCGGGCAATAAGCTACACGAAATGATTTAAGTAACCTTTTAATAACGGCATCATTTGATATACCATGCCCATGGGTCATTACTGACATATCGAGTAATTTGCTTGGTTTCGAGATAATTATTTAACCCCCATTCCCCTAATTCTCTGCCGATACCAGACTGTTTATAACCACCCCAAGGCGCTTCGACAAAAGTAGGTTGCGAACAATTGATCCAAACAATACCCGCGCGAAAAGCTCGAGCAACACGTTCACAGCGCTCGTCATCTTTGGACATGACCGCAGCGGCGAGCCCAAAGCGTGAATCGTTAGCCATGCGTACCGCTTCACTTTCGGTTGTAAAAGGTTTAACGCAAACCACAGGACCAAAAATTTCTTCCTGCCATACCCAACTATCTTCATCCATATCGGTTAACACCGTTGGCTGTAAATAATACCCCGTGTCTAAATGCGCTGGTTTATCGCCGCCGGTCGCTATTTTTGCGCCATCAGCCACACCGCGAGCAATAGCGGCTTTTACTTTTTCATATTGGTCTGAATTAACCAAAGGTCCGAGTAAAATTCCATCCTCATCACCAGCACCAATGCTAATTTTTTGCGCTTCACTTACTAATCGCGCCATTAACGCTGGATAGATAGCCTCGGCAACCAATACTCGTGAGGTCGCAGAGCACACTTGCCCTTGATTCCAGAAAATACCAAACATGATCCATTCAACGGCTTGCTCAATATCAGCGTCTTCAAAAATAACAAAGGGAGACTTGCCGCCAAGTTCAAGGCTAACATTTTTAATATCTCGCGCCGCCATGGCCATAATTTTTGAGCCAGTGGGTACTGAGCCAGTAAAAGCCAATTTATCAATGTCTTTGTGCTCAACCAAAGGTTGCCCAGCATCAACTCCTAGGCCTGTCACTATGTTAAGCACGCCCGCAGGTAAGTTTGCCTCATCAACAATTTCAGCAAGTGCTAATGCAGTTAACGGCGTAATTTCAGAGGGTTTTAATACCATAGTGCAACCAGCAGCTAATGCTGGAGCTACTTTCCATGCAGCCATTAACATAGGAAAATTCCATGGGATAATTGCGCCCGCCACACCAATCGGTTCTTTTACGGCTGTAGAAGTAAAGCCAGCATCAGGTAACTGCACTGTTTTTTCACTGTTACTATCAAGCTCTATAGCCAGTTGCGCGTAAAATTCAAAGGTGCCCGCAGTATCTTCGATATCCCATTTCGCTTCAGGAAAAGGCTTACCGTTGTCTTTTACTTCTAACGCGGCTAATTCATCAAGTCGACGATTGATAATTTCAGCGATTTTACTCAGGTAACCGGCGCGCTCTTCGCCAGTCATTTTTGGCCAAGGTCCGTGATCAAAAGCATGTCTGGCAGAGGCGACCGCCGCATCTATATCATCGCTATTACCGGCAGATACTTGCGCGATAACTTCTTCATTGGCCGGATTGATAACATCAAAAGTGGCGGTTGACGCTGACTTGACCCATTGCCCACCAATATAATGTTTGTTGTTCATTTCAATAATCCTCTTATGCTTTGCATTTATTGTTATTTAGCTGCGGTTATTTCACCGTGTGACTAAGCTCACGCCAATTAAACTGACCGTTAGCTGCTTTTACGCACTTTTAATGGCTGCAAAAAACGCCCGTAAGTTGCCACTCACTTGCCAACGACATGGTGTCCCTTGTGGGATAAATAATGCGTCGCCTGCTTGAAATAATTGTTCACTACCTTGTTCATCTAATAGCGTAACGCTGCCATTTTGTATCACCATAAATTCATGATGCGGATACATCATTAGACTAGACTCAAAAGCCGATACTTCCCACGTCCCAGAGGTAAATCGTCCTAAAGTATCTTGATAACACAGTTGCTCTGATTGCGTTACTGCATTCGTGCTCGCCACCTGTGAGTGAATGCTTACATCACCTTTGCCCTCTATTTTTAAAGTAGGCTTACAAATACCTTTAATGCTCGGCGCACTGGGTACTGACTCATTGGGATGCTCTGAGATCACATAAAATTTACGTAAATATCCTTGTTGTTGCCATTGGCAGTTGTAACCTTTAGGGATCACAAAGGCTTCACCCGCGGCAACTTTTTCGCGCTGGCCTGATTCGTTATTCTGAATGTCGACCTCGCCTTCGAGTAGCCACATAAATTCGTCACAACTATAAGGACCACCCGTTTCTGTCATGTCTGTGGTATCCCATACTCCAATGTATAACCCTATTTCTTCATTTTCATAGTAACTATGGGTATGTTGAACAGGAGCGGTGCTGACAAACATCGATTCATCAATTTCATCTTCAACCTCGCCAAAATTTTCTGGCGTCGCACTTAAACGAATAATGTGGTTAATTGACATTGTTGACCCTTTTTTTACTTAGTCCACTTAGAAATAACATATTGTCTGCCCTTAAAACCCAAATAGGAACAACCTAAGTTGTTCCTATTATCATCAAATGAATATTAGCTAGGGAAAGCGAATGATGCACCTTCACGCACACCGCTTGATGGCCAACGTTGCGTAATGGTTTTACGTTTAGTATAGAAACGCACACCATCTGGACCATAAGCATGTAAATCACCAAACAATGAACGTTTCCAACCACCAAAGCTATGATAAGCAACGGGAACGGGTAACGGCACATTAATACCAACCATGCCCACTTGAATA
Source organism: Colwelliaceae bacterium 6471 (assembly GCA_040779335.1). Lineage (GTDB taxonomy): Bacteria > Pseudomonadota > Gammaproteobacteria > Enterobacterales > Alteromonadaceae > JBFONV01. Next base: position 512,652 of record JBFONV010000002.1, read on the forward strand.
TGATCTGAGAAATAACGCGCGGCTTCACCATCTCGGGTAAAGATACAGGTGCCATTGCCATATTCATGATCGTTGATCAGCTGCATCGCTTCATCCATGGTTTTAACACGCACCACTTGCAACACTGGACCAAAAATTTCGGCTTGATAGCTATGCATATCGGCAGTGACATTATCAATTAAGGTTGCGCCAACAAAAAAGCCATCGGCATAACCCGGCACTTGAGGTTCACGACCGTCAACCACTATTTTAGCCCCTTGATATTCCGCGCTATTAATATAACCCACTACTTTTTCTTGATGCTGACGAGTGATCACTGGTCCAAAATCATTGCTGGGATCGTCATGAGCACCAACACTGAGCCCTTTCATTGCTTCAGTCATTTTTTCAACTAAGGCATCACCTGCCGCATCGCCAACAGCAACCGCCACTGATAATGCCATACAACGCTCACCCGATGAACCAAATGCTGCGCCAAGTAATTGATTAACCGTGTTATCCATATCAGCGTCAGGCATGACAATAGCGTGGTTTTTCGCACCACCCAAAGCCTGACAACGTTTACCGTTGGCGCTTGCCGTTGCATAAATGTATTCAGCGATTGGCGTAGAGCCAACAAAACTTACGGCTTTAACGCGATGATCACTTAACAGTACGTCCACGGCTTCTTTATCACCGTTAACTACATTCATGACGCCATCAGGCAGACCGGCTTCTTTGAGTAATTGCGCAATGTATAAGGTTGAGCTTGGATCGCGCTCAGATGGTTTAAGCACAAAAGTATTACCGCAAACAATCGCGAGTGGAAACATCCACATAGGCACCATCGCCGGAAAGTTAAACGGGGTAATACCAGCAACAACACCTAACGGCTGGAACTCACTCCAAGAGTCAATATTTGGCCCAACATTTCGACTATGTTCACCTTTTAACAGCTCAGGTGCGCCACAAGCGTATTCAACATTTTCAATACCACGTTGTAACTCACCCGCCGCGTCATGGCTAATTTTGCCATGCTCTTCGCCAATCAGTTTAATAATGGTGTCAGCATGTTGTTCAAGTAACTCTTTAAAACGAAACATCACACGAGCACGTTTAATCGCAGGCGTATTGCGCCATTCTGGAAATGCTGCTTCTGCCGCTGCTATTGCGCTTTCCGTAGTTTGCTTTGACGCCAGTGCAACTTGCTTTTCTGTTTTACCCGTTGCCGGATTAAAAATATCTTGGGTACGTTCAGTATTTACTATTACTTCGCCGTTAATTAAATGGCCTACAGTTGTCATGGTGTTTCCTTAATGCTTTATTCAATGCACAGCAGTGGCTGCGCACTCAGGTATTAGTTAATGCTTATATCAGAGTAAGCTTATTTACTCGGTTTCTTGCAGCGAATCGCCCAAGGCGTTAATTAAACTATCAATTTCACCTTGCTCTGTAGTAAATGGCAGACCAAGTTGAATAGTGTCGCCGCCATAGCGCACGTAGAAACCTTTTTGCCAGCATTTCATCGCCACTTCATATGGACGCAACGCCGGTTGTCCCGGCACCGCTTCGAGTGTTAATGCGCCAGCCAAGCCATAATTACGAATGTCGGTGACGTGTTTAATGCCTTTTAAGCTGTGCAACATTTCTTGAAAATGTGGGGCAATTGATTTTACCCGTTCAGGCAGTTGTTCTTTTGCAAGAATATCTAATGATGCTAAGCCAGCAGCACAAGCAACAGGATGCGCTGAGTAAGTATAGCCATGCGGCAATTCCAGCATATATTCTGGACCGCCCGTTTCCATAAAGGTATCGTAAATGGCTTGTTTAGAGATCACTGCTCCCATAGGTACAACGCCATTGGTCAGCTGTTTCGCCACCGTCATAATGTCAGGTACTACGCCAAATTCTTCAGCGCCAGTATTCGAGCCCATACGGCCAAAGGCAGTGATCACTTCATCAAAAATCAATAAAATATCGTGTTTGTCACAGATTTCACGTAAGCGTTTTAAATAACCAACTGGAGGTGGAATAACGCCAGCGGAACCAGCAAGCGGCTCAACAATCACCGCGGCAATATTGGACGCGTCATAAAGCGCCACCATTTCTTCAAGCTCATTGGCTAAATGCGCTCCTTCAGTTGGCATACCCTGCACAAATTTATTGTCAGCCATCATAGTATGAGGTAAATGTCCGGCTTCAATGCCTTGACCATAAATAGCACGGTTAGGACCAATACCACCGACACTGATACCACCAAAGTTTACGCCATGATAGCCTTTTGCTCGGCCGATAAAACGGGTTTTACTCGCCATGCCTTTTTTACGCCAATAACCACGGGCAATTTTCAGCGCGGTTTCCACCGACTCAGAACCCGAACCGGTAAAAAACACTCTGTTTAAGCCTTCAGGCATTAGCTCGGTAATACGATGCGCCAGTTCAAATGATTTAGGATGGCCAAATTGGAATGCCGGAGAGTAATCAAGCTCTTTTACTTGTCGGCTAACCGCTTCAACAATTTCAGGGCGACTGTGACCAGCACCACATGTCCACAAGCCAGATAAACCATCAAAAATTTTACGTCCAGTGGCATCGGTATAATAATTACCGTCAGCGGAGACGATCAATCGCGGATCTTTTTTAAACTGACGATTACCCGAAAAAGGCATCCAGTGAGCATCTAGCTGCTCTTGGCTTAAGCCGCAATATGCCGGATTATTGCTGATATTGTTCATGAGTCACCAAAAATAGTGTAAGTACTGATTAAGTTGACTCTATTATCAACATCCTGTTAGTTTATTAAATTCAAACTTTTTAAAGTTAAGTTAAGTAAATACTTACCTATATATTTTTACCTATTAGTCTGGATTTAAGAATAATGAGTCATGCTAAAAACCTACTACCACGACAACTCGGCGACGCCCATATTCGTCTACTGAGGATATTCAAAATTGTCATTGAATCAGGGGGGTTTGCGGCGGCTGAGGTCGAACTTAATATCAGCCGTCCGGCAATAAGTTTAGCTATTTCCGAATTAGAAAGTCTGCTGAACATGCGTCTGTGTCATCGTGGTCGAGCCGGATTTTCAATTACTGAACAAGGCCAGCAGGTTTATCAATCGGCGTTGCAGCTATTAACCAGTTTAGAAACCTTTAAAAGTCAGATCAACGCTATTAATACTGAGCTGGTAGGTGAACTTAATATTGGCATCACCGACAACATGGTCACTATCCCACAAATGCGCATTACTCGAGCATTAAGCGCCTTAAAACATCGTGCCCCAGAGGTGATCATCAACATTAGAATGATCCCACCCAATGACATTGAAACCGCTATTCTCGATGGTCATTTACACATAGGGATTGTCCCCGACTTGCGCACCCTGCCAGGGCTAAATTATTTACCTTTATACAAAGAAAAATCACTGCTTTATTGCAGTGAACAGCACCCATTGTTTAATCAAGATCTTAATAAAATTAGTGATAAAGCCCTCGCTAAATACGATGCTGTACTGCCGAGCTACCCTCAACCGGCAACCATTAAACGTCAGCAAAAAGCACTTAAAGCCACCGCAACCTCTACCGATAGAGAAGGCATCGCTTTTTTGATTTTAACCGGCAGATTTGTGGGTTTTCTGCCCAACCATTTTGCTAAACGTTGGGTCGCGCAAGACAAAATGCGCGCAATAGAGCCTCACCACAGGTACTTTGAGACTCACTACTCCGCCGTTACTCGAAAAGGCGCACGTGCCCATTTAATTTTAGATGCTTACATGGAAGAGCTCGCCAAAACAAAATAACTTAACTTCATATAGATCAGGTAACTAGAATCAACAAAGGGGTAATGTTTTTTCTATTGCGAAAACAATTGTATAAATAAAAATGATTTTTATTACAATTACGGCGTCTATTTGTATAACTCAACTATACTTACGCGCATCCCAAGCAGCAGTTCTACTTGAGTATGAGGCGTTGTAAACTTTTGTTTTTGATTTTTTGGCAAATAAATATTCAGCTTTGAAAGTCTTCAACGCCTAACCTTCCATATATTGGAGTACGTAAAATGAAAGCAGGAATAGTAGCATTTCTCTGTCTATTAATGAGTTATGTAGCAATTGCAAAGGACCGACTAGAAGTTTATGAAGACTATAACCTAGGTAAAGAAATAATCACCATGACCACAGTCAAGATTGACTCAAATATGGGTGACGTATATCTTGCTGGCCTGAGTCAAAGCTGGGTAAAAGCCGTCACAATCCAAAAAGAATTAGGATTTATCAAAGACTTTAAGATATACGGCAGTGAACTACCGGAAAGTGGTGATTTTAATATGGTGCTAATGGTAATGTTTGATAATGCAGCCGATTTAGAACCCAGTCAGAAAAAATATGCCACTTTCATGAAAAAATGGGGTGACGAAAATCAAAAGAAATCTAACAAAATATCCGCTAAGTATCCTGAAGTAAGAACGTTAACAGGTGAATACAGGCTTAGAGAAATTATGATAAAATAGCCCTCTGGGGACTCAGTCCCCTTTTTAAATACCCTTCCTCTAACCTAGCACGTATCTCATTATCTTTATAAGCCACTTAAAATATGAAAAAGACATTATCTCTTTTTATTGATGACATTTAATTCACGTTACTCGCGCTAATGTTTATACTAATAGTGTTGTTTTTTTTACGGGAGATTGTGTGAGTAATTGTCGCTATAGATTGTTCCAAATATGCGTGTTGTTATTGTTAATAACCAATATGGCATTTGCTCAAGAACAGCTAAGCTTGTCGGCTCTTGAAGAGTCAGTGATTCAAGCTCGTGATAAAGGTGAAATAGAGCTTGCAGAACAACGAGCACAAGAATTTCTGGATGCAGCACAACAACAAGAGCACGAATTATACGAAGCCGATGCGTATTTTCAGCAAGCACGTAACGCCATGGAGCGTAATCAATACACCGTTGCACAAACCTCATTAAATAAAGCCCTTGTAGGATATATTAACCAAGGCGAGCAACGCAAAATTGGACAAGCATATCGTCAGTTAGGTCTAACTTATCGATACCAATCAAATTATCGTAGGGCATTGGAACATATATACCAAGCACTGCAGATTTTTCAGCAGCTAGACAGTAAAAAAGATATTAGTTCAGCTTATAACAGCGTTGGTGTTGTACAAGATAAAATGGGGCTTTATGAAGAAGCCGCTGAAGCCCACCAAAAAGCATTAGAAATAGACTACGCATTAGGAGATGTCTCAGGCATTGCCAGCGCTTTGTATAATATTGGCGCTATTCGCCAAAGCATGGGCGATTATGATGTTGCACTTAAATATTTTAATGACGCATTAAAAATAGATACTGAGTCTGGAGACATCAAAAATATTGCTTATAGCAATAATAAAATTGGCTATTTGTTAAGTTCGATGGGCGACCATGCAAAGGCAAGAATACATATCAATAAAGCGCTGGAGTTATTTCGTCAATTACAAGCACCAAGAGACATCGACTGGGCACTTTCAACACTCGCAAAACTTGAGTTAAATGTCGGTAATTATGATGAAGCCAATAGGCTCATTAACGGCGTTATCGAGCGCGCTATTACGAAGAAATACCATAGTTTATTAGTCAACGCCTATTTAATTGCCGCAGAGCTCGCCTATCAGCAACAAAATTTTAGCGCTGCGCTTGCCCATGTTGAAGCGGGAACAGAGCAGGCTAAATTAAACAATGAGCTGGCCCAAGAAGCCCTTTTTGGCGAATTACGGATGAAAGTTCATGTTGCTAAGGGCTCACTAGAACAAGCATTTGAAGCACTTCAACATCAAAAAGTTCTAGACCGAAAAATTTTCAACGAAAAACGAGCCGACTCAATTGCTAAAGTTCAAGCACAAACCGAATTTATCCGTCGTGATCATCAAATAGAATTATTAAAAAAAGCAGAGGCATTACAGCAAGCAAACGCTGAGCGACAATTACTTTCACGCAAGTTTTGGATAGCAGGTATTATAACCTTCTCACTAATAGCGTTTTTAATCTATGGCCGATTATTACAACGTCGAATTAATAGCAAGCTAAGTCAACAAGTTAAAGATCGTACCAAAGAGTTACAAAAAAGAAATAGAGAATTGGCTGTGGCATATCAACGCATTGAAGCAATAAGCCAGACCGATAAACTTACTGGTATCAACAATCGCCGCTTTTTAGAAAATAACATCAATGCTGATATTGAGCAGTGTCATCGAATGTACAAAGACTGGCACAAAGGTAAAGCGCCACAACCTGAACATGCCGATATCGTGGTGTTTATTCTTGATATCGACAACTTTAAACAAGTAAATGATCAATACGGGCATCAAGCAGGTGATAACGTTTTGGTACAGTTTGCTCAGCGCATGGCAAAAGTATTTCGTAGTACCGATTATCTAGTGCGCTGGGGCGGCGAAGAATTCGTTGCTGTAGCAAGATTTATTAGTAGAGACGATGCACAAGTATTAGCAAGTCGCATGTTGCGTGCGATTAACGAAACCCCCTTTGACTTACTAGACGGCCAACGAGAAATACAAACCTGCTCAATTGGTTTTGCTTGCTATCCGCCGATACGTGAAAGTGATAACAATAGTGATTGGTGCGCCCTAATGTCACTTGCCGACGCTTGTCTTTATAAAGTGAAAGAATCAGGCAAGAATAGCTGGCTAGGGGTAAATGCCGTTCACCATAACGTTGTATTTACTCAAGAAATTAATCGTCACACATTGCCCGCGCTCATTCGGCAAAACATGCTGGAATTGAGTATGCCTAGCACTAGCATTGATAAACAAGCATAATTTTGTATAGCAGACTACTATAGATAGAAAGCTCGGTCGGTTTATTTAAATAAGATATTGTAAACCCACCAATGGCGCGCCACATTATTAACAATAACGAACTAACTATTGATGATAGAAACATATATAAAAACCGATCAAATCAACCATTTAATATACAAGTAGACGTTTTGAAAAAAATAAGTTTATTAATTGGCGTAATATTAATGTGTATTGCTCTGCAAGCGTTTGCAGAGGAACCAGTCGCATTAGAAATCAGTGAATGGCGACCCTATGTCTACATGGAAGACGGTCAACCAAAAGGTTTTTCGTACGACATAGTCAAAACGTTATTCGAACGGGCAAATATTCAATATGATTTTCAAATAAAGCCTTGGGCAAGAGTCTATAAAAATGGATTAGAGAAAAAAAATTATTTTATCCCAGGGCTCGGGCGCACACTTAAACGGGAGCCAGCATTTCAATGGATTGGGCCACTCACCAAAGGCATTGATATTTACTTTTACAAACTGAAAACTGATGCTGTTCAAATTCGCAACCTTGATGAGGCTAAAGAATATTCAGTTGGTGTCGAAAGAGGTTCTTACTACCAAGACTTTCTCGAAGCGCATTTCCCCAAAGATAAAAGGCAGCCTGTCAGTCAGCCCGATCAACTACTTAAAATCCTCATGGCGAAACGAGTTAAGTTCATCTTATTAGACGAAGCGAGAATGCTAAAAATAGCAGAGAAATTAGGCGTCGATGCAAACTTATTTGAAAAGTCGTTATTTGCGTTTACTGTACAAGACTATTTAGCGGCAAGCCTTAATACGAATACGGCATTGGTTGATAAATTAAAACAAGCTTATCTGGAACTTAAAGCAGAAGGTTTGATTAATTTACACTAAGGTCTGGTTAATTTAGCCATTATACTTTCTAATAGGTATCATATTGATAACGTTAACTTGATAAGAATGAGAGAGTAAAAATGAATAATAAAATCATCGGAATTGTACTTATCATCGCAGGTGTTGCTCTAGCCATTTGGGGTTATAACATTTATGACTCAGCTAGCGCGACAATGAGTCGTGCGCTTAACGGTGATACCCCAATTGAAGCTTGGGCTGGAATGGTTGGTGGTGTAATTGCAGTTTTAATTGGTATCACAAGGATAAAGTAAGTGCTCACTCGCTACAAAAACATTAAACAATAATCAGAGAAAAATTAAGATGTACCTTGGAAAGTGTTTATGTGGTGAAGTACAAATCACGATAAGCGGTAAAATAAGTGACATTATTCATTGTCACTGTTCACTTTGTAGAAAAAATAGTGGTACTGCCTATGCCACAAACGGTTTCATAAATGCAGCTGATTTTAACATCACCTCCGGTGAACAATATATCAATGTATTTTCATTTAAACCTGGACGAAATAGACACTTTTGCTCAAAGTGCGGCTCACCAGTTTATAGTTCAAATACGCAAGATGCTGCACGCTACAGAATTAGGTTAGGTATTCTTGATTCAGATATCGTCGAAAAACCAATGTCCCATAACTTTGTGTCATCAAAAGCAAATTGGGAAGATCTCGATGCGAATTTACCAAGATACGAAGGATTAGAACCTAATCGCAAATAAAATAAAAAAGTTCACAAGGAAATCTGATGAGTGAACTTGTCGTCACCGTTATATTCGTATTTTTTACCGCTGTGCTACCCTGTTTAATATTCGGTTATCTTATCGCTTTTCGCAATCGCAGAGGCCTTATTGCTGGCTGGAGAGATAGTAAAGTATCAAAACCTAAAGCCAGTGGCAAAATTATCGGTATCAGCTTAATGGTTATGGCAGTGCTAATCGCTATAGTCACTTTACTCTGGTCCGCCAAACTTATCGCATCGTCGGCACTTGCCTATTATTTAATACCAATAACCTTAATACCTTTGTTTGGAGTTGTTTATATTAATCTGAAATTTGGTGTAAAGTAAAAATACGGTGTTAATAAGTTATCAGACAATCATATGGAATTAGAAGAGCATAACCAGCTACTCCAAGACGTTATTGAGATCCAAGAAAAGTCCATTGCATTGTCTGTAATAGAAGCCATTGCTCGAAATGAGAATATTCAAAAACAATATGAAAAAAGTAACAAAAATCATCTTTACTCGTTGATCCTGCTTTCGTTGACTCATAAAGCATACCGCGAAGACGAAGCAAAGAAGCTATGGCATAAAATCACAGCGCACATGCAACTTCTAGAAAAGAACCTAGGTAGACAGGTTGGCATTTCTGTTGCCACCTTAGATTATTTATCAAACATTACCCGCGTACTAACCAATCCTATTATTATCGAAGAGGCAAAAAGTGAAGTTGTCGCTGAATTTTCAACTATAGATGAACTAACCCAACTTTATGTTAGAGATGTATTTGATATAACCTTGTTAAAAAATATTCACGAGTCTACACGAGCTCACACTTCCTTGTGCTTACTTATGATAGATGTTGATGATTTTAAAAAAGTTAATGATCATTATGGACACCAAAAAGGCGATGAAGCGCTGCACAAAATCGGCCATTGCCTCAACAAGCGAATACGAGAAATGGATTTGGCGGCACGCTATGGTGGCGAGGAATTAGCAGTAATTCTCCCCAACACAGATATTGAAGAGGCTTACATTATTGGTGAACGCATTAGAAAAGATATCAAAAAATTAGATTTCGATGGGTTTTCTGTCACGGTTAGCATCGGCATAGGTAGCACAAACAAACCAAAAAACACGCCAGAATCCCTTATAAAACAAGCCGACACTGCCTTGTATAAAGCCAAAGCAGCAGGCAAAAATCAAACCGTTAAATACGGTTAATAGGCTGATTGCAGCATTTCAGAGCTGTAAAAGTACTTAGCATCGATATCTAGCCATGACTGCAACTCTAACTTAGCTTTTCAAAGCAATGCGCGTGCCTCTTCGTTAAGGCCTGCCTGCTGATAGCTATAAATTCGATTGCTACCATTTCCTTTGAATTTGGTTAACTTAAAATATCTAACTGACAGATTATAATTTCCTGTACGAGTCTCCGCTCTTGCACGAAGCCAATTACCTAACGAATCATCTTCACTGCGAGGACACAACTTCCTTATTTGGTTTATATATAATGTAGTGTTCCCATTAAACCAATATTTTAATGCAGCAATAATCATCCTAGATAGAGTCAGTAGCAAAATTATCAGCATCAGTTTAATGGTAATAGCAGTGCTAATCGCTATAGTCACTTTACTCTGGTCTGCCACACTTATCGCTTCGTCGGCACTTGCCTATTATTTAATACCAATAACCTTATTACCTTTGTTTAGAGTTGTTTATATTAATCTGAAATTTGCTGTTAAGTAGTCGACAAAGGTAAAAAACAATTTAATCTTGTTTTATTAGCGCATTACCCATACTCAGGAATGATGGGCAATACTTTGGCACAATTGACCGAGTTTAATCAGCGCTTGTAACCTATGCCCGGTCGTAGGGTGGGCAAAACTTAATCGAAAGTAATTTGAGAATTTGTTAGTTGATGAGAACAGCCTTCCAGGGGTGAGTACAATACCTTCGGTTATTGCCTTTTCGTAAAGTGCAAAGCTATCAATATGATTGGGTAGCTCAACCCATATCGCAAGTCCGCCATCGGGAACCGTATATTTGATTGGAATGTTCCAGTTATCGGCTAACGCTTTGATCAATTGATCCCTTTGTTTTAATAAGGTTCTATGATATTGATAAAGATGACGTTCAAAATGACCTTCTGCTAAAAAACTGCCTAACCCTTGCTGAATTGCTTGACCCGTTGATAGTTGATAGACCAATTTCATCTGGACAATTTTTTTATAATTTTGGTTTGCCACAATCCAACCAATGCGTAAATCACGTGATAGTGATTTTGAAAATGAGCTGCAAAGGATAACAACTCCTTTAGTGTCGTAACTTTTAAGAGGCTCTACATTAGAATGAAAACCCAAATCACCATAGATATCATCTTCAATCAAGGTGATGTTGTGCTCTGCTGCCACGTTAACTATCGCCTGCTTCTGGTGTGGCGGCATAAGCGCCCCTGTTGGGGTGGAAAAATTAGCCGTTAATACACAGGCTTTTATCTGCCAATGATTAATGGCTTCTCTTAACGTATCTGCGGTTAAGCCTACGGTAAAACTGGTCGGCAATTCAATGACCTTTAATTTTAGCTGTTGTAATAACTGAAGTACGCCATAAAAAGCAGGGCTTTCAATGGCCACTGTGTCGCCTGGCTCGCACGTTGTCATTAATGCTAAAAATAAACTGTTCTGACAACCGGAGGTGATACATATTTCTTGTTCCGAAATATTGAGATTACGTTTTCTATAATGTTTACTAATTTGATGTCTCAACCCCAGTTCGCCAGATGGCTCATCATAGTACAACGCATTGTTATGAGCATTTTTTCGTAAAGCACGATTTATATGTCTATTGAGTAATAATAAGTGAGAGGGTGTCTGCGAGTTACCTAAGTGCCGTGGCGCAATATCAAAAGCAGCGCTACGTTCCATTATTTCATAAAACACTTCAGGTACATCGACTAGTTTCGGTTTACTAATTTTTTTGGTTGCAAGATCGATATGTTGAATAGAACTAGGAGGTGAAACGTAATAACCCGATTTGGCTTTTACATAAATAATATCTCTAGCTTCCAAGGAGTGAAGTGCTTTTTGAACAGATATCTTAGCAACGCTATAGGTAGCCGATAATGCTCGAATAGATGGAATTTTTTCGTCGGTTTGCCATTTTCCATCATCAATCTGTGATTTTAAAATACTGGCTAACTGCTCATATTTGAATTGCGTCATAGAAAATATAAAACAAATTAATCTGTACCTATATTAGTTTATTTTTTTGTATCTATAAATGACAGATTAACAATTTACACTTGCCTCCGAGTAAACGCTTACCGGAGCATGCACATGAAATCGATATATTTATCACCCAAAAACCTTATTTTTAAGTCTTCCGTTGCAAACGATAAGATCTATATCCGCGAACAGAGCGGTCGATTTCAGCATATTAGACGCCGCTTAAATATCGTGTTGCTGGCCATTTTTGCCCTAGCTCCGTTAATTAAATATAACGATACGCAGGCTATTTACTTCGATCTTCAGCAACAACAGTTTCACGTATTCTCGCTAACACTTTTTCCACAAGACTTACTAATCGTTTGCCTACTATTTGTATCCGCCGCATTTTTACTCTTTTATGTTACTAAGCTTTTTGGCCGAGTATGGTGCGGATTCACCTGTCCACAGACCATTTGGATGTTAATGTTTAATTGGGTAGAACGCCGAATTGAGGGGAGTCATAGCAAAAGTAAATCACTCGATTCACAACCACTTAATATCAAGAAACTGGTTAAAAAGTCCTTAAAACACTTTATTTGGGCGAGTATTTCACTGCTTACCGCGTTAGTTTTTATTTCTTATTTTGTGCCAGTTGAGCAACTGTATAAGCCATTTTTTACTATGCAAGCGTCATCGCTAGTGGTTTCTTGGGTAATATTTTTTAGCGTGTGTACTTATATTAATGCTGGTTGGATCAGAGAAAAAATGTGTCAGCACATGTGTCCCTATGCTCGCTTTCAGTCAGCAATGTTTGATAAATCAACCAAATTAGTAAGCTATGATGCTATTCGAGGAGAGAATCGTGGCAAAAGAAAGCGCTCGCAAGTAAAAAACACGGATATGGGCGACTGTGTTGATTGTAATCTCTGCGTACAAGTCTGCCCAGTAGGAATTGATATTCGCAATGGTTTGCAATACGAATGTATTAACTGTGGTTTGTGTGTAGACGCTTGTGATATGACCATGGATAAATTTAATTATGATAAAGGACTGATTGCTTTTACTAGTGAAAAAACAGCTCGAAATGGCTGGAAACGCCATGCATTATACGGAAGTTTTATCTTACTAACCTTTACCGCTATTTTTGTTTGGGCTCAAACTTGGCAGAATTTCGACGTAAATATTATTAGAGATAGGCACGCATTATATCGCGTTAATCAACATGGGCACATTGAAAACGCCTTCGTTTTTAAAGTGAGAAATAAATCAAATCAAGTTAAACATTACAAAATTGATGTCACTGGATTGAGTAATGCAAAAATTATCGGTCAATCAAATATAGAAGTAATGCCACTCGAACTAAAAACGTTTTCGGTTGCAGTAGAAGCCAACGAACAACCATCTCAAAAGAGAAAAACTATTGGTTTTAATATTACGAATCTGGATGACAAAAGCAGTGTATTAAAAAACAGCTCTTTTCATAGTGGCGATGGTGGCTGGGAATAAATGTCTATTTAGACATTTTTTAATCTTTGATTAGAAGCCACTTAGCTCAAATAAATTGTAGTCGCTCATATCTGATCTTACAGTTTAGATGAAAAGGTTTTAACTTCATCTGACAGGCAGCTATGAGCGAATAGCTGACCTTGAAATAACCTCTTAGATACTATTTTTTCATCCAGTTTTGATGCGTTTCTCCCATAGTTAGGAAAACGACCCATTGGGTTGTTTTTGTGCGTGATGAAAATCTGATTAGCCCAATATGTTTATACATAGCAATTAGTTAGAATGCATGTTAAAACTGGTACAAGTTGATAAGTGACCCAAGGCTCGTTAGAAAAACGACCCAATGGGTCGATATTAAATTGTTATAGAGCTATCAGGCACCAGTTAAACTTTTTACATAGGCGTAATAATGAAACTTCCAAAGTTAAAGCGTAAGTATTCTAGAATTGATGGTATATGCTTGCTTGGAGTTTACATAGGATGTGACTTTATTTTAGATGTTCTTCCTGCAAGGGAATTCACATATAAAAGTATCTATATAAGTGAGCTATCAAGTCCTTTTGTTTTTTGGCTTATGATAGCGTTTATGGCTGTTACAATATTAGTCAGTATTTATGGTTTATTATTTTGGGAATTCGAGCAGAATAGTAATTAACTCTATAACAAGCTAATTAATAAGGACAAAAAACAGTTTGCTGTTTTCGTTCCTCAACATTTTATCAAACTATTTTTTGCCCATTATTAGGGCGTTACCACGGTCCGCTCATGGCACATATGCGACTGTCAAATTTGATTAAGTTCTATTAATCGAATCTGACAGTTCAAGTTAAGACTTATTCAAATAAATGACACCATAAAATTACAGTGAATAACCAGGGGGATCGTCAATCTGGCTATTCACTTAATTTACAATGTTTCTTATTGGGCGATTTTTACTCTGATTTTGTTCTTAGCCACTCTTGTTTCATGCAAAGCAGAAAGCGCCGCTTGCGCTTGAGCTTCATTAGGCATTTCAACAAAGGCAAAGCCTTTTGATTTACCCGTTTGTTGATCTAACACCAAATTACATTCAGTGACAGCACCATGAGCAGAGAATAATATACGGAGTTCTTGTTCCGTGGTTGTACGTGCAAGGTTACGAACTAAAAGTTTCATAAGAAGCCATGTGATATGTTATTACGACCTAAATTGTCTCATATAATATCAAACTAAGTGTCTTTTATTTAAATCAAGGTCGCTTTTAATGTAGGCTACGTAAAAAGCAACCCATTGACAGCAAGTAAGTTTTATTCACTTAGTTCACTATTACACGCTTGCTTAGTTTGATATTTAATTTCATCTATTACGCCTTGGCTTTTAAACGTATTTATTGCTTGGTTAAGTTCTACGATTAATTCATTTTTGTATTCACTTTGTTTAGAAACAGCATAAAACAAACCATTCATATGAATGATTGGATCAACCATTTTTATCTTTTCCAGCATAGCCTTTTTATCTTCTGGAGTATGATCGCTATTAATAATATCAGCCTTAATAACTTCAGGATCGCCAATAATTAAGTTAACTCGATTGTTTAATAACAAGTCTAAATTTTGCATATCATTGGTAGCCTTAACAGTTTTAAAGCTGCCAGTGTCCATTAAGCGATCAAACTCAGGGGTATTTTGATAGCCTCGTACAACCCCTATATGTTCATTTACGAGTGATTTTAGATCAGTGTAATGACTCATATCAAAATCACGGCGTTTGATAAAAGCAATGGGGCCCCAGCCAAAAACATCCGATAGCATCAAGTGGTCTAGTCTTCTGGTACCTGCAAACACATCGGAGGGCGCTTCAGGTTCTATAAAGTATTCGGGAAATAGAATATCTGCTTTGCCAGATTCGACCATATTCACCGCTCTCGCCCAAGGATAAAAGGTTACTTCAGCGCTATACCCAATGCTATGCAACAGAGCAACGGTAAGTTGCATTACCCAGCCTTGTTTACATATAGACTCACCTATATAGGGTTGCCAATTTAATGTTGCTAGCGTTAGTTTTTTTTCTGCGTTGGCGTTAAATAAAAAAGTCCCCTTTGGAGTTTTTTGTCCTTTAACAACATGCAGTCCCAGATAATCACGATAGCTAACATCATATTGGTTGTTGTTATCTTGAAAGGCATTTACTGAAAGAATTAACAAAAAATACAACCCGCAAGATAATAATAAACGCGACATAAATAACCTCAGAAGACAGATAGTCATGCTTAATACTAGTCGAATGCACAGATATATACCAAAGTCTGTTAATTAATCCTCGTACAGGTCTATATTGGCCAATTGATTAATTTTTTTACCATAAAATCCAAACACATCGTTATAGTGTTTTCACCTATTTGCAGATGCGCGGTCATCCGACATATTGCTCGTGTTGACGCTATCGGCTTAGCCATTAATTACCTATATACCAACTACTTCGCCGATACCAATACTGAACTTAGAGATTTTCCTCTTTTTTTTGCTAGAGTCAGTTTTTTACCTAGTGTGCCTGAGCATGAAATGATCACCGATATATATTTACCTATCGAGTAACACAGGTGGCTAATAATGAGTACATTTACGGCCTTTCGGGCACTAAAAATCCCCTTGCGTGGATGAGTAACTTGTACAACTCTACTCATCCCATTTTTGGGATTTATTGAATTTTTTCTTTTCCCTAAAATGGGATCAACTCTATAACATCACATCAAAAATACAAATTATTCCTTTATATCAACAAGATAAAAGGTGGCATACCCCCTGCAATATATCGACTAACGAAAAAGTAAGATTGAATAATCTATTGTAGTGGAGTGAACACATTGGATATATCTCGAGCAAAACCCCAAAAATTTAAGTTTAAAAAGTATCTACCTTGGCTGTTTGTCGTTGTGGTTGCGGCTGTAGCACTAAATTACTTGCGATTTTTAGGGGAAGCTGATTTTACCGTTGATAACAATACCGTTGTCTCTGATGCAGTGAAACGGGGTGCGTTTTCGGTCTCAGTAAGAGGCACTGGTTTGCTGATCCCTGACAATATCGAATGGCTATCAGCCAATGTCGAGGCGCGCGTTGAGCGCGTCGTAGTAAAACCCGGTAAGTTAGTAAAAAAAGGTGACCTGATCGTTGAGCTCAGCAATCCTCAGCTAGAACAATTGCTAGAAGAAACTCGCTGGGAATTAGAAGCTAGGCTTGCTGAAGCCAAAGCCGATAAGGTTGATAAAAAATCAGCATTACTCGAACAAAAAGCAAAAATGCTCAACGCAAAACTTGATTATGAGAGCAGTAAACTCAAACAAGAAGCACACAACGAATTATTCCAAAAAAGCACCGGTGCTGTTTCTAAAATTGATTACGAACAAACCCGCTTAGAAACTACTCAACTCAAGCAACGTTGGCAAATACAGCAAGAAGTATACACCACCATGCAAGAGAATATTGAAGTACAAGCGGAAGCACGAGTTGCGCGCTTAAACAAAATGCGTAAAGAATTAGAACGTGCGCAACAACAAGTCAATAACCTAAAAGTATATGCCACTATCGACAGTGTCGTCCAAGCCGTTCCAGTTGAGCCCGGTCAACGTATCGCCATGGGCGGTAATATTGCTCGCCTAGCTCAGCAAGACTCACTTATCGCGGAACTGCAAGTACCTGAACTACAAATTGGCAGTGTTGCTATAGGACAGCGAGTTATTGTTGATACTCGTAACAATAAAGTTGAAGGTGTTGTTTCTCGTGTTGATCCGGCCGTGGTTAATGGCAACGTCCAAGTTGATGTTACCTTCATCGATTCGCTCCCCGAAGACGCACGCCCCGATCTAGCGGTAGATGGTGAAATTAAAATTGCCGAAATTACCGATGCTCTTTATGTTAATCGTCCCTTATTCGCCCAAAGCCAAAGCAGCATTTCTCTTTATAAACTCAGTGATGACGGTAATTTTGCCGAACGTGTAACCGTTAATTTGGGCAAAGGTTCGGTTAACCAAATTCAAGTACTCGATGGTTTGGCTGAAGGCGAGAGGATCATTATCTCAGACTCATCTAGCTGGGATACCTATCAAAAAATTCGTCTTAACTAACTGGCATTAGTTAACTGGCATAAATGAACAGACATAAATTAATCCCAAATTTAACAAATATCTGCAACAATTAACGCAGAAGATAAGGAACAGTTGTTATGAGTAATACATTAATAAAATTAGAAAATATAGAGAAAGTATTTTACACCGAAGATGTTGAAACACATGCGCTGAGCAATATCACCCTAACCATCAATAAAGGTGAATACGTCTCCATTTCTGGTCCTTCTGGTTGTGGAAAATCAACCTTATTATCTTTACTCGGTTTATTAGACACTAGCACTGGTGGTTTTTATCAATTAGCAAGCCACGACGTTTCTGATATTTCCAAAAAAGAACGCGCGCGTATCCGTAATATGGAAATTGGTTTTATATTCCAATCGTTTAATTTGATCAGTGATCTTGATGTTGAAGAAAATGTGGAGTTACCACTTACTTACCGTAAAGATCTTAGTAAGACACAAAGAAAGCAAATGGTAAAAGAGGCGCTCAACAAAGTAGACATGTCGCACCGAGCGAATCATTTCCCCTCTCAGCTCTCTGGTGGTCAACAGCAACGTGTTGCCGTGGCACGCGCCATTGCTGGCAATCCTTCTATCATTCTCGCGGATGAGCCAACCGGTAATTTAGATTCTAAAAACGCCTCCGCGGTAATGGCATTATTAGATACCTTACATGCAGAAGGCGCAACAATTTGCATGGTAACTCATGATCCTCGCTCGGCTGAACAAGCGGATAGAACTATCGAAATACTCGATGGTCAAGTAGTCGCTGACCATGTCAAATCTGCTCCAATTAACACAGCAATAGCATAATAGAGGAACGCGATATGATTGCTCAAGATTTTAAATATGCGCTGAGGCTGCTGTCTAAAAAGCCTGGTTTTACCTTATTAACGACGCTGGTGATGGCCGCCGGAATTGGTTTAAGCGTTTACATGTTTTCATTTTTTAATACCGTTCTTTACAAAGACCTAGCGTTTGAAGATGGCGACTCGATTGTACTAATCAGTGGTTCCGAAAATAGGTCGATGAGCCGAAATAAAATAAGTAAATTAGATTACGATGAAATCCAAAAAAACATCAAAGGATTGTCTGAATTTGGTGCTTATTATAACCAGAGCATTAACGTTGCAGGCCGAGATGGTGCAAGACGCTATAACGCGGTATTTGCTTCAGCCAATATTTTTGACATTACCCGCACCAAACCTCTAAAGGGACGCGCGTTTACTCCCAGTGAAAATGCAGTCGGCGCAGAGGATGTTGTCGTGATCAACTATGACCTTTGGCAGAACCAATTAGGCGGTGATCCAAATGTTATTGACCAAATATTACAAGTCAATGGCAAGAGTCATCGTATAGTTGGCATTATGCCGCAAGGGTATTATTTCCCAAATGTCGCCCAGCTATGGTTGCCAATCAAAAACAACCCGAGCCAATTAACGCGAGAACAAGCAATTTCAGTTAACGCTATTGCCCATATTAAACCAGACATGACGTTAGACGGCATTAACAAGCAACTAAACGTTATTATGAAACGAATAGAGACACAGTACCCAGAAACGAATTCAGGTATAGGTGCATACGCAACGACTATACCAGGAAGTGGCGCGGCAGATGGCCAACCCGTCATCTATTCAATGCATATTGTTGCCATACTCATTTTAGTATTGGCATCAATTAATGTCGGTAATTTATTATTATCGCGCGCTGTAGAACGTGGTAAAGAAACAGCTATTAGAGTTGCTTTAGGTGCTCCTCGTTCACGTTTAATAAGCCAAATGCTTTGGGAAAGCGCTATTATTTGCTGTTTAGGTGGTGTCATTGGTTTACTTATTGTTGCCTGGGGACTTGAAGTCACACAATCAATTGTTTCGACTTTCTTTATCGATCCACCAGCGTTTTGGTGGGTATTCGGAATTGATGCCTACACTATTAAACTTTTCCTAGCAATTCTCGTCGGCACTATTTTAGTCACGGGGTTACTACCCGCTTGGAAAAATTCAGGGAGTGATTTTAACGCCGTTCTGCGAGACGGTACACGCGGTGCTTTAGGTAAAAAAGCCGGTAGATTAAACAAAATATTAGTGATCAGCGAAATTTTTATTTCGATGGCCGTGCTTATTGCCGCTGCGGTTATGGTATATGCCGCATATAAACAAAGTAACGATGATATCGGGGCGAATACCGATAATACTTTAACCGCGAGAGTATTGTTGTCGGCATCAGATTACGATACAGATGAGAAAAAAGTACAATTCGCTAAAACACTGCAATCTCGTTTAGAAAATGGTGTTGGCGTAGAAAACGTCATGATCACCACTACACTACCTGGTGACTATGCTATTCAAACGTCGATAGCGATAGAAGGTAATGAGTATACTCAAAATAAAAATACCAGTTATCCAAAAGCAAATTATGTGTCAATTATGCCGGGTTCCTTAGCGAAATTAGGTGTTGAGTTAAAGCAAGGTAGATATTTTAATAATACTGATGATGGGCTAAATAAAAGCTCGGTATTAGTATCAGAAAGTTTTGAAAAAACCCATTTTGCTAACGGTTCAGCTATAGGCAAACGTATCCAAGTTATTGACGATAAGGATAACAACTGGTTATCAATTGTCGGCGTCGTTGAAGACACCATTCAAGGTGGCCGTGACGATATCAAGTACCCTGTGGTATTTAGACCTTTTACCCAACTACCTCGTAGTCAAGTATCTATCGCCATACATATGAAAGCGAGTCAGTCTATAGTGACAGACACTTTGCGTAGAACATTACAGTCAATTGACCCATTATTGCCTTCATTTAAAATTGAAACCTATACCCAGAGCAATGATAGGCATACAGCTCCTATTCAATTTATCAGTAAATTAATTTCTCTATTTGGTTTAGCCGCGACATTTCTCGCAGCTAGCGGTATCTATGGGGTAATGTCGAATACCATTAATCAAAGAACGCAAGAAATAGGCATTAAACGAGCATTAGGCGCTGACGAAGACATTATTACTAAAGAGTATTTACTCACAGGCTTCAAACAGCTGTTATGGGGGGGGATCCCAGGCGTACTTTTAGGGTCAGGAATGGGGTTTGCAATGTCACAAACATTCGCCACAGGCACTACCTCTTTAGTAGTGATCAGCGTAGTAGTTACTACATTAATTAGTTGTATTGTTATGTACGCAACTTATGCTCCTACTCAGCAAGCACTGCAATTAGAGCCAAGTGACGCTCTACATTACGAATAGGACTAACACTATCGGGAGGGATAATAAGTATTACAATTATCCCTCTAATATTAACCCCTTAGAATTAATGTACAATCCGTATATACTGGTATTGATGCAGTGATAAATAAGTTGAGGCAATGAAAGAAAAAATATTATTAGTTGATGATGATACAGACGTACTATCAGCGTTAAAAATGTTACTGGTCAGTGAAGGATACGCCGTTATCTTAACTCAATCACCTGAAGCTGCATTAGCGGCAGTGCGCAGAGAAGAGATAGCACTAACATTAATGGATTTAAATTATTCACAAGATACAACATCCGGTGAAGAAGGTTTAGCGTTAATAGAAGCAATAAGAAAAATTGATGAATACCTGCCAATAGTTGTAATGACAGGTTGGGCAACCATAGAAGTTGCAGTAAGTACGATGCAAAATGGTGCCAATGATTTTGTACAAAAACCTTGGGATATAGATCGTTTAATTGCCATCATCAAAAACCAGATAAAGCTCGCCAATAGTGAAAAAAACTCACAAAAACTCTTTCAACAAAATGAGTTACTGCAACAACAAGTGGACAGCGAATACAAAGGTGAAGTGATTGCTAAATCTGCTGCTATGCAAAAAACCATGACCATTATCGACCAGGTTGCTAAGAGTAATGCTAGCGTATTATTAACGGGAGAAAATGGCACAGGTAAAAGTATGTTCGCTCGATACATTCACGAGCACTCCCCTCGCAGCAATGCCAATCAAATATCGGTAAATATGGGCGCTGTAACCGAAGCCTTATTTGAAAGTGAGATGTTTGGTCATGTAAAAGGGGCATTTACCGATGCAAAATCAACCCGTATTGGTCGATTTGAGCTAGCCGACAACGGCACTTTATTTCTCGATGAAATAGCTAATACGCCTTATTCACAGCAAAGTAAATTATTACGGGTACTCGAAGACAGTGAATTCGAAAAAGTAGGCTCTAACAAAACCTTGTCGGTTGACGTTCGACTAATTTCCGCCACCAATGCCAATTTAGAGCAAGCGGTTGAAAACAGCGAATTTCGCAAAGACCTACTCTATCGTATAAATACTATTGCCATTGAAATTCCTCCACTAAGAGAGCGAAAAGAAGATATTATTCCACTAGCAGAGTCATTTTTGCGAAAAAATGCCACTAAACATGAACAAGATACGCTGACTATTAGTGCTGACGCACGAAAGGCATTAACAACATATGATTGGCCAGGTAACATTAGAGAGCTAAACCATGTAATGGAGCGTGCTCAAATCCTGTGTCAAAACAATACCATTGACGTCGATGATTTGGGATTACCACAAAATTCCAAAAAAGCTGTCTCAACAGAGATCATAACCGATGAACTGGCAACGCTAGAATCAATAGAACTTGATATTATCGATCAGCGGTTAAGCTATTTTAATGGCAATGCACTCAAGGCTGCAAAATCATTAGGATTAAGTCGGAGCGCGTTTTATCGGCGATTAGAAAAAATATAAGTTAGGGCTAACGATGGACCATCAATGCAATTAAAAAAATCCTTTGAATCGCAACTCGCGCAGCTTTTACTCATCGCCTCCTTACCACCATTTCTCCTATTGTTATGGGTAATGTTTTACGCCAATATTTCGATTTTTTTAATCATGCTTACCACCTTATTTGGCAGCTTAAGTATTATTTATTGCTACAATAAAGTTCATCGAAAATCCGCTTACCAGTTTCGCAGTTTAAGCAATTTACTCGATGCTATGATCCACGAAGACTATACACTTAGAGCGCGAGCCAGCACTGGCGATATTGCGTTGAATGAACTGGTTGTCGCCATCAATACCTTAGCAAAACGTCTCAATAAACAGCGCATTGAAAATGTAGAAAGTCAGATGTTACTAAACACAGTGATCAATCATATTGATGTTGCCATTATTGCGCTGAATGCGAACAACGAACTCGTATTGATTAATCCCGCAGCCCAAAAGTTGCTAGGAATCGATAATATTGAATTGCCCAATAATTCACTTAAACAACTGGAACAATTAGGGCAACTCGTTAACGGCCAAAATCAGGTGATGCCATTAACCTTAGGTCATCAAAACGGTAAATTTAATGTTCATATGGAAGAGTTTCGCGAAGCGGGAAAACCCCATAAATTATTATTTATTACCGATGTGAGTAACCTATTAAGAAGCGAAGAAAGAAATGCATGGCAAAGTTTAGTGCGAGTGATCAGCCATGAAATTAATAATTCGCTGGCCCCTATATCATCGATTAGCCAAACCTTAAAACGCACCTTATCCCGTCAAGATGATGCTGAAGCATGTCGCTCCGATTTACTTGAAGGCCTTGCAATTGTTGCTCAGCGTGCTAGCAATTTAACTGAGTTCGTCAACAGTTATAAGCAAATCGTTCGATTACCACAACCGAAAAAACAAGCGACATCAATAACCAATTTAATAGATAAAGTGATTCCACTTTTTCACAATAAAAATGTCACGGTAGTCACATCCAACGATGTTGAATTATTTATTGATCCGATCCAGTTAGAACAGGTACTCATTAATTTGATCAAAAATGCGGTCGAATCCGTTGAGCAAACCCAAAATAAGGGGCAAGTAACCTTGAGTTGGGAAGTAGACGATGAGCAATTCATTCTGACCATCAGTGACGAAGGGAGTGGTATCAGCAATACTGATAATTTGTTTGTGCCCTTTTACACCACTAAAAAACAAGGTTCTGGCATTGGTTTGGTGCTGTGTCGACAAATTTTAGAAGTGCATAATGGTCAACTTAGTTTAATAAATAGAAAAGATAGAAATGGCTGTTTAGCCATTATTGAATTACCGCTAAAGTAAAGTGTTAAGAACCACCTACCCGAAAATTAGACAATAAAAAAGTCGGATGTTTTTAGCACCCGACTTATACAACTTTATTTCTTTAGAACACCTTAAAACTGAAAAGTTAAACCAACATCAATGACATCATAATCTGACTCGTCAGTATTGGCACCATAACCAGCCGATAGTGCAATGTTTTTGTTGATAAAATGTTTCACACCAAGGCGATAGTTGTCATTATCATCATAATCAGCTGATATCGAGGTATTATCGTCAAAATAATAACTAGCCGATGCACCCCAATAATTATCGTATTTACCATCTTGATACATTAGCTCTGTGATAAAATACTGACCCTGATTAAGTTTCATAAAATACTTTGCAGAGATAGATTTATAGTCAAAATCATTATCGCTACGAGCGGTAAAACCTAAATAATCACTGCCATTGATTTGATGATTGTAAGCTGCCGAGAATAAGTATTCAGTACCACCATCATCCAAATCTAGCACTTCTGCCTGAACGAGAAAGTTTTTACTAAATAAGTACCCCAACCGCAGTGAAGTTGCATCGCTATCGCCATCATCATAATCAGTATTTTGATAGCTCGCACCAATGAGAAACTTACCGAGAAAATACTCCCCTCCAATGCGCAATGAGTCACTTGACGCATCATAAGTATCATCATCCAAACTGGTGTGCATATAGCTAGCAAAAATATTTGACGTGGTATTGATATAATCAAATTGGTCTAATGGACCTAAAGTCGATTTTTTACTTAAATAATAAGTGGTATTTAACATCGACGTATCGATTGATACATTATCAGCCTCTGTTTTCATATATTGTGCATTAGAGATTGATTGGTAATCTTCAGCAACGGCATAACCAGACGTTAATAACAACACGGTAAAAGAAGATAGGGTAAAGCGTTTCATGTAATACATTTCCTTTTTGTATCTATTTGTTTTCACGTTAAATATTATCAAATGCAGGTGTAAATTATCGTTTAAACATGTATCAAAATGTATAAAGATGTCGAATGAATCGCTTAGTTCAACGAGTAACTTTTTGGAAAGCGATTTACGCAATCACGTTATGTTTTTAACGACAAATCGACAGCCAAAATCAGCCTAGTTTTCTTGCTCGTTTTTTGGCTTTACTTTTTAATTCTTTGTCGTGGGTTTCCTGTATAAGTTCTTGATATAGTTCTTTTGCTTTAAACACCTCACCTTTATATTCAACAATATTGGCAAGTCGATATTTAGCCCACTCTTTTGTCGGCATCATATCTTGGATTTCCGCGCTTGCGATATATTGACTTAAGGCTTGTTCCCCTTCGTCTAAATAGCTTTTACTCAATACACTTGTGCGACCTATTTGGTACATCGCCATGTATTGAGATTTACGCTGTTGCGCAGATAGCGCTGATATAGACGCAGCCTTTGTTAATTCATCAACGGCATGGTCAAATTGTTCTTGTTGTTGAAAGTACATACCCCGTACATAGAACACCGCTGGTTCATCAGGAAAATCAATCACGGCGGTATTATAGATTTCATCAAATCTGTCGTGTTGTTCAAGTTTTGCATATACCTTCATTAGTGCAACAGCACCTGCACGCGCATCTAATGCCTCAATGGCTTTTGCTTGTGCTAACGCGACATCAGTATCTCCGCCTATAATACTAGGAGCAACGAGATGCACAGTCAGTAAACTTTGACGATATTTGATATTGTCTGGCGCATTCAAAACAGCTTTAGAGAAAGCTTTAACAATATCTTTGGCATAGCTCATTTTGCTGAACATATTAACGTTTTCGGATTGTGCAGCCATGATTTGACCATGTACAAAATAGATATCACCATTAGTATTATTTAGCGATAACGCCTGCTCAATGAGGTCTTCCGCTTGATCTAAGTTTTTATTATCTAGCGCTATTTTGGCCAGATATAAATACTTATTAAAATCCTCATCCCCCCCTTTTGTTAACAAGTTAGCCGCTTGAGCTAAATTTCCACTTTCATAAGCCGCTATACCTTGCTCTATATCTAAAGACATTGTTGCTGAACCATAAGCAAATGTTGATATCGACATTGCGTAACTTAGCGCTGAAATCAGTAATAATTTTTTCATCGTTTTTCCTTATAAAATTTATTGGTTTATGTGCCGTTGACACTAATGAGATAGATTTTGACCTGTTTGATAGGCTTTGGTGTATAAAACCCTGATGATCCAATAGGCCATAGCGAACAAAACCACCACAACAGGTATCGCGAGAAATTCTATTTTGCGGATAGGCTCAGGCATTAATTTGGCTTGTCCTAAAAAGAATGCTGCCGTTGACATAAAAAGCGGAAAGCACATACGCCAGATATGACGCACAATACGTTGTGTTCCCGTTATACCTCGATTAATAATCATTTTTAAATCAAATAACGCAGCGATAGACGCGACTATGGCAAAGAAATAGAACACTTGTGGACCAAAACCATTTAATTTGCCATCTGGGCTCTTTGCCGCGATGCCAGCAAACGTAATAAGCATTGCCACTATGCTCAGTGCGACAAAAAATGCTATCCATTCAAAATTACCAACAGTTCCTGCCCTGCGTTTAACCGTCATCCACGCAGTTGAGACGAAATAACATAGCAAAATGCCGTTAACAAACGAGAGCATAATGGAACGCGAAAGTGCAACATAAATCCCCGTAACGCCAAGGAATAATATTGCTAAGACAAAGATCTTGCCAAAGGTACGATGTGCGCTAGCACTTTTTTGCACTGATAAGGCAGCGAATCCGGATAGAATAGCGATTGAGCCAGCAATCGTATGAATAATGATTAATAAAAAAAGTGTCATGGTTTGCTCTCCAACCTTACCGTTATAAACTGAGTACTGCCTCAATCGAATTATTTAGCAGGTAGACGCATGTTAGTCCTTGTCTTACATCTACCCATAGTCATAGAAAGTCTATCCCTAGATTGAGATCCGTCTTCATTACTTCTACGTACTAAACAACTTATTGCAGCGATAATGCCAAAACCATAACTATCTAATAATATTAAACAAAATATACTTTAATGACGTAATAAAAATGACCTTCCCATAAATGGGAAAGCAAAAATTAAGAAAAATCCTAAAAATGGGACGGACAGCTTGAATGGAATTTTTTATCGATAACGCCCACTTTAAGGGCGGTGGCCTACATTATTATAAATAGCTAATCTGTAAATCTTTACTATACTCGCTCGCTAAATAAACAATATTATTGTTGTCTTCTGCGAGTCATGTGGCTCACAGCTGTAATAGTATGACGAAAGGTACTATTATGAAAAAGATCATTACACTAATAGCTGCGAGTGCATTACTTACAATGCCTGCTGTCGCTGAAGAGAAGAAATCCTATACTCAGTGGGACACCTTCCGATTTACAGTAGATAATAAACAAGCCAAAACATTTACAAAAAATATGCGATCGCATATTAAAAAGTATCATACCCAAGCCCCAATGAAGACAAAAATATATAACGTTGCATATGGTCCAAACACCAACGAACTCATTTGGGTTATGGGGCCGGTTAGCTTTTCAGAGCTAGACGCAAGGCCCGACAATAAAAAGCATGATGAAGACTGGGCAGATAATATTAACCCTTATATAGTTTCTTACGGTCAAGGTGAAATTTGGCGAAACATGGAAGGTTTGATGATTAACAATTTGGATGAGAACTCTAAAGATCCTGAAAGATTTATTGCTAGATACCTGACTGTTAATACGGATAAAGAATCAGAGGTTTTCAAATACTTGTTAATGCAAGTAAAAAATACGTTGGAAAAAATAGGTAAAAGTAAGTTTTGGACAGTGATGGATAACCAATTTATTCAAGGGCAGTTAAATGGACGTCATTTGATGGCTCTTTCAGATTTGGATAATCTAGCCGAGATGGATGAAGACTGGGAGTTTTCCAAACATTTTGAAGAGTTATACGGAAAAGGAAGCTTTAAGGCTTTTCAGGCCAATTACTCTGAAGTATTTGATAATCAATGGAATGAAGTTATTACCGTTAATAAAGAAATGAGTGGTCTTTAGAAACAGTAACTTCACATAATTTTACATACCGTTAAATAAAAACAAGGTTGTTTATGTAACCTTGTTTTTTTCCATCGAAAACCTAACGAAGAATCAATTATAAACCCTATATCACATGATAAACTTGTTGGTGTAGTTTAGAAATATAATGTGATGCAGTGAAAATATAACTTTTTAAATCAGACCAAAGTAAAAATGTGAACAACTGTTTTGGTGGTTCAAGTGCCTATCAAGTTTAGTAGCTCATATCTGATCTTACAGTTTAGATGAAAAGGTTTTAACTTCATCTGACAGGCAGCTATGAGCGAACAACGGACGGTCAGTTTTGAAAATTTGATAGTCTGCTTCTAAGCTCAAAGCTGCCTGTGGTGTATCATCTCTAAATGCTAAATTTTGCAACAAAGTCTTCATATCTAAAAGCGTATTTCTATTCGATTTTATTGTTTACTGTGGCAACTTTATGGTCGTTAACAGAACTCAAACCTAATTGCTGTGGTATGAAGTAAAGCTGACATCGAATATAAAATATAAGATGTTCTGATACAAAATAGGGAGTAAAAAACTAGTTTACGTTAATTTATTTATAAAAATAATCGGCATATCTTTGGGTTAGTTAATTTTTGCTCTAAAAATTTTATATCGCAGAGATAATGTGACGTTACAATTTTAATTGTGTTGACCTTGTACCTATGTTGTCGTAGGTTATTTATTCATAACAAAAATAAGGATTATTTTTAATGCGTTTACTCACCCTCTTTGTATTTATACTTTTGACTTTCTCTTCAGTGGCTAATGATGATTTTGACAAAGGGAAGACTGCATATAAAAATGATAATTACGCCGAAGCTATCACTTTTTTTAAATTAGCCGCAGAACAAGGAAATGCAGGGGCTCAAAGCTACCTTGGCTTTATGTATACAAAAGGGCAAGGTGTTGCTCAGGATTACAAGCAGGCCGCTATCTGGTATAGAAAAGCCGCTGAACAGGGTAATGCAAGACATCAATACAGCCTTGCTATCATGTATGAAAAAGGAAAAGGGGTCGATCAGGATTTTATTCAAGCAATTGAGTGGCATACTAAAGCAGCTAAACAAGGTAATGCAAGATCTCAGTATCACCTTGCACTTATATATTACAATGGGAAAGGGATTGCACAAGACTACAAGCAAGCTTTTAAGTGGTATAGCAAAGCCGCTGAGGGTGGAAATGCTGGGGTTCAATATAGCCTTGGACTTATGTATGAAAAAGGGCAAGGTGTTGCTCAGGATTATAAGCAAGCAGTTGGTTGGTATACCAAAGCAGCCGAACAAGGTGATGAAAATGCTAAAAGAAACCTTGGTTTAATTTATGCCGATGGAAAAGGAATTACACAAGTTCAAAAATAGGCTACTGTCTGATACTGAAAAATTGCTGAACAAGATTATGTAAGCGCTTAAAAATAACGTTTTATTTTTATACCCTAACTTTAGAGAGCCATTTTGACGTGATTTTTATACAGAACGATACCACATAATAGTTGATGCAGTTAAATTATACAGATTACAGCACGATGACTCTAATAGTGTGCACTTTCGTTCTATCAAAAATATTCTCTACTCAACGATGAGCAGAAGTACTAGTTTTATTGTCGATAGCTTCCGTTATAGTTTACTCAGATAACATGTCTTTACCACTAGTCATGTCTGACCTGCGCGTTGTTATCATGATTGTAAGAGTTTCGTTATCGAGGAAGGTCACTAAATGGTAAAAGATATAGAAAATTTTGTTGTTCACTTCTGTTTAGCACACTAAGAAGTCATACCAATGCAATTATGTGAACGACCGCTTTGGTTGCACGACAGTCTTTATGAATAGTTTTTTATATCTGACTCAACTTCCGCTTTTGGCACATATGCGACTGTCAAATTTGATTAAGTTCTATTAATCGAATCTGACAGTTCAAGTTAAGACTTATTCATATCAAGATTAAATTAAGTTAGTTAGTTAGTTAGTTAGTTAGTTAGTTAGTTAGTTAGTTAGTTAGTTAGTTAGTTAGTTAGTTAGTTAGACGATTAAACGAAAGACCAAAAAGGACGCTAACCTATGAATCTCCTTTCGGCCTGAGTGTCTCGATAATTTGCGCGTCCACCCAATGAGGATTTCCTACCCAATAACTACTCCCATCTTCCCTATATTTTTTCTCGCCCCTATAAAAAAACAAATATTTTCCATCAGGTGTCACCCTCGGACGCTGCTCATAGGCTGTTGTGTTTATCTTATCTCCCATATTAATTGCTGTTCCCCATGAACCATCTTTTTGTCGAAAACTAATATAAATATCAGGGGTATCTTCGCCTGCCATCTCAACGTCCCACATTAAATAGGATTCATCTGGTGCAATGAAGGGGTGGGCAATGTATTTACCTCTGTTTATTGCCTTGCTCATTTTATGAGGCTTTTCATATTTGCCGTTTATAAGGCGTGAATAACTCATATGGCCACTGCCATCCTCGAAATCTAAAACGTAAAAATAGTAAGTTCCTTTAGCTGAGACAGCTGAACCTTCGATGGCAATGTCTTTGAAAGGTTTAAGGTTTCTTATCTCTGACAAACCTGGGGCAAATCGCTCCTTATATTTATCAATATCGGTTGACAAGTCCGACGGTTCGCTCCATTTATTGTTTTTGTATTGCATAGCAAGCAATGTTGTATCTTTATATTTTCCTCCAATCCTATTGAAGTAGAACTCCTTCATATCTGGTGTGAACGTATATAAACTTTCTACATACTTTTCTGTTGAAACAATACCTGGCGCAAATATTTCAGGCGTTAATCCTGGCGTTTTTTGGCCTAGGTACGGGCCTTTTAAGATTGGAAATTCGTCTTGAGCATAACTATTACCACTCACCAGCAAAGCGCAACCTAGACAAATTACTAAAATTAAAATAGATTTCATGATTTTTCCTTATTTGTGATTAATAATCTTCAAGGTAAATTATGGCTGGGGTCTAAATGCTGACTTATTCTTTACTTCCTATGAATCTTCTAAACCGCCACTCTAGGACTTCCTTACGCACCTTGTAAGCTGGGTCGTAGATTCTGTCCTGGAGGAGCGGGCCGGAAAGTTCTTCGTCCCCTCCAAATCTAACCACAAAATAAACAGAGAATCTTCGCACCCACGGATCAGGATGGTGTTTAGCTGCCCATGCGAGCATCTGGACCGTTTTATGCTCCTGCCCCGGCATCCACCAAGCTAAGGTGTAAGGAATTTTATTCATTGTTCCTTCTTCAGCGGAGGTAATTAAGGCTTCAAAAAACGCATTTTGAATGTCAGGAATGTGTTCTTCTGCGTCTAGCCAAAACTTGCGTCTTTTTTCATCGAAGCCGGTTTCTTCATTATGAGAAAACTGACCATTCACAGCAGCAAAAGCCATCGCTACTTTTACCCGTTGCGCTTTCTCAGGATGGGTAAACAATCGTAGCAGCACGTCGGAAGATTCACCATCCAGAATCACGTTGAACACTAACGCTTCTTCTTTGGATAAATCCGCCGTTAGTTTCGGAAATTTAGATGTGGCAACTTGTCCGCCGTCTGTGTCAGGTTCCCTTGGTGATGATGAGGGATCTGAATAGCTCATTTCAGCTGCGTAGCGTTCAACAAATGCTGGTGGGTCAGCGAAGACCACTGGCTTGGCACTAAATCCAGCCAGTGCATGGACAAGGAATATAAGGACAGCCATTGCGACAAATGCTGTTGCAATGATTAATTTTTTTAATGTAGAACTGATGTTCATGATTTATTCCTTATTTGAGGCCAAGGAGTCTTTATTTTTGTTCTCTGATTTAGTTCTAAGCATCGCAATTATCTGTGCATCAACCCAGTAAATATCCACATTCATCTTCTCATTATCAGTGCCGTCATCGATGCGTCTGTTGAAGAGTATGTATTTGCCGTCGGGCGTCACGCTCGCATAAGCATCCCATTTATCAGAGTTGACTTCTGGTCCCATATTAATGGCTGAGCCCCATGAACCGTCTTTTTGTTTAAAGCTGATATAGAGATCCGAGTCTCCAAAACCGCCTTCCCGTTCGCTATCCCAAATCAGGTAGCTTTCGTCTGGCGCGATAAATGGATGGGCAGTCCACTTGCCCGTATTGATCTCTGGGCCCAATTTTTCTGGGGCTTGGCGTTCACCGTCTATAACCCTTGATATGCGGATTTCGTCGTTGCTTTTATAATCGTCAAAAACGTAGGTGCCCTTAGCTGATGCTGATAATCGCATAATACCCCAATCTTTTCGGTCAAACATGGGCCCCAAACTTTTGCGTTCTGACCAACCGTTCTCGGTGCGATCTTTATAGCCTTTTGCCATGTGCATGCGTTTGCCGTCAGGAGAGAAAGTAACTTCACCCGTTCGTCGAAACTCAGTAAATTTTTTCCAGATGCTATTTTCTTGTCGGAAGCCAACGACAGTGTGTCGTCTCCCAGTTTCTTTAGAACCTCGATCCAGAGTGAAGTAAAACTCTTTCATTCCTGGGGCAAATACGCCTTCAAGCTCCCAACCTTCCTTCGAGATGATGCCCGAAGCAAATGGTTCAGCCACCACGCCCGGTGGCGTTTGTCCCATGTAAGGACCTTCAAGAACTGGAAAATCATCTTGAGCATAAGTTTGGCTATTCATCGTCAATGCAGAAAACATAGCGATAAAAGTATAAAAACGTTTCATTATTTATTCCTTATTTAAGGTTACTTGCGGCATATGGTTAACAACTAAGGTTTAGGTCTGAGGGTTTCAATAATCTGTGCATCCACCCAGTGCATACCTGCATTTTCATTACTTATAAATCTGTTAAAGAAAAGATATTTACCGTCTGGCGTTACCGTTGCTCCGCCTTCATCAGCACTGGTATTGATTGTATCTCCCAAATTAATGGCAGATCCCCATGAACCATCTTGCTGTCGAAAAGAAATGAACAAATCGCTTCCACCATTGCCATTTTCTCCTTGCTCATCCCAGAGCAAATAGGATTCATCTGGTGCGATGTAGGGGTGAGCGTTCCAGTCTCCAAAATCAATGTTCACAGCGACTGGCTTTTCATGTTTGCCATCTACTAGTCGTGAATAATGAATCGGGACAGACTCAGTTGCATCATCAAAATAATAGGTGCCATTGGCTGTAGACATAAGCCGCATAATGCGGAAGTTTTCAAAAAGAGCCCCCAGACTTTTTATGTCTGACCACCCATTTTCGCTGCGCTCCATATAGCGCTTACCCAAATGCATGGTGTTACCATCTGGAGTAAGAATGGGCCGTCCCACTCTAGGTCCTACCACAGACTCGTGCCACTGTTTACCTTTGGATTGAAAGGTAATTAAAGACCACTTTTTAGTTTTATTGTTTCTCCTGGTAAAATAGAACTCCTTCATATCAGGCGAGAAGAAGCCGCTATGGTCACGATGTTCTGTTGAACGGCCACTGGGTGCAAAAGCTTTAGGCGTTAAGCCCGGCGACTTTTGCCCGACATAGGGACCTTCAAGAACAAAGCGGCCTTCAAGAACAGAAGACTTATCATGTGCGTAGCTTTTACTACTGCTCAAAAGAATAGAAAGCAGCAGACTAAAACAAATAACGACAGGCTTCATGGTTTAGCCTTCCTTTTTTGTTAAGCCTGATAGCCATTTAACACTACGTACACCAACCATTGGAAACGAATCGCTATGGCCAGAAGCTTCAATCACTACTTGTTTGATTGATGATAATCCTTGATATTTTTTGGCTTTCAGCTGGGTAATGAAATCTTCAACATGCACACTCAATTCCTTTTCCAGTTCGCCATAGGTAATAAACAAGTTGATCCCTTGCGCTTTAGTTTTTAATGCGGCATTTTTAAGGGAAAAAAGTAACGGAATATCTCTCCACAGCGATGGACTACCTAAGATGTAGTTTTTAAAGGTATCAGGTTGTGACATTAAAGCGTAAGCACCAAATAAGCCGCCAAGAGAAAAACCGAAATAGGTTCGATTACTCGGGTCTGTTCTGTAGTTGCTTTCTACATGCTTAATAACGTCATTGCGAATAAATGTTAGGTGGTTACTGGCCTGTCCAAACTGATATTTAGCCTGACGCTCTGGGTTGCTTGACTTGCTTACTGAATAATCTCTAGCTCTACTGCCATGTACCCCAAACGCTTCCGCTTCATTGAGGTCTATTTGATTGGAAATTCCAACCAAAATAACCTCTTTCATTATAAATTCAGTACCTGATAATAGTTCAATGTGCGTATCTGCATCAGTAAAATAAATAACAGGATAGGCCTTATCTTTATTCTCAGTTTTGGCATATCCCTCAGGTAGTTTGATATAAAGCTCATACTGTCTATCGGCCTGAGTGTCTTTAATAGGAACAATTTGTATTCTTTTCAAAATAAACTCTCTTGTCTCACCCGCCTGGACAGACAGAAAAGGCAGCAAAGATAAGCAAACTAAAACTAAAATCTTCTTCATATTCATAAAATTACTCTCTCAAAAAAAGTTTAACCAGATGTTTGGCTCTACTTGAAAACTAGCCATGGTTTGAATGTATATGAATAAAACACAAAATGCCTGACGTCCGCCTGACGTTTGAATGACTTCATTCTGACGTCAATAAACTTCCTAATAATCAATTGGTTAAAAATCCCATTTAGTTGCAAGAAAGCTTTATGCTAATATGCTATTTCTTATTTTGGCTCACTTTAACTTTCATTTTGGAACGCGCAACCATGGCAGCACAGTATTGGGTAGGTGATTTTTTTATCGATTTAACTCGAAATCAGATCACCCAGAAAACGCAATCACAGACAATTCCGCCGAAAGCTTTGGCTGTGTTAACTTACCTGGCCAAAAATGCCAATAAAGTTGTTAGCCATGATGAGCTGTTATCAGAGGTGTGGCCCGACACGGTGGTAACCCCAAATACGCTACAAAGAAGCATAGCGCAATTAAGAAAAGCACTGGGCGAAGACAATCAATACCAATCCTATATTAAAACCCATGCCAAACAGGGCTACAGTTTGGAGGTTGAGGTGCGATGGCAGGATAAAACCGAGACCCAGGCGGACGGCGTGACTACAGCCCAACCAGATAGCGTCAGTCCTGATAGCATCAGTTTTGATAGTGGCAGTTATGATAACGTCAGCCATGATAGTGTCAGTTTTGATAAAGGCCAGAAGACAGAGTCGGCGAGTGCGACTTTCAGGCTGATTTCTATTATGGCAATCATTGTTGTTCTGGGTTTTCTCGGGGTTAAATATCTGACGCCAGCTCAACCTGTGAAATTAGAATTTGCAGAGTTACGTTTACTCACCACCAGCGATCACTCAGAAGTCAATGGCAACTATTCACCTGACGGTCAATACATTGTTTTCAATCGCTTCACTGAAGATTTGTGTGTTAATAATCTCTGGGCCAAAGATGTTAACACTCAACAAGAATTCCAGCTCACCAAAAACCGGGGCTCTTTCGGTGCGCATAGTTTTTCCAAAGACAGTAAAGCGCTGGTCGTTATCGAAAAGGAAGACTGCAACAAACCGATCACCCAGAAGCAATGTTATAGATTATCTAATCTGGATTTTCAAAAAGCGCTTGAATCGCCACAAACGCCGAGCGTTCTGATGGAGTGTAAAAATTCAAAAATTTTGGGTGCCAAGTGGTTAAATAACAACAATATTGCTCTCTTGCAGGAGCTTTCAAATCGCAAGAAGTTGACCAGCTATTCGATAGCAGACAATCAAAGCACTGTCATCCATGAATTGGAAGAGGGCAGCGTAAACGACTTCGACTATTCATCCAAGGAGGACCTTATTGCATTAACCAGTCTTCATAAGGACGGCCAAAAATACATTGAAATACTCAAGCCTGACGGCCAGCTTATATCCAGTCATCAAATTAAATACCCAAAAGAAATTGCAAACTTAAGGGACATCTACCCCAATTTTATGCCACAAAGTGGTCAACTTATTTTCAGCACGGGCCGACAGTACTTTACCATTTCCTATCAAGGCCATATAACCAATATTAGTCTGCCCCTAGATGAACCAATGGGATCACCACTATTTCACCCCGATGGAAAACGAATGGTGATGACAAAGGGCGTTTTCGATACCGATATCGCGAAACTGCCTTTATCACAATTTGCCAATACAGCAGCAGAGCTGACGCAAAAGCAAAATGAACCGCTCAACAATTACTCGGTACTGCAACGCTCGACACGGGTGGAACAACAAGGCATTTTTCAACCAAATGGTGATTTAATCGCATTTATATCCAGACGTTCCGGTCAAGATCAACTGTGGATAACCGATGGCGTCGACTCACAACAACTCACCAATTTTCAATTAGATACTCGTATTGATGGTATGCATTGGGCCCTAGATGGAGCGAGCATCCTGGTCAATGCAAACAACAGTCTAACTCAAGTGTTTTTAGACTCAAGCCTCAAGCCGGTTTCATTGGCTCACCCAGTTGAACAATTGTTCTATTGGGATAGTGAAGCCAATACCGCGCTAATAAATGTGCGTATCAAGGGGATATTAAGATTTGTCGAATTCGACCTAGATAACTCAGCGCTTAGAGTGATAAATGACAAGCAGATCAACTGGGCACTTAAAACTAAAGAGGGTCGATTGATATACACCGATCAGCTGGATCGATTCTGGCAGTCAGGCCCCGCGGAAGACCAACTGATTGACGCTCTGGACAAACACGGAAGTGATAAACGATTTGTAGTAAAAAACAGTGTCATTTATGGGATAAATGACGAGCTTCAATTGTGGTTCTATGATCTGAATGAAGATACATTTAAGATCCTCGGTAAAACACTTGATAACTATGATCATTTAACCGACATTGATCAGACTGATATTTTATTGACTGTTGTGATAACCAGTAAAAAGGAAGTGGCAGAGCTCACTTTAAGCGATTAAAAATATTGCAGAGATGTAGATACTCGCGGCTGCTTTTCGAACATTTGACTGATGCAATTTGTATTGACGAAGGTCCGTTTGCAGGCAAAGTAACAAATGAAAGCGGTCTGAGATAAACATAGCTAAAATGTAAACATATTATTATCAGGGAGTGCGGCAAACGCGCCTTTTTGCTGACAGGTATGGGCGCCGCATTTCACTGCAAACATTACCGCTTCAGTAATGATTTGTTCATTGGTTAGTGCTGTGCCTACACTCAATGCTTGGCTTTGCTGGCTTAATGAGAACAGAAAGCCGCCTATAAAGCTATCTCCAGCTGCGGTGGTATCAACAACTGTGACACGAGGAACAGGAAGTAAAAGTAAAAATGTGCGGCTAATGGCATGTACATCGCCCTCACCATTTGACACCAATAATAACTTCGGCCCGATAGCTAAAAGATGCGCGGTAAATTGTGCATAATCCATATTCATCGCACCAGCTAAATACTCAGCTTCTTCACGACTTAATTTAATTAAATCGCTATGCCTTATCGCCTGTGTAACGCGAGTAACCAACTGCGCAACGTTGTCCCATAACTGCAATCGTAAATTAACGTCAAAACTGATCAACGTATGGTTAGCGCTGGCTTTATTGATGGCATAAACAGTATTGTCAAACATGCGTTCACTGGTGAGCGTATTCGAACAATAATGAAAAATATCAATACTCTGCCAGTCGATGTTGTCAATATCTGTAGCTTGATATTTTGTGTCAGCACTTTGATGTCGATAGAAGTTAAATGAACGCTCGCCGTTATCGTCCAAACTGACCAAAACGACAGCGGTATTTGCGTTTGCAATGCGCTCAACGTATTTCGTATTTACTTTCTCGTGCTCGAGCTGTCCCAGCAAAAAATCACCAAAGTTATCTTCACTAATACCGCCAGCAAAATAACTGTTACCGCCTAACTTAGCGTAAGCGACTGCGACATTGGCTGGCGCGCCGCCTGCCATGGGGTAATAACTATTTAATGCGTTGTCCGCAGGTAGAAAGTCAATCAAGGCTTCCCCATAACTTAATAACGTCAACATATTTGCCTCTACACATACCAATAAAGATAAAAAAGCTCACCGAAATGAGCTTTTAAACAATGACTATCAATACCTAAAAATCATACCTAAGGGTTACGCTAGTCGTGCGACCAGTAATGGCCCGTGCGCGAATAATATTGTTATCAGGAATAGAGCCTTCTTCTGACTCAGTAATGCCAGTGGCATCAAACAAATTATTCACGTTCAGCGACACACTCATGCTGTCTGATAATAAATATGAGGCGAATGCATTCACTTGGGTGTAACCATCAAATTGCAAATCATTATTATCTTGCGCATAAGCATCTGTGCTGCCAATTAAGCTAAGTCCCATAGAACCTTGCGCAAAGTTATAACGCGAGATCAGTGAATACACAAAGTCCGCTTGTCTTCTTGGGGTATTGCCAACTACATCAGGGTTAATAGCATCTTTAGCTATTTCGGCATCTGTCCAAGTAATATTACCGCGAAAATCAAAGTCACCAACAAAATAAGCACCTTCTAGCTCAATTCCTTTCGCTTCATATTTACGATCAAAGAATTTTTGACTGGTCGCTTCAAAGTTTTGTTCTTCAGTTTCAGCATAAAACGCGGTGGCAAATAACGATAAGCTTTCTTGGCGATATTTAACCCCTAGTTCATATTGATCGACTTCATCAACGGCATCTTGATCGGCAACAGAACCATCAGCATTAATTTTACCAAATGCTAATCGGTCAGCATTGGCTCGACCACCATGACTTAAACGGGCAAATGTCGCTAAATTGTCATAAATTTGATAGTTAGCCCCCAATGAATATGAAGTGTAACTCCAATCGTAATTAACCGCTGAAGCATTCGCATTGTCTATTGACGAAACACTCATTTCAGGCTGTGAAATTATACCGTCTTGATTCATATCAATTTCAGATTGCACTGCTCCTG
The DNA here is from genome assembly GCA_040779335.1 of Colwelliaceae bacterium 6471. GTDB lineage: Bacteria > Pseudomonadota > Gammaproteobacteria > Enterobacterales > Alteromonadaceae > JBFONV01. The sequence continues at coordinate 550,982 of JBFONV010000002.1, forward strand.
CATAGCTACCCGTTGCGCTACCGCTATCATGGCGGACACTAACATCGATTAATAATTTATCAAAGGTTGAAGAAATCGCTAGATACGGCGCGCTGATATCATATTCAAGATCATAATTGCGTTGGCAACAATTCCCCCACGCTGGTACGCCATAGGCGTATAAACCATTATCAGAATAACTTGTGCCATCTGTACTGCTCACATTTAGTAGTGCGGCATTATCCCCTTTAACTTCCATCAAATAAGAATTCCACAACCACGACATCCCGACATTTTGCAATGCTTTATAATAACCAAAGGTAATGCTGGTATCGTCGAACGACTTCGTTAACTTTAAATCATTAACATAAGAGTCGAAATTGTTCATCTCAACATCAAAAGTGTGAATACGCATAACTAGATCATCATTAAAACTTTGACCTTCTGCAGGACCATTAGCGTAACTTAGCGTAGCCCCCTCTCCTGCTATGCTGGCAGCAATAGTTGAACCATCGCCGACTTCAGCTGGAAATGGCGAATTAAAGGTGCCTTTTACCGATGATTTTCTAAAACGATTTTCGATTTCCCAATCATTACCTAAATCAAATGAGGCTTCGACGCCAACCGAGTCTACAATAGGATGCATACCATCGCGCATATCACTGCGACGACGCTGACCATCAGCCCCTAACGATAAGCCAGTGGTAAAATACGCTGAATGCGGAGTATCGCTAAGGGCATCAAAACCCGGTACTGAACTACCATCTGCGTACATTGGCATCGGCATGTAACTAATCGCCTTATCATCAAGGTGTTTGTAATAAACGCGCAAATAACCGTTATCAAATTCCTTGGTTAAGTTGGCTTTGATTTGCCCGCCTTTATTGGCGGTATAGCCTGCGTCGCGTGCGCCATCACCTTGACGAACAAAACCACCGATATGAAAATACATAGAATCGTTAAGTTCACCGCCATACTCAAAATCAGTGCGGAAGCTGTCATAATCTACGCCAAAGGTGGTGGCGACACTGCCCCCTTCATTCAAGCCGGTTTTACTGATGATATTAATAATGCCGCCAGGTGCATTACTGGCAACCGTTGATGCTGAACCACCACGAATAGACTCTACCGTTTGCATGGTATTGTCTAAACGAAGAAAAATATCGGCGTTACCAAAGGCAATATCACCAAATTGTAAAATAGGAAGACCATCTTCTTGCAGTTGTAAAAACTTTGCACCACCTGAGGCAACAGGTAAACCGCGCACCGCGATATTGGCATTACCTTCACCACCGGTTGATTCTGAGCGAATACCAGGAATGGCTCTAAATGCCTCAGCAGTTGTCCGAGGTGTAGTACTTTCTAATTGGTCAGCGGAAAAACTACTCACTGAGACACTTGACGCCATTACTGTAGTGCCTTTAGCAACCCCAGTGACAACAATGCGTTCAAAGTCTAATCCTTTGTCTGTTTTGGTATCCGCGCCTTTAGCTTGGTCTACTTCAGCTGCGCTCAAGCTAGTACATATAGCCAACGCTAACGTACTTAGGAGAAATTTATTAACTCTTGCATGTTTCATTTACTCACCCCGTTTCTATTTATTATATGCGTTAATTAAATTGATAATGGTTTACAGCTATTATTATTTTAAAACCGCAACTTAATCGATTAAGTTTTAAGTTAGCAAAAATATTCTTTATTGCAAGCGATAATTACGATTATTTTTTTATTGGTTGCTTGAAATCAACCCAAGTGATTGAAATATATTTATTACTTAGACGGAGCTCAGGATAGTAAATGCACGGCGACTTTTAACGCTATGGCACTGTCTTATATAAGCAACTATGTTAATCACACTGACTCTTGTTGTAACAACTTCAAATGAGCAGGATCTTTTAATAAGTTAAATGTCGCCACTATAAACAGCAATGCAGCAAAGCCCGTCGCTAAATAAAAGCCAAAAGACACATGACCAAATAGATCACTGACAATTCCCATAAGTAACGGGGCAATAGCAGCAGATACCGCAGTAAAAAATAAGATCACGCCAGCTACTGAGCCATGTTGTTTTTTCGGAAAGCAACTAATGCCTTTTGAGTTTAAGGTCGGGTATATCATTGACATAAACAACCCAGATAACGGCAATAACACCACTGCAACATTCACCCCATATACTGCAGTGCCCAGATAACAAAGGAAAACCGCGAAGGAAAACCAAAACATCACCTGTTGCCATTTAAAATGTTTAAGCATCCAAACCCCAAGAAAGCGCCCGCCAGCACGCAAGGCAAAAAAGATTGAAATGGCATAAGTGGCAACCCAAACCAATGACCCACTATATTCAAGCAGTAAGGTCGGCATCCACACGTAAATTGCCACTTCTGTTGCGACATAAAGCGCAATAGCAAATGAAAATCCCATAGCATGTGGGTCTTTCATCATAATAAAAGAATCTTTCAAATTAATGTGTTCTTGCGCATGTTTTTTCACTGCGGGATATTGAGTTTTCATCGCAACAATACACAAAATTACACACAGTAACCCTGCCGCTATATATAAATATTTCCATGAAACCCCAGAAATAAGCAGATAGCTAACAATAGCAGGGCCAACCATTGCGCCAACACCAAAAAAGCCTTCGACTGTATTCATGGTCATGGTGTGTTGTTTATTATTTTGAGATATATCGCCAATTAACGCTAAAGCCCCGGTTTTAAATAGCCCAACCGATGTCCCCACCAACGCTAGCAGCAATAAAAAATAAGCAAATGAACTACCTAAAGCAAATAAGAAGCAAGCACCAGAAAAGATCATTAAACCAATAACAATAGTGACTTTTCGCCCCAATTTGTCGGCAAGATAGCCAAGAAACAATCCGCTGGCCGCAATAAAAATCATAGGAACATAATGAAACGCACTAGCCTGCGTTAAATTGAGATCATAGGTAGCAATGAGTTCAGGGATAATCACACCAACCGCGTCAGATGTCATCGCAAAAACGAAAAACATCATATAGGTCAGCCATTTAATGCGAGACAATAGCATTCCTTGTTGCTGTTCATTAGCTTGATTCATAAAATTCCCCTCGTTCATTATATTGTGGATCAGCCACCATACAAAGCCAACTCTATGTTGTTACACTATTATTGGTGGTGTAATGACAAAAAAATAAATATTTTCTTGAAAATTTCATCCGATTGATTAAATATATAACTTAATCGATTAAGATTCAACAAAAATGAAATGAGAATAAAATGAAAAACAATGTTCAACTAATTACCTATATAGATCGCCTAACAGGATCCGATGTTAACGCGCTTCATAATGTACTTATGGATGAGTTGAATAAACTATTCTCAGGAATACATCTGCTACCTTTTTATTATCCTATTGATGGTAGTGATGCTGGTTTTGATCCAATAGATCACACTCAAGTAGACAGTAGATTAGGTGCTTGGCACGATATTAAAGAGATTGGCTCAGACTTTGATGTAATGGCCGATTTGATTGTTAACCATATGTCGGCGCAATCAAAAGAATTCGAAGATGTCTTAGCGAAAGGCAAACAATCACCTTATTGGGATTTATTTATTACTGAAGAAAAAATATTCCCACAAGGGCTCAGTCACCAGCAAAGAGAAAAGATATATCGCCCACGCCCAGGGTCTTGCTTTACTGAATTTAGCTTGCCTGATAACCAAAAAGCAAAGTTTTGGACAACTTTTACTGACAATCAAGTAGACATTGACGTTAACTCCGACTGTGGTAAACATTATCTGCACAACATTCTAACCACCTTTTCTGAAAACAATATTAAGATCATTCGGTTAGATGCGGCAGGTTATGCGATAAAAAAAGCAGATACCAGTTGCTTTATGATAGAAGAAACCTATGATTTTATTAACGAACTTACCGTGCAAGCCAACCAATTAGGCATTGAGACCTTAGTAGAAATTCACTCTTATTATCAAACACAAATAGAAATCGCCAAGCGCGTTGACCAAGTATATGATTTTGCTTTACCACCACTAATTTTACATAGCTTGTTTACTCGCTGTGCTGAGCCGCTTGTTCGTTGGTTATCTATTTCTCCTAGAAACTGCATTACGGTATTAGATACTCACGATGGCATTGGCATCATTGATGTTGGTCCAATGAATGGGCAAGCAGGTTTATTAACTGAAACAGAAATTGACGGGCTTGTTGAAACCATACATGACAATAGTAAGGGCGAAAGTAAACAGGCAACTGGGGCAGCCGCGAGTAACGTTGACCTATACCAAGTAAATTGCACCTATTACGATGCCCTTGGCCAAAACGATGTTGATTATCTGATCGCGCGCGCCATTCAATTTTTCGCGCCCGGTGTACCGCAAGTTTATTATGCTGGGTTATTGGGGCAAACCAATGATTTAGCGCTGCTATCGCAAACTAATGTTGGTCGTGATATTAATCGTCCCTACCTCAATAAAGCGTTGATTAAGCTGGCAGTCAGTAAACCGATCACCCAAGCGTTATTTCAACTAATAAAAATACGTAATAGTAGTAATGCATTTAATGGTGAATTTTCTATTCGTCATGACGATACTTTACTCTTTATGACCTGGATAAATGCAGGGGAAAGCGCCTCGTTAACCGTCAATTTTGAGGATAAGCAAGCATTGATAATACTGGCTGACGGAAAAGAAAAACAACGTATCGAGCTCCACTCGCTGTTATCCAAACAACGCTAACTTATTTTTAAACTGAATAAACTAGCACAAGAATACTCAGTCGATTCTTGTGCTTATACCAATCTTTCCTGAAGTCGTGACAGCAAAACTCTTTAACATCATCTACAATGCTAATAACAACCGATCATTTTGGCTAGAGATGCAACTAACATAGCTCAGTAGCACACCAAGATTAACTTAATGTTTTTCCTCGAAATTAGCCAATCTTGCTGGACGCTATTAATGAAGCTGATCACATACCTTGTAATGATATTATGCTTGACCAGTCACTACTGCATAGCCACAGACTCAACCGTTACTTATTTAAAGTCGGAGGCCGTTAATGATGATCGTAATGTCTATTTCATTGAGTTATTGAAGTTGGTTTTCGATAAAACTCAACTACCGACAAATAAAGTACAATTACAAGAAACGCAAGACAGCATGCAGCAAGGTAGAGCAATAAAAGAACTAGAAGCTGGACGCGCAATCGATATTTTATGGAGCGTTACTTCCATAGAACGTGAACAACAGTTATTACCCATTAGAATTCCACTATTGAAAGGGTTGCTAGGCTATCGAATTTTTATCATTCGTGATCAAGAGCAAACGCGCTTTTCATCCATCAATACTATCGATGAACTTCAACAGTACATAGCCGGTCAAGGTCACGATTGGCCAGATACCAAAATACTCAAAGCCAATAATATTAATGTCGTTACCAGCCCGACTTACAAAGGGTTATTCTCTATGTTAAAGGCAAAGCGTTTTGATTATTTTCCAAGAGGTATCAATGAAATTTGGCTCGAGATGGACTCAATTAACGCTAATGGTTTAGCTATCGATGAGCACTTGTTGTTTTATTATCCATCGCCCATTTATTTCTTTGTTAATAAAAAAAATAAAGCGTTAGCACATCGAATTGAACGAGGACTATATTTAGCGATGCTAGACGGTTCATTTGATCAATTATTTCATTCGATAAAAGCCCATCAGCGTATGTTTGAATTGGCTAAACTCAAACAAAGAACCATGATAAAACTCACTAACCCTTTGTTGCCACCACGTACACCAATTAATTCTGCGCCTCTATGGCTTAAGCCTGAACAGCTAATTCAGGAATAACGTGGCCGTTGTATAGGCGGTTGCTTTGCTTAGCAACTTGCTCCAAGTTCGATTTCATAAGGAATAAATTCAGCGCGACTGGCATTACTAACAAATAACTCAGCGGCTTTTATCCCTTTTTCTTCGCTATTTTGATGGATGGTGGTTAAAGGAGGAGAAAAGCGTGACGCTTCCTCAATACCATCAAATCCCACCACGCGAATATCTTCGGGAATATTCAGGCCCATTTTATTGATCTCTTGCATCGCGGCCAAGGCGATGGTGTCACTCATGCATAACAAAATGTCTGGGCGAGGCGCAGAGGTTAGTGCTTCTTTGGCAGCGATTGCCGCAAAGTGATGGCTACTTTCAGGAATATTCCATATGCGATCGGGGTTTAAAGTGATCGCCATTTCATCTAATGCTCGTTGATAACCTTTTAAGCGCTGATGAGCAATAGAGCAATGAACATCAGTATTTGGAGCATCATAAACTCGACAGGTCAAATTAGCATCTAACAATCGTAAACCCAAAATAGCCACTTGCCCTTGCCGCTCACCAATCGCCAATTTCGCAATTTCGTATGCCGCTTGTTCATTATCAATATTGACAGAAGCATTGCGTTCAATATCAAAATCGACGGTTACCACTTTTTTTCGCGTCGTTCTTAACTGCTCAATTAATTTGGTATTTCTCGGGCTGCCGTAACAAATAAAGCCATCGACAAAATCGGACACTGCGTTAATATTTTCCGCCTGACCAGAGAACAGTAAAATATTGATATTGTTTTTTTCTAAAACCGACGAAACCCCTTTCATAAACATACTGGCAACGGGATCTGACACCATGTATTCGACGCTATCAGGCAACACTAACGCAACAATATTAAACTTTCCTTTACGTAGCGACTGGGCGGCTTTATTAGGCCCTGAATAGCCAAGTTTTTCACAGGAGGCAAGAATTTCATTGCGGCGCTTTTCCGACAGTTGATCGGGGCGATTAAATGCATTTGATACAGTCGCATTAGAGACACCGAGTTCTTTAGCAATACTTTTTAATGTCCACGTCTTGTGTTCTGGCATGGTAATTTTTCGTCAGGGCTTTTAGCTACAGTCTACTGTAATCAAACAACAATTTGAATGTATGTTTGTTTTACTCTCGGTTATAGCTAAATTAATTGATTTGCCAATCTACTCGGACTATTTTTGAACCGATTTTTTACGGCGTTTGATTTTATGTATTAACGTTGGAAACAACATGTAACCTCCGCTTAACCACATAAAGAATAAAATAATTGCCGCCGGTAAAAATAGCCATAAACGGGCATGTTGATGAAAAAAGCTGCCATCATGAATAGACTCAATCATATCTGAGCGGCGATAGCTGCTACTCAATACTTCCCCTGTCACACCATCAATTTGCAGTTCCCAACTATTATTACTGCGAATTTTAATAGAGCCTTTATTAGGCCTAACATCAATAATATCGATATCAGCCCAAGATTTTATTTCTGCATCAGGTACCGACTGAGCAACAGTCAATATTTCATTAAAGGTAATGGTTGGTGTGCGTTCACTTCCTTTTTGTGTCGGTGGTTGTATCCAATCGAATTCCTTTTTTACTTGCAACAATATTCCTGAGCCTATCACCACAGATACGGGTAGAAAGATGATCAGTGCCGCCCAAAAATGGAATCGCCGATTAAAACGCTTTAACTGTGCTGACATTTATTTTCTCAAATTTTTTAACGGATACATGCAAGCAGACCTAAAGAACCTATGCTGTCATCAGGGCATGTTGTCGGAGCATAAACGCGATTCCATCTTTAGGCAAGTCGTCCAACTAATTATCAAGAGGATAAAATTCATCCAATAAAATACTGACCGTTTATCGCATTTATCTAGCCTTTGCCCTCAAATTATTTGACATTCGACAAACGTAAAATGGATGCTTACACTAATTTCATAAAATGAACACAATATACAAATAATAAAAACAGTTTATAAAATAAAAAGGGATCACATGATAACAAGTAAAAAACTGATATTAAGCGGCATTATATGTGCTGTGTCGCTAGGCAGTTACGCCAAAAGCGACGAAAAAGACCAATCTCCCCTGCAATCATCAACCTTTAATGAACTTAAATTTCGTAATATCGGTGCGGCATTCAAATCAGGACGGATCGCCGATATCGATATTAACCCTGTTAATAAAAATATTTGGTACGTCAGTGTCGCATCTGGCGGTATATGGAAAACGGTAAATGCTGGGACAACCTGGAAACCGGTATTTGATAAAGAAGCTGTTTTTGCAACGGGCACCGTCACTATCGATCCCAATAATGCCAATACTATTTGGGTCGGTACAGGTGAAAACAATGGCGGTCGTCACCTCAGTTTTGGTGATGGAGTCTATCGCAGTTTAGACGCGGGCCAAACTTGGGAAAATATGGGCTTAAAAAATTCTGAACATGTGTCTGAAATTATTGTTCACCCAACCAACCCGAATATTGTCTGGGTCGCCTCGCAGGGCCCTTTATGGTCTAAGGGAGGCGATCGCGGTTTATTTAAAACGACTGATGGAGGCAAAAATTGGCAGAAAGTGCTCGGTGATGACGAGTGGACCGGCGCGGGAGATTTAGTCATAGACCCTCGAGATCCGAACGTGTTGTATGCAACCACTTGGCAACGCCATCGCACTGTAGCGGCCTATATGGGCGGTGGACCAGAATCAGGTATCCATAAATCAATTGATGGTGGAGAAACCTGGAAAAAGTTAACCACCGGCCTGCCAAGCTCCAATTTAGCAAAAATTGGCTTAACGATATCACCACAAAATCCTGATGTTGTTTATGCGGCAATAGAATTAAATCGCCGCAAAGGCGCGGTTTATCGCTCAAGCGATAAAGGTGAGTCTTGGACTAAAGGGCAAGACATAGCAGGTGGTGGCACAGGGCCTCATTACTACACCGAATTATACGCTAGCCCTCACAACTTTGATGAAATATACCTCGCTAACGTGCGTATGAATGTTTCTAAAGATGGTGGCAAAAGCTTCACCACCATGAAAGAAGAACATAAACATTCAGACAATCATTCACTAACCTTTAGAAATGATGACGAAAACTATTTATTAGTTGGTTCAGATGGTGGTGTTTATGAAAGTTTCGATAAAGGCGAAAACTGGCGTTGGGTATCAAATCTACCGATAGCGCAATTTTACAAAGTTGCGGTTGACGATGCTGCGCCATTTTATAATGTTTATGGCGGCACTCAAGACAATAATTCACAAACTGGTCCATCACGCACCACTAGTGCCCACGGCATTCAAAATTCAGACTGGAGTGTTACTTTATTTGGTGACGGTCACCAGTCAGCGACAGAACCTGGTAATCCCAATATATTCTATGCTGAATGGCAACAAGGCAATTTAACCCGTATTGATAAAAGTACTAATAGTATGGTGTATGTTCAACCTCAACCAGAAGAGGGAGAAGCGCCCGAACGTTTTAACTGGGATGCGCCAATATTAGTCAGCCCACATAAGCCAACACGCATATATTTTGCGTCACAGCGATTATGGCGTTCAGAAGACAGAGGTGATAGTTGGACGGCAATTTCAGGCGATCTCACTAAAAACCTAGAGCGTATAGAACAACCCATCATGGGGAAAAAGCAAAGCTGGGATAATGCATGGGATATTTATGCGATGTCCAAATACAGCACTATCACCTCGATTTCTGAATCGCCGGTGAAAGAAAATCTAATTTATGTTGGTACCGATGACGGCTTAATTCAAGTCACAGAAAACGGAGGTAAAAACTGGCGTAGTATCAAAGTTGATAAACTCCCTGGCGTGCCTAAAACGGCGTTTATTAATGATATAAAAGCGGATTTATATAATGAAAATACGGTTTATATCGCCCTTGATAACCACAAATTTGGTGACTACAAGCCTTACCTTTTAAAGAGCACCAACAAGGGTAAATCATGGAAATCCATCGCAGCAGACCTACCTGAAAAACATCTAGTGTGGCGTATTGTCCAAGATCACGTTAAACCTGAATTAATGTTTGCCGCCACTGAGTTTGGTATTTTCACTACCTTCGATGGCGGTAAAAAGTGGCTTGAGTTAAGCGGCGGTATTCCTACCATTTCGTTCAGAGATCTCGCTATTCAAAAACGTGAAAACGATTTGGTAGCAGCATCATTTGGTCGCGGTATTTTTGTCTTAGATGACTACTCAAGCTTACGTCAGGTGGATAACAAAACTCTGGCACAAGAGGCTATTTTGTTCCCTACACGCAAGGCCTGGTGGTATTTAGAAAAAAATACTCTAGGATTTAGCGAAAAAGGCAGTGCCGGTGCCGAGTATTACACCGAGAAAAACCCGGAGTTTGGTGCCACCTTTACTTATTATTTAAAAGATGATGAAAAAACGCTAAAAGCACAACGCCAGGAAAAAGAAAAAGCCCTCACTGAAAAGAACAAAGACATTCCATTTCCTGGTTGGGACAAGGTTGAAGCAGAAAGACGCCAAGCAGAGCCAACTATTTGGCTAACGGTGAAAGATGATAAAGGCAATGTTGTACGACGTGTTACTGGCGCGGCGACAAAAGGTTTCCATCGCGTCACTTGGGATTTACATTACCCCGCGACAGAAGCCATCGGTAATGGCGGCGGTTTCTTCGGCGACGAACCTACAGGTGTTATGGCTGAGCCCGGCAACTATACCGTAACTATGGCGAAACAAATTGACGGTGAAGTTACACAATTGTCAGAGCCGATGCCATTCGTGGTTGAGCGTATGCATCAAAGTGTTTTAACAGAAGCTTCAACGGATGTCGTTGCTGGATTCAGACAAGAAATTGCGATGATGCAAAAGGACACTACCGCGCTGGCCCAAGTGTTAACCAATACCGTTAAACGTGTGACAGACCTTAAAACGGCGTTACAACGCTCACAAGCAGAACCCGGCAAGTTAGACCAACAATGGTATGAGCTGTCAATAAAAATACAAGACTTAGACCTGCAGCTTAACGGCAACAAGTCAAAAGCTGAAGTGGGCGCGTTAGATGATCATGTCAGCATCAACGACAGAATAGGCGTTGCGATTATCGGCACAGCTTTTTCGTCCTATGGACCAACGCCAACTCACAAGCGTAGTTTAGCTATTGCCAGAGCCGCGTTAACGAAATTAAAAGCTGAATTAAATAATTTACGCCTTAAAGAAATACCCGCATTTGAAGCTGAATTAGAAAAATACAATGCCCCGTGGGTTAATGGACAATCGTTATAGTTAGTATTAATAACGACGTAAATTGATATAAGCAATAATAGCGCCTTCGATGTCCCTCACATTGAAGGCCTATTTTTAACAACAGTGCCATGTCGATTGGTATGCGTTGCATCATCGACGTGAACAATAACGATATAAGGGAAATCATGAAAAAATTTACACCACTTGCGGTGGCAATATCACTTACTTTAGCCACCTCAACCGTGGCAATTGCTGCTAAAAATACTGAAAAAAACGTTGATGCCGACATTTATAGTTCGATAGCGCTGCGAAATCTTGGTCCTGCTATTACCGGTGGCCGTATTATCGACTTTGCCATGGAGCCACAAAATCCCCATAAGTATTTTGTCGCCACTGCATCCGGCGGATTATGGAAAACGGTAAACGCTGGAACCACTTGGCAGCCAGTATTCGATGGCGAAGGCAGTTATTCGTTAGGTGATGTGACTATTGATCCAAATAATAATGATGTTATTTGGGTCGGCACTGGCGAAAAAAACTCGCAACGCTCAGTTGCATACGGTGACGGCGTTTATAAGTCTATTGACGGCGGTAAAAGCTGGGCGAATGTTGGCTTAAAAAACTCAGAGCACATTGGTGAAATATTGGTTGACCCACGCCATTCAGACACCGTTTACGTTGCCGCACAAGGACCGCTTTGGAATAAAGGGGGTGATCGCGGATTATTTAAAACCACCGACGGCGGGAAAACTTGGGATAACATTTTAGACATTAGTGAAAATACTGGCGTCAGTGAACTGATGTTTGACCCCAATAATCCAGACGTTATTTATGCCACATCGTATCAACGTCGCCGCCATATTTGGACATTAATTGATGGTGGACCGGAATCAAATATTTATAAGTCGACTGATGCCGGTAAAACTTGGAATAAAATCGATACTGGTTTACCTAAAGTCGACATGGGCAGAATCGGTTTGGCAATCGCGCCAGCTGAACCGCAAACCTTATACGCCATTATTGAGGCGGCCGACGGTAAAGGCGGATTTTATAAAACCACCAATGGCGGCGGAAATTGGGTAAAACAAAGCGACTATGTATCAAGCAGTCCACAGTACTACCAACAAATACGTGTTGATCCGAAAAAGGCCAATCGCGTCTATTCTTTAGATACTTATTTAATGGTGTCAGAAGACGGCGGCAAAACCTTTAACAAAGCCGGCGAATTAAATAAACACGTCGATAACCATGCCCTTTGGATAGATCCTAACAATACCGATCACTTAATTATTGGCAGTGATGGCGGCGTATACGAAACATGGGATCGTGCTGCGAATTGGCAATTCAAAGATAATATGCCATTAACGCAATTTTATAAGGTCAGCGTTGATAACGACTATCCGTTTTATAACGTTTTTGGTGGCACGCAAGACAACAACTCATTAGGTGCTCCGCATCGTACCACCACTACTTCAGGTATTCGTAATAGTGATTGGGTATTCACTCAAGGTGGTGACGGCTTTAAAACCGTAATCGATCCTAAAAACCCCAATATTATTTACTCGCAAGCGCAATATGGTTATTTAGCACGATATGACAAACAATCTGGCGAACGGTTACAAATAAAACCTGTTTCACCTGACGTCAATGAGCCACAACGATTTAACTGGAACTCTCCACTGTTGATCAGTCCACACAACAATGAACGCTTATATTATGCGTCACAACGGGTATTTAAAAGTGATGACCGTGGTGAGTCGTGGCAAGCCATCAGTGGCGATCTATCGCGAAATATTGACCGCAACAAACTTAAAGTGATGGATAAAATTTGGGGAGTAGATACTGTCGCGAAAAATCAATCGACCTCCTTTTACGGTGCTTTGGTTGCGTTAAGTGAATCACCATTAAAAGAAGGACTGTTATACTCAGGCTCAGATGACGGCTTGCTCCAAGTCACTAAAGATGGTGGCAAATCATGGACTAAAACAAAATGGCCAAAACAAGTTCCAGAGTACAGTTACGTCAGTGATATAGAGAGCTCGCTGTTTGACGAGAACACCGTTTTTGCGACTTTTGACAACCATAAAAAAGGCGATTTTAAACCTTATGTGTTCCGCAGTGATAACCATGGTAAAAAGTGGACAAACATCACAGGTGATTTACCAGTTCGCGGCACTGTTTACACCATAGCGCAAGATCACAAAAACAAAGAATTATTGTTTGCTGGCACTGAATTTGGCGTTTATTTTAGCCAAAATGGTGGCACTAACTGGGTGCAACTAAAATCGGGCATACCAACTATAGCCATACGAGATATTGAAATTCAGCGTCGCGAAAATGATTTAGCCTTAGCCTCATTCGGTCGTGGTTTTTATATTCTCGATGATTATTCGCCATTACGAGAAAATGCCAAAACCATAAAAGCACAACCCGCGACGTTATTCCCCGTACGACGTACTTTCCAATTCATTGAACACAGTCCTTTGGGCGGAGAAGGCAAAAGCTTTTTAGGTGCTGATTTTTATTTTGCAAAAAATCCTGAATATGGCGCGACCTTTAGCTATTACATTAATGAAGAATTCAAGTCTTTAAAAGAGCAACGACAAGCAAAAGAAGCCAAATTGATAAAAGACAATAAAGACGTTTTTTATCCAAGTTGGCAAGCCCTTAAAGATGAAGACTTTGAACAAAAGCCCAGCTTAATTTTTAGTGTTCGTGACGAACAAGGCAACTTAGTGCGTCGAATAAAAACAGCTGCTACTAAAGGGTTTAATCGCATCAACTGGGACTTACGTTACCCAGGGTTTGCGCCGATAAAAGCTGACGGTGAAAATGACTCTGGGCCATTAGTCGTGCCAGGAAAGTATCAGGTCTCGGTATCAAAACTGGTTAATGGTGTAGAAACTGATTACGGTCAAAACCAACATTTTGATGTGGTTGCTCTTAATAACCGTACCTTTACCAGTAAAGATCGCAACGCCGACTTAGCGTTTGATTTACAAGCAGGACGTTTGTATAGCGCCATGTCTGGAACAGGCAAATATCTTAAAGAGTTAGAACAACGCATTAAGCATATTAATACCGCGATCACTGAAACGGTTACGCTTGATCAATCGCTATTAGCACAAGCCCATCAAATGGTTAACCATTTAAAAGAAATCAAACTCGATCTCTATGGTGATTCAGTCCGCAGTAAACGCTCCGAGCCAACGGCGACTTCCACCATGGATTACATAGAGTATTTGATGTGGAGTCGTAGTGAAAATACCGGACCAGTATCTCCAGATCAAAAACTAAGATTTCAACGCGCCAGTGATGGATATGCTAAAACCTATGAGCAAGTTCAATTACTTAACAACACCGTTACAGCAACTGAAAATGCTCTGGATAAAGCACATGGCAACTGGACGCCTGGTCGTAAACCCAGCGAGTTAAAGTAGCCCTTTAAAGAAAAAGTGTTCAGGGGGAACAATAAGATTCCCCCTCATTTTCCAACGCCTTTATTTTCCCACCAAGACAAATTTGCCACTCACTTGCGCACTCTTGCTATTTACTCCTGCTAACCAAGAGAGAACAACTAAGCATTATTTATTGCATGTTCACCCTACACAGATCCTCAACCGCACACTTAGCAGCTTTTAGCGTTGAAAAACTATAAAAACATTCGTAATAATCTATTTTTATTCAAGTATTTTCGCTAAATATCAAAGTTAACGCGTTCAAAACTGTTCTAGATCAAGTTTCAACTAGAAATAGTTGTTTTTTTCAACACTTTTGGCTAGCAACGGCTATATTAGAGTTATTGATATAATAATAAACAGCGGATAACGCGCATTCTGTCTGTCAAATTTTATACACAGTTTTTATACAAAAACAAAATAAATCATTGTAATTTAATGACTTATGATTATGGACTTATCTAAGACTAAAGAGATATTACAGATGAAAACAATTCACTTTTATAGATGTAAACAATTCATCACCCACCTTTTACTTATTTCATTTCTAGCCATTGCTGGTTGCGGTGGTGACGATGGTGCAACCGGGCCTCAAGGGCCAGCGGGAGCAGCGGGTCCCACTGGAGAAACCGGTGAAACTGGGGCGTCAGGTTCGTCCGCGACCAGAATCATTACAGCAACAATGAGCAGCACAATAACTAATGCTAATGTTGCCGATGATGGCACCGTAACAGTTGAATTTAATGTTAACGATGAGCATGGCTATGGCTTTACGGGACTAACAACGAGTAATATTCGTTTTACACTCGCGACTTTACTCCCTGCGGGCACTACAGGTATAGGCGATTCCACTCAGTGGCAAAGCTATATTAATAAAACTGAAAGTGCGCCAACCGATCCTGATAAGGGCACAGGTACTGAAGATACTGTACATGCAACATATGAAAGAAGTGGTGAGCTGACTGATAATGAAGACGGCACATACAGCTATATATTTGAGGCTAATGTGAAAAATGCTACTAGTCCAGTAGCAGTAGACTATAACCAAGAATATACCCATCGCATCGCATTTCAAATAAGTGGTGGTGGCTTCCCGGTAATGAACAGAAGTTATGATTGGCAGCCTTCTACTGGTGCAATTACAGGTATCACTTCGCGCGAAATGGTAATGGAAGGCAGTTGTAATCAATGCCACGGTGAGTTGGCTCTTCACGGCGGTGGCAGAGTAGATACCGCCTATTGTGTAACTTGTCATAACCCGGGCACAACTGATGCCAACAGTGGTCACAACCTAGACTTTAAAGTCATGGTTCATAAAATCCATCGCGGTAAAAATTTACCTTCAGTACAAAACGGCGACGAATACGCAATATGGGGATATAGAGACTCAAAACACGATTATTCTGGCACATCATTACCTATGGACATTCGTAACTGTACCGCTTGTCATGACGATACTGCGAGCGAAACACCAGATGCCATAAACTGGGTAACGGCCCCTACCATAGAGTCGTGTGGTTCTTGTCATGACGATATCGATTTTAGCAAGGGTGCTGATGACGTAAATGGCCACCCTGGCGGCGCTGTTGCTGATAATGGTGAATGTGCATTATGCCACGGTGAAGGCAGATTTGCTTCAACGCGAGCTAAACATATGGGTGTTATGGAAGATAAACAAGAGATGCGTGTTCGTGCTGTCGTCAATCCAATTGCTACGCGTATAGATCAAGTAACAGGTGATATTGAAGTAGATGTTATGTTCACCATTGATGGCGCTCCAGTAGTCGCATTAAGAGATAACAATGATGTCGATACAGATGAAGGTGCAGTCCTTGGTAAATATAAATACGGTACCGACAATGGTGCGTTGGCAATCAACTGGGACAATGGCACCGGATATCAAGTGAACCATCAAGAAGTTGACTTTAATGATTGTACTCCTGATGGTAATGGCTTATTTACTTGTGCAGCCTCAGGTTTAGTAGCCGGCATTAGCGATAGTGACACGGTTACGTTGACTACCGTTGATTTATTCCTTTGCATGAATGAAAAAGATGGTGAAATTATCCAATGTGATGCGGCAGAGTCGGACAGTGTTAAAGTCAATCAAGTTGAAGTAACGCCAACTACTGCTTATTTCAATGGCGATGGCACGGTAAGCACAGGCGGATACGATAAAATTGGTGCAAATATAGCAAATTGCCAATCTTGTCATCGCGATAACCATTTTCACCATGGCGCGACTGAACTTGGTCAATGTAAAACTTGTCACAACGCGACCAGAGCATCATCTCGTGGTCGACCTGGCGACTTAAAACATCATGTCCATCGTTTTCACGCAGGTATTGACAATGACGCCATAACGCCAACAGAGGCTGGTGATGTAGAAGAATATCCAAATACCATTGCCAACTGCCAAGCCTGTCATGATGGAAGTATGAATGGAGAGCTTGCTCAAATTGATTTACCTGTGCAGAAAAATAACCGTGCATCGGCAGCAAACAGAGACGCACCGGTATTTATTAGCCCAACAGCTGTTGTTTGTGCGTCGTGTCATGTTGACGCTGCTCTTGGGTTAATTGATCCAGACAAACCTGGCTATATGGACAACAGTGCGATTTCACCATTTCAACAAGCGGTGCTTGATCACATGATTCAAAATGGTGCGGTATTCGCTGGACAGACCTTTGAAGAAGCCAACAAGGTCGAATCCTGTGCTGTATGTCATGCCATAGGCTCGGAAATGGGTGTCGACAACGTGCATCAATCAAATTCGAGTGCACATTAATAACCGTTGTTTGAGTAGAGGCCAATTAATGATTAATTGGCCTCTTTGAGGTTTTATTCTACTAGATGAGCTTTAAGTAATGCATAAGGATTTTCAGTTTTTGTTGACGCTCATAGTGTGCGTTTTTCTATTAACAACACCGAGCTTTGCAAAGGATACGAAAGAAAAGCGGCCACAACCATTTACCGCTCAACAACTCGACAAACTCTTGATGGACAAGTTTAAACAAGGCGAATACTCATCTAAAGGTGCTGATAGCTGCCTAAAATGTCACGACCGTGACTCTGAACACAACGCCACCGGTATTTTTGACAACATTCATGGCAATCAAAATGCGTCAGGAACGCCTTTTGCTGGATTGCAATGTGAAGCATGTCATGGTCCAGCAGGTGATCATATGAAAAGAGTTCGCAACGGTAAACAGCGTGAACCGATGATCACTTTTGGCAAGCATTCATTGGTTGATACCGATAAACAAAACAGTGTCTGTTTGAGCTGTCATGAAGATCGACAACGTTTAAGCTGGCAAAACAGCGCTCATCAAAATGAACAAGTACCCTGTGCATCATGCCATCAAGTGCATACCTCTGCAGATCCTATGTTGTTCAAACAACAACAAAATGCAGAATGTGGCAGCTGCCATCGAGAGCAGTTACAAGCGATAAATAAACGTTCAAGTCACCCATTAAAATGGGGGCAAATGGCCTGTTCCGATTGCCATAACCCTCATGGTTCTTTTGCTGAACATGAATTAAAATATTCATCAACCAACGAAACGTGTAACAGCTGTCATACAGAAAAACGAGGGCCATTACTTTGGGAACATGCCCCCGTCGCTGAAGACTGCAGCAATTGCCATGATCCACACGGTTCAAATAATGTCGCTTTACTGAAGCAGCGTACACCACAATTATGTCAGGACTGTCATACTCCTGCGGATCATCCGTCAACTGCGGTTACCGCCAGTGACATGGTCAACAAACCAGCGAGTGCGTTTATCATTGGTCAAAATTGTATGAATTGTCACAGTTTAGTTCATGGCAGTAACCACCCGTCTGGCAAGACATTTCAGCGGTAGACAGAGGAGGTATTTATGAACATTAGCACTAAACACTTACTCGGTAACAATAAATTGTTGCTGTCAATCTGCTGTTTATCAATGCCCGTACTTGCTGATGGATTTCGTCTGCAAGATGCGAATGTAAAAAACATTCAAAAAGAAAAATGGCAGTGTGAATATTGCAAACCATCCAATGCAACCAAAAACCTTGTCACCTTAAACGTTACTCATAAAAACAATGACAATGGCCATTTTTCAACGGCATCAGGTGATCAACATCGTGGCTTAGGTGCCAATTTAGACGCAAACATTGCTACCCAAAATGCGGGCAGCAGTACGCAATTAAACGTTAAAAATGTCGGTGCTGACAACACTCACCTACAAGTTAAAACAGCGAACGCGCATTCATATCAAGCAACGCTCGAATATAAAACGCTCAATTCATTCGGCCATAATAAAGCATTAACCCCATACCTTAATCCTGGCAGTAGTACATTGTCTTTACCCGATGACTGGCAGCCGGTTGCCAAAACGTCGGATATGCCACTAGCAAGCTTTAATACCTTCGCCAATAAAGTTGAGCGAGAAAGCTGGCACCTCAATGCTGAGAAAGTACTGTTTGAACACTGGTTGGCCTATGTAAATTTTCAATCTGAAACAAAACAAGGTATTCGCACAGCCAGTGGTAATATTCTCGCTAATGTTGTGTTATTACCCTCGCCAATAGATCAAAAACACAACCAGTTTGAATTGGGCAGTTTGTATCAATTTGAACGAGGCTCGCTCATGGTCAATTACAACCTAAGCGATTTTACTAACGACCATGATGCCTTTATTTGGCAAAGCCCATATTCATTAATATTTGGTGGTGCATTAGCGGGTCAAAAATCAACAGCTCCAGACAATAAACAACAACAAATCAGCCTAGTTGGCACATATCGGCACAACAATTTCAACCTGCAATCACAATTTATGTATGGTCAACTTACCCAGCAACAATCGTTTTTACCGTATAGCACTAACGCAGAATTAACCTTGCCAACAATGAATGTGAATGATTTAGATGGCGAAATAAAAACCCTGTCTGCACGTGTTAGAGCGAGTTACCGCATCAACAAAGATTGGCGGTTGAAATTCAATTATCATTATGATGATCGTGACAACAATACCCGTGTCTATGCTTTTCAGCATGTTTTGTCAGACAGTGTCGCCTTTGATAACACGGTTGAAAATAGACCTTATAGCTATACAAAAGAGAAAATGGATGTTCAAAGTCAGTGGCGCTTCAATCCAAGATCTAAGCTAAATGTTGGCTGGAGTATGGATCAAAAAGATCGTGACTATCAAGACCGAGAGCAGACTGAAAATCAAAAATACTGGGTTAAAGTAAGCACTTATTATGATTTTATCAACAACTTCAGCCTACAGGTTTCTAGAGAATTACGTGATGGTTCAGAATATCAACGCCTAGACCTTACCTCCCCTGTTATTAGTACTTTACGCATGCAAAAATATTATTTAGCCGATAGGGAGCGTGAACAGATTAAGGCGCAATTATCTTTTACGCCCAAAGATAATATCGACATCGGCATTCAAGGATACTTTTCTCGCGATAAATATGACCAAACCCAAATTGGCTTAGTTAAAAATAAACGCCGTGGTATTGATGTTTCAACCACTATAGCGCTTAAAGAAAACATTTCACTGTCTGCATACGTTCACAATCAATGGCAAGATAATGTTAGTCAAGGCAGCTATTGGTTTGAGCATGTTGACTGGCGAACTTTGCAAGGTGATAAAACCGATACTGTCGGATTGAATTTAACCGCCAACAAGTTAGCTGATGATCGTTTAACACTCGCCCTAGATTTTAATTATTCTTATGCGCAAGGTAATGCCGTTATTAATAAGCTAACGCAAGAGCTAACAGAAGAAAACAACGAGTTAACGGTAAACGCCGCACATATCAAATTAAATGCCGCGTATGTCTATTCGCCTAAAATCGACCTAAATGTCGAGATGATTTTCCAACAATTTGATGAACAGGATTGGCGTAATGAATATCTCCCTGACGATATCATTAATGTGCTAGGCACAGGCGTAACTGGTTTCGATTATGATGCAACGCGATTGACCGCTGGCGTCACATATCGATTTTAAGATTAGGGCAACATATGATAACCATCTGAAATATAAATTTTATATTTGATGTGAATTGAGAGGGAAAAATAATGATAATAATTAAAAAACTACCGGCACTGTTATTGTTCGCATTGATTGGCACAACGTCTGCGCATGCTAACGATAAACTTATCACTATGTGTAATGATTGCCATGGCAGCGATGGCGTTAGTATGGAATCTGATATGCCGTCGATCGCAGGAATATCAGAAACTAGTATCAGCGACATGCTATTTAACTATGTCGATGGTGGTCGCCCTGCGGCCAAAGGTAAATTTCGCCATGGAGATACCACCAGACCAGAAACCGATATGATCGAAATAGCGAAAGCAATGTCCGAAGAAGAAATAGAACATGTCGCCAAATACTACGGGGCTAAAGATTTCACCCCCGCAAAACAAAAATTTGATGCCGAACTAGCCCAAAAAGGCGAAAAAATTCATCAAAAGAATTGCACAAAATGTCATGATGAAGGGGGTTCGATAAAAGACGATGATGCCTCGATATTAGCTGGTCAATGGTCTACATATTTGGCTTCTGCTTTTGCAGAATATCAAGCTAAAAAGCGTGTTACCGAAGACAAAATGCAAAGCAGTATAGATGCATTGTCTGATGAACAAATTCAAGCGCTTATTCATTATTACGCTAGCTTACAATAAGGAATACTCATGAAGCTATTCTCTAACCCTCGCCTATGGAAAATTCCTAGCAAATGGTATTTATTAGGTATTCCCGTTGGCGGCTTTATCTTGTTTTTTCTTGGTATTATTTTTTGGAATCTATTCAATTACAGTTTAGCAGTAACTAGCACCGAAGAATTTTGTATTTCGTGTCATGAAATGGAAAGTATAGCCTACGAAGAGTATAAACAAACATCACATTTTAATCCTGTTTCTGGTGTGAGCGCTTCATGTCCCGATTGCCATGTTCCTAAACCGTTTATCCCTAAAATGATCAGAAAAATAAGAGCGTCCACTGAAGTATGGGGCAATATCATGGGCACTCTTGATACGCCAGAGAAATATGAACAACATAGAGCAGAAATGGCCGAGCGTGTTTGGGCCGAAATGAAAGGAAATGATTCGCGTGAGTGCCGTGATTGCCATGATGTCACTAGAATGAATTTTGAAAAGCAAAGTAAACGAGCTAGTAGAAAGCACGACCCAGAATACATGCAGTCAAAAGGCTATACCTGTATTGATTGTCACAAAGGCCTCGCTCACAAGCTACCTGAAGAAGAAGGTTAGTTGTGCACAAGGATGCCTAATACCAATTGAATTAACTATTTGAGCAATTCAATTGGTATAACCATTGAGAATAAAAACGGGATGCACAGGCATCCCTTTTTATTAAATGATTGTCAACGGCAAAAAATGACAATTATCTTCGTGTCATTATTTGCCATCTAACGCTCGGCGTTTTTTGAAATCTGAATCCATTTTCCACTTAGGCCAATCATCATTCATGGCAAGTTTAGCGGCAATATCAACAATTAAGGCAATATCTTGCTCTACTCCACCTAAAGACCAATCAGGGGAATAATCGTCAGCTTCTTTGTGATAGCGGTTAGGAATGTAATCTGGATCGGTATCACCAAGGCTCATAAACAATAAACTAGGCACGCCCTGTTTCGCTAGGGAGAAATGATCTGAGCGAAAAAACAAACCATTTTGCGGACGAGGATCAAGTTCCACCATGCGGTTTTGTTTGTTCGCGGCAGCGGCCAAATAATCCTCCATTTCAGATAAGTTATCGCCATATTGTAAAATATAGTCAACCGCGTCCAAGGCATTCATGCCATCAATATTGAGCAAAGCAACCATCTGTTTTGTTGGGATCAAAGCGCCACTGGCAAATAGCTCTGAGCCAATCATGCCCGTTTCCTCAGCGGTAAAATTGGCAAAAATAATTGAGCGCTCAAATGGTTTTATTTTATGTTGGGCCATCAATAACCGTGCTATTTCAACGGTTGCCGCGCTTCCGGTTGCATTGTCAATAGCACCATTATAAATTTTGGCGCCAGTGGGTGTTTGTTGAGTACCAAAATGATCCCAATGAGCGCTGATAATAATATATTCATCGGCTTTATTGGTGCCTTTTAGTAGCGCAACAACATTATTCGACTCAGCATTTTCCAACGCATTTTCGAGTAAAAAGTTTGCAGTGATATTAAGTGGAACAGCGTGGAAATCGGGTAATAACGCTTTTTGTTTCAATTCGTTATAATCAAGGCCAACTTTATTAAACACTTTATGTGTCGCATCAATATGGAGCCAGCCCATTATCGGTAACTTGCTGATATTATTTTCTTTGTCAACTAAGGTGTATTTACTGCCAGTATTTGAACTTTCTACCACACTCCAAGGATAAGCCGCGGGAGCCGTTTCATGAACTATCAATACTGCCTTTGCCCCTTGTCGAGCCGCTTCTTCGTATTTATAGGTCCATCGACCATAATAGGTCATAGCATTGCCGGTAAATAGCTGCTGGTCTTGCGTAGCAAAGCCAGGATCGTTCACCAGTACGATAACCGTTTTTCCTTTAACATCGATATCTTGATAATCATTCCATTGATACTCTGGGGCGTTTATCCCATAGCCAACAAATACTAGCTCAGAATCCACTAACTCAATACGTTTGTTTATTTGTTGGCTGCGCGCGGTAAAGTCTTTACCTAATTCAAAGCTTAAGTCACCAATAGTCAATTTTTTCGTGTGATTCGGAGTTACTTTAGCCATAGGCACTGACTGAAAGAAGCTGCCATTATTAGCACCAACTAAGCCAATGCGCTTATATTCACGGGCCAAATAATCTATGGTGAGCTTTTCCCCTTCGGTTAAGGGACCCCTGCCGCCAAATTCATCTGATGCTAACTTTTTAACATGCTGGCGAACATTATCAAGGTTAACCTGTACTGCTTTATTATTTAACTCGCCAGATTGTTCTTTTGCTTGCTGACAGGCGCTCAACGTTAACATTGAAAAAACACCAATCATTAGCACCTTGGGCAATTTTATTATTATTTTCATCTTTCATTCACTTGCTAAGTTATCAAACCACTATAAAGTATTTTCAATCTCTGTGCATGCTGATGAATACCATGTAACAGGAAAAATCATGATATCTTCTCCCACAGTACTCCTTGAATTTAAGTACCTAACACTATGTAACTAATCACTCCCACTGCGCACTTAAAACTAGTCCCCAAAACCAGTTATTAATTTTACGATAGATTTTATCTATCACTATCTTCAAATCATTCAATTATATTTATGATAAGGCGCTCGCTATGATGAACACCGTTAAATAAATACACACGAAACGGAGAAATTCCATGACTCAGTCAATTATAAATTCAACCCTTATTCCATTTAAAGCTACGGCCTTTAGTAAAGGCGATTTTATCGATGTTAGTGAAGCAGATTTGTTAGGCAAATGGTCGGTAGTTTTCTTCTACCCAGCAGATTTCACTTTTGTTTGTCCTACTGAACTAGGCGACATGGCAGATCACTATGAGCAACTACAAGCGATGGGCGTAGAAGTTTATTCTGTATCAACCGATACTCATTTTACCCATAAAGCATGGCACGATAGTTCAGAGACTATTGGTAAAATTCAATTCCCGATGATCGGCGACCCTACTGGCACTATTACTCGTAATTTTGGCGTAATGATCGAAGAAGATGGTTTAGCGTTGCGCGGTACATTTGTCATCAATCCTGAAGGCGAAATCAAAATTGCAGAAGTACATGACTTAGGTATAGGTCGATCAGCAAAAGAGTTAGTGCGCAAAATTCAAGCGGCACAATATGTTGCTGAGCACGATGGCGAAGTATGTCCTGCAGCATGGCAGCCGGGCGAAGCAACATTAGCACCGTCATTAGATTTAGTCGGAAAAATCTAAATTTCC